>JAAFJP010000033.1 GCA_013298125.1 Cytophagales bacterium | reverse complement strand
ATAAAACAGCTAAAAGACGGTTTAAAATCCAACTCGACGAATACATCACAGCTCTAATTGTGGAGGCTTGTGGTGGTGATTCTTCTAAGTGGAAATTCGGATAACTAACTTCCGAACACCCGTAGTTTCCAACCTGTTTATGGAGTCCGATGAACAGGTTGGAAACCTGTTCTACTTTATAATCCCGTATAAATCATAGTAAAACCTATTTTTTCTATGCAACCTATATCTTCTATGTGGTTGCAAACAAAAATGACATCCCCGAAGAAATGTCATTTTCTAAATAAATTATTTTTTGAATCTTAGTTCGCAATCACTTTTGGAGCGGCATTGAAGTTTGCATGAAGCGTAAATCTCAATGTTTGAGCCAATGGATTTCCGCTACCCGCAGGAATCAAATAAGCAAAATCTAAACCATATTTTTTCTCAAACTTAACGCCTAAACCTGCGGTAAAGAATGGATTACCACCTTTCTCGGTACTTCTGTGGAAATATCCTGTACGAAGAGCAAACATATCATTATAAATATATTCTGCACCAAGAGAGAGATTAATTTCTTTTAACTCTTCGCCAAAACCACCAGGGGCATCTCCAAATGAACCTAAGATTCCACCAATAGCGGTACTTGCTTGAATTAATCTACCAGAAGCATCATACGTAGGAGTTGGCACCATCAACTTATTAATATCCGCAGTCAATGTTAGCTTGTTGTGTGCGTCAATCGTGTTGATGGCAGCAAAACCAGCCTTGAAGTTAGTCGGAATAAAGTTGGATTCGTTACCTCCGTAAGAGACTCTACCCGAGATATTTTGAATCATAATACCCCAATTATAATTCCATTTATTAGCACTTTTTGAAGTATGAAACAAACCTATATCTGCGGCTACTGTTGAAGCTGGTTGAAGATTATAACCCAATGAACCTGTTGTACTTAGTCCTGAAAGTAACGTTGAATTGATGTATTTTATGTTAACACCTAACCCTAATTTTTCAGAAAGTTTACGTGAGTATGAAAGAGATATTGAGTATTCTTTTGAAGAAAAATTACCTAATGAATTACCGTTTTGGTCAGTCGCTTGAAAAATACCTTGGTCAAAATAATTAATAGATGCACCAATAACTTGGTTATTCTTAATTCTCTTATAACCACTCAGATTCAACAATCCCATGTCATTTACTAACTGACGTAACCAAGGAGTGTAAGAAACAGCAACACCAAAATCTTTATTTGAGAATGGGAGTTTTCCAGGATTCCAAAAAATTGAATTTGCATCACCATCAGGAGTTGATAAGGCAACACCTGCATCACCCATAGCACCAGAACGAGAATCAGGTGCAATAAGCATTGAAGCAATGGCTGGTGTAGGCACCTCATTTCTTGTTGTTTGTGCAAATACATTCGCAGTGGATATCGTCAATCCAAGCATCAAAGACGCTCTGAGAGCGTTAGTAACATTTTTAATCATTGTCTTTAAGGTTAAAGTTTCTCGTAACGAGGCTTAATAACGCATTGTGTGATATTGAATAACAGAATTCTGTATGGGTTTTCCAAAAGTAATCAATAAACTAATTTTAAACAAAAATTCCTTGTGATTTAAGTTAGTTAAATTATTTAACGGACGTAAATTTACCCGTGCCAGTGGCTTGATATGAACTTGTCAGTGATTTTGCAAAAATACGATAAAAGTAGTTACCATTAGCAATTGGGGCAAAATCTTCTGAAATATTCCATGAAATTTTGTCGTAAGGAGTACTGATTTTATACACATTTTCATTCAACTGTTTTATTAAACGTCCATAAGAATCATAAATTTCGACAATTATGTTGAAATCGTCGCCTTCTCGTTCGTGTTCGAAACTAAAATTAGTTATTTGGTTGAATGGATTTGGATAACAAAAAACGTTGCTGAGTACATTATTTTTCGGAATAACTACTCTAAATTGCAACGAAGATTCGGTTGAATTATTGTAAGTATCCCAAACTTTTAATTTTAATTGATGCTCGCCTTCGGATAAGCCCTTGAAATTATATCGAATTTCTCCGTTTTTATAATCGTCTAATTTTGTGCTAAAATATTGATTTACAATGACTTTACTGGTATCATCTATTGTCAATAACATCTCATGCCCTAAGCCTTCCGATGCAAAATTGATACCATTTTCATCCGATAATTTGGCAATAAATAGTGGACTATCATTGGTTTCTCCACCTTCTACGAATGTTTCATCATTCAGAAAAAGATTGATTTTTGGAGGCTGATTATCAGTCAATATTTCATTGTTTGCACCTCCAACTATTACCTTAGACGAACCTGATGCGTCAGAGGTTGCATCAATGCTTTGGGCATAGACAAATATTTTTCCTTCGCCATATTGATAGTTGATGTCTTTGGGGACGATAAAGGTACACGAGAACCCTCCATTCTGCACTTTTACCGTTCCTTCAAACAATATATTTTGGAATTGTTGATAAGCAAATCTACTCCCCACACTGCCTAATGTTTGTAGATTTCTGACTTTATCATAAACTTTAATTTGAGCCGTTCCGTTGAAATTATTTGCTTTGGTTTGTGTTCCAAAAGTTCTGATTTCTCCTTCTAAAACTACTTTGCTAAGTGCTTTTAAGGTGTCCGTTTTGGTTGCAATTTTATTATTAATTTTTGAGATAACTATTTCATTTTCAGGATATAACAATCGCATGGATGGGTCGCCTAAGAGTGAAAAATTACGATTAATGACACCTTGTAAACTGTTATTTTTGGTATAAATCATCACATCGCCCAAGCGTGGCATTTTACCATTAATCGGTTTGAAAACAGATTCATAGAAGGCTTGATTGATGACAAAATTCGTATTTTGATAAACAGGTCTGGTAGTTGTCAAAAGTGCAATTGCTCCGCCTTTTGGATTGAGTAATGAAAGCTCTGACCCTGAAACTTGATTGGGGTCATCGAAACGCCCAAATTGGCACGTGGCGGTGAGCATCAAAGGCATAGTGTTATAATTGGTAAGATTTAGAATGTCTCCTACTGTAAAAATTTGCTCATCTGTCCAACCTGATTCTGCCCCGTGACCGTTGTAATTCATCACCAAAACACCTTCTTGAAATGCCTTTTTGATGGCTTCTTTTGTTTTGGGAGAACGCTGTCCTTCGGGTAATGAAATCAAAGGAAAAGCATCTACATAAATTTTATTAGTCTGATAATCAGGAGATTGCCTATTGATTTGCTGTGAAAAAATATCAGCATCCGACTGGTGAACATTACCATCTCCATTATCTGCCACAAAGGCAACTTTACTTCGCCAATCGCCCAAAGTATTTTTGCTGGAACTATAATTTATCAATTTATCAACCACCTCTTTTGCTTCTTGTAGGCTCTTCACGGGCAGGCGACCAATACCGATTTCAAGGGTATGATTTCCGCCAGAACTCTCAATCCATTCCCCTTCATTATTTCCTAAAAATCCAAAATAATCGTCCGAATTATAACTATAAATTGGGTGCAAAGACTCTCGACTTTCGTAAGTCGGAATAAAGATTTCTTTGGTTTCATTTCCAACTACATTTGTCCGTCTTTTATAATCAAAACAAGCATCTCCAAATAGCAATAAATACTTCAATTTCAGCGGGTTACGGTCATACAGAAACCTCATAAAATCTCTGATTGCTGTAATATCTTGCTTGCCCGACGAGAACTCATTATAAACCTCTTGCGTAGAAACCACTTGTACCGTCAGTTTATCATTTTGCCTTCTAAAATCCGCCAAACGATTGGCTTGTTTTCTCAAAATTTCAGAAGTAACTATCACTAAATCAGGCACTTCAAGATTACGTAAATTCTGATTATTGATTTTCTGAACAGAAACAGGTTCAAGGAAATTAGCATTATTAAAAACAATAAATTCCTTTAAAGTTGATGTATTTACGCCAAAATTAATTTTTTGATTTTGGACAGTATAAATCTGATTTTGAGGAACTTGTGGATTAGAAATATCCCAGATTTTTAAGTTTGTGGAAGATTCGCTTAGAACAAACTTGGAAGTTTTAAATTTCAAACTTTCCAAAGACCGAAAAATGGTTTGATTTCCATATAATTTCAGATTTCTGACCGCTTGTACACCTACATAATTCAAGTAGCCCACGCCCGCCGAGAGTGATTTACGGTCATACGTAAAACCAATTTTCAAATTGTTGGTATTGGTAAAATTATCAGAATTGAGCGTGAAATTTTTGACAGAAAATGCTGATTTATAATCGTAACGGTCTGACCCAATGTAATTTATTGGAATCGTCCCAACTGATTGACCGTTGGCTTTTAAAGCAAATTCCGTCTGCCCAAAAGCTGAGGCAGCCATCGAAGCCGTAATTTTTAGGGAAGAATTAGCTTGAATTCCTGAGAAATTGAAGGTAAAAATTTGTTCGGCATTGCCAGAAAATTCTTCGCCTACCCACTCACGCCCCGAACCTGCGAAGGGTGCTTGGGCGAGAATATTTTTACGGTCAATTTCATGAAAATCATAATCATCAAAAGCCGTGATTTCTTGGCTTGTAGTGATAGAATTTTGGTCTTTGATGCGTAATCCTTTTGTCTCAGAAACCGTCAAAAAATAAAAGGTAGTATCAGAATATATATTGAATTGATGTTTGAAAGATTTTGCCAGAGAATCATACGAAATCGTATGTGGACTTTGACCATAAAACAAGATAAAGTCCTGATTATCAAACCTTCCATCGGCTTCTCCTTCTACTGAAATAGCATTTTCGATTAAATCCTTGGCTCTGTTTATGTCATTGGCTTGGGGTAACATTCCTCCACCATTGCCATAAATTTTGATATTCTGAGGATTAATTTGAGCCAGATTTAGCCCCGATTTTTGAAGAAAATTAGCATCAATTTTATGAATACCAGAAGAAACTACGCTAATTTTTATCCATTCACCTTTGACTAAAACTGAGTTTTGGGCGACAGTTTTATGGGCGAAGATGAGGATAAAAAAGAGAAAGTTATGTTGTAGTATTTTTTTCAAAATGTTCAGTAAGATTGTGTTACCATTAAACGATAAAATGAACTCAAAATTATCAAACCTTCTTCACCAAAGCATTAGTGGAAATCACATAACGTTTGCCCGTCTGTCTATCCGTACACAAAAAGCGAGTTCTGCGTAATTCTCCTTTCGTAAAAATACGTCCGTTGAGTTCAAAATTATCTCCTGCCTGCAAACTCGCTAAGGTGCTTGAATCCGTGTCTGTATGCGTATCAAATTTTCGCAAAGCCACCATCAATGGACTTGCTCCTTGGGTTGTGGCAGATGGATTTTTGAGGTATTCAGACAGTGGAATAATCAATTCCGTAGGTAAAATTTCAGGTTTCAACAGAGGCTGAAAGGTCTCTCTAAAATGTCGTTTCCATTCTTTTCCGTGTGGTTCAGGCTTATTACCATATTGCTTAAAAGTCTGTAAATGAGCTACTTCGTGAATATAAGTTACTAAAAAAGAATATGGATTCAGATTAGCATTCACCGTAATTTGATGCCCTTTATCACGACGGTAACAGTAATCCCCCAACTTCGATTGTCGAGGGCGAGTAATCTTAAATTTAAACTGATATTCCTTCCAAAGATTGTAACAAAATTGGACGGTAGTTTCTGGAAAATATTGTTGAAAAATGGCTAAGTCTTTGTTCATTTTTTGGAGTAATGACCTATGACAAAGGTAGCGAAAAACGTTGATTTTGGAAAATAAAAAGGCTGAACTCCTCAGAAAGAATTATGCTTAAAATACCCGTTTTATCACACAAACTTGAAGACTCAAAAAATATACTTAAATTTGTACAACATTAATAAGACAGAATAATGATAATTGCCAATCCAATATATGATGTGGTTTTCAAACGAATGATGGAAAACAATAAAGTTGCCAAATTCTTTATTGGGACGCTTTTGGGAGAAGATGTTGAAACGATTGAAGTAAAACCACAAGAATATACTTATGAAGGAGAAAGAGAGTTTGATATAAACGACCCCGCTATGCGAGAGGCTCTTGAACAAAGAGTACTGGAACGCCTTTCAATTAGAGTTTATCGACTTGATTTTGTTGCTACCATTAGAACCAATAATGGTGAAATAAAAAAAATATTGATTGAAATACAAAAAGCAAATAACGAAATAGACTTGTTGCGTTTTCGTAACTATTTGGGTGAACAGTATAAAAAAGAAGATATTATTAACGAAGAAAAAGTTGTTTTACCAATCACGACTATTTATATTTTAGGCTTTAAATTACCAGAAATATCTTCTCCTTGTATAAAAGTTGAGCGAAACTACTGGGATTTAATTGATAAAAAAATTATTGATGATAGAAGTGATTTTGTGGAAAAACTTACGCATGACAGTTTTGTAGTTCAAGTAGGAAGAATAACCAACCGTTATCAAACACGTTTAGATAAACTTTTAAGTGTTTTTGAACAATCAAATTTTATTGACGACAAGAAAATTATTAAAGAATTTAATCATATTCCAGACGATGATGATTTAATGACGATAACCGATATTTTGCATCTTTCGGGTACAAATCCAGAGGAAAGAAAAAAAATAGAAAACGAACAAGAAGCATGGAGAACATTTGAAGCAATGACAGAAAAACTTCGAGCGAGATTAGTAAAACAATCGAAAGAGATTAAAGAAAAAGACCAAGCATTGTCTGAAAAGGATAAACAAATTGCTGAACTTTTACGAAGACTTAACGAGAAGCAATAACTTGTCTGAATCAGGATTTACAAGATTTAAGGATTTTTAGGATTGAATCTTGTAAAACCTGATTCAGAAAAATATAGCTTTTTGAACACAATAGAAGAGCAAATAAAAAAAAGCCTGACTTTCAAATGAAAATCAGGCTTTTTTATAACGACGAAATCAAACTTATCCAATCAACTCAATCGGTTCGTTATGGTCATTCAAAAACTTGAAATCCGTAATTCCGAATGACGTATCTTGAATCAGATTTACCCAAGTTTTATACTTGAAAAACCACTTCATTCGCTTCGATGGAAATCCTTTTGAGAAATACGCATACAAGAACGGATGCAGGATAATCGTTGGTTTTTTCTCGTTTTGCTTTTCTAAGATATGCTCTAAATGATGCTCAATTACATCTGAAATCGCAATACTTGCTGTGATTTTTCCAGTTCCTCCGCAGGCAGGGCAATTTTCTGCCGTTACTACGTTCATTTCTGGACGTACCCGCTGGCGAGTAATTTGCATCAAACCAAACTTCGTCAAAGGCAAAATTGTGTATTTTGAACGGTCAGTTTTCATCTCGTCCTTCATGATGTCCTGAATAGCCTTCTTGTTCTCAGCCTTCTTCATATCAATAAAGTCGATGACGATAATTCCACCCATATCTCGCAATCTCAACTGACGAGCAATCTCTTTGGCTGCCTCTCGGTTTACGCTCAAAGCCGTTGCTTCTTGGTCGTCTTCGCTGTTCGATTTATTGCCCGAATTGACATCAATTACGTGCAATGCCTCTGTATGCTCAACAATCAAATAACCGCCTTGTGGCAAACTTACCGAACGCCCAAACAACATTTTGAGCTGTTTTTCGATGCCTAATTGTTCAAAAACCTTGTTTTTGCCTTGGTGCAACTTGACAATTTTTTCTTTGTCAGGAGCAATATTCAAGACATAATTACGGGCTTCCTGATACAATTCAGGCGTATCTACGACTACACTATCAAAATTTTCGTTCAATAAATCTCGCAACATTGAAGTCGCACGACTCATCTCACCGATTATTTTATCACGTGGTTTAGCACTTTTCAGGGCAGCCATTCCAGCGTCCCATTTGGCAATAGATTCACGGAGGTCTTTATCCAATTCCTCTACTTCTTTGCCTTCGGCTACGGTTCTAACAATTACCCCGAAATTGGCAGGTTTAATCGAAGACATCAGTCTTTGCAGACGTTGGCGTTCGGTTTTTGCCGTAATTTTTTTCGAGATATTTACCCCATTCGAGAAAGGTACAAGCACCGTGTAACGTCCCGCAATAGAAATATCGCACGACAAACGAGGTCCTTTGGTTGAAATGGGTTCTTTGACGACTTGCACCAAAATTGGGGTATTTTTATTCAATACCTTATCAATTTTATCGTGCTTATCAATCTCTGGCTCTAATTTGAAGTTAT
The DNA here is from genome assembly GCA_013298125.1 of Cytophagales bacterium. Lineage (GTDB taxonomy): Bacteria > Bacteroidota > Bacteroidia > Cytophagales > Spirosomataceae > Arcicella. The sequence continues at coordinate 59,748 of JAAFJP010000033.1, read as the reverse complement.
CTAAACGCCCAGATTTTATTCTTTCGGCGATGACTTCCTTCGTAAATTTGTTTAGGGAATTGACGTTCGGACCTAAGTCGTGATAGTGGAGAAAAGCATCCTTTTCATAGCCAATATCAATAAACGCAGCGTTCAATCCCGTTACCATCTTCTTGACTGTTCCGAGATAAATGTCTCCAACAGAAAAGTGTGGTTCGGACTCCTCTAAGTGATATTCCACAATGCGTTTGTCTTGCAACAAAGCAATACGGTCACCTTTGGGAGTCGAATTGATAATTAATTCGTTACTCACAGGTGAATTTAGCATTTAGAATGGACAAAAATGGGAAGATTTGTCGGCGTGAGTGTTTTGAGGTAAGTCCCTAATAATCAATTAATTATAGATACGTTCGAGCCTATTGAGAAAAAGAAATTTCGATTTCTGAATTAGGAAAATTATTAAGAGTAGGTTAGTAGGAAACATAGTTATTGGATTAATTAGGTTTTCAGCAATGACACTGAACCCTAATCCCCAATCCCCAATTCCTAATCCCTAAATGAATAATTAAAGGAAAAATTTTGTCTATAATATTTTTCTTAGATTGACTTTTAAATGTGGGTGACTTGCTTTGGTTTAACAGAAGAAATATTTTCCAATAATTCCCAAATAGTAGCAATTGTCATAACCGATAATTACTTAATCGTTTGATAATGAAAACGTTAAGCAATTAAATTATCTTTTCAAGACAACAATCTCACAAAAACGACAAAAACAGGCAAATTTCATTAGCTGAATTTTGCCTGTTTTTATAAAGGTTTTAGAAAATTAGTCGTATGTCGTAAGTCACAAGTCGTAAGATTTTTTACCGAGGTATTTCTTACGACTTATGACTTAAAGACTTATGACTTTTCCCTTAAAACCTAAATCTATTTCTTCTTATGTCTGTTCTTTCTAAGACGCTTCTTTCTTTTGTGCGTTGAGATCTTGTGTCTCTTTCTTTTCTTTCCGCAAGGCATGATTTTAAAAGTTTTAAATGTTAAATAATTTATTTTATGTCGATGCGACCGTCGCTTCGGTTAGATTTTAGTTTTCAGTATTATAAAGAGAGGATTTTTAATTTTTTAAAAACCTAATCCCTAATTTCCCAATCCCTAATCCCCAAATCACACCTTACTTTAATTTAGACAAAATCTCATTGGCAGCGGCTTTTTCTTGTGGGTCTTTGCTGTTGGCGAGGACTTGTTCAAGGATGGGCTTTGCTTCTTCTTTTCTATCTAATTCTGCCAAACAATATCCCAAATTTAATGCCGCTTTAATGTTCGACGGGTTATTTCTAAGAATTTGCTTGAATCTATCCACGGCTTTTCCAAACTGGTTAGACCGTATCGAGAGAATCCCCAAACTGAACAATGCTGGTTCGTAGTCTGGTTCTTTGGCAATAACATCACGCAACATCATAATTCCCTGCATGGGAGTCTGGGTTGCGGTATAGGTCATTGCCATATTCGTTTTAGCCAAAAGATTATTGGGATTTTGGTCTAAAACTTTTTGATAAATTTCACGGGCTTTTTCACCCATTTTTGCAGTCTTATCTTGTTGAAGAGAATAAGTAAAGGCTTCGTAATACAAACCTCCCGCTTTCATCAAATTGTTTTCCGAAGGTTCAATTTTCACAACTTCTTCTGCATAATGTGCCGCACTGTCGTAACGGTTATACTTCACAAATTGTACAATTAATTCATCGGCAGATTTAATCTTGCTTTTGCCGTTGGCTTTGGTGTAAACGTCCCTCAAATTACTAATTACCTTTTGCTGTTCTGCGGTTAGTGACTCGCTATGGTTTTCTGATACCGCTGGAGCATCAGCTTTCACATTTTTATCACGGTTGGCAGTAGCAGCGGGATTTTCTTTTTCGGGTTGTTGTAGGGTCTTTTTCTCATTGTTTACTACCACTTTCGGAAGGCTATAAAGTCCGCCAATTGTGGCAAGTGCTATGACAATGATTACTATAAAAGACTTTTGCATAGGTTTTTATTGGTTGATTGGTTGTTGGTTGATTGGTTATTGGTTATCTGTAAAATATGAAAACTTATTTAAGAATTACACAAATAACAAAAAACTAATAACTAATCAACCAGTAACCAATAACTACATTATTTTGCGTTAGTTTTCACTTGCTCAACGAATGTTTTTGCAGGCTTGAAGCTTGGGATAAAGTGTTCTGGAATCTCAATTGTAGTATTTTTTGAGATGTTACGAGCAATTTTATGAGCTCTTTTTTTGTTTACAAAACTACCGAAACCTCTTACGTAAACGGCTTCTCCTTTTGCAAGATTGTCCTTAATTACTGAGAAAAAAGACTCAATTGCACTTGATACATCTGCTTTGTCGATGCCAGTCTTGTCGGCGATTTCTACGATAACGTCTGCTTTAGTCACTTGTTGAAAAATTTAAGTTAAAAAATATGTTATACTAATAATGGTTGCGTATGTTAATAACTGAGAATGAATACGTTAGGGGTTTTATTAGCGGTTTTTACCTATATTCTCACATACCCTTTATTCTTAGGGGACACAAAGGTACGGCTTTGGTTTTAATTATAAAAGAAACAAAAAATAAATATTGTAACTTTTTTTTTGTAATTGCTTAATTATTAGACATTTGGGAGTTTGGTCAGCCGTAGGCTTTCGGCTTTCGGCTTTCGGCAAACATCTAAAATCCAAAATATGGGCTTAAATTAGAGTCTATATTGAATTGTAAGAAACTTCATCAATCTATAATGGAACCCCATTTTTTCTCTCAAAAAATAACCGCTTGGTACAATGTCCACAAACGGGATTTGCCTTGGCGAAATATTCATAATCCTTATTTCATTTGGCTTTCGGAGGTAATTCTGCAACAGACTCGGGTGGTGCAAGGAATGCCGTATTATTTTAAATTTATCGAAACTTTCCCAACGGTTCAAGATTTAGCTTCGGCTGATGAAAAGGATGTGTTGAGGCTTTGGCAAGGCTTGGGCTATTATTCACGTGCAAGAAATCTGCATACCACCGCCAAAATGGTGGTTGAAAATTACGGTGGTGAATTCCCTGATAATTATAATGAATTACTAAAACTAAAAGGCATAGGCACATACACGGCGGCGGCGATTGCCTCTTTTGCTTTTGGTGAAAAAGTGGCGGTGTTAGACGGAAACGTTTATCGGGTACTTTCCAGAGTTTTTGGAGAAGAGACTGATATTGCGAGCAATGAAGCTAAGAAAGTTTTTACAAAAATTGCCGAATCAGTTTTGCCAGAAAGTGATTCAGATACGCACAATCAAGCAATTATGGAATTTGGAGCAACGCAATGTACGCCTGGAATGCCTAATTGTATGTTTTGTCCGCTGGCTATGGAATGTGTGGCAAATGCGACAGGACGAGTAGGAATGTTGCCTGTAAAATCTAAAAAAATAAAAGTCAGAGAACGATTTTTTAATTATTTTGTGATTGAACAAAATCGTAAATTTGTCATGCACGAGCGTACCCAGAAGGACGTTTGGGCTGGGATGTATGATTTTTATTTGAAGGAATTTACGGAAAATGTGGAATTATTGGAGGAAATTGAGGCGGAAGATAATTTTTTAAAAAATATTTTGGAAAATTCCTTAATTAAATATAAATCAGAGATTTATACGCACGTTTTGACCCACCAAAAGATACAAACTCGCTTCTGGCGAGTTGAACTTAATAATAATTTTGTATTAGATTTGCCCTCGGATTTGAAATGGTACTCAATTGATGAGGTAGATGATTTGCCAAAATCGACTTTGGTGAATAACTTTTTGGAATCCTTTATTTTTTCACTAAATTCATAATTAATTTAAACTAAAACCACAAAATGGCTGGCGTAAACAAAGTAATTTTATTAGGAAACCTCGGTTCAGACCCAGAGGTTCGTTCTTTACCAAGTGGCTCAAAAGTCGCTTCATTCAGTATTGCTACCTCTGAGGCATATAACAACAAAGAAGGCGTAAGAGTAGAACAAACCGAATGGCACAGAATTGAGCTTTGGGATAATTTGGCAAATATTGCCGAACAATATCTCCATAAAGGCGATTCTGCGTATGTAGAAGGCAAAATCAGAACAGAAGAATATACAGATAAGGAAGGAATTGTGCGTAAGGCGGTGAAAATTAGAGGAACAACTTTGACTTTGGTAGGAAGTCGTAGAGATAATCAAGAAGGCGGTTCAGCTCCCGCCCCACAGGCACAAGCTCCACGTCCTGCCCCTGCACAAGTAGCTGCCCCAGCCCCTGAGTTTGATACAAACGCTGGCGGTGAAGGTGGCGATGATTTACCATTTTAATTTAGGGATTGGGGAAAAGTGAAGATAATTTTCAATACTCAATGTTCAATAATCAATGTTTAAGTGGTTGAATGTCAAATACTTGAACATTGATTATTGAACATTGGAAATTGAAAATTATTTTAACTTTTCCTAACCCAATCCCAAAACCCCCCAATACCCTTGGAAACACGATTATCCGACGAAGCTCACCCGATTTGGGTGTTTTTGGCACAAATACAGGTTGAAAACACCTCTTCTTCATATAGTGTCTATGGAATCAATGCTTTGGTTCTGGTAGGCTTATTGCTTCTGTCTGCCCTTTTGGCGGGTTCAGAAGTTGCCTTTTTCTCCCTTTCTGCTGAAGAACGTACTGCCTGTCGTGAGAGCGAGAGTGGTAGTGAGCGTACGATTGCGAAACTCTTAGATAAGCCCCAACTTTTATTGGCTACCCTCCTGATTTTCATAAACTTAGTCAATATTACGTTCATCACGATTGCGACGTATATGACTGAGCAAATTGTGGGTGAAAAAGAAAAAGAAGGCTTGATTGCAACCCTGATTTTATTAGTTGGGGTAACTTTTATCATCACATTCTTCGGAGAATTAATCCCGAAAGTGTGGGCTCAACAGAATAATCTTCGTTTTGCAAAAATAACTGCCTCATTAATCAGCGTTGCGACAACCATTTTCAGTCCACTTTCGTCTCTGTTATTGGGAATCAGTAATATCATCGAAAAACGGGTTGAGCGTAAAGGATATTCCATCACGGCTGATGAACTGAATCATGCTCTGGAAATCACGACTGGGAAAGATACGACTGAGCAAGAAAAGGATATTTTGAAGGGAATCGTCAATTTTGGGAGTATTTCTGCCAAAAGTGTGATGCGTTCTCGGAGAGATATTGATGCCTTTGATTTTACTTATGATTTCCATGAATTAATGGACAAAATCAATAAATCAGGGTATTCCCGTGTACCTGTTTTTAAAGAAACGATTGATAAAATTGATGGAGTTTTATACATCAAAGACCTTTTGCCACATATTGAAAAAGACGAAAAATTTAACTGGCAAGAATTAATCAGACCTGCATTTTTTATTCCTGAGAGCAAGAAAATTGATGATTTATTGTACGATTTTCAGGAAAAAAGGGTTCACATGGCAATCGTAGTGAATGAATACGGTGAGACCGAAGGCATCGTAACGATGGAAGATATTATTGAGGAAATCGTGGGAGATATTCACGACGAATCGGACGTTGAGGATTTAGGCTATGTTAAATTTCCTGACGGTTCGTATGAATTTGAGGGAAAAGTTGCACTAAACGATGTGTGTCGTGCGTTAGATGTAGAGAACGATTATTTTGATAAAGTCAGAGGTGAAAGTGAGTCGCTGGGTGGATTAATCATCGAATTGTTTACTCGTTTGCCTCATGCAGGCGAAGAAATTGAACATGAGAAATTCAGATTCAGAATTGCCTCTGTTGATACCCGAAGAATTAAAAAAGTGAAAGTAACTCCGATTATTGAGATTGATGATGTGAGTCGGGACCTTTCGTAAAAACTATGAAAAAATACCTCTTATTATTTCTGTGTATATCATGTTCCGAAATGATAATGCCTCCTTCTGATAATTTCAATGATGTCCAAGATTTAGGCATAATCGAAAATAAAGAAATTGACGAAGCCTCGGGCATTGTAGCAAGTTATAAAAACAAGGGCTTACTTTGGACGCACAACGACAGTGGAGATAAAAATAGAATCTTCTCAATGGATGCCAACGGAAAAGGCACTCGAGAATTTTACTTAGAAGGAACTATCAACCGTGATTGGGAGGCGATTGGAATGGCTCAATTTCCCGAAGGTTCTTTTATTTATGTCGGTGAAATTGGAGATAATAATGCCGAGTTTCCGACCTGTGCAATTTATCGTGTTCCAGAACCTGAGATTACCACCGCAACGCTTCAATCAAATACGTTAAAAAACGTCCAAAAAATTACCTACAAATATGCTGACGGAGCAAAAGATGCGGAGGCATTTTTGATTGATCAATCTTCCAAAGACATTTTTATCATCTCAAAAAGAGAATCTTCAAAACGACTTTACCGTCTGCCTTATCCACAATCTTTTACGCAAACTAATACCGCTGAGTTTGTGCAAGAATTGACTTTCTCTAACGGTGCAGGAAGTCCTTTGTACATCGTTGATGGGAACGTATCGGTTGATAATCAAGAAATTATCATTAAAAATTATCTACAAATTTTTCACTGGAGGCGTAATGCAAACGAGACAATTCCAGAGGCTTTGAAACGTACACCCAAAATACAACCTTACGCCGCCGAACCCCAAGGCGAAGGTCTTTGCTTTGCCCAAGATGGCTCAGGATATTATACGCTTAGTGAGGAAGGAAATAATAAAACATCTCCCAAATTGTATTTTTATAAGAGGAAGTAATCTCCTCAATGCTCCAAATGCGGGTTCTGAGGCACTGGTGCAGAGGCGTGAAAATCCTGATAAATTCGCTGGGCATAATGGTCTAATAATTCTATAATTCTCTCTCGATTATCTGCCTTCACGATGAAGCCAATGTGATATTCTTTATCAATTTGCCAATAAATTTCTGAATCCGTAAAGCTCTGTGTATCAGGATGTTCATGACGACATAATGAGATAACGATGCCTGAATAATTGTTCTCGACAGATGGCAAAACGTAGCTTTCTCCCTTTGCCATAGCGGTTTCAATTTTTGCCCATTCTCGCCAAAGATTTATGCCCGAAGATGCTTCAACCATTTCGGCTAAATTTGCTCCACCTACTCGTGAGGCTGTTTCTAAGAAGATAATTTCTCCTGTTTCGTGATCTTTGATAAACTCAGAATGACTGGCGGAATAATTCATCCCAAAGGCTTTCATAACCTGAGCATTGGCTTTTTGAAGAGCCTTGTCGTCTTTTGAACCAAAAGGCACAGTTACTGAACGAAAGATTCCGCCACCGTGGGCAACTTCCATCGGAGTCGAGAGGTATTGATTGCAACGAGTAAAAATAATTTTTCCTTCTACCGACAAGGAATCCACATGAAAAACATCCCCAGGACGGAATTGCTCCACTAAATACTCATGCCGACGGTCTCCGAGTTGATGGATCACTTCCCATAATTGCTCTGTATTATGCACCTTTTTGATACCCGTTGCCGATGCCTCAGAACGTGGTTTTACGACTACTGGGAACCTCACTTTTTGAGCATATTCTACAATATCTTGGTCATTGAAAAGACTTGAAAACATCGGTACTTTTATGCCAGCTTCCTGGGCTTTCATCCGCATCGCCAACTTGTCTCTAAAATGCCTTCCCGTGGTTTGTCCCATGCCTGGAATACGGAAATGCTCACGCAAATGAGCGGCCTTTTCAACATCAAAATCGTCCAATGCAACGATTCTATCCACTTTTTTCGCCCGCATCATGTAGGCAAGCCCAGCTACGATTTGGTTGATGTCAAACGTCCCATCTGGTTTTTCTTCGACATAGAAAATCTCATCGATAAACTCCCTGACCCAAGGTTTATCTTCTAATTTTTTATTGGTTAAAAGATAAACGGTATTACCCGCCTGTTTGCACGAGCGTAAGAATTCATTGCCTTTAAAAAAGGTTGAAATGCAGAGGAAAGAGAGAGGCTGAGACATAAGATTTGGGTTTTGTTAGTAAACCTAAATAAAGTAAATGGGTTTTTATAACTCATAAGGGTTGATAAACTCCAATCCATCAATTACATCAAAATCCTTAGCGTTTCGAGAGATTAATGTTAGTTTATAGACCAATGCCGTAGCTGCAATGATGGCATCTGGGAGTTTGATTTTACGTTTTTTGCGAAGGCTAATAGTCTGATTAGCAATATCTTCTGTCAAATTGATAATATTTGTAGAATCTGTAAACTCAATAATTTCGGGTGTTACCAACGAAAATCCCAATAGTTCTATTTTGTTGATAATTGAGATATTTGGTTCATTATCAATGATTTCAGCTACAAATAGCTTTGCATTTAGGGGCAATCTATTTTCTGAAAAATCAATAATTATGTTGGTATCTATTAAATATCTCTTTCCCATTCGTTTTTGGTTTGTTCAAGTTCTTCGTTCATTTTTTTCGCTGTTTCCGAAGAAATACTACCCCATAATCTGTCTGAAAGTTTTGTCTTTTTTGATGAACTAACAGATTTGTTAATTACTTCAATTAAATTCAAAGCTGCCAATTCCTCTAAAAGTCCAATGGCATGGCTATTATTGGTCTGAATCGTGAGCGTTTGCATGATTTTATGATTTTAAGATTAAAAAAATCACTCTCCCAAACCAATGAAAGAGTGATTCTGTAACAAATATAATAGCTTCCTTCTACAAAACAAACCCAACCCCAACCGTAGAATTTGTCTGGTCGTCCACCAAAATAAATGCTCCGTTGGCAGGGTTATCTTCGTACTTATCGGCAAAAATTGGCTTGGCTGTTTTCAAAGTAATCTCCCCAATTTCATTCAATTTCAATTCTGAAATACCACTTTCAATCGTCTCTTGGTTCACGACATCTATCTTGGAATTCAAGGAAATAATCTTTGCTTTTGAGTCATTGATGCCATGTTGAAGAATATACGTTCTGCCCGAAACCAATGCCTGAGAGTCCATCCAGCAAATTCTTGCTGTAATTTCTTTCAACTGGTTGGGTTGATTATTAGCTTTCACCAACATATTTCCACGAGAAACGTCCACGTCAGTTTCCAACGTTATCACGACAGATTCTTTTGCTCCTGCGGTTTGTAATTGCGTTCCGAATTTCTCGATTGTAGCAATTTTTGAGGATTGTCCAGTTGGCAAAACCGTAATCTCCTCTCCGACTGAAAACGTCCCCGAAGCGATTTTTCCTGCATAACCTCTATAATCGTGGAACTCTTCGGTTTTGGGTCTAACTACAAACTGAACTGGAAAACGGGCGGGTTTAAGATTTACGATTTCAAATTGCGAATCGAATTGTTCCAATTCCTCTAATAGTGAATTGCCTCCAAACCAAGGCATTTCTGTTGATTTTATAGAAAGATTTTGACCGTATAATGAGGACATCGGGATAAACGTAACTTCTTGTCCATCAAACGAAACTTTATCCGCAATTGCCTGAATATCAGACTTTATCGCATTGAAACGTTCCTCTGAATATCCCACTAAATCCATCTTATTCACGCACACAATCACCTTCGGGATGCGAAGCATCGAGGCAATGAAAAAGTGGCGAAAAGTTTGTTCCAAAACACCATTTCGAGCATCAATCAGAATCATCGAAACCTTCGTATTGGACGCACCAGTAACCATATTACGGGTGTACTCGAAGTGTCCAGGCGTGTCCGCAATGATATATTTACGTTGTGGCGTTGAGAAATAAATATTCGCCACATCAATTGTAATGCCTTGTTCACGTTCAGCGATGAGTCCGTCCGTGAGGAGAGAAAGGTCAAGAAAATCCAGACCCTTACGTTTTGAGGCAGATTCGAGAGCCTCAATTTTATCTTTGGTAATTGACTTTGTTTCGTATAAAAGTCGTCCGATTAATGTGCTTTTGCCATCATCAACAGAACCTGCGGTTGCAATTCTTAAAATGTCCATACTCTAAAAATATCCTTGTTGTTTACGTTTTTCCATGGCGGCTTCCGAGCGTTTATCGTCGATTCTGGCACCACGTTCTGAGATTTCTGCCGAAAGAATTTCTCCGATAATATCATCTAATTCAACCGCTTCCGAAGCTACGGCGGCAGTACAAGTCATGTCGCCAACAGTTCTGAAACGTACAGTTGCTTCAAATGGAATTTCGTCTGCATCTTTGTTAAGGTGTTCAGAATCAGCCCATAACATTCCGTCACGCTCAATCACTTGGCGTTTATGAGAATAATAAATCGAAGGAATCGCCATTTTTTCTTCCTTGATATAATTCCAAACGTCCAATTCTGTCCAGTTTGAAATTGGGAAAACTCGCACGTTTTCACCAATAGCAATTCGTCCGTTCAACATATCGAAAAGCTCAGGACGTTGGCGTTTAGCATCCCACTGACCGAAGTCATCACGAACCGAGAAAATACGTTCTTTGGCACGAGCTTTTTCTTCATCACGTCTTGCTCCACCGATACAAGCATCGAATTTGAACTCTTCGATAGCATCCAAAAGTGTAACCGTTTGAAGCACATTTCTCGAAGCATATTTGCCCGTTTCTTCCTTAGCTTTTCCTTGATTGATAGAGTCTTGTACGTATCGAACAATCAACTCCGCCCCTGTTTCTTTGGCAAGCCAATCACGGAACTCGATGGTTTCTGGGAAGTTATGACCCGTATCGACATGAACCAATGGAAAAGGGATTTTTCCAGGGTAAAATGCCTTCTGAGCCAAACGGACAAGGGTTATAGAGTCTTTCCCACCTGAAAAAAGAAGGGCAGGTTTCTCGAACTGAGCCGCCACTTCACGCATGATGTAAATGGCTTCATCTTCAAGTTCACGAGGGAAGTATCCGTGTTTTGGGGTATTAGAATTCATATTTTTCTACTAAAATCTTAAACTTAAAATAATAATTCTCAATGTACAATGTTCAATTTACAATATTCAAGTGAGATTTATCTTCACATAAACTGGTATATACTTTTACCCTTGAACATTGAACATTGGGTATTGAACATTGAAAGTTATAAATTAAAAAACTTTTCAAAAACTTAACTATGCAACCCACATTCCTTCTGAGACTCTTCCCACCACCAGCGTCCAGCTCTTGGATTTTCACCCTCCTGAATGGCACGTGTACAAGGCTGACAACCGATTGAGATAAACCCTTTTCGGTGAAGCGGGTTATCTGGCACACGGTTAAGTTTCAGGTAATCAAGCACTTGCTCGTAAGTCCAGTGAATTAATGGATTGAATTTTATCACTTTATTGCCTTCGTCCCATTCCACAATTTTCATATCGGCACGATTTTCAGATTGTTCCGAACGCAAACCTGTAATCCAAATTTCAGCTCCTGCCAAAGCCCGTTTCAAAGGTTCAATTTTACGAATAAAACAGCATTCTTTTCTATTTTCTACAGAAAAATAAAAACTGTTGAAACCTTTTTCCTTCACCAAGGCTTCTACCTTTGAAGTATTTGGGAAATAAGTTTCAAATTCTTTTTTATACTTCGTTTTGGTCGAATCCATCAATTCGTAACTTTCTTGAAATAAACGACCTGTGTCTAAGGTAAATACTCTAATGTTCAAGTTGTTACGAAAAATAGCATCCGTAATCACTTGGTCTTCTTGTCCGAAAGACGTTGAGAAAACTACATTTTTATAGTTTTCGGTGATATATTTTAAGCTGTCTTCGAGGGAAAAGCTTTCTAATGTTGAGATTAATTCTTCCATAAAACTACTCGAAACAGAAGTTTCGATTTACATTATTTTGCAAAGATATATAAAGTCTATTGAATTAGTATTCTATTAAAATAATTTTTTATAGATTTTTCAAAATTTGTATTAAATTATTGAGTATCTTTATTCAATCCTTCCATAATCAATCAGCATACCTAAATCATAAATTACTATGAATCAAGGACTTGCAGCCTACTTCGAGAAAACAGACAGTCATAGCCGTGTGTCGGATATGAACGTAAAGGAGCTAAAAAATCTGGTTCGGCAGGGAGAGGGAACTTCTCTCGAATTCAAACTCAAAGCCAATCATCCCGAAAAAATCATCCGTGAAATCGTCGCTTTTGCCAATACCAAAGGAGGAAAACTTTTGGTGGGTGTGGGTGATGATAAAACCATCCCAGGCTTAAAGTTTGTCGATGAAGAAGAATATATGCTGGTACGTGCTATTGAACGAAATTGTTTCCCTCCCATCAATTACGACCTCGAAAGAATTGCCATCACCGACGAGCGAGATGTGTTAGTGTTCAACATTCCAAAAAGTCAAGAAAAACCCCATTATGTCCAACTCGAAAACGAAGAAAATGGTAAGGCGTACGTACGTGTACAAGACCGTTCCGTACAGGCGAGTCGGGAAGTAAAACAGATTCTGAGGCGTGAAAATGAGGACGGAATAAAATTTACTTACGGAGACAAAGAAAAAATATTAATGGAATATCTATCTGATAACCAAAAGATTACGATAGAAAAATTCTCAGAAATTGCTAAAATTCCGACTTGGTTAGCGTCAAGAACATTGGTACTTTTAGTTCTGAGCAATGTCCTAAAAATTCAGCCTGATGAGGTGATGGATTGGTATTATCTTTTGTAGGAGAAAGGGAAAAAAGGAGGAATGGAGACAGAACAAATATAAAAAGGGAGGAACGGAGACAGGATAAACATTTAGTTTTTACTGTTTTCATTCCTCCCTTTTTCCTTTCTCCCTTCTCTTATGATTGTTCTTGCGGTTTTTTTTTCGTAAAATTGTTATCAAATAGCACGATGCTTTGAAAACCCACACATGACTTCACGAGAAAAAATACAATTAGTTTTTGATGAAATGGGCAAGGTAGTGGTTGGTCACGAAAAATTGACAAACCGCCTCCTGATTGGTCTTTTTACGGGTGGACACGTCCTTTTGGAAGGCGTACCTGGGCTTGCTAAAACCTTAGCAATCAATACTTTATCTAAAATTTTAGATTTACATTTTCACCGTATTCAGTTCACGCCCGACTTACTCCCCGCCGACCTTATCGGAACCATGATTTATAGTCGTAAATTGGATGATTTTGAAGTAAAAAAAGGTCCTATTTTTGCCAATATCATTCTTGCCGATGAGATAAATAGAGCCCCTGCCAAGGTGCAGTCAGCCTTGTTAGAAGCCATGCAGGAAAAGCAAGTTACCATTGGCGATGAGACTTATTTTTTAGACAAACCTTTCTTGGTATTGGCTACGCAAAACCCTGTGGAACAAGAAGGTACGTTTCCCTTGCCCGAAGCTCAGGTGGACAGATTTATGCTAAAAGTTTTTGTGGATTATCTGAATAAAGACCAAGAGTTGGAAGTAATGAGGAAGATGTCGAATATGGAGTTCAGCTATCAGCCCAAGGCTATTTTAACGAAGCAAGATATTTTTACTATCAGGAAAGAAATCAATAATATTACCATTTCTGAAACCTTAGAAAAGTACATTATTGAATTAATCTTTGCCACTCGCAAACCTGGCGATTATGGCTTGCGTGAAGAAGCACGTTACGTGCAATTTGGAGCTTCTCCCCGTGCAAGTATCAACATGAATTTAGCCTCAAAAGTGCTTGCATACCTCGACGGACGTGATTATGTACTTCCCGAAGACATTAAAGAAATCGCCCCCGATGTACTCAATCACAGAATTATGCTGAATTATGAAGCCGAGGCAGACGGTATCAATACGATGCAAGTCATTGATACCATTCTTAGAAAAGTCGCAATTGGTAGATAGATTCGATGGTCGCTTTTCATAAAAACAAACATCGAATCTAAGAAATTCTAAAAAGGTAAATCACTTCTTTCAGGCTGAAACGCCAACATTTTTATTGCTGTTATTGCTGCCTCATCTCCTTTGTTTCCATGAATTCCTCCCGCTCGATCAAGGGCTTGCTGTTCGGTATTTGGAGTTAGTACCCCAAAAATCACAGGTTTATCGTATTTCAAGCTCACATTAGTTAATCCCTGAGCAACGGCATGATTGATATAGTCATTATGTTTTGTTTCGCCCTGAATCACACAACCGATACAAATAACGGCATCAATCGTATATTTTTGAGCCATTTTTTGAGCCGCAAAAGTCAATTCATAACTCCCAGGAACAGTTACCCTAACTACATTTTCTGATAATGCTCCGTGTGCCAAAAGGGTTTTAATTGCTCCTGCCGTAAGGGCATAAGTTATTTCTGCGTTCCATTCTGCCGTAATAATGGCAAAACGTCTTTTACTAATATCTGGTAAATTATCAGTTGAAAAAATACTGAGGTTTTTATGTGCTGAGGACATGATTTAATGAATAGTTAATAGTGAAAAAGTAATAGTTTTAAAAGAAAAAAGGAACAGAACATCAGCTCTATTCCTTTTCTACTAAGTTTATATAAAATAGCTAAATCATTGATAATCAACTATTAACTATTCATTTTTAATGCTAAATTACTCAGCTCCTTCCAAAATCGCCTTGTATTTCTTAGCACTTATTGCCTCTGGAGACTGAGCGTATTTTTCTACGATTTCAGTATAAACTGCCAACGCCTCTTTGGGTTCTTTGTTGGCTTCGAGTGCTATCGCTAATTTCATCATATACGATGGCGTAAAGAATTTGTTAGCCTTATATTCTGATGCTTTTCTGTAATAATCAACCGCATCTCCGTAAGCCTTCTTTTCAGAATAAGCATCCCCGATTAATGAGTAAGCACGAGCCTGAACTAATAAATCAGAGCTACTGAAAGATTTTAATTGGTCAATTGCTGCATCATATTTACCTTCTTTCAAGTTGGCAACGCCTGCATAAAAATTGGCTAAGTTTCCTGTGTTTCCACCAAAATCACCCGCAATTTTTGACATTTCTTTGGCAGCAACTTTGTTTGAATCTGCCTCAAATTTATAAACTGAATTAAACAACTTCGCTTGACCTTCTTCGTCTTGTGATGTTGTGTAATATTTGTATCCAAAATAACCCACAACAGCCAATAACAAAGCTCCTGCAACGCCATAAATAACGTTTTTATTTTTTTCTACTGTTGTTTGAACTTTGCTTATCTCTTGTTGTAAGCCCTCAGCACTTTCTAAAAATTCAAGTGATGATTTTTCTACTACTTCTTTCTTTGCCATTGGTTGGTTTTATTGTTAATGATTAATAGTCTTTTTGTAAGGAATAAAATCAAATTTTAAAGACCATTAACTGATTGAATCTCCGTGAATTAAAATCGGACTGCAAAATTATAAAATCTCTTGCAATAATCCATGTTATCTGAGAATCTTTTAAAGGCTAAGTTCAAAAAGAATGCCAAAGGGAGTTGTTAAGTTACTAAGTTTCTAAGTTGTTAGGTTTTGGGCTTACAAAGTTGCTAAGTTTTAAGTAATTAAACTGGGCAAAATTCTGCCACTCATTTATCAACTTAATAACTTTGAAACTTAACAACTTTCATCTCCCCCTCAACCACTTCTCTGGATTAATCTTATCAAAATTTTTCCAAACCTGAAAATTGATTTCTGATGTACCGTCATTGTCGGTGGCTACTACGCCAATTTTTTGTCCTGAGCTAATTTTTTGTCCTGTCGAAACATTGACGTTTGAGAGTTTGCTATACACCGTAAAATAATCTCCGTGCTGAACCGCCACAATCATATTTGCCCCAGGGATTGACACTACCGACTGTACAACGCCATCATAAACCACCTTCACATCATTACCCGCACTGGTCTGAATATCCACGCCGTTGTTATTAGTTTTAATCCCTTTCAAAACAGGGTGATTGTGAACTCCAAAATGGTCAGAAATGAACCCAGAACCCACGGGCCAAGGCATACGCCCACGTAAGGCAGAGAAGGAGGTCGCCAGTTTACTTTCTTCGGCAGTCATGGCGATAGCTTTGTTGTTGTTGTTGGATGGTTCTGACTTGGCTTCGTCCTTGCGTTCACGTTCTTGCGAGCGTCTGATTTCTCTTTCAACGATTCTCGCAATCATATTCTCCAATCGTTCAACGGCTTGTTTATTGCTCGCCAGTTGATTTTTGAGGGCTTTTTCTTTTTGATTTAACTGACTCACCACACTCGATTGCTTACCTTTGAGGGTCTGTAAGTTTTGAGTTTCCGTAATTTTTTCACGCAAAACAGACTCTTGCTCTTGTTTTTTACGCAATACGTTTACCTGTTCTGCCAAAAGTTCTGTGCGTACTTTTTGGATGAGAACTGCCTGTTTTTCACGGGCTTTGGAGTATTGTTGGAGGTATTTATAACGACGAACTAATTGATTAAAATTTGCCGAAGAAAACAAGAAACTCAGCTTGTTGAATTTATTACTGGTCTTTGCCGAAGCATAAATCATCTTGGCATATTCTTCTTTCAATTTTTCGAGATTCCCTGAGAGTTCTGTGGTTACACGGGTGAGTTCTTGTGCCTCATTTTCAAGGAGTTGCTGGTTTTCGGAGATAATATCAATCTGTTTGGTTTGCTTATTGATACGCTCGCCAATGGCATTGAGTTTGCCGACGCTAACCTCTTTCTTTTGCTCTGTTTTTTCAATAATTTTATTGATTTCCTGAATCTTTTGGAGGTTATCACGCTTGGCAGCCTCCAACCTCGCCCGACGGTTTGACTTACGTCTTCGCTGTGCCTGCGTGTCTGTGAGGGATAGGCACAACAAAACAAGAAGCAGTCCAGAAATAAATTTCAGGGCTGCCTTTTGGGGGGGGATATGTTTTTTTGCGTTTATGGGATTTTGGTTTTTTGTTAGTCTTTGATGTTATAACTTCTATTGAGATAAACTCATCTTATTTACTGAATCAGTCAGAATTTTTGTAATAGTCTTCAAGAATGTTACTGTGCCTAAAAAGTCAATAGTACCATTGTTATCAATTTTAATAAAATCTTCATTGAGTTTTAGTACACCCATTGTATCTCTAATTCTTCCCCGACCTCCATAATTGACTAACTCTATTTGATATTTTTCAGCGACTATTTGCAAATTATTCTTGAAAATATCCCTGTAAACCTTATCCTGTTCCATATTATCAGATCTAAATCTAAATGTTACAAGTCCTGTTTGTTCAATTTGTAAATAAAATATAGGGCTATCCTCACTTGATTTAGTATCATTCCAAAAAAACCCTAAAAAGCCACCAGAAGGATTAGAAACATAATTCCATTTTGGTTCAAATTCGGCTAATTCCATTTGAAGATTATGGAAAAAACCCATCCATGATTTGTCATTCCAATTTTGAATCAGTAAAGTTTTAAATGAATTTATCTCTTGGTCTAATTTCAATAATTCATCGTAATAATCTTTTAAGATATGATTTTGAAGTTTCTCGGGTACTGAAACAAAATAAGTATTTAGCACCTTCAACATTTTCTCCCTATTAAAATGAGTAAAACCAGCCTCTTGAACATTCTTCCAGTTGCTTTGTTCTTCCATTTTAAAATACACAAGTCTTGGAACTAAACTCTGTTCTTTTGCATGATTGGCATATTTTGTCAATTGATTGGAATGTTCAGAAGTACCTTTTTTATCTTCAATTACTAAAAAATATCTATCATTTATAGTTGCAAGAATGTCAATATTCTTCAACTGTTTATCTACAACGATGTTATAATTAATTAATTTTTTGTTGAGAAGAACATCAACAAATGTTTTTGCCAACAGATTTAGGTTTCTATCATGTTCTGAGTTGCTATCGTTAGCCCAGTCTAATAGCCAACAAATAAATGCGTCTTGCGATAATTCAGATGTTGCGTAATTAAATAGATTTGGTTTCATTCTTAGTGGTTAAAATATTATAAAGGCTTCTTTCACTTGCTATTCCAACTATTTTCCATTTTACAAATCGCCAATTTCTTTTTCTGATAAACCCGTATATTTCATAATTTTATCTGTGCTAACTCCATCTTTTTTCATCTCCCTTGCAATCTTTTTTGAGCTATCTTTTTCAGCACTTTCAACAGCCGTGTTTATTACTTCCCTCATTTCGATATATTTCATCAAACTTTTTAGATAGTTATCATATTCACCAGAAGTCATGGCTGCAATTTCAGCTTCGTTGAATGCTTTTTCAAAAATTGGCTTTCTTTGTCCCAAATTACTTTGTTGATTATTTTCAAACATCATTATTTTAAATTACTCATTCATACTTAATTTTTCTTCAACAACTTCTCAGGCACTTTAAACGGAAATTCAAGAGGTGTATCGAATAACTCTACCTTCGTGTGCTTGATATTTACTACTGTTTGATACATCTTTTGGTCTTCGTTAGACTTATAATCTACCGTTATCAAACTCGAATTTGGGAATAAATATTGATTCAACATCGTGAAATCATCAAAGTCAAGGGTCAATTTATTGTTGGTATCTTCTTGGGTTAAAAGTAGTTTTTTTAGCTTCTTATTTTCACCTATATAATTGTCAATCAACACTTTATCTTGTTGTTGTTTCAATAAATAATATTCATTTTCACGCACAACTCTTGATTTATTTTTCTTAAAAGGACGATTACCTACGATTAAAGATTGAAGAATATCATAGCTAACGTTAAAATTAAATTTCTCTGAGAAATCTACGTATGTATATTCGTTATATTCTCCGTGAATTTTATCATAAAGTTTAACAGTATTTTTATCAAAAAGTCCTGTCGCACCTGTGAAGCCCATAACAGAAATATTCATCCAAATCAAGCTATCTTTTTTCATCCTAATATCTACTGTAAAGCTCTGACTTTCTTTGGGTGTTTTATAAGAAACCTTTGCTTTCGCCTTCAAATACCTAAAATCAATCTCATCAATTTTTACCTTATCTTCCTCATTTTCACCCACTTTTACGGGAATATTTGGGGTAGTAACCTTGACAGAATCTTTAACAATGACGGGAGGAGTAAATACGGTTGTATTGACCGAATCTTTGACGGAAGTATTGGCAGTTTTATTAATCTGTTGTCGCTTGCAGGAAGCAAAAAACAACATGGATGCAAGAAGGAATATGAGCGATTTATTCATTTTTTAGGGTTACGTTTTGGGTGAAAGGAGGTGAAAAGGGTGAAAAGGGTGAAGGAGGTGAAAAGGGTAAAAGGAGGTAATTTTTTAGAGAATGAAAACCTTTCACCTCATTTCACCTTCTTTAACCCTTTTCAGCTTCTTTAACCCTTTTCACCACTTCACTCTATCAACTTCATTTCAGCAATTTTCTTATCAATCAAAGTACTGGTTTTGCCTACTGATTTGGCTTTTTTCCATTGTTCGAGGGCTTTTTGAGTCTCGCCTAATTGGAAAAGGACATCGCCAAAATGTTCGATAATTACACCACTTTTATCTTTTTTCTGGTCGTTCAATTCGGCGGCTCTTTCGAGAAATGGCTTGGCTTTTTTGTAGTCTTTCATCACGTACAAAACCCATGCGTAGGTGTCCAAATACGTGGCATCGTCTGGATGTTTTTCTACTAATAATTGAGCTAATTGAGCAGCACGGTCTAATTTTTCTTTTCTTAATGATAAAAAATAACTGTAATTATTCAATACATGGTCATTCGCTGGATTTTCCTTCAAAGCGGCTTCGTAGGCATCATCCGACTTCTCGTGTTTGTTGAGACTGTTGTACGTATCACCCAAAAGAGCGTAAATATGTTGGGTCAAATCTGAGCCTTCGGGAGCTAATCTACGAGCTTCTTCCAGAGACTCAACGGCTTTGCTGTGATTACGTTTTTGGTAATATGCCGAGCCGTTTAAATACCAAAAGGCTGATTGATTCGGAAATACCTCAATCGCCTCTTCACTATGCACGATGGCACTATCAACCTGACGTAATTTAAAATCCATGTTGATAATATTTCCCCAAACGTCATGGACAGATTTGTCCAATCTCGCCGCCTTCACATACTCGTCTCTTGCCCCTTTATCGTCGCCTTTTTGTAGTAATAAATCTCCATAAATCGCATGAGATTTTGGGTCGTTGGGGTTTTGTTTTACCAAAGATTTTACTAAATTAAAGGCAGTTTCTCTCGATTTATCGTCCTTTACCATGCCCATATATCCCATCAAAATCCGTGCTTTGGTAGTGGCATCGAGGTTATTGTCGGCAAAAGCCAATTCCAATTCTCGGTTGCATTTTTCCATGTCGCCCTTCTCCTGATACAACTGAGCCAACATCACATGAGCCTGTGCATTGTTGGGATTCATTTTTAGTATTTTTTCAAGATACGGAATCGCCTTTTCGCTTTGTTTGTTCGACATCAAAAGTTCCGCCTGATCGATACTAAATTCTATCTCCTCGGGGTCGGAACTTACTAATTTTTCGCCTTCTTTTACGGCATCATCCACCTTACCCATTTTCATCAAAACCATTTGTTTTTGACGGGTAACTTCTTCATTTACACCCATTAGTCTCTCGGCACGGTCATACGATTTTAGAGCATCATCATACTGATTATCAAAGATATAGACCGCTGCCTGTTCGATGTGATACTCAGCTTTGGTGGGATTTTGGGAGATAAGATTTTGATAAACTCGTGCTGCCTCTTCATACTTACGCTTACGTACGTACAAGTCTGCAAGGAGTTCGCTATAAGTAGCATTTTCGGGGTCTTGTTGGACGGCTTTTTCGGCAAAAATAATTGCTTTTTCTTCGTCTTTTAATTTTTGATAATTATTGGACAAAGCATAGAAAATTCCACCATTGTTGGGTGTGATTTCGAGGGCTTTTTGATAGGATGGAATCGCCTTTTCGTAGTCTTCCATCATGTAAAATTTCATGCCTTCCGTGAAGTAAGATTCTGCCTCTTGTAATTCCGAAATAGTAGGTTCTCCTTTTTTCTTGGCTTCCTTCTTTTGAGAAAAAGATAAATTACTGATTATCAAAAAGATAGCCAGAATGGAGAAGGTATTTTTTAATCTAAATGTCATCGGTATTTGGTAGAGACTCATAAAATAAAATCGTTTTTGAAAATTATGGAATCTACTACGGGACATAATTTTACGCAATTTAATAAAAATACCGCTAATTGATTGTATTACAGTATTTACAGGCAAAATAAATACAATATTTGTACCACCTCATTAACGAAAAAAACGGTTTATTGTTATGAACGTCAATTTTTGAATATTTCTTTGAGAGGATAGAGAAAACAAGCGTATTTTTGTGGAGAGTTTAGAGTATTTTTATGTGGTAAAACTGTTTTGTGGTGTAAGATTTAATTTGTTAATATATTCTTTAGTCTTGTTAAAACACATTTTTTAAACGATACAGATGGACGTATATTTGTAAATAAAAAATCATCCTTAAAACTCTATGCTCAAAATACTGCAACAGCCCTACCCACATACTGATTCTGACAAGCGAAAAATCTTACTTTCGTTAGGAACTGGTTTTTTTGTGGGTTTATTTTTGATTTATTTCGAGCCATTTGGTATAAAGGAGTTTTATTCTCCTAATAAAGTTTTGACCTTGTTAGGTTACGGTATTATTACTTCGGCAACGATGCTTTTTCTATATTTTATCGTTCCTAAAACCTTCCCAAATTACTTCAAAGAAGAAAACTGGACGGTTGGTCGAGAGATTTTCTTTTTTACGTT
The DNA here is from genome assembly GCA_013298125.1 of Cytophagales bacterium. Classification (GTDB taxonomy): domain Bacteria; phylum Bacteroidota; class Bacteroidia; order Cytophagales; family Spirosomataceae; genus Arcicella. Next base: position 38,190 of record JAAFJP010000033.1, on the reverse strand, counting down.
GAATTTTCTTTCGATTGCTCTTCTCAATATCGTTTATAGCCAGCTAACTTTCTTATTTCCGTTTAGTGGTTATACTATTTTCAGCATGGTGGGTTACACTTTTATTCTGGGTATTTTCCCAACGGTTGCGATAGTATTGAGCAATTATATTTATCATTTAAAACAGTACAACACACCCCCTCAACCTACTTTCACAAATGAGAAAAACCAACATTTAGAATTGATGTTAGTAGCTGAAAATGAGAAAGATACATTAGAAATTTCTACCCTAAATTTGTTATATATTGAGTCAAGTGATAATTATTCGACGGTTGTTTTTCTGAAAGAAGAACAGATTATCAAGGAATTAATCAGAAGTAGTTTGACAAGATTAGAAGGGCAAATTCAGATAAAATCTATTGTAAGGTGTCATCGTTCCTTTATTGTTAATTTAGACAAAGTAGTCAAGGTGACAGGTAATGCCCAAGGCTTTAAGTTACATTTGAAGCCAACCGATTCTATTGTACCAGTAGCTCGGAAGTATTCTGATATTGTGGGTCGGTTTAGGTGAGCGGTGAATACAAGTGTAAGCCTTCCTTGAGTGTAAAATAAAAGCTCAATATTTCGATATATTAACATAAAAACAGGCAATTTGACTGAAAATTGCCTGTTTTTGTCTTTTATACCATATTCCTACCCTCTCCGTCTCTCCAACAACACCATCATCATCAAGCTCAAAAGTACTCTTTCTTCTTCGCCTGCTTGCAAAATGTCCTCTTGGCTGATAGTAAATTTACGTCCGAAGAAAGAAGCATCTTTTTTCAGTTTACAAATCAGTGTTCCGTCTGGTCGGGTAACGTTATAGGTTGGGTTAAATAAATATCCCGTAAAAATTCCCAAAATTGGAATCTCACTCAAAAGTCCGTCTAATACTTTTGTCCAAGGGTCGGCTTCTGCGATGTTACAGTCAGGTTGGTCATTATGGTCAAGAATGTTATACTGAGCCTTCCAAATCGAACGCCAACCTTTTCTCAAAACCCTTCCAATCGGCATACCGTTTTTGTCCGTGAAGGCGTATGAAGTATTAAAATCAAGCCATTTATCCGCTCTGATTTCAAATTTCACTTCTGTTTGGTTAGTGTCGGCATAAACGATAACGTGTTCTTTGAACTTGAATAATTTTTGTTTGGTGTATGCAATCACATTTCCGTGAGAATCTGTGGCTGTAAAATCATTGGAAAATGTACCAATGTTGAACTCTAATTTGATTGGGAAATTGTATTCGCCAAGAACGTTGATGTTTGCCATAATTTGTGGGTTTTGGATTTTGGACTATATTTTTACCAAATTTAGAAAGAAGATTTCAAACCCCTCAACGTTTCAGATTTATTTTGGCTAACTTTGCGATTGATGGAATTTTACATCAAATTTCCCAACCGCAAACAAGATTTAATGCTCACTCATCAGTTAAAACTCCGTAAGCCTCTCGCAGTTTTCGATTTAGAAACCACGGGAATCAACATGATTAAAGACCGTATCGTCGAAATCAGTATTGCCAAAGCCAATATTGATGGAACTGTAACGGTCAAAACCCGCCGAGTAAACCCTGGAATGCCTATTCCTTTGGAGTCATCGTTGGTACATGGTATTTATGATGAAGATGTAGCAAATGAGCCTAATTTCAAGCAAATTGCTAAATCAATGGCTCAGTTTTTGGAAGGTTGTGATTTGGCAGGATTCAACTCCAACCGTTTCGATGTGCCGATGTTGGTAGAAGAGTTTTTGAGAAATGACGTTGATTTTGACGTAAAAAATCGCCGTTTGATTGATGCCCAAAGAATTTTTCATTTGATGGAACCTCGCAATCTTTCAGCGGCGTATAAGTTCTATTGTCAGAAAGAATTGATTGATGCACACTCGGCAGAGGCAGATACTATCGCCACTTTGGAGGTCTTGAACGCCCAAGTACAACATTACGAAGGCGTAAAAATAAAAGATGCTCATGGTGTAGAAATCGAACCTGTGAAGAACGACATGGACGTTCTTCACGAGATAACTGCCTCAAAATTAGTCGATTTCGCTCAACGAATGACCTTCAATAAAGACGGTGTAGAAGTAATTAATTTCGGAAAACACGCTGGCAAACCTGTCCTTCAAGTTTTAAAAGAAGAACCATCCTATTACGATTGGATGATGAAAGGCGACTTCCCGATGGATACGAAAAGGAAGCTGACTGAGATAAAATTGCGAGGTTTTAATAATAAGTAAACGATAAACTTTTCAATTTTAAAGGCAAAGCCGTATTTTTGCAATTATTACGAAAAAACAAACATTATGCAACAAATACCTGACATTATCCGACTCGTTCCTTTGCAGAATTATATATGGTTTAGTACAGCCCTATTTTGTATCGGAATCATCGGCGTATTGACTCGTCGAAATGCGATTATTATTTTTATGTCCGTTGAGTTGATGCTCAATGCCGTCAATTTATTGTTAGCCGCATTTTCATCGTATAAATCTGATCCATCAGGTCAAATTTTCGTCTTTTTCATCATGGCAGTTGCAGCGGCAGAAGTTGCAGTCGGTCTTGCAATAATCGTGATGATTTACAGAAATATCAAAACCATTGACGTTGGTTTATTGAATAAATTGAAATGGTAGAAAAAGCCCCCTAACCCCCGATGGGGGAATTTATTTGTCCGATAATTGTGGACTAAAATTCCCCCATCGGGGGTTAGGGGGCTGTTAATAAAACACATATGTCCTTAATTACACTCATTCCACTTCTTCCTCTTCTTGGTTTCTTGATTAATGGAATCGGTTTTCGCCATGTTCCAAAATCATTGGCTGGTATTATCAGTTCGGGGGTTGCCTTAGCTTCTTTTGCTTGCGTATTGTCGCTTTTCTTCGGATTCGACGGCAAACCACAAGTTGTTTCCGTTTTCGATTGGATAACTGTCGGCAAACTGAATATATCCTTCTCTTTCCTGATTGACCAATTATCTTTATTGATGTTGTTAATCATCACGGGCGTAGGTTCATTGATTCACATTTATTCAATCGGCTACATGAGCCACGATGAAGGTTTCGGCAAATTCTTTGCTTTCCTCAATCTCTTTTTGTTCTTCATGCTTTTGTTAGTGATGGGGTCAAATTATGTCGTGATGTTCATCGGTTGGGAAGGTGTTGGACTTTGTTCATATCTTTTGATTGGATTCTGGAATAAAAATACGAATTACGGAAATGCCGCCCGCAAAGCCTTCATCATGAACCGCATTGGTGATTTGGGTTTTTTGTTAGGTATTTTCATGATAATCAGCCACTTTGGTTCAGTTGAATACGCAAGCATTCAAGAGTCGGTGGTAGAAGGCGGTTATCTTTCGGGAGACAAAACTTTATTTTACATCACGCTTTTGTTATTCGTTGGAGCAATGGGAAAATCTGCCCAAATTCCCTTGTACACATGGTTGCCCGATGCGATGGCAGGTCCAACGCCCGTATCTGCCCTCATACACGCAGCTACGATGGTGACGGCTGGTATTTACATGATTATCCGTTCAAATTTCATGTATTCGCTTGCACCCGAAACCTTAGAAATTGTGGCTTGGGTAGGCTTAGCAACGGCACTTTTAGCAGCTTCGATTGGTCTTTTCCAAAATGATATTAAGAAAGTATTGGCTTATTCAACCGTTTCTCAATTGGGCTATATGTTCATGGGATTGGGTGTAATGGCTTATTCTTCTTCGTTTTTCCACGTAATGACCCACGCATTTTTCAAGGCTCTTTTATTCCTCGGGGCAGGTTCAGTGATTCATGCCATGTCGGACGAACAAGACATTCGTAAAATGGGTGGTTTGCGTAAAGTATTACCTATCACGTTTGTTACCTTCTTGATTGCCACGATTGCTATTTCGGGTATTCCTCCGTTCTCAGGATTTTTCTCGAAAGACGAAATTTTGGCTCATGTTTATGAACACAATAAATTGATGTGGGGTTTTGCCCTTTTGGGGTCAATAATGACATCATTTTATATGTTCCGTTTGTTGTTTTTAACTTTCTTCGGAGAATTCAGAGGAACGTCAGAACAAAAACATCATTTGCACGAATCACCACTAACGATGACTGCACCGTTGATGATTTTGGCAATATTTTCGGCAGGTGCAGGATTCTTTAATTTACCACATATTTTTAATGGGCATTCAAGTTTAGCAACATTTATGGCTCCCTTATTTGCACATTCAAATGTAGAACACGCCGCCGTTGATGAATCATTAGAAAAAATGTTGATGATTGTTTCAGTAGTTGCTGCACTTCTTTCGGCAGGATTGGCTTATGTGATTTATGTAAGTAAAAAATCAGTTCCATCGGCAGACAGCCAAGTTTCAGGAATTCAGAAATTGATTTATAATAAATACTACGTTGATGAAATTTATGATACTGTTTTCGTGAAACCAATCACTGCATTATCAAACTTCTTCCATTCAGTATTTGAGTTTTTAGTAATAGATTTAATCGTAGAAGGTATTGGAAAAGGCGTAAAATCACTTTCATCCGAAGCACGATTATTACAAAGCGGAACAACAGGAAATTATATCTTCGGAATGGTACTTTCTATCGTGGTAATCTTAGGAATCAGCTTCTTCGGAGCGGATATTTCTCAGATGGTTGATAGCTTGAAGGCTTTGATTTCCAAATAGTTATTACTGATTATGAAGATGATTACAGTTGATTTATCTGATAAACTCAAATATGATAAAGTTACGAATATCATTAAGAAAGGAGGAGATTTTTCCTACCTTGGAGACATTATCGAATGGCAAAAAGAACAAAGAAAATATAAAAATCTTCCTTTCAGAAATTAATATTTTACTACAATGACAAAATACATTTCATTTAAAATAGAAGAAAAAGACATTCCATTAGTTAAGGATTTGACAAAGAAGTTAGGAATAGAAATTTCTGAAAACCCAAATCCTAAAAATGAGGATGAAATGAGAGAGTGGGCAATGAACTTTTTTAGTGAACCAAGTTCTTTCGGAGATGCCGTAGAGTGGCAAAAATCTGAGAGAAATTATCGTAAACTACCGTATAGAGACTAATGAAATTATTGGACACCAACATTCTAATTAATTCTTTAAATCCCAAATATGAGTTTCTGAAAAAACTTATTTTCGATAAAAATAATGCTATTTCTGTTATCACTCAAATTGAGGTTTTAGGTTATCATAAAATTTCTGAACAAGAGAAACTGTATTTTGAATTTATATTTGATCAGTTACACGTTTTGGATTTACAGCATCAAATAGTCCAAAAAGCAATTGGATTAAAACAAGTCAAAAAAATGGATTTGCCAGATGCCACAATTGCAGCAACGGCTTTATTTTATGATTTAGAACTCGTTACGGTAAACGTTAAAGATTTTATACACATTCCAGATTTGAACATTACAAATCCCATTGATAAGTAATAAAAAATTATGCTAACAATTTCACTAATTCTCCTCCCCATCATCGCAGGGCTTTTGACCCTCACGACCAAAGGAGAAAATTCTAAAACGATTGCCTCCATTTTTGCTTTTGCAGAGATGATTCTTGGTGCGTATGTCTATCATTCGTTTATGCCAAACGCTACTTCACAATTTGCTGTGAGCTACGACTGGATTCATTCGGCAGGTATCAAATTTTCAGTAGGTATCGACGGTATCAGCTTGATTTTAGTATGTCTGACAACTTTGATGGTTCCTTTCATCATTCTTTCGACTTTCAAGAATAACTATAAAAATGCCCCTACTTTCTATGCCCTTATCTTGTTTATGCAAGCGGCATTGATTGGTGTATTCACAGCGAGAGATATTTTCTTATTCTATTTCTTCTTTGAGGTAGCCCTGATTCCAGTGTATTTTATTGCTGCCATTTGGGGAGGCGAAGACCGTATTAAAGTAACATTCAAGTTCTTTGTTTATACCATCTTCGGGTCTTTATTTATGTTGTTGGCTTTGGTGTATTTGTATATGCAGACCGCTGGAATTGCCCATAAATCTGATTTTGAATCAATTTATGCTGCCGCCAAAACCTTAGATATTACCCAACAAAGCTATTTATTCGGAGCATTTTTTATTGCCTTCGCTATCAAAATGCCTTTGTTCCCTTTCCACACTTGGCAACCAGATACTTACGTAGAAGCCCCAACGGCTGGAACGATGTTATTATCAGGTATTATGTTGAAAATGGGTACTTATGGATTGATTCGTTTTGTCCTTCCAATCGTTCCTTTGGCAGTTGATAAATACGGAATGATTGCGGTGATTCTTTCGGTAATTGGCATTGTGTATGGTTCAATCATTGCGATTCAACAAAAAGATATGAAACGCCTCATCGCTTACTCATCATTCGCACACGTAGGCTTGATGGCGGCGGGTATTTTTAGTAGAAATATTGATGGCGTACAAGGAGCATTAATTCAAATGTTAGCACACGGAATCAACGTAGTAGGTCTTTTCTTTATCGTAGAAATTATCCAACAACGTACGAAATCACGTGAATTGGCTCGTTTGGGAGGTATTACACAAACCACTCCAAACTTAACAGTCTATTTCATTATCCTAATGTTAGGTTCAGTTGCCATGCCATTAACCAACGGATTTGTAGGTGAATTTTTATTATTGAAAGGAGTTTATCAATACAACGCTTGGGCAGGTGCAATCGCAGGATTGACTATCATCTTAGGAGCGGTTTATATGTTAAGAATGGTTCAGAAGTCCATGTTTGGCATTACCTCAAAAATCACAGACGGTTTTGCAGACTTAACATTATCTGAAAAAGTAGTACTATTTCCTTTGTCATTTATGGTAATTTGGTTGGGTATCGCCCCAAATATGTTTTTGAAATTCACCGAACCAGCCGTAAGTCAATTATTATCTATTTTAAAATAATAGCCCCCTAACCCCCAGAGGGGGAATTGAGGTCATATAATTTTTTGCTCGTTATTCCCCCTCTGGGGGTTAGGGGGCTTATCTGAATAACATGAACGCAATTATAGCATTATCACTTTTTGGAATAAGTAGTTTATTTCTCGGTTTTTTGAACAACCGTAAAATATTATTACCTGCAACCCTAATTTTTATTCTCATCGCATTGGGTCTGAATTTCACAGACTGGAACCATGAATATCTTTGGTTCAATAATATGTTGAGAACCAATAACTTATCCATCAATTTTACAACAGTAATCTTGCTTGCAGGGCTTTTGGTAGTTGCCATTTCAAGAGGATTTGGAGATGACGAAGAACATTCTCACCCAGCCGAATACTACGCAATTATGATGTTCTCCTTAGTGGGAGCAATTATGATGGTAACTTACGAAAACTTGATAATGCTTTTCGTGGGCTTAGAAATCCTTTCGGTTTCAATGTACGTCCTCACGGGTTCAGACAAGCGTAATTTACGTTCAAATGAAGCCGCTTTGAAATACTTTTTAATGGGTTCATTTGCCACAGGTATTTTACTTTTTGGCGTAGCCTTGGTTTACGGAGCAACGGGTTCATTTGATATTCACGGAATAGGATTAGCCGTAAAAGATGCTAAATCACAAATGGGGGGATTGTATGGACCAATTCTTACGGCAGGGGTAATCATGATGTTGGCGGGTTTGTTATTTAAAATCTCAGCCGCACCATTCCACTTCTGGACACCTGATGTGTATGATGGAGCTCCAAGTTTGTTTACTGCCTTCATGTCAACGGTTGTAAAAACGGCGGGTGTTGCTGCTACTTATCGTTTGTTATCTACCTCATTTCCAGATATGTACGGAACGTGGGGAAATCCGATGGTCTATATCGTTGGGGCAACTTTGATAATCGGTAACTTAACGGCAGTTTACCAACAAAGTTTCAAGCGTATGCTGGCGTATTCGAGTATCTCGCACGCAGGATATTTGTTGATTACAGTCTTAGCTAAACGTCCAGAAACCAATGCTTCGGTGTTGTTTTATTCATTAGCCTATTCAATCGCAACGATTTCAGCATTTGCCGTTTTGATATTAGTTTCAGAAGCAAAATCTAAGGCAGGAAAGCCCGATGAGAGTTTTGATGCTTTAAACGGTTTATCGAAAAATAACCCTCTCTTAGCTTTTGTATTAACCGTTTCGATGTTGTCATTGGCGGGAATTCCATTGACGGCAGGTTTCTTCGGAAAGTTTTTTATCTTTACAGATGCTTTTTCAAATCCATCTGGCATTTTTAAAAGCCTTTTAGTGGTTGCCATATTGATGTCAGCCGTGGGTATTTACTATTATTTTAAACCAATTATTGCCGTATATATGAGAAATGGAGATATTGAAAAAATCGAAATTTCACCCATCTATAAGTACACGCTTATCCTCACAACCATCTTGACTATCGTCCTGGGTATTGCCCCTGATTTAGTCAAAAAACTTTTTTAACACATTGTCTAAATCAAAATTATTAAATAAAAAAGACCTCATTGCCTATTTTTTAGTCGCAGGAACGGGTGCTGCCGTACAATTGATAGCGGGAAGTATTCTACGGAATAAATTTCAGCTCCCTTACACGGATGCCGTTTCTTGGGCTTATTTGATTTCGTTTGTAGTTGGTTTTGTATTGACCAAAATGTTTGCTTTTGACGCAAGGAATACCAATCAGACTCGCAGAGAAATGTTAAAATTTATGATGGTAGCAGCAGGTTCGTGGGGAATTACAGTTTTCTTTTCAGTAACAACGCTAAAATTTGTAGAAGCATCACTTGGGAAAAATACAATGACTCTACCCTTCCTCTCAAAACCTATGAATATCAATGAGTTGAGTTGTCAGGTAGTAGGAATGGGCGTAAGTTTTGTTTTTAACTATATTCTTCACAAAACCTTCACTTTTAAGAGTACAGGTTTTTATAGTAGATTGAAAAAATTAGTTTCTTAATAATATCAAACAGAGTGCCAGAAACCTTCGCTGATACCAAAGGTTTTTTTGTGCAAAATAGTATTTATCTAAGAAAACAATTCCTGAAAACCGCAAAAATTAAGACATTAATCTTAAAATTATCGTTAAACTTTACACTATTTTAAGAATAAAATTGTACTATTCCGTTTTAATCTAAGCAAAAAGAAAGAATTTTTATCAATTATTAAAATTTCCTTAAAATTTCTTAATAATTACTTGTACAGAATTAAAATTGTACATAAATTTGTAATGATTTACAAACCCAAATCACCACACAAAATGAAAAAATTCTTTGCATTCGCATTAGTAGCTTCAATGATGTCATTAGCTGCTTGTTCTGAGAAAAAAGCTGAAGGTACAACTGATTCAACTGCTGTTGCTGTAGATACTACTGTAGCTGTTGATACTGCTGCTGTTGCTGATACTGCTGCTGCTATGGCTGCTGATACTACTAAGAAGTAATATCAACTCCTTATAGTTTCTTTCGAAAGAACACAAAAAAAGTCCTGAGTTATCAGGACTTTTTTTTATGCCCTTTTTTGATTTAAACCCCAATAAAAAAATGCTTAATGTAGCTATTGTAGGTTTTGGATTATCTGGAAAATATTTGCAAGCACCATTTTTTGCAACAAATCCTAATTTCAATCTCAAAACGATTGTCTCCAATAATCAGAATCCGCAGGAGTTTTATCCTTCGGTGAAAGTTGCTCGTAGTTTGGAGGAAGTTTTAGGGGATAAAACGATTGATTTAGTTAGTATTTGTTCTCCTAACGCTACACATTATGAGTACGCTAAACGTGTTTTACAAGCAAAAAAACACGTACTTGTTGAAAAGCCTTTTACAGCAACTTCTCAACAAGCCGAAGAACTAATTTTATTATCCCAAAAACAACAAAAGACCCTATCAATTTTTCAGAATCGCCGTTTTGATTCTGATTTTTTGACAGTAAAAAAAATAATCAAAGAGGGTTCTTTGGGAGAAATATTGAATTTTGAAATCCACTTTAATCGCTTTAAACCACTCTTGAATCCTAAGAAATGGAAAGAAATGGTAAGTCCTGCCAGTGGAATTATTTATGATTTAGGTTCACACATTATTGACCAAGCGATTGTGCTTTTTGGTGTACCTCAACACGTCTGGGGACATACTTTTACACAGAGAGAAAATTCTGAAATAGAAGATGCTTTTGATATTCGATTAGATTATGGGAAGTTAAAAGTTACACTAAAGTCAAGTTTATTAGTTCGTGAAAATTCACCACGGTATATCATTCATGGGACAAAAGGCTCTTTTGTAAAATACGGGATTGACGTTCAGGAAGACCATTTAAAAACGGGTATGATGCCCCAGGAGATAGGTTTTGGGATTGAACCAAATTTACAAGATGGAATTTTATATTCAGAAAGAGAAGGGATAGCCACACAAGAAATCATTAAAACCGAACAGGGAAATTGGGCTTTGTTATTCCAAAACCTGCATGATAACATAGTGCTGGGTAAAGAATTATTAATAAAACCTGAAGAGATTTTAACCCAAATTCGTATTATTGAGGAGGTAATTTCGTAATCAAACAACTCCAATTTTCATGGGCTTGTGCATTTTTATCATTTTTTTTCTGATACTATCTTCTTTGAAACGAGGTAATTGCCTTAATTTCAAGGAGTCTAATATTTTAAGAGAAGTAGATTTCTGTTTATTTACTAATGCTTTATTTTTCTTTGCCTCTAAATCATTAATCCTTTTTTTCTGTACCTCTAAATTCTTCTTTACTTCGGTATAAATATTTTTCAATAAATCAGGGTTCATGATATAATATTTAAGACTACTGTTGAAGTTGGCAGAATCTAACCCAAATTTTTTGAGGGTATCGACTTTCATTTTTTGGTAAACTACCAACGAAGAGTCCCCGCTGCCCAGATGTAAGTCATTAACATACGATTCTAACAAATGGATGTTACTTAATACAATTGCCATTTTATCTTCCGCAATGAGATTTTCGGGCTTGTCGTCCTTATCACAAGCCCAAAGTAGAAAAATTAGGAGTAAAGATTTTAATTTCATGGTTCAAAATTACGTTGAATTAAAATATATTTATCAATATTAAGACTTTTTAAGGAAATGACAGGAAAAATCTTCCTATAAAATAGGATTAAAAATAATAGCAATATTGATAACTTTGTATAAATCAACCCAAAAATCAATGAAAAAATACATACTTTTATTTGTTATCTTGCTGTTAAATATATCCGTTTTCGCTCAATTTAAAGTTAGCGATAATAAACGTTTTTTGTTAAAAGACGGCAAGCCTTTTTTCTGGATGGGTGATACCGCTTGGGAGTTATTTCACCGCCTGAATCGTGAACAAGCCGAACAATATTTCAAACGTCGTACTGAACAGGGATTTACGATTGTACAAGCCGTAGCCCTTGCAGAATTTGATGGTTTACACACGCCAAATCCTTATGGAGATTTGCCTTTGGAAAATGACGATCCCACAAAACCTAATGAAAAATATTTTCAACACGTTGATTATGTGATAGATAAGGCAAATGATTTTGGAATGAACATTGCCTTTTTACCTACTTGGGGAGATAAAATTTGGAAATCCACTTGGGGAAATGGACCTGAAATCTTCACGCCTGAAAATGCGAAAATCTACGGAAAATGGTTGGGTAATCGTTATAAAAATCGTAAAAATCTTATCTGGATTTTGGGTGGTGACCGCAATCCGCAGAACGCTACGCACGAGAAAATCTGGCGAGAAATGGCGGCTGGAATCGTGGAAGGTGTGGGCGGACAAGCCAATGCGTTGATAAGTTTTCACCCACAACCCAACGAAAAAGGTTCGGGCGAGTGGTTTCATCAAGACGAGTGGTTGGACTTTAATATGTTCCAAAACGGTCATTGTCGTGACCAAGCGATTTATGACAAAATTCAAGGTTCGTATAATCGTACACCCACAAAACCCGTCATGGATGCCGAACCTATCTATGAAGACCATCCTGTTTGTTTTAATGCTAATGATTTGGGCGTTTCCAGTGCCTATGATATTCGGAAATATGCTTATTTAGACCTTTTTGCGGGGGCTTTTGGGCATACGTATGGTTGTCATGATATTTGGCAATTTTATTCACCCTACCGTTCTGCCGTCAATAATCCGCACGTTTTTTGGCAAGAAGCCCTTGAATTACCCGCCGCCAATCAGATGAAATATGTAAGAAAACTCATGGAATCTCGTCCAATTTTAGACAGAATTCCTGACCAAACCATTATCCTTGAAAACAATAATTCACCCGCTGAAAGAATCCAAGCTACTCGTGGAAATGACTATATTTTCGTGTATTCAGCCGCAGGAAAGCCTTTTACGGTGAATTTGGGCAAGATTTCTGGAACGACTTTGAATGCTTTTTGGTACGAACCCAAAACAGGAAAAAGCAAAGAAATGATGACTTTTGAAAACAAAGGAACGAAGCAGTTTACACCTCCTGCAGTTGGCTATAGCAATGATTGGGTTCTGGTGATTGATGATGCGGGGAAAGGATATAAAGTTTTGTAGGGAATTATTAGACCACAGATTAGACGGATTTACACGGATAAATATTAAAAAAATTCGTGTAAATCTGTTAAATCCGTTTAATCTGTGGTCTAATACTACCCAACTCTCGGGCAACGCTTAAACTCTTTCGTTCTATCAAAAAGATAACGATAGGTGATAAATTCTTTGTCACGGGTTGTACCTAATTGTGATACAAAACGGTTCATTTTTGGGTTAAAATCTCCTACCCAATTCATGTCAATTGTCTCGTATTGATAATGCGGATTGTCTCGCCCAGCCTGACGAAAACGCAATGCAATTGCCGACTCAATGCCCTTGCCTTGAAAATCTGGCACGACTCCAAAAATCACTCCGCAAGTACGAGTAATGACTCCACGTTGGAGCAAAAGCCAGAATTTTAGCTTCTGCCACAGTCCAAATTTTCCGTCTAAGTGTTTGACAATCTGGTTAATATCTGGAATAACGATAAAAAATGCAATCGGACGCTCCCCTGCGTAAGCAAACCACGTGAGTTGCTCGTCAATGATAGGTTTCATGGTGTTTACCAAACTTTGAGCTTGTTCTTCTTTCATTTCTTTTACACCTGGAAATTTCGCCCAAGCCTCATTGAAAATCGTTCTGAAATCTTCTCCGTATTTGGCTAATTTACCCTTTTCAATATGTCGAAAATCGTAGGCTGGATTGGCGTAAACCTTACGAGCTTTGTCCTCCACGGTGTCTGCAACTGTTGCCGCTTTGATGGGCGTAACGTAGATGTATTGTTGGAAATAATCTTTAAAACCGTAGTTCTCAAAAAATTGGATATAATACTGTTTCGTCCACGGCATTTTGTAGGTTGGCTCGTATTGCCAGCCTTTTATCATCAACCCCCAAAAGGAGTCTCTTTCGCCAAAATTAATGGGACCGTCCATTGCCTCCATGCCTTTGGAAGCCAACCAATTTTTACAAGTTTCAAACAACAAAAAAGCGGCAGATTCTTCTTCAATACACTCAAAAAAGCCCATTCCACCCGTGGGTTGGTCTTCTTTGTTGGCGGTTTCATGGTTAATAAAAGCCGCTACCCGCCCAATAGTTTGCCCATTGGAATCCTGTAAAATCCAGCGAATTGCCTCCCCGTGTTTGAAATATTTATTCTTTTCGGGCTTAAAAGTATTCTCCACATCTTGGTCGAGCGGGCGAATCCAATTAGCATCTTCGGCGTACAGTTTTACGGGTAATAAAAGAAATTCTTGTTGAAGTTTTTTATCGTCAGCGACTTCAATAATGGTCATGATGATTGGGGGTTATTTTTTTGTAAAGATAGGGGATTTTGGGTTGGGAATTTTTAAGATAAATATTGAACTAAATAATCCAGTTTTTCTTTAATTTCTGGTTCAATATCTTTTTGATTAATAAAAGATATTAATTCATAATAATTGCCTTTATTGAGCATTAAAGGCAAGTTAAACTTTTCGGAAATATTTTTAAAGCAGACATCTAAAAATTGACTCGCCTTTCTATTAATGAGAATAGTATTTTTGAATAACTCTTTTTGTAATTCACCAGTTGTCATTTTATAGCTTCTTGATTTGAGTTTAAAAATTCTGTTAAAATTGCTTGATTAATAGCTTCTACCGTAACGTCTCTAATAGGTCCTAATTCAATTTCAGTTTTACCATGATTTTCAAAATATTTAGCTACATAATCTTCAACTATATAAGGTAAAGCAAAGTAATTTTCTAATTCATATTTTCGCCAATAAAGTAGAGCTAATTCGGGTCTTAACTCATCCATTCTATTATCATTATCAAAAATACCAATTCCTTTAAAATCAGATACACATTTTTGGATAGCTTGAAAGTGATTTTTGGCACTTTTATAATACCCAGAAGCAATATTAATATCGTTTTCTAATGAATTCGAGGATTCATTATCAGCTACATAGTAAGAATAAAGTTTATCGTCCAATAAATTAATGGCAAGGTGTTTTAATTTTAAAGCAAATGCTCTCAACATTTCAATATCTGTATTACCTTCAATGTAAAGTATTGATTTACAAACTTTTGCTTTATAATAATGCTCTAAACCGTAATCTTTTAAGGCAGATTTTATGGTTTTTTTAGATGAATCTGAAAGATTAATTGCCTCTCTATCAAGAAGTAACATTAAATTATTATCAGCAGCTTCATTCAAAATGACCTCTGAGTGAGTTGCAATAATAATCTGATTCCCATTTTCTTCTGCAAGATGTTTTAAAACACTAAAAACCTGCTTTTGTCTCAAAATTTCAAGGTGTGCGTCAGGCTCATCTAATAACAATATTGCTCCTTTGTGGGTATATAAGTAAGAAATTAGCAAAAGCATTTCTTGTTGTCCACGTCCACTGAGACCAATATCTAAACTTCCTTTTTTACTCTTTATTTCATCAGTTTGATATGATAATTCAACAGTTCCCTGTGTCATATTAAAATATGGTTTCACAAGGGTAATATTGAAAAGTTTTTTCATCAAATTTGTTACTAACTTCCAATCATCAGTATGATTTTTTTCATCATTTTCAACAATTTTATAGCAAATATTTCTTAACACTTCGGACGTTTGCCCTTGCCCAACCAATACATCTATTCGTCCCTCTTGAATAAGTGGTTCTTCACGAGCAATACCTGACATTGGATACAAAATTTTAATTTCAAGGTTACTTGCATACTCCAAAAGCCCATCTATATTTTTGGAAGTATCTTCTGGAAAACAATAAATAGACTCAGAATTAAAGTAGGTAAAAATCATAGTGCATTCCTGTATTTCACCCTTAAATACTAACCCAACCGTAATTTTTAGTTCTGTATTTACCGTACCAGTACGTACATTTGCATTCTGCCAAAAATATTTTGATTCCTTAATTGGTACTTGTGTAATACTGAGTCGGTTTATACTCTTACCCATTTTACTCTTACTTTTCCCAGTACCTTTTTCCCTAAACCACGTTTTAATCCCAACACTCCACATGGCTAATGCTTGCAAAACAGTAGTTTTACCAGAATTATTCGGACCAATCAATACCGAAGGCTGGCTAAAATCAATAATCACATTTTCACCAAAACCTTTAAAGTTACTTATTCTTACGTAGTTGATTAATTGCATGGAATTGTTTTTTTGAGTAAAAACCGGAGTTTATCTTTCAAAGATAACGTTTTGGATTGAATTTGGAATATGTTTTTTAATCTCAATATATCCTTTTAAACCTTATCATTTCACCCGCTCCAACATCAAAAGCCTAAAATCCATCACCTCTGCCCCCTTAACTTCCAAGGCTTTCAAAGTTAATTTTCCAACGCCTTTATTTAGATGAATTCTACCAATTTTTATTGGTTTAAAATCCTTCACATACGACTCCATGCGTGGAAATCTGTCGTTCTCCATGCCTCGCAAAGGTGGGTTGTGGGCTTCGGTGACTTTTGAGGTAAGTTGTTGATTATTAAGGGATAATTGAAAAATAGAACCTACATTTTCGGGTGAACAAGTATAATAAATTTCTGCCTCAAAATCTCCTTCTTCCAATACTTCCACATCCCACACGATGGCATCATTTGTTGTTTTCCAGTTCGTAAAAAAGCTACTATTTGGGTGTTTACTTGAACGTTTTATGCCTCCTTCGAGCTTGGCATCTCTGGCGGGTAATTGCGTATATTTAAAAGCTAAGTGTCCTACTGAAAATGCTCTCTCATCGTTTTTAATACCTACCAAAACCGCTGATTTCCAATCGTTTACTGCCAATTTTAGTTTGTTCGTTACCTCCAAATTATTCATCGAAACATCAACCTTTTGGTCTGGGTCAGTGGTCATATCGTAAAGTTTATTTTGATGGTCTAAACGATATTGTTGTGTCCGAACGCTCACTTTTTCGTTCCAATACGAAAACAATAATCTGTCGTTCCACGATTGTGATTTTTGGGTCAATAAAGGCTTCAAACTTATGCCGTCTAAGGGCTTTTTAGATTCGTGTTTAATACCCGCTAAATCCGTCAAGGTGGGCAGTAAATCAATTGCTGCGGAGATTTGGGTAATTTTTGAACCTGCCTGAATGACCTTCGGAAATTGCATAATCAAAGGCGAACGAACGCCCCCCTCATCGGTTGAGCCTTTGGTGCTTTTCATGCCTCCATTCCAACGAATGGCATTGGGACCATTGTCACTAAAATAAATGACGATGGTGTTTTCTTCTAAATTCAATTGCTTCAATTTTTGCATGATTCTACCCACATTCCAATCTAAATTTTCACACATTGCCAAGGTAGCCCGAGTGAAGTTTTGGTCTTCGCCATTGGCGGTCATTTCCAAGGGTTTATCTTTGAATTTTGCCCACCATTTATCAGGCACTTGCATGGGCGAATGAGGTGTATTGAAAGGCACATATAACAAAAACGGACGATTTTTATTCTTCTCCATGAACGACATTGCCCTGTTGGTCAAATCATCAGTCATAAATCCTTTTCCCTTTACAATTTTACCATTATGTTCCATTGGAGCATCGAAATAATCTCCCCAATGTCCCGAACAAAAACCGTAAAATTCTTCAAAACCTTTGGCGTTTGGGTGGTAGGGATATTGCATACCATTGTGCCATTTCCCGAAAGCACCCGTGGCATAACCCGCTTTTTTGAAGACATCTGCCAAGGTTATTTCATCTAAATTCATCCGCTCGCCACCTTCCGAAGTGCTATAAACCCCACATCGAGGAGCATAACGCCCCGTGAGCATCTCTGCACGAGTAGGCGAACAGACGGGTTGTACATAGAAACGGTCAAATTGAACGCCATTTTTTGCCAATTTATCAATATTGGGCGTGTTGAGATTTTTATTGCCATTAATGCTCAGATCACCCCAACCTTGGTCGTCACTTAATAAAATGATGACATTGGGTTGTTTTGTTTGGGCGAAAATGACTTCCGTATCTATTAGTAAAAAGAAAAGTAAAAAGACTATTTTAAGTATTGTCAGGTTCATTTTAACGATGATTTTAGTTTCAAATGTAGGTAATTTTATGAAATCTTCTGTAACTTTTATCCTCTTTACACGCATTTTAAAACGAAAACCCTCTCTTTCCATCATAATTTATTAGTTTTGTGATAGAAACTAAATCTTAACACGATGGTCGATAAAGCACTTGTCATAAAAGATTTTACGGAAACCATGAAAAACCATTATGGAGACCGCCTGTCGAAGATAATTCTCTACGGTTCATACGCCCGTGGAGATTTTAACGAAGAATCAGATATAGATTTTTTGGTGTTGTTGAATGATGAAGAGGTAAGAACGAGTAAGGAATTATTAAATACCTACAAGTTATTATATCATCTCACGCTAAAAAATAATATTGAAGTTTCAATGTCTGCCGCTTCTCAGAAAAAATATGAACTCGCCACAAAGGCTTTTTATCGTTTTATTAAAAAAGAAGGAATAACTGTTTATGAATGAAGACATTAAAAATAGCCTTGATTTAGCCTTAGATACTTTTGACGATGCTAAGAATGAACGATATAGGGGAGCTATGAACCGATGTTATTACGCATATTATTATTTAGCAAAAGGAATTTTAACTACAAAGGGAATTGTTGCAAAAACTCATAAAGGACTAAACAGTGAGTTTGGTCGAGTATTTATCAAAACACAGGAAATACCCTTGGATTATGGTGAATATTTAGGGTACTTATTTAGAGAAAGATAAAACGCCGATTATGAACCCGAAGAAGAAATAGGTAAAGAAGAAGTTGATAAAGCCCTACAAATGGTAGAAGAATTTATCAATTTTGTAAAAGAAAAATATCAAACAAATGAATAATATGTTGTTGTAAATTATTGATAGTCAAATTATTACTACAATTCAACAACTCAAACCTCAACAATTCAGCAATAGATGCAACCATTAAAAATATACAATACCCTCAGTCGAGAAAAAGAATTGTTTACCCCTCTGAACGCCCCACACGTGGGTATGTATGTGTGCGGACCAACGGTTTATAATTACGTCCACTTGGGCAATGTCCGTACATTCATGACTTTTGATGTCTTGAATCGTTATTTAAAGCATTTGGGTTATAAAGTCCGCTACGTACGTAACATCACAGACGTTGGGCATTTGGTGGGCGATGGTGACGAAGGCGAAGATAAAATCGGAAAAATGGCGAAGTTAGAGCAACTCGAGCCGATGGAAATTGTACAACGTTATACCAACGATTTTCATAAGGTTCTCGACCAATTCAATTTCATTCCTCCAAGTATTGAACCATCTGCAACGGGTCATTTGGTTGAACAAATTGAAACGACTACTACGCTGATTAACAAAGGGTTAGCTTACGAATCTAACGGTTCTGTGTATTTTGACATCGCCAAATACAACGAACAAGGCGGAGAATATGGTAAACTTTCAGGACGTATTTTGGAAGATTTATTGAATGAAACTCGTGATTTGGACGGTGTTGGCGAAAAACGTAGTCCACTCGATTTTGCTCTTTGGAAAAAAGCCGCTCCCGAACATTTGATGCGTTGGAATTCGCCTTGGGGAGAAGGCTTCCCAGGTTGGCATTTAGAATGTACTTGCATGAGTACCAAATACTTAGGCGATAGTTTTGATATTCACGGCGGCGGAATGGATTTAAAATTCCCACACCACGAATGCGAAATTGCTCAGGCAAAAGGAGCAAATGATCGTGAACCCGTACGCTATTGGATGCACTCGAATATGCTGACGGTGAACGGACAAAAAATGTCTAAATCGCTCGGAAATTCTTTTCTTCCTGCCGAACTTTTTGCGGGTTCTCATCCGTTGTTAGAACAACCGTACAGTCCGATGACGGTGCGTTTTTTCATGTTGCAATCTCAATACAGAAGCACGCTTGATTTCTCTAATGATGCCCTCAAATCCTCTCAAAAAGGCTATAAACGCTTGATTAACGGATTGAGAATCATTAGAAATATGGAATACGTTGCCGATGATTCTGTTGAAATTGATGAAAAACAAGTACAGGAAATTGAGAAAGGAATTCAAGGATGTTATGATGGATTGAATGATGATTTAAATACTGCCGTAACGATTGCGGGTTTGTTTAATCTCTTGAAAAAAATCAATCAATTGTACATGGGGCAAGTACAAACGGCACAAATCGGGGAGACAGCTTTCAACCTTTTGAAGTCAACATTTGTCTTAATGATTGAAGATGTTTTGGGGATTTTGGAAGAAAAAAATAATTCTATCGAATCTCTCACCCAAGGAATGTTATCATTGTATAAAGAATACAAAGAAGCTAAACAATACGACAAAATCGACGAAATCAGGACTTACTTCAAGGCTAATGGCTTAGTAATCAAGGACATGAAGACTCGTATTGATTGGGCTTATGAGGAGTAGTTGTTTTAGGGATTAGGTAATTGGGTGATTAGGGATTGGGTAAATAGGGATTAGAGGATTGATAAGAAAATCATATCTTCAATAGATTAGATAGACAATTTTAAGAGTCTGAAATTGTAAGACTTTTACCCAATCCCTAATTACCCAATCCCTAATTACCTAATCCCTAAATTACCCAATCCCCAATCCCTGAAAAAATGAGAACACCACAACTTACGCCCATTGTGAGGGCAATCATTGTCATAAATATAATTGTATTTATCGTACAACGAATCAATCCACAATATGATGGTATGATTGATTCTTTGTTTGGATTACACTATTTTTCATCGAGTTTATTCAATCCCATTCAGTTTGTTACCTATATGTTTGTTCATGCTGATACAAGACATATTTTTTTCAATATGTTGGGGTTATATTTTTTAGGACCAACTTTGGAAATGCTTTGGGGTGAAAAAAGATTTTTGATTTTTTATTTTGTGACAGGCGTAGGAGCTGGATTATTTTATATGGCTCTTCAATATTACGACATTCATCCACTTGAAACTTTGGCGAACAATTTTCTATTGAATCCAGAGGGAGGTAACTACGTTTCATTTGTTAATAAATTTTATTCAAATTTAGGTATCGAAGGTAATCCTCTAAAAATTGAAAATAACTTGGTAATATCCAATGACCAAGTTGTAGAATATAAAAATGCGATAGAGAGTCTCCTCAAAAATGTAATCGATACGCCAATGGTAGGAGCTTCAGGAGCAGGATTTGGTATCATGGCTGCCTTCGCTCTGCTGTTTCCAAATACAGAATTTATGCTTTTCCCATTTCCTTTTCCAGTTAAAGCAAAATATTTTGTAACTTTCTATGCTTTATACGAAATCTACGCAGGAATCCGCCGAATGCCAGGCGATAACGTCGCTCATTTTGCTCATATCGGAGGAATGATTTTTGCTTTTATTCTGATTAGAATGTGGGGAAGCAAACGAGATAGTTTTTATTAGAAAATAAATTTTTGAATACTGTAACTTTTTGTTAATCAAAACGTTATCCTTTTAGTTAATAGTAATTGGTGATTAGTGATTGGTACTAAGCTCAGAGTACCAATCATTAATCACCGATTACCAATCACCAAAAACATGAGTGGGATTTTAGATGACTTCAAAGACGCTTTCGCCAAGCGTAACAACGGTTTAATTCAGCTAATCTGGTTGAATGTGGCAGTGTATGTGGTCATGATTATGGTATGGGTCAGTACACATATTGTCACTCACAGTGGTGATTTATTTTATTCTGGGCTTTCTTATTTGAGCTTGAAACCAGCCTTTGGTACTTTCTTATATCATCCTTGGACAATTCTTTCGTATGCTTTCTTGCATGACGTAGTGCCTTTACATCTCCTTTTCAATATGTTGCTATTGTACTGGTTTGGTGGAATTATCCAAGAGTTTTTGGGAAGTCGTCGATTGGTAAACCTCTATATCTTAGGGGCATTTTTTGGAGCATTATTAGCATTGATTATTTTCAATTTTATTCCTTTTTACAAAGACCAAGTTAATATTTCTATCATCGGAGCTTCTGGAAGTGTGATGGCAATTATGTTTGCCGCAGCTACCCTTATGCCAGATTATACATTTTTTATCTTCTTGATTGGACCTGTTCGTATCAAATATATTGCTTTTTTCTACTTTTTACTTTCTCTGGCGGGTACGGTTAGCACAAATGCAGGAGGAGAAATTGTCCATCTGGGAGGAGCATTTTTAGGGTACATTTATATCAAACAATTACAAGCGGGTAGAGACTGGGGAACGCCCATTGATGTTACGATTGAGTTTTTCCAAAATCTTTTTAAACGTACTGAGAAGCCAAGCATCAAAGTTGTTCATCGTCAAAAAGAAACTGCCTTTGGTAGTTCTTCTTCGAGTGTAGGAAATGCTTATCCAGATGATGATGAGGTAGATGAAATTTTGGATAAAATCTCTCGTTCGGGCTATGAAAGTTTGACGAAAGAAGAGAAGCAAAAGTTGTTTAAAGCTTCGCAGAAATAAGTATAATGGAAGAACATCAGAAAGAATTAATAGAGTTAAAATTACTTTTAGAAAAAATGCTGTTGGAATTAAATGATAAAATCGTTGCCTATTTACCCGAAGACAGTGACGAAGATTTTGAATTCCTTGTAAGAAAAGCCATAAACTATCGTGGTTTGATTCAACGCATTAACAACGAACTTGAAAGTCTATGAATAATCTCATCATAAAATCATTTCAAAAACAAATTAGTGAAGCCACAAGTCAAGAAGAAAAACTTGCAATTGCCTCACGTTTGCACGAATATGTACGTACATTATCCCCAGAGGAAAGAGAAGAATACAAAACAAATACAAAGGCTTCTATTCGCAGTAAAACTGAAGTGATGGACAAATTGATTGCCGCTTACGAAGCTATGAAAAAAGATGCTTTGAATTTTGCATAGATTATAAGAACCTAATATTTAAAAAAGGCTTTGAATTTCACGATTCAAAGCCTTTTTGCTATTTTTGAGCAATACCATTCCATTTTTAACAAATTTTTCCATGAAACTATTTTTAACTATTTGTCTTTTAAGCATTTCCACGATGCTTTTAGCACAAAAAACATTTGTCTCTTCCTCTCCAAATCACGCTATCATTCTGAAAGTAAGCATTGCTGAAAATGGAAACGTTAGTTATGCTTCTTCTTACAAAAACAAACCCATTATTGAACCTTCATTACTTGGTTTTTCGTTGAATAAACCTCAAATCTTTCTCAATAAATTTGATGTCGTCAATGTCGATTCTTCGAGTGTAGATGAAACATGGAAACCTGTTTGGGGTGAAGTGAGTAGTATTCGGAATAATTATAAAGAATTGAAAATCAGACTAAAAGATAAAAATAATGCTCAAAATTTATTGAACATTATTTTTAGAATCTTTGATGATGGAATTGGTTTTAGATATGAATTTCCACAAGAATCTGCCGTCAAGCATTTTATCGTGGGCGATGAACTTACACAATTTAATTTAACAGGAAATCATAAAACCTTCTGGATTCCTGGGGATTATGACACTAACGAATATCTCTACAATACCACTAAATTAAGTGAAATTGATGCCCTCAAAGCGGCTCAAAAAGAAAAGGATATTGCCCTGCAAGCGGTCATTGGAACAAATACTGTCCAAACTCCCTTGATGATGAAAACTGCCGATGGCATTTATCTCAATATTCACGAAGCGGCTTTGGTTAATTATCCCGCCATGAACTTGGCTTTGGATAAAAAAACCTTCACGTTTACCTCACACTTAGTACCTGATGCCGTAGGGAATAAGGCATATTTACAAGCCCCTTTTCAAACGCCTTGGCGGACGATTATCGTGAGTGATAAAGCCACGGAGATTTTATCTTCCAAGATGATTTTGAACCTCAACGAACCCTCAAAAATTACGGATGTTTCATGGATAAAACCGCAAAAATTTATTGGAATGTGGTGGGAGATGCACGTGGGAAAATCTAATTGGTTCAAAGAAGGAAACAAGCATGGAGCAAATACCGAAAATGTAAAACGATACATTGATTTTGCCTCAAAAAACGGTTTTGACGGGGTTTTAGTAGAAGGTTGGAATGAAGGTTGGGAAGATTGGTTTGGCAATTGGAAAGAAAATGTGTTCGATTTTATCACACCATACAGCGATTATAACATTGATATTTTGACGGATTATGCCAAACAAAAAGGCGTAAAAATCATCATGCACCACGAGACATCGGGTTCGGCAACAAACTATGAGCGTTATTTCGACAAAGCCTATCAGTTTATGAAAGACCACAACATGAATACCGTCAAAACGGGTTATGTTGGGCGAATTATTCCGAGGGGCGAGCATCATGATAGTCAGTGGATGGTCAATCATTATCAGCGAGTGGCGGAGAAAACCGCTGAGTACAAAATCATGGTTGAGGCTCACGAACCTGTGCATCCCACGGGCTTGCATCGCACGTACCCAAACTGGCTTGCCAACGAAGCCGCCCGTGGAAATGAATTTAACAATGCTCCGACTTTGGGACTCGTGCCTGAACACGAAACCATTTTGCCCTTCACCCGATTGATGGGCGGACCGATGGATTATACCCCAGGTTTTTTTCATTTTCAGTTAAATCAATACGATACTTCACGCAAGACACGGGTACGTACTACGCTCGCAAAACAGTTGGCTTTGTACGTCACGATGTACAGCCCACTGCAAATGGCGGGCGATTTTCCAGAAAATTTCAACAAATATTTAGACGCTTTTCAGTTTATCCGAGACGTACCTGTGGATTGGGATGATACCAAAATTTTAGAAGCCGAACCCGCAGATTATATCACCATTGCCCGCAAAGCCAAAGGAAAATCTAACTGGTTTTTGGGAGCAATCACTGATGAAAATAGTAGGAAAACGAGCTTGAAATTAGACTTTTTAGACGATAACGCCAAGTACGAAGCCACCATTTATCAAGATGCCGAAAATGCAGATTGGCAAACTAATCCAGCGGCTTACAAAATTGAGAAAAAGATTGTTACTAATAAAAATACCCTTGAATTGAGCTTGGCGAAGGGAGGTGGTTGTGCGGTTAGCTTTGTGAAATTGTAGGAATCAGATAATGCTAATAATGTCGTAAATTTGGGCACAAAATTAATGAGATATGAAAATCACCAGAAAAACCCTCCTCAAAACCCTTACGGCAGGATTAATTACGCTTCCAAGTTTTGGGAAAAGACAAATGGAGAAAGACCTTTTGGGCTTCAAATCTGAATTTACGGATGCTTGGAAACGCTCTGAGGAATATACCATCACCGTTTTCAACCAAATGCCCGAAGAGAAATTGGGCTTTAAATATACCGATGAATCCTTTTCTTTCCGTACGCAATTTGTGCATTGCATCATCTACACTGCCGCCCAATTGTGCGGACGTTTGAGCATTCCCAATCCTTACGAAAAAACGCCCCCTTCATTTTGGGCAAAACTTTCAAAGGCAGAAATGGAAACCGAACTCCACAAATTTTATGAGTGGGTTTTGAAAGTAGTCAATGAAACCAAGTCAGAAACGCTTTTAAAACCAGAAGATTATGCTGGCGGAACTATCCAAATATGGCGTTTTTTTTATGCCATGGAAAACCACATCATTCACCACCGTGGACAAGCCATTTGCTATTTACGATTGAATGAGATAATTCCAGAGGGGTATGTAGGATGGTAGAAATTTTATTTAGCGAATTTTCGCTAAATAAAATTAAACTAATTTCAAAAATATTATCTTTTGAATCTCGGGTGTTTTTCAAAATAAAAACTAATAAATTTCATTATTTAAAGAATTATCTTTTGAATTATTGATACTTTACAAAAAATAATCATTGGTAAAAATACTATTCTGTAAAATATTATTTGGTTTTTGTTTGTAATTAAGAAATAAACTACTGTATATTTGATAAGTATCGAATGAATTTGTGGCGAAAATTCGCTAAAAATCTTATTCAAAAATTAGATGAATCAAATATCGGTAAATATCATTGTCGTCCTAATTCTACTCAGCATCTGAGTACGAGATAGGAATTATATATCATCATAAGACCTTTCTCAGCAACGTGGAAGGTTTTTTATTTTAATTATCAAAAAATGGAACTTAACAAATTCTCCCGCACACTCACCCAAGAAGTAACCAATCCTGCCGCAAAGGCGATGTTATACGGTATCGGTCTTACTACCGAAGATATGCAAAAAGCCCAAATTGGTATCGCCAGTACGGGTTATGAAGGCAATACTTGTAATATGCACCTGAACGGACTATCCGTACACGTAAAAAAAGGTATTCAAGAAAATGGCATGGTAGGCTTGATTTTTCATACCATCGGCGTATCGGACGGCATGACGAATGGTAATGACGGCATGAGTTACTCCTTGCCAAGCCGTGATATTATTGCTGATTCTATCGAAAACGTAGTCGGTGGACAATGGTACGATGGCGTGATTGCAGTAGTGGGTTGTGATAAAAATATGCCAGGGGCAATGATGGCAATTGCTCGTTTGAACCGTCCTGCGATGTTGGTTTATGGTGGAACGATTCGTACAGGAGAATATAAAGGTAAAAAATTAGATATTATTTCGGCTTTTGAGGCATTGGGTCAAAAATACGCAGGGACGATTTCTGACGAAGATTATGAAGGTGTGATTCAGAATGCCATTCCAGGGGCAGGGGCTTGTGGAGGGATGTACACCGCTAATACGATGGCAAGTTCAATGGAGGCAATGGGTTTGACTTTGCCTAATTCCTCAACTTATCCAGCTACGCACGAAGGCAAAAAAGCGGAGTGTTTGGCGATTGGGGCAGCCATGAAAAATATGTTGGAAAAGAATATTTGCCCCCGTGATATTATGACTCGTGAGGCATTCGAGAATGCTCTTACAGTTGTGATTACTTTGGGTGGTTCTACCAATGCCGTGTTGCACTATTTAGCAATTGCCCAAGCCGCAGGGGTTGAATTTACCTTGAAAGACATTCAGGCGATTTCTGACCGTACGCCCTTAATTGCTGATTTGAAACCTTCTGGAAAATATTATATGGAAGATATGCTTGCCATCGGAGGTGTGCAAGCGGTGATGAAGTATTTGCTTGAAAAAGGGTTATTGCATGGAAATTGTATGACCATTACGGGCAAGACCATTGCTGAGAATTTAGCGGATGTACCGAGTTTAGATTTTGAGGCTCAAAAGATTGTTTTCCCTATCGAAAAGCCTCTGAAAGCCACGGGACACTTGCAAATTCTTTACGGAAACTTGGCGACAGAAGGTGCTGTGGCAAAGATTACGGGTAAAGAAGGAGAGCGTTTTGAGGGCGTTGCCAAAGTTTGTGAGCGTGAAGAGGAAGTTATGGAATATTTGGAAAAAGGAGAAATTAAAGAAGGTATGGTCGTTGTGATTCGTAACGAAGGACCAAAAGGTGGACCAGGAATGCCCGAAATGTTGAAGCCCACTTCGGCAATTATGGGGGCTGGTTTGGGCAATAAAGTAGCCATGATTACAGACGGACGTTTTTCAGGTGGTACGCACGGGTTTGTGGTCGGACACGTTTCGCCCGAAGCACAGTCAGGGGGAAATATCGGCTTGGTAAAAGACGGTGATTTGATTACGATTGATGCGGTAAATAACGTTTTGCAAGTTCACGTTTCAGATGAAGAATTAGCGGAAAGACGTAAACTTTGGAAACCCATCGAATCGCCTTTCAAGCAAGGGGTTTTGAGAAAATATATCAAGAATGTGAGTAGTGCGAGTTTGGGTTGTGTTACGGATTTGTAGAAAAAAACCTCAACGTAGATTTACTACAAACTCAAAAATCCTTTGACACAAACGATAAAAACTTTATGCAATCAATAAATTCAAAATTATTCACACTCATTGAAATCGTAGCGTTTAGTTCATTGATGATTTATTTATACATCAATCGGCACAATGTTCCTTTGCTTGATGAATGGGAAATGACTTATTTAGTTGATTTGTACCAAAAAGGAGAACTCAATCTATCGTTATTGAATTTTCCTCACAATGATTGTAGAATGTTATATCCACACCTGATAAATCTTTTTGTCATACTGATAACAAAATGGCAATCCTTTTATCTCGTTGCGTTCAATATGGTCATGTTTTTTATATTCTATCTTATTTTTAAAAGAGAGTTAAAACAGATTATTGAATCGAAAAGTACGATTGTAGTGAATGTGTTGTTCTTGGGGTGTTTTGTGATGATATATTCTTTCAAAAACTACGAGAGTATCATTATGGGATTTTCAATTAATTATTATTTATCAGTCATAGCAACATTTGGAGGGCTGATAGTTTTGAAGAAAATTACTTGGAGGAATGTAGTTATCAGTTGTTTTTTAGTCCATGTAGCAACGCTTTCTTACGTAACAGGGCTTTTATCTTGGGTGTGTGTGATGTTACTCATCTTTTTTAGTAATGTAACCCGACCTCAGAAGGTACAATATATTCTCTTTGTACTGTGCTGCTTGTTGGTTCAAGTGTATTTCTATTTTACGAATTATTACTCTACCAGCCCAATTACAGAAAGAACGATGGATTTAACGAAAATTATTCCATATTCGTTAGCCTTCCTCTCGAATAATTTAACCGTAACACCCTCAAAAGCAATCGTATTTTCAGTAATACAGCTATTGACTATTATCACAGCGTTTTACTTACAATATAAATCGGAGCGAGAGAAATTCTATCAATCATTGCCTTTTATGGCATTTGGACTGTTTGGCATTTTGACAAGTTTAATGACCGCTTACGGGAGAGCAGTAGAAGGAACAGGACAAAGTTTATCCAGACGGTACTGTGTTTTGAGTTTGCCATTTACCTTGATATTTTTTGTATCAGTGATAATTTTGATAACCCATTTAGAAAAATGGAAAAAGCCTAAGTATATCCAAAATACAGTTGCAGGACTCACGGTTTTATTATTGGGATATTTGCTAAGTTCACAGATTCGGTATCTGCAACTTGCCGAAGACAGAAATAAAGAAATCATGGTAGGTAAAGAACATATTTTACGGGGAGATTATCAACACTCTTCAATCAGAAATGTAGTATATCCTATCCCAGAGAGATTGGATAGTAGAGTTGAAGTTTTAAAGAAATACCAACTCAGTTTGTATAATCAGTCACTTGTCAAATAATTCAATGTACATTTTCAACCAATAATCTACCAACAAAATGAAAAAGCCACTCACCATTATTTTACTAAGTATTTCATTATCAGGGTTTTCACAGACTGAAAAGGGCGATTGGGTTATTACGCCTACGGTTGGGTGGGATAGTTTTGCCAATAATTCAGGTAATAATTTTGTAGGTTTAAGTGAGAATTATAAATTGATGAATTTTCAATTGCCAATATCAACTCATTATTATTTGAGCGATAAATTCGCAATAGGATTAAACACGACTTTTCGCTATACTAAATTAGAAAGATTTTTAATAAATACTAATAATGACTACTATTCCACACAAAAGAGTTGGGCTTTCATTATTAAACCTGAAATACAATATAATTTCTTAAAAACTCGATTTACGCCATTTGTCGGAGTTAATTATTTAGGATTTCTTTGGTTAGATCATTCAAATATTCATGTTGAAACATCGGTATCAAATAGTAGTGATTATACTGAAACAGAGGTTTTTAATGGATTATCTTTCTCAAATTTTTCGCTTAATGTGGGTATAACGTATTATGTTAAGCAAAGATTTGGTTTACAAACTTGGTTTGCAGGAATAAATAATTCACAAAATGGATTTAATGCTAAAGCATATTTACCTATCAATTTTGGCTTACAATTCATCATCAATAATCCAAGACCAGAGGTTGAATCACCAAGATAGAGAATTCTTGAAATAATCATATCAAATATTTCAAAACTGTACAAAAATATAGCCTGAAATGCTTTACAAATGAGGTCACAATTTGTGACCTCAAAGAAATACAATTTAATCCACTAAAAATTAACCACAAATGGAGTTACAGATTATTCAGAATAAAATCTATGAAATTAGAGGACAAAAAGTAATGTTAGACAGTGATTTAGCAGAACTTTATGAAGTAGAAACCAAGGTTTTGAATCAAGGGGTAAAACGGAATAGTACAAGATTTCCAGAAGACTTTATGTTTCAACTAACTGATAATGAGTACATAAACTTGAAGTCACAATTTGTGACATCAAGTTTGTCCAATTATGGAGGTGTAAGAAAACTACCTTATGTCTTCACTGAACAAGGCGTTGCCATGCTTTCAAGTGTACTCAGAAGTGAGAAAGCGGTGCAGGTAAATATTGCTATTATGAGAACATTTGTAGCCATTCGTCAATATGCTTTTGGGTATAAAGATTTGAAAGAAAAAATTGAACAAATAGAATCAAAATATGATGGACAAATTGATGAAAGCGGTGCAGGTAAATATTGCTATTATGAGAACATTTGTAGCCATTCGTCAATATGCTTTTGGGTATAAAGATTTGAAAGAAAAAATTGAACAAATAGAATCAAAATATGATGGACAAATTGATGACATTCACCAAGTTTTGAACGAGTTACTGAATCCAGAAAATAATCGTAAAGAAATTGGTTTTAAGAAAGAAATAACAAAATCACAAGAATAAAAAACACAAACATGGCAAACACACAAACCATGACCGCAGAAATGCCCATGACTGAAACGCCCAAATTTTTATCGGGGGCTCAGGCAATCATGCAATGTTTAGTAGAAAATAATGTAAAAACTATTTTCGGGTATCCTGGCGGGGCAATTATGCCTACCTACGATGCCCTCTACGACTATCAAGACCGTATCAAACACATTCTCGTGCGTCACGAGCAAGGTGCAGGACACGCTGCACAAGGCTACGCTCGCATGACGGGTCGGGCGGGGGTTGCGATGGTAACTTCTGGACCAGGGGCAACTAATTTGATGACTCCCATCGCCGATGCACTTTTAGACTCAACGCCCATGGTTTGTTTGGTCGGACAGGTAAAGGCGAATCTTTTGGGAACGGATGCTTTTCAGGAGTGTGATATTATCGGAATGTCGATGCCCGTGACCAAGTGGAACTACCAAATCACGGATGCTGACGAGATTCCAGAAATCATGGCAAAGGCATTTTATATCGCAGAATCGGGTCGCCCAGGTCCTGTTTTGTTGGATATTACTCGCACGGCACAGGCGGATATTATGACCAAGCCGTTTTTCTATAAGCCTTGTAGTGAGATAGTTAGCTATCGTCCGAGGTATATTCCGAAGCAATCGCAAGTGGAGGAAGCGGCAAAATTGATTAATGCTGCCCAAAAGCCCTACATCTTTGCGGGACACGGGATTTTGATTGCCAAAGCCCAAGAAGAATTGGATGAATTTGCTCGTAAAACGGGTATTCCAGTAGCTACAACACTCTTGGGAATGTCGGCTTTGCCACACAATCACCCAAATTATATCGGTTGGTTGGGAATGCACGGCAATTATGGAGCAAATGTTTTGACGGACGAAGCCGACTTAATCATCGCCATCGGAATGCGTTTTGATGATAGAGTAACAGGCGATTTATCGAAATTTATCACCCAAGCCAAAATCGTACACATCGATATCGACCCTGCCGAAATCAATAAAAACGTGAAGGCAAATGCTCCCGTCGTGGGAGATGCCAAAGAGGCGTTGAAAGCACTTCTGCCATTGGTCAAAGAACGTAAACATATTGAATGGCTCGCTGAATTTAAAAGGTACGATGAAATAGAATTTGAGAAGGTTTCAAAGCGTGATTTATTCCACGATGGCGACCAAATTAAGATGGGCGAAGCGGTGGCTTTATTGTCGAAAAAGACTAAGGGTGAGGCAGTTACGGTTACAGATGTGGGACAACATCAGATGATTGTCAATCGTTATTATGAGTACATGAAACCCAATTCCTTAGTCACTTCGGGTGGTGCTGGCACGATGGGATTTGCCCTTCCTGCCGCTTTTGGAGCGAAAGTTGGAGCTCCAGACCGTGAGGTAATAGCCTTAATCGGAGACGGTGGTTTTCAGATGACGATTCAAGAATTGGGGACAATTGCCCAAAGTGGTTTGCCCGTAAAAATCATCATTTTGAATAATAATTTCTTAGGAATGGTTCGTCAATGGCAACAGTTGTTTTTCGATAATCGTTATTCATTCGTAGAACTCCAAAACCCTGATTTTATTGCCATTACAAAAGGTTTTGGCATTGATGCCCACAAGGTTTCTGACCGTGCAGAATTATCGGCAGAATTAGATAAAATGTTAGCCGCAACGACTCCGTATTTATTAGAAATCGTTTGTGAAAAAGAGGAAAATGTATTCCCAATGGTTCCTGCGGGGATGAGTGTGGCGAGTATCAGACTTGAATAAACATGATTCTGGAAGTCGCAATTCTCAATATAATTCCCTCAAAATCAGACAGTTTTATAACTGAATTCAGAAAAGCCGAAAAGATAATCAGTAGTATGAAAGGCTACATCAGTCACGAATTACAACATTGTCTCGAAAACGAATTTCAATATATCCTTTTAGTAAAATGGGAAACGCTCGAAGACCATACCATCGGGTTCAGGCAGTCAGAACAATACCAAGAATGGAAACAGCTTTTACATCATTTTTATGAGCCGTTTCCTGTGGTAAATCATTACAAATTAGTTTCTGATGAAATGTATTTATCTGATTTCCAAGATGATATAATAAATGAAGAAATGAAAAGAATTTGGGGAGACTCACCTTCTGAATGGGATAAACAATAATATTTTAGATAAGGAATGTAAAAACTCCGCATTCCAAACTCAAAATTCCAAACTCAAAATGACAACATACACATTATCCATATTTACCACTAATACTATCGGTTTATTGAACCGAATCACGATTATTTTTACTCGTCGAAGATTGAATATCGAATCGCTAACTGTTTGTGAAACAGAGCGTAAGGGGGTTTCTCGATTCACAATCGTATTGCGACATGAAAGCCGTGAGGCAGTTGAAAAATTGGTTCGTCAAATTCGTAAAGTAGTGGATGTTTTGGCGGTTTTTGGGTATTTAGACCACGAAATTGTTTTCAATGAAATTGCTCTCTTCAAATTGGCAACACCTCTCGGAGGTACGCCCCTAAACATCAAAGAAATCAACCTTGATTGGAACGCCAAAGTGGTTCATTGGGGCTTGGATTATGTGGTGATTGAAAAAAATGGAACGGAGGCTGAAATTGCTGAATTTTATCAATACATGAAAAATTGGGAGATTTTGGAATACCTAAAATCTGGAAGAGTAGCCGTTGGTAAAACCGAGAAGGGCTTGGTAGAATATTTGCCAGAAGCCGATTGGGAGACGGTTTAGTATCACCCAATAAAATAATCACTCTGTTTTCCAATGTCACTTTCTTTGACTTCTGGAATGTATTCACTTGAAAGCGTAACGTCTTGGTAGTCAGACAATTTAGATAAATCAAGATATGCGACTCCCGCTCCTATGGTATCGCTAACCATAGGAGAAAACTTCGCCCCTGCCACAATCTCTCGTGCGTGATAAGAGGTACGAGAATGTACTGTTTGGTTAAAAGTGTCTTCGGTGGCTTTAATCAAAATCAAAAATTCAGTATCTCGTTTCAATAGCTCTTCCTGTCCAAAACCAAACATGGGGCTTTCCTGAGTGATGGGGTGAACAATCGTCCAGTTTGCGGGGAAAAAATTAACTTTGTTTCTTTCTAATTCTAAGCTATAATACCTTCTTATTCTCCTTCCATCGGGCTGATCTTCGAGAATGGACATCGCCACTTCTACCTGCAAGTCAATCAACTGATTAGCTCTTTCATTGACAATCCGAAACATGAAACCCGTGACATCAAGATAGGGGGCAATAACAGCATTTTGAGAATACAAAATTCGGGCAACGGGTTTAGAAAAACGCCCGTAAAGCAAACTGGTAGCTAAAGCAAAAATCAAAAGTCCCAACAAAGATTCAATGGCAGCTACCGCACTTGCCCAAAAACCAATCGGAGCAATACGTCCATAACCCACGGTAGTAAGCGTTTGAGATGAAAAAAAGAAGGCATCCATAAATCGACTTTGGGGCGAAGTAAGGTCTGCACCTTGTAGATTTTCGACTCCAACGATTTCATAAATACCTGCAAAAATCAAGTTTAACGTCAAGTAAAATCCTAAAATCAACGCAATAAAACGCCCCCATGAACACACCATTAGGCGATTGAAGACATTGAGGCGACTCCAAAATGTTCCTCCTTCACGCTTTACATTGAAAGAGCCATCACGGTTAAGAAGTCGGGTGTCGGGGTCGCTTATTTGTGTACCAAAACCTAAATCCTTGCGGTTTTCTTCGGCTTCGACAAGTTTATCTTTTTTGGGGTGAAGTATTTTCATAAATCGTTTAGTCTAATTATTCAGTAAAGATCAGTTTGCAGTAGGCAGTAATAGATAATTTGGATGATTATTAAAACTTCATCTGGTTTTGGTAAGACTGCATACTGCAAACTAACTAATTGCTACCATCCATATAAATTGATACAAGACTAACTATTTTCAGTTTGTTTTCGTTTCATTACCCAATCTCAAAATGAGGGATAATGATAGAAATATTGGTTAATCATTGGAAAATGAATTATTTTTGTTTGAAATTACGTTATTATCATCGAATTAGCTTTTAATCATTAATATTCATGAGAACTTTATTCTTAACCCTAATATTATCATTTTCAATTGCTTTCGCAGGCAATTCGCAAGTTACTAACTCGCACGCAGGGCAAAAAATCCAATGGATGACCTTAGAAGAAGCCTTTGCCGCTACTCAGAAAGAACCCCGCAAAATCATGGTGGATGTTTATACAGGCTGGTGTGGTTGGTGTAAGGTAATGGACCAACGTACTTTCCCGAACGAAAAAGTGGCGAGTTTCGTTAGTGAAAAATTTTATGCCGTAAAATTAGATGCTGAAATGAAAGATACCATCACGATTGGTACGCAAAAATATATTTGGCAAAATGGCTATAATCAGGCTGGCGTGGCACTTTTACAAGGAAAAATGAGCTTTCCGACGATTGTTTATTTAGACGAAAAATTCAATATGATTCAGCCAGTTCCTGGTTTTCAGGAAGCCCAACAATTTCATCAGGTAATTACTTTCTTTGGGGATAATCACTATAAAAAAGGAAATTGGGAAGCGTACCAAAAAGAGGTCTATCCCAAACAGTATGGCGAAGGGAAAAAATAGTCCTAATACATAACATAACAAAAAAGCCGTCCCCAGATACTCTGAGACGGCTTTTTTATAAACCCTAAACCAAACTAAATTTATTGTTTTGCAAGAATTTACTACTTCTTTTTCTCTTCAACTTTTTTCTTTTCTACCAATTCACCCTCTTTCAATTTCTTAGAAACCGTAATATATGGTCCTGAGATAATTTCTTCTCCATCTTTCAAACCTGACAAGATTTCGATGTTTTCAAAGTCTGAAATACCCGTTTTTACCTCAACTAATTTTGCCTTGTTGTTTTTATCTTTCACAAAAACTACCTCTTTGATTTTATCTTTCTTAATCACTTTTTCAGGTTCTTGTTTATTATCCTCTTCCCCTTCTTTTGGCTCACCCATATCTTTCATAGATGGGTCACGGGTTGTTACTGATGCAAGCGGAACAGACAAAACACCTAATTTACGATTGGTAACAATTTCTACTGATGCCGTCATACCAGGCTTTAACGGATAAGAACGTTTGCCTACAATTAAATCTGAATAAGACGAACGCAAAATTCTAATTTTTACCTCAAATTCCGTAACCGCATCCGTTGAAATAGCTGCTGCTGCCGAAGACCCACTTGAACCATTGGCGGAACTCGCAATTTCATAGACTAAGCCTTTGAATTTACGTCCCGTAGAACTGTATGAGTCCACATCAATAATTACGGTATCATTCATCGAAACACGAGTAATATCGTTCTCATTTACGTTTACTCGAACCTCCATTTTATTCAAATTGGCAATTCTAAGTAACTCAGTACCAGCCATTTGAGATGTTCCTACAACACGCTCGCCTAACTCCACATTCAATTTTGAAATTGTACCACTCTGAGGTGCGTAAATGGTAGTTTTCGTTAAATTTGTTCGTGCTTCTTTCAAGGCTGCTTCCGAACTTTTTACATTAAATTCTGCCGCCAAAACGTTAGCTTTGGCTGATTCTACATCTTGTTTCGCTACTAAATATTGTGAATTGAACTGGTCAAAATCAGCATCTGAAATCACTTTATCATCGTGCAATTTTTTATTACGGTCATAGTCAATTTTGGCTTTCAGCAAACGAGATTCTGACTGAGATTGTCCAGATTTTGCCTGCTCAACGGATGCCTTCGCTGAGTTCACTTGTGCTTCTGCACGAGCCAAAAGTGATTCATAATTATCAGGTTTAATCTTTAATAAAAGTTGTCCTGCACGCACAGAATCCCCTTCTGTTACATACAAACCTACAATCTCACCCGATACGTCTGGCGAAAGTTTTACTTCAACCTCGGGTTGAATTTTTCCAGAGGCTGACACTCGTTCGATAATATCGACCTTTTTAACTTTCGTAAATTCGACCTCGGTTGATGGTTCTTTGCCAATCATGCCTTGTTGCTTGGCAATGCCCAAGCCACCGCCCAAAAGAACTACTACTCCACCGAGTATCCACCAGATTTTATTTGAAGATTTCTTTGCCATTTTTTTTTAGTTTGCAGTAAGTAGTTTGCAGTAGGCAGTTTGAGCAAGACAATAAGTATATTCTTAAACTGCCTACTGCAAAACTGATAACTGCCTACTATTTAAAAGGTAAGCGGTTTATTTTGATAAAAGTCTAAAATTTTAGTTCTGAAAATAAAGTCATATTTTGCGGCTACGAGATTGCCTTTTGCTTTGTCGAGATTTGTTTTTTGTAAACTATAACTCACAAAATCTATTGCTCCTGCATTGAAACGGCTTTCGGCAGCTCTGAATGATTCTTCTAAGGCAGCAACTTGAATGGTTAAAGCATCAAATCTTTTAGCGGCATTAGTCAAGTTCGTATAAGCCTGTTCGATATTTTGTCTTAATGTCAAACGTGCTTGTTGAGCGTTCAAATTAGCATTTTCCTTTTGAATTTTGGCTCTTGAAACGTTTGTTTTATTGGCAAATCTACTAAAAATCGGGATATTTGCATTCACACCAAAACCGTAATTGAATGTATTGCCAAGTTGAGTAAAGTAGTTGGTTGTATTATCAGTTCTAATAGGTACTCCCTTAGAAGTTGATGTTACAACCAAAGGAATATTTTGTCCTTGAAAATTGACTGTACCCAAATCTCGTGTAGCTGTAACATCTTGTAGAACAATATCTTTTTGAGCATTCGACTGATTCGCTCCCACACTGACGCTTCCCGAAATAACAGGCAAAAATCCTGCTCTGGCTATTTCTATACCTTTGTCAGCCCCTTTTATTCGCATATCAGCTGCTTTTATGACGGGTTGGCTGGCTTCTGCCACTTCATAGACCTTCGCTATTGAGGCTTCATAACCCGTAGTAGAAGGCGTGGGGATAGAGATTCTATCGACTGCTACATCAATAATACTCTTATCGTTCAACAATTGGATAAGTGTCAATTTTGCTAAATCCAAGATACTCTGATTGTTGATTACCGTCGTTTCTTCCTGAGCTAATTGTGCCTTCAAATCAAAAAGATTAGATTGTGGTAATGACCCTGCCTTTACTAATTTATCTGTTCTCTCAATCTGTAATTTAGTAATATTGGTTTGCGTTTGAGAAATACTCAATTGGTCTTCTGCGTTCATAATATTCAAATATGCCAGAGCTACCTGTAAACCAATATTTTCTTTCATTGCCTGTAAGTCTAATTGCGTAGCTTTTAGGAGAATATCATTTTGAGCGATAGTATTTTTTAATTGATAGCCATTAAAAATAATAACATTTCCTGATACATTTAACTGATTATAGTTGATGTTCTGGTCAATATTTGTATTCGTGAATGGGTCAAGGCTACGTCCGAAATTAAAAAATTCATTGACATTCCCACTCGCATTGGGCAGTTTATTAAACTTGGATTGTTGCAATTGCAAACTATTCAGCAAAACTTGATTTTCGCTTTGTTTTACAGAAATATTATTTTTCTGAGCAATGTTCACAGCCTCTTGCAAGCTCAATTTGGTTTCGTTACCATTAGCTTGAATAGCGTTTTGGGCTTTCGATTGGAAAGTCAAACAGGTAATTAATAAGAGAAATAAGGGAAAACGATTCATAGCGTTTGTAATTTGATAGTTCAATGTTACGAATGATAATTTTTGATTAAAAAATGTTTGGGATAAACGGCTGTCTCTCATGGATAAATGGAAATTGTGAGTTTTATAATTTTCAATGAGCAATGTTCAATGTCCAATGTTCAAGTAAATAATGCTCCCCTTTCAGTTTTTTAAGAAACTTGAATATTGAACATTGAAAATTGAGCATTGAAAATTAACTATTCTACTCCAAACACAGTACCAACTAATTCAAACATCTGATTATCAATACTTTAAAATAATTCATAAAAATAAAAAGTGTCCGTTTCCGAACACTTTTATCCAAAATCGAACAGTTAAGTAGTCGCTAATAAATAAACGACGTTTTATTTTGGTTACTTTTGTGTTATGGGATACAGATTTATACAATTAAGTCCAGAGGACGTAAGTCTTTTGGAGAATACCTCAAAGACAAATTCAAA
>JAAFJP010000032.1 GCA_013298125.1 Cytophagales bacterium | reverse complement strand
TTTGAATTTGTCTTTGAGGTATTCTCCAAAAGACTTACGTCCTCTGGACTTAATTGTATAAATCTGTATCCCATAACACAAAAGTAACCAAAATAAAACGTCGTTTATTTATTAGCGACTACTTAATGCTACTTTTTCTTCCTTTTCCTCTTTGACTGTTAGTCAAAAATTGTGGGAAATAAATGGAAAATCGTTTTTGATTTTCAACATCCCAAATAAAAAACCAGATGAAAACTTTCAAACAGTTTTTTATGAGATTGGGCAAGATTTTTCAATGAAAAAGGTATTTCAAATAGATGAGGGAAATGGATTTTTTTCTATAAGTTCGGTAAAATACCTAAGTAGAGGTTTAATATATACGCAAAAAAAGGATGGGAAAAATGTCATTTATATAATGGACGACAACTTTAATCCCAAAGAAATTTATCGTTTCAATCCAACAACAATATATAATTATGAACCTGTTTTTATACACAAAACTAAAGGATTTATATATGTATCAGATGGTACTTTTTTAATCACAGATGGGCAAAAAACGGAAAGTAAAGTATTGATTGTTGATGGCTTACCATTCCAAAATATAGGAGGATTTATTAAAATAACTCAAAAATTAAACATTGGAAGTAATGGATTTTACTTTACGCTTTTACCAAGGTCTATTTTTGGAAAAAATCTTTGGATTACAGATGGAACGATAGATGGAACTATTCAACTATTGAAGAATAATGGAGTAATCCCTCCTGAATCAAACGTAACTTATAGTAATGAAGAAAGTATGGGATTATTTGGCAATAGATACATTTTCAAAAAACTTAATGATGATTTATCTAAATACGAATTATGGATGACAGAAGGAACTATCGAAACGACCAAAAAATTAAAGGATTTTCAAGGAAATGACATTACACGCTCAGTGTATGTTAATGGTTATTATCAAGATGTCAACTACAATATCAAGCAATGGGAATCTTTGAAGAAGATTAATAATAAACTTTATTTTTCAAGATTTACCCCAGAAACAGGCTATGAACCTTGGCAAACCGACGGCACACCCGAAGGTACAAAAATGCTTGGTGATTTGGTGAAAGGGTTTCAGAGTTCTGACCCTTATCAATTCGTTGAAATCAATCAAAACCCCTATTGCATTGCCACTGAGACAAATAAAGCCCAACAGCTCTGGGCTTTTTGTGATGTGAAAGCGACTATTTCGGCTGAAAATAATTTACCGATAAATTCTAAGGATGTAAAACTAATTGCGAATCAAAATAATGATTGGAAATATCAATGGCTTTGGAATGGAAGTGCTATCGAAAAGGCTACTCTCACAACTTTCAAAGCTCAATATTCTGGAACGTATCGGGTGAAAGTAGAAGATAAAATAGGTTGCATAAGTGTATCAGATTCGATTATCGTAAAGTTCGCTCAAAGTATCTTGGCTAACGAACCTTTTACGAATGAATTTGCTTTGAAAATATACCCAAATCCTTCTCAGAATGATTTAAATGTATATTTTGAAGGTAAAAATCAAGAGAATTTTGAAATAACCGTTTATGATTTATCAGGCAGAATGATGATAAATCAAGCGGTGGAATCGAATTTGAATAATATAATATCTACTAAACAACTAAATACAGGGACTTATTTTTTGAGATTAAGCAATGGTGAAAAACAAGTAATTCAAAAGATTGTGAAAGAGTAAAAGCTATTTATAAAAATCTACCAATACGTGAAATGTCGGTTAGCTAACAGCAATTACTTAAATCGCTCCTTTAATCCATATTTCCTCTCAAAATATATTCCCACAATGCTCTGAATAATAAAAATTCCCATAAAAAAGAATCGAGAGTAAACTGTATATGAGGTTATAAAGCCAGTGAAAATAAACACAGCAGGAGCTATCCATGAACGAATAGTATGATAGCGTTTCTTGATTATTTCAATGGGAGAATGACAAATTTTATTCTTAGGATTCGAGATATAATACCACATCCATAGTTTGACAAAACCTGTAAAAGCCACATTGAAACAGTATAACTGAGTGGGGAAATTAAAATTAAAATATTTACTATAAAGTGCTGAGGTAAAGGGCATTATACCAATTGACATCAGAAAAAGAAGATTCAAGAAAACTAATTTTACGTCATAATTATCCACGTACATGAACGTACGATGATGGTCAATCCAGTAAAGAGCAATTACCCAAAAACTGATAAAAAAACTAATCCAAGTGATGAAGTTTGGAAAGCCAAAAACTGATGCAGCAATCTTTGCACTTGTCAATCCCTCATAATTTAGGTTAGGCACTTTTATTTCCAAAATCAATAGCGTGATGGCAATAGCAAAAACGGCATCAGTGAACAAAATCATCCGTTCTACTTGAAAACGTTGGCGTTCTTCAGAATGTTGATGATGGGGAGTTGTTTGACTTTTTGGATTTTGTTGTTTCATAATTGGAGATTTAAAATTTCTACTTCTAAATTTACCTATAACAATCGTCAATCAAAAACTAATTTTCTCGAAATGTTACTTTCGCAATAACAAGTTATAGCACATTTTGCCCAACTTTCTGTAAATCAATTATTTAAACCTGATTACTTATACCATTATTATCAATTGATACACCCACTTATCAAGTTTTTTCGTAAATTTCGGAATATTCCTTAAAACAAAACCACAGAAAATGAAATTGAAAGTTTACGGAGCGTTTGCCCTGTTATTCCTTATTTCCACCGCCGCATATTTGCCCGCTCAAAGTGACGATGATGAGCTTCTGGAGGTCTTCCATCGCATCAATGACGAAGTGCTTGCCAATAGTCGTGCCTACGAAACTTTGGGCGATGCTTGTAAAACCATCGGACACCGCCTCACGGGTAGTGCCAATGGCAAACGTGCTGAAGAATATGCCTTCAATTTGTTGAAATCTTACGGAATAAAAGACGTAAAATATCAGCCTTTTCAGGTAGAATCGTGGTCACGTGATACCGTTACGCTGGCGGTTGCTCCACGCAAAAGCGATAATTTCCAAGATATTGAGGTAGTAGCTTTGGCAATGACTCCCGTAGAATCCAAAATCAAAGGGGATATTGTGGATGTTGGGAATGGACTTGAACCTGATTTTCAGGCAGTTAAAGAGAAATTAGTGGGTAAAATAGCGATGGTAAATATCGGACTTTTGCCACCCATCAAAGGCACTCGAAATCTTCACCGTTCTGAAAAAACCGCTTTGGCGATTGAATACGGAGCAATAGGAGTAATTTTTGTAAATACCGTCAAAGGCAATGTACTTCTTACTGGAACTGCCTCAGTTACAGGTAGTTTGATTTCGATTCCTGCGGTATGTATCTCGCTCGAAAGCGGTATGCAGATACGTGCATGGCAAAGCGAAGAACCTAATTTATTGGCGATGGTCGAGATGAGGAATTTCAGTAAAATGATAAAATCTCGCAACGTTGTAGCCACTATCAAAGGAAGTGATAAGAAATTTAGAGACGAAAAAATCATCATCGGTGGGCATCTTGATTCTTGGGATTTAGCTCAGGGAGCAATGGATAATGGCTTGGGGTCATTTTCCATTTTGGATGTTGCACGTACTTTCAAAGCCTTAAATTTGAAACCAAAACGCACCATAGAATTTGTAATGTTCATGGGCGAAGAGGAGGGATTGTTAGGCTCAAAAGCCATGATTGAAAGAAGTAAAAAGGCAAATTCTTTGGAAAAAGTAGTCTTTATGATGAACCTTGACATGGCAAATAATGCCAACGGATTCAATACATCTGGTCGTGGAGAAATGATACCTGTCTTCACGAAAATGGGGGAATTTATGAAGAAAATTGACCCTTCTTACAAAAATAATATCATCAATCAAGCAGGCTTACACTCTGACCATCAGAGCTTTATGTTAGAAGGAATCCCGACAGCATCACCCATCGGCGGAATTGCACCCGAAGCCTTGGGATGTTACCACGCCAATTGTGATAAGTTTGATTTAGTCAAAAAAGATGAGATGATTAACACCGTGCGTTATACTTCAATGATGCTTTACGGACTGGCAAATACCGA
This sequence comes from Cytophagales bacterium, assembly GCA_013298125.1. Classification (GTDB taxonomy): domain Bacteria; phylum Bacteroidota; class Bacteroidia; order Cytophagales; family Spirosomataceae; genus Arcicella. The sequence continues at coordinate 66,467 of JAAFJP010000032.1, read as the reverse complement.
AACAATACCCGCCAAGAAATTAGATTTTTATTCGACTCGTGATTTTTTCATTAAACAAAATCTAAGAAAAGAATTAGAGCTTGGTCGTGCGTGGCTTTGGGGGGATGCTGAATAGTTTTTCCCAAATACTCTAACAGCCATCTTTTTTATTACCATACATGATAAAATTACTAATAAATTTGACAAGATTATTCCTCAAAAAAAACACCCTCGTGGCAGTATAATATTTTTTATCCACAGGCTCTATGACTAATTCATCACCCAAATTAGCAAATTTCAAAACCTCAGAAATTTCAATTTCAGACAATTGCCCATCAGCGGTATAACCGCCCAAATGTACAATTTTCTTATCTCTTCTTAGATAAACTTTGAAGGGAATGGTCTTAGACTCCTTAGATTTTGAGTCCTCAATAATCATGGTTAAAATACCTTTTGAACCAATCGAAAAGTATTCATAATTCAAAGGTTGCCCATTGATTAGCAAGGGATTATCTGCAAAAACTAAACGAGATGACAGCATCGAAATCGCTACGAATACGAAGCTGAGAAAAGTTTTTTTCATATTTGTTGTGTCTAAAAATGAATGAAACAAATGTATGATCAATAAGAAGAGAAAATCAAATAATGTCTGTAAAACAATGTAAACGAAATATAAATATTGGAAATGATAAGTAAATATAATCAAAAAAGGCTTTCCGAATCATCTCAGAAAGCCTTTTTGATTTTACCAAGCTACCGTAACAGCTCCTGCTTTTCGTTTCAATCCTTCGTCTGGGAAGTATTCGGGTACGTAGGTAATCACCCATGCAAAAGAATTTGGTTTTACTAAGCATGACTACTCATGGCATGAAACTGGGCGTTCCTCTCACTCATAAACTATTGATGATTAGCATATTACTCACGGGGATGCTTAATCTCATGCCATAAGTTTCGTTCAAACTAATTAAGTTTAGGTACTTAAAAAGTATCTTATGATGATGAGTTTAACATTTTTACTATCCAAATTATGATTAAGAGTTGTTTTTGAGAAAAAATTGCTTTATTTTGTACAATTAATTCTGGATAAAAAACCATAAAACCACTCATATTATATGACATCAACATTTCTCGGGGAACTTATCGGAACGGCTGTTTTGATTTATCTTGGTAACGGCGTAGTAGCTAATGTATTACTCAAAGGCTCAAAAGGGGAAGGCGGAGGCTGGATAGTTATTACGGCTGGTTGGGCATTTGCCGTAACGATTGGCATTTTCGTTTCCACAAAATTTGGTAGTCCTGCTGCTCACCTCAATCCTGCCGTAACCGTAGCCGAAGCCGTAAAGTCAGGCGATTGGAGCAATGCTGGTAGTTTTATTTTAGCCCAAATGTTAGGAGCAATCATAGGTTCAACCTTAGTTTGGTTACAGTATTTTCCTCATTGGGCAATCACCGAAGACAAAGGTTTGAAATTAGCCTGTCATTGCAACGCCCCCGCCGTTAGAAGCACGTGGGCGAATCTCACCGCTGAATTTATCGCTACGGCTTTATTAATTATTGCTTTGGGTTCATTTGGTTCAATCACCACAGGGTTAGGTCCTTTTGTGGTGGGTATTTTAGTATGGGCAATTGGGTTATCTCTTGGAGGTTCAACGGGTTACGCTATCAATCCCGCCCGTGATTTAGGTCCACGTATCGCACACGCCATCCTCCCGATATCGGGTAAAGGTTCATCAGATTGGTCTTATTCTTGGATTCCTGTGGTAGGTCCTATTGCAGGTGCAATTGCAGGAGCTTTGATTTTGAAAATGATATAGGTTTGTGTTAGTAGGTAGTAGAAATATTGTAACGGATAAACTGCCCACTAACAACTACTTTACTAAAAAAGCGGGTTGCTCTAATTATTTAGAACAACCCGCTTCGATTTTTATTGATTCTTAGCTCGTAGCCAAATTGGTTTCTGAAATTCTATAACCAATTGGTTTTGAAATATATACGTTCTCTCTCTCTGATAATTCACGACTCGCTTGATACACCTTAAAGCCTTCATACAAATTCCCAATTATCCAAACCGCTAAGGTTGGCAACACCACAATCCACCAATCAAAATAGTATTTTCTCACAGACTCAAACAAAAAATTACAGGCAGTCAAAAACATTCCAAACGGAAATGTGTAAAATAGAGAATTTAAAAATCCTTCTAACAACAAATTTTGACTTTTCACTACTGAGGTACGGACGACGTTTATCATTGCATAAAATTTATGGGTATGTTAAGCTTACTTTGTTGTAATTGTAAACTTAAATAAAATCTATTAAAAATCAATACCACTTAATAGATTTTGTGAAACAATAACAAAGACGATGCCAAATTTATAGAGAAATTCTATTCTATTTCCCCTATAAATTTATAAGCAAAAACTATTGACAATCAGGAAATTAAATCCTAAATTCAATATCGGATTTCTTCCAAAAACAATAAATACATTCCTTTGGCGTTATTATTGAGTGTTGTTAATCTATATGAAAGCTTTTGTTTACATTTTTATTCTTACTTCTTGTGTCTCGGCATTAGCCCAAACGCCTTCTTTGCCTTTGGCGAGTAGTAAAGAAACGACAAAAAAAGAAGCCATAGAAGCTGATAGCCAGGAGGTTAAATTTCTTCCACTTTTTGGTAGTAAGAAAAAAGCCGAAGAAGAAATGCTCAATGCGACTGAGTTTTTGATAAAATGTGATAAAAGTTTCAGAGACCGATTAGATGCCAGTAAATTTTTCGCAGACCGAGGTTGGGAATATCTTAACGAAGGACTTTTAGATACTGCCACTTACCGTTTTAATCTTTGCTTTCTCTTGAACCAAGAAAATGTGGAGGCGTATTGGGGCTTAGGTTCAATCAGTTATCAGAAAGGAAATTTTGAAGAATCATCGAAATTACTTCGGAAAGGACTTTTATTAGCACCTGAAAACCCAACTTTGATGGTTGATATAGCTACTGTTCAGTTGGCATGTTATAAATCAAAAAGGAATTGTGATGATATTGACGATGCCCTCAGATTATTAGAAAAATCGCTTCAAACGGACCCTTCAAATGCCAACGGCTGGCTAAAATATTCCATCGCCGAATTTCAATTAGAACATTATGACAAAGCATGGGAGTATCTCCACAGATGCAGGAGTCTGGATGTATCGTTTGTAGATACGGCTTATTTACAAGAGCTTTTAGCGAAACAAGCAGATCCAATTGGTTTCTTCAAATAGTGGAATATTGATTCTATTATTTGGTAAACTTTAAATGGTCTGGGCGACCCCGTCTTATTTACCATCAGAACACGATTTAAAGATTCATCAGATTGATAGGATTAGTCTTGAAAATCTTATCAATCCTAAAATCGTGTTCCGACAACTTAAAGTTTTTCAAATACTATTATTTTTCCCATGAATATTGGTTTGAGAATACTCCATAATGCAAAAGTCCCTCTCCATTTATAATTTCAAGCCAAACGAAGTCATTGCTTCTATCGGGGCAAGTAGTGGTGTTTGGGAAATTTGGTTTGCTTCGCAGGTAGAGAATCTGACTTTTTATTTACAAGATATTGACCCATTGAATTGTAATCAGGATGAAATAAATTATGGTATAAACTACTACGAAAAACTCCTTCAAAAACCCATCTCAGGGAAATTTATTCCTATCATCGGGACACAATCCAAAACTAATTTACCAGAAGAAATTTTTGATAAAATCTTAATCATCAATAGTTTACATGAATTTGAAATGCCTGAATTTATTTTGCAGGATATTCATACGGGTTTAAAATCAGATGGAAAGTTATTTATTGAAGAACAAGTAGCTAAGTCCTCTGGCGAAATCCATGAAGGTTGTGGGAAGAGACTTTTTACAGAGAATGAGTTAGTTGAAATCTTAAATAAATGCGGTTTTGAATTAATTGATAGGCATTTTAAAGATGATGGAGTGTTAATATTTAAGATTAAACCTCTCGAAATAAACCTTTTTGAGGGTAAAATTTCGAGAAGTTAGCGTAATACAACACTTTTAATTGGTAGTCTGATAATTTTTGTGGTAGGGGCGTATCGCATACGCCTATTTCGTCGGAGGGCGTATGCAATACGCCCCTACAATGCTTATCCACAAAAACTGTCAGAGAACTTTTTAATTTTTAATTTTGGTTCTTCTACTTTATAATCCCGTACAAATCATAGTAGAATCTTAATTTTTAACTTTTAATTATTCACACTTCCTGCGGATAAACCAAACCAATCTGCTCACGAATTTCACATAACAATTCCATCAATTCTAAACTAAATTGTAGGGGCAATTTATCGCTTTCAGTTTTACCTAATTTCAAACATCTTTGGACTTCCTGAGCCTCGTAGGAATAGCCCCAGCCTAATCTTTCAGTCGTGAAAACTTGGGGTTCTTGTCCATAAATTTCTAATGTCAAGCCTTTGGTTTCGTGGAATCTTTCATGTAGATAAATTTTCCCCTTTGTTCCATAAATCGTGCAAGTAGTGTCAGTCTTGGTAGCAAAAGTTGAAAATAACGAAGCCGTTGCTCCACTTTCATAATTCAAAGCCATTGACGTATTCATATCCACACCCGAAGGAGTCATGGAAGCCACAGCTTTGATTTCCTTTGGATTTCCTAAAATTAACTTGCTGATAAAGAGGGGATAAATGCCAATATCATACAAAGAACCACCCGTCAGTGCTGGATTAAAAAGGCGTGAATTTTCGTCATAATCTGCCTTGAAACCAAAATCGGCTGCAAGATGAATAATATGCCCAATGTCTCCCGACTGAATAATCTCCAAAGTTTTGGCAATGGATGGGTGAAATCTGGTCCAGATAGCCTCCATCAAAAAAACATTCTTTTCCTTTGATTTCGCAATCATTTCCTGTACCATTGTTGTATTGATGGCAAAGGCTTTTTCACATAAAACCGCTTTCCCTGCATTGAGGCACATCAAAGTATTTTCGTGATGCTGGGCGTGAGGCGAAGCGATATAAATGACATCTACCTCCGCACAGTCAGCGAGTTCTTGGTATGAACCAAAGGCTTTGGTAGCATTATATTTTTGTCCAAAAGTTTGGGCTTTCGACAGTTCACGTGAGGCGACTGCATACACAACAGCATCGGGTACGTGAGCGACTAAATCATCGGCAAATTTTTCGGCTATTTTACCGCAGGCAAGTATGCCCCAGCGGATTGGATTAGGAATATTCATCGGTTTTTCGATTATTAAGTATTTGTGCAAAATTACTCATGGTATGACTACTTTAAGTCATGCCATGAGTTTAAAAACATTTGATAAATCATCATAAATAAAAAAATCAAGATCCCTAAAACCATTGTTCCTCCAACGACAACAACTATCACTTTTGTCCCTTCAAAGGCAAAAGATTCATCCTCGGCTTCTTTTCTGAGTTCTTTGATAGATTTCTTCCCTTTGAATTTTATCCATAGAAAAATAATTCCTACAAAAGAAGTAATAGCATTTAGCATTAGGTCAAATATCATCCTATTTTTTCTTCAAAATCCCTTCCGACAAAACCCGATAAACTTGTTGATAATCAGGTTGTTGTTTTAAGAAAAGAAGATGTTGGTTGATGATTTTATTATCTCCACGGCGAGCGGGACCAGTCTGGGCTTTGAAAATATCTTCCGAAGCCATTGCCTTGCGGAATGTTTCGTTGATGAGGGGCTTCAAAAGGTCAAACTCTAAATGATTATCTTGTACAATTTCTTGGGCAACTCCCCAGAGATGATTGGTGAAATTACAAGCAAAAATTGCCGCTACGTGCAGTACACGCCTTTCTTCAGAGTTTACCATATAGGTTATATCCGAAATATCTTGCCCTAAGTTTATCAATACTTTCTCGACCTCCGCATCCTCGGACTCTATACAAATGGGAATTTCTGAAAAATCTACTTTATAATTTTTAGTGAACGTCTGTAAAGGATAAAAAACGCCCGATTGTATGGTAATATCGCTGTTTATCCTGAGCAATTCGTCCAACTCGCTCAACGACTTACTGCCCGAAGTATGAATCAACATAGAGCCTTCGGGAAGGACTAATTGCTTCACGACCTCAATCATAGAGTCGTCAGTAACACAAAGGAAAAAAACCTGTGCCTTCGATTTTGAAAAGTTTAAATCTCGTTGAACTTTGGCATTGTATAAATGCTTGGTGAGTTCTTCGGCATTTTTATTATTTCTACTAAAAACTTCCTCCACGCCATGACCTGCGTTTTCGAGTGCCTGTGAGAGATGCCACGAGACATTACCCGCTCCGATGAATGATAGTTTCATTTAAAAATTTGCTCGTAAATGTCTGAATTAAAGCCCATTACTTTGATATTTTCATTTTCAATAATGGGTCGTTTTATCATAGAGGGCTTCTCTATCATAAGTTTTATAGCTCCTGTTTCGTCAGTAGATTTCTCATCGTCTGAGAGCTTTTTCCAAGTCGTACCCGCTCGATTGATGAGCACGTCCCACGGTTTTTGGGTAAGCCATTCTTGAATTTTCGCTTCCGAAATCCCTGATTTTTTATAGTCGTGAAACTCGTAAGGAATATTATTTTCAGTCAGCCAGTCAAAGGCTTTTTTCATGGTCTCACAATTTTTGATGCCGTATATTTTATACATAATTTGGATAATTTAAGGTAAAAATCCTATTCATTAATCTCCTTTCTGCTAAAAGCAATGTAAGATTACTGTAGCTCGAAGTGGTACTTCGAGAATCGGGCTCCAACGTCTCGAAGTACCACTTCGAGCTACAGTATTACAAGAATTTATTAAATATTTAACGTAAAGGGAGTAATCTTTTTTTTCAATTCTTCTAAACACTTAATACATAAACAATTACCATCATATTCCCATTCCGTAATATCTCTAATATACTCCGTTTCGGCTTTGGTCAGGCTGATTTTCATGCAGTCGCATTGCAAGACATTATTTGCTTTACAAACGAAAATGTCGCCACATCTTTGGCAACTGTCTGGTGCGTGTTTTTCCATTGGAATATTTGTTTAAACCTGATAGGATTTCGAGATCCTATAAGGTTTTTTAGTTTGGGGAAATTCTAAATTTAAACGTACCGTATTTAACTTGGAGGAACTTCCCGAAAGTTTCAAACTTTCGGGAAGTTAGACGATACTCTTATTTTTATAATTTCCCTTAAAATTCTACTGACAATCCAGCCATAAAGTTAAACCTACGAGTATTATATCCGTAAATATCCACGTATTTAGTATCGGTCAAATTTTTAGCATCAATATACGTTTTTATGCTTTTTGAAAATTTGTATTCTACATAAAAATCTATGGTTGAATAGCTTTCTAATTTTACGTTTTCGGTTTTGTAAGTATCGTTATTAAAATAGAGGTCAGAGCGTTCGCCCACGTTTCGTATATTTGAGCTAAGATACAGATTTTTAGACACTTGATAACCAATACCTAAGTTAAATGTACTCTTTGGACGGCGATATAAATTATTGAAAACCGTATCTTTTCCAGCCACTTTTGTAGTAATTGCTCCTTGTAAAAGTGTCAAATTTCCCCAAATATTTGCCTTCCCGATTTGGGTTTTTGCTTCAATTTCCCAACCATAATCATGCTGTTTATCGAAGTTGATGTACTGCCCGTAAGGAGGTTTCGACAAGGATTTAAAGAAAAACACATCGTCTATATGACGGTCAAAATACAAGGCTCTGAGGTCGGTTTTTTTATCTTTTGAAAATACTTGAAATCCTATTTCTCTTGAAACAGAAATCTCTGGTTTCAGATTCTTATTTCCATAAATCGAAAATAATTGATACAAAGACGGTGCTTTAAAACCCGTTGAAAGATTAACAAAAAACTTCAATTTATCATTCACTAAATAAGAAGGATTAAACGAGTAAGTAAAGTTGTTCCCGTAGATAGAATGATTGTTATAACGTCCTCCAAATTCTAAGAATAAGCCAAATTTTGTTTTCATCAATCCCGAAGCATAAACACTGAAAATATTGGTTTTGGAAGTATCTGAACCGATGGGCGGAGCAGTGTAATTTCCAAAATCACTAATTGATACATAAGTCTGATTCGTATTGGCTACACGATAATCCGCTCCCGCTACAAACTCAATATTGTCATTGATTTTCAATGAGTTATATATTTCTGCATAATGAGAATTGCCCCCGTAGTAAGTCTTTGAGTATTTATCAAAAGCCGTTTTTTCGACAGACGTAGAATCATCAATGAAGGTCTTTTCGGTTTTGCTAAATCCGTAATTAAAGGTTAATTTTCCTTTGGCATAACGATAGTCTAAACCCATTGCTATCATGGAAAAGTTATTTTTTACGGTATAGTCTTTTTCGTCCGCAAATGCCCCTGCATCAATGTCTGTTTTGTAATTATTTTGAACCGTACGAAGTTTTAGAATGACATTTTTTGAAAGATTCAATCCCACATTTGCCAAGATATTATTTTGTTTGATGCCATCATTGTCAAAATTTTTGTTCCCTTCTTTATCAGTAGCATTCGAGAATCCATCTGACTGAAAACGAGTGTATTGAACATTATAATAACCTTTTGAAAATGAGCCATTTAAGCCTACTGTTCCTCTGAAAGTCCCGAATGTACCTGCATTAATTGAGGTATTTCCGCCAATTGGTTTCACTGATTTTCCTTTTTTCGTAAAAATATTAATTACCCCCGCTACTGCATCAGAACCATAAAGCGTTGATTGAGCCCCTTTCAAGATTTCGATACGCTCGCACTCGCCAACGGTGATGAGGTTTAGGTCAAAATTGGAAGAAATACTTGATGGGTCATACATGGGCATTCCGTCAATCAAAATGAGTGTATTTCCCACGCTTGCCCCTCTGAGATATACGTCTTGGTTTGTACCGTTTGTGCCTTGCGAACCCACAATCATAAAACCCGCCTGACGAGTCAATAATTCTGTAACAGTCTGAGATTGATACTTTTGCAAAACAGAATCTGACAGTACAGTGATTACTTTTCCCGTCTGCGAGAGTTTTTGTTCGGTTTTGTTAGCCGTGATGACGACCTCTTCTAAATTTTTGGTTTTAACAGTTTCCTGTGCATACGCACACGACGACAAGCATACGGCTAACGTAAGGAGCGTTTTTTGAAATGATTTGAACATTGTTTGATTGGGAGGTAGGGATTAGGGGTTGGGTAATTGGGGATTAGGGAATTGGAACGAATATTATCCCAAAATCTCAATTAATCAACACTAAAAACCTACATAAAAAGATAATCGAACGCTCGATTTTGTTCATCCTCCGTAAACAAAAACCAAGAATGATTTAATGGCAGGTCTCCTGACTCGTTTTATCGTTTTCCTGAACCTTCCCAGATTTGGTTACTGGTTGATTGGTTACTGGTTGATTGGTTATTAGTTGATGGAAGATAATTAGAGCATTGTTATTAACTCCAAAATACACCATTAACCGATAACCAATTAACCAATTAACCAATAACCAATAACCAACTCCAGTGGTTATCGAAGTATGGAAACGATTAAGTAATTGATTGTTAATAAGTTGATTGACTAAAACTAATCACCAATCACTCATTACCAATTACCAAAAAAACTTACAGTTGCGGGGACAGTATCGGCTTTTATCGATTTCCCTATTAAGCATCACGTCTGGACGATTCCAGACACAAAGCACCATAAACTGATACAAAGGTAGAGGGAAATTAGGTGAGAATGGTTGATTTGTTGAATTATTGATGAGAAGTAGGCAGTATTTTAGTTTGCAGTAGGCAGTTTTTAAAACTATCAGAACGTATTTATAATTTACTACCTACTGCCTATTAAATACTACTTGAAATGGTTAATTAGGTTATACCCAAGAAAAATCTTACGAACTAACCCTCCCAAGGGTTTTGAACCCTTGGGAGGGATTTTGACAAGTACAACTTAAATAACCAATTTGAGTACCTACTAAAAAATAATCAAGCCCCATTTCAATCAAGGCACATTTTTTGCTGTAAATACTACACAAATATTTTCAACTAAAACATATCAAAATGAATATCTTTCCGCCAGAGGATTGTTCATGGATTAGAGTTTTGAGTAATAAAAAAGCAATTTTAATCATTCCTTTTTTACTATTTTTCAATCTTTCTAACACCACCGCTCAGACATCAGATGAAGTAAAATCTGTTGTAAATTTTTCTATTCAACCCACCTCCGAAAAAGCCCTTCGGAAGATTGGAAAATCTGTCCAATCTGAGGTTAAAACCAATTTCAAAAACACTTTACGTTTAGCAAAATTACATGATTGGGTTTTACAACAAAACCTCTCAGATGGTCGTACGCTCACATTACAAGGTATTGACGAATCCCAAAATCCCATTTATTATATCACACACGGACAAGTTTCACCTTCGGCTTGTACTCGCACAAACTCCCTGTATGCAGGCGGAAGTTTAGGCGTGAGTTTGAGCGGGGCGAGTTCAAATATCAGAAATAAACTTGGTCTTTGGGACGGTGGATTAATCAGAACGACTCATCAAGAATTTGGCAATAATCGTATCAAACAAATTGATTCTCCCGCCTATCTAAACGAACACGCCACCCACGTAGCGGGAATTTTGATGGGTACTGGGGTAAACAAAAAAGCCCGTGGAATGGCGTTTGGGAGTAACCTTAAAATTTGGGATTTTTCGGATGATGTCTCAGAAATGGCATTTGCTGCCAATGGTTTATTGGTCTCTAATCATTCTTATGGCGTATTGGCTGGTTGGGTTTTTAATCCAGATAGAAACGGAATCGTGTTTGTGGATGATAAGCTCAAATGGGAGTGGTGGGGCGATACAACTATCTCAAAGTCAGAGGATTATCGTTTTGGATTTTATGATAAAAAATCAAGTGAGATTGATAAAATTGCCTACAATGCTCCTTATTATCTCATCGTAAAATCGGCAGATAATAAGCGAAATGAGAATGGACCGCCCGCAGGTGTTCCATATTATTTACGAAACACTAATACGAAAAGTACCGTTTCGAGAAATAAAAACGATGGCTACGACACAATCCCGATGGACGGAAACGCCAAAAATATTCTGACTGTTGGGGCAATTGATGGAGGTGACATCGTACCCACCAAACCTTCGGATATTAAAATGTCGGCGTATAGTAGTTGGGGACCTACCGACGATGGGCGTATTAAACCCGACCTTGTGGGCGTGGGTGAGGCTATTTTTTCGGCTTCTGCCAACGGGGATGATTCTTACGCAACGTATAGTGGAACGTCCGTTTCTGCCCCCAATGTTTCTGGCTCGCTACTACTTTTACAAGAATATTATACCAAACAAAATTACGGTTTTACGATGCGTGCCTCTACCCTCAAAGGTTTAACCATTCATACTGCCAACGAGTGTGGAACGTCACAAGGTCCTGATTATCAGTATGGTTGGGGACTTTTGAATATTGAGCGTGCCGCCGAGGTGATAGCGAATAAAACCCAAAATCATTTTATCACGGAGAGCGTTTTATACAGAAATTCAACTAATAGTTTCCAGTTGGTTGCTTCTGGAAAATCGCCACTTGTAGCAACCATTTGTTGGACAGACCCCGAGGCTTCGCCCACTGATGTAAAACCTGAAAATCTGAATAATAGAAAGCCTAAATTGATTAATGATTTAGACATCCGTATTGTGGATGAGCAAGGTATATTTTTACCATGGGTTTTGAATCCTGATGCACCCAATCAGGCGGCTACGCAAGGAGACAATATTCGAGACAATGTTGAACAAATTTATATCGAAAAACCCGTAGCGGGCAGAACTTATACCATCACTGTTAATCATAAAGGTTCTTCTTTGAAGGGAGACATTCAATATTACTCCCTGATTGTCAGTGGCTTAACGGGAAGACCTTGCCAAGCATCGGCTGCCATTACGGCTTCTGGGAATACTTCGCTTTGCAATGGTTCTGTAAAATTATTGACCAATTCGGGGACTGATTTATTTTACACTTGGAACTGGAATGACCAACCCATGCCCTTGACGGATTCACCCTCTTTTATTGCCAGAGTAGCGGGTAAATTTTCAGTAACAATCACACAAGGAAAATGCTCTGCGACCTCACCAACTGTAACGGTTGAAACCGTCCAAGCTCCGATAATTTCATCCGATAATGGTTCAAATATTTGTACAGGAAACATCAATTTGAGCATCAAAAACCTCACGGGAACAGGTATTAAATATCAATGGGCAAAGGATGGAAAAGATATTTCAAAAGCTACAAATTCAACGCTAAATATCTCAGAAACAGGCGATTATACCGTAAGAACAACACAAAACAATTGTACGGCGACCTCAATTCCATTTAATATCAATAACACTGGCACACCCATTTCGACTAATCCAGAAACGGGTAAATATTTGCTCATTGGAGGTTATTCCAACACAATTCAAGCTATTACAACGGGTAATTTGAAGTATAATTTTCAGTGGTTTAGAAATGGGGTAGCCATTCCAAATGCCACTAATTCAAGCATCAATGTACGACAAGGCGGGAAATATACCGTCAGAGCTACAGCGGGTAAATGTGTATCAGTTTCGGGCGTAGTTGAATACGAAGTAGTGAGTGCTTCGAGGGTGATGGCATTTGATGATGAGCATCAAACTCTTGATACAGAGCCTTTAATTCTTTCCCCAAATCCTACAAATGAATGGCTAAAAATTCAGTATTTTAATTCAGAAAAAACAGACTCAGAGCCTTCTTTTGAAGTAGTTAATGCCTTGGGAATAAGTATTTTATCCGATAAATTAGAAAAAAATAATCCTCAATATTTTATCAAAGAAATCAACGTCCGTGACCTCACGACGGGAATGTATTTTGTGAGAATTATGGATGGGCAAAAAGTTTTGGTAAAGAAGTTTTTGAGAGGGGAGTAATGAAGTAAAAGTGATAAATGTTCTTATCGAATATCAAACAAAAAACCTTCTCAGTGTTGAATTGAGAAGGTTTTTTATTTTAACGGAACCAGTAAAATTAATCTTCCTTACCTCCCAAAACAACATTTTGTTCATCCTCCGAAGGAGCAGCTTTACGGAAAGAAGATTTCAATTCAGAAAAGCCATCACCATCTTTCCAAACACGATTTTTCTCTAATTCAGTTTTTAATACATAAGAATCTTGCCAATCTTTAATACCCGTAGAAGTCATTTCACCTGAGATGATATTGATGTAAGTGAGTCCCGATGTGCTAATTAATTCAGAGAAAATAGTAAACTTCTTTCCATTGCCAGCAACTACACTACCCAAACCATTTGCATCGCCTGCAGATGATTTATACGATACCTTGATGGTAGTATTATCTGCACTTGGTTCAAAGAATTTGTACGTGTAATCCACCACTTTATCCCCTACTTTTTTTGTATCTCCTGGATAAGTAGCCAATAAAATAGTAGGGCTTTCGAGGAAAATACCTGTAACATTGGGTGGGGCTGTACCCTCATTAATCGTCATCCCCAACTTACGGAGGGCATCAATGGTAGCTTGTGGAGCTACTTTCTGAACGGCAGCCGAGAATCCAACTGTTGGGTCTGGTGCAACCGTTGTGTCTTTTTTGCTACACGCCATAGCAAAAATCAATAACCCAAGAATGGGTAAACTTTTCGTTAAATTTTTCATGATTTTATTTTTTAAGTTTAAAACATGAGGTCTCGATACCCCTGTAATTCGAGATAAAACTAAATAGTTAAATCAGGAGATGACAGAAGTTCTTATTTAACGGTATCTGTTTTTATTTAACGGTACTTTTTGATTGATTTTTCGCTTGTTTTTTAAAAATTAACCCCCAACCGCACCGACATCCTATTCAAATTATAATCTGTTATTGTGGTATATGGATTATTCTCTGTACCTGTTTCAGTTTTAGTATTGAAAGCATTTCGCTTATAGCCGATACTCAATATAAAATTAGCATTTCCACCCGTAGGAATCAGTAAGCCAATTGTGGGACTTAGAGCCAACCCTCCGTTAATTTCCTGATTATCAGAGACTTTATCATTCAACCACATAAAACCATAGCCTGCATCTATGCCCGCAAAGGTCTTGACTTTTTTGGTTCTAAGATTCCCAAAAGTATTTCTGATACCCAACGAAAGGGGAATTACTTGATAGTTATTGAACCAATCAACGCCAACGGTTGCCCCAACCGATAAATTTCTATAAACTTTAACGCCGTTATATGTTTGAATCGTAAAGTTGGTACTTGCTTTTACAGGTAAATTATAATTTGAAATATTTGTTATATGATAAGATTTTCCGAATAATCCGCCAAATTCTGTAAAATTGACGTAGTTTTCTTTGACAAAATTCTTAAATGAACTTTGCTTTTTTTGCTCTTGGGCGTACGTGAGCGTACATACGAGCGAGAGGAAGAGTGTGAGTATTTTTTTCATTTTATATTTTATGTTTAAAATTCCGCATAACCTCACCCCCGACCCCTCTCCTGCTGAGAGGGGAGTTACTCGAACGATTGCTCCCCTCTCAGTAGGAGAGGGGCTGGGGCGACCGACGCTCGGGTGAGGTTCTACGGATAATTTCCTTTAACTTTTTACCTTTACCGCTATCTTACTCAACAACTTCAAACTATTCGGATTAGAATAATCGTATTGATACAATCCATCTTTCCCAATCATCATTAGGGTATTATTTAACGGAATTACGTCAAAGGCATTTATGTCTTTAAAATGCTGTAATTGCTTAATATCCAGCACGTTATTCGCATCAAAAGTTTTCAAACCTTTTGTCCCTTCACAGATAAAAAGTTTTTTATTATCTATTCCCAAACCGTACGGGCTTTCCATTGGATAGATTTTGAGACGTTTTGGAGAAGCTGGATCTACCACATCAATCACTTCTAATTGATTAGCAATTGCCACGCCACACGGCGTAAAATTATCGACTGAACGGAGCGTTACGTAGGCAATATCGTTCTCAACGACCACAGGGTCACAGGCTCGTACGTGTTCGAGACGTGAGAGAAAAGTAGGTTTTTGAGGGTTTTTATTATCCCAAATCTGTACGCCAGTGGTTGTGCCTAAGAATAGTTTTTCTTTATATGGAAAAATAGTCTCGATACCAAATCCCAATGCTACCGAACTCTCGAAAGTAGGCTGTGTGGGCGATTTGATATTAAAAAGTTTCATATCATTCTGAGTAACAGCATAAATACGGTCATTGACGATGGCAAAACGTGCCGATGAACCACCCACGCCCGAAGTTTTCGGACTTGGTGATGCCGATGCACTCCTGGAATCAAAAGAAGCGAATGCCGTAGGAAATCCCCATCCCCAGTTAACAGATTGCGGATTTGGTTGGTCGCAAGCTACTTCTTGGGTAGTGGTGTACATTCGATACCGTGAATCATTGATGGTTTGGTCATTGGGGTTGTAGTTCCACCAAAGCCCCTCAACTTGCCCATTCGTAAACACAAGATTGGTTCTTGAAACTTCCTTTACAGCATTCGGATTACTAATATCAAGGGCTATGAAATCCGTATAACTATCAGCATACAAGATGTTTCCCTTCACGGCAATATCCACATTTCCCAGAATAGGAATAAATGAAATTGCCCTTGGCGAAGACGGATTAGAATTATCAATTACGTGAATCCCTTTCTTTACTTCGTTGATAAACAAGTAGTTATCTTTTACATAAATTTTCCCAGGGTTCTCTAAATCTTGGGCGGGGAGTGTTTTTATGCTCGTTCGTAACTCACTCAAAGTTACTCTAACAGACTCCGTACCTCTGTAAGTTACGGTTTGCACGCAATTGTCCTTGCATGAGACAAAAGCAGTGGCTAACGCTACCATCAGGAGCGTTTTGGATAGAAATTTTTTCATGATATTTGAGAATTAATTATTTGGAAGTACACACCCCATTGAGGCAATCAACCGTTGGGGGAATTAAAAGACTACAATCTGAGATTCTGTTATATTTGATGTTCAACTCTTTTTGTAAATCAGTATATTGTTTGACTTTTTCGGATAATACCTTTTCGTCTGTTTTGGATAATGAATAAATAATGTAACTCGTTGGTCCACCGCAAGGCTTACTTCCAACTGCCATTGAGCGACAATTATCTCCTCCTGTACAGGCTTTATTTTTGGCAAATTCTTCTATTTCTTTACCTAAAACTTCTAACTTTTTATCGTCGGCAATGGCAAATGAACCGTTATCTGCAACATCCTCTTTTGCACAAGACATAAATAGTACAAAACCAAGAATTATGAATTTTGAAATGAGCGTTTTCATGATGATTTTTAAAGTTTATGATTTTAATCTATCTATACTTTATTTCAGCCATACCTTTCCCCAAAGCCCTTCCATAAAGCAACAAGTAAGCGGGAAATTTATCATTATTTACATCAGTGTCACGATAAAAGATAGAATCATCAATTCGCCAAGTTTGGACATCTTTCCCTTTTTCTTTTCGTTGAATATAGAGCATTCCACCATCTGCACAACCTGGACAGCCGAAGGTCTTAGTACCTTCTTTCAATAATTCGGCAGGAAATTGAGCCACTAAATTTTTGACTTTATTGTATTCATTATCAGATAGTTGATAGCCAGAGAATGAATATTTTTCTTGATCTTTACAATAAACATTACTCGTATCGGTGTATAGTTTTCCATCTGCAATCATATGTATTGCAAGTACTTTACATTTCCAACCTATGCCTATGTATCCGAAAACAAGGTACTCGTCAGGCTTTATATTTACTTCTTCTTTTTGGCAAGCCATCGCTCCTAAAATCGTTGGGAGTAGGATGGAAAATATGTATTTTTTCATTGGTTCTAAATTTATGACTTACGACTTCTGTTTACCTATGTTACCTACAATATCTATGTGGTTGCATTACTGATAAATCCCTACACCTCCCGAAATTCTAACTCTATCCCAAATTGACTTTTTCTTAGGTTTAGGAATTGGTTTTTCGTAGTAGGGTGTTGGTTGAAATGGTATTTCTATACTTGGATTTTCAAAGTCGGTGTTCATGTTTTTGGTAGAAATTTTAGGACTGATAAAATCAATCGAATCGGTAATAATTCTTGTCTGAATCTCAGGCTCTTGCATTACGATTTCAGGCTCATTTATAACTTCTTCAACCTCTTCTTTTTTAGGAATAATTATCCTTTTATTTGTTTTTATTTCTTTTGGTTCGACAACCTCTTTTTCTACCTTTTCTACGACTACATTTTCAATCTTCTCTTCTTGTTTAATCTCCTTATTTTCAGTTACTTGCGTTGATTTTATTTCTTCTTTTTGATTAAAAAAATACCAAATTCCAAGACCTAAAATTACGGTCAAAATTACCCCTCTTACATAATACGAACCATTGCCAGATTTGGGTGGAATATTATCATTTCCCAAACCCAATTCAATCTTCTCCCACACCGCATCCGAAGGGGGCAGTGAGGCATCATCAAAGGCACGTTGCCATTGTTCCTCGAAAGAATTATTCGTTGAATTGTTCATATTTTATCCTACAACCTCACCCCCAACCCCTCTCCTACTGAGAGGGGAGTTATTCGTCCGATTTTTCCCCTCTCAGTAGGAGAGGGGTTGGGGGTGAGGTTTTTATTTTACTGACAACATACTCTGCAAAATTACTCTTGCACGAGCGTATTGTGACTTTGACGTTCCTTCTGTGATGTTCAAAAGCTCCGCAATTTCGTGGTGTTTATACCCCTCAATCGCAAATAAATTGAACACCGCCTGACAACCTTTGGGCAATTTTTGAATCATCTCAATCAATTCCTGAAAATGGATTCCTTCTATACCCGACTGATTATCAGTTACTTGATTCTCGTGTTCCTGCACATCATCCATATTCTGGAAATGCTGTTGCGAACGAATTTGGTTGATGGCAGTATTGACCACAATCCGTTTTATCCAAGCTCCCAACGTACTTTCAGAACGAAATTTATCTAAATTCTGAAAAATTTTAATGAATGATTCTTGCAAAATATCCTCCGCCTCCGCCTGATTTTGGACATACCGAATACAGACGACCAGCATCCTCCCTGCGTAGGCATTGTAGAGCTTGCGTTGGGCATTGCGGTCATTACGTAAACAGGCTTGTATGAGCTGTGCTTCGGTTTCCAAGGAGAGTTTTGCTACATCATTTTTATAAAGACCCAATTTAGTTTAAAACGGTTGGAATGGTGGTTAAAATATTTTCCACAAAAAAAGGTCAGCTATAAAACTGACCTTCTAAAAATAAAATTTTTAGCTCTACACTTTTTTTGAAGCATAATAACCTCTACCGATTGTATCAACCAAAGGTAAGGAGTAATTAGATTTTTTTGATAATCCCAAGATTTCTAACTGTTCAAGCATTTTGTTATAATCTTGATTTTTTAAATCATTGTTTGATTTAAGACTTTCTCTTACAAGAGTGTCTTCTAATTGTTTTACGATAGTTTTCATCATGATTAATAGTAATATGTTAGTTAAAGGATAAGTTTTATATGGATTTTCTGGAATGAAGAAATACTTCTGATTCATTACGTATTATGAATTGACATATAAGGTCGTTATACTCTCGTATGATTTTTTTTAAAGATAGATCTTTCGAAAAATCTTCTATTTTAAGTTTTAATATACTTCTCAACGCTTCAATATCTATTGAACGACCATGAGAATGCCATAGTTTATTATTTCCCAATAATTTTGCAATTTCTTCCGCTCTTTGATCTTTTTGCTCCTTCGTAACAGGCTGCCCTAATATTGTGGTGGTAGTTTCATGAAAATCCCAATTTTTAAATTTATATTTTACTAACCATTCCTTTAATAGGGCAATCGTTAGATCTCTTGCTTGTTCATGGCGTCGAAGCATTGCAAGATCCTGTTGAGTTAGCATCAATAATTCTGCCTGTGATAGAGTACCGTTGATAGATTTTTCTATCAATTCTTCTACTTTATCAAGATAACCTAATGCTGGAACCCAATTCTTCCCATTAAATACTTGTGGGTCAATAGGTCCAAGAGATGAGGAATAATCCATGTAAATCTTATCACCAGACATACAAAAAATCGTGCCAGCCGAATATGCTGCATCAGGAACAACAAAAATTACCTCTTCGTAATGAAATCGAGTAACTTTGACAAACTTCTCAACTGTTTCCGCACTTCCGCCAGGGGTGTTCAAAAAGATACAAAGAGTTTTTCTATTTTTATCTTCGGAATCTGTTTTTAATTCTTCAATAAAATCTCTGAAAGGCTGTTCAAGAGAACTTGATATTGGACCGTAGTAAAATACAACATCTGCATCAAAATGAGTTTCAAGTTTCAATAAACGCTCATTTAAAATGTCGTGTATTGTAGAATCAAAAATTGGTTTCATCTATGTTTATTAATGGTTTTTTTACAAATATGTATTATTATAACTTAACTAACAATAAAATTAGTGAATATTATTTTAATGGCACTTGAATCTATATACACATTTATGAATTCGTTATATAACTCAACTCATATGAATCCTTACGGGTCTCTTGCTCCAATCCAACGCAAACCGTGGCACGCCCACATCTGCATTTGGTTAATGAAAAATACCTTTGTTTACTTTTGTGTCTTTTGTGGTAAATTTGCAAATAGATTTTTCAAATACGCAATGAAACAAGAAATTAGAGATAAATACGAAGTCGTGATTGGACTTGAAGTTCACGCTCAATTACAGACCGAAAGCAAGATTTTTGCCGCCGATGCTGCCTCATTTGGTGGCTCGCCCAATACCCATATATCACCCATCACGCTCGGACATCCTGGGACTTTGCCAAAACTGAATCGTCGGGCAGTGGAATATGCGATGAAAATGGGCTTGGCTTGTCAATCACAAATCACTGAAAATCAATATTTTGACCGTAAAAATTACTTCTATCCTGACCTTCCGAAAGGCTACCAAATCACCCAAGACAAAACGCCAATTTGTATGGGTGGGGGCGTAAATGTAAAACTTTCTACGGGCGAAAAACGAGTACGTTTTCATCATATTCACTTAGAAGAAGATGCAGGAAAATCGCTCCATGCAGACGGCTCAACGGATAGTTTATTGGACTACAACCGTGCAGGAACGCCATTAATCGAGATGGTAACTGAACCAGAAATCAAATCAGCCGAAGAGGCAGCCACTTTTATGACCGAAGTCCGCAAATTGGTGCGGTATTTGGGGATATGTGATGGCAACATGGAAGAAGGTTCGTTGCGTTGCGATGTCAATGTTTCGGTGATGCCCGTGGGTAGTAAAGTCTTCGGTACGAAGGTCGAAATCAAGAATATGAATTCAATGAAATTTATTCAGAAAGCCATTGAATATGAGATAGTTAGACAAATAGATGCCGTTGAAAATAACATTCCAATCATCCAAGAAACTCGTAGTTTTGACCCTGCAACGGGGCGTACTTCGGGTATGCGTGAGAAGGAAACACAGAATGACTATCGCTATTTTCCAGAACCAGATTTAGTGCCATTGACGATTTCGGAAGCATGGTTAAATGAAGTAAAAAGTCAAATGCCAGCCTTACCGTGGGAGCTTTTAGAGAAATTTACGAAACAATACGGCTTGCCAGATTACGATGCGGGCGTACTTACAGACACTCGTGAGGTGGCAGAATATTTTGAAGCAACTTGTCAATTCACCAAAAATTACAAGGCTGTTTCTAACTGGATTATGGGAACGGTGAAGTCGTATTTGAATGATAATAACTTAGAAATCAATCAGTTATCATTAAGTCCAGAGCGTTTGGGAGCATTGATTAATCTAATTGATGATGGTAAAGTAAGTACCTCAACGGCGGCTCAACAGATTTTCCCAGAAATGCTGATTGATATTGAAAAAACACCCCTGCAAATTGCCGAAACAAAGAATCTGATTCAGCAAAGCAATACGGATGCCTTGCAAGCGTTAATTGATGAAGTTTTAGCAAATAATTCAGCGAAAGTTAAGGAGTACAAATCAGGTAAAAAAGGGCTTTTGGGTATGTTCATGGGTGAAATTATGAAAAAATCAAAAGGCTCTGCCGACCCGAAAGTTACTACGGAATTATTGCAGAAATCGTTAGAATTGTAGTACGAAAATACCTCACCCGAGCGTCGGTCGCCCCGACCCCTCTCCTACTGAGAGGGGAGTTTGCGGACGAATTCTCCCCTCTCAGTAGGAGAGGGGTCGGGGCGACCGACGCTCAGGTGAGGTTCAAACAAACATAATGAAAAAGCTATTTTTAAGCGTAATATTCGCTTGCATAACCACGCTATT
Organism: Cytophagales bacterium; assembly: GCA_013298125.1. Lineage (GTDB taxonomy): Bacteria > Bacteroidota > Bacteroidia > Cytophagales > Spirosomataceae > Arcicella. The sequence continues at coordinate 45,173 of JAAFJP010000032.1, read as the reverse complement.
ATTCAGCCAAGTGCCTAATGGTAAGCCAGTTACGATAACTGGAAAGGTAAATAATGTAGTACCCGACAAAAAGGTATTCCTTCAATTTATCAACGGCAGAGGCACGCCTATCACGATGGACTCTTCTAACGTTGCGGCGGACAAATCCTTTAAATTTAATTCCAGAATCATTGAGGGTGGAGGTTATTATCTTCTCAATTTCTTTGGTATGGATTTGAGTCAGAAAATTCTGTTGATTTTGGAAGGTGGCGAGACCGTCAATGTCATTGCCGATGGAATGGATATGCCCAACAAGCGTGGTACTTTTCAGATAACCAGTGCTTCAAAAAACATTGAATATTTTAATCGTGTGATTAAAATTAATCAAGAATTACAAGGAAAAGTTGAGGCGTGGAATAAGCAAGTTGCCATTGCCCAAGAGAAAAAAGACGAAGTAACTTTACAGAAAATCCAAGGAGAATTTCAAGCGGCACAATCAGCTAACGTAAACAAAATCAAGGCTTTATTGCCTGAAATGGGTACAAATTTAGTAGCACTTTGGACGGCAGGAAACTTCTTGAATCCAGAAAATGATTTAGAAACCTTGATTCAAGTTTCGGATAAATTCAAGGCTGAAAAACCAAATTCTCCCAACATTCATATCAAGACTTTTCATCAGCAAATCATGCGTTTGAAGGGCGTGGACGTAGGTTCAGAAGCCCCAGAAATTGCGATGAAAATGCCCAATGATAGTACCTTAGCCCTTTCTTCATTACGTGGAAAATATGTGCTGATTGACTTCTGGGCAAGTTGGTGTGGACCATGCAGAAAGGAAAATCCAAATGTGGTGAGAATGTATTATAAATTTAAAGACAAAGGTTTTGATATTTTTGGGGTAAGCCTCGACCAAGAAAAAACCTCATGGGTGAACGCCATTGAAAAAGACGGTTTGCCTTGGCATCACGTCTCTGACCTACAACATTGGAACTCAGCCGCCGCCGCTGCGTATGGCGTACAAGGCATTCCAGCTACATTTTTGTTGGATAAGGAAGGGAAAGTGATTGCAAAATATTTGCGTGGGGAAGATTTGGAACGGAAACTTGAAGAAGTATTAAAATAGAAAAGATGATTTTAAAACCCTGATAATTTCCAGATTATCAGGGTTTTTTCATGTATTTTTGTTCTTAAAAACGGTCAATTATAAAAAATTATAAGCCCTGTCATTGCGAGCGAAGCGTGGCAATCTGTTAGAATGATGCAAAAAACTTAAATTCCCTTCCATCAATCCAACAGATTGCTTCACTGCGTTCGCAATGACAAGGCAGAAAATCTAACAACATGAAAGTAGCCATCATCGGAGCTGGAAATATGGGCATGGCATTTGCCAAATCATTTATCCAATACGAATTAGTCAAGAAAGAAAACCTGTTCTTGATTGAAAAAAATGCCGAACGTGCCGAGGCTCTCCGCCAAGAAAAAGCGGGGGCAGTTATTGACACCATCAACACCAAAATCGGAGAATATGATTTGATTATTCTGTCTGTAAAACCCCAAGATTTTGCTTCTCTTCAAGACGAATTACGTGCCGTTATTCAACCTAATCAACTGATTTTGAGCATCATGGCTGGTATTTCGATTGAGAAAATTAAATCGTCTCTCAATCATAATCTCATCTTACGTGCAATGCCCAATACGCCCGCCCTCTTGGGTATGGGAATGACTGCCTTCTCGGCGGCGGGAGACATCACATTGAGCCAGTTAAAAAAAGTCGAAAACCTTATCAATTCAACGGGAAGGGCTATTTTCTTGGAAGATGAAAGTCTTTTGGATGCCGTGACGGCTTTGAGTGGTAGTGGTCCAGCGTATTTTTTCTATCTGGTAAAAGCTATGATTGAGGCAGGAAAAGAGATGGGTTTTGAAGATTCAATGGCTTCGCTTTTGGTAAAACAAACGATGTTAGGCTCATATCATCTCATCAATAATTCAGAGAAAAATCTCGACGAACTCATCAAAGCCGTAGCCTCAAAAGGTGGAACAACCGAAGCCGCTTTGAAGCGTTTTGAAGAAGGGTTATTGTCGCAGAATCTGAAAGAAGGCATTTTTGCAGCTCAGAAACGGGCAACTGAGTTGTCGAAGTAAAACTGTAACCTGATGCTTCTGCTTCTGCATCGGAATTTACTTCCATCCGATGTGGAAACATCAGGTTACAAATATTTAAAACCATGAAATCAACCCTCATCATCCTCTCATTTCTCCTCATCTTCAATTCCTGCAAAACCCAACAAATCCCTACAAAAACCCCCATCAGAGGTGTGTGGATTACCAACGTGGATAGTCAGGTGATGTACACAAAGGAAGGCATTAGGGAAGCCGTAAAAGTATGCCAAGAAAGCGGCATCAATCATATTTTTGTGGTGATGTGGAACAAAGGGCGAACGCTTTATCCAAGTAAAATTATGGATAAAACTTTCCATATCCCCATCGAAGAAAAACTCGCAGGACGTGACCCTTTACGTGAAATGTTGAACGAAGCCCATGCTAAAAATATCAAAGTTTATGCATGGTTTGAGTTTGGGTTTTCGGCTGAAAATAATGGCTTTGGTAAGCACATTTTGGAGACAAAACCACAATGGGCAGCTTTGGGAAATGATGGAAAGGTAGTCGTGAAAAATGGCTTCAAGTGGATGAATGCCCTCGACCCCGAAGTGCAGGATTTTATGTTGTCATTATTGAAAGAAACTATCGTTCAATATCCTGATTTAGACGGGATTCAAGGCGATGACCGTTTGCCCGCTTTGCCCTCGGAATGTGGTTATAATGAGGCAATTACGAAACAATACAAAACTGAGACGGGACAAATTGCACCCAAAAATCACTTGGACACCAATTGGGTAAATTGGCGAGCCGAACGATTAAATCAGTTTCAAAAACGTCTATATTTCGACTTAAAAAAAGTAAATCCAAAGATACAGATTTCGATGTCGCCAAGTATTTTTCCTTGGAGCAAAGAACAGTATTTGCAAGATTGGGTTACGTGGGTGCGTGAGGGTTGGGTAGATATGGTCTGTCCGCAGATATACCGATATGATTTTGCCAAATATCAAAAGGAAATACAATTGCTTGTAAATCAACAGATTCCGAAAGAAAAACTACATATTTTATCACCAGGCGTTTTATTGAAAGTAGGGAAATATACTCCAAGCCCAGCCTTCTTACAACAAATGATTGATGAAAATAGGAGGAACAATATTCAAGGCGAGACGTTCTTTTTTTATGAGGGGATTAGGTTGCATGAGGAGTTTTTTAAAGAAAAATATAAGAACTAAACTGCCAACCCGCTGATATTTTGGAGTTTGTGGAATGAATATTGTATTTTTTATGTTTTGAAATCAGTAATAAATGGATTCGTTAAGATATTTTCATTAAATTCGTTTGTAATTAAAATCTATGAAAACATCAATAATCAAAAGACAATCAGCCCCAAAAACGCAAATGGGAAGATTTGCTACTTTGGAAGAAGCATCTCAGTACAAAACTAATATTGTTAATAAAATGCTTGCCAAAATTAAAAATTTGGATGAAGCCTTAAATTAGAAAATTACAAAAATAGATAACCGAAAAGGCGTAAAAACGGTGGAAATCCATTTTTACGCCTTTTTAGTTTAATTTATCAAATAACTTATTGTGTTCAAATAACGTTTCTATATACAAACTTAAACACATCAAATAATGAAAAATATTGTAATTTTTATCTTCATAATTGGGGCTTTATTTGGATGTTCACATGGACAAGACGGATGTGCGGGCAACAGCACTTTTTTCATAAAAAATGAAAGCGATAAAACATTAGTATTTGAGTCAGTCTCAAAATATTTTAATGGAAAAAATGACTCTGTTGAAGTTGCGACAAATAAGATTTTAAAGATTGGGGAGGAAAGTGATTTTGGTTATAACCCGATACCTTCTAACCGATATTCTAAAATAAGTATCTTTGCCGTTGTGAATAACAAAAAGAGTTTAGCTTTTACATTGAGTCCTGTTAAAGATGAAAGATGGACATTGGAAGCAAAGAAATATAGTGATTCATACTGCGAATCAAGGACTTACACCTTAGTAATTACGCAAAAAGATATTCAATAACACCTATTAAAATCAATAAATCAACAAAAAATGACAAACAAAAAACCAACAAAAGAACAAATATATAAAGATAGAATCAAGGCAGAAATCCTTGAATTCTTCCAATTGAACGAAGAAACCGCTTGGTCGCTAAACCAAGTGCATAAAGCCTTCGCCATTCGTGACCGTAAAACCAAAGACCTCTTCGGGGATTTGATGATTGAACTTCACAAGGACAAAAAACTTATCAGGATGTCGGAGGGACATTATATCATTGATGCCTCAACGGAATTTCTGGAAGGTCGCATGGATCACGTGAATGTACGTTTCGGGTTCGTGGTTGTGGAAGGTCGTGAGGGCGATATTCTCGTGAATGCCCGTGATATGAACGGAGCCATTGATGGTGATACGGTGAAAGTTTTGGTATCGACCAAAAAGAAAAAATCAACTGACCGAACTGAGGGAGAAGTTGTAGAAATCGTTAGAAGAGGACGGGCGGAAATCGTAGGTACAATCGAAATAATGCCTAATTATGCCTTCGTAACGGCAAGTTCTAAGAAGATTTTTGGCGATATTTTCGTTTCAAAAAATGACCTCAAAAACGCTCAACACGGTGATAAAGTTATCGTAAAAATCACCAAATACGCAGAAGATGAGCGTAAAATGGAAGGAATTGTAGCGGAGGTTTTGGGTAAATCGGGAGAGAATAATACTGAAATGCACGCTATTTTGGCGGAGTTTGGTTTACCGATTAGTTTCCCCGTAAACATTGAAAAAGAAGCTGATAACATTCCTACGAAAATCTCAGCGAGCGAAATCAAAAAGCGTCGTGATTTTAGAAAAACGACCACTTTTACCATCGACCCTGTTGATGCAAAAGACTTTGATGATGCCCTGAGTTTTGAGTTTTTAGAGAATGGAAACTACGAAATTGGCGTTCACATTGCCGACGTTACGCATTACGTTACCCCCGAATCTGCCCTCGAACAAGAGGCTTTTATGCGGGCTACGTCCGTGTACTTGGTGGATAGAGTTGTGCCGATGTTACCTGAAAAACTCTCGAACGGATTGTGTTCACTTCGCCCAAATGAGGATAAATTGACCTTCTCGGCAGTTTTTGAAATTACCCCACAAGCGAAGGTCGTCAAAGAATGGTTCGGGCGGACTGTGATTCATTCGGATAAGCGGTTTAGTTACGAAGAAGCACAGGAACAATTGACAATCAACAATGAACAATTAACAGTTAATAGTAATAGTTCTGATGAGTTTGTATTGGATGCAGAGGAAATTGAAATTTTGAAAAAAGCTAAGAGCCAAAAGCCAAAAGCTGAAAGCCAAAATAACTTCCGAAAAGAACTAAACATTCTTAACAATCTCGCTCACAAATTACGTGCTGACCGATTTGCGAAGGGGGCGGTGAATTTTGAAACGGTTGAAGTGAAATTCCAATTAGACGAAAATGGAAAACCTTTGGGTGTGTATCAAAAGGTACGAGTAGATGCTCATAAATTGATTGAAGAATTTATGTTGCTTGCCAATAAAAAAGTGGCAGAATACGTCTTTAATCTCAAAAAATCAGAGCCTCGTAACACGATGGTGTATCGTACCCACGAAGCCCCAGACCCCGAAAAGCTCAAAAATTTCTCAACATTCGCCAAGCGTTTTGGGTATAATGTTGATACCGAAGTGGGTAGAATTAGTACCTCTTTCAATGCCTTAATGCACGACGTGGAGGGCAAACCAGAGCAAAATATTCTTGAAAATTTAGCCGTTCGTACCATGTCGAAGGCAAAATATAGCACCGACCCCATCGGACATTTTGGCTTGGCATTTCCGTTTTATTCACACTTCACGAGTCCCATCAGGCGTTATCCTGATATGATGGCTCACCGAATGTTGCAGCATTATCTTGATGGAAAAGAGGTATTGGAAAAAGCTCCTTGGGAAATGCGTTGCAAGCACAGTTCGGAAAGAGAAAAAATGGCAGCCGAAGCCGAGAGAGCATCCATCAAATACAAGCAAGTGGAATACATGAGTACGATGGACGAAGACAAAGTCTGGGACGGTATCATTTCGGGCGTGGCAGAGTTTGGAATCTTTGTAGAAATCACAGAAACGGCATCGGAAGGGATGATTAGAATGATGGATTTAAAAGACGATTTCTATGAATATGACCGTGAAAATTACAGAATCGTAGGGCAACGAAATGGTAAAGTTTATACCTTCGGAGACAAATTACAAGTGAAAGTAAAAGAGTGTAACCTCGCCCGTAGAAGTATGGATTTGTTGTTGGTTGGAGCAAATGGCAAAGTTCAAAGAGGTGGAGAAAGAACATCAAGAAGAGACGATTCGAGACGAAAATCTAAGGATTCGAGAGGTGGAAATCCAAAAGGTGGAGGGAAAAATCCGAGAAGTGGGGATAGGAAGAAGAGAAGGTAAAACACAAAAAATGGCGAATAATCGTAACGATTATTCGCCATTTTTTATAAACCCTCCTAAGCGTTTCAAACGCTTAGGAGGGTTACAACAACAATTTAACTCAAAACCAACTCGCTAGCTTTCAGTAAGTTATCCGTCGTAATGGCAGAATGTGACTCTTGCGGTTTATGCGTAATATGAATGGTTTTTACACCCGCCTTTTTCCCTGCGTGTATGTCCCTGTGAGCATCCCCAATCATCCAAGAAGCATTGGGATCGATTTGGTATTTTGCCATGGCTTTTTCAATCATTAGCGAGTCAGGTTTACGAGTCAGAGAATTGGTCGTAAACTTTTCGTGGTGTGGACTGAAATAAATATCATCTATCAAATTTCCGCATTTTTCTTGTAAATAATTATGGCATTTCCAGACATCCTCACGAGAATAAATCCCCTTCGCAATGCCCGACTGATTCGTAATCACAATCAATAAATACCCTGCGGCTTTGAGTTTTTGGAGGGCTTCAATCGTTCCTTCGGGAATAATAAAATCTTCAATTCGATAGACATAATCTACTCTATCGACATTCAGAACACCGTCACGGTCTAAGAAAATACATTTGTTCATAGTAGTTTTTTGTATTGATTTGAATAAATTTTGACTAACTACTTTTAGGCAAATCAATTACCGAGGCTTTTAAATATGAATATATAATTATTTTTTTGTATAAAATTAATAAATTCCTTTGTTTTGGACAAATTTACTCAAAAAAAACGCAGACTTAGCGGAATTAGTCTGCGTTTTTTATAGAAATTATCAAACGGTAATTTTTAGTATAAAACTTACCCTAATCTCACCAAATATTTCCCCAAAGCTCCACCTCTCAACATCAAATCCAACTTCTCAGGGACTTCTTCCAAGCTGATTTCAGTTGCTAAAAACTCCAAATCAGCGGGTTTATAATCAGTGGCTAATTTTTGCCAAATTTTTTTGCGTAAAGGCATCGGGCATTCAGCGGAATCTATGCCAAAAAGAGAATTTCCTCGAAGGATAAATGGTAATACCGAAGTAGGTAAATCGGGCGAAGCAACTAAGCCACAAATGGCAGCCACTCCTCCGTAAGTCAATGATTTTAAGGCGGTTGCTAAAATATTTCCTCCTACAGTATCTATCACTCCCGCATAGACCGACTTCAACATCGGACGACCAGATTTATCATCCAAATCCTCTCTCGACAGAATTTCACTTGCTCCGACTTTTGTCAAAAATTCATGGGCTTCGGACTTGCCAGTTACTGCCGTTATATCAAAACCTAATTTTTTCAACATTGCCACCGCCAATATTCCAACACCACCCGTTGAGCCTGTTACTAATACTTTTCCTTTTTTTGGAGATAATCCATTGTTAATCAAGGAACTAATACACATGGCTGCCGTAAATCCTGCCGTGCCGTTTATCATAGCCTCACGCATGGACAAGCCCATAGGTAAAGGCACAACCCAACGGGCGGGGACACGAATATACTCGGCTAACCCGCCCGAGGTGTTCATGCCCAAATCATAACTTGTTACGATGACTTCATCACCAATTTTAAAATCGGGCGATTCGCTCATTTCGATAACTCCAACGGCATCAATGCCTGGGGTATGTGGGTAATTTCGAGTAACGCCTTTGTTGCCAATGGATGACAACGCATCTTTATAATTCAAAGCTGAATAATGCACTCGCACCAAGATTTCACCCGTTGGTAAATCTGAGATTTGGCGAGTGATTATTTCTCTAACATATTGTTTTTCAGCATTTTCTGAAATTTGGAGGGCTTTGAAAGTTTTGGATTTCATTGTTAAAAATTGTTAAGCGACTTGTCTTATTAGAATAAAAGAACGTGTTTTGGTTTTTAATCCTTTTGTGTTAGAAGAAATTAGAGGATACTGTAGCTCGAAGTGGCACTTCGAGAATCGTACTCCAACGTCTCGAAGTGCCACTTCGAGCCACAGTATTACAACGACTTATGGAACATTCAACAAAATGGAAGAGAATCAAACTTATTCTAAAATCATGAAAAAAACTATTTTACTCGTGCTATTATTTTTAAAAATCTTCGCTGGATTTTCGCAAAACCAAAGATTAGAAGATGCCTGTCAGGTTTTTCACCTTCCTGACGGCAAAGACACGACTACTTTTGTGGTTTGGGGTAACAAAGAATCCCTGAAAATCAAAAAGCCCCTTTTCTTCTTCCGACAAGGTTCTCGCCCTGAGCCATTGATTGAACTTTATAGAGGTAAATATTACCTCAGCTTTCCTTTTCCAGTAAAATCATTTACAGATAAATATCACTTGGTGATGGTTCAGAAATCTGGTACTCGATTGGTTGCTGATTCAACCTATTTGGAGTCATTTAACGAAGGCATGAAAATAGGAGACCCTCGATTTTTGACAAAAAAATATCAAGAAAATAACCACCTTGACAAAGCCACAGCTCAAAGTAATCAGGTGATTAATTTTTTGGTCAAACAGCCGTGGATTGATACTCAAAAAATCGTTTTTTGTGGAGGTTCAGAAGGCTTTACGGTTGGAGCGAATTTGGTGGCAAATTTCAATAAATCAGTTACGCATACGATTCTGTATTCAGGTCGAACAGGAAGACGTTTTGAGAATGAAATCTATCAAACTCGTCAAGCTGCTAAGGAGGGTAAAGTGACCGCCGAGGAGGCACAAAAAGAAATAGAAGAACTTTATAAATATTGGGAAGATATTTGCAAATACCCAAAATCTATTGATAAAGGACAAGGTGATACCTACTATGCATCACATTCTTTTTCTACTAAAAATTTAGATAACTTACTGAAAATCAATACTCCGTTGTATATAGCTTACGGAACAGATGATAACGAAATTGCAATTGAATTAGATTTTTTACCCTTAGATTTTACTGAAAAAGGAAAGAAAAATTTGACCCTGAAAGCCTACGTAAATTGTGACCATCAATTTTTTGAATTGAAAAAAGATGCCTCTGGAAAGGTGATTGATAAGGTGTATCAGGGCGATAAGGTTTCGGAGGATTTTTTGGAGTGGTTGGGGAGGAATTAGGGAGGACTTTCTTTGATTTTGTAAAAGATATTTATGGTTTTCTACAATTTATACGGGATGAAGAGTAGAACAGGTTTCTAACCTGTTTATGGAGTCCGATGAACAGGTTAGAAACCTATTCTACTCTATAATCCAGTATAAATTATAGTTGAACCAGATTTATATTGCCGAAGAAAGTTTTTTTCTCAGTTTTCTTCCTACGATTTATAAACTTCCAAAATTTCTTCAACCGAAGCATACTTTACCACTTCCCCCAACACAATTACCGCAGGATTAGAGAGGTTATTCTCTTCCGCAATCATTTTCAAATCTTTGGCAAGTCCCACTCCAACTTGCTGATTTTCAGTTGTTCCGTTTTGGATGATGGCTACTGGCAAATCTTCTTTTCCGATTACTTGACAAATTTCTGAAATCTGGGTCAATTTATTCATGCCCATCAATACCACAATCGTAGCCGTTGTTTGTAGAGCAAGTTCCAAATCTTTGGAGAGTGAACCGTCCGTTTTTGTACCTGTGATTACCCAAAAACTTTCACTTACTCCTCTGGTTGTCAGGGGAATACCTGCATAACCCGCCGCCGCAACTGATGATGAAATCCCAGGAATATAGGCGGTTTCTAATCCAAAATTTTTAGCATATTCAATCTCTTCCATCCCACGCCCGAAGATGAATGGGTCGCCCCCTTTCAAGCGTACTACGTGTCCGTACATATACGCCTTCTCGACAATCATAAAATTAATAGCATCTTGCGAATGACTTTCCCCTGGGCGTTTTCCTACGTAGATTTTCTCAGTTTCGGGTTTGCAATAATCCAATAATTCATCCGCAATCAAAGCATCGTACAAGACTACATCGGCACTTTTCAATGCCTTTATTGCCTTGACTGTAATCAAATCAGGGTCGCCTGGACCTGCCCCTACAACAGTAAGTTTGGGTCTGGGGTCTAATGTATGGAAATGTTCTAAGTTGCTCATTATCAAAAAATTAATTTTCAATGCTCAATGTTCAATACCCAATGTTCAAGTAAAAAATTACTATATCAGATAACTAAACTTGAAAATTGTACATTGAGTATTGGATATTGAAAATTAAGACAAAAATTTTAAGCCGCCACCAACTCCTCACGATACGCTTTTGCTAAACTCAAAAATGCCTGAGCCTCAGCGATATACGATTTTGCGAATGCTTGTGAAGGTTCGTTTTTATTAATCTGTAATACTAATTCTTGGAAGGTTTTTTCTCCCAACGTAATATCACCAGTTGCTACAAAATTCTCTTGGAATTTATCAATCACGCCACTTTGAGTCGAAGCACTTACTGATTTATCCAACAACAAAGCCTTAGCCGCACTCACAAACACACTGTATGCGTGGTAAATTGAATCGGCAAAACGATTCTCTTCGTAAGCCTCTTTCGTCCAATCAAATTTTTCTTCTGATTCCATCAACAAAGTCGCTACTAAGTCGATGATTACTGAGGCACATTCGCCTACCCCAATTTCAGTAGCAAATTGCTCTGATTGACCCCAATCGATGAAATCATCGTCTTTCAAGGTTGTTAAATCTGCAACGGGTTTTAATAGTGAATAAAAATATTTCTCGCCTTGACGGTCATAATAATCATTGAAATATTCGCCTTCGTTGGCATTTTCTTCATAATTATTCAACACTACTCTCAACACCTCTGGACCTCTTTTTGAAGGTACTTTAATTACTTTATCCGCCACACGACCAACGCCATCGCCAACCGTTCCACCGCCCAAAAGCACCTGCAAAGCTGGCAAAACACGTTTATCAGCGGCTTTCAGAGACGAACCATGAAAGCCGATATTTGCCATACCGTGTTGTCCGCACGAATTCATACAACCCGAAATCTTGATTTTGATTTCGTTATTATGAATCAACTCGGGGAAGTCTTCGGTGATGACCGATTCTAATTTTGAAGTGATATTGGTACTATCCGAAATCGCCAAGTTACAAGTATCAGTCCCTGGGCAAGCCGTAATATTTGCCATCGAATTTGCACCCGCTGCCGCCAAATCGTGAGCCGCCAAGACTGCATAAACGTATTGCAAATTAGCCTCTGGTACAAACTTCAACATCAAACCTTGATTAATCGTAACTCTCACATCATCAGCAATGTAGCCTTCCAATTGTTCAATCAAAGAGCGTGAAGTTGTTGAGTGAATATTTCCATTCAAGATTCTGACATAGACTCCATAAAACCCTTTTTGCTTTTGCTCAAAAGTATTCGTAGCCTTCCATAATTCAAATCCTGTGTTGGTTTCTACTACGTTGGCATCCGTTTTTGAAGGCATTTCGTGAGCTTCCACGTTCCATTTGCCCGTAGTTGTATCTATTTGAACAGATTGATTTTTTAGTGCCAATCTTTCTTCTTCAATCAGTGCTACAAGTGCCTCAAAGCCAATCTTTTGAATCAAGAATTTGATACGTGCCTTGTGACGTGAGTTACGCTCACCGTGACGGTCAAAAACTCGAAGTGTTGCCTCTAAATAGGGAATAATTTGGTCTTCTGCCAAAAACTCATACGCTATTTTTGCCAACAAAGGTTGAGCTCCCAAACCTCCCCCAACGACTACTTTGAACCCACGTTTGCCGTCTTGAATTTTTGGAATAAAACCCATGTCGTGCATATAAGTCAAAGCGGTGTCTTCGTCGGTATTTGAGAAGGCAATTTTGAACTTGCGACCCATTTCCTGGCAGATTGGATTTCTTAGAAAATACCTAAAAACGGCATCGGCATAAGGCGTAATATCAAAAGGCTCTTTTGGGTCAATACCCGCTGAGGGTGAGGCAGTTACGTTACGAACTGTATTGCCACAAGCCTCACGAAGCGTAATATCATCTTGTTCTAATTTAGCCCATAGTTCAGGTGTTCTGTCCAACGAAACGAAGTGAATCTGGACATCCTGACGAGTCGTTAAATGAAGATTCCCCGTAGAATATTCGTCTGAAATATCAGCAATTCGCTTCCATTGTTTGAAGGTCATCTTGCCGTACGGGAGCTTTATACGCACCATCTGAACGCCTTGCTGGCGTTGCCCATAGACCCCACGTGCGAGGCGAAGGCTACGGAATTTTTCTTCGTGAATTTTTCCTTCACGGAACAATTCTATTTTACGTGCTAAATCAACAATATCTTTTTCGACAAGCGGATTTTCGAGTTCAGTTCTGAAACTTTGCATAAAATTATCTGAATGATTTGTTAAGTTGTTAGTTTTTAGGTTGTTAATGTATAGGTACAATTTAACAACAAAATAACAGAAAACTTAGCAATTTAGTTTACTCTACTAACTATATAGATTTAATGCAAATTTAACAAAGAATTTGGTGTAATCAAGAAATTTTGAGAAAAAAGTTTAGTGATTCATTTTATGTATAAAAAATAAGAAGTAAATTTGTTATTATATTTATCCTTATTATATTTATCGTACTGTTTTTCCGCCACTGATTAATTGTACATTCAAAACGAAAAGATAACGTTGGCATAATCTTTGATTTTCAAGTAGTTATCTATCAACCCACACAAATCCCATGAAAAAAAGTTTATTATTCATCGCAGCGGCTGTTTCAATAACCTTATCGGGTTGTACTGACACCAAAAAGATTACAGAAATGCAAGACCAAGTTCGCCGTTTGGAGAGTCAGGTTTTGAAAGAGCGTCAAGAAAATGCTGAATTAAGTAGTTTCCGTTTTAGCTTGGAGAGTCAGTTCAAGAAAAAAAGTGAGGACTATGTAAAATGTCAAGAAGACAGTAAAGAGACTTTTGAGTCTTTGAGTATCAAATATAACCGTTTATTGGATGATTATAACAAGTTACAATCTTCTTATAAATCATTGAACGAGACTTACGAAGCAAGTAAAGAAAACTCAACAAGAGTTATTGCTGAGTTAGAAGAAAGAATGAGACAAATCAGAACTGCGAAAGGCAGACGTGTTCGTAGAGACTAATTTATTGGTTAGTTCTTGGCTCAAATCCGAAAACTTAATAAATTGATTTTTAGATATTTATATATTGAAAAGCCTTCAAATTGTATGATTTGGAGGCTTTTTTGATACCTAACTCCTAAATAAAAATGCAAACTCCTTTCCAATCAAACTCACGCCTTGAACTTGCTGACCAATACGTTCGATTTACAAATACTAACGTTTTTCTGACGGGCAAAGCGGGTACGGGCAAAACCACTTTTCTCAAAAATATTAAAGCTACTTCTCCTAAGCGTATTGTCATTGTTGCTCCTACGGGCGTGGCGGCGATTAATGCGGGTGGCGTTACGATTCACTCCTTTTTTCAGTTGTCATTTGGTCCAAATATTCCTGGCAATAATCCTCCTGAACGCAGAGTTAGTGGCGAAAAGATTAAAGCTATCAAAGCGATTGACCTCTTGGTGATTGATGAAATCAGTATGGTGCGGGCGGATGTGTTGGATGCGATTGATGAGGTTTTGAGAAGATACAGAAATCGGAATTTGCCTTTTGGAGGTGTACAATTACTCATGATTGGGGATTTGCACCAACTTGCTCCCGTTATAAAGGACGAAGAGTGGAGTATGCTCAGACCCTATTATCCGAGTGTGTATTTCTTTGAAAGCAAGGCTCTTGCCCAGAGTCAGTTTATCACCATAGAATTAACGCATATTTTCAGACAGGCTGACGAACAGTTTATTAGTCTTTTGAATAAAGTACGAGATAAAAAATTGGATGCCGAAAGTACAAAGCTCCTAAACTCTCGCTATATTCCTGATTTTAAGGGAGATACGGATGAAAAATACATAACCCTGACCAGTCATAATAAAGCCGCTTTGGCAATCAATACTCGAAAATTGAATGAACTTGAAGGCAAAACACATTCATTTATTGCTGAAATAACGGAGGAGTTTCCTGAAAGTATGTACCCAAATGAATTGAATTTGGAGCTAAAAGTGGGGGCTCAGGTGATGTTTGTAAAAAATGACATTGGACAAGAAAAACGATATTTTAACGGAAAATTAGGCGAAATCACAGCCATAGATGATGATACTATTTCGGTAAAATGCCCAAATGAAACTGAAAAAATAACTGTTTCCAGAGCCATTTGGGGCAATATAAAATACGTGCTGGATGACTCCAAAACCATGCAGGAACACGTTATAGGAACATTTAGCCAATTTCCCATCAAAGCGGCGTGGGCAATTACAATTCATAAAAGTCAGGGTTTGACTTTCGACAGAGCCATTATTGATGCGGCTTCGTCTTTTGCCCATGGTCAGGTGTATGTGGCTTTGAGTCGTTGCAAGACTTTTGAGGGTTTGGTTTTGAGTACGCCCATCACGTCTGAAAGTGTGAAATCGGATAGTACCATTTCGAGTTTTGACCAAGAAACCGAAAAACAAGATTTATCCGAAAATGCTTTGTTTGAAGCCAAGAAAATCACCCAAAGCGACTGGATTCGAGATTTATTTGATTTTAAATCGATAAAAAGTAACCTCAATTACTTCCGCCAAACTATAGAAGCGGCTCAGGGTCAATTCGTTAGTAAAACCTTGCAAGATGTTTCTGAAATTGTGAACATTTATCAAGTGGAAATTGATACGGTCATTGACAAATTTTCGAGACAATTAGAGTCACTCATTGCTCAGTCTCAATTGCCCGAAGAGAATACAGAACTACAAGAACGCATCAAAAAAGGGAGTGTTTATCTTTCAGAAAAATTACAAGAATTAACTTATAATCCCCTGAAAATCATTGATTTATCTTGTGATAATAAAGAAACAAAAAGTGGTGTTGTAAAAATTTGGGAGCAAGGATTGAAGCATACTTTCGAGAAATTAATGCTTCTCCAAAATACGCAACAAGGTTTTGATTCTACGAAATATCTCAGTACAAAAGCCAACATTTCGCTTGATTTTGAGGTAGAAAAATCAAGGTTATTGAAAAGCCAAAAAGTGACTGAATCGGGCGGTAATAATGATGATTTGTTCAATCAATTGAGGGTTTGGCGAGATAGCGTAGCCGTTGATAAGAATATTGAAAAATACATGGTCTTATCTCAAAAAACGCTGCAAGCCTTAGCCGAAGAAATGCCTCGAAGCAAAGTAGGATTGGCAGAAATTTCAGGTTTTGGTAGAATCAAAATTCAACAATACGGTGATGAGATTTTGGACATCATCATAGAATTTTGTGAGGCAAATGGTATTGAAGTTCCTACGATTGAGAGGGTTCGTAAACCTGCAAAAAAAGCCGTGGTAAAAGGTTCGACACAGGAGATGAGTTATAATTTATTCAAAGAAGGAAAAACGATTGCCGAAATAGCCGAAATACGCCAACTTACCGCTTCCACTATTGAAGGACACCTTGGCGAATACGTCAAAAAAGGGCTTTTGTCAGTAGAAAGTATTATGGATTTAAAGAAGATAAAAGTCATCAGAGAATTTATGTTAGAAAATCCAGATTTGAAGGGGTCAGCCTTAAAAGAGGCTCTGGGCGAAGATTATAGCTATGGTGAAATCAGACTGGTGGGGGCTTCGATGCAGGTTGAATAAAATGTAGATTTTAGCTTTATCTTTGTTTTAGGAACGAGTAAACAATAAGTTATAACGATTTCTAAGTTTCTTTTACCGATAGATTGAGGGTATTTTTCGGTAAATAGCGATGCTATTCCCCTCAAAATACCCTCAATCTATCAATAAAATAATTCATACCAATCATTACAACTTATTATTTACCCGTTCCTTAATAATCAACAAAATATGAATCAAGACTTTAATAATCTTCCTGAAAAACGTCAATCTCAATTAATGGCATTTGACCGTCTCTTGACTATTATGGACGAACTCCGTGAGCAATGCCCGTGGGATAAAAAACAGACCATTGAGAGCCTCAGACACCTCACTATCGAAGAAACCTACGAACTTTCTGATGCCATCATGGAGGGTGATATGCACGAAATCAAGAAAGAATTGGGTGATGTGATGTTACATTTAGTATTTTATTCAAAGATAGCTTCGGAGACCAATGCCTTTGATGTATCGGATGTTCTGCACGGCATTTGTGAGAAATTAATTCACCGTCACCCGCACATATACGGCGATGTGAAAGTCGAGAACGAAGAGCAAGTAAAACAGAATTGGGAAGCCATAAAATTGAAAGAAGGAGGGGGGAATAAATCGGTTCTGGGAGGAGTGCCTGCCTCTTTGCCTGCCTTAGTAAAAGCCATGCGAATTCAAGAAAAAGCCCGAGGTGCTGGTTTTGATTGGGAAGAAAAAACGCAGGTTTGGGAGAAGGTTGAGGAAGAAATGGAAGAGTTTAAAAATGAGTTTAATGTGGTTGAAAATGAGGCAATTAACGTAGAAAAAGCCGAAGGAGAATTTGGTGATTTATTGTTTTCATTAGTCAATTATGCTCGTTTTATCAATATCAATGTAGAAACCGCTTTGGAAAGAACTAATAAGAAATTTATCAAACGTTTCAATCATTTGGAAGCAAGGGCAAAAGAAAATGGTAAAACCCTACAAGATATGACTTTGGCAGAAATGGATGTGTATTGGGAGGAAGCTAAAAGGAAGTAGGCAGTATTTAGTAGGCAGTAGGCAGTGTTCAGTAAGCAATAAAGTTACAAATATTGTTCTTACTGCTTAAACTACATACTCTGCCTACTGCCTACTACCAACTGCCTACTAAAACACTATTCCACCCCAACAATAAACGGAATTGTTTTTACAGTTTCACCAGCCGTAATTCTGATAAAATACTTACCTTGACTTTGTTTCGACACATCAAAGTCTGTACTGTAAACGCCGTTTTGTTTGGTCATATTTTTAGTATTTAATGTAATACCTAAAATATTAATGACTTCGGCTTGCACAGTTTTTGGATTTTCGGGCGTACGGTATTCTACTTTAAATTTCTCTCTTGCTGGATTTGGAAAAATTTTTGCTGTTGCCTCCGAAACAATCTCTTCCTCAACTGCCGTGATGGTCAATGAATAGGCATCCGAAATCGCCTCGCAACCATTTGAATCTGTGGACTTTACGGTATAATTTCCTGATTTTGTGGGAGTTAGCGTATTCTGATTTGCCCCAGGAACTAATACTCCTCCAAAATACCAAACGGGATTTGTACCCGTTGGAATACTCAAAACATTGCCGTTAAAAGTGATTTTAGGAGCAATGGGAAGAAATACGCTCGCCGTAACAGCATTTGAAGTGGCACTACAAAGCCCATTTTCAGTTACTGTTACACTATACACTCCGCCTGCACCCACTTTATAGGTTGCTGCATTTGCTCCCGCAATGGTTGCACCATCTTTGAGCCACTGGTAAGTATAATTTGTACCTGTATTGGTGGTTAAATCTTTCGTAAAATCTTGACAAATACCGACCTTATCAGCGGGTGTTACATTGGCTTTTGGGAGTGCTTGACTTGTAATTGGCACTTCCACTCTGGTACTTGGACAGCCCATTGATTTAACTTTCATGTCATAAGTATAGTAGTAGCCCGTTTTGATAATGTTTCCATTAAACAAAGCTCCTGTAATACTCATTACATTTGGTATCGTGAAGGGATGTCCCTTGATTTCTACCCCTGTTGTCGTAGAGCCAGCATTTAAGTTACTTCGATAAATACTCGCTCCGTCAGTACACTCCTGCGTCAATTTATACGTTCCAGCGACTGGGATGGTTAAATTTAGGGGTAATACTACACCTTGGTCGTTGGGGTCTTCGATTAACTGACTCCCTGAGTTTCGAGTTTGATTTGCGTTCGAGCGGGTAGCATCCACTTTGAATGTTACCGTCGAAATGGGTGTTAAATCTGATACTCTGGTGATTGTAAAAGTAATCGTTCCTGGTGTGCCTACATACACCCTTGCACTCTCAATAACCAAGGGTGTTTGCGTAACAATAACAGGTTCTGGTCCAAAATTTTCAAAATATGTCCCACCACCCAAGGCATATTTGTCTTTGTAGCCAATCGTACCTGAGAAATCATTTACCCCTGCAAAAATTTTAGTAGAATTGGCTGGTTTAGTAAATGAGCCTGTATTTCCTGTAAAAAGTAAATTGCCTCCCGTTGGGGCATCATACCACAAAACAGGGCTTTTTTCGCTTGCTTTTATGCTCAAATTAGTAGTTCCTTCACATATTGTCGCTATGGCAGTTGCTGGTGATGTTGTAGCAATAACTTCTCTGGTGATTGTTTTAACGTTATTAGAATTATCTTGGTCAGAGGGTAAATTGATAGCAATCTCAAAAGAATAATTAATCCCCACTACGGCGTTGAAAGTGCCATCCAATAAAAGTTTATCTTCTGCAAAAGGAGCTAATAAACCTTTGTATGTGCCTGATAATGTGGCAACTACTGTATTTTTGTCAGAAACTTTAACTGAAACAGGAATGTCTTGTTGAGCGGTGTTTCCTACATTTTTTAAAGAAATAGAAACACTACCACCCGAACCCGAACAGAAAGAGCTGACCTCGGGCGTAAGTAAGTTGGAAACGCTCAAATCAACTTCTGGACGAACAAATTGAATGGCAATATCCTTTGTCACACCACGACTGTATGTACCGCAACCTTTTACGTTATTAGCGGTTTCATTTTCTACCGAAACAACTCTCATCAACGTTCCGTTACCCGCCAACAGTCCCGTGGGTGCTTTAAAAGATGTTGTAAAACTATTCCCTGCAAATGCTTCTGAGCTTGCTACTCGCTCGGTGGCTTCGTCAAAAACACCATCAATATTCCAATCGACAAAGACATTGGTAGTTTTAGGATTTGTTCCTTTTAACGCAATTTCCAGAGCTACTTGTTGCCCTGATGAAACCTTAACGTTATTGGTTAATCCCGCAAATTTTACGCTTTCGATATTATCTTGAACCGTCGTGGGAGTCGAAGTACAGTAATCTTTTCCACCTATTCCGCTGATAATCAGGGCGTAATCTTGTGAACTTCTCAACGTTCCTTTATGACTCACGGTAAGCGTATAAGTACGCCCAGGGACAGCATCTGGGATGAGGATTTGTTCAACATTATCTCTGATATTATCTCCACGAGTAGCTAAATCAGCGGGTTTGTCAGGATTTAAGATGAACGGTAAATAGTTGTTTGTACCGTCTGTGATTCTTATGTCTAAATCATTGACCAATTTTGGTGTACGGTTATTCAAGTTCTCAGCGGAAACTGTATAAACGGCAGCTTCGGGGTCAGTCCAACAAATGGTGGCAGTCAAAGCTCCTTTTCCTGATGCAGTTATTTTTTGGGTAAAATTACCTCCATTTGTGAGGGTTCTTTCCGTCAAAGAATTTGATTTATCTGTATTCAGAATCACCTTAGTGGCTTTTTCAGTATTCAAAAGTCCCCATCCGTAAACATAATCAGGTCCTACATTACCAGCATCTTCCGCAGTATGCAATGCCAAGCCTTTCAAGGTCGATGAACGCATCAATTGTCCAGCATTTAGATTTGCGTAGGCTTCTTGAAGCAATAAAAGGCTTCCAGAAGTCTGTGGAGTGGACATCGACGTTCCACTCAAAACAGCATAACCAGTTGTTGAAGAATTGGAAGTAGAGAATAAATTAACGCCTACTGCCACAAGGTCGGGTTTAATACGACCATCGTCGGTGGGTCCCCAACTACTGAAACTTGAAATTTTAATATCTGAACTTTGAGCAGGAGGATTTCCATTTGTTCCAGAAATTGCTCCAATCGAAAGAATATTTTTGGCATTGCCCGTCGTGGAAACGCAATCGTAACTGTCGTTTTTGCTACGGGCAACATTACTTGAATCTCTGGTTGAACCTCCTAAAAAATAGTATGTACCTTCTGCGGGTCCGTTTTGACTACGATTATTGCCTACTGATTTTACAATTAAGTAAAAAGGGGCAGCAATGGCAATTTTATCCCAAGCCTGAGCCGAGCCATCATAAAATCCGAATTTATAATCCTCAACATTACTCACACTGGTACTCCCGTACCATGCCCAACGGTTGGTGGTGCTATTAAAAATCCAACCCGCCTGAAATCCGTAAGAGTGGTTTGAAATGGCTAAATCTTTGGCAGCGACGGTCATTTCAGATACATCACTCGAAAAATCCCATGCTTTGAGATTAGCCCCAAAAGCCATTCCTCTTGCCTGTGCGGAGATTCCCGTAGCAATCAGTGTACCCGATACGTGCGTTGCATGATTGTCTGTAGTAGTGATATTATCTTGTTGTATAACTCGTGTTCCAAACTCTTGGTGAGTTGTTAGCACACCGCCTCCGTCCCAAATACCTAACCTATTTTTGACAGCATCGCCACTACCGTTCAAAGACAAGCCCAACGAACCGCCCGTATATAATTGGTTTGTGCGGGTTGTTCCAGAGGCATTAGCATTACTTTCAGTTACTAAATATAAAGGCTGACCTGTTTCGTCTATTCCATTCAAACGAAACGTTCTGCCGTCACCCAAATCGACTTCGGTTTGCCAGCTTTTTTGACGAGCCATTTTCAAAGCCTTTTGGTAGTTTTGGTTTTGTTGTGTACTTAATTGTTCTGATAGTTGGTCTAATTTCTTATTCTGAGTATCGCTGTAAAGTTTCTTTTGGGCAACTGAAAGCGTAACCGTAGATAGAAAGAGTATAATCGAAAATAATGATTTCATATAATTATGTTAGTTTGCTGAAAATTAGGGACATAAAGGTAACGAAAAAACTTACGTGAAGTTTTATTGAAAGTTTGTTTGAGTGGGATTTTTGTAGTAGAAGTACGTAAAAAGGGCGTGAAGTGTTGCTTATACCCACTTTCGTAAAAGAAAGATATGTTTGTTGATAATCAAACCTGACAGGTTTTGAGTTTAATAGGTCTAACATAAACTAATTATTATCGGGTACTTACGGGTGTAATAGTTTATCTCTAAAATCATCTCTACTTTGGTATAGAGCAGAATTAGCCGTATTTTTGAAAGGAAAAAAGAAATTCGATATTAAGATTATGAGAGAAGATTATTTAAAAGGCGACCAAGAAACACTATCACCCGTCGAAAAAGAAATTGAGCGTGCTTTACGTCCCTTGTCTTTTGATGATTTCTCGGGGCAAGATAAAGTGTTGGAGAACCTAAAAGTATTTGTAGTAGCGGCTCGTCAGCGAGAAGAAGCCCTCGACCATGTGCTACTACATGGACCTCCTGGCTTGGGCAAAACTACGCTCTCCAACATTGTAGCCAATGAATTGAAGGCAAATATCAAAATCACCTCGGGACCAGTTTTGGATAAACCCTCTGATTTGGCGGGACTTTTGACCAATCTGCAACCTTATGATGTGCTTTTTATTGACGAAATCCATCGACTGAACCCTATCGTTGAGGAATATTTGTACTCGGCAATGGAGGATTATAAAATTGATATTCTCTTGGATTCGGGTCCTAATGCCCGTAGTGTTCAGATTTCTTTGAATCCTTTTACGCTCATTGGAGCAACCACACGGGCGGGTATGCTGACTTCTCCGTTACGGGCGAGATTTGGGATAAATTGTCGTTTAGAATATTATGATGCCAAATTATTGACCTCCATCGTCAAGCGTTCTTGTGCAATTTTGAATGTACCGATTGACGACGATGCCGCTTTTGAAATAGCTCGTAGAAGCCGTGGAACGCCACGTATTGCCAATAATTTGTTAAGAAGAACCCGTGATTTTGCTCAGGTAAAAGGAGACGGACGCATCACCGTAGCCATTGCAGAAATGGCTTTGTTGGCTCTGGACGTGGATAAAAACGGTTTGGACGAAATGGATATCCGCATCCTGACGACCATTGTGGAGAAATTCAAAGGTGGACCCGTTGGGCTTTCGACCATCGCAACGGCTTGTGGCGAAGAGGCAGAAACCATCGAAGAAGTTTACGAACCTTTTTTGATTCAAGAAGGATTCCTGAAACGGACTTCTCGTGGGCGTGAGGCGACTGAACGGGCGTACGTACACTTAGGCATTGTACCTAAGTATCGGGAAGGGCAGTTATTTTGATTTCTAAAAAGTTAATAAAAAGCCTTCATGCGTGATATGTGAAGGCTTTTTGTTACCCAAAGACTTTTGATTTAAAAGGAAAGGTAGTACATTTTTTTTTAACACTGAGTAATTTTAATTTGCCAATTTTGTGGTAGGGGCGTATCGCATACGCCCATTTCGTCCGAGGGCGTATACGATACGCCCCTACCATATTATCCACAAAAATTGTTAGAGAACCATCATTTTGAATCAGTTATTGTCTCATTTACTGAACGATTTATTCACTCAACAAAACCTCCATATCCTCCATCAATTTATCCACTTTCTCAGGCACTGTTCCGTCATAAATTCCTCTGATGTGTCGGTTTTTATCGACTAAAATAAATGCTCCGCTGTGGACGATTCCGCCTGGTTGGGTTGGGTCGTCAGTGGCGGAAACCATATAGCTTTTTTGTCCGATTTCGTAAATTTTTGCTTTATCTCCCGTTACCATTTGCCATGTTTTCGACTGGATGCCTAAGTTGTTCATAAACTCTCGCAGCACGGCGGGCGTATCATGGCGTGGGTCTATTGTGTGCGAGAGAATGCCAATTTTTGGGTTATCCTTAAACTTCTCATAAATCCGCAACATTTGGGTTTTCATCTTCGGGCAAATCGTTGGACAAGTCGTGAAAAAGAAGTCAGCCACATAGATTTTACCTTCATAATCCTTCTGCGTAATTTTTACAGAATCTTGGTTAATAAACTCAAAATCAGGGATTTGGTGATAAAGGGTGTCCGTAATTTGCTTTCCATTAACTGTTTTTACGACTGTTTCTTTATTGCCGAGAATTGGGAGTTTTTCGGGTTTTGGGTTGCATGAGAGTATGGAAGTGAGGGCAATGTAAAAAAGGGATGTCTTTATTGATAATTGCATTTTAATTTGTGTTTTCAATTCTATTGTGGGTGAGGCAGTTGACTAAACTTTACCATAAAATCAAATAAACCAAGGTAACTTGTTCTTTGAAAAATATTCATCAAGATTATCAAAATCACCACATTCATAACAACCCTTAACATATTTTAATGCTTTAATTGATTCAGGAGAATTTTGTTCTTCCAGATATGTTATGGTTTCTAAAACACCAGTAAAAGGAACTAACTGAATGTCTAAACCGCAATAAGTATCAAAATCAATATTTTTTGCTTCCCAAATTTTCAGACAATCTTCAATTTGCTGATGTTGACCTAAAATATAGCAAGCCAACATTAAGTTTTCCGCTGGCATTTCTCCAGCAGGATTTTTACGAATTGAAATAAATTTATCTAAAAGAGATATTGCAAAATCTCTATCTTTGTTTACGTAAAAATGATAAATCAACTTTGAACGTAAATTGTTATCATCTTCTATTATGAGAGAAACAACCTCATCTGAAATAGTATTTTCAGTATGAAAATGCTGTAAGATAGTAGACATGTCCATGCTATAAATTTGATTCATTCTACTTCCCCAAAAAACCCTTAGCCTCTTCTATGCTCTTGTCAGTCAGCACTTTAACTTCTGTAATTTTAATTTTTTGGTCGTTCAAATACTTCTCAATTTCTACTTCTGATTTATCTTTTACCGATTCAGAATCGTAGTTTTCCATCCAATCCATCATGCCGTCGTCTGCTAATTGTAATTTTGAATAAAGCGTTTTAGCTTTCGCAGAATCAGGTGAAATTTTGATGGCAGAATCCAAGCTACTCTTCAAAGACATGATTTCGTCCATCTTGGGCATCACCTCATCGTGTATCGCCATGACCTCATCAATCATTACTTTCTGTTTTTCTTCTGCATTCTTTTTGCAAGCCGCCAATGAGGCAAAAAGGAGTATTGGGATTATTGTTTTTTTCATGTTTTCTAAAATCTAATTCGTTATCTATTTATTTCACTAATACCTATCACCTAAACCCTAACACCTATTTACTTACAAATCCAATTTATAATTCGTCTTATCCACTAAATGTTTACTCAAAATCTCCCTTGCGTTGTCCACAACGGCTTTTGAAGGGTTTTGTCCGCCAATCATTTGGGCGATTTCCATGACACGTTCCTCATTGTTTAACTTCCTGATACGGGAAACAGTTTTGGCAGACGAGTTATCTTTATACACAAAATAATGAACCGAACCTTGTGCCGCAATTTGGTGCAAGTGCGTAATGGCAATCAACTGGTGACTGCGACTCATCTCACGCATCATATTACCCACTTTTATCGACACCTCGCCCGAAATCCCTGTATCAATTTCGTCAAAAATGATGGTTGGCAAGGCTCTTTTATTGGCTAAAATATACTTTATCGCTAACATCAAACGACTAAATTCACCTCCAGAAGCCACATTTTTGATGGGCTGAGGCTTGATTCCTTTATTGGCTGAAAACAGTAAGTTGATGATATTCAGACCATTAGGCGTTGGTTTGATGATTTCGTTGTTAATATTCAAACTGGCGTTGGGCATTCCTAAATCTTTCAACAAATCTGAAATTTGTTTTTCGATAACGGGCAAAACCGCAATCCGAGATTTTGATAATGCTTCCCCCGATTTAATCATCAATCTTTCGGTTTTTTCAACATTGGCTTTGGCTTTTTCGAGGGCTTCGTCCATGTTTAAAACCTTGCTAACTTTCTTCTCCAAATCGTTCTGAACTTCAATTAATTCACGGTCCGTTTTGACTTGGTGTTTTTGTAAAAGACTGTACAACGAATCAAGTCGCTGTTGAATGACGGAGATTTTTTCATTATCCAACTCTACCTCTTCTGCCTCCGATTCTACCTCTACGGCAATGTCTTTTAGCTCAATCAAACAACTTTGTAAGCGGCTTCGTAATTGCTCATATTGTTCTCCGTAGCTACTGATTCCGTTAAAATTGGCAACGGCACTGGTCAAAAATGAGATAATTGATTGGTCAGGAGCGTTGAGATATTCCGTAGCCAATAACAATTTCGACTTGACCTCCTCTGCATTTTCGAGCTTGTTTAGTTCTTGTTCCAAGCCTTCCAATTCATTGCCTTTCAACTTCACTTTTTGTAATTCATCCAACAAAAAAGCATTATAATCAAACTCTTTTTTAGATTCTTTGGCTTCGCTCAATAATTGCTCATACGCACGATGAGCCTTGTTATATGCCTGATAATCAGCTTTATACTTATCTAAAAACTCATGATTTTGAGCAAAAGTATCAACAATTTGGAGTTGATAATCATTTGCTCCCAACAATAAATTATCATGCTGAGAATGCACGTCCATCAATTGCGACGTTACCTTGCGGAGGGTTTCCAAATTCACGGGCGTATCGTTCACGAAGGCACGAGTTTTGCCTTGCGGAGAAATCTCTCGGCGGATGATGCAATGCTCTTCATAATCCAATTCCTCTTCCTCAAAAATACTCCGAATAATGTAACCCGAAATATTAAATTCACCCTCAATGACACATTTTTCAGACGGATTATATAGCGTGCGAGTATCGGCACGATTGCCCAATAACAAGCCAATAGCCCCCAACATAATGGATTTCCCTGCACCCGTTTCGCCCGTGATGATATTCAAGGCACGGTCAGGAGCAAAGTCCAAATGCTCAATGAGAGCGTAGTTTTTTATTTGTAAGTTTGTTAGCATTTCATCTTAAAAAATCAGGATTTTGGCGAGTGTCGTGAATAGTTACGATATCAATGTAATCATCAAAAACCTGATAGAAAATATTAGCGTGTTTAGTAATAAGCCCTTTACGTAAATTCTCAAATTTTTCTGATTTTGGAAATACAAAAGGCATCAAACTGATTCTTTCAAAATTAAAATTTAATTCTTCCAAAAATGCCTTTTTCACACTTTCAGACCATTTTTCTTCAAGATATAAAAGGATTTTTTCTAAGTTTTGTTCAGCTCGTTCAGAGACAAAAATGGGATATACTTTCATAAATATTTACTCATTATCTCCGATAATGGCTTTTTCCGACCTGCCTTTAAATCCTCAATGCCCGCTTGAATATCCTCTTTTTGAGCATTTGTTAATTCATCCCAAAAATCGCCTACTTCTTTAACCTCACGTTTTAAGAGTGTGTGATAGGCTTCCAAAACACTACTGTCTGAAATACGGTCAATCAGTAAATGAAGGTCTGATTTTAATTCGATAGTTGTCATATATTTTTGATTAAAACCTAAGTAATTCGTACATAAAGTTAAAAATACAATTTCATATTTAGATTATCTGGAAATACATCAATTAAAATTTATTTTTTGTTTTAGAAAATTATTCTGAAACAATCCATCGTATGGTAATTTTAAAATACTTTTTGCGGTTGCTTTTCGTTAATTTTGTGACAAAATTTAGATACTACAAAATGAAAAACAAAGTTAATTTTAGAATTATCGTTAAAGTGATTTTTATCATTTTGCTGTTTGTTTGCAACACACAAACCACAACGGCTCAATGGTGGAAAGACACCGAAAAGGCTGAGAAAGAACGCTCGAAGGGAATGTTATTGCTCACAAATGAGGTACAAATTGAGGCTTCACAGGCTATCAATCATATGTATAATTTTAAGTTTTACGAAGCCGAAAAAGAGTTTACGTATCTGAAAGTTAAGTACCCAGACCACCCTCTGCCCGAATTTCTATTGGGTTTGATGGAGTGGTGGAAGATTGTTCCAAACACCGAGAACGCCCTTTATGACGAAAAATGTTTGGGTTATATGGATAAAAGTATCGACAAAGCCATGAAGATTTGGGACGATACCGAAAATCCCGAAGCCGCCTTTTTTATGGCTGCCGCTTATGCTTTCAAAGGTCGTTTGCACTCCGAACGCAAACATTGGTCGAAGGCTACATTTGCAGCAAAAAGTGCTTTAAAATATTTAGACAAATCACGTTCTTTCTCAGATTTTAGTCCAGAATTAATGTTTGGGGACGGTTTGTATAATTATTATTTTTATTACGTAAAAGAAAACTATCCATTGCTTCGTCCAGTGCTTTGGTTGTTTCCAAAAGGCGATAAACCCAAAGGAATCAGTCAGTTAGAGAAAGTGAGTTATAATGCTTTCTATACCCGCACAGAAGCCCGTTATTTTCTTCTCCAGATTTATGGTATTGAAAACATGAACGAAAAGGCGTTGAATTTGGCAAAATATACCCACGAAAGTTACCCAGATAATCCATTTTTTGAGCGTTTTCACGCTCGTAGTGCCTTTGTACAGGGACACGTAAGTGAGGCTAAGTCATTGGCAAATAGCATTTTAAAAAAAATAGATGAACATTATGCTGGATATGAGGGTGTAAGTGGACGTTATGCCGCCTACATATTGGCATACTACGCTTATAACTACGACAAAGATATGAAAGTAGCCAAAGGTTACTATCAAAAAACGATAGATTTTGCCAAAAATACAGGCACAACCAACTCTGGATATTATTGGTCTTCGATGTTGGCTTTGGGTAAAATAGCCTCGCAAGAACAGGATTATGACAAAGCCATTGAATATTTCAAACAAGTTATTGACGACACAGACCGCAAAGCCGCCCAACGAGACGAAGCTAAAAAATTATTAGCAGAAGCGAAGAAAGCAAGAAGGAAAAAGGGTTGATAGTAGATGCTATAAAATTAAAAAAGAGGCTCATTCAAATTTCTTTTGAATGAGCCTCTTTTGTGTTGATATGTTTTTGTAACTAAACATTCTCAGAATTTGTTATCTTTGTTACATACTTTTACCAGTGATTTAGAAGGTGAAATACTCCTCATCACTATCCCCTAAATTCATGAATATTACCGAAATCCAGAATCAAAATCATACCGCAATCGAAGACCTTGACCCTAAGCGTTTTATCATCATCAAAGGGGCGAGAGTTAATAATCTTAAAAATATTGATGTTGCCATTCCACGCAATAAGTTGGTGGTAATCACGGGTTTATCGGGTTCGGGGAAGTCGTCTTTGGCTTTTGATACGCTCTTTGCGGAGGGACAACGGATGTACGTGGAAAGTCTGAGTTCATACACTCGCCAGTTTTTGGGACGGATGGAAAAACCCGATGTAGATTATATCAAGGGCATTTCGCCAGCCATTGCCATTGAGCAAAGAGTTTCTACCAAAAACCCTCGCTCGACGGTTGGCACAACTACTGAAATTTATGATTATCTGAAATTACTCTTCGCTCGTGCGGGCGTAACATACTCGCCTGTAACGGGTAAGGAAGTTACCAAAGACACCATTTCGGACGTGGTGGATTATATTTTTACCTTAGAAGAATCGACCCGTGTGATGATTCTCGCACCTTTTTTCTTGAAACAAGAAAGAAAATTGGTTGAGGAAATGAAGGTCTTGATTCAGAAAGGTTATACTCGAATTGTGATTGATGGAGAGATAAAATTTTTAGAAGAGTTATTGGAAAATAAGGAGGAACTGAAAAAACTGCCTCCCATTGACCTCTTTGCTAATAATTATAAAATTCTGATTGACCGTGTGGCAGTCAAAAAAGACGAAAACGGTCAGCCCGAAGAAGAAACTCAATTTAGACTATCGGATTCTGTGCAAACTGCCTTTTTTGAGGGTGACGGAGCGTGTTTTGTGGAAGTTTTTGGAGGAGAAACGAAAGTGTTTTCTGATAAATTTGAGGCAGATGGAATGTTGTTTGAAGAGCCTTCCCTCAATCTTTTTAGCTTCAATAATCCCTACGGTGCTTGCAAGCGTTGCGAGGGTTTTGGGAGAATTTTAGGACTTGACCCCGACTTGATAATTCCTGATAAAGGTGTTTCCATTTACGAAGGGGCAATTGCTCCGTGGCGTACCGAAAAAATGAGCGAATATTTGATTCCATTAATCAAAAACGGAACAAAATTCGACTTCCCAATTCACCGACCTTACAAAGACCTTACTGACGAGCAAAAGGCTCTGTTATGGACTGGAAATCAATACTTTACGGGCTTGGATGCGTTCTTCAAAATGTTGGAAGCCGAGACCCACAAAATCCAGTATCGAGTGATGCTCTCACGCTATCGTGGGCGTACCTCATGCCCCGAGTGCAAAGGCTCACGACTACGCCAAGATGCAGGGTATGTGAAGGTAGGAGGGAGGTCTATCATCGACTTAGTTTTGATGCCGATTACGGATGTCGTAGCGTTTTTCAATAACCTGCAACTCCCTGATTATCAATTAGGTGTATCAAAAAGAATCCTTCAAGAAATCAATGCTCGTTTGGAATACATGAACAAAGTGGGCTTGGGATATTTGAGTTTAAATCGCTTGTCTTCCACGCTTTCGGGCGGTGAATTTCAACGGATAAAATTGGCTACTTCTTTGGGTAGTGCCTTGGTGGGTTCAATGTATATTTTGGACGAACCAAGCATCGGTTTGCACCCAAGAGATACGCTCAGATTGGTGTCTGTTTTGGAATCTTTGCGAGACATGGGCAACACCGTAATCGTGGTAGAACACGAAGAAGAAGTGATGCGTGCCGCCGACCAAATTATCGACATTGGACCCGATGCAGGAAGAAACGGAGGAGAGTTGGTGTTACAAATCGCCCCCCCCGCCCCCAGAGGAGGAGCCACTGAACATAATATCACTGATTGGGAATCGGTAGCTCCCCCTCTGGGGGTTGGGGGGCTATCGCACACCCTAAATTTTCTCCTTGGCACTGACAAAATTGAAGTCCCAAAATTTCGCAGAAAATCAACCAGTCATATCGAAATAAAAGGGGCTTACGAGAATAATTTAAAGGATGTTTCGGTAAAATTTCCTTTGGGAATTCTCAATGTGGTTACAGGCGTAAGTGGCTCTGGAAAATCTACTTTGGTACGTAAAATTTTATACCCAGCCCTCGGAAAACACTTAGGAACATACACCGACGAATCAGGAAAATTTGGTGAAATGGCGGGCAGTATCGGTAAAATTGAATCCGTAGAAATGATTGACCAAAATCCAATCGGGAAGTCATCTCGCTCAAATCCAGTGACTTACGTGAAGGCTTATGACCAAATTCGTTTGTTGTTTTCAGAATTGCCCGTTGCCAAATCAAGAGGATATAAACCAGGCAGTTTCTCTTTTAATGTGGAAGGCGGACGTTGCGAAACTTGTCAAGGCGAAGGCTTTGTAACCATCGAAATGCAGTTTATGGCAGACGTAAAACTCAAATGCGAGTCGTGCGGAGGGAAGAGATTTAAACAAGAAGTTTTAGACGTAAAATATCACGAAAACGACATTGCCGACATTTTGGACATGACCGTGGACGAATCCATTGAATTATTCAGTAAAGACCAACCGAAATTAGTGGAAAAATTGTTGCCCTTGCAAGAAGTAGGCTTGGGGTATGTCAAATTAGGGCAGTCGTCAAGTTCATTGTCGGGTGGAGAAGCCCAACGGGTGAAATTAGCAAGTTTCTTAGGCAAAGGCAATCCAAACAAAGGAAAAACACTCTTTATTTTCGATGAACCCACCACAGGTTTACATTTCCACGACATCAAAAAACTCCTAAAAGCCATCAATGCGTTGGTTGAACAGGGCGATTCGGTTATCATCATCGAACACAACATGGAAGTCATAAAATCGGCAGACCACATCATCGACATCGGTCCAGAAGGAGGCGAAAAAGGCGGTTACATTACGTTTGAAGGCACACCAGAGGAAATGGTGAAGATTGAGGGGAATTACACGGCGGACTTCTTGAAGGGGAAGGTTTTGTAAAATATTAACTTTGTAAAAAAATAACAAGATGAAAACATTAATTTTAGAAACAGATAATGACAACGACTACCATTTACTCACGGAATTGGTAAAGCGTCTGGGTATTAAATTTTCAGAAAAGAGTAGTGAAACAGTAGATGAACAAGCTCAACTATTTAAAAGACTTTTTGGCTCTTGGCAATCAGAAAAATCTGGTAATGAGATAGTTAATGAAATTTATCAAGCAAGAAATGACTCTCCAAGAAATATAGAACTATGAAGAAATATCTTTTAGATACCAATATTTGTGTTCACTTTTTAAAAGGAGAGTTCAACCTACAAAGTAAAATAGATAAAGTAGGTTTTGAAAATTGTTTTATTTCAGAATTGACTATTGCCGAACTATTATTTGGTGTAGAAAATAGTGCTGAAAGTAAAAGAGAACAAAATCAACAAAACGTAGATAACCTAAAATTATCATTTGGAATCAGGATAATACCTATCAATTCCTGTTTTGAACTATACGCAAAAGAGAAAGCAAGACTCAGAAAAGAAGGTACTCCTATTGGTGAATTTGACCTTATTATTGGCTGTACTTCAGTTACTAATCAAATGATAATGGTTACCAGAAATGTAAAGCATCTTGGGAAGGTAGAGAATATTGAGATTGAAAATTGGATTGATGAATCGTAAATTAAATAGCCCAAAATCATTATGAATATCCACCAATTCCTCCAAATAAACAACTACGGAAATCTCTCTATAACTCTTAACAAAACAGATATTTCCGAAGGTATTGTCTTTATTTATCCATCATGGAGTAATGATTTCATAAACCTAAAAACACTTTTGAATTGTCTAAAAAGTAGCTTAGAATCCCCTAAACTTTATATTATGGATATTGATGATGAATCGTGTAGAATTTTTGAACAACAATTTGGCATACTCAATCATGGCAAAGGGGAAATATACTTGATTAGAGATGGCGAGATAAAATCTCAAATTCTGAATCACAGTGGAAATACAGAAGTAAAGATTTATGAAATGATGAAATTTGGAATGTGAAATTAGAATATATACTAATTTTTCAATAGAAATTCAACCTAAACAATCAAATTACGCCACAACAAAAACCTCTCCCTTACTCAATAATCTCGCCGTCCGAATCACCCCCGACTTATGAATAATCACCTGATTATCAACAGATTCATATTCAAGATTAACCGTAAATTCTCCCGAAGGATGCTCAATCGAAAATTGGGGGTTAGGGGTTAGGGATTGGGGATTAGGGGTAGTTCTCGAACAGACTGAATATGGTAGAATACAAGCCGTTGCTACAGAAACGGCTGCTAAAACGCCTATTGCTTCGTGGACTACATGAGGGATAAACATTCTGGTATTTACAACTCCTCCATGTTGGGCAGGAGAAATTAGGCACATTTTGGGAATGGTTTGTTCGGAAACATCGCCCAGATTCATCAGAAAACCTGCCTGTAAACGGATATTTTCTATCTTCTTTTTTAAATCTTCGTTGGCATCCAAATCTTCCTTACTTTCATTTCCCGAAAGCCCAAAATCTCTCGCACGCATGATTACGAGGGGCATTCCGTTGTCGATACAGGTGGTTTCTATGCCATCAAAAACATCAATATTATTGCCCGTGGGAAGCATTGAGCCACAAGTTGCCCCTGCGGTATCTAAATAATTACAGATAATTGGGGCAGATGTTCCGACAACGCCATCAATTTTTGTATCACCCGAATATTCGACTTTTCCATTGGGTGTTTGCACTACACATTCACAAATTCCTCCCGTATTGACGATATTAATTTTTGCCGAAGTGGTGGGCGAATCTGCCTTAATCATGCCCGATTCGATGGCAAAAGGCAATACGCCCGCTAAGATATTTCCGCAGGTTTGCGTGGTTGAAACTTTGCCTTTCCCAACAACTACTTGAATAAAAAAATAGTCTAAATCCCAATCAGGATTGGTAGAAGGGCTTACGATGGCAACTTTACTGGTTAATGAATTTGCTCCTCCCAAACCGTCAATTTGTCGAGGGTCGCCTTCGGTTGTACCTTCCATTGCCTTCAAAATCAAGTCATTACGAAGGTTTTCATCCGTAGGTAAGTCTTTTGCTTGAAAGAAAAGCCCTTTGGAACTTCCCCCTCGGATTTGCATGAATGGAATGGAGTTTTGCATTAATTATTCAATAGTTTTTCTAAATTTTCTCTTGTTGCTTCACTCATAATTGGCTCTAAATCTTGGTCTTTTAGCATCTCAACCACAGCCTCCATTTCGTGCATACGTCTGAGGGCGTGGGTTTTGCTACCTTCCACAAAACGGTCAATCAAGTCGTCATTTCCACCAATGACCGAACTGATTTGTTCACGGATGTAATTTTCCAAACCAAATTTTTGTCCTGCTTCCATTGCTTCGCAAATCACTGCTGCTACGCCCTTATACACGATTGAACGCAAGAGTTTGCGAGTAGAGGCTTCACCTACAACATCACTCAAAACAGAAAGATTTAAGTTTAGGTCTTTTACTTTTTCTTGGAAAATTTTTGCTCCATTTCCCGAAGCTAAAAAGGGTGTTTTGATGCCTTTGGGTGGTACAGGAGCCATAATTGCCAAGTCCACGTATTGTATTCCCGTTGATTTTAGGGTTTCGTAAATCGCAATTTTCTTATCGGGCGAAGACGTATTCATCTCTAAATAAATCTTTGATTCATTCAAAATGGGCATTACTTCACGAGCGATTTCTTCGGAAACTGAGAACAGATTTACGCTAAAAATAATATCTGCATTTCGGGTAGCTTCCAAATTATTTGTTGCTAAAACGATATTTTCATGTAAAACCCGCACAGGATTTGGGTCATAGCCGATAACATTCACGCCCATATTTGCTAAGTCATTGGCAAAATGTGAACCTGCTTCGCCTAAGCCTAAAATTGCAATAGTTAATTTATTATTTATCATATCAATACCCATATTTTTCATCCCACCCATAGATTTGCAAAGAAGTTCTGCCCTTTCTCAATTCTTCCCTTGTACGTTCTTCTTTGGCTTCTCGGGCAATGGCTTTTTCGATAACTTCTTCGATACGGTTTTGTGGAATTACAACAACACCGTCACGGTCTCCCACGATATAATCTCCTGGATTTATCAGTACATCGCCAATAATAATAGGTTCGTTAAGTGTACCATCGCCATGATTTGAAGTACCACGAATGCACAACCCACGACTGAAAACTGGAAAGCTCATGGCTTCAATATCATCGGCATCCCGCACGCAAGCATCTATTACTAAGCCATTGATGCCTTTTGTTTTTGCCCCCAGACTCATTAAATCACCCCAATATCCAGCTTCGTAAAAATTTGAACAATTAACTACTAAAACATCTCCTGCCTTTGCGTAAGCGTAGGCACGATGTAGGAGCATATTGTCGCAAGGCATGGTTTTTACGGTAAAAGCAGGTCCACAAACTTTCATTTTTGAACTTATTGGTTTGATACCCGAAGGTAAATTACCCGTTTTCCCGAGGGCTTCATGGAGCGTTGCAGCACTGAATTTTGAGAGCTTTTCAATTATAGTCATTATTTTTTGTTTAATTTTACTAAAAACATAACAAGTAAAGCTATGCGTTCATTTGAAACTTGGACTTATGAAGAGGTTGAGGACATTATGAGAATCCAGCCTGTGGAAAAAACGCCACTTTATACCGACTGGCTTAATGCTCCCTCCGAACCAGAATATTCGCCTAATGATAGGCAAAGAGAAGGTTTAGAAGAACTTAGACAATTGCTTTTTGAGGAAGCTAAAAACTGGAATGAAGATGAGATGAAACTCTTTTTCATTGGTCCACTAATGTCTTTGGTCAATTTTAAAACTCCATATTTTAAGCCTTTTACTCAACGTACACTCACAATAGAAACCCCCACGGTATCAGCTTCGGGCAAGGTGGATTTCTTGTTAGCAAAAGGAAAAGTTATTCCCAAATTGCCTTATTTCTGTCTTCACGAATATAAGCAAGAAAACAGAAGAGATAATGACCCTCTGGGGCAGCTCTTAATTGCGATGGTGGCAGCTCAATACAAAAATGAAAATAAATTGCCTATCTTTGGTACTTATACATCTGGTCGTAACTGGTTTTTCGTAGTTTTGGAGAGAGATAAATACGTTTTGAGTAACGCCTATAATGCATCGGACGACGATATTTATACAATTTTCGCCATTCTAAAAAAATGCAAAGCCTTAGTTCT
This sequence comes from Cytophagales bacterium, assembly GCA_013298125.1. Lineage (GTDB taxonomy): Bacteria > Bacteroidota > Bacteroidia > Cytophagales > Spirosomataceae > Arcicella. The sequence continues at coordinate 9,657 of JAAFJP010000032.1, read as the reverse complement.
GAATTTGATGAGTAACGAGTAATGTTGAATGGTTGATGTTTTTTAATCAAACATTAGTCAAAATATACTATCCGTTACCCTCGGCAAGTGACTTTGATGAGCCTCAGCGTATTTTATATCTTTTTGTCCCGAAATTCTACGGGCATGATTTGCCCTTCTTCCTCCCAATTCGGTATAATATTCTACGAGATATTTTTGAGCTCCCATGCAGTTCATGGCGGCATTTTTTTTATCAAAAACCGAAGAAATATCTATGAAAGTATCGGGTTTGAACTCGCAAATTTCGGGCTGATGAGGCTCAAATGAATACCACATCGGCGGGTCAATATTCTTGAAGGCACTGGCAACGCCCGCACCACACGAAAGTAATCTTGCCCTCTCCGTTGCCTGATAAGCCAAAGGATGGTCAGGGTTGAAAGGGTCTTTGGCAGTATGCGTCAAGATAACTGTCGGCTCAAAATCACCAATTATTTTGGTTAATTGTGCTATTCTTTCATCCGAAATCAACATCGGATAATCGCCCCAATCTAAGAACATAATGGGTGTTCCAAAAATATCAGCGGCTTGTTGTGCTTGTGCTTTGCGAATGATTTTCACACTTTCTTCAGTACGATTAGGGTCTTCTTTCCAAAGTTCGCCTGATTCGCCACGTTCTCCAAAAGAAAGGCAAACTACTAAGGTTTCAGCTCCTTCTTCTACTGATTTTGCTATTGTACCTCCTGACCTCCAAACGAAATCAGCACTGTGGGCACTTATGACTAATAGTTTCTTTTTCATTTTTTGATTTAACGTTTTTCTAATAAAATAACGGAACTATCTACTATTCAACGGATTCAAGGTTGGGCTTCTCCGAAGCCAGTAGTCTGAGGTTATTACTTTTCTACAAAGGTTAAATTTCTCCGAAATTATGTGGAATATACCTCTGAGAGGTTTAACCTTTGTGGAAAAAGTAAGTAGCTATTTATAAACTTCGGAGAAATTCAACCTTAAATGTAGTCTGCTTAATAATAGACATTCCGTAAAATAATTTATTTTTGTATAAATTAAACTCATGATAAAAAATAAACATGGATAGAATAAATCAATATAAAATATCGGTTAAAAATATCTTAGAAAATTTAGCCAAACGTGTTCCCAACAACAGACCTACGTTGAGTAATCATTTAATTATCAATGATAGCCAATCAGAATTTATTTTGATACTTAACGGCTGGCACAACAATAAGCATTATTACAATGTAGTAGCTCATGTCGAAATTACAGAAGATAAGATACTTATCCACGAAGAAAGCATAGACCCTACGCTCTACGAAAGATTGATTGACCCAAAATATACCTGAAAGCGACATTATTCCTGTGTATCTCGAAAAAATGGAACTCGTATAACTCATAACTCATGCGGCATAGGATTCCCTCTTGTATGAAAACTCTCAACAGTTTTCAGTCCCCAAGCCTGTCCTTTCATGCGTTCTTCTTTGTTCCAAACGATAGTTTCATAATCTGGGTCTAAAATAAGTCTTGCGGTTGGATTGGCTACCTCAATTCTATTGCCGCCTGGTTCGTATAAATACAAGAAAAACGTTTGTTGAATTGCGTGTTTGTGAGGACCAGTTTCAATAAAAATACCGTTTTCTAAGGCTATATCTGCGGCAATTAATACCTCTTCTCGACTGTTTACGACATAAGTTACATGATGAAAACGTCCATTCATGCCTGAGTGGTCTTCTGTGATGGCTAAGTCATAAGATTTGGAGTTTACCGAAACCCAAACGCCTTTTGGTTCATCGTCAAAAATGATGGTTTCGGTCATTCGTCCACCCAAAACGCCAAACTGAAAATCACGGAACGCAACGATGTCTTTTGCTAATAAATTTAAGTGGTCAATTCTTCTAACGTTCATGCCACGTCCTGGGAATTTGCTGTTGGTATTTTTCAACGCTGACTTGGTGTTTTCATCTGCTTTGAATTTGTTAGACTCAAAATAAAGTTCACAAATATGACCATCTGGATAACGGAATTTGTAGGCTTTGCCATAGCCACATTCATGGTCTTCCCAACCAATGCCTAAACCTGTGGCTTCGATGGCTTTTACTCTGTCTTCAAGAGCTTCTGGAGTTCTGGTTCTCCACGCAAAATGCCCTATCCCTGAATGTTTGTGAGCAGTGAGTTTGAGAGTATGATGTTCGTAGTCGTCGTATGCACGTAGATAGACTGAATCGCCTTTTATCTCGGAAATATACATTCCCAATATATCGGTAAAAAATTTTGTACTTTCTTCTAATTTTGGCGTAAGTAGCTCAACATGAGCAAGATGTGCCAATTCCCAAGTAATGTTATTCATTTATTTTTTAATGTTTTTGTGGCAGGGGCGTATCGCATACGTCCACGGAAGAAACGGGTGTATGCGATACCAATGCTGTCAACTTAAGGATTTACTTTTGTCAAAATATATTTAATAACCCCGTTTGAACGCTGGTAGGGTTCAAAACCCTACCAGCGTTAGTCGAACAAATTTCTTAAATTGACAGCATTGGTAGGCGATACGCCCCTACAACATTATTCCTTTATCGAAACATATAAAGTTGCTACTCCACCAATCAGCGTTGGAATGGCAAAAATCATAAAATTAGTCGTCATCGAAAAACCTGCACCGATGAGAAATCCACCTAAAAGTGGTCCAAAGATTGCTCCAATTCTACCTGCTCCAACAGCCCAACCTACACCCGTAGCTCTAATTTCGGTCGGATATAAACGTGCAGCTAAACTATACATTCCCACAAAACCACCTTGAATTCCAAAGCCAATTAGTCCAAAGAGAACTAAAACGAGTATTGAACCTTTGAAAAACCCGAAAATAAGCATCATCAAAGCGGTAAGTATGAGGTACGAAAAGATGGTTTTTTGTAAACCAAATTTTCCAGAAAAATATCCTTGTGATACAATACCACAGAATGCTCCTAAATTGAAAACTGTTCCTGCATAAATTGCCAATTCAACTGAAAGTCCCGTTACCGATGCTAATTTTGGAATCCAAGTAGTGAGGAAATATAAACTCGCAAAAGCCATAAAAATAGCAATCCAAAGCATGAGCGTAGATTTTTTATAATTGTCCTTTAATAATACTCCTACTGCTGGACTTTTCTTTACTACCGATTTATCTAAAAATTCCATTGATTCTTTCAAATATAAAAATACAATTGGAAGTGTAATAAAAGTAGTGATTCCTGCTACTTGAAACATCGACTGCCAACCATATTTTGGAATAATGTTGGCAGCTACTAAACCCGAAATTACTGCTCCGATGGGATAACCCGACATGACAAAACTCACCCAAAAATCCTTGGTTTTTGTGGGTGCATTCTCAGCGGTTAAAGTGGCGGTACTTGCCAACATTCCACCAATGCCAATGCCACTAATTACCCGAAAGAAAGTAAGCATTTCAACTGAATTTGCATAAGAAGTCGCAAATACGCTTACGCCCATGATGATATTGCAAATCAAAATCATGGACTTTCTGCCAATTTTATCGGCTCTTGGGGCAAGGAACATCGCCCCGATTGACATTCCTAATAATCCTGCACTGAATACAATTCCTAAGGATTGCGGACTAATTGACCAATCTTTGGAAATTTTAGGAGAGGCATAAGACACTACCATAACGTCCATGCCATCAAGCATATTCATCAAAAAACAGATGAGAATAGTGGATAGGGTTTGATTTTTCATGATTTTAGTGGTCTTATTATTTCAATTCTTTTATCCAATCAAACAGCTCTTCAAGGTCATAATCGCCACTGTGGGGTTTGTCCCAAGGCAAAGCGAAATCTATTTTGAAACCTTTATTTTGTAAAGTTGTGGCTAAAATTACTGGAACGGCAAACCCCGTATCTCTATCTTTCGCACCGTGTCTAACTCGCCAATGCGTAGAAGTCTTAGCCGTATTGTCTCCAATATAATTCATCGGATTCATCATTTTTATTTGTTGTTTGTCCGCCATTGAAGCATTCGTAGCCGTTGAATGTTGCATAGAAAATGCCGTAAAGTGTTGATTTTCAATAGTTTTAGTACCAAAAAGATTATTCTCAAACGATTTATTATCCAAGGCATCAAAGGCAGGAGGCGTTTTCATTCGTTCCATATAGACAAGGTAATTATCAAAATCTACTGATTTTACCTTCCTGTTTTCTATTTTCAAAAAATTATGTTTCGATAAATCAACACCCGAATCCAAGGCTTTTTGTGCCGAGGCAACGATGTAGGTTTTTACTAATTTCTTGAAATTTCCTTCGCCAGATTCATCCAATACTAATTTCGCACCTTTATTATCTTTCAAATTCAACCCATTCACATATTGCGGAAATGCCTTTTTCAATTCATCAGAAACTTTTGTAGCTGCTTCATTTAAAGTGCCTTCTCCACCTCGACCTTTGAAAGTATGAATCTGATTAAACTGCCATTCGTAAGCCATATCGGCATTTTCGAGGTTGATAATTGGGCAGTAAGCCGATACTGCAAAAATATCATCCGTGGCATTGGCAGCACCGAGGGCTTTCAGATAGGGTTCATAGTCAGGATGATTGCCCGTAGCTCCCAATAAAGTGGACATTGCACCACCCGCACTCGTGCCGTTCGAAATAATTTTGTCGGCATCGCCAGCCATGATTTTGTCATTAAATTTCAAATATCTGACGGCTGCCTTCAAATCTACAATACCCGCAGGAGCTTTTCCTATTGGCGAAATCTTCCCTCTTGCACCCGCCGAAGCAACCACAAAACCTTTCGATAAAGCCATCACAACGGCTTGACTCGGAGGACCGCCCATGCCGCCACCGCCTTGTGCATTAATAAAAGTTGCGGGTTGGGCGGGCATATATCCACCTACTTTATTCGGAAAAAATATAGGAGCATTTGATGCCGTATAGCCGTTGATAGTTCCGCCATTGAAATATTCTTCGGGAACATAAATATTCAAGATTTGCTTTGTTGTATCAGTAGGATTCGCCACATAAATTATTTTTTCAAAAGACCTGACCTTTACGGTTTTTCCTTGAAACTCTTGGGTTTGAACCACGTATTTTAAAGGGTCGAAAGTTAGAGAATGTTGCCCTATACACGCTATCGAGATTAGAAAAAATGAGCAAAATGAGAGAATTGAGTTTTTGGATTTCATTACTTTGAAGTTTTGATTTCGGATAAAGATTTTGATGTATAAAAATAAGAAATTATAGATAAAATAATCAAACCAAAATATAGCCCAATAGCCTGATTTGCTACATTTTCAACAATTCGGGTAATGAAATTCGCTTGGTTCGTGATACGTTCAATCATCCATGCAAGGGAGGAGATAGCTACTAAAACTGCCCCTGTATTCCTAAAAATAACATAGAACGAACCTCTACTCAAAAGCAATAAAAATGGAAAAGTAAGGATTATAATAAATAGCTGCATCAATTCTATGCCCACATTAAACCCCAAAATACTCAATGCCATTTGTTGAGAATTGAGGGATAAATCTGTCAGCGAATTGGCAAAAGCCAAACCATGAATCAGTCCAAAACCACTGGCAATATAAATCTCACGACCCGCAAAAATGGGCTTCATGGCATGGATAGCAGAAATCAAGATAGAAAAAGCAATGGCAATTTCAATCCATTGGCTCGGCAGATGTACCCAACCCAACGAACCCATCAAAAGTGTGATGGAATGCCCGAGGGTGAAAGCGGTAACAATTTTCAGTAATCGGATAAAGCTATAACGATTTCCTCCAAAAGCCCCCCAGCCCCCAGAGGGGGAGTTTATTTTGCTCCCCCTCTGGGGGCTGGGGGGCTTCAACATGGCGGGAAGCAATAATGCCAATAAAAACAGCAAATGGTCTGTTCCTTCTGAAATATGGTCGATACCCAATTTGCACATTCCCACAAAACCCTTCCACGTACTGCCTTGTTGTAAGCTAATCTGAAAGGGTGGCACTTTTCCAGAAGGAATATCTAACTCAATCATGCCTACCTCGGTGGGCTTATTTTCTGAGACAATTCCTTGTTGCCAATCTTGTTTTACCGAAATCAAAATTTTATGCGTAATAACCTGATGTACAATGACATCGTAATAAAAATAGAAATTCCGAAGGTCTGAAAATGCGGGTGGTTTCATCGAAAATTCAATCACCAATTCTTTGTATTCACCACTCAAAGGATTTTTAGTAGAAAGCACTTTCATAGCACCCAATTCCACCGTCCAAAGTTTATTATCAAAACTTTTAGGGTGAATATGTTGGAATAAATAAGCCTTGATTGTACCCCCCAAACGTTTCACCAAATCCTGCGAATTATCATTTGCACCCATCCCAATAGCCGATTGTAATTCACCCAATGGCAACTGGATTTCACCCGTAATTTTATCTTGCTGAATACTGAGTAAAACAACAGAATTTGGCATTGGGTGGGCGTACAAAAAGCCTTTTACATCCAAGAAAAGGCATATTATTGTTAGAAAAGTGGCTATTTTTGATTTTATCATTAGACTATTTTCGATTGTTTGGCTGTGTAGGGGCGTATTGCATACCAATGCTGTCAATTTAAGAAATTTGTTCGACTAACGCTGGTAGGGTTCAAAACCCTACCAGCGTTGAAACTGGAAATAAACTACGTTTCGAGGTTATTATAAACCTTAAATTGACAGCATTGGTATCGCATACGCCCGTTTCATCGTCCAAGAGGGCGTATGCGATACGCCCCTACTGTCAAACCCATTACTAAACTAATTCCCACCATAATCCCCCGTTCTATCCCTCCAAACCGAATGCGGATGATTGGCGTTTCTAATGATAACTCCGCCTTGCATCACAAACTCAATCCAAACATTTGGTCCGTCAATTAATACATAGTCCCCTTGTTGGGTAAGTGCTGTTGTTCCTGCGTAAGAAATGTAAGTATTATCTAATTCAGAGGAGTATTTAGTTAAAATAGCCGCTGCACTAACATCGTCAAGGTCGTCAGTATAAGTTTTGATAGCAGTCAATACGGCAGCCTTTTGGGTAGCCGTCAAATTACCAACTTTCAAACCAGTTTTCGTTGTTGGAAACACACCATCTTTCCCTGGTCCTAACTGAATATCATTCTGAGCCGTTGAGCGTTTTGCGGTAGTTAATTCCGTTGCACTCAAACTTTTCAACATAGCCGATAGGGCATTTAATTCTTGAAAAATCGGTTTATAAGCCACACCTCCCTGAGTAAAATCTGGGAAAGGTTCAGTAGAACGGAAGGAAGGTGTCGACCCTGATAGTTTACCCGAATTATAGGTATTAGAAAGAGTACCATGATGTCCCCCGAACTGAAATTCCCATTGCCCTGTATTACTGGGAGTTCCCAAAAAAGCGATGTAATAATTCCCAGAGCCATAATCAGAACCTCCACCAATAGAATTCAAATAGTCATCAGCTGCCAAGATACCCAACATTTCAGTATTTCCTTCGTCCGAACCAGTACCAGTTGCCGCTTGAAGTAACTTTTTGAAAGCCGTCATTTGAGTTGCCGAAAGCGTACTGGTAGCTAATCCTACACGATTTTTATATAACCCTTCTGGTAAATTAGACCACCTTGCCGCATTGGCTTTTGAATAAACTAATTGTAGGCTTGTTATCTGACTTGCCGAGAGCGTGGCTTTAAAAGCTTCCGCTAAGGTTACAATTTTAGCAACATCAGTCGTGATTCCTAAGCCAGCCCCCGTTCCACCAGTGCTTGGAGCAGAGCCAACCGTTAAAGCAATATTACAAGATTGTCCGCCAAAACTGATAGCAAAAGTAGCCGTACCTGCACCGCTTGGCGTACCCGTGATGGCATAGATGATGCTACCCGCACCACTCGTGAGCGTACTTGCGGAAAGTGTTGCCGACAAGCCCGTTACGCCTGTTGATGCAATAGCACTGCCAGCCGCATAAGCCGCTCCGTTACCACCCGTATAAGGAATTGTGGCAGTGCCAATGTAAGCCGTATTGGCGGAGGCAGTTGTCGAAAAACTGACTGATGAACAAGTCAGGGCAGTAACAGTTGCGGTACTTGGCGTAACGTTCGTATCAGTCGTTTTGCAAGCCCACACCAAAACGAATAAACTCAGGGATAAAAAAATGATTCTTTTCATGGTAATTTTATTGTTAATTAACAGTGTAATAAGTTTAATGAATTTCACAAAACCTTGTTTACTTAGTCGTACCCAAAACAACGTAATTTTATTGCCTACAAAATTAATCTATACTACTACCAACAAAAGGAGACATTTTTACGTATTATGAGTAAAAATTAAACCTAATCCTGATGAAATTTCAACATTATGACGGGTTGTATGGCGAACTGAATGCTTCGCTGGCTTCCGATTATATTTTTTCAGAACTAATTTCAACCCGAAGTAAAGACTTCGATTGGGTCATTCGTCCGCACATTCATACCAAACTTTTTCAGATTTTTATGGTAGAATCTGGTAAATTAAAGTTTCAGGATAGTTTTCAAGAAAAAAATGTCGAAAGTCCTTGCCTGATTATCATTCCACCCGCTACATTACACGGACTCAGATATAGCCCAGATGTAAAGGGGCGAATTCTAACGATTTCGGTATCAATTCTTGAAAATATTTTCCAAGCATCAACGCTACTTTCGCTGACATCTCCACAATTAATTGAGAAATTCGGGGACGAATATACTTTTGAAGAAATACAAAATCTCATCAGAAATATTGATAAAGAACTATTTGGAGATTTCCCAGAAAGGCAATTGATGATGCAGACATATATCACCCAATTGTTTGTAACTATTCAACGAATATTACAAAACCGTGAAAGTAACTATGAAGAAAAAAGCCCTTTTTTACTGCATTTCAAGCATTTTCAAAAATTAATCAAGACCTCAGAAAAAAACAAAACTATTCCAGAATTTGCCCAAGAACTCAATGTAAGTGCTGTACATCTGAATAGGATTTGTCAGAATGTAGTAGGAAAATCGGCTTTGCAAGTGATACAGGAGCATTTGATAGAAGAATCAAAGAAGTATTTGGAATATACTTCTCATTCAGTTTCAGAAATTGCTTATTTATTAGATTTTGAATACCCCAATTATTTTGCAAAATTATTCAAAAAACAAACTGGAATTTCCCCGAGTGAATATCGGGAATTGAAGAGGTGAAAATAATGTTGGTTTATTACGCAAAATCAGTAATAAACCAACATTATTTTTACTTAGGCTGTTGTTGCGTTACACAATGAACCATCCCGCCATTAGCGTATAGATTTCTTACATCAATGCCAATTACGGTTCTGGTCGGATATAGTTTTTGAATGATTTGATTGGCTACTGCATCATTCGGGTCGTTGTAATTTGGCACTAAAACAGATGTATTAGCAATATAATAATTGGCATAAGAGCCTTTATAACCTAAGTTTTTGTTATAGGCTGTAACAACATTGTTTTTGGTTAAGGGCAATTGCACGATATTATAAGCTACATTATTTCTATTTTTAGTGGCATAAAGTTTATCAATATCTATCTTTGGAACTTGCCAATACAATAAATCATTTTTTGACATGGTTACGAGCGTATTCTTATTGGCAAATTTGGCAAAACCATCAATGTGCATATCCGTAATTTCTAAGCCTGAAACACCTTCTAACCA
>JAAFJP010000031.1 GCA_013298125.1 Cytophagales bacterium | reverse complement strand
AATCAGGTACTTCTAATTTCTTGAAAGTGGCTTTTACACCTATTTCGGAGATGTTTTCTTTGCCTTGTCTCTTATTGTTTCTTTCAAGAGATTCTGTGAGTTTTGATTGAAAATAATACCCAATTACCTTGTATTTATGTGCTTTTGCTTTGAAAATGTACTTCTCTCGCTCAATTTTTGTAGGATTGGTATTATCCACTACAAAGCGTTGTTGAGTCTGAAAACATACTTCCAAAAATTTATCTTCACGATTCCGAGTTTTCAATAAATCAAGTGAAATATGGACGTGAGTTTTGAAGAAATTTTCTTTAAAAAAAGTCGTTTTTCCACTCGCTTGGATTCCGCAGAAAATGATTATTTCCATGGTTTATTGATGTTATGAAAAAAGCTATTAATTTAATTATTTCACTTGATTTTTTGTAATTCAAACATCAGATGATGACCTAAAACTGAAATCATACTCTCCTAAATCTCATAAAAAAAGACACACTTAGGAAAGTATAGTGGAACATACTCTCCTAAATCTCATAAAAAAGGCACATTTAGGAAAGTATAGTGAAACATACTCTCCTAAATGTATCAATTCTACCGATTAAACTCCGCCAACTGTTTCAATGTAACTCTTCCCTCATAAATCGCTTTCCCAACAATTACCCCAAAAATATTCATGTCGTTGAGCTTTACAATATCTTTAAATTCTGCCACACCACCCGACGCAATTATCTGTAAATCAGGGAATTGATCTTGGAGATTTTGGTATAAATCAAAACTTGGACCTTGGAGTAACCCGTCTTTGGCTACGTCTGTCGAGATGGCGTATTTTGCTCCTTTTTGGATGTATTCACCTACAAATTCATAAACTGATTTGGTAGTTGCTTCTTCCCAACCCGAGATGGCAATTTTCTCATCACGGGCATCTGCCCCCAAGATGATTTTTTCGCCTCCGTAGGTTTTTAACCAACTTTCAAAAAGGGCTGGATTTTTCACGGCTACGCTGCCGCCCGTTACTTGTTTTGCACCTGAGTTGAAGGCAAGTTCAATCATTTCATCCGACTGTACGCCCCCGCCAAAATCAATGTGAAGATTGGTTTTGGTCGCAAGCAATTCTAATACTTTATGATTGATGATTCGCTTCTGTTTCGCCCCGTCCAAATCCACTAAATGAAGGCGAGTAATACCTGCATCTTCAAAAGATTTGGCAACTTCAAGCGGATTTTCGTTGTAGGTTTTTTTCTGAGAATAATCTCCTTGGGTCAAACGCACGCATTTGCCGTCTATGAGGTCAATGGCTGGGATAATTTGTATCATATTTTTAGGTTTTAGGTTTTAGGTGTTGGGTTTTAGGGATTGGAAGTTATATGCTTTTCGCTGACTCTAACACCTAAAACCCAACACCTAACCCCTAAATAGAGCAACTCTTACAAACCCCCTGCATCAAAAGGTTTGTCTCCACTCGTTGGTAGCCTTCGGGAAGAATAATACTTGGAATAATTACGTGGTCTAAACAAGTCGTTAATCCACAGGTATTGCATTTAAAATGTACGTGGTCGTGGTGATGTTTATGGTCGGAGGTGTGGCAATCGTCTTTGCAGAGGGCATACTTTACGCCTCCTTCATCATCTAAAACCTTGTGAATCAATCCTTTGTCTAAAAAAGTTTTGAGCGTACGATAAATCGTAACTCTATCGAATTGGTCTTTCAAGGGCAATTCTACGTCCCCGTGAGCGAGTGCATGAGGCTTACTCATAAACACGCCCAAAATTTCCTCCCGACAGTCTGTTTGACGGAGTTTGTAGTCTTTGAGTATGGATTTTACTTCGCTCATTTTTGGCTATCGGTTTTTGGCTATCGGCTATCGGCTGTCGGCTTTTAACGTCTTAAATTTGAAGATAACCTTCAATTTAGAATTGCCGAAAGCCGACAGCTGAAAGCCGATTGCTATTTAAAATAATTTATCCCAAGGAATACGGCTTAACAAAAGTACCAATCCTAAACCATAGAAAATCAAGGCGTTTTTGTGTCTCACGGCTGAATCAATGGCTCTTTTGTTTTTGGAATAACCAATCGTGATTAGGATAATGGCAATGATATTTGTTGAAATATGTTCTACCGCAATTTTACGATATTCTGCAATTTTCATTACTTCTGAACCAAAGTCAGTAAAGGCTTTTAAGCCAAATGGACTTAAAAATAAATACAAAATCAAGCCAATCAATAACTGAGTGTGGTTTGAAATCATAAAGAAAAGACCCAATTTTCTGTCAGTCTCTGCAAAAGCCGTTTTGCCACTGAGACCCATTGCAGCCTTTACTAAAACCGCTAAACCTAATATCATAACTACAAAGAAAAGTGCTTTGTGAATCAATTGAAAAATTTCGTACATAATGTTGTGGATTTTGATTATTATTTTTCTTCAAAGATACTAAACAATGTATTCCTATATAAGGTAATATTGTAAAAACATCATCTTCCGACAGACTCATGAAAAAACGACTACTAATTCCCACCCTGTGCTTGGCAAGTATGGCTTTGGGTGCGTTTATCACAAAATCCATTGAAAATCAGTCACTTACCGTCGAAATCGTGAAACAAGCCGAGAAAATTATGGGCTTGGAGTTTACGTCTGCCGAAGCGGATTCGATGTTGGCAGAACTAAACGACAATCGTAAAAACTTTGAAGATAATCGTAAAGTCGAACTCAAAAATGAGGTTTCGCCCGCTTTACTTTTCAATCCGTTGCCTGTGGGTTTTGAGTTTGAAAAAGGGGTGTCTTCCTTCAAAGCCTCTGATTTAAAGTCAATTACGATGCCTACTGATAAAAACGATTTAGCTTTTTATAACGTTCGGCAATTGGCTGAATTAATTAAAACTAAGAAAATCTCTTCCGTAGAATTAACCAAATTTTACTTGGAAAGACTTAAAAAATACGACCCACAATTGCAATGTATCGTAACGCTCACGGAGGATTTAGCCCTCAAACAAGCCGCCCAAGCCGATGCCGAAATTGCCGCAGGAAAATATCGTGGATTACTTCATGGAATACCTTACGGAGCAAAGGATTTATTGGCAAAAAAGGGTTATAAAACCACTTGGGGTTCTGTGCCATACAAAGACCAAGTGCTTGATTATGATGCAGTTGTTGTAGAAAGATTAGAAAAAGCGGGGGCGGTTCTTTGTGCTAAATTAACATTGGGTGAATTAGCTTGGGGCGACGTTTGGTTTGGCGGAACGACCAAAAATCCTTGGAATCTTAAACGTGGTTCATCGGGTTCTTCGGCAGGTTCAGCATCTTCGGTTGCGGCGGGGCTTTTGCCTTTTGCGATTGGCTCTGAAACGTTGGGTTCGATTGTCTCGCCTTCGTCTGAATGTGGTGATACGGGCTTGCGACCCACCTTCGGGCGTGTCCCACGTACGGGGGCAATGGCGTTGAGCTGGTCGATGGATAAATTAGGTCCAATCTGTCGGACGGTGGAAGATTGTGCTATCGTTTTCAATGCGATTTATGGAAAAGATGGTCAAGATTTGACCGTGATGGATGCTCCTTTTGTATTTGACGGAACGAAAAAAGACTTAAAAGGTATTAAAATTGGCTATTTGAAGACGGATTTTGAAGGAAAATATGGTAATAAAACAACTGATTCTTTGACTTTGGTAATGATGAAAAAATTGGGTGCAGAATTAATCCCGATGGAGTTGCCAAGTTTGCCTTCCAACGACATTAGTTTTCTTTTGAGTGTAGAATCTGCCACAGCTTTTGATGATTTAACTCGTTCTGGAAAGGATGATTTGATGGTTAGACAAATCAAAAATGCTTGGCCCAATGTCTTTCGGGCGGCTCGTTTTGTCCCTGCGGTTGAGTACATACAGGCGAATCGTCACAGGTCATTATTGATTCAAGATTTTCATAAAAAATTAGGTGATATTGACGTTTATTTATCGCCCGCTTTTGCCAGTAAAAACCTCACAATGACCAATTTAACGGGACATCCTTGCGTAGTTTTGCCCAACGGTTTCCGTCCAGAAGGTCGCCCGACGAGTATTACTTTTATGGGTAAATTGTTTGGGGAAGGGAGGTTATTGCAGGTTGCAAAAGTGTATCAGGAGGCTACTGATTTTCATTTGAAGCATCCAGATTTGGGTAAGTAAGTAGTAGGCAGTATTCAGTTTAAAATTAGATAATATGCTTATAGTCAATTGATTATCTGATTTTCTATTACTGCCTACTGCAAACTACTTTTTACTGAATACTTACTACTCCGTCTTCGTCTCCCGCAAATATAACTGAATCGTATTCTCCAAACCCAAATACAAGGCATCACAAACCAAAGCATGACCAATAGAAACCTCTAAAAGTTTAGGAATATTTTGTTGAAAATACCGTAAATTATCCAAACTCAAATCATGTCCTGCGTTGATTCCTAAGCCTAATTCATTTGCTTTTTGGGCGGCTATGATGAAGCTCTTGATGGCTAATTCTCTTTTTTTGAAATAGTTATCGGCGTACGGCTCTGTATAAAGTTCTATTCTGTCAGTACCTGTTTCTTTTGCACCCTCAACCATGCGAGGGTCGGCATCTACGAAGATAGATGTTCGGATTCCTACCTCCTTGAACTGGGCGATGAGGTCTTGCAAAAGGCTCTTGTACGTGAGCGTGTCCCAACCCGCATTGGACGTAACAGCACCCAAAGCATCAGGCACAAGCGTTACTTGCGTAGGACGATTGGCAAGGACTAACTCCACAAATTTCTTCTCGGATGGATTGCCCTCGATGTTAAATTCTGTCGTAACGACTTCCTTCAAATCATAGACATCTCGATAACGAATATGTCGCTCGTCGGGGCGTGGATGTACTGTAATTCCTTCTGCCCCAAAGCGTTCGCAGTCTAAGGCAACTTTTACGACATTGGGATTATCATGCCCCCTCGAATTGCGGAGAGTGGCTATTTTGTTGATGTTTACGCTTAATTTAGTCATTTTTTCAATTTTGAATGATAGAATGAGTGAAGGAGTGAATGTTTGTTTTTAAGTTTGTGTTAAAATAATAAATAATGAAACGAAAAAGTTTAATAATCACGTTAAAAATCAAGAAAACACGTTGTTAATCTATCATTCACTCATTATATCATTCAAAATTGATAAAAAATGTCATTAAAAACTAATATCGACAACGGCATAAAAGATGCCATGCGTGCCAAAGACCAAGACCGTCTCAGAACGCTTCGTGCTATCAAATCATTAATTCTTTTGGAAGAAACTTCTGGCTCAAACACAGGAGCAGATCTTTCGGCAGACGTTGAAATGAAACTTTTGACCAAAGCCGCCAAACAACGCAGAGATTCATTAGAAATATTCAAATCTCAGGGACGTGAAGATTTGGCAGCGGTTGAACAAACTGAATTGACCATCATCGAAGAGTTTTTGCCAAAACAATTATCGGAAGACGAATTGCGTGCAAAATTAGAAGAAATCAAAGCTCGTGTGGGTGCATCTGCCCCTTCGGACATGGGTAAAATGATGGGCGTAGCCACCAAAGAATTAGCGGGTTTAGCTGATGGAAAAGTGGTTTCGGCGATGGTGAAGGCACTTTTAGCTTAGGTATAAATTATGAGGTATGAGGTATAAATGGAACGTCCCTTTACACCTCATATCTCATAATTCATACCTCATAACTAATGAAGTTAATCGACATTCTCATACTTCTTCCCACGCTTTGGGGGGCATATATCGGCTATCAGCGGGGCATCATTATTGAGGTCATTTCGATAGCCGCTTTTGTGATTTCTGTCATTATTGGTTTTCGGGCTTTGGGATATGCAAGTGATTGGATTTCGCCCTACGTCAGCAATCGCATGACGGAGAAATTAGTACCTTATATTGGTTTTGGAGCGGTGTTTTTCCCGATAGTTTTTTTGATAAATAAATTGGGTTGGGTATTGCGTAAATCTATCAGATACACGGTTTTTGGCAGTTTTGACTCACTCGCAGGGGCAATTGTAGGCGGATTCACGTGGGCGTTTGGCATTAGTATTTTCATTTGGCTAACGACTTCCATCGGTATCAAATTTCCAGAAAAAGAAACCCAAAATACGTATTTATATCCAGTCGTAAAACCACTCGCTCCGAAGGTCATTGAGAGAGCAATTGATGTTGTTCCGAAGCAAATTGACAAATGGCGTTCGTGATTTATGGTACGCAGATAACGCAGATGCTTTGCAACGCTGATTTTCGCAGATTTAAAACGTAAAATATTCATTATAAATTATTCAAATACCTGATTATTAGTACCTTAATTATTTTTCTGTAATAAAGATTGATATTATCCACCCAAAAAATCTGCGTAAATCTGCGTTGCCACAGGCATCTGCGTTATCTGCGTGCCAATCTTCATTCCCTATGAAAAAAATCCTCACATCCATATCACTTTTCCTCACAATCCTAAGTACCCAAGCCCAAGAAATTAATTTCGAGAAGGGAACTTGGAAGGAAACCGTGGCGAAGGCGAAAGCCCAAAATAAGCCCATTTTCATAGATTTCTTCACTACTTGGTGTGGACCTTGCAAACTCTTGGAGCAAAAGGTTTACTCCAAACCCGAGGTCATCCAGAAGATGAATGCCAACTTCATTAATTTTAAAATTGATGCAGAAAAAGGCGAAGGTCCCGACTTGGCGAGACGTTACGAAGTCAGTGCGTACCCTTATTTAGTTTGGGCGGATAAAAACCAGAACATTCTCCTCACGGATGCAGGATATATGCCCGTGGGCGAGTTCATGAAATCGGTGGATAATGCCTTGAATCAATATAAAGAAGGGCGTTTGGAGGACTACGAAAACCAATATCGTGCGGGTAAAAGAGATGCAGCTTTCATGGCAGATTTTATCAACAAACGCCACGCAATGGTGATGGATAATCGGGATTTAGTTGAGCAATATTTGTTAGCCATTCCCGCCACTGAACAGACTTCTGAGAAAACCTTGAAAATCCTTTCAGAAAATACATTTACCCTCAATGGCAAGGCAATAGAAATTCTAAAAAATCAATCAGCTTTCAAAAAATATGGTATCTCTACCCTCGAAACGGTCTCGAATACTATGATGGAATATTTTCGTAGTGCCTTGAAAGCCAAGAACTTAGAATTATTAGAAAGATTAGCTACTCATAATTCGCAACTCAATCCCGTAGAGGCGGGACGACAAAATGAACGGTATCGAATGGAGTTTTATAAGAGTGCCAACAACACGCCTAAATACTTGGAAACTGCCCAAAATTTAGCCGATAAATACTTGATGAACGTTTCTCAGGAAGAATTAAAAAAGCAAAATTTAGCTCATTTTCAAGAGTTTATGATGCCTTACAAAACGGGCAAACAAGATTCTGTAAAAATCGGGAAGCCACGATTTGATGCTATGAAAAAACTGCATAGTCGTTACGCAAGCATCAATTTTGCCTCAGATTTAGACGGTTTGGCAGAAGAATTTTATAAAAACGTAAGCGATAAAACCATCCTCCAAAAAGCAGTAGCATGGTCGAAAAAAGCCAACGAAATAGATGAAACTCCTGATTATTGGAACACCTACGCCCATCTTTTATACAAAATAGGCATCAAAACCGAAGCCATCGCCGCCGAAGAAAAAGCTCTAAAATTAGCCCAAAGTTTAAAGGGATTGACGTTTAAGTATGAGGAGGAATTAGCGAAGATGAAGGCGGGGAAGTTGTAGATAGAATAATAAACTTATTTCAAATGAAAATACTCTTTACGTTTTGCTTACTATTTTTGTCCATATTTTCACAAGCACAACAACGCCCAATGCGTACACTCGAACAATTAATCAATACCGAAGACGATGGATGGAGTTTTGTATTAGACTGGAAGAAGGAAGCAAAAAATTCTGTCGAAATTCTGCCTATTCAAAGTAAAGAAAAGTCAGAAAATGAGTTACTTAGCTCACAGGTTACAACTCGTTCGCCTATGGGAGCAATCATTTACCACTCAGGAGGAATTTTAGTTGATGGAGGTTGGATAAGAATACTGGGTTCTGGAAATACCAATTTGAGAGGAATGATGGAGTGGAATTTAGGTAAAACCTATCAAAAACAAGGACAGCAACCGTCATATCTATTAGTTGCAGACGATATTGTAGGTGGATTCTTTGCCTTAAATGCAGGAGGAATCAGTAAAGATGGAATTGGCAAAGTATTCTATTTTGCTCCTGATACGCTTGAATGGGAAAAAGTAGGTGATTTTGGATATTCAGATTTCATCCATTTTTGTTTTACAGAAGATTTAAACAAATTTTATAAAGAATTGAGATGGAAAACATGGAAGGATGATATTAAAAATGCAAGTGGTAACAAGGCATTCAGTTTCATACCTTTTTTATTCACAAAAGAAGGGCATGATATAGAAAAAGTCGATAAAAAACTTGTCCCTATTTTTGAAATTTGGGATATATATAACGGAGATAAAAAATAAAACAAAAATAAATGAAAATCCTAATAACAGGCGGGGCGGGTTTTGTCGGTTCGGCACTTGCCATTAACATCAAAAGTAATTATCCAAGTTACGAAGTAATCTGTTTGGATAACCTCAAACGCAAAGGCTCAGAACTCAATTTGCCTCGTTTGGCGAAAGCTGGGGCAGTTTTTGTTCACGGAGATATTCGCAGTAAAGAAGATTTTGACGCTCTCCCCAAGGTAGATTTCGTCATCGAAGCCTCAGCTGAACCTTCGGTTTTGGCAGGATTAGACGGCACACCCGATTATTTGATTAATACCAATTTAGTAGGAACAATCAATTGCTTGAACTATACCAAAAAGTGCGGGGCAAGTTTTATTTTCCTCTCAACGAGCCGTATTTATCCCATCAAAGCCATTGAAAAACTAAATTACGAAGAACAAGAAACTCGATTTACATTGACTGATAATCAATCAGTTAGGGGTGTTTCTTCCAAAGGAATTGCCGAAGATTTCCCATTGGACGGGGCAAGGTCATTGTACGGTGCAACCAAATTAGCGTCGGAATTAATGATTCATGAATATAACGAATTTTACGGCATGAAAACCGTCATTAACCGTTGTGGCGTTTTGACAGGTCCTTGGCAAATGGGTAAAATCGACCAGGGTGTTATGGTGCTTTGGGTAGCCAAACATTTCTGGCAACAAAAATTGGCATACATCGGCTACGGAGGCTCAGGCAGACAGACCCGTGATATGTTACACGTAAAAGATTTATACAAACTCGTTGATTATCAACTACATAACATTGACAAAGTAAACGGCGAAATCTTGAACGTAGGCGGAGGCGTGGGAGTAAGTGCGTCCCTACAAGAACTAACGGCTATCTGTCAAGAGGTTACAGGCAAGACCATTCCCATCAATCCAGTACCCGAAAACCGTGCGGCAGATATTCCTTTATACATAACCGACAATACAAAAGTAACCGCTCTAACAGGCTGGAAACCAGAGATTTCGATGAAACAAATCGTCCAAGAAATCACCGATTGGATTTCGGAGAATGAGGAGTCTTTGGCTTATGTTTTGAAGTAAAACTAACGCTATTACTGTAACTCGAAGCGGCACTTCGAGAAGCGAACTCCAACGTCTCGAAGTACCACCGTGCGACGGTCGCTTCGAGTTACAGTATCCATATCGTGTTAATTAATTGACTATCAATCGAATAACGTAAACAATAATTTCATATATTCGTTATAATTTTTAAAAATTCCTGAAATCTAAACGACCCGCCAAAATATGAAAAAACTGATACTCATTTGTTTGCTCATTCCTTTTCTATCGACTGCCCAGATTCAGGTCAGTTCGAGTTTTAGTTATGCCATCGACAAAGGGACTGGGGGCAATGTCAATTTTGCGGGTTCTGGATTTGAATTAAGCCTTCGCAAGCACCTCACCGAAAAATTTAGAACCACCGCAACCTTCGGTGCGTATGATATGCGAATAGCATTAGTAACAATTTCTAATTTTGATTATTTAGCCAAAAAGTACGGATATTCTTACAAGACGGTCGTTCCAGTGACAATCGGAGGAGAGTATTATCTATTGAATAGAAAATTAATAAAACCCTTCATAGGACTCGAAACAGGGGTTTTTTATACAAAATACGATTCCCAGATTGACCCAAATTATCTTGGAACTCCCCCCAATTTACCTACTGGCGAATATCTCAATTGGGGATTTTCTCCAAGCGTAGGCGTACACCTACAAGAGTTTGCGGATAGGTTAGGATTGTCTTTGAAAGTAAAATATACAGGAATAACTTATTCAGAGGGTTTGGGTAATTTAATAAGTTTCAATGCAGGAATAACGTATAAATTTGGTAAAAAAATCAAATGGTCTCCTCCCGTCATTGAAGTACCTGAGCAAACGCCCTATTATGAGAAGAAGTGATGTTTTAAAAGTTTCTATTATTCTGTTTACACGATAAAATTTATTTCGTTTTAAACTGAACAAACCAAGCCATGATTTCATCCATGACGGTCATATTGAGGGAATATTCTACGAACTGCCCCTTCTTCACGGCAACTACCAAATCTGCCTTTTTGAGCAAATCCAAATGATGCGAAATACTGGGTTTGGTCATGTTGAATTTATCGGCAATATCGCCCGCATTCAGCATTTCTAAAATGTCTTTACTCCTCATCAGGCAACCCTTTATATTTAGACGCTTCAAAAATCTTTTGGGCATCGGTCATTTGCATCAATTCTTGGATAGTAACTTTCTTATTTTCATCAAAATATTTACCTACAATTCGCCAACCTAACCATCTCCCAATCGACCCAGGGCAACTTTTCCCAATTTCGGGGGTGGTTGGTCGTTCGCCTACGTACTTGGCTTTTACGGGGTCTTGATTGCTATAGAGTAGCTGATTATCAATGAAATGAGCCCAAATACTCCCTTGATTTTCATAACTCCCCGCCAATTGTTCAGAAGTATATCCAATAAACAAACTATCCGCCTTTTCGGGCATCATCGTGTGGGCAAATACATAGCTTTTGCCGTACCAAACCATGTCTGATAACAGTGATTTGTCTTTGAGGTTTGTGGTGTTAAATCTTTGTGACATCAATAAAACCGCCTGTGGCACAAGGGCTTCGGGCATGGCTTTGCGGAGTTGATAGTCATAAACTTCGGGCAAATATTTTCCTTTTCTACCCATGAAATAATCCAAACCGATATAGATTACAGAGTCCGAAACCATCAACTCAGGGGTCTTCAAATTGAACTGATTGAAGAAACCCGAAAAAATGGTATAGATTTTGGGTTCTTTGAAATTAGGGTAATAATATTTAATGTGTTGAAAAGCCGTACGGAACTCATTTTCAAGGGTTTGCCCTCCAAAAAAGGCAGGATCTTGCGACTGTTTATAGAAATCTTGAAGCCCTTGATTTTGGATTAACGGCAAAAGTTGTTCAGCTAATTTATCAAAATCCTCGGTTGGGATTTGAAAATAGTTGATGATGAAGGTTGGATATTTATCAAAAAACTCTAACAAATCATCTTTGGTCTGACACGCAAACATTTCTTTATCAAGCCGTTGAATATTTACGGTAACTTTTACGTTATTACAATCAGGGTCAGAGGCGGTTTGATTGTCTTCTTTGGGAGTACACGAAAAGAGAAGAAGTGTTAGGCAAAAAAAAAGATTTAGCTTTAAGTATTTCATGTTTTTGAGTTGTGTTGAAAATTCGTAGGGGCGTATCGCATACGCCCGATATTATCCTTACAAAATTATGAAGAAAAACGTATTAGTAGCCCTTTTTATTCTCTTGGGAGTTTATGAGGGTTTTTCGCAAAGGTATAATGCTGAACCCAACTACGGTGGTGGCAATGGTGGTGGTGGATTTTTTAGTAGTTTTTATAAACTGAAAATGGGCTTTAAATTCTCCCCAGGACTCATCATCAATTCGGTGGATGGCTCTAAGCTGTTCAAGGGTTTTGAGACCAACGGAGGAAATCCACGGTTGAGCTTAGGACCTATTGCCGATTTTTATATTACGGATAAATACGCTTTCAGCACGGGGCTATGGTACACCGTGAAGAGCGTACACTATACTTTGCAAAACAGTTTTTACGAAAATGAGTTGTTCAAGGCTAACCCTTTAACAACTGACGAAGTGCGTGGGAAGGAGGCAATTTTCAATTTGCAGTATTTGCAAGTGCCTATGACTATGAAGATATTTAGTGATAAAATCTTGGATGATACTCCGCTCTACTTACAATTTGGAGGAACATTTGATTTAAAAATCGCTGAAAAAGCCTTGGATAAATCTAAAAATCCGCTTTTTCAATACCAAGAACGACTACCGACCTCTCAGAGTATTTTTGGGTTTGGCGATGTGAATTTATTGTTAGGAATTGGAGCTGAAAAGCCCTTGGGAAGAGGTGGAGACGCTTTTTTCTTTGGCATACAATATCAAAGAGGTTTAGTAGAAATCAACCGTGAACGTACTTTTGGGGATTTAGTTACTAAGAATGGGGCGTTTTATTTGGATTTTGGGGTGAAGTTTTAGGGGAATGAAAAAAGACTTCACATCATGTGAAGTCTTTTTTCAATATTTTCAATAGAAATCTTACTTAAACTCAATCACCTCTGGCATCAAAGTCAATGCCCCTTCACGAGATTTGATGGCTTTTAATTGCTTGATGTAAGGTGCTAAATCTCCGAATTGAGCCTTCAAGATTTTGGCTTCGGTTTCGTCTTCTTTATTATCCAAAAATTCTTGTAAAAAGCCCTTTGGTTGTGGATAATACCTTGTTTTGTAATCTCCATCTTTCAATTTCGCTTTCTTTGCGGCAATTTTTACGGCATCTTCCAATCCTCCCAAAACGTCCACCAAACCATTCTGTTTTGCCTCAATACCCGACCATACACGTCCGCCTGCGAGAGATTTTAACTTGTCAATGTTCATCTTGCGACCTTTGGCGGCTTTTGACGTAAATGACTCATAACCAGCCTCTATGCTCTTCTGAAACCACGCTTTTTCAAATTCGTCCATATCACGAGTAACCGTTGGGAAGTCTGAGTGAGCGTTGGTATTCACACGGTCATTGGTGATGCCGAGTTTATTTTTCAAGAAATTTTCAAAGTTAAAAAACTGAGCAAAAATACCGATTGAACCCGTTATGGTCGTTGGTTGAGCTACGATAGTATCTGCCGCCATTGCCATATAATATCCCCCAGAAGCTGCATAATCGCCCATTGAGGCAATAACTGGTTTTACTTTTTTGGTCAATTCAACCTCTCTCCACATCACGTCCGAAGCCAAAGCTGAACCACCTGGACTATCAATTCTCAACACGATTGCCTTCACTTTTTTGTCTTCACGAGCCTTTTTGAGTTCAGCCACCCAATCATCCGAACCAATATTTCCTTTGTCGGCTTTTGAGCCTATGATTGCCCCTTCGCCTACGATGACCGCAATTTTATTCTCCGCATCATTATAAGGAATAGCAGACTCTGATTTCAAGAATTTTGATAAACCGATATAGTCAATCTTGTCATCTTCATCACGTTTCAAAGCCTTTCTGATAGCTGCCTCAAATTCGTCGTAATAACCGATGTTTGTTATCAATTTTGAAGATAATGCTCCTTGTGGTTTGTAGGCAGTTAATTCATCGGCAACTTTCTTTAAATCAGACACTTGCATTCCTCTTGACTTGGCAATTTGTTCAAAAATATGGTCGTTTAATGAGCCTAAAAGTGACTTGTATTGAGCTTTGTTAGCATCACTCATATTTTCACGTAAATACGGCTCAACGGCTGATTTGAACTCGCCCACACGGAAAACTACGGGTTTGATGTCCAATTTATCCAAAGCACCTTTGAAGAAACTCACCTCGGCACTGATACCGTTGAAGTCCATGCCACCCGCTGGGTTTAGGTAGATTTTATCCGCCAACGAAGTTACATAATAGCCTTTTTCAGAGAACATTTCTCCGTAAGAATAAATGAATTTTCCTGATTTTTTGAATTCAAGAAGGGCGTTTCGGATTTCTTCCAAAGTAGAATATCCTGCCTGTGGATAATTGGCTTGGAGATAAATTCCTTTGATGTGTGAGTCGGCAGCGGCACGTTTCAAACCATCACGGAGTTGAACCATACCCAAGTTGTCAGAACCGTCGGCAAAAGGTCCTCCGAAACTTTTGAAAGGGTTTTCTTCGTCAGAAACATTCTCTACGATAGGACGGTTAAGGTCTAATTTCAAGACCGAATTGTCTTTGATAGCAACGGCATCTTTGCCCGATGAACCCACGGCTGCACCAATGCCAATGAGGATAAAAAAACCAACGATGGTGAATAAAAACAAGCCAACGATGGTTGCTAATACATATTTGAGAAACTGTAACATAATTTTATTTTTAAGTTCTGGTTTTAAAATAGCCGTGAGCTTTGAGTGATGAGCTTTTTGGAAACCCATGGCTCAAAACTGATACTATAACTCAAAAATAAATTATTCAGTTTTGAAAATGATTTTTATGTGTTCAGTGGGATGTGGAATGGATAGGAGGTTTTTTTTAAAGAGAAATATTTTAAGAAAAAAAGGAATCCGTCTTATATGTTAACTAATAAAGAACAACTGGTAACTAAACTATGGCTTAAATTTTTCGTAAACTTCTTTGTCAGTAACCGTATCACGTCCCCAAAGTTCGACTGAGATTACCGAGGGCATCATACCGCTTTCATCCACTTTGACAAATACTTTTTTCAAAATCTGCATTTTCCCATTGATTGGAAATAGGGCAACGGGTTCGCCTTTGGCATTGAGTTTTACGACAAATTTACGCTTGCGATACGCAAAGAAATAACCATCATAACTGCCTGGTTCATTGGGGGTTGCTTTCGTGTGTAAGCCATACGCAAGCGAACGTTGAATACCTGAAAGTTCTTGTTTTTTTCCGCCTTCGGTATAGCGAAGCCAGTAGGTATGCACGGGATTTTTAGGGTCTAATTTTTTATCAACGCTTAGGTTAGCATCGTAGATGATGGTATTGACGTTAGAGCTTCGTTGAATATAAAACAAAGAAACAGAGGACATTGGAGGAACAGGGAATTGTTCGACAGAGGCAGGTGGTTGTGGTTTATTTTTTTGAGCTAAGCTATTGAATGTCAATAAAATAGAAAAGAAAATGGTTAGTCGTGAAATGTGCATTTATGATATTTTATGGTCTCCTTACAAGTTTTGTTTTACAAAGTTAATTAACACAAACGGATTATTTTAAAAAACTATTCCATCACAATTTACACAACCGTTCTCCCGCTTTTTCTAAGGTTTCATCATCTTTGGCAAAGCAAAAACGGAGGATTTTGTAGTCATTTTTATCGTTATAGAATACTGAAATCGGGATGCTCGCCACACCAATTTCACGAGTCAATCTTATCGCTAAATCATAATCATTTTCTTCGGTAATTTCCTGATAATTAACACATTGAAAGAAACTTCCATGTGCAGGAGTGTAGCTAAACCGTGAGCCTTTGATACAGTCCAAAAACTTATCTCTTTTCTCCTGATAAAACGCTGGAATCGACAAATAGTTATCAGGTTCACGCAAGAAATCTGCCAAGGCGTATTGAATGGGCGTAATCGTACTAAAAGTTAGCCATTGATGTACCTTTTGTAATTCTTCGGTCAGGGCTTTTGGGGCGAGACAATAACCCACTTTCCAACCCGTAATATGAAAAGTTTTCCCGAATGAACCACACACAAAACTACGTTCCCTCAAAACCGAATTCCTACACAAAGACCAATGTTCTCGACCATCGAAAATGATGTGTTCGTAAACTTCATCCCCAATCAAGAAAATATTGGTATCTCGCACAATATCAGCTAATTGCGTTAAATCATTTTCACTAAAAACAGTACCCGTTGGATTGTGTGGCGTATTCAGAATTATCAATTTTGTTCGCTCCGTAATCTTGGATTTTACGATATTCCAATCAATCTGATAATCGTTTTCGGGCGTGAGTGTTACATACACGGGCGTACCTCCGTTGAGCCTGATAGCGGGTGCGTAAGAGTCATAACAAGGTTCAAGCAAAATTACTTCATCGCCCTGATGAACCACGGCGGTAATGGCGGCATAAAGTGCTTCCGTTGCCCCAGTGGTGACGGTTACTTCGCTATCTGGATGATAATTTACTTGATATAAGTCACTGATTTTCTGAGCAATAACTTCACGAAGAGGTTGAATACCTGCCATCGGAGCGTATTGATTCATTCCTTTTTTGAGGTAATAATTTACTAAATCGGTGAGTTTAGGAGAACAGTCAAAATTAGGAAAGCCCTGCGAGAGATTTAACGCTCCACAATCAACGGCTAATTTTGACATAATAGTGAAAATGGTTGTGCCAGTGTTGGGTTGTTTGGAAGTGATTTGCATTTGGGTTATAGGGGATGTCAGGCTTTTGGTGTAAACTCTATTATAACCATTTACTTAATCGCTGTTTTGCTTCATCCATTGAGATAACTTTACCAGTTTTTGATTGTTCCAAACCTTCTTCTACTGATTGGATGAACAACAATTTTTCAATCAAGTCTTCTACCTCAAACTCTTGGGGCATTTTTAAGACTGTATCAACAACTTTATTTCTGTTCATATTTATAATAATTTGTTACTCAAAAGTAAATATTTACTGTCGAAAATCAAGAGATTGATGTCATAAATTTGACTATTGGTAATAACTTTTAACCTCGAAAAGCTACAAACTTAATAGAATAAAAATAGAAGCAAAGCCTGTAAGATACAAAATCAATTTGCGATAACGAGCTTCATCCATGCGTTTAACTACTTGAACACCCACAAAGAAACCCGCCAATAAAAAGGGTAGAAGAACAAGGTTAATAGCCAAGGATTCCCAAACGATAGTGTGCCAAATAAAGGCGTGAAGCGGGATTTTGAAGGCATTGATTAACAAAAAGAGCCAAGCAGTAGTACCGATGAAAATATCCTTTGTTACTCGCATAGTCAAGAAGTAGATATTTGAAAATGCTCCCGCCAAATTGCCCACCATCGTCGTAAAACCTGCCATTAAACCAATCGTTCCTGCGAATGACCAATGATTTGGGACATTCTTTTGAGGTTTGTTTTCCCACCAAATCATCGAAATAACGGTAATGACAATCAGCACCGCCATACTTTTTTTGAAGACAACTTCGCTAATGTCTTTGCCAAACCAAACGCCAATCAGAACACCCAAAACCATCCACGGCAAAAGGCGTTTGAGAATAGACCAATCAGTATGTCGGTTATAATATTTTACGGCAAAAATATCAGCAAAAAGTAGCATCGGCAAAACGACACCCGTTGAAGATTTACCCCCAAAAACATAAGCTAAGCCGCTGACAGTCAGGATAGAAATGGAACTTATCCCCGCTTTTGACAAGCCAATAATGAATGAACAAATAACTAAGATGAAACAGTCGAGAATTGAGAAATAGTAGGAAAGTATTTGCATTTTTTAGGGATAAATTTAATTTCAAAACCACTCCAAACAACCCTCCTCCACAATCCCCTTCACCACAAAATCATCATCAAAAATAATCATATTTGCCTGATAATCAGGTTTTATTTTGCCGAGGCGATGCTCTAAATTCAAGACTTCGGCAGGATAAGTGGATGCCATTCTGAGGGATTCTTCGAGAGAGATTTCTACTTTTTCAACACAGTTTTTCACGCCCTGAATCATCGTGAGGGCTGAACCCGACAATGTGCCTTTGGTGTCGGTGTAATGTGTGCCTGCATGAACAAATTTATAGTCACCCGAAGTATCGTCGGTAACGGCATCAGTGATGATAAAAAGGCGTTTACCCATCATCTTTTTAGAGATTTGGATACTGGCAAAATCCACGTGAATACCGTCGGGAATTATACTCGCCCAAACCTCAGAATTATAAGCCGCCCCGACCAATCCAGGCTCACGACCTTGTAATTGCGACATGGCATTGAAAAGGTGTGTAATCCGCTTAATTCCCCTCTTGAAGGCATTTTTGGCTTGTTGGTAAGTGGCAGAACTATGTCCTGCGGCGATGATTATCTCACTTTCTAAAAGCATTTCTAACTGTTCGTCCGTAAATTCCTCGGGAGCAATCGTCATGTAGGTAGGCAAGTCCTCACACGCCTGTATGATGGTTTTGAGTTCTTCGTCAGTCGGTTTTCGGATAAATTCTGCCACATGAGCCCCACGTTTTGGAAAACTAAAAAATGGACCTTCGAGATGCAATCCTGCCAAGCCTTTTCCACCATTTTTGAGGTAATTTTTGGTTACTTCAATCGCCTCCAACATCTTGTTTAAGGGTACAGACGAGAGTGTAATTTGAAAATGAGTTGTGCCTTGCCGACGAATTTCGAGGTAAGTATTTCGGATGGTTTCCTCCGTAGTTTTTGAATTATATAAACTACCACCACCGCCATAAATTTGAATATCTATGAACGATGGAGCAATGTTAAATCCCTTTAAATCAATGACTTGAATATCAGGGTCAAGATTTTCTTCTGAAATAATTTTGCTGATTTTATTTCCTTCAATCAATAAAATTTGGTTTTCAATAACCGCTTCGGAAGTGAATATTTTACTGTTTTTTAGTGCGTACATTTTAACATTATGAATGATGGATAATCATTTTATCGTGCCACGGGAATTTTATCATACTAATACCCCAAGGAAGGCGTTGGAGCAAAATATCTACCGTTTTCTTCTCTAAATTAAGGATAATTTGGTCATTTTCTTCGTGAATCGTTCCACTTCTTTGGATAAACTCCTTTTGTAAACTTTTGGGTGAGGTATTTTTGAGTACATCCCAATAGAGAATTGTCTGTTGTAGAAGCTCATTGCAACTTTTTTTGGCTTTTGAAGAGAGGCTTTTTGTTACAATCACAGGTTCATCGTGAGGTATTCCACAAATTATTTTGTTTAAAATTACTTCGTTTTCGGTAAATGTAGATTTGGAGGTCGCTAAATAATGTAACAACTGAACTGCTTTATGTTGTCCTTTTTTATTCAAAAATACCCCGTTTTTAATGAGTTTAAACTCTTCAAAAAGATAGGCAAAAAAAGGATGCAATAATACTAATCCCGCATTTTGAATAGAAATACGATGATTTACTTGCCTTTTGTTTTGGGTACTATTTTGACCATAATCATTTGCTACTTGCTCGATTGAGTCTATTCTTAAATCGTGAAGGGTAATATTTGATAGTAAAAACCTTTGCAAAGTTGAGCTTAGGGTTATATTTTTTTGTAACAACCTTTCTAAAATAATGCTTACTTTTTTCTGATAATTTTCAATTAATTGCTTCTTTTTATTTTGATGATTATTGTATTTTACTAAGTTTAACTTTTTAGAAAAATTATTCTCATTTGCCTCTAATTCTAATTTTTTTCCTTGAAAATCATAAATTATATTACTTAATGTATTCCCTTTTTTTATCATTATTTCAAGAAGAACACATACTGCTTGAAGGCTCTGGATTTGATTTTTTGTAGCGGAAGCAAATACCTCTAAAAGCACTATCCATAATTTATTATCGACAGAGGTGAGTTGGTAAGATTCTAAATTAGTGATGCTTTGAATTAGGGTTTTTATATCCTCTCGGAAATGGGTAAATGTCCGAATTTCTTTCGCTAAAAAATCAAGACTCGTTTCTTTAAAGTACATCAAAGAACGGATGAAAGCGTAAGGATTTTCTATGAAAAACGGTAATAGTTCTGAGTGTTTTTCATAGAAATATTTTTGTACTGTATTAAAAACTATCTTGGAGTTTTCTTGCCATAGTGACTGTTGTTCTTGCCAATAAAAATTTCCTGTTGTTAGTAAATAACATATACTGTCAAAATTCCATACTTTATCCGTAGTTATTTTTTGTTGTAGCTTATTATTTATTACAAACTCTTGATTTACAGAACTTTGTGTTTTTATATAATATAAAATCTGTTGTTGTAATTCTTCTTGTATTTTCTTGATTAGTTCTTCAATACTTCTTGCTGCTTCAACATTTATTTCTATTTTTTCGATGACTATTGTTTGTTCAGTTGAAATCTTTTCCATTTCTTCTTGAACGATTTGGATGATTTTATCACGATACTCTAAGTCGATGATTTGGTTGAGGACAGACAGTTCGGTTTCCGATGATGGGAAACTAAGGTCAAGGGTGAGTTGATGGATAATATTTTTCATAGTGTTTTGCCTTCTTTCCATAACTCACGAGCAATTCCCTTGACGACATCCGCAAGTTTGATGATATTTTCGTTCCGTTGAAGGGCTTTGAGTGAGGCATATTGAACTACGTTTACGATACTACCGCCCGAGAGTTCATACTTTTGAGCAATTTCTGAGATAAAATCATACTCGAAGATGGTTGATGTAGAGAATGATTGCCTCCACAATAATTCTCGTTCGGTAGATTTGGGAATTTTGAACTCAATCATCGACTGAAATCTTCGGGCAAATGCTTTGTCGATGTTACCTTTGAGGTTAGAAGCCAAAATGATAATCCCTTCAAAGTCTTCGATTCGTTGGAGTAGATATGATACCTCTTGGTTGGCGTATCTGTCATGTGAATCACTCACGCTTGTACGTGTACCGAAAAGTGAATCGGCTTCGTCAAAAAATAGTATCCAGTTTTTGTTTTCTGCCTTTGCAAATAGACTCGAAAGGTTTTTTTCTGTTTCACCGATGTATTTTGACACGATGAGGGAAAGGTCTATACGGTAAACATCCATTTCTAATTGTTGCCCGATGAGAGTAGCTGTGAGGGTTTTTCCAGTTCCTGAAGCTCCATAAAATAGCGTTGTATAACCTGGTTTAATGATTTTTTGCAATCCCCACTCTTTTTTGATGGTCGTTTGGTGAATATTCCAATCAATGATGTCGTCTATTTGTTGTAGCGTATCGGCTTCGATGACTAAGTTTTTCCATTGCAAAGAGGTCGTAATTTTTTGGGCTGGAAATTCACTTGAAAGAGAATATTCGATGGTTTCGCCGTTGAAGACTTGTTTTAAATAATGAGTTTCTACTTGTACTAATTGTAGTAAAAGGTTATTTTTTTGTTCGTTATTACTCAGTGGGTTTATGTTTAATATTCCCATTTTAAAGAGTTTACTCTCCATAAGTTCATGGGCTTTCTGGAGGTATTCCCAATCAGTTTCAGGATAACCTATTATCAAAACTGTTTGAAAAAGTGGCAACAAAGCTCCTGTGGTAGATTCTTGATAAAAAAGGAGATTGGGTTTAGCTTTATTTTCAGATGTTTGTTCTTGAATTTCGTTAAAAAAGTACGGTTCTATGTAAGGCAAAAGAGCAACTGTGAGAATTATTTGCTCATTTTCGGGTAATTTATTGGCGTTTAGAAATTGATTAAAATGCTGATTATCAGTTACTTTTTGAGACAAAGAATGCGTTATTTCTTCTCCAAAATGTTT
The DNA here is from genome assembly GCA_013298125.1 of Cytophagales bacterium. Lineage (GTDB taxonomy): Bacteria > Bacteroidota > Bacteroidia > Cytophagales > Spirosomataceae > Arcicella. The sequence goes on along the minus strand of JAAFJP010000031.1, from coordinate 51,194 downwards.
GGAGAGGTTTTTTAGGATTTTATTGATTAGGTTTGTGAGCATTATTACATTTTTAAGGCTTTTTTCATTTTACTATCTTCTACGTTCAACGTTTGGTCTAACACTTCTACTTTATCTCCTTTCTTTTGTGTACCTGTGTAATTAACAGACTGAATATATGCTGGGTCTGCCAAATTAAAGAATTTGTCCTTAGCCATCTTTTCTTGCTCTTCGCTTAAATCAGTAGGGTTTTTGAACGTTTTTACCAACTCTTTTTCTTCTTTACTCAACGTATTTTCATCTATTTTTTCTTTGTTAAGGGCATTCACAACGGCATCATCTTTTAGATACTTTACTTTGGCACTTACTGATAATGAGAATGATTCCCCTCTATTGACTTTACTAACAATTTCTTTTTCTTTGTCCCCCATATCTGCGGTGTTGTAGGTATCTGATGTTGGTACTAAATTACCTGCTCCTCTGTAACCTGAGCCTGAAAACCAGTCGGCAATTAAGTGTGCAGAATGAACATCAACTTTACCATTAACCATTTTTTTGAAGTTTTCGGTCATTATATCTCCACTACTGCTTGTTCTTCCTCTTGTTCCAGCTTCTTTAATTTGTAAATCATCGGAATGTGAAATCCGTACGATAGTATCAAGTTTTGCTTCTGAACCAAATTCTATTTTAGTATGAAATTTCTTTCCATCAGAATAATGATATACTAATAAAAATCCACCATCTACCAAGGTAATTTGAACATCAATAGGTTTATAATTTGCGTGTTCTCCTTCATCTCCTGCTTTTAGGATTCCGTCTTCATTAATTCTAAGTTTTTGTAACCCCGTTTCAGCCATTCCTTGTTTTCGTGATATTTCTCCATTTTTATTGATTAAATATCCATTTTCAAGGGCTATTTTGTTGAACCTTGCATTGTCTTTCACATTTTTACCAATAAATTGCAATAAAGGGTTTTCATTTTTCTCTCCAAACATTTCAAACAAGGTTTTCATGGTTTCCATCAAAGACTTTTCGCCATTTTCTACGGTTTTGTCGGCTTCTTCAAAGGCTTTTTTATTGGCTTCGTTGTTCTCTTTTTCAAACTTGTCTTTGGCGGTTTGGGCTTTTTTAGCATCTCTTTCAATGATTTTTTCTTGACCTCTGGCTTTATGAATCCATGTTTTTTGTTTTTCATCGGCTTTGCCTTCCCACTCAGTTAGCTTTGATTCTAAGGCACTTACGGTACTGGCTACCATGATTTTAGGTGTACTGCCCGAGGTGTCTATCCATAGTTTATGACTCTCACCTGCGGCAGTGAATTTTTCTACTTCTCCTACTTCTGAATCTTTTAGATTTCCTTTGGCTATATCATCATTTTTCTGAGTTGGTGTTTTGTCTTTTCCTTGTATTTTGTTGAGAATGCTTTTGCCAAATGCTTTCGCTTTGTCTATGAGAGCATCAATGGCTTGGTCTATTCGTAATCTAATTTTAGTGATAATTGCTTTTACTTTATTTGCTAAATCGCCAATGCCCAAAAGCGAAGCCAAGAAGCCTATTGCCAAAGGAATAATGGATGCCAGAGCGTTTTCGACTGCCACAGCCACGAAGGCAATATTTCCACGGGCGATGTTGAGAATAGACTGCGTAATGGCACTGACTAAGGCAATCATGTCTTTGGCTTTTTGGAAGAAGAATTTTGCCATGTCGATAATTGCCAAAGCTGCTTTTATGAACGCTCCAACTGGGTTTGAAAGCCCAATCAGCCATTTTATACCAGCTTCTACCACTTTCTCGAATATCATATTCTGGATTTCGTCGATAACTTTTTCTTTCAAATCATTGAATTTTTCCTTCAAATATTCCCAAACACCTTCTAAGCCTTTTTCACGGAAAATTACAAACATTTCAAAGCCCGTTTCGAGTGCTTTCATCACTGGTTCGCCCAAGAGTTTGACTCCTTTGCTACGGATATATTCCCACGAAAGCCCCAACACTTGCATCACTAAACTAAAAATACCTTTGAGACTAAAAATGTCTTCGGGGATGGTGATACCTACGCCTCCAAGCGTACCTGTAAGCCATTTAAGCAGCCCGCCTGGGAGGTGTTTGGTAAGGAAGTTTGATAGAAAATTATTCAAGCCCTGAGCTACCCCATCTAAGAGGTTACTCAAAAATCCTATTGGGTCTGAGATGATGGCATCTATGGCTTCGGCAACGGCACTCAACAGATTGACAAGGGCATCTTTAATTTCGAGAATAGCCTTTATTACACCCACCACGGCATCAAAAGCCTTGTCGAGCCAACTTTTATTGGCTTCTTTTAGTTCTTCAAATTTCTTATCTAAGGTAGCGGCGGCAGCTTTAAATTGTTCTGAAATGGCATCGGCTATTTCGTCTTGTTTGCTTTCAACTTGTTGTTCGAGTTCATCGTATTTATTACCGACAGACATAAAAATATCATCGGCTATTTTTTGTACTTCATCCGACTGATTTGTCTTATATTCGTCATTTTTAGCTTTTCCTTTTTTGATTTCTGCGACTGCTTCATTCAATTTTTGCTCTACCATGAGAGCAACATTGTCAATGGGAGCAGCCATATTTTCTTGGAATTTTTTAGTGGCTTTTTCGTAGATTTCTTTATCACTCAGTGAGTCTTTTCCTAAAATGTTACGTCCAATCCACCCAGGATTAGCATCATACATGGCTTGCACATCTTTCTCAAACACTCCCACGTATAGACCTATCACGGTATCGAAATAGATTTTTATGTAAACATCCAATGCGGTGAAGATAATCTCTACATTCTTTTTGGTGGTGGTATAAATTTCGTTGAGGTCTTTGGCTACTTTTATTCTGATGGATTGTTCTTCCTCCTTTTTAGCATTTTGCTTTTTACTATTTTTTCCGAAAGCCCCTCCCCTAACGCCAAGCATTTCGCCCATGGTGTTATTGATGGCTGCCTGACTGTCTTTCTGTCCCGTGGCAAGAGTTGGATTCTCTTCTTTTTTATAATTTTTAGTAAAACTCCGTAATTCACTTTGAGCTTTGTTCTTTTCAGAAACTGCCCCCGTAAATGATGGTTCATTACTATTTTGGAGGGTAGTTTCGGAGATTTTATTTTCTGATAATTGAGCATCCAAACTGTCCGCTTGGGCATCCATATTGGTTTCGGAGGCAGGTCTTGGCGGTGGCATGACAACGGTGTCTTTGCCAAAATTTACTCTATTACCTTTTGCTTCTTCCTGAATCGCAATGGGGGCTTGGGCATCGTTCGGGATAACAGGCTCATTTTTAGTGGCGGTTTCTATCCCACCGCCTGCATTTTGTTTCTGTTCGGCTAAATCAGCATTAATGTTGTTGGAAACTTTTTCGCCTATATTATCTGCTTCTTGCTTTGATTTTGGCAGAGCTTCTGATAGTTTATTTTGTAGTTTAATTTTGAATACTCCCGCATCAAATTTTTTGGGTTGTTGTGCATCCATCGCATCAACCTGACGGCTATTTCCCACACTCTGATTGGCGAGGCTTGGGTCTATAACTCCTGCCTTTTTAGATTCAGTTGCTTTATTGTCTAAGGTATCGTGTTTTTTATTGGTTTTAGTGGCGTGATTGAGTTTCTTCAAAGTAGGTTCAAGTACGTCAATGGGTGTTTTGGGCTTGATTTCTTTACTTTCTCGTTCAGCTCTGGGCATTGTTTTTGCCCCCTTTCCTTTTTGGACAGGGGGCTGTGTGAGCATTGGTTTTGGTGCTAATCTTGGGGTTTTATTTTGCCAATACGGAGCCCTACCTGCTGATTTTGCGGGTATTTTAACAGCGGGTTTTGTTTGTGGGGCAGCGTGCATTTAGAGGTAAATTATTGAGGGAATAGTTCAAACGTATTCAGTTCACGATTAAAGACAAGGGTTTGAGTTTTATTATCCTTATCACATTTGGTAACTGTTGTAAGGTTAAAAACAATTTTGCTCATTTCCATAATAATTTCATAAGGTATTTTCAAAACTGGGTTTTGAGATTGCTCTTTCAAAGCTCTATTTACAAAATCATCTGCTGGATCCCATTTCCATTGATATTTGAGTGCATCTTTATCAATGGCTTGTAAAATAATGGTTTTACGAGCCACATCATTTTTCATCACAAAACCTGCATTGGCTTTAATGACCGTAATATTTATGATTTTGCCATCATAAGAAACTGGAAATACTGTTGTTTTGTCGATAGGTTGTTGATTAGGAATAAAGCAAAATTTACTTCCCATTTTTAACCTTCCTGTATTAAAAAGTTCTGGCTTAAATGGCATTATGACAAAACAATGTTTATCCACATCAGCCCAACAAAGCTCAGTATTATCTATTTCAAATTTTTGTTCTTGTACCACCGCAGGGACAATAACCGTCCGAAGTGTCTCGAAAGAACAGGCACTATTTAGGCTTGATATAATCTTGATAATGTATGTTTTTTCTACTTCTAACTTATCAAAAACATCTTCAAAGGTTGTTTCGGTTGTTTTTTCTTTGAAGATAACATCATCAATCATAATGGTATTCTGCTCCCCTGTGGTAGAGTTCGTGATAATAAATCCGTGATTATTGGTTGTTGGTATTAGTTGAACCGCTGTTGTTCTTACTGGTAATGTTTTGATAATCAGTTCATTACTCTTCTCTCCTTCGTTTGATGTAAAGACAATCCGTTGCTCGCCAGGTACTGCTGCACTCTGATAAAAGTATTGATTATTTTCTTTGATAATTGTTGCGACATTAAACGTTCCTTCAAGATTGGCAGGAATTACTTTAGCTTCTGCTCTCTCTGGTTTATTTATACAAAATTCTACCTTGTCCATTGTTATAACTGGTACAACAGGGGGTTCTTTGGGTTCGGCTAACACAATGTTGATAGCATCTCCTTCGCCACAACAGATATATGGCAGACTGAAATCTGCAACGATAAGACCTTCTTGTTGGGGATTAAAAGCCGTAGCAAAATCAAATTTATCTCTGATAGAATCCAAAAAATCTGTAAAGGCATCTTTGACTTGTAGAGGAGCTTTTTGAGCAATTAATTCTCCCATTTTCAAATACGCAACATCTTGTATTGCCTTTATTTCTGTTTGTTTTTCAAAGGCAATTTTATCCTGCTTAACCTGTAAAAGTTCAATGTCAGAAAGTGGGTTTTTCTTGGCGATTCGTAAATCAATTGCCTTCTCTTGTGCCTCAGAAATATTAAGGTTTTTTTTGTAAAGCCTTATTTCAGTTGCGGCTTGCACAACTGAATCCTTAATCACTCTTTTGGGCTTTTTTAATAAAGCGGAACTGTCCACATACACCAACACGAAAGTACCTCCACTTACGACTCCATTGAGTGGCTCTAAACCTGTATTTTGCTTATAAAAGTTACTGAAAAGTGTTTTTTTGAAGGCATCAGTATATCTTTTCTTTGCTTCATTGAATAAAACAGTAAATGGATCTTCTAAGAAAAGGTCATTTAATTGGTCGAGATGGTCTATCAAATCTTCAATCAAAAAAGCCACAAGATTTACCGTTGAAATGACGATGCAAGCTCGATGAAAAAGGTAAATCGAGTGAATTTGTTGAAACGCCTTGTTGAATTCATCGTAATTATCAAGAAATTCTGATAAATCATCGGTGAAAAGTTTAGTTGTGCTTTCCACCATGCTTATTAGGTTATTGAGTGATGCTTCTGTGAGAATATTATTCGTAATCAAATCCGCTTTTTTACTACCAAGCCAATCCGAAATATTGAGAGCAATACTTGCCACTCGCCTACGAGCAATGTCATAATCTACTTCCAAATCACCATAATTACTGTTTTCATTATTAAATTCAATTGTTTTGTTCTGAATATCAAGAGCATTCAAAGCCACTACTTTGAAAGGCAAGCGATTACCTTCTCTAATATTTTCAATAGTCTTGATTACATCCTGATATTTTTCGCCTAAATGTCCTTCTATTCTATAAAAATTATAGGATTCGAGGTCATACATCAAAGGATTTAAGACACAGTCTTTGCCTGAATATTCCTTTGAATAGTAGCCAAGAGACTCTTTTTTTGAACTCCAAACCTTATTTAGTTCTGATGAATTTTCATAGTAAAAAGGAATTGCTTTTTGTTCAAATGATTGATTTCCGTAAGCTGAGGGCGTTATTTTAATCTCATCATTTTTTACCTTAAATGAAACGAGAATATGAATCAACCGCTCTAAAAGGCGAGATAGTTTATCAAAATTATCTATTTCAACTTTTGCCAAAGTTGGGGCAGGATAATAGCCTGTTCGATAAGTATTATTAACCCTCGCCGTTGTGTCTATCATGCCTAATACTACATGAAATGGGAAAATCCCAGTGGCAAAGTTTTTATTATAAACCCTCCCAACGCTTAGAATTTCTTGATGTGTTTGGGCAATATCCAAAAGCCATTGATAGAGATATTGATAGTCTAACTCCTTGGTATTGTTGATAATATCAATGATTTTGTTGTTTTTTAGAACATCAATATTGGGTATATCTTTAAAAAAAGTATGAGTTTGGTCGTGTAATTCTACCAATTTATCACTAATTCCCTGCCCGTTCAGAATGCGTTTGTACGCTCCTGTGATGTCTGTATGAGTTGTGAGTACAGACTTGGGAATATTGAAACGGGGGACACATATTCTTGCTCCTTCAATTTGGGAAAATGCTTGACTACTTTGATTGGTTTTTAACAAATCTGCTTGCTGTGTCGTTATGAGCAAAGGGCGAATATCAATTTTAAGATTGGCAGCATTTTCATCACAAGTATTGGCATCGCATCTAACTTCATTTTTGACCTTCATTTCAACCAATAACAAAACTACTCTACCAAGAACTGAATCAGCGGTAAGAGGTGATTTGGCTTCTGCAAAAGTATCTTCAACGAGTTCGGTAGTATTTTTAAGAATCTGATAAATGTCCGCTTTTTGCAAAAGTTTTTTTAGCAACTCATTTTCTTCTATTTGAGGTTCTAAAAACTCTTTGGATAACTCAATATCATGGAAATGCGTAAAGATTTTTTCGTCCCACTGCACCTGAAAGCCCAAAGAGGTAACCGCTATGCCGCTTTTGATGGTGATAGTGTTATTGATAAATTTTGGTTCGAGTTCGAGTCCATCAATTATTCCCGTAGCAATGAGTCCTGTACGTGTAATACGAGTCTGCTCATCCAAGTAATTGAATGAATCGTTGAGTTGGATGTGACTCAACACTTGGTCTTTTTTATAGACAGGAAAGGAAGTATTATTGAGGGATTCCATAGTATTGATTTTTAAGATTTACAAGCACTTTCTTTTTTAAGTATATACTTCCTCACCCCCAACCCCTCTCCCGTGGAGAGGGGAGAAAAAGAGGACGAATACTCCCCTCTCCACGGGAGAGGGGCTGGGGGTGAGGCTTTACATAGTTCCACTTTCTTTTTCAAAAAATAGTTGCTCTAATTTTAGTTGTTCTTCGGTTATGACTTTACCCGATTTATCCCAAATATCACGGGGTTGAGTATCTTTTAGGGCAGTTTTTCCTAAAATTACTGGACGTTTTTTGGGATTATTGTTTTCATCTAACTCTATATCTTCGCATTCAACCAGAAGGCTTGGCGGATAGATATTATTGAGTTTTTTGATAGTTGTTATCATTTCATTCAACGATAATACATATTTGGGTTCAAAGATTTGCTCGGTTACTTCATAACAGGTTTTTGACTTTGAAAATGCTCTCAAACAGTTGGTAAAAGCGTAGTAACTTTTTTCAAATTCAAGCATCTCCTCCACTCCTATCCAACAGATTTTCAGGCTGATATGAGCGGGGAGTTCTTCTCTAATCATCTTCTCAATGTATTTTCTGAAATTCATATCCATCGAAATGTTAAACCAACCTGGCAAAACCATCGTGGCTTTGAAAGAATATGGGTCTCTACAAAAACAGTCTGGATTGAAATTATGTGGGTCTTCGCAGATGTCTAAAAAAAATTCTTCGATAGAATAAATTTTATTTTTAATAATTTTTAACTCTTCCTTGAGACGTTTTTTTTCTACCTCATCAACAACTGTTTTTAATTCTTCTCTAATATTATCAGCCTGTTTATTTAAAACAATTTTTATTTCTTTCCTTTTTTTATCTGCTCCCCATCGTGGACGCAAAAGATGATGTTCGATGAGGTGAAATCCAAAAATATCATCAAAACGTTCGTTGCGGTTATCTATAAATATTGGTGAATCTTTTAGTGTTCCATCTGCTTCAAAAATGGGATGAACTAATGAGAAAGTGTGAGCATTTTTGGGTTTTGATAAGCCCAATTTTTTTTCAATTCTTAACTCAAAACCTGACAAATTATCAGTTCCCCAGACTGTTTCAATGTAATTAAAAGCATGAGGTCTGTCGCCACTGTGTTTAGGAAATGTTTTCAAAAATGCCTTTTTATCATCAATAATTTCATTGTTTTGATAAGTATGATTAGATGAATGTTGGATGAATTGTGCAATCGAAAATTCAACAAAGCTGTCATTGAAACGGGCTATTAGATGATTTAGGAAGCGATTTCTACGAGTAAATCTTTCTTTTTCATTTTGCCCTAAGACCTTTTCAGTATAGCCTTTTGAATCTGTCAGGAATAAATCATCGAAACCCTTATTTTTTATTTTCTCCAAATCTACAATTTCAGGTTCGGAGAGCTTTTGGGTAAAATAACTTCTTTCATCAACCGAATCACTCCAAGATAATAAATCACTAACATGGTTTAGCTGTGAAAGATAATCTGCCATGATTTGCTCAAAAAACATCAGATAACCCTTCATCTGCAAACGTTGCGACTTGCGGGCGGTAGGGCTTTGTTCGGCAATACCTTCTTGTCCCAAAGAATACGTTTTGGGGAGCTCATTTTGGATAGAATAATGTCGTTCCAAATCTCTATTTGTGCCTAATAGTGCGGGTAAATCCTCTTGAAAATTGAGTAAATCGTCTTGCTTAGAGATTAAAAAATTAAGGAGTTCATCCGTTTTCTGGACTTTGATGGGTACTTGTAAATCATCAAAATAAAAACTGAATTTATTGATATGACTGAGGTCATTCTTATCATCCAAAATGTCTAATCTGAAACGAAAAACTTTGTTGGGGTCAGTTAAATGCAAACAGTATTTTTCAGAATCTTTGAGCGTTATCTTTTCAATTTTGTTATTATCTTGCTTAAATTGATACGAAGCAAAATGAAACTTTCGAATGCTTTTTATACCCTCAATATTCATCAAAAGGTTAATAATATCAGAAGTATAAAGCACCTTCTTAGTTTCAAAAACATCTAATTCATCATAGTCTAAGAATCCTTTTTGGGCTACACTTCCTTGAAATATCTCTTCAATAGTTTTTCCTTTTTCTAATAATTGTTTTATCGTGTAAAAACGCAACTGAGGCGTAATGTAGGCATATATGGTCTTGTAAATTGCTTTTTTGACATCAACTGGATTGGCTGTTTTGTGGAGTTCTATATCCGCACAGATACCTACGTATTCAAATTCTACGGTTTCAACGCAGTTAAAATCTTCGCATAAATTACGGTGAGCCATTAACTGATTATGAACTTCTATTTTGACTTTTCCGATGTCGGCTTGACTTGCTGTTTTAAATTCAAGCCCTTCGGTATTTTCTAATTCTATTTTTACATTATACAACCCCCCAATCGTTAGGGGAGGGTTTGTATTTTCATTCGTAAAAGTGAGTTCTGCATGATTTTTTGCTACGAAAACATTAGGCTTATAAACACTTTCAATGGGCTGAATCCATACATTTTGGACTCCTTTAACTTGGTCAAGAATCAGTTTTCGATAATCATTTTTTGTGATGGGGTGAAAGGTTAGAATGTCTCTTGCCGTAAAAAATGAATCACTCGAAATCGGATTATTAGTTTCGGGTTTTGTGAGAATATCCTTAATGTTGAAATTAGTCCTATAACCCAAATCCGTAAGGGCATAACACAACAATTCCAAAACCGTAACCCCAGGGTCATGGACGTTGAAATCTGTCCAAAGTTGATTGGAGAGCTTTTGGATATGCTCAATCCCCAAAGCACGCATCGCCTCATAATTTTGAGAAAGAGGCAACGCTGACTTTGCGGGAATTGTATAGTTATTTTGATTAAAATTCAACATTTTTTAGTTTTTCTAAGAAATATTTACCCCATTAGTTCTTACGACTTGCGACAAATCCCAATTATTTTTGGCGATTTCATTTTTAAAGCATTGAGGTCGATAAACCGTATTTCGTAATATTTGAGTAGAAGCCGTTGCCAACCAATTGAACCTAACATCCACGTATTGTTGAATCCAAGTTTTTTCATTTCCACCATCAGATGGAATAAGTTCAGGAAATAGGTTTCTTAGTTTAGAAGAAACACCCCCAGAGTGAATATGGCTATCATAAACTACCAAAAGACTCAAAGGCAGAGTAAATTGGTTTGTAATAAAAAATTTCTCTGCGGGTTTCCAATAGACTCTATCGAAAAAAGTATCTTGTGTTTGAACCATTACAGGATCTGACCCAGCATCTTTAAGTAGTTTTTTGAAGTTACTATCCGTTTCTAAGGAAGGCATTTGACCGATTCTATTCACAAATGGTCTGAAAGCCTCACTGAAAATACCATTTGCATTGACATAATCTTGAATCAGGATTTTCAAATTACTAAATTCAGTGGTTTGGCTTCGCCCATAAGTTATTTGTCTTATTTTACCAGGACCATCATTTAAAACTGTAATGGCACTATAATTTCCTTTAATGCTACCCGTCTCAAAGACATTGATAACTTGTTTAATTTTCAGTTTATTCGCTTCTGTAATCATGGTTTTTTTTTAGTTTAAAAATTAGTAAATTCCTTAACAAACGATATTAATATGTAAAATATGCCTTGATGCAGAAGTCAAAATCACTGACTGATTGGAGGTTTTGATATGGTCTGAACAAAGCTGAGAGACTCCATTAACAAGTTTCCGAACCTCCAAAGAGCCGATATAATCAACGTAGGGCTGTTCGTCAATAAAATTGATGATACTCGACTGATACAGTTCTCCTTCAAATCTTAACTGCTCTTCCCGACTTTTTAGCCAAGGAGAAAGGAAGGTTTTGAGAGCTTCGTTGAGTTGGTCGGAGAAATAAGATTTATCATACCCATCACGTAAGGAGACTCCTGCCGTAACCTCAATTTCTTCGTAAACGGGATTAATTACCTCTATTTTTACAAATGGACTTGTATATTTCCCAAGGAATCTTTTGATCTTTTCTCGCTCTCCGATGCTTACTTTGGGTTGGAGAATATCTTGCGATGATACATTTTCTAAAAACGGAATCACCACGATTAATACATTTTGAGGGGCGTATTCCGTGTTTTTTGTGCTATGTGAGATACATTTTACCTTATAAATATTGGGAAATTCCTCTAAAATCATTCGTTCATAATCCCAAATATTCCAAGCACGATGTTTGTGACGCAACAGCTCGCTTGTACGGGTGATGTAGGCTTCGTAACTTTCGGTATTTCGCCCTCCAAATGAATTGAAGGTTTGTTCTACTTTTTTGAGTCCTTCTATTGGCACCTCTAATTTTGTGATTGTACCCACATCCAGCCCTTTTTTTAGATGACTCGTATCATTATTTTGGTCATAAAAAACGCTTTCCACGGCTTGGCTTTTGATAGAAATTGTCTTGGGGTATGCTTTACTATTTTGTTCACAAACAGCCACAAGCCAAACTTTATCATTTGGCAAAATGGTATTGTTAAATTCAAAGGCTTCGTTGGGCAAACTAAACCGAATTATACCCGAAACGGTGAGCTGTTGGGTGGTGTCTTTAATTATTTCGTTAAAGGCAATGAGAACCAAATTGTTGTTCTTTAAATAAAACCACTTAATAGGTTTTAGCCCCAAATCAGGGTTTCCACTACTTTCATGAAGTTGAAAATGGAGAGACACACTTTGCCCTTTTTTAAGTTTTTCAATACCAATACAAAGCGTCCCTTCTGCGTTTAAGTTTAGGAATAATTTAGTAGTATTATTTTTTACAAGTTCTTGATTTCCAAAAGGTTGAATTTGAAAAATAGAAGAGCTAACATCATTTCCCAACTCCATTTTTGAATCATAATTCAACGTTAATGATTCTAATTCTGGAATTTGGGGAGGATTTACATTATTGGGATTTGGGGTTACTTTTGCCGCTACCTCTGCAATGTATTTTGTATAGGCGGCAGACTGTCTATCAAAGTCAAAATTGATGTCTGTCAATACTACTTTGATGAAATTATTTTTGGTTAAAGCATTATATTCTGTATCATCTGGGTCATATTTATTTGTGGGTATTGTGGTTAAAACATTCGTAGTAGAAATTTGCCTTTCACACCAATTTCCACCCTCCAACATATACACTTTTTGATTGAGTAAATCGTCATAAACCCCTCTTGTCTCAGAGGCAATTGGTTGTGGCTTGCTCACAGGCGTAAGTGTAAACGAGGTCAAATATTTATTAAAAGCCGAGGGATAACCAATGACCAAATTAGACGAATTTGCCACTGGACGAGACCCAAAAGGAAAAAATGATTTTGAAGGGTCAATATCCCCTAAATCATTGGATAGCGTAAGGTTTTTACAACCTGTTACACTTATCATCACCGTCAAATCAGCCGTTTTTGAGGTAAAATTTGTATAAAAAGAATGCTCTTTCAGCGTAATTTTGAGTATCGGATAGAGCGTATCATACACTTGACCCGTGTGTTTTTCTACATCAAAAGCCACCCATGCAGGAAAGTGCGAGGGAATCGTAATAGTCAAAGCATCACTCGTAATGTAGGGAATCTCTTGCCAACCTTTGGGTGCTGTGTATTGGATGTTGATTTTTTGTAAATCATCTGGAGTAAACCCCGAAAGTGTAATCCTACGTACGCCCTCGCTCAGATGAAAAACGGGTGAAGCAATAGCAAAACCAATCTCCGCTTTTATTTGAGTTTGATTTCCAAAAGTGTTCCAAGAAGCTGGATTGTCTTTGATTGGTTCATCAATTCCATCGGCAGTATTTGCTTTCTGAGTAATTGATACATTTTTGACATTCCCTATATTGTCCTTTTCAACGAAAATAGTCTTTAACTCAGCCACTTGTGCTTGATTTATGACTACATCTTCGTTGGTTTTATAGAGCCTTGTTTGTCCATTGGCATCTTTACCAGCCAACAGATTTGTACCTTTTTCGATTAAAAGTTCTTCCTGAATTTTATCCAATTCTGCAAAAACTATCGCTGTATCTGGAATAGCGGGTTTGTGTTTGAGTTGAAGTACCTCTTCATAAAAAAGTTTGAGGTGTCTTTCTGTCAATTCGTTTAGGTTATCTTGGGTAATTTTAAATAATTGTAAAAACGCTAAAAGTAGCCCTAAATGTGGTGTTAAACTCCCATTTTGTAGGTCTTCGATGGATGTAATAAGGCATTTTGATTGTTTAAAATCATATATTTCTTTAAAAAAAACTTGCCAATCTCCTACGGCATTTTCGTGGTCATTGAGTCCGTAATAGGCAACATATTTACTAAATTCTGCACTTTGTTTTATTAGGTCTATGGGGGTTCTTTCATCCAATTTTACATAGTCATTTCTAAGTGCATCGGGCAGCCTTTCGGACTGAGATGTACCCTGACGAGACAATGGATGAGCAATATTGCATGAATCTAACATGATGAGTTTTTTAAAAAAATCAAACGCCTACCTGACCTTCAATCAAGTAGAATGGATAAACCAAGTTGAATCTGGAATTGGTGGCTTTTACTTCATAATCAATACTTATTTCTATTGTTCCCTCTTCTTCTTTCCCCGTCAGGGTGATGGTTAAGGGTTTTATTCGTGGCTCAAAATCATGAATGGCAGTAAAAATCAATTCTCTGATTTGGGTTTTGAGCGTAAGGGTAATAGGTTCATAAAGTAAAATATCCAGATTACAGCCAAAAGTGGGTTGCATAATTCGCTCGCCTACACGGGTGGACAAAAGCACTGTCAGACTGTTTTGTATATCCTCTTCATTCGACAGCATTTTGACTTCCCCAGACAAGCTAAACTCAGGTGGAAATGCCCACCCTCTACCCAAAAATGTATTTCCAAATGTTTCCATGATGTTATATTTTAACCAATATTCACTGTTGGGCAACCCACGGCAGCCATTGCTCCACAAATACACGCATCCGTTTTGCGTAATGCCCCTTTTCCACCAATTTTTACTGTAACGCTCCCCATCGGAAAAGGGGAACTTGGTGGATGTGGCGTTGCAGGCGTGGGCGGAATCACACATACGTGATTATCACCCATGACGGCGGCAGGCATCCCTCCTATTTTAACCGTGGGAACGCCTGGACCTACAACAGTTCCGCCATGATTTGTTAAATCTCCAACTCTTACGGCTGATGGCATAATGGGTTGATTTTTAGTAGTAGGCAGTATTTAGTTTACAGTCACCAGTTTTAGATAATAAAAATTAATATGTTCATTATCAATGGATTATGTGATTTTCATTTCTTTTACTGCCTACTATAAACTAATTTTGACTGAATAATTAATTGATATTGACCAGACTTCCTTTTACGTCTGTTGTTCCATTCGACTTGATACTTGCCCCACTTGAACCCTCTGCCGAAAAGCTACTTTTTGCTTTGATTTCTACCTTTTTCCCTTCAATTTTTATATCTCCTTTGGCAGAAATACTCAGGTCTTTTTCGCATTCAATGGCAATACCTTTGTCCGACAAAGTGATGGTGTTTTTATTTGAATCGTCTTTGATGATAATCGTTTTTTTATCATCATCTATCTCTATTTTACCTTTTGGGGTTTCAATTGTTAATATTTTCTTATCGTCATCAAACAATAATTTCAACTCACTTCGGGTTACAAAACCTTTAATGGGGTTTTTGTCGGCAACTTTTAGTTTTTCTGGAACTGGATTTTTACTACTGTTCAACATTCCAAGAATAATGGCTTGGCGGGGGTCATCGTTGATAAACCCTAAGATTACTTCATCGCCCTCCTCTGGATGGAAAATTGAGCCTCTTTTATTGCCCGCATCCAATCGGGCTACTCTCGCCCAAACGGCATCACTACCTTCTGATGCTATCGGAATTTTTACTAAAACAGTAGGCTCATCGTTCTCAGAAATGATTTTTGAGACTTTTCCAATTTGTAATCCATTCACAGCGGGCAATAATCCGCTGGCTGGTTTTTCATTAACATCTGAATATCTATCAACAAATCTCTCAGGATTCAGCCCCATCTGAAACGTAGTAAACCAACGCCCCGCCGAGATTTCGTGTAAAACCCCTGTTACATAAGCCTTGCCGTTGAATCTATCCCCAAGTCCTGAAAGTTTTATGGTGTCTCCAATTTCAACTTCACTTGTCCCTTCGCATTTTATTGTTCCTCTGATTTTACTCAAAATACTTTTGGTTTTTTGAGCATTCAGTACGCCTACTATTTCATTGGCTTTCAGCGTTGCACCGTTGTTAAATAAAAACTTAGGGTGTTTTGCCTTAGAGGATAATGCACTTGCTGACAAATTCCCTATCTCCGTTAATCCCGCTATGGTAGGATTTGACTCGACAAATTTTTGCTCCGCTGGATTCCATGTTTTGGCGGTAAAGTCCTCAAAATCAACACGATTATCTATTTCTAAATCCACATCAATGATTGATTTTCCGTAGGATAATTCTATTTTTTCGATACCTGTTTCGGGCTTTTTTACTTCAATTTTGGATAGTTTTGGTAATACTAATAAATTGTTTGCCTCGGCTCTCATATTGACAAAATCCCAATCCGAACTATTCATTTGTATCATTTGCTGATGTTCCAACTGGGTCGTTTCGACTGATTTCTGGATGCCGTATTTCCCTAAAATGGCATCAATTGTATCACCGTCTTTACTTTTTAGAAATACTCCATTTTTACGTTGAAGAGTAGCCTTGTAAATAGCATTTTTGAGTTCGACAGTGAGGGTTGAATTTTGCCCTGATGATGTCCTAATTCCATGTTTGATGATGTTTCCTTTGAAAATGCTGTTGTTTTTTTGATGATAACCAACTTTAATTTCAAGTTCATTGCCAGGGATAAAATCATTCTTGGTGCTTACTTCAAAGGTTTGTTTTGCCACATTTCCGTCGCTCAAAATAATTTCAGCATCTGGTATTCTTCCTATTTCGGTTGATACTCGTATGCTAATAACCTGAGAAGTGTCCAAGGCTATACCACTACTCAGGATTGTAAAACTGGGTAATGAGGTGCTTTTGAGGTTAGCATTGGGTTGTAGCATTGCTTTTAATGAAGGTTTAGTTTTAGATTTTTCATCTTGTGTTCAAGCTGATAGCCGATAGCTAATTGCCAACAGCCAATCTTACTTTTCAACCGAAGGGAAAAATAGTTCTGTACCCGTTAGCACTCTTCTAAATGTGTTCAATCCGTTGAATCTGGCTACTTCTTGATACAAATCATTTCTTTCATAAATATTATTCGACATCATAATCAAACTTTCATGGTCATTTACAATTCTTTTGTGGGTTACGTCGGGCGAATTAAAATTTTTCATTACGCTCGAAATATCCGTATCGGTAATGGTCAAAAATTTGGCATTAACCTTTGCCCGTAACGGAGTTCCATCATTTTTGAATAGCGTAAATTTTACATCAATTGATTTAAAAACAGTCTTATACAACAGTTCTCCGTAGATAATCATCACATAGTTGGGTTGATGCGTATCTGGATTTGGGATAAAACACAAATCTTTAAACTCATTGACAAGTGCCATGACATCCTTTTTTTTGAAGCCATCCGTAAAAGAGGTATTCACTCCTGTACCATCCAAAACAAAATCAAATGATACCTCTGGATATTTTAATTTTTTGGGTTTCAATTCATTTTTAGAAACCTCTGTCGTCTTATCTTCCTCATAATCAGTCCCGTACGACACACTGAATTCAGCTGGATTATACTGAACTTCAAAAGGCTCTTCAAAAGGCTCACCTCTTCTCTTCGTTTTGAAGTCTTTGTCTGTATAAGCCTGAAATTTTAGCTTTTGTACTTTGCCAATAACTGTATCTAAGAAGCTCATCTTTCGTTTTTGTTTTTATTTCTTTTGGATAATTGGCTCAATAACAGTTCAGCATCAACCGCCCCGAGGTCGATGGAGGATTGTTGTACAGGAACAGTTGCTTTGTTCTCAATACTCGCTTTGATGATTATTTCTCTAATTTCTACGGGCATTATTTTAGTCAAAATAGTTGGCAGTATTTAGTTTGCAGTATTTTGTACTGACGAATTTTAATTTAATATTCTCATAATCAATTCATTACATTTTTTATTACTGCCAACTGCCAACTATTTTACTGAATACTTATTTTCTTAATCAAAGCGTCATGGGCGTTGAAAACTGATACGCTAATTCAAGGGTTTCTATCACGATTTGGCTTTCTTTGGCATTCAATCCTGCATAATCAATCTTTACGGGATAGGCTTTTGAAAAATTCCATGCCTTCAAAGGAATATGATTTTCGTTCAATAAAATCACTTGAATTTCTATCGGTAATATCTCCATAAAATAAATCGAAGCATTCGCCCAAGCCACCAAAGGCGATAAACCCGTCGTGGGCGTACCACGTTTGAGGATTAAATTTCCAAATTTTGTACGAGTCGGAAGCCTATGCGTAAAGCGGTTATTGCCCGCTTCCACGAGGTTTTCAAATTCCAATTCAGTCGTTAGCCCTGTTACCTCCATGAATTTTGTATCAAGCACAAACCCTGGAATGCCTAAGAAATTAACCGAAAAATGAAACCCTACGGCTGGATATGGACTAAATACTGCCATGATTATAAGAATTCAACGGTGATTCCTTCATTGGCTAATTCAAGCGTTTCGATGGCTACGTCATTGCTTTTGGCATCTAAGCTACCAAAATCTACTTTGCTGGGCCAAGCATTTTTCACCTTCCAAGCTACCACTGGCTCATGGGCTTGATTGAGCAAAGAAATCGTCAAATCTCGTCGTTCGACGGTATTCAGAGCCGTGGTATTGAGCCACTGAAAAAACTCATTATCGCTTTTAGTCATACCTCTTTTGAGACTGATATTACCAAATTTGCGTATTCCAGGCATTTTTATCATCGAAAAGTCAGGGCTTGAACCTTCTCTGTATTCGATGACGGTTTGCTCAACGTTCAAACCTGTTACTTCACTAAAACCAATATTTGTACCTGCCCAATCCACTCGAAAGTGAGATTTTGGAAATGGATATTTTGTTGCCATGATATTTTTAGGAATTTAATTGGGAGATTTTTTAATACTAAGTATTCGGTAAAATTTAGTATTCAGTAGGCAGTAAATGAAAAATAAATATAATTTTCTAAAACTGAATACTGCTAACTAAATACTGCCTACTATTTACGATTCTTGTAATTTATGAGAGAATCTAAGCACGATAAATTCAGCGGGACGAACGGCAGCCATTCCGATTTCTACGTTCATTTTTCCTTCGAGAATATCCTGAGCCGTCATCGTGAGTCCTAATCCACAGCGTACATAATAGGCGTGTTCGGGTTTTGCTCCTGCCAATGCTCCTCTACGCCATAGATTATACAAGAAATTCTCAATCATGTTTTTGACTTTTAGCCACAGATTGGCATCATTTGGTTCAAAAACAGCCCATTGAGTAGATTTTTTAGTACTTTCTTCTACAAAATTGAAGAATCTCCGCACAGGTACATAACGCCATTCGTTGTCGTTACCCGCAAGGGTTCTTGCCCCCATCACCATCGTTCCCTGACCCGTTATTGGTCGAATGATATTGATAGATTTTCCTGCGTTTACATCAATATTAAACGCTCCAAGTGCTGACTGCGTAAACTGTTTCGTAACGCCACTGACCGCACTGATGCTGATATTGGCGGGGGCTTTCCAGACTCCACGAGCATTATCAGTAGCACAATAAAGCCCTGCAATAGCCCCAGAAGGCGGAAGTTCACACATTTTGTTATTCAAAGCCTGTAATAAACTTTTGTAAAATGGCACGTTGTTAACCAAAGTTTGCTCGTAATTATTGATAGACTGAGCCATGCCCGATTCCATTAAAGCAAGGGCGTTGAAGATGGTTTCGAGGGTGCCGTTGGTTATTAGGGAATTACAAAATACCTCTGTTGGTGCTGTACCTGCCAATACGATTGCAGCTTCAACTTTTGCCCAACGAACAACATCATGAGCAGGTTTTACTGTTTCAACTTTTACGATAATTGAAGCCACTGATTCATCAATAATAGGAATAATATTGTTAGTTATAAACGCTTGATAATCAGTATTTTTAAGATTTTTAGCATCATCCCCTCCATAATATTCCTCTATTTTTTCAACAATTTTATACACCCATTCAATGGCTTTAATTGGTTTTGCAGCCGCACCAGATTTTAATATATCTAAATATTTAGCCAGAAAGCTACCTTCAATCTTCAATTTCGCATTCTCTTTCTCTACCTTTTTAACATCCGCTATCAAGTTTGTATATTTCGTAATATAATCGTTAATCTGTACAGGAGAACCCTCAGAACCTACATTTACAGGCACAGTAACAGTTTTCAAATCAAAACCTTCAATCTGCCCCAAGGTTATTTTTTTGGATAAACTGGCTTTAATCCAAGGCATATAGGCGGCTGCATATTTAAGGTCTGTCATGCCGATATTGTCTCTAAACTTTGCTCCACCGTCTTCTTCATCCGATTTTAGTAAATCTAAAATCGTAACTCTATCCATCAAAGAAGCACATTGCTTAATGGCGTATTGTTGTACTTTGGCTATTTTGGCGTTGTCATTCAATAGAACAGCATCTGGAAAAAGAATGATTGTTGGCTCGTCATAAATGGCAAGGGCATCAACACCTTTTATGAGTATATCTTCATTAACGGTGTCGCTATACGTTCCTACAGACACGATATAACAATCTCCACCTCCATTGGCAAAATATAACTGCAAAGAGTCATAGAGGTAGTAAGTTGGTTCAACTTTAACGTTCTTTGCTCCTTCTGTTACAGAGTTAGCATTCACTCCTGTAATTTTAAAACCTGCACTTCCTCCAAAATACAACTCAAATTCAAGCATTGACTTGATTTTAGTAGGCATTTCTTTTAAACTTTGTCCATCTTTTTCAAACTTCTGGGTATGACCTATGAACGCAGGTATTGCCGTTTCTACTTCGGCGATTGAGGGTGGGAATTTTGAAATTTCTTCAACATAAACACCAGGTACTTTGTATGATACTGCCATGATTTATGATATTGGGGGATAGTTTTTGTTAAATGACGTTTAGTAAATATGAACTCTCCATTTTTACAACTTTATGCTAATGTTATAATTTTCAGGTTTATGAAGTGGTCTTTGTTAAAAGGTTTTAATGTGTTGTATTTCAGTGTGTTATCATCGTATTTTACTTTTATCAATGCTATAAATCCTGTTAATTCACTATGTCTATCGACAATAAATCTTTCCGATAAGGCTACATCACCTTCCATCATAAAGCGGTAAACTCCCGTAGGATAGTTACTAAAATCGAAAGAAAAATTCAGCCTTTTGATTCCATTTTCTTGTTGGATAGCCACCAGTGTTTCTAAGATTACTTGCTCGGTAGAATCAAGGATTTTTATCTTTTGGATAGTACCAAAATTAGGTTTTTCATAGTTAAAAAGGGTCAAGGTCTTGCGAACCGAAAGGGTTTCCGCATTTTTCAATTCAAATACTTTTTCTCCATTTTCAGGGGCAGCTTCGTTGCCATCTGTCTCCAAAAGGGCTATTTGACCCTTTTGTGGTTTAATGTTATTTTTGAAACCCAACTTTGTGCTATCTATGATTAACCCGACAAAGAACGATTGACCTACTGAGAGTTTAGGAAAAGGTTTTATTTTCAATTTATCTTCCAAACCTTGATAATAAATTTCTAATTCGCCAAGATTATCTTCGTCCTGTTTTGCTATCAATCCTGTGTCTGACAGTATTTTTTTACTGGATTCAAGCACTTGTAAAGCTGCTTTTAATTTATCGGGCTTATCAATTAATACCCTCAAAAATCGACGAGTGGTAGTTTTCATTTATGTTGAACCTCCAATTCCAAAGTCCTTGTCTCGATAGCCCCACCAATTGCCAAATCAGGAATAATCGCAATCGTCCGAATTTTATAGATAATGTGAGGTAAAATATTATTTGCCAAAGCCTGCCAAAGGTTATTACTTTGGTCGAGCGAAATATTCTGAATATCTAACCAAAGTTCTTCTATTTTATTTTTATCATCTGGAGACTCTAACTGGGCATTAATCTCAGCTGATTTAAAATCATTCTTATTGGCAAATACGGTTATTACTTTTGATATATTTTTCAAGGCTTCGTCATAATCACCAGTGCCACTAATCATTACGTAGAGATTTAACGATAGTTCAGGATTTAGGAGTTTAAATTTGGCAGGATTTTCGATTCCTACTTTTTCATATCGATATGGAGTTTTGGAAGTTCGTTCTTCTTCAATATTTAAGAGAGTGATATAAATTTTGTTACCCTCTCCAACTGGATTATTAGTTTTACTTGGTAAATAACTATTGATAATCTCTACTCCCGTAAAAAGTTCAGCATTTCCATTAGGGTTCGACGGAACACCTTTTAGATAATTCTTTAAGAAAGTTAGAGCAATACGTATCATTGACTTGTATGGACTTTGCTAATTCCTGACAAACGTATAAAATTAATGACTTTGATTTGAGTAATATTTATTTAACGGTGTTATTATTGAGTTAATGGTATTTTTTGCCTTAGGTGATTTGAGATTCAATGGCTTTTAATCTCATCCATGAGAGCGTTCAGGTGTTTTTCTTTGGTAAATCTTTTCAGATAATTTTGATAACTATTTTCCGAAATTTGGTGATATTCTGATGGATTTTGAAGCATCTTTTGGATTGCTTCTACGATAGTTTCTGGAGAATTATATTCAACGTAAATCGCTAATTCATTGGGTGTTGTCATTTCTGAAATACCCCGATAGTCAGTCGTCAAAACTACACAACGATATGCCATTGCTTCAATAATTGAGATTGGTTGTCCTTCATTGATATAATTGGTTGGCAAAACAAAAAAATGGGCTTCTTCTAACAATTGCTCCTTCATTTCTCCTTCAACAATTCCATGATAATTGACGTGATTTTGAAGATTATTTATTTCTATAAATGACCAAAAACTTGCCTTTGCCTCATCAATATTCATAAATCGTTTGGCATCTGGGTACTGAATAAACTCCCCACAAAAATCAGCTTGAATGTTATATCCATATTGATTTACCAAAATATTAGTGGCTTCCAAAACATCCCAATAACCTTTTGATTCTATCATATTTGATAAAAATAAAATCTTGACAGGTTTCTGACTTTCTGTTGGTAATAATTTGATTTTCAGACTATTACCATTAATATTCCAAAATAATCCGTTGTTAATTACCTTGATTTTGGGTAATACACTTGGCTCAAAATCAAGCATATTTTTCATATTTTCAGATAAAATAATGACCGAATCTGTCTGTCGTAACATATTTCGAATCAACCATTTTATGAGTCTATTTTGAGCTAAATAAAATCCATCGTAATTCCCTCCGTGAATATGCCCAATCACTTTACTTCCAAATAATTTTGCCAAAAAGACAATCGGAAAATCTCTAAAAAATCCTTCTTTTGATTGTGAAAATGTTTGATAAACCACATATTTTTTGAGGAGAACCTTACTCACAAGGCGAACGAGAAGCCATAGAAATACAAGAATTTTCGATAAAAAAATCCTGACGCTCACACCTCTAAGCCCCAAAAGCAAAAGACTTTCTGCATTATCCATTTCTTCTACAAGTGCCTGAAATGCAAGCGTTTGTCCATTGATTGGCGGAGGAGTGCAACCAATCAGCAAGATGTTTTTATGCTTCATTACTTAGCCAAGGGGCAGTTATTTTTGGTGGGCTTGGATTAAGGGCATGACACACACATTGTCTCAGATAGATAGCAACTTGGTGGGTTTCTATCAATTTACCCGAGCGAGAGGCATTTTGCTTTAATTGTATTTTGTTTTCGAGTGGTAAATCTAAATAATTAAGCAGCTTTTCGGATAAAGATTGTTCATCATTCCCTTTGAAAATCAGACCATTATGATTATCTGTAATCAATTCCTTTGCCCCACATTGGTCAGATACCAATACGGGAACATCACAAAGCAATGCTTCATTGATAACCATGCCCCAACCGTCAAAAAGAGAGGGTAAAATCAACAAATCAGCTTTTGAAATATAATTTGTTACGTTTTCAGAAAGTATAATTCCTTGAAAATTTACGAGCCTTTGGAGTTGATTACATTCAATATAATTCCTTAAAGTAGGCTCTAACTCGCCTTTCCCTATGATGGTTAAATGAAAATCATCTCTCTTTTCTTTAATACGTTTGAGGGCTTTCAAAAGAATTTGAACCCCTTTTCGTTCAATTAATTGCCCCACAAAAATCAATTTTATTCGTGGATACAATTGTGGTTTTGTGAATACTTTTTGAATATTCCTAAAATACCCAAACCGATATATTCGCTCTGATTTTACGCCCAAAGATTTAAAATACTCAACCGCAAACTCAGACACCGCCAAAACTCCTTTCGCTCTGGAAATCAACAACTTAGAAAGCGGTCTTACTAATAATGTGAGTGATATTTTTTTAAGAATTGTTCTATTTTTGAGTGGATTGATACCTTCTGAATAAATGAAAAAGTTAGCTCCAAAAAAATTAAGAAATACAATCGCCATAAAAAAAGACGGCTCTGACCATATTCCATTTACGATGTGTGTATCGTATCTATTTTGAAAAACATATTGAGCTAACTGCCAGATTTTAAAGTCTTTACCTATCATCTTGGATTCATAATTTTGTACATCCCCTTCTTGCCAACCCTGCGACTTCCTATCAACGTCACAGGTGCGTGCATAAACGACCGTAAATTTTTCAAATTGCTTATTTAATTCGTTAAATAAATCATTTTGATGAAAACTCGGAATGTTCATCCAGATATGTAGGTTGTTAGCCTTCAAACTCGTTTTCCTTTAAGAATACTAAAAAAATATACAAAGAACCCTGGCATATTATAGGATGTCAGGAACATAAAAATGGCATTTAGTCCATCTCTATACACTAAAATAGTAATGGTCGAAAAATATAAATACAGATACAAATTGGCTGATTGAGGGTGAGCATTTAGGCTTTTAAAGTACCATCTTGCCGAATATTTGGCGAATAAAAAGGGAATAAATACGACACCCAAAAACCCAAAATTGACGAAGGATTCACCATAAATAGTGGCAGTTGCTCCTAATTGTTTCAAATTACGGGCGGGGGTCGAAATATCAGTCATCCATTGCATCATAGAGGGTTTTTCTACCCAAAATTGACGTGGAATGGGGTTTATCAAGAGATTGAGATAAGTTGAGCCGTAATAATGTTCGCCGTGTTGGTCAATTAGAGTAAGGATAGAGGCGTACATATCCAAAAACGAAAAGTCAGCATTTACTCCAACTTGTAGGCTTTCTTGGTATTCAGAAGCAAACTCGGTGACATCTTCAAAAGTTGCCCCTTGCTGAATCAATTTTCCTACATATTTCAAGGGCAGAAAAAATAAGAAACCTATCAACAGATACATCGAAAAGCGTAATGAAATCCATCGTTGCTTTTGGCGATAGAGATACAAAAATAATAGAAAAATACAAGGCGTAACAATACGGTACCGAAGTTCTCCTTGAAAGGCTAAAATAACAAGTCCAACGATAAGGGCTATCAAAATAGGAGTCTTGAATCCATATTTGAAAATTAACACTAAACAGCTCAAAATCAGCCAGTTTTGAGTGTTGGCAATGTAAGAAGACTCCGCCCAATTTCCAAAATCATTCTGAGGCTTTCCTATCCCAGGGATGTAGAGTTGAGCAAAAATCGCCCAAATTCCAATTGGAATTGTGATAAAAAGCACTACTTTTAGGATATTGTCATCTAATAAAATAGCTGATTTGGGAGGACTTACTAAGGGTTCTCGACGGGCTTCTCGTACCCACGCAAAGGTCATGCAAATAAACCCAATATCCGCTAAAATGGCAGCTCTCACAATTTCGTGATTTTCAATTTCAGTAAAATAATCGGTAAGTACTCCCAAGAATAAAGTAGCTCCTAATGTCAAGAAAATTAAACGTGAAGTGAAGGCAAAGGCATGAAAAAGTAGGTAGGTCGTAGCTGGGTGATAGATGGACAGTTTTGCGTAACGCAACAAAATCCAAGTGTTTATCAAAAACACGCTCAAATCAATACCAGAAGCAAAAAATATACTTTCTTTCATACGTAGGCGGTACGTGTAAGTAGTGGGTAGTGTTTGGTGTACAGTTTTCAGTTTTAACGAAAATCAGATAATGTGACTATTTCTCTTACTGCCTACTGCAAACTAATTTTACTGGATACTTATCGTGGTTGATTATGGATTATTTGTAAGCGACTATTCTAATTTGCGTTATTCTATGAGCCATTATTAGTCCATAAATATACGCAAAAAAATGAAAACATTTTAGTCCGAGTACATCTAAAATAAACTTAGAAAAAGGTGGATAACGATGGTTTATCTCTTTGACTTCCAAGATGTTGTAGCCCGCTTTTCCAAACAAATTTCCAAGATTCATTTCAGACCAAGTGAATAAGTGCTGATTGATGTCATTTGGAATAAACTTTGTCTTTTTTTCGTGTGGTACTACAAAAATCGCCCTCCCTCCTACTCTTAGTTTTGGGTACAATAAAGTCAGTTCCTCCAATGGATTATGTGTGTGTTCAAGCACATGATTGGAGATGATGACATCCGCCCACTGGTTTGGAATATCTTTTATATATTCGACAACTGTTAAACCATTTTCAAGAGCGAAAGTTCTTGCTTCGGGATTGATTTCGATACCAATTTTTTGTTTTGCTTCTAAATTTTTCAATAAAAAACCGCCTCCACAGCCAAATTCTAAGACATTTTTAGTTTTATCGGTAAATTCTTCAAAGAGAAATTTCTGAGCAATTCCCGAAATACTACCGATGTCTTTTTGCCATTGAAAATAGGCTGTTGAATAGTGGGACATAGAAATTAGTGAGTTTTATGATACAAAAATACAAGAGTCTTCTTTTAAACATTGATAAATTTTCAGGACTTTTGAAGGATAATCACTAACTCGATTTTCTTCCATAAAATTATCAATATTTGCCCTCAAAAATTGACGATATTCTTCATCTTGAAATTTCAAAATTGATTCTACAAGAGCATCTACATTTTGGGCTACGCAAACATCTCCAATTATAAATTTTCTAATATCGTCTTTATTTCCAACATTCTCCGTAATAATCACAGGAACTCCGCAAGATAAGGCTTCTGAAACTGCCAAAGAATAGGCATCCGTCAAACTTGGTAATACAAAAAGATGGTACTCTGGCAGGGTTTCAAGGATTTTATTTTTGGGTAATTGACCTAAGAAGCGTACATTTTGAAGATTGAAATAAGAATTAAAAATGGCTTTTTGATTATGTTCAATATCTCCAATTATGTCTAATTGAAACTCTTTATTTGGCAATTTTTTCATAGCTTCCAAAAGATAAATACAACCTTTTTCGATAGATATTTTTCCAGCAAAAATAATCTTTAAAAGTTTGTCCTTTCTATTATTATTTTTACAGTAAGTTACTGATTTTGAGAATTTTGACAAACCGTAACTTGCTACAAATATTTTTGATTGAGGGTAATAATTACGGTACATATTAGCCATATATTCAGAGGGAACTACCATATTTTCAACACCCTCCAAAGAAGCCAAATCTCGCTCACGGCTTCTGACAAAGTATGAATTTCCAAATGGTAGATCATGCTTTTCGTACTCGGGTGCTAAGATGTCATGTACGTAGTCAGGATGTGCTGCATATACATCTGCGAGGAGTTTAGTTTGAGGATTTACTCGCTTAAATTCTCGAATGGATTGATGACAATAAGCTCCCCAATAATGAACTATATCAAGTTCAGTTTGATTATACTTTTGGAGAATTTTACGAAAAAAATGCTCCGAAACCTGATTCTCTAAATTGTAATAATCGAAGAAATATCGTTGATGTAAAAAATAGAGAATCCGATGAAAAACCGTGAAAGTATAGGAAATATTTACATCTGAATCAACGGTATTGACATGAGGAAGCCAACGGTTCATCCAAGCATTTTTCTTGAAAACACCGAATGTATGAAAATCAGTAGCCAGTTCTGGATTACGTCGCAGACCTTCGTAAAGACGCAACGAATGGTCTGGACGAGCTAATAAAAGGGTATTCATTTTTAGTGGTTAATTTTGCTTTTGAGCCATCGAAAGTCATCGAGAATTTCTTTACGAGATGGACAGAGTAATCGAAGATACGGAATTCCTTTTTTATTTGAAAATATTATTAATCCTATAAACTGACCCAAATACGCCAAAGTAATAGCGATTGAAACACCCAAAATTCCATAAGGTTTTATCAATAATATACTCAAAATCAGCGAGATACACATTCCAAAAACCTCTACCGCACTGATAATTTCAGGAAATCCCATGCCTTGTAACCCTTCTGCCAAAACAGTTTTTGCATTGATAAAAAAATAACCAATAACCAGAATTTGACAAATCGCCACTGACTCAGTATAAGCATTTCCGTAAATAATTGGTAATAAAATCCAGACAGCAATAGCAAATCCAAAGTGAAATATAATACTTACAATCCAATAGCGTTGGAAGAAAGAAACAATTTCATTTTTTTGTTCTATTACAGATATTTTTCCTGCAACGGTTGGTAAAATAATAGTTCCAACCGCCCTTGATAATATTCCTGTGAAACCCGCTATGCTTACGGCAATGGTATAAATTCCCAAATCTCGACTGACAAGCATAGCTCCAATCATAAACTGGTCAATTCGGGCGTTGGCTAAATATGAAATATCTCCAATCCAAACCTTTACACCATACGTGAGCATATTTCGCATCAAGTTAGCGTCATACGTGAAGCTAAATCTATGAAGGAGATATCTGTAGAGTAAGCACACAGCACACAGCAAGTAGCAAGATTGAATGAATATTTGTAGATAAACGAGATGCTCAACCGTCAAAATATTGAGTAATTGCAAGGTGATTATTCCGAGACAATAACCCATTGGAACAATACATTTAAGGATATTGGTCAATCGAAAACATGAAGCCCCTTGCAACATAAAAGTAGCATAAGTACCTATCAGTCCAACAGGAAACGTGGCAAGATAGAAATGGCTAAAAATAATAGAATCTGAGGCGTATTTTTGAAGATAAAAATTAATTAGTCCCCAACCGAACAAAAATCCTAAAACACTCTGAATCAGACCAATACAAATTAAATTACTCCAAATTTTGTGTTTTGGAGAATCGTTTTGGGCAGTAAAATAGATGATGGCAGAGTACATTCCAAAATTAAAAACGTACTGCAAAAGAGATGGAATAAGGATAATTGCGGCAAACAATCCTCGCTGAGCTGGACCGAGCCATCGAGCCAAAATAATAGAGCCAATCAATCCGAGTATAGTAGTCAGAAAGTTGGCTCCAAGATTTTGTATTATACTTTTTATCTTCACGAGGATTTTAGAAAATTCCTAATGATTTATAATTTCTGGCTAATACAACCATGATACTCAAAATCAAGCCTAAAAAAGCAAAGCCCAAGACCATTACTGAACGCTTTGGCTCAGATTTTTTCACTGGAATTTGTGCAGGTTCAAGGACTTTGAAAATAGGGGTTTCACGGTGGATTTTTATCTTAGATTCTTCTAATTGTTTTACTAATTCAGAGTAAAGATTATAGGATAAATCTACTTCATATTGTAGTTTTTTGCCTTCGTCTTTGGCAATGTTCAGGAATAGAGCTTTGTTCCTATCTTGATAACTTGAATAGGCAAAAAGGGCATTGTCATAACGCCTTTTGGCTTCTTCAACACGTTCGCCCAAGAATTTAATATCTTTTAAAGTCTTTTCAGTACGATAGTTTACCACATACTTAGTCAAATAATCTTGTGCATAGCGTACGATAGTTGCCGCAATGACAGGGTCTTGCATTTTAGCAGAAATACTGATTACGCCTGTTTTTTTATCCAAAGTTGCTCCAACTCTTTTTTGCAATTCTTTGATTAAATCATCTTGTTTTTTATCAAGCCTAATAGTTTCCAACGGAATTGTTGAAGGGTTGATAACGAAGGCATCCTTATCTTTTTCATCCGATTCTCCGAAGATTCTTGTTGCTAATTCTTTCTTTTTATTTTCTTCTAAAAACTTAGACATCAACATTTTCTGTTTGTATTTAGAAGAATATACTTTCATATTCATAACCCCCATCATAAAGGGCGTACTTTGAAGAATATTTGGGTATAAATCAGGGCGGACAGCCTCTGTGGCAGACATTCCACCTAAGTCCACGCCTGCAAGACCAGCCAAAGATTTCAAGCTACTGAGGCTTCCTCCGCCATCTTTTGAGCTTAGTTCAGGAAGAATTTGTACTTGCGAGGAGTACTCATTTGGAATATTAATAGCGATAAAAATTCCTAATACTGTCGAAATAATAGTAGCAATCAGGATTGCCCATTTTCGTTTTGCAATAACCTTAAATATCTTACTAATATCAATGGTTATTTCCTGATCTATATTTTCTTGTATTTTATTCGTTTCCAATGGATTGTGATATATTTAATTACCTTTTAAGGCATTACGGATACTAATTATGATTAATGAAACAGATGATACCGCTCCCAAAAGTGCCACCTTTTCTGTTGTAGTCATTTTACCATTACTATCATCGGGCATAGTTGGAATAATAATTTCAGAGCCTTGTGTTACTTTCGGATAAGTATTAAAAAACCAATAGTGTCTTGTCTTGTCTGAAAGCCCATTGGCATATTTTACAAACACTCTGCGTTTTGCGGCTTTATCAGTAAACCCTCCTGCCTGTGCGATATAGTCTTTCGTACTCAGTCCTGCACTAAAAGCTATTGAAACAGGGTTTAACACTTCTCCTGTTAGTTTAACCGTCTGATTTTCACGAGGAATTTTTAAGACATCTCCACCAACTAATAGAAGGTTGTCTTTCACTTCTGGATTTTGTAGCACTTTCAATAAGTTAATGGCTATCTGAGTTGAATCTCTCAGAAACACAGCCCCTTCTTTAAAAGCCCCTTCTTTGAAACCACCAGCTAATGCTAACAAATCAGAAATACGTTGCCCTTTATCTTTTATGGTATATAAGCCTGGGTATTTTACTTCTCCTTGAATATTTACAGCAAGCTGATCTTCATAGCGGGGTAATTTACGGACATAAATTCTGTCATAAGGTTGTAATAGTATTTTCGCATCCTCAGTTCTAATTTTCAGATTCTTATCAATATCATAAGTCTCAATTCTTACATTCTGATTAGTGGGCAAACCCGTAGTATCTTCTTCAACACGTCTGGCTAATTCGATTTTAGAGCTACTTGCTCCATCAGAAAAACCATTGGCTAAAACTATTAAATCAGCAATAGTCAAGCCCTCTACATAAGGATATTTTCCCTCTTTGTTTACTTCTCCTTTAATCGTTACCACCCTTTGCTCCCTTAAAGACTGAATACTTCTAATCGTAATAACGTCTTCTCTCTTCAAAGGTATGTCTTCTATTTCGCCTCTCATTAACTTACCCAAATCAAAAGCTATTACTATTGGGTCATTATCTTCTTTATGACGAGTAATAGTAGCACGGTTCATAAAAGCATCTTCCCTAATGCCTTCCGCTTTCTTGATAAGTTCTTTAACAGTTCGAGTTCCTGTTTCAATCGCAAATTCTCCTTCTCTGAAAACGGCTCCCTTAATAGTAACTCTATTTTCAAATCTTTCTAAAATTCTTCCGATTGTATATCTATCACCTCTTTGTGGAACAAATGTTAAAACCTCTTCTTGTGAAATATTTATTAACTTTAACTCCTTAGCGGTATTTCTTTGTAAGCCAATCGTGTAGGTATAGGCTTTATCCGTGAATCCGCCCGCAAAACGTAGTACATCTTTCAGATTCTCGGTTTTTTCTACTTCAAAAATCATGGGACGTTTTACTTCACCAGCTACTTCTACACGGGTTTCATATTCAGCAATTCTGATAACGTCTTGGTCTTGGAGGCGGATATTATCCTTTTGGTCTGCCCGTAAAAGGAAGTCGTATAAATCCAGAATTCTAACTACTTTATTGTCTCTAATAACTCTAATATTACGAAACGAACCATTTTCAGAAGGACCTCCTGCGGCATAAAGGGCATTGAAAACCGTTGCCAAAGACGAAACTGTATAACTACCTGGCTTCGTAACTTCGCCCGTGATGGTTACTTTAATGCTTCTAACACTTCCCAAAGTAATTTGTGCCGAAACCCCACTCCCTGGCATATTAATACCTTGATAAAGCTGTCTCAAACGTCCTACGATTCTTTCTGAGGCAGACTCAATCGAAAGCCCATTGACATAAATTGGACTAAGATTCAAGATTCTGATTGTTCCCTCGGTACTTACTTTTACTTTATAATTATCCAAGGCATTTCCAAAAATATCAATGTTCAATTCATCATCTGGACCTAATTGATAATTCTTGGGCGTTGCAATTCTCATGTCAGGTTCAAAAGATAAACCTCCTTTTGCGAACATAGATACACCAAATACATTAGATTTTACTTGTGAAACTACAATATCTTCCTTTATTTTCTCCTCCTCAATCTTTGTAATTCCTGAGACAGGAGTTGTTGTTTTACGTGAAGCATCAACAGCAGCGGTAGCACTGGCTTTGGAACCAGAAGCAGTTGCATTTATTCTTTCACGCATTTTAGCAACATCCGCAGGTGAATATCCTTGCATCAAAGCCGCTTTTTCAATCTGAGCTTCACTCATACCACTCGCCTGAGCTTTTTGTAAAAACTCTTTAATTTGGTCATCACTCAAACTCTCAACTTTAGGATTTTGAGCAAAGGAATACCATGAAATCAACGACAAAAATATTAGTATGGTCAGCCGTGAGAGTGAGTGGAAATATATTGTAGGAATACTTTTTAGAATGCGGGTCATTATAAGTATTAATTTTCTAAATGTTTTTGTGAATAATTTTACGCAAAAATAGGCATAAATCTTGGTTTTGTCATATCTAATCTATCAAACGGTTAAAGCCTTTGCATCAACTTCACCACCATTTTATCCTTCCAAGCCTTGAAAGTACCAGCCTGTATTTGCTCACGAGCCTGTCCAACTAACCATAAATAAAAAGCTAAATTATGAACACTACAAATCATCGCCCCAAGCATTTCATCAGCTTTCAGAAGATGTCTGACGTAGGCTTTTGTATAAAAATTACTGGCATAACAGTCTAATCCTGAGTCAATTGCTGAAAAATCATCTTTCCATTTTTCGTTTTTCATATTAATTGTTCCTTCGGTGGTAAATAACATCCCGTTGCGGGCATTACGGGTAGGCATCACACAGTCAAACATATCAATTCCCAAAGCAATTCCTTCCAAAATATTGGCGGGAGTACCAACACCCATCAAATAACGGGGTTTATCTTTTGGTAAAATATCAGTTACCATATCCGTCATTTCGTACATCATCTCGGCGGGTTCGCCTACTGACAACCCTCCGATTGCATTTCCTTCCCGTTCAAAACTGGCAATTACTTCGGCAGATTTTACTCGTAAATCTTTGTAAACACTACCTTGTACGATAGGGAAAAGCGTTTGACTGTAACCATATTTAGGTTCGGTTTTATCAAAATGTTCACAACAACGTTTCAGCCAACGGTGAGTCATATCCATCGACTCACGGGCGTATCCATACTCACATGGGTAAGGCGTACATTCGTCAAAAGCCATCATAATATCTGCCCCAATGGTTCGCTGAATATCCATGACACCCTCGGGTGTAAAGAAATGCGTTGAGCCGTCAATATGAGATTTGAACGTTACACCTTCCTCCTTAATCTTACGCCCTGTCCCTGCCAATGAATAAACCTGATAACCTCCCGAATCTGTCAAAATAGGCTTATCCCACCCATTGAATTTATGTAGTCCTCCCGCTTTTTCGATAATAGCTAATTGTGGACGAAGGTATAAATGGTAGGTATTTCCCAAGATGATTTGGGCTTTAATATCCTCTTTAAGTTCTCGTTGGTGTACGGCTTTAACCGTCCCCGCAGTGCCTACGGGCATGAAAATAGGCGTTTGGATTTGTCCGTGGTCAGTCGTGATTACCCCCGCACGTGCTTTTGAATTGGGGTCGGTGGTTTGTATATCGAAAGTCATTGTATATTTTTAATTTTAACCGCAAGGACGCTATGACGCAATTTTATTCATCATTTTCTCTATAATTTTCTTTTATTTCTTGTAAAACCTTGCGTCATAGCGTCCTTGCGGTTACACTCTTTAGGCTACAAAATTACGACATATTCATAAAAACTACCCCTAAAACCCTATCTTTGCAGTCTGAATACACTAACTCATTGATGTAGAATCCTTTGGTAGCATTTTTAACCGCCATATTCGTTGTCTCAATCGCTTTTCAGTTGTACTTTATTTTTTTCGTTTTTACCAAAATCATAAATTACGATGCTCCTAAAAATGACACCCAAAAACCCGAAGGCGTGTCTGTGATTGTGTGTGCATGGAATGAATTAGAAAATCTCAAATCACTCCTACCCCTTCTCAATAACCAAAAATACCCAACATTTGAAGTAATCATTGTCGATGACCGTTCATGGGATGGAACTTTTGACTTTTTATTAACAGAATGTGCTGAATATCAAAAAGTTAGATTCCTGAGAGTAGAAGAAACACCCTATCATTTGTCCTCCAAAAAATACGCTCTAACACTTGGAATAAAGTCAGCAAAATACAATAATCTCCTCCTGACCGATGCTGATTGTCGCCCACAAAGTAATAATTGGATTGCAGGAATGGCGGAATGTTTGACTCCTGATAAAGAGATAGTCTTAGGATTTTCACCGTATTTTAAAGAAAAAGGTTTTTTGAATAATTTCATTCGTTACGAAACTTTCAATACTGTTATTCAATATTTTTCTTTCGCCCTCACTGGTACGCCTTACATGGGCGTTGGTCGAAATTTGATGTACCGAAAATCATTATTTTTGAAAAATAGAGGCTTTGCAAAACATACTAACATTGTGGGTGGCGATGATGATTTATTTATGAATGACGTTGCCAATGCAGACAATACTGCCATCTGTATGAACCCTGAAACCTTTATGTATTCTTTTCCAAAAACAACTTGGCAAACATGGTACAGACAAAAAAGAAGGCATCTTTCAGTCAGTAAACACTACAAATTACAACATAAAATCAATTTAGGAGGGTTAGCAATAAGTCAGATTTTGACGTGGCTTTGTTTCTTGATTTTAATACCACTATTTTTTAATAACCCATTGATTTACTGGCTATTAGGGGTATTTTTATTTAGATTAATCAGTCAATGGGTTGTATTCTCAAAAGCCAATAATCGTTTAGACAACACCCTTTCCAACATCTTATTACCTTTGGGGGATGGCATATTTTCCTTATATTTTTTAATCATGGGAATTAATAATTTCATTCCCAGAAGACGAAAGATGAGATGGAGATAATATTCCCATCATTCACTCAATCTGCAACGCTCCTCCCCTACTCAAATCATAATATTTCAAACCTAATTCTTCCGCTTGTGTAGATAACTTGTCTGCATACCAACGTGTGTATGAGCCATCAATTATTAAACTTTTGAATTGTACTTTTCCAATAATTTGATTTAGGTCTTTAACTGATTTATTAGCTAAAATTAAGTAGTCAAATGATGCGGTTTTTACTTTCAAATCCTTGTGCTTCAAGTTTTTGCTAATCAATAAAAACGTCTTATCTTTCCACGCAATCACAGCAATAGAATCCATACTTTCAACCTTGACCATATTGTTTGCAGAATTATACTTTTCTAATAAATCAATTTTCAAAGTATCTCGAACTCCAAGACTTGACCAATAATTGTTTACCCTAAATCCAATATCTTTACGGCTATTCAAAAAGCCTTTATCAGCTAACAGTAAAGCATTTTTACCTTCTATTAAAGTTATAGCCGTATGCTTAGGTGTGGATAAAATTGTTAATAATTCCTGGTCTTTACGCTGTATATTTCCAAGAATATTCAATAAAATTAAGTTACTAACAATTCCACAATTTATCCACACCCAGACGAATCTACGAGTTTTCCACAAGGCAATAAATCCAAATATTAAGCCATACAATAGCCACATTTCATAAGTTGAAACCCACAAAAATTTAGTGATTGAATACGGTAATTTCTCAAAGAATAATACAGTTTCGTTTAACCACAAAATTGTATATTTCAAACATTGACCAGAATAATATGTAATTGTTGTGTAATCGAAATAAAGAAATATTGAGGCTAAAATCACGTAAGCTAAGCCAAAAATTAATACAATTGATGATAATAAAATCACAATTGGATTAGCCAAAATGAAGAAGTTTGGAAATTGATGAAAATAATAAATCGTTATGGGAAAGGTTGCAATTTGTGCTGCGACAGCAACTGTCGTAACTTTCCAGATTCTATCACCGAGTTGATGGAATAAACTTTTCTTTTTGTCAATCACAATCAATGGATTTAGTTTCGGCTGAAAATGAATCATCCCAAAAACTGCCAAATAAGATAATTGAAAACCAACATTGAATAAAAAGTTAGGATTAAACAGCAAAATCACAAAAGCTGAAAATGCTGTCGTGTTATATCCATTTTTATATTTCTTAAAGATATCAGCAATCGTAAAAATTGAAAACATGACTGTCGAACGCAAAACAGGCGAAGATAATCCTGTGACAAAAGCATAAAACCAGAGAATTCCCAAAATGAGAAACATTAACCCATATTTTCCAATTTTTCCTCTTTTCTTCAAAAATCCGAACATTAAAAGTAGAACCGCATAAATAACACCCACGTGTAAACCCGAAACCGAAAGCACGTGAATTGCTCCAGCGGCAGAATAGGCTTGCATCAAATCATTCGACAAATCATCTCGCTGTCCGAGTATCATCGCATTAGCAACTCCGTACTGATTTTTGCCTTCCACGAAAGTCGTGAGAATCGAATCTGCGTGTGCATTTATTCGTAAAGCAAAATTTATTAAAACGTCAGGCGGTTCATTGCCTACTTTTTCGCAGTTCTCGACCCGTAAATACTGTTGATGGGTAATATTCTGTCGAATCATGTATTTTTGATAATCAAACTCCTCTGGATTTTTAGGAGAAGCAATTTCATGAGGATTGCCTTTTATGAAGAAAATATCCCCATATTTCGGTTTTTCGATGGTTTTATTGTCAAAATAGAGCAAAATTTTACCAGAAACAGGTAAAATAGAGTTATTTGAAACGATAGAACGAAAAACGCCAACGGTTTTCCAAGAATTTTCCTTTTCTTCAACCAAGTTATCCACAACCACTTCAAAATATTCAAATTTTCCAATTTGATGAGAATAATGTTGAGAACTATTTTTTTCTGTTCGTAAAAATGAAAGAAAATATCCCGTGAAAATCAGAAACAATCCGCCGACTATTCCAGTCAAAAATGGATTTCTGATTTTTTGCCTGAAAATGTAGAGAAAAGCATAAATGCAAAGAATGCCTATTCCCAAACCAGATAAAAGAAGGAGATTAAAGCTTGGAAAGAAATTATAAAGCGAAATTCCGAGGATCAAAAATAGCGTGTAGCGAACAAAGGGATAAGGAGAAAAGTGGTTCATTTTTGTCTAATTTGTGGTTTGTAAGTACAAATTAGCGAATTATTGGTGAAAAAGAAAATGGATTTTTCGTATCACAGACTTTAGTCTGTTTGCAAAAGAACAGACCAAAGTTTGTGATACGAAAACCTTTTCCCTCGTCTCCTCTTTTTTGACCTTCAAATTTCGTACCTTTGCGGATTAGCGAAAATTTAAAACTCAGCACTCAGAACTATGTCATTAGTTGTTATTGAAAGATTAAAAAAATACCTCAAATCTAATGCTTTACCTCAGAGCATTTCTAAGGGGAAAGCCATTTTTGCGAGCGGGGGGATTACAACTGAAAATTTCTCGAATGTTGATAAAGGTCTGGCAACTTTCAAAGCCAAAAGTGCCACAGGCTCAAAGAGTTATACCGTAACTATCAAAAATTGGAACACGCCAATTCTCAATACAAGTTGCTCGTGCGACTACGATTGGGGCGGAATTTGTAAGCACCGAGTTGCCTCTTTATTGGTTCTCGAAAATGAACTTTCGAGATATTCTCATCTCAATCCTATCGTTAGTGCCACTCCTAAAAAAAGGACTTACTCAACTTCTCAGCACACTATCAGAATTAGCTCTTTTGACGATTGGACTCTGAAAAACTTGGTTTCATTGGACGATTGGAAGAATAGAAATAATGTCAAAAAAGTACAAATCAATAAGGCTTTGAACGGTGAAGCCGAGGTTGAG
Organism: Cytophagales bacterium; assembly: GCA_013298125.1. Taxonomy (GTDB): domain Bacteria; phylum Bacteroidota; class Bacteroidia; order Cytophagales; family Spirosomataceae; genus Arcicella. The sequence goes on along the minus strand of JAAFJP010000031.1, from coordinate 13,565 downwards.
GTGAATTATAAAGGTGAGGTTTTCAACACTACATTTTCTAAATTACAGTTCAACGGAGAAATTTCTACACAATGTTCTTGCTCACAAGACCTTGAAAATCAGGCTTGTATCCATAAATTAGCTGCATTAATTGCCATTCGAGATACATATGGAGCGAATAGTCCTTTCGATAAAATGCGAGATTATACTGCCGAGAAAAATAAATTGCTCGCAGAATTTGGCTTTTCGTTGGAGGATGATTTGAAAGGAAAATTTGATTTTAAACTCAAATCTGACGGAGCTGTTCAGTTGATTCGTATTGACACAAGTATTCAAAAAGTGAGTCAATTTCAGAATTGGCGAGCGTTGAATAACCGAATTTTCAGAAGTCCAGAAACGGCTTTTAATGTTGGAGTTGATGAAAGTTCTAAGGAACAAAGACAAGTTATGTTTGTGGTTCGATGCAAAGGTGAGGAGTTTGTAAACGATGTTGCCGTGGACACATACTCGTACAAGGCAGGGGCGAACAACAAAATGACTTATATTCGACCACTAAAAGATAGTGATGTTGATAACCTTCCCAAGATGGAAGAGACTGATAATCAGATTATTAGCTTGGTGAATAGCATCAAAGATGATGGCTTAAAGAATTTTGGGAAAAAGAAAGACTTACGCCTTCCTTATTTTTATGACTACCTAAATCGTGATGAACTTTCGGCTTCGGATGCTCCGATTGTTGAGGAATATATCAATAAAAAACTCAACAAAATTTTTAGCTTACTCTCTGATAAACAGGTATTTACGAGTAAAACTTCTTATGTAGGTAGTCAAACGGATATTGAGGAAGCTACTATTTCCAAAGAACAGATTTTACCTTTTTTTGTACTGAAAGAAGAAGATGATTTCGTGGTTTTGGAAGGATATACAACACTTCATGGTAAAAAAATCAAACTTGCTTCACTCACCAATCCTGGTAGTTATTGGACTCGAACTTTTGGGAAAACTATCTATAAATTAGCCAATCCAGAAGTTGCCAATTTGTTGAGTTATTTACCTAAAAATGGTATCATTAAAGTTCGTAAATCTAACTTCTCTGGCTTTTTTCAAGAGTTTGTTTTACCCCTTGCTGAGAAGTTTACAATTGATTTAAAAATTTCACAAGAAATTGATAATCAGACACTTAATTTCAAAGAACCCAAAGTTTATTTGAAAGAAGACGAGTCAAATTTATTGATAATTCCTGTGTATGAGTATTACACGCAGGAGGGTGAAGAAGAGAAAGTCGTTGAATTTTCGCACGACCAAAAAATCAATAAAATCACTTACGATGCAGACAAAATAACGATTCAAGATCGAAATACGGAAGCGGAAAAATATTACTACAATATTATCCGTGAACAAAATGCAGAGTTCGGTAGTCAGGAACAATATCCTTTCTTTTACGTGCCATTTAATGACGTTTTGAAGGAAGGTTGGCTCTTCAAATTCTTTGATGCCATGAAAGAACAAAATATAACTATTTTGGGATTCAAGGATTTAAAGAAGTTTAAGTATAATCCAAATAAGGCAGTATTTAATGTACGAACAGGCTCTGGAATCGACTGGTTTGATATGCACATTGAAGTACAATTTGGCGACCAATTTGTGGGAATCAAAGAGATTCAAAAGGCAGTTTTGAAGAAACAAAATTACGTCGAATTGAAAGATGGTTCACTCGGAATGTTGCCCGAAGAATGGTTGAAAAAGTATGAAAATGTCTTGAAATTTGGACGTGTAAAAGGAGATGAATTGCAAGTTTCCAAACTCCATTTCTCTTTAATTGATGAACTTGGGGCTGAAATTAATAGCTTTGAAATTGAACAAGAATTATTTGAAAAGAAAAATAAACTCTTAAATTTCAAAGAGATGGCAGAAATTCCATTGCCCAAAAACATCAAAGCAAACCTTCGTGATTATCAGGTTGAGGGTTTCAAATGGCTGAATTTCTTAGATGAATTTTCGTGGGGAGGAATCCTCGCCGATGATATGGGATTGGGTAAAACTTTGCAGATGCTTACCTTCCTACAAGAACAACAAAACCGTGATAAGCGGGGTGTAAACTTAGTGGTTTTACCCACGACTTTGATATTTAACTGGCAAGCGGAAGCGGCAAAATTCTGCCCAAAATTGAAGTTATTTGTGCATCGTGGCGGTACTCGTCAGAAGGTAAATGAGCATTGGCGAGACTATGATATTATCTTAACAACCTACGGAATGGTTCGTTCAGATATTGAACTATTCCGTGATTTTCATTTTAATTATATCGTCCTTGATGAGTCACAAGCTATTAAAAATCCTGACTCTTTAATCTCGAAAGCTGCCCGACTATTGAACTCTCGTAACCGTTTGGTGATGACAGGTACGCCTGTGGAAAACAACACCTTCGATTTGTATTCGCAAATGGAGTTTTTGAACCCTGGATTGTTGGGAAGTGCTGAATTTTTCAAGACTGAATTTGCCAATCCGATTGATAAGATGCAGGATAAAGAAAAGGCGGCTCAGTTACGTAAAATTGTCTATCCGTTCATGCTCAAACGCACGAAGGAGGAAGTTGCAAAAGACCTTCCAGACAAAACGGAAAGCATTATTTACTGCGAAATGGACCCCAAACAACGCAAGGTTTATGATACTTTCCGAGAAATGTATCGCCAAAAATTGGTGGATAAAATGGCAACGGATGGCAAAGACAAGGCGGCATTTTTGATTTTGGAAGCACTTTTAAAACTTCGCCAGATTTGTGATAGTCCTGCATTATTGAACGATGATGTGGAATATGACCAAAATTCAGCAAAATTAGAAGAGATTATTCGGGAGATTGAGGAGAATGCGGGTAATCATAAAATCCTGATTTTCAGCCAGTTTCTTAAAATGTTGGATTTGATTAAAGTACATTTAGAAAAACATAAAATCAAATACGAATATTTGGACGGCAAGACCACTGACCGTGCAGACCGTGTAAATCATTTCCAAGAAGATGATTCTTGCAGGGTATTCTTGATGAGTTTGAAGGCGGGTGGCGTTGGAATCAACTTGACCGAAGCCGATTACGTCTATTTAGTTGACCCTTGGTGGAATCCAGCCGTTGAGCAACAGGCAATTGACCGCACGCACCGAATAGGTCAGAAAAAGAAGGTTTTTGCATACAGAATGATTTGTAAAGACACCATCGAAGAGAAGATTTTATTGCTCCAAGACAAAAAACGAGACATTGCCAAGGACATTATTAGCACGGAAGATGGCTTCTTGAAGAAACTGTCTCAGAATGATATTATTGATTTGTTTTCGTAGCGACCATTAAATACCCATATCATGGAAAGTCAAAATATTGAGTGGAAAGAATCATGGAGAGATGAATATATCAAGTGGATTTGCGGTTTTGCCAATGCTCAGGGAGGAAAATTATACATCGGCAAAAACGATAAAGGTGTGGTTGTGGGCATTGATGATTCGGCTAAATTATTAGAGGAAATTCCGAATAAAGTTCGTGATGTCCTCGGAATTATGGTGGATGTAAACCTGCATCATCAAGACGGAAAGGCATTTTTAGAAATCATCACAGAAGCCTACCCAAACCCTGTAAGTTACAAGGGTCAATATCATTATCGAACTGGAAGTACCAAACAAGAACTCAAAGGGGCTTCGTTAGATAAATTTTTACTCCAAAAACACGGAAAACGCTGGGAAGGAGTGCCTTATCCATATGTTTCAGAAAGTGATTTATCAAAAAATGCCTTTGATGATTTTCGTAAAAGAGCCGTCAAAAGTGGGCGTTTGGAAGACACTGTTTTGAGTGAATCTGACCATGATTTGCTCAATAAGTTGCAACTGATTGAAGGAAATTATCTGAAAAGAGCCTCTATTTTACTATTTCATCCTGAGCCTGATGTACTCATTACGGGTGCGTATATCAAAATCGGTTTTTTCAGAACGATTACCGACCTTTTATTTCAAGATGAAGTACATGGATTTCTGTTTGAACAAGTCGAAAAAGCCTTAGATTTGATTCTGACAAAGTATTTGAGAGCATTTATCCGTTATGAAGGTTTATACAGAATCGAGGAATTTCAATATCCCAAAACTGCTTTGCGTGAAGCCTTGCTCAATGCCGTGATTCATAAAGATTACAGTACAGGAATTCCGATTCAAATTAAGGTTTTTGAAGATAGAATTACGATTTGGAACGATGGAGAATTACCCGAAACTTGGACAGAAGATATGTTAAAAAAAGAACATACTTCACTCCCTTATAATCCGATGGTGGCAAATGCTTTTTTTAGAGCTGGATTTATAGAATCTTGGGGACGTGGAACTGTCAAAATCATCGAAGATTGCCTTGAAATGGACATGAATCCTCCAATTTACAAGGTAAAACCAACGGGTTTTATGGTTGATTTTATGGCAAAAAATCTTACTTATTTAGGGGAAACTATACCAGAAAGTATATCAGAAACTATCCCAGAAAGTACACCAAAAAGTTCCCAGAAAAGTTCCCAGAAAAGTTCCCAGAAAAGTTCCCAGAAAGTTATCAATTTGATATCTAAAAACAATAAAATTACCATTGCTGAAATGGCATCAATACTTGAAATTTCAACAAGAGCTATTAGAAAACATATTGAAAATTTAAAGAAAGAACAGAAATTAGAGCGAATAGGTGGAGATAATGGCGGTTATTGGCAAGTAAAATAACCCTGCCAATCTGTCAATCGGCATACGATTTGACCATTTAATAAATCAGTTTGAAGAATATGAAATTTAACGTTAATTTTATATGTTATGTCATAGTGGCAGAAATTTTTGTTTTAAGTACAAGAATTACCCGATGATAATTTCCAAAGAAAATACCACTGAAAATCAATCACTTGCCAACCTCAAAACCATATTCACCAATAACCAATAATTTTAGTTTAACAGCATGAGTTACGATAGAACATTTTTAAATAACCTCAGACTTGCCGAAATCACTGATTTTGATAACATAGAACTCATACCAATCGGGGGGGAAGACATTGATGATGATAAATTAGGGGTACTTTCTAATGAATTGCCCATTTTGCCTGTTCGCAATATGGTTTTGTTCCCAGGTATGGTGATTCCGATTACCGTTGGGCGACAAAAATCTATTCGTTTGGTCAAAAAAGCCTACAAAGGCAATCGTACTTTGGGCGTAATCACACAGGCGAATCCGAATAAAGAAGACCCAACAGGCGAAGACTTACACAAAGTCGGAACGGTGGCACATATTCTCAAAATGATAGCTTTGCCAGGTGGAAATACCACGATTATTGTGCAGGGTCGCAAGCGTTTTGAGGTAGAGGCTTACACAAAATCTGACCCAAATCTGACCGCAAAAGTGGCTTATTGGGACGACACCCTTCCCAAAAAATTGAACAAGGAAAACAAAGCCTTGATTCAGTCTTTGCGAGAAATGGCTTCTAAAATTTTATTTTTGAATCCTGAAATCCCCCGTGAGGCTCAAATTGCCCTTGATAATATCGAATCCCCTGAGTTTTTGATTCACTTTTTGTCTGCCAATGTCAATGCAGAAGGCAACGAAAAACAACAATTATTAGAGATTCGAGACGGTCTCGACCAAGCTCGTCGTTTGTTGGAATTGATGATGAATGACATTGATTTATTGGAAATCAAACGTGAAATTCAGAGCAAAGCCAGTAGCGATATTGACCAACAACAACGTGATTATTACCTTCGCCAACAGATTAAGGTTTTGCAGGAAGAATTGGGCGTAGAGAGTCCAGAAGCAGAAATTGATAAGATTCGGGCGAAGGGGGCAAACAAAAAATGGAGTAAAGAAGTAGGCGACCATTTCCAGAAAGAATTGAATAAATTGCAACGTACCAACTCAATGTCGGCAGAATATCCGATGTTGATGAATTATGTTGAATTATTGACTGATTTACCTTGGAATGAGACTACCAAAGATAATTTCGACCTCAAAAAAGCCCAAAAAATTCTTGATGCAGACCATTCTGGATTGGAAAAAGTCAAAGAAAGAATCATCGAATATTTGGCAGTTTTGAAGATGAAGGGTAACATGAAAGCTCCGATTTTGTGTTTGTACGGACCTCCTGGCGTGGGTAAAACTTCGCTTGGAAAGTCAGTGGCAGAGGCATTGGGTCGCAAGTATGTACGTATGGCTTTGGGCGGTTTGCATGATGAATCTGAAATCAGAGGGCATCGTAAAACTTATATCGGAGCAATGCCTGGAAAATTGATTCAAAACATCAAAAAAGCGGGTTCTGCAAATCCAGTTTTTATCTTAGATGAAATTGATAAAGTAGGCTCAGACCACCGTGGAGACCCGTCTTCTGCATTATTGGAAGTCCTTGACCCTGAGCAAAATAGCTCGTTTATGGATAATTATTTGGAGGTTGAATATGACCTCTCGAAGATATTATTTATTGCCACCGCCAACTCATTGGACACCATTCACCCTGCCCTCCGTGACCGTATGGAAATCATTGATATTAGTGGTTATACAGTGGAAGAAAAGGTGCAAATTGCCAAAAAACACCTTGTTCCGAAGCAAAAATCGGAGCATGGTTTAGATAATAAGACCCTTACCATTACCGATGCTGCCCTACACAAATTAGTAGAAGGTTACACTCGTGAATCAGGCGTGCGGAAGTTGGAGCAACAAGTTGGTAAATTGATTCGGAAGATTACGAAATCCATTGCGATGGAGGAAGAATATCCAAAAACCATCAAGCCAGAAGAGGTAGTAAAACTGTTAGGACAAGAGGTTTTTGATAAAGATTTATACGAAACCAACGACACCGCAGGCGTGGTTACGGGCTTGGCGTGGACACCCGTGGGAGGCGATATTCTCTTCATCGAATCTATCTTGAACCGTGGAAAAGGAGGCGTTACGCTTTCTGGACAATTGGGCGATGTGATGAAGGAGTCGGCAATGGCGGCACTTTCATATTTGCGGGCTCATGCGGAAGATTATGATATTGATTATCGTGTTTTTGATAATTACAACCTTCACATACACGTACCCGCAGGAGCTGTTCCCAAAGATGGACCTTCGGCAGGTATTACGATGACCACCTCGATTGCCTCGGCATTAACTCAACGCAAAGTGAAACCACATTTAGCGATGACGGGTGAAGTAACTTTAAGAGGAAAAGTATTGCCAGTAGGAGGGATAAAAGAGAAGATTTTAGCCGCTAAACGTGCTGGTGTCAAGGACGTTATCCTTTGTTACAAAAACCGCAAAGACATAGAAGAAATCACGCCATCGTACATTTCCGACCTGACTTTTCACTATGTAGATTATGTAGATGAAGTCTTGGAAATTGCGTTGATGAAGGAGAAGGTTTCAAAGCCGATTAAGTTTGTTTTTCCTGAGGAGAAGGTGGGGGCAAATAATTTAAACTAAATATTTCAGTGAAACTCAGAGCTTTTTTACCACTAACTTTAATTTATTTTTGCTTACAAAATCACAGTTATTCTCAAAGAAAATTTAAACGTTTTAACTATGTTGATGGGATTTCGATAAGCCCTAAAATAGGTTTGGGAAGCATCACAGGTGAATTAGGCGATATATTTTCCTTAAAACCAACCTTTGGAATCAATATAGATAATGGGATAACTGAAAAAGTAAATTTGGGCATTGAGCTTACGGGTGGCAAACTCGTTGGCTCTGAAAATAGCCCTTATTTTTCACGGTTTCAATGTGAGTATTTTCAAGTCAAAGCCCAAACATCTTGGAATATTTCACGCTATTTTTCTACTAAAAATTTTGAGTATAAAGTTTATGGAGGCGTGGGAATGATATGGTTTCATACGGACGTATATGATTTGAAAACCAACAATTTTCTACGTACAACTGCCGATGGAACTACGAGACACACTGCCCTTTTTCAACCCGCTGGCAATGGGATTGGGGAACAAGGGATTTATTATACCCGTGAGTTGATTATCCCCTTTGGAATCTTGCTTAAATATGATTTTAATGACAAATTTGGGCTAATTTATGACATGGGTTACAATTGGATTTCTAATGATAAACTCGACGGAACAACACCCTACAACTTAGGAAATCCCAATATCATCGGAGGCAAAAATTCTTACAGTGATACGGCAAATGACGGTTGGTTAAATATTTCAGTGGGCATTCAATACAAAATCAACTCAAAATCTTCTGAAAACCAAAGAGGGGTTTAGCTTCTAAAATCAACATAAATCATGGCATTACCAAACATCTTTACTCAACCTGTTACCGATGGAATCATTGGTAGAATCAATCAATTAAGTCCTCAAAGCACGCCTCAGTGGGGCAAAATGAGCGTAGGGCAAATGTTAGCCCATAACAACGTTACTTATGAAATGGCTTTTGAAAATATACACTCAAAACCAAACTTTTTCATGGGTTTTATCTTGAAAACTTTTCTGAAAAAAGGGCTTACGGATGAAACAACCCCCTACAAGAAAAACTCACCAACCGCCCCTGCATTTGTGATGAAAGAAGACAAAAATTTTGAAACGGAAAAGAAACGTCTGATTGATTATCTCAAAAAATCGGTTGAGTTAGGTGAGGCTTATTTTGATGGAAAAGAATCTCTTTCTTTTGGTAAAATGAGCGTTGCGGAATGGAATAATCTGTTTTACAAGCATATAGACCATCATTTGACTCAGTTTGGGGTATAAGAATTATTCAAAAAGAGCGTATCGAAAAATCATTTCGGTACGCTCTTTTTCTTTGTTACCGTTGGTGTATTTTTTGAAAAATTTAATACGATTCCTACCTATTTTCGTAATATGATTACTTACTGATTTTTCTTAATCTCTTCAATATGAACAAGTTATACTACCTCATCGCCTTACTTTTCTTCTCAAATACTCTAATTGCTCAAACTGGCAAAATTTCGGGTGAAGTCTTAGGCTCAAACAAAAAGCCCATCGAAGGAGCGGTGGTTTCTTTATTGAAATCCAAAGATTCTTCTTTCGTAAAAGCCTCAATCGCAGATTTGGAAGGGAAATTTGAGTTCTTGAATCAAAAAGAGGGAGCTTATTTCTTGACAATTACGCACGTGGGTTTTCAAAAATACACGCATCCAGTCTTTACTTTGGCAGGTTCAGCTTTGGAAATTCCAAGCATCCAATTAGTAGAAGATTCTAAGACTTTAAACGAAGTAACGGTTTCTGCCAAAAAGCCTTTTGTGGAAAGACGAATTGACCGCACGATTGTAAACCCAGATGCTCTAATTAGCAACGCAGGGGCAAATTCATTGGAAGTTTTGGAGAAATCTCCTGGCGTTCAGGTGGACTTTAATGGTATAATTAGCTTAAAAGGAAAACCTGGCGTGGTGATTTTTATTGATGATAAACCCACGTATTTGTCCGCCGCAGATTTGGCAAATTACTTGCGTTCATTGCCTTCTGGCTCAATAGAAACCATTGAAATTATGACCAATCCACCCGCAAAATACGAGGCTGCGGGCAATGCTGGGGTGATTAATATCAAGTTGAAACGGAACAAAACCAAGGGCTTAAACGGTGGATTCAACGTTAATTACGGGCAAGGGCGTTACGCACGCACGAACAACAGTCTCAATTTTAATTATAGAATCAATAAAATCAACTTCTTCACCAACGCCAGTTACAACATCAATAATACCTACCAAGATTTGACCATCACTCGTCAGTATTTTAAGCCAACGGGCGAATTGAATTCTGGTTTTACACAAAATTCTTACCTAAAAAGACAACCTTCGGGAGCAAATATTAAGTTGGGAATGGATTATTATATCAACAAAAAAGCCACAATGGGCGTGGTTTTCAGTGCTTTACGAAATCCAAATCAAACGCCAATTTACAATAATGCCAAAATCACGAATGGAAAAGGGGAACTTACGTCGCTGAACGAAGCCGTATTAAATCCTGCCGACAAGGTTTTCAGAAATGGAAGTGCCAATGTAAATTTTAGCTACAAATTTGACAGTACGGGCAAAGAATTAACGACCAATTTGGACTATATCGCCTACGATTCTGAACATAATCAGTCATTGCTCAACAATACTTTTACACCCGACAGAGTATTCTTGGGAGGAAGTATTCTGAATTCGTCTTTACCCGCAAAAATCAATATCAAAACCGCAAAAATTGATTATACGAACCCTTTGAAAAATGGCGGAAAAATAGAAACGGGACTCAAAACCAGTTTTATCAATACCGAAAACGTAGCGGATTTTTATGATTTTATTGATAATCAAAATGTACCCAATTATCAGTTTTCAAATAATTTTATTTATGATGAAAATATCAACGCCGCTTATCTAAATTATAGCATAGAAGGCAAGAAATGGGGTTTTCAGGCAGGTTTGAGATACGAAAGTACGGACATAAAGGGCAATCAATTGGGTAATAGAGTCGTTAAAGATTCTACTTTCAAGCGGGATTACAGTAGCCTATTTCCAACCCTTTATGTGTCCTACAAATTAGATACTACGGACACTCATCAACTTAGTTTTTCGTATGGTCGGAGGATAGACCGTCCTGATTATCAGTCGATGAATCCATTTACTTATCCGATGGACAGATTTACATTGTATGGTGGAAATCCATTTCTGAGACCCACTTTTTCGGATAATTTTGAAATCGCACACACGTACAAAGGCAGAATCACCACTACTTTGGAATACAGTTATCTCAAAGACCCCATCAATGAAACCATCGAACAAGGCACGAATGTATTTTACAGTCGCCCAGGTAATGTGGGAGAACAAAAAACTTTTGGGCTATCAGTAAGCGGGGGCTTCCAACCTACCAAATGGTGGACAATTCAGCTTTATACGGAGGTGAGATACAACCAATTTCAAGCTGTTTTATATAACCAAAACCTCAATAACTCAGGAACTTATTGGTATTTTGCACCCACTAACTTGTTTCAAATCAGTAAGTTATGGAGTGCAGAGCTGGCAGGAGTTTATCAGACCAGTGTTTATTCTGGACAATTCGTAACGATACCCGTCTGGAACATGAGATTTGCCATTGCCAGAAAAATTTTGAAAGAAAAAGCCAATTTAAAATTTGGGGTAAGTGATATTTTTTACACCAATCAAGTAGGCGGAAATATCAAAAGTTTAGCAAATTCCACCGCAAGTTGGTACAGTTATTTCGATAGCCGAGTAGCTACAATCGCCTTCGGATGGCGTTTTAACAAAGGAAAAACCTTGAAAGCAAGACCAAGCGGCGGTTCGGAGACAGAACAAGGTCGGGTGAAGGGGTAATTCTTAATAATCTATTGGGCAAAGGCTGTTTATTCCGTATTTTTGTGAAAATTTTATTAATCATTACAATTTGGCAGGATTTATGAAATTATGGGTTAGAGGTTTGACGACTAATAACTGCAAACTGCCTACTGACAACTGATGCTAAGAACTCACAATAACGGCGAACTCCGCCTCGCTCATGTAAACCAAACCGTAACCCTTTGCGGTTGGGTACAACGCACCCGTGACAAAGGGGGCATGATTTGGATTGACCTCCGTGACCGCTACGGCGTTACGCAATTGATGCTCGAAGAAGGCAAAACGCCCAAAGAAATCTTGGACTTAGCTCGTACTTTTGGACGAGAATTTGTCATTTCTGCTACAGGTTTAGTTGTGGAACGTTTATCAAAAAATGATAAAATGCCTACGGGTGATATTGAAATAAAAATCACTGAACTTTCTGTATTGAACCCCGCCAAACTTCCTCCGTTTTTGATTGAGGATGAAACTGACGGTGGCGATGACATCAGAATGAAATATCGTTACCTTGATTTACGCAGAAATCCTGTTCGTCAGAATTTAATATTGCGTCATAGCGTAGCAAAAGCAACTCGTCAATATCTTGATAATCAAGATTTTATAGAAGTTGAAACACCCGTTTTGATTAAATCAACGCCCGAAGGAGCAAGAGATTTTGTTGTGCCTTCACGTATGAATCCTGGGGAGTTTTATGCCTTGCCACAGTCGCCTCAGACCTTCAAACAGTTATTGATGGTGTCAGGTTTTGACCGTTATTACCAAATCGTAAAATGTTTCCGTGACGAAGATTTGCGTGCAGACCGTCAGCCTGAATTTACGCAAATTGACTGCGAAATGTCATTCATCGAACAAGAGGATATTCTCAATATGTTCGAGGGATTGATTCGCCATCTTTTCACCGAGGTAAAAGGTTTGGATTTGGGCGAAGTCTCACGCATGACCTACGACCACGCTATGAAATTTTATGGTTCAGACAAACCCGATATTCGTTTTGATATGAAGTTTGTAACATTAAAAGACTCCCTCTCAGCAGGAGAGGGCGGGGGTGAGGTTCTTGATTTAGTTTCAGGTAAAGATTTTGTTGTTTTTGATTCAGCCAATACCGTTGTCGGAATTTGTGCAAAAGGTTGTGCAGAATACACCCGCAAGCAAATGGACGAATTGACGGATTTTGTAAAACGCCCTCAAATTGGAGCGAAAGGCATGATTTACCTTCGTTACAATGCAGACGGAAGTTTGAAATCATCGGTTGATAAATTTTATTCAGAAGATGATTTGAAAAAATGGGCGGAAGCCTTCGGAGCGGAGAAGGGAGATTTAATCCTGATTCTCCCTGGCGATGGCGACAAAGTTCGTAAGCAATTAAATGAATTACGTTTAGAAATGGGTAATCGTCTCGGACTTCGTGACCCAAAGAAATACGCAGCTCATTGGGTTGTTGATTTCCCGTTATTGGAATATGGTGAGGAAGAAGACCGTTGGTTTGCGATGCACCACCCATTCACGAGTCCAAAACCAGAAGACATAAAATACTTAGAATCAGGGGATTATGGAAAAATTAGAGCCAATGCCTACGATTTGGTAATCAATGGTGTTGAAGTTGGTGGTGGTTCAATCCGTATTTTCCAGAAAGAATTACAAGCAAAAATGTTCGGTGTTTTAGGGTTCTCAGACGAAGAAGCCAAACACCAATTTGGATTTTTGATGGATGCTTTTGAATATGGAGCCCCTCCACACGGTGGTTTAGCGTTCGGTTTCGATAGACTTTGTTCATTGTTTGGCGGTTCAGATTCCATCCGTGATTTTATTGCCTTCCCAAAAAATAACTCAGGAAGAGACGTAATGATTGATTCTCCTTCAACGATTGATGATAAGCAATTGAATGAATTGAAAATTCGTACGGTGGTTTAAGGATATATGTTTTTGATTTTTAAGGACGGCTTCGCTTTTGGGTGAAGCCGTTTTTTCTGTCTGAATCAGGATTTACTGGATTTTAGGATTTTCAGGATGTAAAAGAAGGAGTATAAAGTTTTTCCTTTTAATGTCTCGTTAACAAAATCCTATTCATCATCTAATCCTAAAATCCTGATTCAGAATAGACAAAAGTATTTATTACTCGCTCGCTCTAAGTCCATTTTTTTGACAGTTAAGTAGTCATTCAAATTTAAACGACGTTTTGAATTGTGTAAAATGTTTGATTTCGTTAAAGTCAATTTTGAATTTTGAACCTACTTGATTTAAGATTTCTTCTACTGCATTGGTTAATATTTC
>JAAFJP010000030.1 GCA_013298125.1 Cytophagales bacterium | reverse complement strand
GACTATCTCGAAAACAGCATACTACCAAGAGTTGCTTAGAAGTCTAATATCTCTCCTTTTCATTATTCTAAGTTCAGTTTTTACCCTTTATTTTCAAAATAAAATTTGTAACAAACATACGAGAAGTTCTTTCAAAGAATTTAACTTCTCCAAAAAATTAATTAAACAGTGTAATTAATTAGTTATAGGTAATTTTCAGATTTCAAGTTGGAATTCACAAGTTGGCGAATTTAAGGTTAGGCTTCTCCGAAGCCTTCAAACTGAATTATTCTTGTACTACAAAGGTTAAATTTCTCCGAAATTATGTCGAATCATACCTCGGAGAGGTTCAACCTTTGTAGAAAACGGTAAGAATCCTGTGGTAAACTTCGGAGAAGTTCAACCTTGAAATATTCCGTCAAATTGTGCATAGCTCCATAGTTTAAACTCTATAAAACGCTCAAAATACAAACATTAAAACCCAAAAAAATATGACAAAAAACAATACCTAATCCATTCCATTCTAAAAAAGAGAAGTCGGTGATGCCCACCATCACCGACTTCAACCTCCCAAACATTCTTCACGAATTTTGTCTGTTTTCACAGGCACAGGAGGGATTTTGCTAAATGTTCCGTTCAACAAAACATCCAAAAATATGAAAAAAAATAGCGTCTTCCGATTTTGGGGGCATAAAATTATGAAATGGTCACTTTTACACATCTGTTTAGCATTCGTTTTTGCCAATGTTTCATTCGCCACGGATGCTCTTGGGCAGGAAATTCTTGACCGTAAAATTTCCATACAAGCGGTTAATCAAGACATTAATTTTGTCTTGACCGAGATTGAAAAAAATGCAAACGTCAAGTTTTCGTACAGTCCAAATCTCATTAAATCTTCTCGAAAAGTATCAATTGCCGTAACTGACGAAAAAGTTTCGACGGTTTTGCAAAAATTACTTAGTCCCCAACAAATCAAATGGGAGATAGTAGGCAAGCAAATTATCTTGAAAAGAGACATCAGCGAAACGCCAAAAACTACCGAAACCTCCCCAAACGAATCAGCCCCGCAAGCTCCCGTAGAAAAAGAAATCTCGGGGCAAGTTACCAATGAAAATGGGGAGGTAATGGTTGGGGTTAATATTTTGGAAAAAGGCACAAATAGAGGAGCAAATACTAATTCAGAAGGTAAATACAGATTCAGTGTAAAGGATGAAAAATCTGTGTTAGTATTCACTTTTGTAGGTTTTTTGACGAAAGAAGTAGTCGTTGGCAATCGACAAGTAATCAATATTGTGTTGGATAACGACAACAAAGCCCTTGAAGAAGTGGTGGTGGTCGGTTATGGTTCGGTAAAAAAATCGGACTTAACGGGTTCGGTTTCGTCCGTGAAAGCGGAGCAAATTGCGGCATATCCTGCGGGTGGTGTAACGCAAGCCTTGCAAGGACGGGCAGCGGGTGTGCAAATTCAATCAAACAATGGCGACCCTGGGGCAACTTTCAAAATTAGAGTTAGAGGTAGTAGCTCAATCAATGCCAGTAGCGACCCCATTTTTGTGGTGGACGGATTCGTAGGTGGCACCGTTCCCCCTCCCGAAGATATTGAGTCAATCGAGATTTTAAAAGATGCTTCGGCAACCGCAATTTATGGTTCGAGAGGAGCAAACGGCGTGGTAATGGTAACTTCAAAACAAGGAAAAGAAGGCAAGGCAAAAATTGAATTTAATACGTCTTATTCGTCTCAAAATGAGATAAATAGATTGAATTTATTGAATGGCGAGCAATACACGGCTTACATGAAAGAGGTAATTCCAACCTACGTTTCGCCTGGGGCAAACACGGATTGGCAAGATGTCATTTTCAAAAGAGGCGGTATTCAGAATCATCAATTATCTTTCTCAGGAGGTAATCAAAACATAAAATATTACGTTTCGGGTTCACTTTTCGACCAAAAAGGAATCATTGTAGGTACTGATTTCAAACGATATTCTTTGACCAATAATTTATCGTTTACGGCAAGTAAGAATTTGAAAATCGGGATGAATTTATTTGCTCAAAGAACGGTCAGACACGGAACACGCACACAAGAGGCTTCGGGCGGAGCAACCAGCACGGGAGCGGTGGCATCTGCCTTTAAATTTATGCCAAATCAAGGCATTTATAACCCCGACGGTACATATACGCTTGCCTTACAAGGCGACCCAATTGATAACCCTTTTGCCATCGTCAATGAGTTGGAGGATGAAACGGTTAATGATAGATTACAGGCAAATTTCTCGGCTGATTACACTATTTTTAAGGATTTGATATTCAAAACAACCTTCGGGGCGGCAATTGGCAACCAAAGAGCCAGTACCTTCCAACCCACTACGCTAAATCTGGGCAGGACGGTTGGAGGAGATGCCACTCAGGATGGCAATAAAACCACGAATATCATCAATGAAAATTATTTGACCTATACCAAGACTTTGGCAGGACAACATAATTTAGGCTTATTGGCGGGCTATTCATTCCAAAATCAGACATTTGAAAACTGGGGTGGAAGAAACCAGTCATTCATTACGGATGCGGTTTCGTTTTGGAATTTGAGTTCAGGAACGACTTTCCAAGCACCTAATTCATTCATATCTGAATCGGTACTTTCTTCTTATTTCGGAAGGGTAAATTATGGTTTCAATGACAAATATTTATTGACTTTGAATGCTCGCTATGACGGTTCTTCCAATTTCAGTAAAAACGAAAAATGGGCGTTTTTCCCATCGGGAGCTTTTGCTTGGAACATCATGAACGAAGAGTTTATGAAAGACGTAAAATTCTTTGATTCATGGAAATTGAGAACGAGTTATGGTTTAACGGGTAATCAAGCCATTGGGTCATACCAAACCTTAGCGAGATTTTCTTCAACCTTGGCAGTAATTAATGGAAAGCAAGTAAACGCCGTGAGACCCACAACCGTTGCCAACGATAATTTAACGTGGGAAACGACGAAGCAATTTGACATCGGAACGGACATCAGTTTTTTGAATAATCGTTTTAATTTAACCTTCGATTATTACAGTAGAGTTACTGAAAATCTGTTGTTTAGCGTGCCTTTGCCCCAATATTCAGGCTTTCAAAGTCAATTGAAAAATATTGGAAAAGTGGAGAATAAAGGAGTTGAATTAACCCTCAATTCAAAAATTCTTACGGGAGAATTCAAGTGGGACATGGACATAAATTTCTCAACGAATCAAAATAAAGTGCTTGAATTGCCCGATAATGCAGATATTCAGTACGGAGCGGGTCCCGCACACATGGTTGGTTTGGGCAATACGCAAATCTTGAAAGTGGGTTATCCAGTGGGTAGTTTCTTCGGTTGGATTTACGATGGGGTCTATCAAGCCAATGATAAGTTTATCCCAGGTGGTGGTTTTGAGACGATTGCGGGTGGTGAAAAATTCAGAGACCTCAATAATGATGGTAAATTAGATGCCAACGACCGTGAAATTATCGGAGACCCAAATCCAGATTTTATTTGGGGTTTGAACAGTAATTTCAAATACAAAAACCTTGATTTGAACGTATTTTTTCAAGGCTCGCAGGGGAATGATTTGTTGAGTTTTACTTTATTGGAAATTGAATCAATGGCAAGTCCTTCCAACACAACTACCAGAGCCTTAACTCGTTGGACTCCAACCAATACCAATACGGATGTTCCCGTGCGGTCAATTAGCCGTGGGCAACGGGTTTCTACTCGTTGGGTGTATGATGGCAGTTTTGCGAGACTCAAAAACGTGGCGATTGGCTATAATTTACCCACGAATTTCCTCAAAAATTCACCCATCAAAAAGGTTAGAATTTATGCCAGTGCTCAAAATATTCTAACGTTTACCAAATATCAAGGCTATGACCCAGAGGTAAATTACAATTCGGGTGGTGGCAGTAATGCAAACCGAAATCTTGGATTGGATTATGGTAGTTATCCAAACGCCAAATCATACACGATTGGACTAAATCTTGGATTTTAAAAATATGAACAAAATGAAAAAAATAATCAATATACTTTTCGTTGCTTTTGTAGCAAACCTAACGATAGGATGTGCCGATTTGAACGAAAATCCCATAGGTTTGCTTTCTCCCGAAGGCTTTTATAAAACCAAAAAAGACGTTGAAAGTGGCATTTTTGGAGCGTACAGTTCCCTTGCTTCCGAACCCCTTTTTGGCAGACAATTTCTTTCAGCCATCATGCTCAGAAGCGACATGGTGGACATTGGCAACCGAGGCACGGCAGCCGAGCGTATTCAAGTAAACGATTTCACAATGGATGCTTCAAACGGGATGGTGGCAAGGTTTTGGCCCATTTGGTTTCAAGTAATCAGTGCCGCAAATTCGGCGGAAGCGGGAGCAAAAACCTTGGGTTTGCCAGAGGCTGAAATCAACCCATTAATTGCCGAAGCCAAGTTTGTGAGAGCATTCAGTTACTATCATTTGGTGCGTTGTTTTGGTAATTTACCTTACATAGATTTCTTCGTGAGCGACCCAGGGAGTGTGAAAACAATCGGCAAAACTACGGAAGACGAAATCTATAAAAAACTGATTGCTGATTTGGAATATGCTAAACAATGGTTGCCCGATAAGCAAGTCAGTGATGTCAGAAGTCGCCCATCAAAAGGGGCTGCCGCATCTTATTT
This sequence comes from Cytophagales bacterium, assembly GCA_013298125.1. GTDB lineage: Bacteria > Bacteroidota > Bacteroidia > Cytophagales > Spirosomataceae > Arcicella. Next base: position 77,098 of record JAAFJP010000030.1, on the reverse strand, counting down.
AGCATCTATTTATTTGACATTGGGCAATTATCCAAAAGCCTACGCCGAAGCCAAATATGTAATTGATAACAAAGATAAGTTTGGGTACAGACTCGAAGCTGATTACCAAGATTTGTTTGTAGCCTCAAAAGCTGATGCTATCAAGGAAACCATTTTTGCGATTGACTTTTTAGGAAATATTGCCTCAGCCGCTTATAACGATGATTTAATGCCTCCAATGACTGGCAACAGACTTCCCGAAGTGGGTGGATTTGGGGTATTAGTACCATCGCTGAAAGTATATACCACTTGGGATAGCCGTGATTACAGAAAGAAAGTAAGTTTTCAAGATACGGTTGTAATTGCGGGTAAGGCAATTCCTTATACCGCCTTCCCCGACCCACGACCACACATTGACAAGTGGCGAAGATTCCCAGGAGTATCGGGTGCGGGTGGTAGGTATTCTGATTTTAATTACAATGATTTCAGATATGCCGAAGTATTGTTGATTGCTGCCGAAGCCATTGGCGAAATTTCAGGACCAAACGATGAGGCTTATGGATATTTGAATCAAATCAGAGCAAGGGCAAGAAATGCGGCTGGCAAACAACAAATGTTTCCACAAAATGTGCCTACAAATCTCAACAAGCAAGATTTTATCAATTTAGTGATGGACGAACGTCGCTTGGAATTATCATTTGAGTTTAAGAGATGGTACGACATCAAGCGTAGAAAATTAGGGGATTTGGTTTTCAAAGGAGCAAACTCCTTAGAACCACGTTCAGCTTGGGACTCAAACCGAGATTATTTGATGCCAATTCCAGCAACGGAAATTTCAATTAATCCGAATTTGGCACCACAGAATCCTGGATATTAAGAAAATAAATTGAGATTGAGGTTGAAATATGGGAGGCTGGGTTTTTAATCCAGTCTCCATTTTTATTTTGAATAAGTAACAATAAGTAGGCAGTAAATAAAATTCAAATAGCTAATAATGAGATAGTTAAGTTTAAATTTACGTGACTGAATACTGCAAATCACGTGTTCAGAACTAATTACTGACTACTACTTAAACCCTAAAAATTTAACAGCAATTATTTATGAAATCGAACATCAAATATGCTTTACTCATCTTGGCTTTTTTTGTCTTGAATGCTTGTAAAACCACTAAAAATATCAATGGAGTTTCAAAAGAATCTATTGAAAAAGCCTTGCTAAAAGCCTTAACGTGGCAAGAAGCTAATCCAATTCAAGAAAAAACGCCGACAGATTGGACGAATGGAGCGTATTATACGGGCGTGATGAAAGCTCATCAAGCTACTAAAAATCAGGCGTATTATGATGCCATGCTCAACATGGGCAAAAGGAACAAATGGGCAACCCACGACCGACTATTTCATGCCGACGACATCGTGATTTCAAATGCTTACTTACACCTTAAAAACATGGGGGAGAAAGCGGTTGATTTAAGCCCTACGGATAAATTTATACAAGCACATTTGTTTGAACCACAAGATTGGAAAGTGGGCAAAGGCAACAAAGAGCAAGTGATTTTGTGGTGGTGGTGCGATGCCCTTTTTATGGCTCCTCCTTTATTAACGAAGTATGGCGTAATGAAAAACGATATGAAATATTTGGACGAAATGCACAAATATTACGTGGAAAGTTATAATCTGTTATTTGACAAAGAAGAAAATTTATTTTTCAGAGACAACCGTTTCGTTATGTCGAATCCTGTTGCTATGAAAGAAAACAATGGTAAAAAAGTCTTTTGGTCGAGGGGTAATGGGTGGGTGTTTGCGGGATTAGCGATGCTGTTGGAAGATATGCCAAAAACCTACAAACATCGCCCTTTTTATGAAGATTTGTACAAAAAAATGGCTACCAAAATCCTACAATTGCAACCCGAAGATGGCTTATGGAGAACCAGTTTATTAGCCCCCGAAAACTTCAATCACGGTGAAGCAAGCGGTAGTGGATTTCATACGTATGCTTTGGCATGGGGCGTAAATAATGGATTTTTAGACAAATCTACCTATAAATCTGCCATCTTAAAAGCATGGAAAGCCCTATCAGAATGTCAGCAAGAAAGTGGCAAAATAGGTTGGGTTCAGAACATCGGTTTCGACCCAAAACCTGCCGATAAAGACAGTTGGCAGAACTTCGGAACGGGGGCATTTTTGATGGCGGGAAGTGAGGTTATGAAATTAAAATAAATGAATGTCCCGTTCTAAAAAACGAAATAGGGTTTTTAGAACGGGAATTTATTTGAAAATTTTACTTATCAGAATGCGTTATCATCAACTTTAACATTATCAATCATCAAGTATCTGTCTGCCGTTGGTGCCCAAGTATCATCACTACCACCCATGAACGAGTGAAACATTGTACCATTTAGATTCCATTTTGCCTGATCTTGTCTGTATTTAAAAGATTTATTTAACTTTGGTTCCCCTCCATTTACCCATACTTTTACGAAACCATTATTGGTCGTCCCATTCGCATTTATAGTACCTAAATTCACTGTCATTTTAATAGTGTACCATGTATTATCAATTACATCTTGAAGAATAAATCGGTCTCCACAACCACCTTTATCAGCCTGACCTTGCCAGTATTGATATAGTTCTAAATAACCTCCATTTGGAGTACTTCTTCTACTTTTCTCTCTTCTAAACATAATTCTTGCCGACATTCCGTCCGATTTATATGAACAACCACTTGGATTGGAACCACCTGTTAAACCTGGTAGCTTTCCACCACCGTAATTTTCCACTTGCTTACCCTCAACATATTTAATATCAGTATTTCCTTTATTAAATTCAAATCCATCCTCAAAAAATACTTTATACTCCATAGTATATTCATTTTTGTCAGCTAAATAGGAATCAATCACCATCCCACTTTCGTAAACTCCACCACCGTCTTTTGGCATTTTTACACGAAGAGCTTTGTAGTAATTTGGCAAGTCCCAAATTTTAACAGTTAAGTTTGTAGAGGCAGTACCTCCAAATCCTTTCACTGATTGGAAATCACTTGTTGCGTTTGCACTTGTATATTGATAGTAATTTCCAACGATGTAATTTTGATAATTAATGTTTAATTCCGTAGGTGATGCCGCAACTTTGGCTTGTTTGTTAGTTGTTGCGGGACTAATGCTTGATGATTCTTCGACAAGCGAATCTTGGCAAGAAGAAAGGGAAAGCGAATAAGCAACGATTGTTGCCATTGAAAAGAATTTTTTCATGATTGAATTGTTTTTTGGATTTAGTTAAAAGTTGAAAATATTTATTGCAATTTCTTATTATCCTCAATTACAATCTTTTTTAATGATTGTTAATACACGTCACTTGTCACCTCTCTAAAAGTAGAGAGATAGAATTAATAATTTTTAACCTCTTAAAATGTAATTATTTTTTGAAAAAATATGAATAAATAAAAAAATATTACTTCGTGAGAGAATAATATTAGCCTAACTATGATAAGGAATATTCATCAATACAAAAAAACTCCCCAACAAAACCTGTTGGGGAGTTCCAATAAAATCAAAAAAATCATTCATAAAATACTTTAATCAACCAAAGTCCATTTTTGATTGCCTGATGTTGTATTGACAGCACCCAATTCAAATTTAGCCCCTGCCGCCGTTGAAGCACCTACTACTTGAAGAGCATTGCCATTTGCCTTCGAGGTTATTCTAAACTGTCCATTTCCCAAACCCGTTAAGGCATATTGTTGGTTATTGCCGCTCGCATACGTGTATTGCTGAATGGTAAATGGCGATGTTGAATAATGGTCAAACGACTTCCCAGAATTAGTATTACGGATTTCATAGAAGCCATTATTGTTGTAATAAAAACTGAATTTCTGATAATTTCCAGAATTATACGTGTTTTGTTGAAGCAATGCCGCATTGGCAGTTGAAGCCCCAGTTACCTCTGCATACTTACCTGAATTCACATTGTACAAATGGAAAGTTCGTTCAGGCACAAAATATTGCCCATTCGATGATGCCCCACTCAGGAATCCATAATACACCAATTTACGACCATAGGTATCATTGAATAAGGTCGGATAATCATAGTCTCCATTATAAAGTGTATGCCAAGAATTTGCATCCGAGGTATTCCAGAGTGTGATAGACCATTTTTGAGCCGCTGGTACTTTGGTACGATATTCTGAAACAACATGGCGAACAATGTCATATTGTCTCCATTGGTCGGCAGTACCATACGCAGGAGGTGCAGATGACGTTTGTTTATTTTCATCCATACGCATATCAAGTTCGGCAATATTTACCAAAAACTTGTTCCCAGCATTATCTGTAAGGTCTTTTGCTTTTACTATAGCATCGGTAATGCCTGCATAAGTGGTGGTTGCGACATTTATGTGCATCTGCAAACCAATTCCATCAATCGGATAACCGAAGTCTCTAATTTTTTTACAGAAAGCATAAATAGCATCTCTTTTGGCAGGATAGGCTTCGTGATAATAATCCAAATAGAACAATTTTATATTCGTTCCATTTACCTCATTATCGGCTTCACGAGCCCATTGAAAGCATCTTCCGATGAATTTAATAAACTCATCGTCCGAAGGATATAAACTTCTCCACGTACCTTTTACGTTGTTATAGCTATCAGAACTCCAATCAGCCGAAGCCGCTTGAAACAACTCGTTAGCCACATCAATACTGGCAACTTTTCCTTCCACGTGACGCACCACATTTTTGATATGAGCCTGTGCATCTGCCTCAAAAGAAGCCTTTGAAGTAGGATTTTTGAACCAGCCTGGTGCTGCAACCCAATAAATAAGCGTATGACCATGTACCGATTTTCCATTATCTCTGGCAAATTGAATTTCAGAATCTAAGGTCGAATAATTATACGTTCCTTTTGTACCTTGGATTGTTCCCATTTTCATGGCCTGAGAAGTAATACGGTCATATTCGCCAATGATAGAATTCTGACACGCCTGATCATTTTCATACTGATATTTATCTTCGTGTACACCAATCGTAAAGTCGGCTACTGAACGTAGGGTATAGTCAGTAACTCTTGCCGATTTTAAAGAATTGTTTCCTGTTGATTCTTCGGCGGGGGTAATATCAGTCGTACACGCATACGACCCAAGTAAAAATGCTGCCATAGCAACAGCCAATTTTGTTTTTTTGAGATTGTTTTTCATGGTTACTTTTGAAAGAAGATTTTGTTAAATAAATTTGATAAAAAATATAATTTTTTTGATTTTATTCCCAAATGTATATAACTTCAAAATCTTTCTCTAACAGATGATAACACTAATTGCCTAAATTGATAATACTGTTCATTTAATGTCCATTTTTGTTCATATTTTCGATTCAGGTTTAAGATTTTTTTTAATTTAAAGCAATATTTTACCAATATGGAACAATATATTAACCAACTAATTGAAGACCTATTGAATGCTAAACGTGTTGAAAGCGAGGAGATTGAAGAAGAAAAGGAATTTGATATTGAAGCTCATTTTGCCGAAGTTGACCGCTATATCAGTGGTGAGGGCGAAGAGCCTCTTGGAGAAATTTTGGGTTTTGAAGAAGTACAGTTTCCCCCTATTGAAAAACTTAATAATGAACAGATGCAGAGAGTTTCGGAGGCATTTGTCGAATGTCTTTTCAGTTGGAATATTACCGCAGAAATACCCGATGAAGCACCCATTTCGTTGAAATATAGTTTGTTGGTTTCTACTTTAAAGAAACAGGTGTACATCCAAAGTTCAGGATTTATTCGTCTCGAATTTTGCCAATATCATGTAGAAACTTGTCCTTTCTGGAATGAATTTTGTCAATGTAAAGACTTTGAGAACGATTTTGACGACATGGATAGCTTTGAATATAAAGACGGAGAATTGCCTTTTTGATAGGCAATTAATCCGTCCTCTTTTTTAAATAAATTTGATATTGTTCATCCGTTAAAAGAGCTTTGATTGTTTTATCTCTTTCGTCTCTGATGGCTTGGGCTTTTGCACGATATTTCAAACGAATTTCTTCTGTAAAAGGAGGAAGAATCTTCTTTATTTCATTCTCAAAATCAATACGTATAAAGGCGTAATTGATGTTCGCATTCTCAATTTTGGGAATTTGCTCTTCCGTTAATTTCAACTTTTTGGTCATCCATTTGGTGTCATCATTAGCCATTTTTTCAGGGTCTAACTCTGCGGGTTTGGGAGGAGAACTTGGGGCAGCCTGTGGAATCCCACCTCCTTGACGACCATATCCACCGCCATATCCGCCGCCTCCGTAACCACCACCAAATTGTGCTTGACTCTTTTGGATGGTTAAGAAAAAGGAAAGTGCTGTAAAAAGTATGAATGTTAATTGTTTTGAGTTCATTGTATTGCTTTTTAGTGGGTTTGATGATTTGAGTAATAAAATTACGGTTTATTTCTTTTTGATGGTAAAAATTTAATGATTATCATTGTTTTGACTCATGCAAGAGACATGGCATACTTTTTTGAAATATCCGTTTGGAGTAAAATTGATGTAAAAAATCAGTGGGTTAAAGATTGGACAATTGTATCAGATTTAATCAAAATTGTTTCGGACTTAGACCTCAATACTCGTATTTGGACTAAGGAGTAGGTATCCCAAAAGCCCCTCATAATCATCTTCAAAGAGTTTTCCTTTTGCCGTTGTCTATGTCTCCACAGACAACCAAGCCCGTGAATGTGTCATACTTTCATGTACATCCCACACAAGACTTGACATTCATTTATAAAGTATCGTGATAAAAATGTAAAAATTAGCATTTTTATCACGATAAAAATGTAAAATAATACACTTTTATCGTGATAAAAATGTAAAATATAGCGTACTTTACTGCACAAATTAAGTCGTTATAAAATGAAAAGACAAATAACTCAGGATTTAATTGCTTGGAAATTGAGCAAAAATAGAAAGCCTATTTTATTGAGAGGTGCCAGACAGACGGGCAAAACTTGGCTTTTGAAAGAGTTTGGTAAAAACGAATATCAAGAAACTATTTACATCAATTTTGAGGAGTTTCCACAACTTCAAGGTATTTTTTATCAAGATTTTGATATTGCTCGTATCATTACAGCCATCGAAATTCATGCCCAAAAAAAGGTAATCGCCGATGAAACACTCCTGATTTTTGATGAAATTCAGATGGCTAACAAGGGAATTACGTCTCTCAAATATTTCTATGAAAATGCTCCTCAATATCATATTGTAGCGGCTGGCTCCCTTTTGGGGCTGTTTTTGCATAATCAGACTTCTTTTCCTGTGGGCAAAGTTGAGATAATGGAATTAGCACCCATGTCGTTTATAGAGGTGCTAAATGCGATGGGCGAAGAAAGATTAGTAGCACAAATACAGCATGAAAATTGGGATATACTCGTTCCTTTTCACGACAAACTATTGGGATATTTAAAACAATATATGTTTGTGGGCGGGATGCCCGAAGTAGTGCTTGCCTATCAAGAGAACAAGGACTTTGAATTAGTCAGAAAGATTCAGAAGCAAATCATCATGGCTTATGAAGCTGATTTTTCTAAACACGCTCCCAAAGAAGTTTTTCCTCGTATTCAAATGGTTTGGAATAGTATTCCTGCACAATTAGCCAAAGAAAACAAAAAGTTTGTTTTTAATATACTCCGAGAAGGAGCAAGAGCCAAAGACTACGAATTGGCGATTCAATGGCTACAAGACTGTGGGTTAATATTGAAAGTGAATAGAATCAAAAAGCCTGAAATCCCCCTCAAAGCCTATGAAGAATCTTCGGTTTTTAAGGTATTTTTGGTGGATGTTGGTTTGTTGGGGGCAATGAGTATGCTTGACGTTTCGAGTATTATCAATAATGAAATCTTGAATGAGTTTAAAGGGGCAATGGCAGAGCAATTTGTTTTACAACAACTAAAAACGAATAAAGAACTATTCATTACTTATTGGACAAACGAAAGAAGTACGGCGGAAGTTGATTTTGTAGTACAAAAAAATAATGAAGTTATTGTGATTGAGGTAAAATCTGGTGAAAATGTGCGGTCAAAAAGTTTTAAGTTTTTTTATGAGCAATATCAACCAAATATGGCTCTGAGAATGTCAGGATTGCCTTTTAAACAACAAGATTGGCTTACAAATATTCCTTTGTATGGGGTGAATAGTTTGTAGAAACCCTTTGCCGTTGCCTATGAAGACACAGACAACGGCAGAGAAAACTGATTATTTATATTTTTATCTCTTTCTGATATTCAACTTGTGGCTCTTGCAATAAGAATAATTCAAGCTCCTTTTTATCATTGAAACCTTGTAGTTTCTTTCTGTACGAAGAAGCTATTTTAGCATTCTCAATTTCTAATTTTCTTTCAATACTAATTTTCAAAAAATCCTCCTCTTGGTCAATTCCCAGAAACCTTCTGTTAGCTAAATTTGCTGCAATTCCCGTGGTGCTACTACCCGTAAAAGGGTCAAGAATCCACGCATTGGGCTTTGTTGAAGCTAAAATCAAGCGAGTTAAAACGGATAAAGGTTTCTGAGTTGGATGTTTTCCACATGATTTTTCCCACGGAGCAATGGCGGGCAATTTCCAAACATCTTTCATCTGTTTATCACCATTTAGTTGCTTCATTAGTTCGTAATTGAAGTAATGGGGCACTTTTACGAGCCCCGATAATTTGCTCGGTTGAATGAGTGAAAAATCGACAAGAGAAATTTGGAGGTGGGTTATTTTTCTCCCAAGTAACGACATTAAGAATTCTAAAATCTAATTCTGTTAAGATTTGACCAATAGAAAAGATATTGTGCATCGTGCCACTAATCCAAATAGTGGCATCATCTTTCATTTTATCACGTACTAACGAAAGCCATTTTCTGTTAAAATCATTCACGTAGTCATACCCGTGAGACTTATCCCATGTGCCTTTATTTACACTAACGATTTGTCCGCTTTGTATGGATAAGCCTCCATTTGATAAAAATAAGGAGGGTCAGCAAAGACCATATCGAATTTATGGTCGAATTGTGGTAAAAGTTCGTTTGTATCTCCGTGAAGGAGGTTACCATTGTCTGTGTCTCCATAGATAACGGCGGGGATAAAAATACTCTGTTAATTAATCTCCATAATATTTAGCATCAAATTGCTTAATTGCTTCGGAATAGTCTCCAAACCCAATTTTGGCTAATTCTTCAATTGAAAGATTAGCAATCATATCCTCTGCATTTTTTAAAATAAAATTTGCGAAGTCAATATTTTTTTCGATAGAATATTCTTCTATCACATCAATAGAAATTGTTTCAAAGTCATTTTCGTCTAAAACTACTTCCTCACTTTTATACATTTCACTTGCAATAATAAGTGCATTTTTGATAGAATCAGAGTTTATTTTTATAACTCTTTTTAAGGTTTCTGAGAATTCAATCGAATATGTTTTCATAAGATTTTTATCTTTTTATAATTTCCACGGCTTGTAAATTCAAGAAGTCCTTTATCTCTCAAATACTGTAATTGCTGACGGATTTTATCTTTAATGTGATTATTCTCTGGATATTTCACTCTCAGTTTATTCTCAAAAGCATACATTTGTTCAAGTGTAAAATTATCTCCTTGAATTTTATCAATACAGTTCATAATATCCATAATCCAACCCCTTGAATCTAATTTTTGACTTCTTAAAAATGACGTACTTTGGAGCTTAATTTCTACCTTATTTTTTGGAATTTCTTTTGAATCTTTGACGATAAATATCCTCCCACTTTCTGGAATTTTTGATAAGTCAATATTACAACCTACCCAACCAGCCCTTCGTGCCGTTACAGCTAAGGGTTTTCGCTTTATAATTATTTCAGGCACAAAATAGTGCTTGGGAATCATTAAAAAATTATTCACACTCCAATTATTTCTATTGTAATTCAGAAAGAAAAAACTGGGATTATTTGCGGAGTTAATCCTCTCAATCATTGTAGAATAAGCACCATCCATTATTTTTTCACCTAAACGATTGCCTCCTTTACTTTTGAGTTCATATTCTTCTGAACAATTTTTACAGAAAAAATCTGCCACAGGTCTATTATTTTCAAATTCGGATAAATGAAAATGACCGCAATTTGGACAAAATGAATTTTCTTTAACCCAATTCTCCGTAAGAACTCTTGCAATTTGAGAATTACTTGAATATCCATCCGCCTTTCTAACGTCAAAGTTTAAATTCATAGTGATTTAAGAAAATTCAATATATGCCCTATCTATTTTTATTCAACCATAAATTTACTGATAATCACTCAATCTATCTAAATGTAAGCCATAAGTATTTATAAGAAACAAAAAAAGCCCCTCAGAACAATCTCCAAGGGGCTTTTCATTTCCAAAAAACCTTACAAATTCATCTTCTTACTCTCCTTCACCGCAAAGTCTGCGGCTCGGGCGGTGAGTGCCATGTAGGTTAGGGATGGGTTCACGCATGAGGCGGAGGTCATACAGGCTCCGTCGGTCATGAATACGTTTTTCACGGCGTGTACTTGGTTGTGGGCATTCAAGACTGAGGTCTTAGGGTCACGTCCCATGCGGGCAGTTCCCATTTCATGAATTGCTTGTCCCAAGAATGAACCGTTGTCGTAAGTCCGCACATTTTTCACGCCCGAAGTTTCCAACATTTCTTTGGCATCGTTCATCATATCCACCCGCATTTTCTTTTCGTTTTCTTTCAATTCTGCATCAAAAACCACCAAGGGCATTCCCCATTTGTCTTTTTCGGTTTTGTGGAGATACATTCGGTTTTCGTAGTAGGGCAAGGTCTCGCCAAATGCCCCCAAGCCCATCGTCCAAGGTCCAGGTTTGGTTACTTCGTTTTTATAATCAGCCCCAAAAGTCAATTCAGCCACATTGCGTTGCCAACCCTGACGACTTCCTCCGCCTTGATAACCAAATCCACGCAAATAATCACGTTTGTCAGTCCCAATATTTCTGTAACGGGGAACATAAATACCGTTTGCACGTCGTCCTGAGTAATATTTATCCAAATCTCCTTCCCACACGCCCGATGCACCCGTACGGAAGTGGTGATCCATTAGATTATGTCCCAATTGCTCAGAATCATTGCCCATTCCATTCGGAAAACGACTCGAAACTGAGTTCAACATCAAAGCCGTCGAACCCAAAGCACTACCACAAACGAAGATGATTTTGGCAAAATATTCACGGTCTTGCAAGGTCACTGCATCACGTACTCGCACGCCCGTTGCCCGCTGTTTCTTATCATCGTACATGATTTCCGTTACCACCGAATCAGGTCGTAACGTCAAAAGTCCCGTCTTGGCTGCGGGTGGCAAAGTACACGACTGCGTACTAAAATATGCCCCATACGGACAACCCAAGGCACATTTATTGCGATATTGACATCCCGCACGTCCAACACCCAACTGTTCTTTGCGAGCCTCCGAGAGATTGGCAACTCGCCCGATGGTCATATATCGCCCAGGGAAATTCTTTTCAATTCTTTGTCTGACTTATTTTTCTACACAAAACATTTCCATTGGCGGGAGAAATTCACTATCAGGTAAATGAGGCAAGCCCAATTTTTCACCCGAAATCCCCGCAAATTTTTCTACGTAAGAATACCACGGAGCAACGTCTTTATAACGAATGGGCCAATCCACGGCAATGCCTTCTTTTAGATTGGCTTCGAAATCAATATCACTCAAACGATACGACTGACGACCCCACATGATAGATTTCCCACCCACGATATTTGGGCGATACCAGTCGAAACGTTTTTCTTCTTTGTAGAGAGAATCGTTATCGTTCATCCAGTATTTTTCAGAAGCCTCATTGTATGGATAATCACGGGAAAGTTTTGGATGAGATTCTCTTTGTTCAATTGTCAAACGTCCACGATACTGCAATTCCCAAGGGTCTTTCATGGCGTTTTCATAACCCGTTACGTGGTCGAGTTGTTTGCCCTTTTCGAGCATCAGCACTCGTAAACCCTTCTGAGTCAGCTCCTTAGAAGCCCAGCCGCCTGATATTCCTGAACCAATGACGATGGCATCGTAGGTCATTGCCTTTACGGCATCAATGTTTAGATTCATAATGATAGCCCCCTAACCCCCAGAGAGGGAATTGAAGGAATAAATTTGAGAGTATTTTTTAGTTCCCCCTCTGGGGGTTAGGGGGCTTGACTACAACGCCCAAGCCTTCTGTCCTGCCTTCAACGGAATACAGCCTTCAAATTTCCCTGGAACTGGTAAATATTCCAAGGCTTTTGTGGCTCCGATTTCGGAAGTAAAATAGCCCGTAACGGTCAATTCCTTCATTCTTTGGAAGAAAGGTTTATCATTTACGGTTGATAATTTTACCATTTCGTTCTTTTGTGCTACGTCGAGATTCACGAAACCTTTGCCAAACTTTGCTTGACTGTCAGCATCCAATTTTGCCAATCCTGCATAGAATTTCTCTTGGTCTTCTTTCTTGTAACAATCCCGCATTACTCGCACGATGAATTTTTCAACACCCGCTGCCTTAGCTCCTGGGGTGTCCGTTGTGGGTATAATAATATCAGCAACCTCTGCCAAAAATGCTTCTTGTTCAGCAGAAATAATAACACTTTCGCCTGTGTTGGTTACTTGTCCCATCACACCCGCCATCAAAGGGGCTGCCAAGACTCCGCCCATCATCAGGGCTACTCGTTGTACGGCTTCTCTACGATTCATATTGTTGTTGTTTATTCATTTTAATATAACCGAAAATCTATAAGTTTCTACTTGATTGGTTGTGAATGACTATGTTAAGATTCCTGTGAATTTTGAGCAGTTAGAGAATTTAAACGTTTTAAGTAAGATAATGTTGATTTATCAAGTTAAAATAAATAGGTCAATTCACTCCAACTCAGCCACCGCTGCCTTAAACTGCCTCCCCCTATCCTCATAATTCTTAAACAAATCAAAACTCGCACAGGCGGGTGAGAGCAACACTACGTCTCCTTCTGTTCCTAAATCTGAGGATAATTGTACGGCTTTTTGCATACTGTCCACCGTGAAAATCATGGGTACTTTCTTGCCGAAAAACTCTACTAATTTTGAGTTATCCGTTCCCATACAAATCAAGGCTTTTACTTTTTGCTCCACCAATTGCTCAATTTGGCGGTAATCGTTGCCTTTATCCACGCCTCCCATGATGAGGATGATGGGTTCGTTGTAACTTCCTAAGGCATAAAAAACTGAATCCACGTTAGTTGCTTTTGAGTCGTTGATGTATTTTACGCCTTTGATTTCTCCGCAAGGTTCAAGACGATGTTCAACACTTTGGAATGATTTTAAGCCAGCCGTAATCTGCTCATTATCAAGTCCTAAAGATTGAGAAGCCAAGATTGCACACATCGCATTGATGGCATTGTGCGAGCCTTTTATGGGTAATTCTGAAACGGGAAAATCGAAAGATTGTTGTTGATATTGGATGTGTAAAATATCGTTTTGTAGTAGCCCCCCAGCCCCCAGAGGGGGGGTATTCAAGCCTGATTTTAACTCCCCCTCTGGGGGCTGGGGGGCTATTAAAGAAACAGGCAAACGCTTGACAGTCAAATCAGTACGTTTTAATAATTCACCCATCAGAGCTTCACTTTCTTGGTAATAAATGAAGTCATCGGCGGCGGTCATGTGATGCAAAATCCTAAATTTTGATTCGATATAATGCTGAAAAACGTAGTCGTATCTATCCAAATGGTCGGGGGTGATGTTCAATAAAATCGCCACATCAGCCTTGAAATCGAAGCAATTATCTAATTGAAAACTACTGAGTTCCAAGACAAAATAATCAAAAGTATCTTCAATTACTTGCTTGGCAAAACTCTCGCCTACATTACCCGCAAGTCCTACGTTTAATCCTGCACTTTTGAGAATATGATAGGTCAAAAGCGTTGTAGTGGTCTTTCCATTGCTTCCCGTGATGGCAACAATCTTCGCTTTCGTATAGCGTGAAGCAAATTCAATCTCTGAAATTACGGGAATTCTTAGCGAATGTAATTTCTTGATTAGCACCACTTTATCAGGAATTCCTGGGCTTTTGATGACTTCGGTGGCATCCAAAATTTTGGCTTCTGTATGTTCGCCTTCTTCAAAAGGAATATTGTTTTGAGATAAAGTTTCTTTGGATTTATCGGATAATAAACCTTTGTCTGAAAGGAAAACCTCAAAGCCTTTTGCTTTTGCCAATAATGCTGCCCCAACACCACTTTCGCCTCCGCCTAAGATAACTATTTTTTTCATCGCTAATTTTTTGAATTATGATGCAATATAAATAATAAGCTGTGGATTTTTGAATGGTTATTGGTTATTAGTTATTGAAAATTGGTTAATTATTTGATAATGAACGCCTTTAAACAAGGAAGTCTCCGCTTTAAGCGAAGACTTCCTCAACCTAATCTTTAAACTATTCCGAAGTCAAAAAATGATTGACCAGCGATGATAATTCTGCTGGTAAATTCCCATCATCAAAGGTCAGTTTCAATTTTGGACTAAGTTTTTTTATTTCCAAAGAATACACAAACCCATCTCTCAGTTGCTCTGAGGGCTTTATTTTTTTGTATTGAGCTTTATTTTCGATAAGATTTTGGACGATATTTTGTAAGTCAGAAGGTAAATGTTCCTGACTGATTTTTTTCTCGAAAAGCCCGCCCATAAATCCGCCTGAACGTGTGAATTTGATGTCCATTTCTTTGAAAATTATAAACCAACCGTCGCAAAAGCACTATCCACAATACCAATCGTAGTAGCGGGTAGTTTTCCTGCATTCACCATTTTCTTAGCCATTTTTTTGATAGCGGTTTTGAAGCCTTTAAAATTAGTCATTGGCTTCAATACTTTCAAGGTTTCAAACCATAGTTTAGTAGCACTCACGGTAGTAATTCCGATGGAAACTAAATAGAAAACCTTATTCGGAATACCGCTATTGATGTGTACCCCACGGTTATCGGCTGCCCCTGTATAAAGATTTGCCATATTATCAGGTTGTGGATCACGTCCCAAAAGGGGATGATTATAAGCTGTCCCAGGAGCTTTCATTGAGCGAATTGCCATACCTTGCAATTGTGGACCCATGATGTCAGCACCTACCAACCAGTCAGAAGTTTGAGCGGTTTGTCCAAGAGCATATTGTTTAATGGCAATCCCCATGGCATCAGCATAGTGTTCATTCAAAGCCCCTGGCTGTCCAGAATAGGTCAAATTAGCTGTATATTGCACTACGCCATGACTCATTTCGTGTCCTGCCACATCCAATGATTTTGTAAAATCCACGAAAATCACACCATCCCCATCGCCAAAAGTCATCTGTGAACCATCCCAAAAAGCATTGTTATATTTTTTGCTGTAATGTACATTCAGGATAATGTCTAATCCGTTGTTATCAATTGAATTCCAGCCAAGTACGGTTCTATAAAACTCTCGAACCTTACCCGCAAAATCATAAGCATTATTAACAGAAACATCAACACTTGCCGCTGCCCCTTCATTTCTGACCAAAGCCAATTGACGATTAGTGGTGTGCTGGCAGTCATACACAATCCGATTGGCATTACCCACGAGTGGCTGAATCGCACCCATACTCGCTATTTTGAGCTTTCTTCTCATCCGAAAACCTCGGTCAGCATTTGCCATTCCTTTGCCAACATCAACGCCATTTTTTTTAAGATTATCCACCATATCAGGCGGAATAATTGAACAAAAACAATTACATTTTTTCATGTTAAGTATATTTTAAAGTTTATGAATATTCTGTTTTTATGAGGATTTATCCAGTTTTTTGTGGAAAATACTCATTAAGAAAACAGAATGATTTAGTCAAAGTTTGAAGATTATATTCAAAATAACTATCATTATCTTTAATATTTACTGAACGGTAGGTTACTCTGCAATTTGTCTCTATTTTGTCTTAACATAATCAATAACTCTTCGTCATATCATCAGGAATCGCAAAGATAAAAATAGCCGTATTCTTCTCTTTCTCAGAGGGTTGCGTGATGTCTTTGGCTTGAATGGTATTGATGGTAACAATCTTCAATTTAGGATTTTTCTTTTTCAAATGCCAAACAATTCCCTCAAAATTATTGGAATGATAACTGCCGTTGTAATGTAAAAAGGTTTGTCCAGCTACATAATTTTTCAAGATAAAACTTGCCATCGTGGCATCCTTAATTATTTGGGCTTTGGTGATATTTTCAGCCGACATATTCATGCCTCCGCTTCCGTGCATTCCGCCCATTTTCATCATTTCTGCGTAGGCGGGTAGTGTTAAATCTACATCAATGGGTAGTGTGGCAATGTTCTTTTTGGCATCATCCGAAAGTTGATTGAGAGCTTCTAATCCACCCTTTGATACGATGCTTGCGTATCTTCTGGGAATATTGGTAGCGATAAATTTGAGTTTATTTTGTTGGGCAAAATCCAATAAAGGCTTATAATCTGTCTGATAATTTTGCCAAACTTTTGCTTCGGTTTCAAACTGTTTGGCGGTGATGAGTGATTTTAAATATTCATCCACAACGGTCTGATTATCAGCTTCAAACATCTCTGCACCCAAGACTAATTTCTCTTTTTTGACTTGAAAAATATCCTTCGTAACCTGCAATTCGAGCCAGTGATTCAAGGAGTTATCGTGTAATTCACCAAAGAAAACGATGTCTGCCTGAGACAATTCTTTGAGCATATTTTCGTAAGAAACAGCCTTCAAGTCTTTGTCGTACAACAAATAAGCGGGCTTGTCGGATTTTACGAAACTAAAAAAGCAAATGGTAAGTAAAAAGGGGAGGATTTTCATTTTATGCTTTGACAGGAATTGTTTTGATAAATAATATATTTTAAGTTTTGGTTGAAATAGTTTATGTCTTTTTTAATCTGAAATATGTACATTATTAATTAGGAATCATTCATTTATGAGCTTTTTTTAACTTATCGACTTACAGACTTAAAACTTAACGACTTCTTATGTAAATTTATGCAGATACTTTAACAAACCCAAGACAACCATGCACGCAAACGAACAATTAATCTACAAATTTTACGAAGCCTTCGCACAAAAAGACTATCACACGATGGCTGAATGTTATCACGAAGAGGCAACTTTCAAGGACGAAGCCTTTGATTTGAAGGGAAAACAAATCGGGATGATGTGGAGGATGTTGATTGAAAGAGGTACGGATTTACGAATGGAATTTTCTGGTATTCAAGCCAATGATTCTTCTGGAAAAGCCCATTGGGAGGCTTGGTACACGTTTTCACAAACGGGCAATCAAGTTCACAACGTTATTGATGCCAAGTTTACCTTTAAAGACGGTAAAATCTTAACGCATCGAGACAGTTTTAATTTCCACCGTTGGGCTTCACAATCTTTGGGAATCATGGGTAAATTATTAGGTTGGACGGGCTTTTTACATCAAAAAGTAAGAACCACTGCAATGGCTGGCTTAGAAAATTATATGGCTCGGAAGGAGTTGTGAGATAATTAACCGCAAGGACGGGAGGACGCAAGGTTTATTTTTAATGATTCAACTACGATTTATACGAGAATGAACGCAGGCAGGGTTTTGAACCCTGCCTGCGTTAGCCCAGAAATTATAGAAGAACCTTTTTAATTTGCGTCCTCCCGTCCTTGCGGTAAAAAAATAAACCCCAAAAAAACATGAAAAATACCCGTCGTGATTTCCTAAAAACCTTTGTGGCAAGTTCTGTTGCTATTCCTTTCGTTTCGCAAGCCTGTTTACCTGAGAAAAAATTAGGCGTTGCTCTTGTTGGTTTGGGTAGTTATGCAACCAATAATCTTGCCCCATCCTTCGTAAACACACAATTTTGTCGTTTGGTGGGTATCGTTACGGGTACGCCCGCAAAGGCTGAAACTTGGAAAAAGAAGTATGACATTCCAGACAAGAACATTTATAATTATCAAAATTTTGACGAAATCTCTAAGAATCCAGATATCGATGTGGTCTATGTGGTTTTGCCCAATGGAATGCACCATGAGTTTGTTTTGCGGGCGGCAAAGGCGGGTAAACACGTTATTTGTGAAAAACCAATGGCAATTTCTGTAAAAGAATGTGAGGAAATGATGGCGGCTTGCAAGGTGGCAAAAGTAACGCTTTCCATTGGCTATCGTCTTCATTATGAACCATTTACAAATGAAGTCATGCGATTGGCGAAGGATAAAGATTTTGGCAAAGTAGCCTTTGTTGAGTCAAGTTTTGGGTTTCCGTTAAGAGATAAAAAGGCTTGGCGAATGATTCCAAAACTCTCGGGCGGAGGACCTATGATGGACGTGGGTGTATATGCCGTAAACGCTGCCCGATACGCTACGGGCGAAGAGCCGATTTCGGTAACTGCCCAAGCCGTGAAAACCCATCCAGATATTTATGTGGAGGGCATTGAGGAAACGATGTTTTGGCAAATGAAATTTCCGAGTGGAGCGATTTCTAATCATACCACTACGTATAACTCGTACTTGCAACGCCTGTATGTAGGTTACGAAAATGGTAATTTGGAGATGTCGCCCGCCTTCGATTATGGACCTCTGAAAGGCAAAACTTCCAAAGGAGAAATGAAATTCCCGATTGTGCATCATCAAACCTTAATGTTGGACGGTATTTGTGGAGACATCATCAATAATCGCCCGATGAGAACGCCTGGCGAAGAAGGTTTGCGAGATGTGAAAATTATGATGGCGGCTTTTGAGGCGGCTAAGACGGGGAAGAAAGTAAAATTAGTATGATATTCAACATCCGAAAAGCCAGCGATGAAGACCTTGATTTGACTTATAAAATCAAGAAAAATGCCTTGCAAGAATACTTGGAATTACTCTGGGGTTGGAATGATATTTCACAAAGAGAATTTCATCAGTCAGCATACAAAAAAGAGCATTTCCAAATAATTGAGCTACAAAATGAACCAATCGGCTATCTCGAAACTATTCCATTTGATGACCATATCTTCTTGGCAAATTTGATGATTTTACAGCATTTTCAAGGGCAAGGAATTGGTAAAATTATCATGGAAGATTTAATCAGAAATTATCCTAAAATTCGGTTAGAAGTTCTGAAAATGAATCATAGAGCCATTCAATTTTATCAAGATTTAGGTTTTAGAATTTTTGAGGAAATGGAGGATAGTTTTCGGATGAAATTAAAATAAAATTTGCTTTTCTAAAAATCATCTCACATCTTTACCAAACAATCGTTTGGTAAAGATGAATCAACAAAAAATAAAAATAAAATGTGAAGATGGCGTTGAACTCTCAGCCATACTTTTAACGCCCGACGGACAACCCAAAGCCGTCGTCCAAATCAATTCTGCCACAGCAGCCCCCAAAGAATATTACCTTCCTTTTGCCAATTATTTAGTCGAAAATGGCTTCGTAGCCTGTATATTCGACTATCGAGGTGTGTGCGAATCTACGCCCGAGGGTGGTTTGCGTGGCTGTACGTATGACTACGTGATGTGGGGACAACGTGATATGCCCGCCGTTTTGGACTACTTAGATGCCCAATTTCCAGCATTGCCCAAGCTCATCATGGGGCATAGCGTAGGTGGTCAAAAAGCTGGAATGATGCCCAATCATCATAAAATTAAGGGCATGGTTACGTTCGCTACTTCGGTGGGTTACTGGAATTTTATGCCTTTGGGATATAGACTTCAAACGCATTTTTTCTTCCAGATTTTTACCCCAATTTCTAATCTTTTATTCGGATATGTTGCCGCTAAAAAATTGGGTTTGATGGAGGATTTACCCAAGCAAATTGTCTTAGATTGGCGGAATTGGTGCAGTGTTCCAGAATACTTTTTTAATCACAAATATGCCTCTGAATCAGCGGATAAGGGCTTTTTTCAAGAATTAACTTTCCCGATTCAAGTATATTGGACCACGGACGACCCTATCTCAAACGCTCGTTCTATACCCATGTTTTGGAAGCACGTCAAGAGTACGGGAGACATAAAAATTGATTGCGTAACGCCCCAAGAAATTGGAGAAAAAGAGATAGGACATTTTGGTTTTTTCAGAAAGAAATTTAAAGAAACCCTTTGGGCGAGAGCTTTGAAGGATTTAGAAGGTTTTATAAAATGACTTGTGGTACAGATTGGGTAAAGTCAATGATTTTGCCCAATTTTTTAATTAAATTTCAACATGGAAATAGTAATTTATATTTACAATGGATTGACAGCCCTTGATACTGTTGGACCTTATGAAGTTTTGAGTAGATTACCGAATGCAAAGGTAAAATTTGTTGCCAAAGAAAAGGGAGTTATCGTTACAGATACTCATTTCCTAAAATTGGTTGCCGAGTATGATATTTCAGAAATCACTACAGCAGATATATTATTGATTCCAGGCTCAACGGTTGGTTTTTTGAAAGAAATAAAAAATAAAACCGTAATTTCATGGATTCAGAAAATTCACGAAACTACCACTTGGACTACTTCCGTTTGTTCGGGGTCTATTATTTTGGGGGCGGCTGGCATTCTCAAAGGCTTGCCTGCCACAACTCATTGGGCGGTTAGTCATTTATTGAAAGATTACGAAGCGATACCAACCTCCGAAAGATTTATTCAAAACGGAAAGATCATTACGGCGGCGGGCGTATCGGCAGGAATAGATATGAGCTTGTTTTTGGTAGGTCAAATTTTGGGAGAAGAAAAGGCAAAAGGTTATCAACTTGTTTTAGAATACGACCCTCAGCCACCTTTTGATGGAGGAAATTTTCAGAAAGCGGATGAGCGAAGCATTAAGATTGCTCGTAAAATAATGGAAAATGATGCAAAAAAAGATTTGACTTTATTAGAAATGGTCAGATACGCTCAGTCTTTGATAAAATTGAAAAAGAAAAAAAAATCTATGAATAACTTAGCCAGAACAGTAAACAAAGTCAAAAATTACCCAAAATGGGTTCTTTCATTTCTCATCGGCAGAACCGTCCGTTTTGTCGGTACGGCAGGAATTTCTTTTGAAGAAATGACCACCGAGAGAGTCATTGCAAGCATTGAAAATAAACCCAAAAACCGAAATCACATCGGGCAAGTACACGCTGCGGCGATGGTTTTATTGGCAGAAACAGCCACGGGAATGGTCGTAGGGATGAATATTGACGACAACAAAATTCCTTTGATAAAATCTATCAAAACCAATTTTGTGAGGCGTTCTTCGGGTAGTATGCGAGCCGTTGCGACCATCACCGAAGAGCAAAAAGCAATGATGAAAAATCAGGAAAAAGGAGAGATTTTAATAGCCGTTTCAGTAACTGACGAAAGCGGACAAGCCCCCATTGAATGCGAAATGTTGTGGGCTTGGATAACTAAAAAGTAGGCAGTTTTTAGTATGCAGTTGGCAGTAAAAATGCAGAAACTAATATTAAATTTTAGAAAAACCCTAAAATGACAAAACAAGAAATACTCCAAAAACTCGCCGAAGGATTTTCGATAGTCGATGATACTTTGCGGAAGGCAGACGATACCATTTTTTATGTTAGAAAAGATAACAAATGGTCGATTGCAGAGAATTGTAAGCATTTATCGCTTTCGGTAAAGCCTTTGAATATGGCTTTTTCATTGCCTAATTTTGCCCTTTTATTCTTTGGAAAACTGAATCGTGAAGCTCGAAATTATGACGAAATGGGGGCGAAATACCGCAAAGCATTAGAAGAAGGTGCAGTGGCAACGGAGAAATTTGTCCCAGAGAATATAACAGTAGAAAACAAAAAAGATGACTTGATTGAGGAGTTGAAAAAAATCAATGATTCATTCTTGAAAAAGGTGGGTGATTTTACAGAAGAGGATTTGGATAAATACTTGATTCCACATCCCGTTCTCGGAAAATTAACCATTCGTGAGATGCTTTATTTCACGATTTATCATACCTTGCATCATTATAAAGCAATCTTATTTCAGCAAAACTAATATTCGTATGAACATCATTCCACTTATGCAACAAGGGTTTGCAAGTAGTAGTAAAAGAGTAGCCAAAATGGCTGAGAATTTTTCGGGCGATGAAATCTTTTTTCGTCCTTACGATAAAGTGAATCACTTTGCGTGGGAAGTCGGGCATTTGGCATTTATTCGTAATACCATCATCAAAATATTAAACCCCTCTGAGAAGTTAGAATCCCTTGGAAATGAGCGAATTATCTTTGCTCCTGGTACGCCCTTGCAAGCCAATGATATGTTTTCATCGAAAGAAGAAGCCGTTGAAGCCTTACAAAAAAGAGGAGAAAGAATTAATGAATTATTAGTAAATCTTACCCAAGAGCAATGGGATTCTGAGAGTCATATTAAATTACCTTTTGGTACAACGGTAGGCTCGCAAGTATGGGTATTTTTCATGCACGAGAGTTTCCATTTAGGCGAAATGTCTTATTTGAAGAATATTTTGGTGAGAAATAAAGGGTAGGCTTTTGTATAGAAACTGTGAGTCCTCAGATTTGACAACTTTTTCTTAAAGTTGTCAAGTCTCACCGATAAAATCGTAGCAACCATTCTCAAACTAATATGTTAGCATTTCAATTACTTCTTGATGCTGAGGAAAAATCTCCAATAACTCAGAACGACTTTTCATTTCAAAATCCTCAAAATCAAAGCCTGGGGACACCGTACAACCCACCAAAGAATAGCTATTCAACACAGCAGGTTTTGAGCCAAACCACACGCCAGCGGGTACAACAGCCTGAAAAATCTCTCCATTTTCTGGATTATTTCCCAAACGAAAAACGTCTAAATTTCCTGTTTTATCAATCATAAAAACATCCAAAGGACAGCCCGCATAAAAATGCCACATTTCATCAGATTGGATTCTGTGAAAAGCTGAAATATGATGGCTTTCGAGGAGAAAATAAATGCCTGTGGAAAGACTCCGCTCGCCCGAAAAACGGCTTGGAAGGGCATTTTGAGGGATTTTTTCTGAGGAACGATAAGTTTCTGCAAAATATCCGCCTTCGGGGTGAGTTTGCATTTGATAGTGTTCTATCCAGAATTTGGGAGGTTTCATCGGGTAAACAAACGTTGGTCAAATGAAAATTCTTGTTGATTGATTATTTTAACTTCTTTGAACAAAGAATGTTGTGGATTTATTAAAAAATTATACTCAACATCAATAATTGCCGACGGAACTTTCATGGCTAAAAATTTACCTGATTCTACAAAATCGTCCGTCAATTTTCTTAAAGATTCAAAAGCATCTTGATTGAGCCAGTTCTCTGGAAAATCATTGGTAGAATATTCCTGAAATGAATCTGGAATTTCGATGGTTAGAGCATGATAAGTAGGTAAAATGGCTGGATTTTGGATATGGACAATGTTCTCTAAAACAGCTAATGACAAATGGTCACTCGTGTAAAGCAAAGGCACACCCACTCTATTCCAACGTCCTCCGTATAATTTTGCTCCTATCCCTGATAAGTCTGTTGAATATTTTTTAGGGGTTAGTCGATAAACTTTCATTTTAAGAATTTAATATTACAAACAATTGATAATCAAATAGATACATTCTAAATGTAAACACCATGCTCTATCCTTCCGAGTTCGTCATGAATCATCTGAAAGCCTCTGTGGGTATCTAAAATATCAATCGGGCGTTGTTTTTGAAACATAGCATGAGGTGTTTTCATCCAAATATTAAATTTATCTATTGACTCAAAAACGTCTTCTCCATGACGATATAAATTCGCTAATTCAATCGTTTTTTCAGAAGCGACTTTGCTCAATTTTGTATCGTCAGTATAGCGTTGCAAAGTCCTTTCCGAAAGGTCTAAAACGGTTGCTAACTCCTTTTCTGTGAAGTTAATACGACTGCCTAATTGAAATAAAAGCCCTTTTGAAATACCTTCCCGAGACAATTGAATAATCTGCCAATCTTGCCCTTGACCAAGCATCAAAAATATATCTTCTTGTTTTGGATTTACCTTTTTCATTTTCTTTGTAATTTGTCGTAAATATATTGACAAGTGTCGTAATAACAAAATTATTTCAAGTTTTCTTTAATCTTTGCAACATTTAGAAATTGTTGTGTGTCATTAGGTTGTGATTGCGAAAGTTTATAATTTTCAATTCACAATGTTCAATGCTCAATGTTCAAGTAATTAATTATCAATGTGTTAAATCCACTTGAACATTGGAAATTGAACATTGCACATTGAAAATTATAATAAGAAAAACCCATTACCTCTGGAACAAACGCTATACATAGACAAACATCTCCCACTCGTTGAGGCTTGCCGTCGGGGCGAACGCAAGGCTCAATATGAGATTTATAGGCTTTATGCAAAGTCTATGTATAATGTTGCGGTCAGGATTGTGAACCATGTGGGAGAAGCCGAGGACGTTTTGCAAGACGCTTTCTTGGATGCTTTTCAGAAAATTCACGACTTCCGACAAACCAGTACGTTTGGGGCTTGGTTGAAACAAATTGTGGTCAATCGTGCTTTGAATCAATTACGCAATCGAAAGGTACAATTGGTTGATATTGAGGATGGTTTTGATGTCCAAGATGATGAATCTTATGACGAAGAAAGCATTGATTATGACGTTCAGCGAGTACATTATGCCATTCAGCAACTCCCCGATGGTTTCAGAACGGTGATATGTTTGTATTTGCTCGAAGGTTATGACCATGAAGAAATCGCTGAGGTTTTGGGCATTGCCGAATCTACTTCTCGTACACAATACATACGGGCAAAGAAACGATTGTTAGAAATTTTAAAGAGTAATTAATACTGTTACTGTAGCTCGAAGCGACCGACGCTCGGTGGTACTTCGAGAATGGACGAATAATTGGACTCGGCTTCTCGAAATGCCATTTCGAGCTACAGTATAACAGTAATACAAGAAAATGAAAAATCAAGAACATAAGAAAGGATTGGAACAATTTATCCAAAATCACCATCAGGATTTCGATATGCACGAAGTTCCAGCGGGGCTTTGGGATAAAATCGACAAGTCGCTGGGAAAAGAAATTGAACCTGACGAAGTGGTTTTTAAATTCAAGAAATCGTCTATTTCAAGGTTTAAATCATGGGCGATTGCGGCGAGTGTATTATTGGTAATGGGTTATCTATCAGTATTTTACCTAAATAATAAATCAGATTCGACTGAACAAATTGTTGCTGAGGTTGCCCCACAATATGGCGATAAAATGGTTCAATACACAAGTCTGATTGAGAGTAAGCGTGAAGAAATCAAGCAAATTGAAGCACATGACCCCGTGATGTACAAAGAGTTTGCGACTGAAATCGAAAAGCTGAATCAGGATTACCAAAACCTTCAAACTGAACTCTCACAAACGCCCAATCAGGAAGATTTAGTAAAGGCAATGATTCAGAATTTACAAGTACAATTAGATATTTTAGACCGTCAATTAAAGATTATTGAGAAAGTAAAAGAGTACAAAAAGAATCCGATGAAGAGTGTGTAAACTCATTCATATTAACGAAAGAAAATCATGAAAAAAATATACAACATATTAATTATCAGCATTTTATGTGTATCAAATGCTTGGTCGCAGGATAGTTTGAAGAACAAATCTTCGGAAGAAAGTAATTTTAAAGAAAACAACCAGCTTTTGAAGAATCAAGCAGAATCGAATAGACTTTTAAAAGAATTTTCAAAAGCAGATTCTGAAAAACCACAACTAAAAATCATTTTAGGAGACAAAGACGAACGGACGAATACCCAAGAACGAAAAGTTTATAAAAAACAATCAGATGGTTCATGGGAAGAAGTAACTCATGACTATTTAGGTAAGAGTTCAACCGATGCTTTGGCAAAAGTAGAGGTTTACAGGAATCGTTCAAACCATTCAAATAGAAGAGATTGGCAAGATGATGCTTCAACCGAAGACAATCCAATCGAAAAGAAAAAGAACATCACCAAGACTTTTTCGGTGGATTCAAAAGATAAATTATCCATCAACAATCAACACGGTGACGTGAAGGTGGAGCTTTGGGACAAAAACGAAATCAAGGTGGATATTACCATTACGGGTTATGGTTCATCAGAAGCAAAAGCTCAGGAACTCCTTGATAATGTGGAGATTACGGATAAAAGGGAGGGGGATAAAATCTCGTTTAAAACTTTTATAGATTCTGACAATAACAATTGGAATTGGGGAAATAATTGGAGCTGGAACGGTAAGAAAGACGATGAAAGTTGTAATTGCCCAAAGACCAAAAAGGGTGTTGAGGTGAATTATAACATCCATATGCCTCGTACGAATGCTCTCACGGTATCGAACAAATACGGCAAAACTATCATTCCACAATTTGATGCACCTTTACGTGTAACATCCAATTACGGAAGTTTTACTTCTGACCGCTTGAAAGGCATTGACAAGGATATTTTCGTACAATATGGTACGGGAAATATCAAGCAAATGGACGAGGGAGATTTACAGATTTCGTATTCAAAACTCAATATCGACAAGGCGGATAACCTCAAATTGAAGAATAATTACGGTTCTGTAACCTTAGACGACATTAATAATCTGGACGGAACTTTTCAATATTCGAGTGGAAAAATTGGTAGAATTAACGAAACTGGAAAGTTAAATATCAGCTATTCAGACGGTGTACAGCTTTCTGAAATGTCAAAAACTTTGAAAACCCTTGATATTCGTTCTAATTATACCGCCGTGAAATTACCTGTGAATGGTGATTGTAATGCAGATTTTGAGGTAACGACTACTTACGCCAATTTCCGTTATCCATCAGGAAAAGTAACTTTCACCGTAAATCCAGATGAAAACGACGACGATGACCGCAAAATGGGCTGGCAACCAACCAAAACCTATAAAGGCAAAATTGGCAAAGGTTCAAATACGAAAATTACGATAAAGACGAATTATGCAGGGGTGAAGTTTATGGAGAAGTAATAAGTTATTAAGTTGCTAATTTTTAAGTTGTTAAGTTCAGTGCAGAGACTTAACAACTTAAAAAATTAATGATTTATCACTTTCTAAATTTATCCCCCAATCGTAGTCATAGACTCCGAAATGACCGATTTACGATTTTTTTCCGCCTCAAAACCATCTTTCGGACGAGTATTGAATGCTCTGAGGAAGGTGGTTTTTAATTGCTCGTTAGATATGCCATCTCTCAGTAAATCTCTGATATTCAGTACACCGTCGTCATACAAACAAGTTTTCAAATCACCCGTTGCGGTTAGGCGTATGCGGTTGCAAGTACCACAGAAAGTACGTGAGAAGGCTGCAATGATACCAATATTTCCTTGAAAATCTGGGACTTGATAATTATAGGAAGTCGAATTGGGAGAATCTATAAGTTTCTGTAAATCAGTATATTGCGATTTTATTTCGGCTAAAATTCTGTGAAGATTCCAGTCTAATTTTGGGTAATGAGAACCTTCTCCATTAAAGGGCATTTCTTCAATAAAACGAATAGAAACCTTATGATTTCGAGTGAGTTCTACCAAAGGCAAAATATCTTCGGTATTTTTTCCATCCATCACTACGGCGTTGACTTTTACTTCAAAACCTGCGTCCAATAAATCAAAAAGCGTTTTATAGACAATATCAAATTCATCCCGACGGGTTATTTCAAAGAAGCGTTTTTTGTCCAAAGTATCCAAACTCAGATTAACTGCCCGCACGCCCATTTCTTTCATTTGGCGGATGTATTGCCCCGTCAAGATTCCGTTGGTGGTGATATTCAATTCGTTAATTCCCTCAATTTCAGATAGTTGATACATGAAATCTATCATGTCGTGACGTACGAAAGGCTCGCCACCCGTGATTCTCACCTTTGAAATACCCAATTCAGAAAGCACCGAGACCGTGCGTAACATTTCCTCATAAGTCAGTAATTTTGATTTTGGGAGATATTTCACGCCTACTTCGGGCATACAATAAAAGCAACGGAGATTGCAACGGTCTGTTACCGCCAAACGCAAATACGTTATCGGGCGACCATGATTATCGTAAATTATGTTGGGTGTTTGAGGAATCAATTTTTAATGTGTTTCTTTGTTGAACAAATTTAGTGAATAACATCGTGGAAACGTTAATAATGGAACACAGATTTTACGGATTGGACACGGATTAACATTTATTTCAATCCGTGTCCAATCCGTAAAATCTGTGTTCCATCAAATATCATGAAATATAAAATCAATCTTTTCGGAATCACCAGAGATATTGTCGGGGGCAATGTTACGGAAATAGAATTAGGGCAATCGGCTGATGTTCAGGCAGTTTTAGGCAAATTAAAAACTGAATTCCCTAAATTGAAGGAAATAAAATCGCTCTTGGTGGCGGTAAATAGTGAGTATGCAGAGGCGGATTTAGTTTTATCAGAAAATGATGAAATCGCTTTAATTCCGCCTGTGAGTGGGGGGTAAAAAATCTTACAATAAGCCCCAAAACATTTGGAAGTATCCCCAAATTTTGCCTAATTTTGTTCATAGAAAAATAACCCATTGTTTATTATCATTTAATTAAGATTTAATAGTAGGTATCAGGTTATTTCATTCCAAATCACAAAGTAAAGGTCATGTCTGACGCTATAAAACACGAGTGCGGTATTGCACTTATCCGTCTTCGGAAGGATTACCAGTATTACATCAATAAATACAATACGCCCTTGTATGGCTTGAACAAATTGTATTTGATGATGGAAAAACAAGTAAACCGAGGGCAAGACGGAGCGGGTGTTGCCAATATCAAAATCGATGTTCCCGCAGGACATCGTTATATCAGTCGCTACCGTTCTATCGAACAAAATGCCGTCCCTGATATTTTCAGAAAAATCCACAAAAAATTTCAGAAAGCCTTTAAAGGGCATAAAGACAAGCAAAAGGATGCTCACTGGATTCAGGAGAACATCGCTTTTTCGGGTGAAGTTTTGTTGGGACATCTTCGCTACGGTACGCACGGACAGAACGAAATCGAAAACTGCCACCCGATGCTCAGACAGTCCAACTGGCGAAGTCGGAATCTGGTAATGGCTGGAAATTTCAACATGACCAATGTCGATGAACTCTTCGACAAATTGGTTTCGCTGGGGCAACATCCCAAAGAAAAAGTCGATACCGTAACGGTGATGGAAAAAATCGGGCACTTTTTGGACGAAGAAAATCAACGTCAATTTGAATATTTCAGAAGCGAATATCAAAATCCCGAATTGTCGGATATTATAGAGGAAAACATTGATTTACAACGAGTTCTGCAACGTTCTTGCCGTGATTTTGACGGTGGATATGCGATGGCTGGACTCACAGGTTACGGTGCTTCGTTCGTGGCGAGAGACCCCGCAGGTATCAGACCCGCCTTCTACTATGCCGATGATGAAGTGGTGGTGGTAGCCTCCGAAAAACAAGCTATCAAGACCAGTTTTAATTGTAACTACGATGAAATCAAGGAGATAAAACCTGGACACGCTTTGATAGTTGATAAAAAAGGGAATTATTCCGAAAAGAAATTTATCGAACCTATCGAAAAGAAATCTTGTAGTTTTGAACGCATCTATTTTTCAAGGGCATCCGACCCAGATATTTACGCCGAACGCAAGCAATTAGGTCGTTTAGCCATTCCACAAGTGCTTCAAGAAGTCGATTACGACTTAAAAAATACTGTATTTTCGTATATTCCAAACACTGCCGAAACTGCCTTTTTGGGTATGATTGAGGGCTTGGAAGATTATCTCGCCAAAGAGCGTAAAAAAGCGATTTTGGAAGGAATTTTATTTGAAAAAGACCTTGACGATTTGCTAACTTTTCGTCCGAGGGTTGAGAAATTAATCACAAAAGACGTAAAACTCCGCACCTTCATCACCAACGATGCTGACCGTAACGACATGGTCGCACACGTGTATGACACCACTTTTGAGGTAATCAAAAAGGGAGTAGATAATGTGGTTTTGATAGATGATTCTATTGTGAGGGGAACAACTTTGGAGCGTTCGATTGTGAGCCTTTTGGATAAATTAGGACCCAAGAAAATCGTCATTGTATCGTCTGCCCCACAGATTCGCTATCCCGATTGTTACGGAATTGATATGTCGAGAATGAAAGAATTTGTGGCATTCCGTGCGGCTTACCAATTATTGATGGAACGCAATATGGATGAGGTTTTGGAAGACACTTTGGGACGTTGTTTGGCAGCTATCGAAATGGGAACAGCCACCCAAGAAAACTACGTAAAAGCCATCTACGAGCCATTTACAGTAGAAGAAATTTCAGAAAAAATTGCAGATATTGTAAAACCAAAGAACCTAAAAGCAGAATTAGCCATCGTTTATCAGACCGTCGAAAACCTGAATAAGGCTTGTCCAAATGATACAGGAGATTGGTATTTTACAGGAAATTATCCAACCCCAGGCGGTAATAAAGTAGTGAATACAGCCTTTGTTAATTTTATGAAGGGCGTTGAGATTCGGGCGTATTAGTTATTTATTTTATAAAGAAAATAAAACAGAATAATCCCATCAAAATATTCAAGGTGTTGCAGAAAACTGTAACACCTTATTTTATGCAAAACCAAATGAAGATATCCGTAACCCTCATAACTCTAAATTCAGAAAAGACTCTTAAACCCGTCTTAGAGGCTGTTTCTTGGGCGGATGAAATCGTTTTGGTGGACTCGGGAAGTACGGATAAGACTTTGGAAATTGCTCGACAATTTAAGGCTAAAACCGTTTATCGAGCTTTTGATGGGTATGGTTCACAAAAGAATTTTGCGACTGAACAAGCCTCTAATGATTGGATTTTATCATTGGATGATGATGAAATTCTAACGCTCGAATTACAACAAGAAATTCAAAATTTAAATTTACAAAATACTGATTTTCAGGGTTTTAAAATTCCTCGTTCCTTAATTTTTTTAGGAAAATTATTGCGATTTAGTGGTGAATATAAACGCTTGACTTTACGACTTTTTAATCGAAAATACGGAAATTGGAATGCTGAATATGTCCACGAGAGTGTGGAAGTGAATGGAAAAGTAGGTACGTTAAAACATCAAATTCTCCATGACAGCTACCGTGATTTGACGGATTATTTTAACAAATTCAATAAATATACTTCGCTTGGTGCAAAGACTTTATCTGAACGTGGAAAGACGGTTTCATCCTTCAAAATCATCTCTCGTTTTCCAACTACTTTCTTGAAAATATATTTTCTAAAAGGCTCATGCTTAGATGGTTACGCTGGTTTTATGTGGGCATTGCTGACGGCTATGACACCTGTGATAAAATATGCAAAATTGCGAGAAATGAAGTAATACTGTAGCTCGGAGTGGTACTTCGAGAATTGGACTCCATTCTCGAAGTGCCACTTCGAGCTACAGTATTAGTAACTCCTTTGAAGTCCTAAACTCAAAGCCTTCTTTCTTCAAAAACGCCATCAATTTATCAAATCTTTCTGCCATTTTATTTCCATTATTTCGGTGTAAATAAAATGGATATTTTGCTCCATTTTTTGCCAAATGATAATCGGTAAATTCCCAAGGGTGGAAGTATAAATGCAAATATCCGTCTGATTCTACCACTTTTTTACACAGATAGAAAAAATAAGACAAAGGAAAATTATGAAAAGCTATCCAAAACAGCGGCACTCGCCAATTGGGGGAAACTGAGGCAGGGAAATGGATTAAGTTATTTTGCGTAAAAAATGTCCTTGAAATATGTCGATAATCATAACGCCCAGGCAAGTACGTTGGATTGATGGAGGCATTATAACGATAACCCGCTTCGACTAAATCCGCATCCGAAACAGGTGCCATTCTGGGCATTCTGAAACCTACTATTTCTTGACCTGTAACTTCCTCTAAAATAGCCTTTGACGTACTTAAATCCTCTTTTTTATGACTGGAATGATAGTGATTGTGCGAAGCAATTTCGTGCTTTTGACTCAACGATTTTATCTGTTCAGGCATGGCAGTTGCGTAAACGCCCGTGCAGTAGAAAGTTGCTCTTGCATCGTATTTATCTAAAATCGAAATGATGGTTTTTAAGCCTTGATTAGAGGTCGAAATTTGCTCTTCCATCGGCGGATTTCCACCGTATTCGTAGGGCATATCGAATTCTTCTACGTCAAAACTTAGGATGGCGATTTTCATTGAGTAGTGTAACCTCACCCCCAGCCCCTCTCCCGTTGAGAGGGGAGAATTCGACCTCAAAAACTCCCCTCTCAACGGGAGAGGGGCTGGGGGTGAGGTTGTTTATAAATTTTGTTCTTGAATAATATACAATGGTCTTTCTTTATTCTGAATCAGAATTTTACCGATATAAATCCCCATCACACCCAATACCATCAGGTTGAGTCCACCGAAAAAAACAACCGTTACCAAAAGCGATGCCCAACCATCTACAACCGTTCCCATCACGAAACTATACACAATATAAGGTAGGTAAAGGAAAGATAAAAAAGCGAAGAAAAACCCGATGTAAATGGCTGTATATAAAGGTTTTACACTAAAAGAAGTAATACCATCCAACGCTAAACGCATCATTTTTCGGATAGTATATTTGCTCTCACCCGCAAAGCGTTTATGGGCTTTATATGAAACCGTAAATTGCTTAAATCCAATCCATTGTATCATTCCTCGAAGAAAAACGTCATGTTCTTTTGAGTTTTTTAGAATGGTAGTAACTTGTCGGTCAATGAGTCGAAAATCCGCCTGTCCAGGCTCCATTTTTAATTCACTTACTTTATTTAACAATTGATAAAAACGCTTACTGGTTTGTTTCTTGAACCACGACAATTCTTTATCTTCCTCTCTCAAAGTATTGACCATATTGACCTTTTTTTCTTGCCAAATCTGTACCAAATCTGGAATCATCTCGGGGGGATGTTGGAGGTCGCTATCCATCATAATAATAGCATCTGCATCAATCGCATCAATACCCGCTTTGAGGGCAATTTGCTGTCCAAAATTTCTTGAAAATGATAAATATTTTACGGAGGTATCTTGTTTTGCGAGTTGTCGGATGATTTCGAGTGTATCGTCTTTACTACCATCATTCACAAAACAAAACTCAAAATTATAGGGTAGATTATCCGTAATTTTCTTTACTGAGTTATAGAAAACCAGCAAGTTTTCGCCTTCGTTGTAGGCTGCCGAAAGAATACAGATGGTTAGTCTTGACTGAGCCATAATGATTTGAATTGTGTGGTTTTTTCAAATAATAATTGATAAATACAAGCAAACCAGACCAGACAACAAGGAAAGGCTTTGATAGAATAAATGATAAACACTTTTCGGATATGTGGTGGAAAAATATCAGTTGCCGAAACCGAAGTAAAAACCACTACTAAAATCAGTAAAAGTTTCACCCATTTTTCTACGGGATTTGCCTGTGAAATAAACCAAATTGCCACCCCAGACACCGCAATAATGAAGGTGGGTGATTCGGAAGATGATGAGAAAATGACTACAAAAATAACCAACGAAGCCAAGTACCTCAACTGGAAGATAAGGCTATGATAGTTTTTGAATTTCAATAGAGGTAATACTTGTAAAATAAACCCTGGAATAATAAAAATAAGATTTGAAAGATTAGGAAAACCTCCAAGCCGTCTCACCAATCCCATCAACGAAACATCTTGCATACTTGTACCCACGCCATCTTTAACTCCTTGATTTTCAATATTTTTGTGTACTAAACTTTCGTACCAGTCGTAGTAAGACTGCACGATAAACTGTGGGGAACTAATCGCCATCGGGAGTACGAAAAGCACTATCGCCCATAAAATACAATAACCAATATACTTAATTTTACTATCTGAGAATACCCAAAAAGCCAAGCCCACGATACCATACAACTTAATAAAAGTACCAATCATTACGAAAAGGGTTGCCCAAATTACTTGGTCTTTTTTGACAAAATACCAAGACAAAATAATCATCGCAACAACACTCGGATTTATCTGGGTACTGGCAGAAGCCGTAGTTAAATCTACGATACAAATTGCCAAAAGAATCCATTGATAGATAGGTTTTAGGGGTAATAATTGGAATGCTTTATACAAAATATACGATTGCAAACTCACCCAAAGCGGAATGCCAAGACCGTCTGGAAGATAAGTAAAAGGCATAATAATAAGGCTGAATAACGGACCATAATGATTACTATCCCAATGGTCGGAAGGGTAGAGATTGTATAGATTTTTTTGTGCTAATAGATGTGTAAAAACTCCTTTGTAAATGGCATAATTATTCACAGAACCCAATCGCCACTTCTGAAATGAGATAATTGCAGGGAGCAAAAACCACAGAATGGGCAACAGTTTAGTTTTATCTTTAAAATTGGAAGGAACGGATTTTACCCATTGCCAAAGAGATTCCATATATTTGAGAGAGTTTAATAGAACAAATTTAGCAACTCACAGGCAGGAAACGTATTTTCTCTTCGTATTTTTGTATAAATATATCATAAAGTAACCTTTGAAAACATACCTCCGCATACTTCAATACGTCGAATCTTTACGGAATTTTGCGTTTCCATATTTTATTCTTTCCTTACTTGCCAGTCTGTTCGGAATCTTGAATTTTACGTTATTGAGTCCACTTTTTGAGGTGCTTTTCAATAATGTAAACCCTGATGACGTTCAGAAATTTAGCCTAAAACCTGCGTTTTCATTAGAGGCTAATTACTTCAAATCAATCTTCAATTATTGTTTTTATCAAGCTATTCAGTCGCATGGGCGTTTGGGAGCTTTACGGTTTGCTTGTATCGCCATTGTCATATCGGTCATTTGTTCTAATATTTTCAGATATTTATCCCAAAGAATCCTCAAAACCGTTGAGGCTCAAACGATTGCATCATTGCGTCAGTCTGTTTTTGAGAAAACGATGGGGCTTCACTTTGGTTTTTTTAATAATGAAAGAAAAGGAAACCTGATGGCTCATCTCACTACGGACGTGCAGGAGGTAGAAAATTCTATCGGGCGAGCATTTACGGCAAGCATCAAAGAAGTATTTACGCTGATAATGTACTTCGTTTTTTTGTTTAATATGTCCGTAAAACTAACGCTCTTTTCTTTGATAATTTTACCACTCTCTGGCGGAGTTATTGCCCTGATTAGTAGGCGTTTACGAAGAAGTGCAAGAGATGTCCAAGAGAAACAAAGTACCATGATAAGTACCCTCGATGAAGTGTTTGGAGGCATGAGAATTGTGAAAGGATTTAATGCCGAGAAGGTCGTTTCTGACAGATTTAGGAAAGAGAATTATGGGTACAAAGCCGCCATCTTGAAGATGGTTTATCGCCAAGAAATGACTTCCCCGATTTCGGAGGCATTGGGCGTAATCGTTGTGGCGGGGATTTTATTGTACGGTGGAACGTTGGTCATCAATAAAGAAGAGGGACTGACTGCCTCAACTTTTATTTCGTTCATCATCCTGTTCTCACAAGTGATGCGACCTGCGAAGGTGATTGCCGATGCGTTCAGTGGTGTACAACGTGGGATTGCTTCGGCAGAACGGATTTTGAAATTAATCGATACTGTTCCTGCGATTCAAGATTCTCCCAATGCCATTGATATTCAAGACTTTACGAATGAAATTGAATTCCGAAATGTTAGTTTCGAGTATCAGGAAGGACGTAAGGTTTTGGATAATGTTTCGTTCAAAATTCAGAAAGGGAAAACCATTGCTTTGGTCGGTACATCGGGCGGTGGAAAATCTACATTGGCAGATCTTGTACCCCGTTTTTATGACCCTACCGAAGGACAAATTTTGATGGATGGTATCGACATAAAACAAATCAGAATTCAGTCATTAACTCAGAAAATTGGTATCGTTACCCAAGAGTCCATTTTATTCAACGATACCGTTTTTAATAATATCACTTTCGGGACAGAATCCTCTGAAAATCAAGTGATTGAAGCGGCAAAAATTGCGAATGCCCACCAGTTTGTGAGCCAACTTTCGGAGGGCTATCAGACTCTCATTGGCGATAGAGGCGGGCGACTTTCGGGTGGACAACGCCAACGAATTAGCATTGCCCGTGCGGTACTGAAAAACCCACCAATTATGATTTTGGACGAAGCTACTTCTGCCTTAGATAATGAGTCAGAAAAGTTGGTTCAAGAAGCTCTCACGCACCTCATGCAAAACCGCACCACACTCGTGATTGCCCACAGATTGAGTACAATCCAACACGCTGACGAGATTTTGGTCATCAATAAAGGCAAAATCGTCGAACGGGGTACGCACGACGATTTATTGAAAAATGAAAATGGATTTTATCGGAAGTTGAGTAGTGTGGATGAGTAAGGAGTTATACCACCCTATAATTTCTATATTCCCCTATCCGCCAACCAGTTAGCTTCTCCACAAAAGCCCGAACACGGTTTTTGAACGATAATTTTTTCTCTCGAATATCAAAATCAAATTGCCAATTTACTCGTTCGAGTCTTGCTTGCATTACGGCGGGATGTATGCCTGAAAAGGTCGTCAAAGAGTCAATTCCTGCATAATCAAAATTCTCATCATAATGTTTTTTTACGGATGCAGCTTCTTCATCCGTCGCCCAAAAATTGATAGAACTTTTCATTTTTTCTTTCTGAACTTCGGGTGATTTTACCCAACCGTAGTGATATATATACGCCTCTATCCACTTGACATTCAGCTTTTTATCATCAATAGTTCTGAAACCCTGTGCATCACGATAGGAAGTGATTTTTTTCTTATTCCGAATAATCCTAATCTCCTGACGATACCATTTTTGAGAGTCCGCCACGTACTGATACGAACCGTAAAAATGAAGATACTTGAACAATAAACCTTCCACTTTCGAGTCGTTCAGATCATCCTGCATGGCTTGACGAATGGCGGGCAAATATTGCTCATGTACCACCTCATCGCCCTGAATATAAAAACACCAATCCGCATCAGGCGAGACGGCAGCTAAGGCTTTATTGGTCTCAACCGCCAAGACTTTTCCACCCTCTCGAAGTGAATCATCCCAGACGGTTTCTATGATTTTTATTTTAGGAGAATCAATACTTTTAATCAACCCCAAGGTATCATCATCCGAATTCCCAACGGCAACAATCATCTCATCACATACGGGTAATATGGACGTAATCGCCTCTACGATGGGATAGTCAAACTTGATAGCATTGCGGACGAAAGTAAAACCTGAAACGAACATGATGATTTATTTGAAAAAATCCCAATTCAAACATATTACCGATGCCTAAATTGGGATTTTGAGAATGATAGAATATTTTTTACAAGCTATGCTTTTGTTTTATAGCAATTACATACGTCAATGAGACACCTGCAAAATCAGCAATTTGTTCAACAGACAAGTCAGATTTCATTAGAAAATTAACAACAACTTTCTCTACGCCTTGCTCAATACCTTGTTCAATACCTTTTTCTACGCCCTTTTCTACGCCTTCTTCCAAACCTTGTTTGTAAAGAAAGTCCTCTTTGATGTCTATATATTTTGATACTGAATTCATGATTTCCTGTATTTTTTCTTGTAAGTTACGAAGTCTTCCGAAAACTAACAATTGTTGAAATAATTTTTCACTTTCTAAGGACAAATCTACCGTTTTGTCCAATTTATTTACGATGTCTTTAACGACAGTTTTTAAAGATTGTTTCTTGAAATTTCCGAGGATGGCTAATAAAATTTCTTCGGGAACGTCAGAGTCTATAAACGTCTGATAATCAATTTGTTTTATGTTAATCAAATGGTAATTAAACTGAATATTTCGATACCCTAACTTGGTCAGCATCGTAGGTTTTTCGTCTCCCAAGAAGATAACGTATTGTTCGACTGGGAGCTTATATTTCCTTAGTAAAAGTGAACAATAATCCAACATTCTATGAACCATATTGGGTTCGTTATGAGTCTGATATTCAATGTGTAAGATAAATTCTTGACCATTTTTATCAATCACTTTTTCTAAATAATCAGCTTCACGTTCACGGGTTCGTTGTAGTTTAGCGATGATTTTTTCAGATTGTACAATTTCTATTTTCAGGATTTTACGGATAAAATTATCAATGACCGCATCTATATTTTCCTTGAAAACTTTGTCATAAATATTGGCTTCTTGTTTGTGGTTTGGTTTGGGCATTTTTAGTGGTAATTTTTATGGTAAAAATGGTAAAAACTTAGGAGAATTTTCAAGTAAAGTCGGAGTCTGTAAATTAAGATTCCGACCCGCCAAAATCTCTTCATAATATTCCAAATATTTCTTTGCCATCGTCTCTGCCGAAAAATTATCAGTAGCGTATTGGTGACAAATTTTAGGGTTTATCTCATTGATATTCAATAATTTATCCACTAATTTTGATTTATATTCTGACAAAAAACCAACTTCATCAGTAACGATTTCGGGTAACGAACCATAAGGTGTTCCGACTACGGCACAACCCATAAAAAGGCTTTCAACAATGGCAATACCGAAAGGTTCATGCCACAAAACGGGAAACAACAATGCCTTCGATTGGCTCATTATTTTACTCTTCTCAGCATCCCCAACCATACCATGAAATCTTACACTCGGATAAGGCGTAAACCGAAAGCCCATTTTGATATTCAGGCGATTCCCACCCATAACTTCCAAACGATTTTTGCTTCTGCGGGCTAATTCAATTGCCCCCTTTACATTCTTGACTCGCCAAGCGGCTTTTGCCAAAAAATGGAGGTGCTTACGAGGGGAATCTAAGTCAGGTTTTCCGTATTCGTCGAAGTCTAAACCATTATGCACAAATGCCGTAGCTCTGTGTCGTTCTGCATGATTTTTTGAAACAAAAACCGAATTTATCGACAGTTTTTCGCCCACATGATAATTGCCATGAGCCGTCAATAATTGGGGTTGGCGAGTCTCTCCAAATACTGAATTTAGATGCACAACGTCCACATAATCAGGAATTTGCTCGTCTAAACGTTTGGCTGGGTCATACGCCAAAATCTCTGCAAAAGGGCAAGTAGAACCCGCCTTGACCAAGAACGTAACCCGATGCCCCATCTTAGTCAAATATTTACCCAACCACCAAACAACTCGTTCAGTGCCACCGTACTGACTGACAGGCAAAAGGGCGTTATGTTGAATGAGAATATTCATTTGCTTACAAACCCCTTATCTTCCGAAGGAAACCATTTTTCAATTAATTTCTTCAAACGTCTCTGCGTATTTGGAATCCGTTTCAAGATGGCTATTTTACTAAAATCAAATTGCTTAATATCTTGAATATCAACCTTTAAGCTGTTATTTTTCAAAGAAGAATTAATGATAAATCGTTGGATGGCAACGCTCCATTCTTCTTTGTTTGACCAATAATGTCCGATATAATTTTCAGCGGGTTTCATGTCTCCATTTTCTGACAAAGCTACTCCCAAAGCAAATTGCTCAATCAGCCTTCGGGTAACGTTTGCTACCAACATATCATCACAAATATCAAGAGCTAATTGACAGATTTCCAATCCTTTATGAGCAGGAACGCCTACTACGCCAGCATTCCACATAGCGTGGTGAGGCTGAATTAAAACCCCTCCGAAAACTTTATTTCCAACTTGTTGCCACATCAATTTCTCAGTCTTACTTTTCAACTGAGATAATGCCCCTTCGTTGAGGTGCATGACGGGATTTTCGAGGTCAGATTTTAAGATTTTTATGTCTGAATACAGAAACGTATCAGTGTCCGAATACAAAATAGCTTCGTCTGGATGAAGCCTACAAATATGCTCAATTGCTTTGATTTTTGCTCTCCAAAAGAATTGATGTTTGCCTTGCCAGTCGTCTAATTGCGTTTTATTTATCGTTATAATTTCAATCTTTCCGTTCAGTCTTTCATAAAAATCAGGGGCATCCGTCATCACATACACACGGTCATGTGCATCCATCTGCCCGAGGAACGAACAGATAGAAAAGTACGCCTGAGCATGATTTTGCTGGTTTTCACCAAAGACTAAGTAGAGGATATTCATTTTAATTTCTTTCTAAGCACCAATGCCATCGTATCACTTTCTCTATCAGCATTCAATTTTGCCATTTGTTGTTTGAATGTTTTGATTTCTTTGGATGAAAAAATAGAAACTTTCGGACTTACTGCATAGCTTTTTTCTTTATTTCCATACTCAATATCATGCTTGTATTGCTCACTCGCAATAATGTTGATAACGTTGGCATCGTGGTACGATTCCAAAATCTCAAATCCCTGTTTTTCAACAATATATTTAATACTTTTGGGAGAATGTACAAATAAGTGTCGTGGTGGGTCGAGGCTGAATAATTTGACTCCATATTGTTCAAAAAGGGGCTTACTCACCACAGGAATACGAATTAACAATCGTCCATTGTCAGCTAAAAGATTATCTAATTGCGTCAATACCTCTGCATGATTATCCATGTGTTCAAGACAATGATGAAGCATGATAATGTCGTATTTTCCTTGTAATTCTGAAATATCTTTCTTCAAAAGTCTAAGTTTATCACTCAAATAAACGTCTTTTTCGATAAATGGGTCTGAACCTGTCAAATCGGTAAATCCCAAAACTTCCATTCGTTTCAAAAGTTCGCCTCCACCACAGCCAATATCTATAATTTTGGCGTTTTTGTCTCTTAGATTCATGGATTTACACCATTTATAGACATCCGCAAAACCCGATTTGTATTTATAAGAAACAATCGCCCCGAGCAAACTTGGTTTCATACCCGACAGGTGTTCGTACTGTAATTTCTTAAAGTAATTGAGTTTCTTAATCTTGTAGGTACTATCAGAGAAAGAGTAATAATTTGAAGGATAATAATCTCCCAAGTTTTGAGGGACTTCTTTGATTTGAATACAATCACAGTTTGAGCATTGGAAATAATCAAAGGCTTCCTTCGTTCCAAACATCATCTCTCGCAGGACGTATGGCGTGTTATTTTCTTCGTTAGAACAGATTTTGCATTTCATTCTATGGAGGGTTTATTTTTATAGTTTCACAATATTTCCTACTACTCGCCAAATAAAAGTTCGCAAGTGATATTTTTGTTTTATTGCCTCATCAATGGGTTCAAAGGGCGTTTCAAAGAATGATTTTGGGATGCTAATGTTCTCAAAATCAATGACTAAGATATTATTTGGGTTATAAAAGTCGTATTCCATCACCGCCCGATTATTGGTAATTATCTTTTTATTCATACCCAAACTCTCAAAAATTCTGAATGAAAGTCCCGCCTGATTGGGCTTGGCAATATCCAAAATTACGGCATAATGATTTAATAATTTCAACATCTCAGGATAAGGAATTGACTCCTTCATGTATTCGATATACGGACTCTTCAATTTCTCAACCGATTGGCGGGTCATAAACCGAAAATTGATGTTATTACCCTCCAAATATTTCCCCATTCTATTAAACAATTCGTAGCGTCTTTTTTCAAGATGAGAAATACAAAACAATGTGTTTTCGACTTCAACAGATTCAGGTTCGTAATAATAAAAATTGGTCAATAATTCTAAATTATACTTTCTACAATCCTCATTATCAAAGGAATAGACTTTATCAAAAAAGGGCATAATCTTTTCTTTTCGTGGGAAAAACGCCATCGCATCCCAATAGTAGGCAATAAAATGATTGGTTTTAGATTTTAGGAATTGGAGTTCGGAATCAGTAAAAAAATCAGGGTGAATAAAGAAAATAGCATCGTATTGCTCTTTCAAATTTTCCAATCGTTCTTGGATAACCTCACGTTCGTAAATATCTTTTTTATTACGATTTAGAAAGGTTTTATAGAGAAAATTACTGACCTTTTCGCCCGTATTTTTGTATTTATACCTTGGAACGGTACTCATCATAAAATCAATTTCAAGATTTGGTGTAAATGTTTTGAATCCATCTAAAATGACTTCGTAGATATTAGCCGTGTCAGGGGCAATGAATAAAAGATTGGGCATACAATGTCATTTTAAAAATTCTCAATGACAAAGGTAAAAGGTTTGTCTGAGTTCTTGATTTTCTTACAAAAATAGTATTTCGAAAAGCAAAATTTTATCCTTGAAATTAGAGCAACAAAAACCCACAATAACAAATGTGAAAAAATACCCTTTTTTTCGCTCAATTTTCCCTCAAAAATCCACAAACGTTAGTACGTACGAAGGATTTTTTGTATTTTTACATTTAATCAAAAATTAACGAATTATGGAAGATACATTGTTAGTTCATCCAACGGCTCAGGGTTTATACGAAGTATTTGAAAAAATGCCTTTTGAAGAACAAGAAAAGTTTATAAAATTGATAGAATTTGATTCCGAAGAGGAAAAGTAATAAGGTTGGGCTTCTCCGAAGCCAATTATTGAGGAATGTATAAATTTCTACAAAGGTTGAGCTTCTCCGAAGCTATTTTACTAAATTTTCTTTGCTTCGGAGAAGCTCAACCTTTGTAGAATATAGTTTTCCCCTCCTCATCGCTTCGGAGAAGCGTAACATTGAATTTAGAAGTATTAAAATACCCAAAAAACTAAAAAACAAACTCAGGATAAA
This sequence comes from Cytophagales bacterium, assembly GCA_013298125.1. Taxonomy (GTDB): domain Bacteria; phylum Bacteroidota; class Bacteroidia; order Cytophagales; family Spirosomataceae; genus Arcicella. The sequence goes on along the minus strand of JAAFJP010000030.1, from coordinate 34,666 downwards.
GACTAAAATATATTCGAGATATTAAGGTTTATAAAATTGTATATAGTAAGATGTGGATTATTAACATATTACAACAATTCTACAATTCAAACTTCAATAATTAGAAAATAATAGTCCCATAAGCCGCAAACAAACGATATGTCAGAATTTCAAGAAGTAGAAGACAACAGTAGAGCAAATTATGATGCCGATAATATTCAGGTCCTTGAAGGCTTGGAGGCAGTACGCAAACGCCCGTCGATGTATATTGGCGACACAGGTGTAAAAGGTCTTCACCATCTCATTTGGGAGGTCGTCGATAACTCGATTGACGAAGCCCTTGCGGGTCATTGTGATACCATCAAAGTTACCATCAATACCGACAACTCTATTCTCGTAGAAGATAATGGTCGTGGTATTCCTACGGGGATGCACACCAAAGAAAAACGTTCAGCTTTGGAGGTTGTAATGACCGTCCTTCATGCTGGGGGTAAGTTCGATAAAGATACCTACAAAGTGTCAGGTGGTCTTCACGGGGTGGGTGTATCCTGCGTGAATGCCCTTTCGACAGATTTGAAAGTAACCGTTCATCGTGAAGGCAAAGTTTACGAACAAGAATACAAAATCGGTGTGCCTCAGTATGCCGTAAGAGAGATTGGTACAACTGACCGTACAGGGACATCCGTTCATTTCAAACCCGACGAAACCATTTTCACGGCTACGGAATACAAATACGAAACTGTGGCGGGACGTTTAAGAGAACTTTCTTTCTTGAATGCAGGTATAAAAATCCACTTGACTGACCTTCGTGATTTGGACGATAAAGGTGAGCCAAAAGGTGATTTATTCTTCTCAGAAGGCGGTTTGAGCGAATTTGTGCTATATTTAGATGCCACTCGTGAGAAATTAATCGATGCTCCAATCTTTATGAAAGGAGACAAAAACGGTGTGCCAGTGGAAGTTGCGATGATGTACAACACTTCGTATTCTGAAAACGTGGTTTCTTACGTAAACAACATCAACACCATCGAAGGCGGTACGCACGTGGCGGGTTTCCGTGGTGCTTTGACTCGTACTTTGAAAAACTACGCCGATAAATCGGGGGCTTTGGACAAACTGAAAATTGAAATTGCAGGAGACGATTTCCGTGAGGGATTGACTGCCGTAATTTCGGTAAAAGTTGGTGAACCACAGTTTGAAGGACAAACCAAAACCAAATTAGGTAACGGTGAGGTTTCGGGTGCGGTGTCAGGTGCGATGTCGGATATGTTAGAGGCGTGGTTGGAAGAACATCCAAAAGAAGCTCGTCAGATTGTGGCAAAGGTGATTTTGGCGGCTCAGGCACGTCATGCCGCCCGTAAGGCACGTGAGATGGTACAGCGTAAAACGATTTTGGGCGGTAACTCTCTCCCAGGAAAATTAGCTGACTGTTCAGACAATGACCCAACCGTTTGTGAATTGTATTTGGTAGAAGGGGATTCGGCGGGTGGAACTGCCAAACAGGGGCGTAATCGTGCATTTCAGGCGATTTTGCCATTGAGAGGTAAGATTCTGAACGTGGAGAAAGCTCAGGAATATAAGATTTATGAAAGCGAAGAAATCAAGAATATGATTACGGCTTTGGGCGTAAGTTTCGGAAGAGATGGCGACGATAGAGCTTTGAATACCGACAAATTGCGTTACCACAAAGTAATCATCATGACGGATGCTGATATTGACGGTTCTCACATCAGAACCTTGATTTTGACTTTCTTCTTCCGTTATATGAAAGATTTGTTGGATGCAGGCTATATCTACATTGCTCAACCACCACTTTACCAAGTGAAAAAGGGGCAAAAAATGGAATATTGCTGGACAGAAAACCAACGTGAAATAGCCGTAAAACGCCTTGCAGACGGTGGACGTGAGGATTTAGTAGGTATTCAACGTTACAAAGGTCTTGGAGAAATGAACGCTGAACAGTTGTGGGAAACTACGATGAATCCAGACACTCGTACTTTGAAGCAAGTAACGATAGAATCAGCCGTTGAAGCCGACCATTTATTCTCAATGCTCATGGGCGACGAAGTACCACCAAGACGTGATTTTATTGAGAAAAATGCGAAGTATGCGAAGATTGATGTGTAGATTTTAATTGATATTTTGTAGCCTGTAATATTAGTGTATTGCAGGCTATTTTATTTTTAACCCAAATAGTAATGCAAGAATTAACCCAATCCGAAGAAGAATCAATAGAAGACACTGAAACCGCAGAATCAAATACTAATGAGAAACGTAGTTTAATCGAAATGTTGCCCATTTTAAGTCTATGCTTAATTTTCGTTGGTTTTTTAAAACTTAAAATATACTATTCCTTATTTGATATAAATATTTTAGAGTACTTAGATCTAACAGAAATAGTACTATTATTCTTAAATGATATTAGCTTTATCGTATTATTTGTAATTGTAATACTTTTCTATTCTCTTGGTATGATAAAGTTTTTAGGGGAAAGAAATAACGAGCATTTGAATTTTTCTACGGATTCAAACCCTGAATGGATAGAGAATGGAATAAGAAATTATTTTCAAAATAGAAAAAGGTGGCGTAAAATAACCATAACAGTATTTTTAATAAGTTCTATTCTTTTTTACTTTTTCAGTAATCTTTTGTTGTTATGTCTTACCGCTTGTTACGTATTCCAATCGTTATTTGTTATAATTGAAAATTTAATGAGTCAGGATGAGGAAGAATTTGGTGCACCTAAGTTTGCTGTTACTAGTAGTGCAATAATTACTATTTTACTTTTTACAATAGGATTAGCGTATTGTGATAGAGATGCTATTTTATTTGATAATGACAAACACATTACAATAGTTACTAATGAAGGTAAATTTTTTGAATCCAATAATGATTATAAATATTTGGGGAAAACCTCAAAATACACATATTTATATTGCAATTCGGAACGAAAAGCTGAAATACTGAAAAATGAAGATGTTAAAAAAATTGAAGTAAAAAAAATAAAAAATAATTTTTGGGATGAATTAAAAACAAAGCTTAAATTTAAGCTATTTTCAGAATAGACTGTATTTCTCTTCTTTATAATGCTATTCTAAAAGTTATCTTAGTATCAATAAAATAATAATCAACAGTTTCATGATAAGTAAATCAATGTCAAACTTCAAGAAAGAAACAAGCCTTGCAAATTTATTTTACAGTCATAATTTTTACTACGACAAATCAATTTGGAGATTGCTATTACGACAATATATTAAAGAAAATGGTAGTTATCCAATTGAGTATGATGAAACTGATATTGCAACTACTAAAAGTCTAAATGAATTTGAAGAAACTATGTGGGCTTTCGCTGATAGAATTATTCCAACTCATGAAGTTTTATCAATGAAAGATGATAAGGATTGTATTCCTATGAGTTATAAAACAGGATTTGTAGAAACACAAATTTGGTTGAGAAAAATCAAGTAACTCATCTGCCTCCATCTGGTGCAAGTGTTCGATAGCCTCTGGTTCAAGTTTGCAACTTGGACAGACCCTCATTGGTCTGGTAAAGTTGGTCTAAGAGTAATGAAGGGTAAGAACAGAGAAACCAATACGAGGCTGTCCAAGTCACAGACTTGAACCAGTGGAAGGGTATAAAAATCAATTGATAAGCAACCACTTAACATCAACTCACCTAACCCCAAAAAACCACCATGACATTCAAAATAGCCAATAACACAGATATTCAAAAAGTAGCTCACTTACATTCTTTAAGCTGGCAAAAAACCTATCGTGGGGCTTTTACCGATGATTTTTTAGATAATCACGTACACGAAAATCGTCTGTCTGTATGGACTGAAAGATTAGAACAACCCCTTGAAAATCAAATCGTTATTCTTTGTGAAATAGATGATTCATTAGCGGGTTTTGTTTGTGCATTTGGTAATAAAAATGAAGAATTTGGGACTTATATCGACAACCTTCACGTCTCCCCCGAACACAAAGGAAAAGGTATTGGAAAGAAACTAATGGAACAGATTTCCCAATGGAGTATCGAAACCTACCATCAACCAAAACTGCATTTGGAGGTTCTTGAAAATAATGATGCCGCCAAGATTTTTTATGATAAAATGGGAGGAACAAATCATTCAACTTTCCCTGAGGTTATGGCGGGAGGTAATGTTCTTAACGTGTGCCTTTATGTTTGGGAAAATTTAGAAAAAGAGGAAGAAAATAGTTGATTATAGAACAATACGTTTCAGGTTTTTCTGAGAAGAAATAAAAATCAGTAAAAAAGCCCCCAATCCAAACAGAATTGAGGGCTTCTAAAAAAGTTACTCGAAATTATTAAGACCCGCAGGCTACGCACCCATCGGGGTCATCAAGTGAGCATTGCATATCCGACCAGTTTTGCTCTGGTACGTTGTCTAAACCAGCTACGGTGAGCGTGGCAGCCGAGGACTTCGCAACTGCCGCTGTTGCAGCATACGTTTCGTAGTTCATCTCATGCTCTTGCACAACATTGGCTTGCTCAATTGCCACTTCGGCTTGCTTCTCGACTGTAAACTTAATGGCATCGGCGGCAGCTTTTGTTCTGAGATAGTACATCCCAGTTTTCAAGCCTTGCTCCCATGCGTAGAAGTGCATCGAGGTAAGTTTTCCAAAGTTCGGGTCTTGAATGTGTATGTTCAACGACTGCGACTGGCAGATATACGCACCTCTGTCGGCAGCCATTTCAATAATTACTTTTTGCTTAATTTCCCAAACCGTTTTGTACAAATCTTTCAAATTCTGAGGAATTTCTTTGATATTTTGTACTGAACCGTTGGCAGAAATTAACTTGTTTTTCATCGAATCGTTCCACAATCCTAATTTTACTAAGTCACGAAGTAAATGTTTGTTTACTACCGCAAATTCACCCGACAATACTCTACGGGCGTAAATATTAGAAGTATATGGTTCGAAGCATTCGTTATTACCCAAGATTTGTGAAGTCGAAGCCGTTGGCATCGGAGCTACTAACAATGAGTTACGAACACCGTGTTCTTTCACCTTAGCACGCAAGGCTTCCCAATCCCAACGTTTTGACTCTGGCGTAACACCCCACATATCAAACTGGAAGATACCTTGTGAAATTGGTGAACCTGCCCATGATTCGTATGGACCTTCTTTGATGGCTAATTCCATCGAAGCCTCCATTGCTGCGTAGTAAAGTGTCTCGAATATATCTTTATTCAATTGCTTTGCTTCGTCAGATTCAAACGGCATTCTCAGCATAATAAACACATCTGCCAATCCCTGAACACCCAAACCGATTGGACGGTGACGGAAGTTTGAAGTACGTGCCTCTTCTACTGGATAATAGTTGCGGTCAATGATTTTGTTCAAATTCTTGGTCGCAACCTTCGTAACTCTGTATAATTCTTCGTGGTCAAACACCAAGAAGCCTCTTTCGTTAGTTTTTAGGTATTTAGGCAACGCCAACGATGCCAAGTTACAAACCGCTACTTCGTCTTTTGAAGTATATTGGATAATTTCAGTACATAAGTTCGATGACTTGATTGTACCCAAATTTTGCTGATTTGATTTCTTATTAGCGTGGTCTTTGAACAACATATAAGGCGTACCCGTCTCAGTTTGTGATTCTAAAATCTCGAACCATAAATCCTGAGCCTTCACTACCTTACGAGCTTTGCCCGCTAATTCGTAACCTGTATATAATTTCTCAAACTCCTCTCCGTGCGAGTCTGCCATACCTGGACACTCGTGTGGACAGAACAACGACCACGTATCATTATCACGGACACGTTGCATGAACAAATCTGGAATCCAAAGAGCGTAGAACAAATCTCTTGCTCTCATTTCTTCTTTTCCGTGATTTTTCTTTAATGATAAAAAGTCAAAAATATCAGCGTGCCAAGGTTCAAGATAAATGGCAAATGAGCCTTTACGCTTTCCTCCACCTTGATCTACGTAACGAGCCGTATCATTGAATACACGTAACATCGGCACGATACCGTTTGATGTTCCGTTTGTTCCTTTAATATAAGACCCCGTCGCACGAATATTATGAATTGATAAACCAATACCACCCGCCGACTGTGAAATGTTAGCACATTGTTTCAAGGTATCATAAATCCCCTCAATTGAATCATCTTTCATTGTTAATAAGAAACAAGAAGACATTTGAGGCTTTGGCGTACCCGCATTGAACAAGGTAGGCGTTGCGTGCGTAAACCAACGTTCAGAGAGTAGATTATACGTTTCGATAACCGACTCAATTTCAGCACCATGAATTCCTACGGCAACACGCATAAGCATATGCTGAGGACGTTCTACGATTTTGTTTTCTAATTTCAACAAATAAGATTTCTCCAAAGTCTTGAAACCGAAATAGTCATAACCAAAGTCACGGTCATAGATGATAGCACCGTCTAACTCGGCGGCGTGCTTTTTGATAACATCATAAACCTCTTTTGATAATAAAGCTGCATTTTCACCCGTTTTAGGGTCGATGTAATTGTACAAGCGTTTCATCGTTGCAGAGAAAGACTTTTGAGTCTCTTTGTGCAAATTGGAAATTGCTATTCTTGCCGCAAGCACTGCGTAATCTGGGTGCTTGGTAGTCATCGAGGCTGCCGTCTCAGCCGCTAAATTGTCTAATTCACTTGTGGTTACTCCATCATAAAGTCCAGTAATAACTTTTTTTGCCACATCTAAGGGCTGAACAAAGTAGGGGTCGAGACTATAACAAAGTTTTTCGATTCTGGCGGTAATCTTGTCAAACTTTACAGACTCACGTCTGCCATCTCTTTTGATAACGTACATAATAACTCGGGTTTGGGGGGAAATGGGGTGAAAAAATAAACAAAGGCGGTATTCATAAATTTTCAAGTGGTCATTGCTTACAATTGATTAATTAATGGTTTTGGCTACGCCGATTTAAAATACTATAATTTCTTGGAAAATCTTTCAAACATTAACTCGGAGCGGTGAGCGAATTGTTTTCTTATTTGAAAAATTTAATGTTGGCTACTTGGTGGTTGTTTGTGATATGCAGTTCAAAGATAGGGATTTCTACAACTAAAAACAACGAAAAAAAATCCATAATTTCTCGTCCGAATATTTGTTCTATTCGTAATGTACAATACAACTTTCGGGCAATCAAACCGTTATGGCACATCTAACTTAGAATAGTTATATAGAATTTTTTTTTAATTTTTTTGTGGATAACTTTTCTTTAAAAAAATGGAACTCTTAACAATAAAATAATTTTTGATTTTCATAATAAAATCGTAATTTTGCAATCCTTTTTGAGGACAGTTATAGATTTATAAAGTTTTATAGTTGAAAAGTCTTTTTCTATATTAGTTATAATCATCCTCCCAATTCTATAACTCTGTTATCAAGTCAGCAAACTTTATAATTTTTTGACTTAACAACTTAACAACTTAAAAGAGACGGCCGGGAATCGTCTCAATACAAAATATCATGAAACCAGAAATTCATCCAAATTACAAGCCAGTGGTTTTCCACGATTTGTCGGCTGATTACAAATTTTTAACACAGTCATGTGTAAATACTACTGAGACAACTGAATTTGAAGGAGCTACGTATCCAGTTTACAAAATCGAGGTTTCTTCTCAATCGCACCCATTCTATACAGGTAAAAACGTATTACTTGATACAGCGGGTCGTGTTGATAAATTTTACAAGCGTTTTGGCGGTAAGAAAGCTGAATAGTTTTTTTCTTACTCAACAAAAAAGCCTTTTAGATGACTCTGAAAGGCTTTTTTGTTGGGTATCTGGAAATATTTTGAACCGAAACGAAGTATGATAAATTTGGTATAAATTCTATTTGGTATTTTGAATAATTTTGGTACATTTACAAAAAGTTCAAGTATCTGTTTGGATATAATATTCTGATAATCAGATACTAATATCATTTATTGTACATACTTAAATAACAATCTCTATGAAAAGTATCATAATCTGTTCGATTCTAATAATCATTTTATTCTCTTGTAAAACCTCTGAGAACAAACCAGAAATTACTCCTCTTGAAGTAACTCCAACAATTAAATTCACGGATAAATTAGTTGCTGAGTATGAAATCAATGTAGTGAGAGTTGATTCCAGCTTAAATTATAATTGGGATTGGACAACTCGAATCTGGAACGTTAATTTTTTAAACTACTTAGGACAACCCGTACAAGATGATTTTACGAGTCCATTCTGGGATGCTTCTCAAAAGTATAGCCACGTAGATATTACAAAAGTTGATATGTATCCAAAGGATGGATGGACGCTTTTGAAAAGAGATTTAGGAGTCAAAACAAGCTCAATTGCCTATCCCTATGTAGTTTTGTATAATCCAACACGTGGACTTTTAAGAGTTTGTATTATGCGAACTCGGCAATACTCTCGAAGTTTTGAAGAAACTACGGTTTCTTTGAAAGATAATTCTTACGTAAGTAAAGATACAACCGCAACACCACTTTTTGATTGGATTGTTACACAACATAACGTATCAAAAATTGATAAAAGCAAACTAAAACCTTCTGAAATTAATTTGACAGTAAAAGAAGTTTTAAGAACTTACTCAAACTGAAAAATCCTTGATAGAGAAGCACGTATTTTTAAGTTTAGATCTTAAACCAATACTTAACATTGGTGCTGAGTCTGTTAGTAGCGACTGACCCTGAGATATAAATTCATTCAACAAAAAGCCTTTCAAATTTCTTTGAAAGGCTTTTTGTTGTAATTTTGTAGAAATATATTACCGATTAACAAATGAATTACATCCTCTTCGACGACATCACACTTCGTCCCAATTTATTACCTCTAACGTTTACTCGCCCTGTGAGCGAAATCCGTATTGGGATTCAGACCATTACTGAAAAATGGAATGACTATCTCAAAACCTCCATCTCCTACGATACCCAAGATTATTTGCAAGCAAAATACCCAATGGTGCTATCGGACGATAATATTTTTATCAATGGTGCTGTTTCTCCGAATGCTGCATTGGTGGAGGTTATCCAGAATATGCCTGAGAATACTTTACTTTCGCAAGGGCAAGTGTTGATTGCGTATAGATGTGAGAAGCATAATCCTACGGTCGATGTTTTCAAAAAAAGTATTGTTTTTGAGGGTGAAATGATGGTTTTGAAACAATTGACTGATATTTTTATCAATAATGGTTCAGAGATAAAAGCTGATTTTGAGAGAATTACCAAAGGCAGAACATCTCAACTTATCACTGACAGATTCACGGCATTTTATAACGAATCCCAGATTTTTATTGAAGAAGGGGCTGACACAAAAGCCGCTGTTTTGGATGCTACTAACGGGTGCATATATATAGGTAAGGATGCGAAGGTTTCTGCGGGGGCAATGATTCAAGGACCTTTTGCGATTGGAGAACATTCGGTGATAAACATGGGAGGCAAAATGCGACCTAATACCACGATAGGACCTTTCTGTAAAGTAGGCGGAGAAATCAGTAATTCGGTGATTTTTGGGAATGCCAACAAAGGACATGAAGGATTTATGGGTAATGCTGTGATTGGCGAATGGTGCAACTGGGGGGCAGATACCAATAATTCTAATTTGAAAAATGACTATTCAAAAGTGGATTTGTGGAGTTATGTAACTAACAAATTTGAGAATACAGGCATCCAATTCGCAGGACTCATCATGGGCGACCATTCAAAATGTGGCATTAATACGATGTTCAATACAGGCACGGTTGTGGGCGTAAATTGTAATATCTTTGGAGCAGATTTTCAGCCAAGACATATTCCATCGTTTTCGTGGAGTGCGGGCGGTGAAAACTTCAAAACTTATCATCTCCGCAAAGCCAATCAAGTAGCAAAAGCTGTAATGGAGCGTCGTAGGCAGGTTTTTGATGAGGTGGAGGAAGGGATTTTGAAGGCGGTTTTTGAATTGACGAGGTGAGGTTTTTTGTAATATCAATCACTTAATTTTTACTATCATTAAGAATACCCATGAAAAGAAAACTACTAATTTTTGCTCTCTTATTTGTTTCAATCACTTCCAATTTTGCTCAACGTAGAGGGTATGTTCCAACCCAAGCTGATACACTCAATAGTCTCAATTCTTTTGTCTTGGCAATGATGGCGGAGTGGAAAATTCCTGCGACTTCCATCACGATTGTGAAGGACGGAAAGCCCTATTATTCTTCGGCTTATGGAATGAAAAATACGGCTAAAAATTTGCCTGCAACGGTCAATACTTTATTTCCGATTGCTTCATGTACAAAATCATTTACGGCAACAGCTTTGGGGATTTTGGCGGATGAAGGAAAATTGGATTGGAACAAGCCAATTAAAGAGTATATGCCTGATTTTCAGTTGTTTGATGAAGTGGCAACGAATACTATAACGGCTCGTGATATTCTTTCGCATCGCACTGGTTTGCCCCGCCATGACTTCGTTTGGCTATTCAATAACAATGAACGTGAGAGTATTTTCAAAAACATGAAATACTTGAAATCTTCCAAAACTTTATACGCTCAATATCAGTACAATAACCTCATGTATAATGTTGCGGGGGTGTTAGTCGAACGCCTTTCGGGTAAGACTTGGGAGAGTTTTGTACGGGAAAAAATCCTGATTCCTTTGGAGATGAAAAGTACGGTTTTGACTTATCCAGAGATGTTTGGAAACCCTGACTATGCCACGTCTTACAAAATAGAAAAAGAGCAATTGGTAGAAGCTGGTTTTGGCAGTAATGTAGATGCCATTGGTTCGGCGGGTTCGGTGAAATCCAATGCGTTAGATATGACCAATTGGCTTTTGATGCAGCTGCAAAACGGAAAATTTAACGGTAAACAGATTATTTCAGAAAAAAACCTCAAAGAAAATCATACGCCTGTACAAGTAGTTTACCCAACCGAAGCCAAATATCCAGAATTGGGCTTTTCGTCTTACGGAATGGGTTGGAATATGAACGTTTACCGAGGCAACCAACGCCGTCAGCATAATGGTTCGATTGAGGGTTTTCGTTCGCAAATGACGGTTTTTCCGAATAATAATTTAGGGATTTTCGTTACGACAAATACTGCAATGGCAGATTATAATTTTGTCAATATTATTACCAATTATATTTCAGATAACTTGCTGAATATGAGTCAAATAGATTGGAATAGTCGTTATCAAAAAGAAGTTAATGATGCAAAATTTGAAGAGGAGAAAAAGAAGAAAGAACATGATGCTAATCGTAAAATGGGGGCAATGATGTCTCATCCGATTGATTATTATGCGGGGGTATATGAACATCCTGCCTATGGGGCTTTACAGATTTTCAAAACGGATCGTGGACTTCGTGTAGTTTATCATAGCAAACAAACAGAATTAACTCATTTTCACTACGATTTCTTTGAGGGGAATGACTTTTTGGAAGGTGTAACATTTAATTTTCCAACGAATGCCAAAGGAGATATTGATAAGATTGTGGCAACTTTCCCGAATGCTGGGGAGGTGGAGTTTAGGAAGAAGTAGAAGATTACTTTGAAAAAATAATTTCAGTTCTTGGCATGAAAAAACCTTTTATGCAATTGAGGTTACGAATACAAATTTGAATGTGATTTTTACTTTGAATTCCTGCACCTGGAAATGCAGGACCGCCTTCCGTAAAAATACCCCTTGCAGAATCAAATATTTTATAATCACTAAATCCCTTTTCTTGAATTTCAATATCTCGTGCTTCTGAAATCTTTTGATGCATATATTCGATGACAGAGCAATCTAACTCTCTGATTATCTTATCTTTATAAGTGTCAAATTTTAAATCTTTGTTTTTAGGTAATTCTTTTTCAAAAAGATTATAGGACAACTCCATCAAGCTGTAATAAGATTGTATCATTTCAATAAATCTGCTATCAGTAAAGTCTAAACAGTAGTCAAGGGATAAGACTGCCCCAATTACGGATGCTTTTTTTATATCTCCACGCTTTTCTTTATCCTTAGCCCATTGAAATGCTCTTTCGTAATTATTCTCCCAAAAATATACCCCATGTCCTAACCAATCATAAGGTTTTTCACTTGGTAATATTTTATTGGGTTTCATTAAAAGAGAATCTCGGACACTTTCATCACATCCATGAAAGCCTAAAATTAAATTAGACCTATGATTATACATTAAAATTGTCTTTCAGTGATTACATTTTTTAAATTACGATATGGCTTTGTAAAATCTCCTTTATCGTTCAAAATTCCTGCTGCAACAAATGTTTGCATAGCTTTCTCTTTTGATGAACCTTCGTTTTTTAGCCTTTTAGCTAATTGCATTATCATTTTAATTTCTTTATCGTTCATGGCGTTTTTATAAAATATTTACAGGAGCAAAAATACAACCATTTTATGGCAATTTATATTTTTGCTCCTGTAAATAACTGTTTTTCATTAAGTTTAATCCATACTCTACACCAACTTCCACCCATCACGATACTGACGTGAAACGTACTGATTGGCAGCATCATAATTAGTAATTTTCATATTCGCCCCGTCCCACTTCATCTTTACTCTGCCTGGGAAAGAGTGTCTCCCATTGGCATCTGTAACTCTGTGCATATACGAACGGATGGCTAAATTCCCCATCAAAACGGTTTCAGTAAGCGGACCAGAATAGTCAAAAGAGGACGTTAAAGCCTTGTGAGCGGCTGAGTCAAAGCCTTCTTTACAAGCGTTTGTCCATTTGATTTGATGGTCAAACTCGACAGCTCTGCCCTTTGGGTCTGTGACAGATTCCAACTTCTCGCCATTTTTTAAGAATACTTTGGCATTTACGCCAAATAATCCTCCCGTGATGATTCCTTTTTCACCGTGAATCATAAATCCATTATTATTTGTTCCATCTTCCCACCCGATGATTTCATTAGCTGGTACTAAATCTGGGAAAAACGGTCTGATACCACCGTCCATCCAAGTCATGGTAACTTCTGACTTAGTTTTATCAGTAGCTGGGAATTTCAACTGTACTGCCGAACTCGGAGGGCAACTTTCTGGGAAATACTCAGGAATCCAGTCTCTCTCAAAAACAGAACCAGATGAACATTGTACTTCCGTAGGATAACCCAAGCCCAATGCTTTGAAAGGAGGGTCAATCAAGTGACAACCCATGTCGCCCAAAGCTCCTGTACCAAAATTCCACCAGCCTCTCCACTTAAAATTATGATAGGCTTTGTTGTGATAATCAACCATTTGGGCAGGTCCAATCCACAAATCCCAATCTAAGCCTGCGGGTACGTCGTGTTTTTCTTTGGGTACATTGATTCCTTGGGGCCACACAGGACGATTTGTCCAAACATTCACCGTATGGATTTTACCCAATATTTTTTTATTAATCCACGCCTGAATCTGTACTTGCTCATTACAAGATGCTCCCTGATTTCCCATTTGAGTAACTACTTTTTGCTTACGAGCTGTTTCAGTCAGCGTTCTGGCTTCGTAGATATTATGACTCAGGGGCTTCTGTACATATACGTGCTTACCTAAGTTCATGGCTGCCATCGCAATCACGGCGTGGGTATGGTCGGGAGTTGAGATAACCACGGCATCAATGTCTTTTCCCGATTGGTCTAACATTTTTCTGAAATCCTGAAAAACTTTTGCCCCACTGTGCTTTTTGAACATGGTAACTGCATTAGGATAATTGAGGTCAGTATCGCAAAGAGCTACCACGTTATTTGCTCCGTTGTTATAAGCATTGTTTATATCGCTCATACCTTTTCCACCGATTCCTACCCCTGCGATATTCAGTTTGTCACTCGGAGCAATGAATCCCTTGCCCAAAACATGGCGAGGCACGATGTAAAAACTACCCAAAGCCAAGGCAGTTTTACTGATAAAATCTCTTCTGTTTACGTTATTATTTTCTGTGTTTTTCATGTTGATTTCAGGGTTGTGGAAATTTTCTATACATCACAAATTAGTACTCCTTGTTTTAGAGAGGCAATTTTGTCAGATTTCGCAGGGATAAACTCTTGACCCACAAAACCCTTGTAACCAGTGTCAATGATGGCTTTCATGATGGCTGGATAATTTAGTTCTTGTGTGTCATCAATTTCATTTCGTCCTGGAACTCCTCCTGTGTGATAATGAGAAATATATTGATAATTCTTTTTGATGGTTGCTATTACGTCGCCTTCCATGATTTGCATATGGTAGATGTCATACAATAATTTGAATTTATCAGACCCCACCATTTCGCATAATGCAGCTCCCCATTCGGTATGGTCGCATTGATAATCTTTATGGTCTTTTTTTGAATTCAACAACTCCATCGTAATGGTAATGTTGTGCTTTTCAGCGGTTTTCATAATTCTTTGAAGCCCTTTTTTGCAATTTATTAAGCCATCTTCATCACTCAGACCATTACGATTTCCTGAAAATGTGATAAGGTTCTTTACCCCAGCCTTTGCCGCTTTTGGAATTAAATCTTCGTATAAAGCCACCAAAGCATCATGATTTTTGATATTATTAAAACATGAATTTAAGCCCATTCCATTACCCCATTTGTTCTCATCGGGCCAACCAATAGCGGAGGTGAGTCCGTATTTTTTTAGAATTTCCCACTCAGAAGGTCCCGTGAGTTCGAGAGACTGCATTCCTATTTCTTTGGCAGATTTGCACAAATCCTCAAAAGGAATTGAGCTATAACACCAACGACAAGCGGAGTGATTGACACGTCCTTTCAGACCTGCCCCCATCTGATTATCAGCCGCTTCGATACGGTTACTTAGTGAATTTGTAAACATGGTTGCTGATGCTAAACCGATACCTTGTAGGGCATTTCGGCGTGAGATTGATTTTTCCATTATTTCCTTTAATATTTTTTGGTTAAAGATACTTAAATCTCTGAATCATACTCAAAAATCAAAGAAATATACAAGAAGTTTTTGAAAAATCTATCTGTTCTTGATTAAATAGATATTTTTGGAAATATCTATTCTCAAATGTAAGGGGTAAATAGTCAGACGTTCGGGGTTCGATAATGGTTAGATGTTGAATCCAACACTGAATTATTTTGGTTATTTGACAATTTTTGTAGGTAGGGGCGTATCGCATACATACAAAAAACTGTCGGAGAATCATAATATTCAACAAAAAAGGCTCAATATCATCAAAAATATTGAGCCTTTTTTATGGAATTATTCTATCCTACTCCGCATACTCTTCAATCGACACACAACTACAAACCAAATTTCTATCTCCGTAAGCCGAGTCAATCCTTGAAACAGTGGGCCAGAATTTGTTGGCTTTTACGTAAGCTAATGGGAAAACAGCCTTCTCACGAGTGTATGGTCTATCCCAATTTTCGGTCAAAACTACTGCTTGTGTGTGTGGAGCGTGTTTCAAGACGTTATTTGCTTTGTCGGCATTACCTTCTTCTATTTCTCTAATCTCCTCACGAATCCCAATCATGGCATCACAAAAACGGTCTAATTCTGCCTTTGATTCTGATTCGGTTGGTTCAATCATCAACGTTCCTGCCACTGGAAAAGATAACGTTGGAGCATGAAAGCCATAGTCCATCAAACGTTTAGCAATATCTTCTGCCTCAACACCAGCCGACATTTTGAACGGACGACAATCCAAAATCATCTCGTGGGCACAACGTCCTTGCGAGCCTGTATAAAGCACTGGATAATGCCCCGCCAAACGAGCTTTGATATAATTAGCATTCAGAATAGCTGTTTCTGTCGCACGAGTGAGTCCATCTCCGCCCATCATCGCAATGTACGCATACGAAATTGTGAGGATAGAAGCCGAACCATAAGGAGCTGCCGAAACTGCCGTAATGGCTTCTTTACCACCCACTTTCGGAACTACGGCATGACCTGGCAAAAACGGCACTAATTGTTTCGCTACACCGATAGGTCCCATGCCCGGTCCTCCGCCTCCATGAGGGATACAGAAGGTTTTGTGTAAATTTAAGTGGCAAACATCCGCCCCGATAGAAGCTGGTGAAGTCAAACCTACTTGGGCATTCATGTTTGCCCCATCCATATAAACCTGTCCACCGTGGAGGTGAATCATGGCACAAATTTCTATGATTGATTCTTCAAAAACGCCGTGTGTAGATGGGTACGTAACCATCAAACAAGATAAATTGGCAGCGTGAAGCTCCGCCTTTTCTCTTAAATCTTCGAGGTCGATATTACCTTCTTCATCACATTTAGTAACGACTACTTTCATGCCCGCCATCACTGCCGAAGCTGGATTTGTCCCATGTGCTGACGAAGGAATCAAGGCAATATTTCTATGAAAATCTCCACGTGATTCATGGTAAGCACGAATCACCATCAAGCCTGCATATTCGCCTTGAGCCCCAGAGTTGGGTTGGAATGACATCGCCGAGAATCTCGTGATTTCACACAACCAATCATTCAAATCACTAATCATTTCTGAATAGCCCTGTACCTGACTCTTGGGAGCAAATGGATGCACGTTACCAAACTCTGCCCACGTTACAGGAATCATCTCAGTAGTGGCGTTCAATTTCATCGTACAAGAACCCAAAGAAATCATCGAATGCACCATCGAGAGGTCTTTGTTTTCTAATTGTTTCAAATACCTAAGCATCTCATGTTCAGAGTGATAGCTATTAAAAACGGGGTGTGCCAAATATTCAGAAGTACGTTTCAGAGTATTTGGAAATTGAAAATCAACCTTATCAAAAAGCGTATTTAATTCAACCTCAGACGTTCCAATTTTTTCAAAAACACCAATAATATTTTGTACGTCTTGAAGCGTACAAGTTTCATCCAAAGAGATACCAATGTGTCTGTATCCTTCGTAATATCTAAAATTGATACCACTCGCCAAAGCCTCTTTTCTGAGATTAGTTTCATCATCGCCAATATTTACTTTGATGGTATCAAAATAAGCACTCGTTTCGATTTTATAACCTAATTTTTCTAATGCCAAAGCCGTCAAATGAGTCAATCCATGTACTCTTTCTGCAATAGCTTTCAAGCCTTCGGGTCCATGATAAACCCCATAAGCCGCTGCCATTACTGACAACAAAACTTGGGCAGTACAGATATTTGAAGTTGCTTTTTCACGACGGATATGTTGCTCACGGGTCTGCAACGCCATACGCAAAGCACGGTTGCCTTGTGCATCTACCGACACCCCAATAATACGACCTGGGAGATGACGTTTGAATTCGTCTTTCGTAGCAAAAAATGCCGCATGAGGACCTCCAAAACCCATCGGTACACCAAAGCGTTGAGACGTACCTACTACTACATCAGCACCCATTTCACCTGGTGACTTTAAAAGTGTAAGTGCCAGTAAATCAGAGGCTACTACTACAAAAATTCCTAATTCGTGAGCCGTTTCGATGAGAGAAGTATAGTCAAAAATCTGTCCGTCCGAGGCAGGATATTGGACAATCATTCCGTAAATATCATCATTGGTCAAATCCACTTTGCGGTGGTCGCCAACTAATATTTCAATACCAAGTGGCGTAGCACGAGTTCTTAATAAATCAATGGTTTGTGGGTGGCAAAGGTCTGAAACGAAGAAAGTTTCTGAGTTCTTTTTTGCTCCTTTTCTTTGTCCGTGCAACATAGTCATTGCCTCTGCCGCCGCCGTTCCTTCGTCCAATAATGAAGCATTGGCGATTTCCATACCCGTCAAGTCAATCACCATCGTTTGGTAGTTCAACAACATCTCCAAACGACCTTGGGCAATCTCTGCCTGATAAGGGGTGTAGGCAGTGTACCAAGCTGGATTTTCGAGAATATTACGCAAAATCACCGTAGGCGTGTGGGTGTCATAATAACCCATTCCAATGTGTGACTTATAAGTTTCATTCATCTCCGCCAATTTCTTAAAATCTCGTAAAAATTGAGCTTCTGATTTTGCTGCGGGCAGATTCAACGGTTTGTGTAAATGAATAGCTTTGGGGATCGTTTGATTGATGAGGGTTTTGATAGAATCCACTCCAATCAAATCAAGCATTTCCTGACGGTCAGCTACGTTTGAATTATTATGGCGATTCTCAAATTTTTCTTGATACTGAATATTTATCTTCATTTTGGGAGAAAGAATGGTATTGGATTTATAAAGTATAATACAAATTTACGGAGAAAATATTTCAAATACGAAACGTAAATTATGGGATTAACAGGGCGTTAGATAAAATTGTTTGAATGAAAAATGGTACAAATTATAATTCTGATTAATCTTAGAATTGTGCAAAAATGAAAAGGGCGTATTCGATACGCCCCTACCCTACTATTTCCAGATATTGAATTTTACTGCGGATGATAAACCCGTTTCGCTTCCTTCAAAACTACATTTTTATCCAAAGTCATTTTCTTGGTTTTTTGTTGTGAAAACAATTCCATTTGGTCGGCATAGTGTGGACTGTCAGGATGATTGGATGCTCCGTAGCAATTGATACTTTCAATTTCGGGCAAACCGTCTTTTGAGAATTTTACTAACTCAATGTACGATTCACCCGCAGTGGCTTTGTATTTACCGTTTTTATGAGGCACACTTCCCATAGCCGCCAATACATCGGGAATGCCAAAAAGGGGTAATTCCTTGTCTCCACGAACCAATTTTTGCATATCACCCAATTTTATATCTACTGTCCCAAAGTTTTTTATCAAATGATTTTGAGCAAAACGCAAAGCATCCAAACAATTCTCCTGACTTAATTTCTGAATTTTACCATTTCTTAGAAAATAATGTTCGTTACAATAATCATAAAATAACTTAAAAACCACCGCATCTGGATTATCAGCTTCGGCACGTTTGTTCCAGCCTTGGACTTTTTCGATGGTATGTTTTAAATCTGGGTAATTATCTGATTTTAAAATAAATAACTCCGAAGCATCAATAAAATAACTCAGTTTTGTGGGTAATTGCAAATCGTATTTTATCTTCTTAAAATCATCATAACTCACCTTTTTGTACTGTGAAACCAATTCTGCAAAACGAACACTTCGGTTAGTTTCCCAACGTTCCATGCCCATCGTGGCATCAAAATTCTCTGGCTTTAGATTTTCCTCGGGAGCAGTGGCACTGTATGGCGTATTGTTTGAATTATAGACATACCCCGCTTTCGGATTCAAGATTTGGGGTAAATCTTGCAATGGATGATAGGTATTCCAAAGGTTTTCGGAGGTATTTCCCGCCAATGTCCCCATCCAATCAAATTTTGGATTTCTTATCGGAATTTTTCCATTGGTGATATAAAAAATATTGTCCTCTTTATCCGCATAAATGATGTTAAAACCTGGTATAGCGGTCATCTTCAAGATATTATAAAATTCTGTGTAGTTCTTTGCTTTGTTCATTTTGTACCATTGTTCCATGGGTTTTATATCGAAAAGCGAAGCGAATCTCAATGAAAATGTCCCCGTTTTGCCCACAACAGTTGGTCCATATTTACTCCAATAAATCTTCTTTTGTACCCCAATTACAATGCCTTTGATTTTCACTTTTAGCTTAATGGTTTCCTCTTCCAAATTAAGCCATTGGTTATCAAAACGATACTGATTTTTATTTTCAGGGTTGATTTCTAATTGATACAAATCCAATTTATCGTGATAATTGACGGTATGAGCCCAACCCAAATTCTCATTTACCCCATGCAGAATCGTGGCTGCCCCAGGGAAAAGCCCTCCCAACGCATTCCAACCCTGTTCGCTACACACATGAGCCTCATACCAAGAGGCGGGACCTTCAAGCGGTTGATGAGAGTTAATATTCAGATACGTTTTACCGTCAGTAGTTTTAGATGAACTAAATGCAAAGGCATTGGAAGCCTTCGGACGGAATTGTTCCAAAGTCGCAACTTTACCATTAAAAATAGACTGCAAAGCACGGTCGAAACCCGAAAATGAGGCAATGGAAAGCATTGAAGCCGTTAATTGGTCTTCGATGGTTGCGGGGAATGAACCTTTCACCAAAATCTCTTTCGGATGTGTTCTTGCGTAAGCGTTTATACCCTCCACATAACCCGTGAGCAAGGCTTTATATTCTGGTGAAAGAGAATTGATATTTTCTTGAACAGTCTTTCTCGCACGGATTAAAGCTACGGCGTAATCAACGGCAGCACCGTTTTTGCCCAAATGCCTTCCTAACATTTGTTTACCCCCCAAAAGCGTAAACTGAATGGTTTTGAAATCATCTTCGGCATGAGCATACGCCAATCCATACGCCACTTCGGGGTCGGTTTTGGCAAAAATATGTGGGACTCCCCACGAATCTCTTGCAATGGTTACATTCTCAGGATTTATCTGAGTATGAGCGAGTTGTGGGAGGAAAATTAGGAGAAAAAGGAGGGGTTTGGGTATGTTCATTGGGTTAATTTTTACAATATTTGACATCCCTAAAACATACCCCTATCCCCTTCAAAGGGCAGGGCTGTTAAGTTCTCTAAAAAATGCAGAATTTATAACAAGGAATTGAGAATGGAGAAGTAAAAAATATAACTTATCCGATTTTTCATTCTATTATTCCTTCTAAATTCTACATTCCTTGTTCTGAATTCTGACTTGATTTTCAGAACTTAACAGCCCTGCTTCAAAGGGGGACTTACACTAATGGTGAATCCCCCTTTGAAGGCAGGGCTGTTAAGTTCTCTAAAAAATGCAGAATTTATAACAAGGAATTAAGAATGGAGAAGTAAAAAATATAACTTATCCGATTTTCATTCTATTATTCCTTCTAAATTCTACATTCCTTGTTCTGAATTCTGACTTGATTTTCAGAACTTAACAGCCCTGCCTTTGAAGGGGGTAGGGGGATGTTTTAGGGTGTATGACTACTGAAATTCTATTTAATCACATGGAAATATTCTCTATCAAAAACCCGAAAATATAACCACGGCGGCAAGGTCGCAAAGCCAGGTTGCATATCATCAAACGTTGGTCGCTGACTTACGTGAGCAAGCATACAATCCCGCTTGTAACGCCCATACGAGGGAATACTCACACATATATCAGCCTGTGGAAGCCCTTTTGTGGGGTCTTTTGGGTAATTTTTTCTGAAACCTTCTGCAATGTTCAGAGCAAAAGCAATCATGTCTTTGGGTAGCGTAACTTGATATAGTTTCTTTGGTGAAAAATCAGCTTTCCCTTTGTCTTCTTCAAATACTTCCAAGACAGCTTTTGAGATATTTCTGTGGTCTGGATGTCCGTATAAACCCACTTTATCATCCAACGTAAAAAGTACGGAAGGGCGATACTTTTGGATTAGTGAACGTACTACTTTTTTCAAAGAATCCATTGGCACATCCGATGTTCCAGAGTCTGGAAAATCAAACATTTCGTGGTGATTGAGTTCCAAAATACTTGCTATTTTATCAACTTCTTTGGTACGTCTTTGTCCTAATTCTTTTTTGAGTTTGTTCAAAGAAGTATCTGCCAATTCTTTGATTTTAGACACATCAATAATACTTCCATTCAAGCCAGCTTCGCCACGTGTCATGTAGCAAATACCCGTTTCTACGCCTTGTTCTTTCAACATTCTCATCGTACCAATAATCGTAATCTCATCGTCTGGATGAGCAAAAATGGCTAAGGCTTCTTTAGGTAAATTATCAGGAATTAAATTCTCCGTTTGCGGTACATCTTCATCCTGAATTTTGGAACGAAAATAGAATAGCCCACTGATTATCAGCAAGATGATGATGGATAATGTGATGATTAGTTTTTTCATATTTGAAATTATAAAGATTAATTCGCATAACCTCACCCCCGACCCCTCTCCTACTGAGAGGGGAGCAGTCTCGGACTAATATCTCCCCTCTTAGTAGGAGAGGGGTCGGGGGTGAGGTTATGCAATATTCAAATTTCAATCAAACAAAAAAGAGGCACGAAGCCTCTTTTTTGATATAGAATAGTATCAGCGTTTTGGTAAAATCAAAAACCAATTACCTAAAACCTAACACCTCAAATTACTTATTCAACAACTCATCAAACGTCAAACCAACATAAAACGTTGAACCAACTGTTGGGTTTCCGTAACCTGTGTAATATCCATTACCCATTACGTTATTACCCCCAATTTTCAAGATTGATTTAATGCTTGAAAGTTTCTTACTTACTTGAATATCAAGCGTATTGAATTGAGGAACATAACCAAGTCTTTGAGCTGAAACCAAAGTACTTGCAATTCCAGAAGGACCATCAAATGCTTCTTGGTATCTCCAAGTTACACCAAAACCAAAACCCGAACCTGCAATGTTACGATTAGAAACACTTGCATTCACACGATACAAAGGTGTTGAGTAACCCGTTTGCTGACTTTCAATAGGAAGGTCTTTTTGGTTTGTTACCTCATTACGAGCACCATTTAAGCCTAAGTTAAAACCTCCTGGTAACGAATAATCAAAGCCTAAACCCCATCCAGCCGTTTTAACATCAACGGAAGAATTAGATGAAATTGAGAATACATTTAAAGCGTTAATATCCGCTGCCTTACTTGCTGTGGTAACAACTTGTCCATTGATAAAGTCTGTATAAATACTGCTGTAATAATAAGCATCTACGAATAATTTTTTCCCTAACAATCCCTTATAACCAACTTCCCAAGTACCAACTTTCTCTGGTTTATATTCCCCAAAAGTAGCAGCTTGGGGATTTGCGGCTCCTGATGCTACTGACACAAGGTTATAAGGCTGCTTTCCTTGGAAATATTTTTCACGAAGGAATGGAAGTCCACCTAATAAACGAGAGCTACCTACGAACAAATCAATGTACTGATTCTGCGTAGTCGGCATACGGAAACCTGTTTGATATGACACACGGAAGTTGCTGTTTTCTGATGGAGAGAATACCCCAGCAATACGTGGTGTAAACTGACCCGCAAAGTTTTCGTTTTTGTCATAACGCATTGAACCAGAAAGTTTGAATTTATCATCAAACATTTTCTTTCCTAATGATACATATCCACCAAACTCTGTAATTGAGAATTCTTTTCCATCAGCATCCAAAGCGAAAATTGTTCCACTTGAATTCAAGGCATAATTACGATAATTTGCTCCAACAATTACTTCCAAAGCATCGTTGAAAGTTTTTGTTAAATTATACATACCTTCTAAATGATACATGGCAGTTCTATCTTGGAATTTTGACCCAATTTTACGAGCTGAAGCTGGTGATAAAATACCAGGAATTGCTCTATTTTTTGATTCTTCTGCGGCAGCATTAAATTCTGGTGTACCTGGTAAGAAACGACCTTTGTCAGCATTTGCTCTTGCTGCCCCATAATAAGCAGATGGACTAATACCAGCAACAGCAGTAGTTGCGGCAGTTACGCCCGCTGTTATGGCTTGTACTTGTGTTTGTCCAGCTCTCAAAGCATTACCAACAGCCGTTTGGAATGCGGTACTATAAGCAGTTAAAGCTGCAACACCATAAGTACCTGCAAAACCTCCTACATAATCACCATACCAAGTTTCACTTTTTTTCCAAGCCTCATTGATACCTTGTGCCAACAATGAATTAGCATAAGAATCTCCCGAATTTTCTTGGGTTGTGTAGGCACGTAAATAAAAATCTGAACCTTTCAATTCAGCCTTTCCTTGCCATAACGTAAAGTTTTTGATTGAATAACGGTCTGAACCTGTATATAAACTTGTTCCAAAACCATAATTTCCTTGAATAACTGCCTCAATTTTATCATTAATACGATAATGTAAAGCTCCATTCAATTTTAAACTTTTCGTTGTATAATCTGCTATTGTATTTTCTTCGTAACCTGTACGTGAAACAAAAACGGTGTTACTTGGGAAAACAGTATTGAAAATAGCTGTTGGAGTAATAAATCCTCCTGTTGCCGCTGAGATTTGATTAATACCAGCCGTTAATCCATTGGTTGGGTCTTGAAGGATTGGTCTCAAAACCGCTTGAAAATTTAAACCTTGGGTTGATTCATCACCATAAACGTTGATACCATCGTAGGCTTGGTCGGTTGCTCTTGTACCTTGATTTGGTCCGAAACCATTTCTTAAACTTTGGTTGTTGTAGTTAGATGCTTGCCAGTCTTGTGCTTGCAAATATGCGAAGTTTACTTTGAACGCAAATTTGTTGTTGAATGCCTTTGCATAACGGAAAGCATAATCTGTATAACCCGTTGAAGGAGTAGTACGGTTATTCTCAGACATTGTTCCAAACTTTACATTAGCACTTAATCCTTGGAATAAGAATGGGCTTTTTGAATTCATCAAAACTATACCATTCATCGCATTTGGTCCGTAAAGAGCCGATGCCGCACCAGGGATTAATTCAACGCTTTCTAAGTCCAATTCACTGATACCCACGATATTACCTACCGCAAAGTTCAAACCTGGGGCTTGGTTATCCATACCGTCCACCAATTGTACAACTCTTGGATTACCGTTTCCGTTGAAACCACGAGTCGTAACAGATGAGAATGTCAAACTCTGTGTGTTTACATCAACACCCTTCAAGTTTTTCAAAGCATCATAAAACGAAGCCGAGGGAGATGTTTGTAAAGCACGTAAGTCCATTTTTTCAACCGATACAGGCGATTTCATTACGCTCTCTTCTACACGTGAAGCCGATACTACAACTTCCTGACCTAAGATGTTTTGCTCTTCCATCTTAATATCGAAGTCAGTCTTTGAACCTGAAACAACAATTTCCTGTGTTTTGTATCCTACACTTGAAACTGAAATAGTAAATGGAGTGGGTGTGGTTGTTGAAAGGGCAAAGTTTCCTTTTGTATCAGAAATAGTTCCGATTACTTTTCCTTTTACGCCGATGCTTACGCCGATGAGTGATTCTTTCGAAGCTCCGTCACTGACCTTACCCGAAATTTTAGTTTGTGCAAACGTCGATGCCGTCAGCAACATGATTGAAGCAATGAAACCCAATCTGATTTTTGTAAAAAAGTTCTTCATAAAATGCTTTTTTAGTGAATTA
The DNA here is from genome assembly GCA_013298125.1 of Cytophagales bacterium. Lineage (GTDB taxonomy): Bacteria > Bacteroidota > Bacteroidia > Cytophagales > Spirosomataceae > Arcicella. The sequence goes on along the minus strand of JAAFJP010000030.1, from coordinate 9,765 downwards.
AGGTTAAAATACATTAATTTTGTAGTACAAAATTGCAACTTTTTCTGGAAATTTTAGATTAAATTTTCATTTATTATGTACGTGTACCAAAAAATTTAATACTTTTTCAAAAAATTATACAAAAACAATTGATAATATGAATTCTTACAAATGTCAGTTTTTATCACTAATATTCCTAATCGTCTCATTATCAGGCTGTAAGAAAATGCCTTATCAATTGAAGAGCCATTTCTCCGAAAATTTAATTCCTGCCGTTCCAGATTATGCAAAAACTGAAAATTGGGCTGCTCTTCCCACAAAAAATGACCCCGCCGACCAAGTTCCTCTAAAATCTGACTTGAAAGATGGACAAGCTGAGGCGAAGGTCGATGTGTTTTTTTTACACCCAACTATTTTTACGAAAAAACCCCAAAACCAATACGAATGGAATGCTGATGTGAATGATGCGAAGATGAATGAATCGGTGGATAATTCTACGATTCTCAATCAGGCATCTGCCTTTAATGGTTCGGGTAAAATCTATGCTCCACGCTATCGTCAGGCACATTATCACGCTTTTGTAACCTCTGATAAAGACGATAAGAAAAAATCCCTTGATTTGGCTTACACAGACATCAAAGCGGCTTTTGAATATTATCTAAAAAACTACAATCAAAATCGTCCGATAGTGATTGCATCGCATAGTCAAGGAACGGTTCATGCCACTCGACTTTTGAAGGAATATTTTGACAATAAACCTCTCCAAAAACAATTAGTGGCGGCTTACATAATTGGAATCGGAACACAACCTAATTCTTTTGACAACATCAAGCCTTGTAAAACGGGTGACGAAACAGGCTGTTTTGTTTCGTGGAATACCTACGGAAAAGACTATTACCCAGTTTGGCATAAATTGGGTTTGAATACTGCTGTGAGTACTAATCCGCTGACTTGGACATTGGACTCAACCTATGCACCCGCAAGTATGAATAAGGGAGGGGTTGGTCCAAAATTTACGTTATATCCCAATTTAGTAGATGCTCAAAATCATCAAGGAATGGTTTGGGTAAATAGACCCAACATTAAAGGAAGTAAACTCGTAAAAAACGAAAGTTGGCATATTGCCGACATTAATTTTTTCTACGTGAATATCAGAGAAAATTTAGCGAACAGAATTGAAAAGTATTTAGCAAAATAATAATTAACAGCCTCACCACCAGCCCCTCTCCCGTGGAGAGGGGAGTAGTTTATTCATCCGAGAAAACTCCCCTCTCCACGGGAGAGGGGCTGGGGGTGAGGTTAAAAAATAAATGAACAATAACTATGTAGTAATCATGGCGGGAGGAGTAGGAACTCGTTTCTGGCCCTTCAGTCGAAGTAAAAATCCAAAGCAATTTCATGATGTGTTGGGAACAGGTAGAACGCTTTTACAACAAACCGCCGACAGGTTTGAAGATATTTGTCCGAAAGAGAATATCTACATCGTAACGAGTGCAGATTATATCGATATCATCAAAGAGCAATTGCACTTTATGTCTGATAGTCAGATACTTGCAGAGCCTTCACGTAGAAACACAGCTCCCTGTGTAGCGTATGCCTGTTATAAAATTGGCTTAAAAAATCCACAAGCCAATATCGTAATTGCCCCTGCTGACCATATTATTTTGAAGGAAAAAGCCTTTGAAAAAAGAATAAATTTGGCGTTAGATGCCTCAGCAAAAGACGATGTTTTAGTAACGTTAGGCATTACGCCCACTCGCCCAGACACGGGTTATGGGTACATACAATACGTACACTCGGAGGAGGAGGTAAAGAAAGTAAAAACCTTCCGTGAAAAGCCGAATTTGGAATTAGCCAAATTGTTCGTAACCAGTGGTGAATATGTCTGGAATGCAGGGATTTTTGTTTGGAATGTACAGGCAATCAAAAAGGCATTTGCCAAAACAAGTCCAGCCATTCATGAGATTTTTACGAGAGGAGAAGCCTTTTATTTTACGGAAAAAGAAACAGATTTTATCAACGAAGAATACAAAACTTGTGAAAGCATTTCGATTGATTATGCCGTAATGGAGAAAGCTGACAATGTTTTTACAGTTATGGGAGATTTCGGTTGGTCAGATTTAGGCACTTGGAAATCATTGTACGAAGTATCAGATAAAGATGAAAACGAAAACGTGGTGGACGGACAAACGATGCTGTATGGCGTAACGAATAGCATCATCAAAACGCCAAAAGATAGATTAGTGGTGGTACAAGGTTTAGACGGCTACATCATTGCTGAATACGATAATGTACTAATGATTTGTGAAAAAGAACAAGAACAATTTGTGAAAAATTTTGTGGCAGATGCGGGGAAGAGAGGGAATGAATTTGTGTAAATAGTATAAAAAAAGTCCCCAAATTTGATAGTTTCCTTAAAAAATGTCAAATCTGGGGACTTTTATTTATTCTTCACACCATTACTTACTCGCCAGCACCTGAGTACTCACCATTTTTTTACCAGCAATATAATCTTTCGCAAAAATTTTATAATTATCAAAAATCTCTCTCGTAGCTATTCTGAGAGCTTTTTCGTCAATCTTATGTGTTTCGGGTTGAGCAATACCCGCTGCATATCCCATCCAGATTGGGCGGTTGGTGTCATTCTCTACAAATTGCAAAAGAAGCGTTCCTTTTCTCAGTTTTACTCTGCGGAGTTCTTCGTTCATGTTTTCCTTTCCTAAACCTCTAAACGAACGTTGGAGAACTGATAAATTTACATCACTTGGAAAAAGAGCGTAAAAAACAATCAAATTAGGGCGGTCTTTGGAGTCCTGATACCCACGAAGTTTCATCTGATTACCGATTTCATCAATAACCGCTTGGAATTGATAAGTGGTATCAACAATGCTGAACTGTTTTTCGACAGTAGTAAATGAAGCATAATTGGGTTTAAAAACTTCATCTTCAATTTCTCTGTGACAGGCAGTACCTATCTGGAAACCATTACGATTGCACGATGTTAATGCAATAGAGGCAACGAAAAATAATAAATAGATTTTTTTCATAATGAACTTAATAATTTGATGACATGAAAAATAAGCACCCTGATTATCAGACTGTTTGACAATAATAAAACTTAATGGAATTAATTGTAAGAGACTTTTTGTTTTTATTTAGTAATTCTTAAATGCTTTTAAAATATCGTTCCTACAACCCTGTACGTATATATTGGTATATGGTTGCGAAAGAAAAAATATAAATCAAATGAACAAAACAAAAGTAATTAGTATTGACGTTGTGTCGGATGTCGTGTGTCCTTGGTGCTATATTGGTAAGCGTAGGCTCGAAAAAGGTATTAAATATATGCAATCTTCTGATAACCTGCAAGTTAATGAGGTAGAAATTATTTATCGGTCTTACCAACTCGACCCATCTGTACCTTCTGAGGGTATGGACTTTCAAGTTTACATGGAAAACAGATTTGGTAGCGATTTTGTTACAAAATTCCACCAAGTTGAGCAAGCGGCAAAAACGGAGGGCTTAGATTTTGACTTTTCAACCCTTCCGAAAGCCATCAATACCTTCACCCTCCATCGAATACTTACGATAGCATTGCAAGATGGGATTCAGGCGAAGGTAAAAGAGTCTTTGATGAAAGCCTATTTTATTGATAAACAAGACCTTACGCAAGAAAATGTTTTGGTAGAACTCTTAGAAAAATACGGCTGGTCGGCTGAAAAAACCTTATCAATCATCAATTCTGACATTGCAACTGACGAAGTAAAAGAAGAAATGCACTACTATCGTCAGTTGGGTGTTTCGGGTGTACCATTCTTTATTTTCAATCAAAAATATGCTATCTCAGGAGCTCAACCTGCGGAGGTGTTTGCAGAAATTTTAGAGAAAGTTTCTAAGGAAATGGAAGTAGAAATTATTGCAGGCGAAAGTTGTGATATTGATGGGAATGATTGTTAGATTTCATTTTTTCGATATTGGTAAAATATTCAAACCGTAAATTTTAAAGCTAAAAGCCAATTGCCAACAGCCCTCCAATATGTCTCGAAAACCACAAACTGGTCCACTACAAGGAATCAGAATTTTAGATTTAACTCGCTTATTGCCAGGACCTTTGGGTACAATGCTCATGGCGGATATGGGTGCGGAAGTCATCAAAATTGAAGACCCAAACGCTCCTGATTACGTACGAGTTTTCCCGCCCTTTGTGGGGGGTGAATCAGTGAATTATTTGGCGTATAATCGTTCAAAACGGAGTATGTTTTTAGATTATAAGTCAGAAGAAGGGCGTAAGATTTTCTTTGAATTAGTCAAAACTGCCGATGTGGTTGTAGAGCAATTCAGACCTAATTATTTAGATAAAATGGGTTTGGGTTATGAAGAAGCAAAGAAAGTTAATCCTAAAATTATCTACGTTTCTGTAACGGGTTACGGACAAACAGGACCTTATGCTCATTTGGCAGGGCATGATTTGAATTACATTGCCTACGCAGGGGTTTTGGGAATTACGGGTAGGGTAGAGGAGGAGCCAGTCGTGCCAGGGGTACAATTGGCAGATATTGCGGGAGGTTCGTATATGAGTGTAATAGCAACGCTCTCGGCTCTGCACGCACGTACACAAACGGGTGTGGGTCAGTACGTGGATGTATCAATGACCGATGCTGTAATGCCTTTATTATCAGTATCTTATGCCATTTATTCAGCGACTAATCAGCATCAAAATAGAGGAACTTTACCCCTATCAGGCGGAATGCCGAACTATGGCATTTACGAATGTCAGGATAAAAAATATATCGCTTTGGGAACATTAGAAGCCAAATTTTGGAGTAAATTCTGTGATTTGACCCATAAACCCGACTGGAAAATGTTTATGACTCCTAAAAATCCTGAACAATTATTGAGTTTTAAGAATTTGATTGGAGGTTTATTTTTAGAAAAAAAACAATCCGATTGGGTGAAATTGGGTTTAGAAAATGACCTTTTGATTAGTCCTGTCTATGGTTTAGAAGATTTAGAAAACGACCCACACCTCCAAGCCCGACAAATGATTATCGAAACCGAGCACCCTACGGCAGGGAAATTAAAGTCAATTGGTGTACCCCTAAAATTCTCAGAAACCGAAGCAAAACCGTCATGGGCAGCTCCGATTTTGGGGGAGGATACTGAGGATATTTTGAGGGAGTTGGGGAGGTGAGGGTTTCTTTTGGAAATGAAGAGATGTTCACTAAATTTGAGGACAAAACAGAAAAACCAGTAAAAAGTATGGGCATCATAGAAACAGTCGAAAATTACTATCGGGAGTATGGTGAGAAAGAAGGTAGAAAAATAGAACGGGCAGATACCGTTGTAAAGCTATTTAACCGTGGCTTTGAGGTAAAACAGATTGCTGATATTTTAGAAATAAAAGAAAAAGAAGTACAAAAGATATTGAAAGATAAGTCTTTGATTTAGGCTTAGAGAATTTTGAAAAACGCCTTAACAATGATTAGTTGTTAGGGCGGTTTTGGTTTTATAATGTTTGAAATCAGGCAGTTATGAGAAAATTTGACAACAAAGACGAGCATCACGACTCGCCTTTGTTAATTAAATGAAGGTTATTTTTTTGCTTTTTCAGGGAAAATATACCCTACAATTGCACCAAACCCTGGACGTGTTTTACTAACTTCAAAAGTACAAGTAGTTTCTACTCCATAAGTCGAAGTAATGAAGTTGTTGACAAAGCAAGTTTCTTCCTCCTTTTTAGTTGCTTTATCCTTGCTATTACTTATTCTCGGAGTTCCAGAGTTATATTCAACAACGGTAAGCATATCTTTATATCCAGTAATTTTTCCTTTGGAATCCTTGATAGCTTCTTTTACCACTGGTCCAACCGCCACTGCCACATGACCAGTAGTGTATGTTGAAGTAGTACCAAACAAAACAAGCGTTCTGTTTTTAACATCTGCATAATTTTTTGATACTTTCCAACCTTTCGCACTTGCGTTATCATACCAGTAAGGGCTAATGACATTATTAACCCCAGACCAATCTTTTGCAGACCCATTTGGGCAGGCAAGATTAAATTTAGCTGTGGCTAAATCGGCACAGTAACCACCACTTGGAAGTCCACAAATACCTGTTGTTTTTAATGATGATGGAATCTTTGAAGGCACATCTGCATTCTCTGGCTCTACATTTGGATTGCAACTTGTTGCAAAAAACACTAAAAGTGTTGCGATTGATTTGAATTGAATTTTCATTGGTTGAAAAATTTTGGATTGAAAAAATTATACAATTTGAATTTTTCCACAATGACAAACTTAAAAATTCTTATCTTTGGTTTATCATTGCGGTTTTGACCCTTGATATAGCTTTGTTTCCGTAGTATTAGTTTTCCAGACTCTTAACTCTTACGGTTCAAAGCTATTTTTGTGTTTGGGGGTCTTGGCTGATGATTGTTATGCTTCATAATTATTTACGTTAGTTGATAAAATGAAAATGAACTTAGCCTTACTTCTGGCTGGTTATGTGATGGCAAAAGCCAATAGTGAAATTTGAAAAGTAACTGTTTGCTATCCTCATAAAGAGCTAAAACAGAGACCGTACTTTGCGAGAGATTTTCTTGTTTAGAAAGCTCCTCAATACTAACAGGTTGCTTACCATTTTGGCATAACAACTCCTTATAATTGTACCCTTTAATCATTGTATTTTTCATGATAAATATTTAGTTAAAGTTTCAATTTATTAGGCAAAGATTACTCCTTTTTTTAATACATCCAAACTGTATTACAATTATTTTTTAAAATATAACTATCTGATTATCAATAAATTAAAACAATATTAAATAGTTTTTTAATTTCATTTTTTAGCACTTTAATTTCACTAAAATCTCAAAAAAATAACTGAAATTTGAGACTTATTTTATTTAATAAATGGGAAACGAAATCCTGACTGCAACCATAGCGATGATTGCGGTGTTAAATTACACCCTGTACGCCAAGTATTATGAAAAGGTCGTTAGGGAAGTTGATGAACCTTTGGTTTCTGCAACTATTTTATATGGACTGGCATCCATGATTTTGGTTACTGGAAGTTTAGTAACTTCTCCTTTTAATGACAAAGAATTTAATATACCAAACTCCTTTTTCCTTTGGGGAGAGCAATTTAAAAACTCATGGGTAATTTTTGGAACAATTGCGTTGATGGCAGTTGGCTATTATGTGCATATCGTTACAGAGGCATATAGTAGGAAGAGATTAAATATGGGTATTTATTCCATATTTTTTCAGTCTAATATATTGATAATCATTGGTTTAGATTGGATTTTTCATGACTCTAAACTTCGTCTAATTTCAATTATTGGTGGTGTAATTGTGTTCGTAGCCAGTATTTGGGCATTACGTAGAAAAGAATTAGATAAAGGAACTAAAAAAGGTAATAACGTAGTCATTTTTGCCTGTCTATCTGCATTGAGCTGTGGAGGTAGTTTATTCATTGACGGAGAGGTAGGACGTTACTTAATTTTCAAGGATAATTTCAATATCTCTCAGATTTCAATATTCCTATTCTATGAATTTTTAACTTTTTTCATACCTTTCTTATTAACAATTAGTCATTTGATAATTAAGTTTGGTTTAAAAAAATCATTGAAATCTTTAAATAAAGGATTTACGAATTATAAAACCTTGTATTTATTATCCAGTTTGTTTTCAGTAGGACAGTTCGTCTTCTCTGTATTTGCCTTATCCAGTAATACAAAATTCTTTACAGCAATAATACTTGGAACAACGCCATTTATGAATGTAGCTTTTGACAATAATAATAAAAACAGACCTCAGTACATTCAAGAGATCATTTTAGCCCTTTGTATGCTCATTGGATTAGGGATGATTTTTTACAACAAATAAAATTGACTACTATGGAAAATAATGTAACCCAAGAAGAATTAAATCAATATCTAAATATTCATAAAGAATGGCTTAATAGTAATAGAGTTCGAGGGAAATCTTTTACAGTTAATAATTTGAATTTCAGTGGTTTAAGTTTTGAAAATGCCTTAATGGCAGGAGCGAATTTAAAAAATTGTCAATTTATTGGCTGTGATTTTAAGTTTACGAACTTGGTATCTATCAACTTCTCGGGAAGTAATTTTTGTGGGGCTGACTTTACTAATGCAAACTTACAAAGTAGTGATTTCTCCAATGTTGAATTTGATGGAGATACGAAGTTTGTCAACGTCCATATTGACGGTATGATGGTTGATAGAAGTTCGATTTCAATCTTTGTAGCATTAGGATTAGATACTTCAAAAATGGTTGTTGTAAATCCCAATACTACTGCCATTAATCTAAATTTTACAGATGAATTGCAAGGAGAAACCCAAGAAGAAATTGTAGATTTTTTCTTGAATTCAATCAAAACCAAATATGAAGTTTCTTACGTAAAAAAGAAAGGGAAAAATAAAACAGTCATTACCATATCAGGTTCAAACAAAGAAACCATTGATGCCGTAGAACAAGAACGTGAGATGTTCGGGGATATATTCACAGGACAAATCAGTTTAGAGGATGCTATTCCCAATGAATTACACAGGCATATTTTTAAGAGAGATTTAAAAAGATTTCAAGGAAGATTAGAAGAAAAAATCGCTGACCAACAATTTATACTGGATATGCAAAAATATACTCTTCAAACTTTTCAATCAAGTACCCTAAAATCTGCCATCAACATTGACGAATACATCGCTAAGACAGTACAAGAAACCCTTGCAGAAATTAAAAATACCAATAATCCAGCCTTATTATTACCCCCAACGCCCGAGAGTATAAGGTTGGGTAAGGACGAGTTTTTGCCAGATGATATAATTTATTGTGAGTTTAAAGAAAAATCGGGCGTAAGTGCTACATGGCAGATTTACACAACTCAAAACTTCAATACAGGAGTATCAATTACTGAATATAATTGCAAAAACATTGATTTTTTGAATAAAATAACTTCCGCAAAAAGTAACTCAAAATTCTTCGATAGTGACAGAACTACGAGAATTTTCAATGCCAATTTTCTAACCGATGTAAAGCGTTTAGGACAACGTAAATATGCCATCACGATAAAGTACGAAGACTTAGAAAAACAATTTGATGTACCTGAAAATGTGGTAGTTACGAATTTTATTAGGCAGAATAAAGGGAGATAGTTTAAATTTATATCAACCTCAATCATTGCAAAAAGTAGAAAAATGTTTAATTTGTACTAAAATTAACGAAACTCATGTCCGATCTTATTTTATTATCCAAATTATCAACGCTTCCTCAAAATCTTAAAATTGAGGTTATTGATTATATTGAGTTTTTAGAAAAAAAATATAATACCACAAAACCTCATCCAAAAGCGGGCTGTATGAAAGGTACTTTCAAGATGGCAGATGATTTTGATGCTCCTTTGGATGATTTTAAAGAATATATGTAATGAAATTGCTGTTAGATACTCATGCCTTCATCTGGTTTGTTGAAAACGATGAAAACCTCCCTCCAAGAATCAAGACACAAATAGAAGATATTGAAAATGATATTTTTATCAGTGTTGCAAGTCTATGGGAAATTGCGATAAAAACGAGTATAGGAAAATTAGAAGTAGCCATTGATATTCCTGCTATGATTAGTAAAATTGAAACAAATGGATTTTCAATACTCCCCATTTTTCCTGAACATACCATTTGTGTTTCTTCACTACCTTTTCATCACAGAGACCCGTTTGACAGAATGTTAATCGCTCAAACTATTACCGAAAAAATCAAAATCGTTAGTAGAGATG
>JAAFJP010000003.1 GCA_013298125.1 Cytophagales bacterium | reverse complement strand
GAAGGCACGCAAAAGACTATGAAAAAACAACAAATTCTGCCGAAGCATGGATATTACTAACCAATTGCCAAATAATATTAAATAGAAACTGAATTTTACCAAATATAATTTTTAAACATTTTCTAAGCCCATAATCCTTTCCTGCAAGGCAATAATAATTTCTTCTCCGTCTTTTATTTCCACTATTTGTGAAACATAACCCACCACAGAAACAGCGATTGTATGTTTACCAAACCCTACCTTATTGAACTGAAACACCCCTTTTGTACTGGTAACTGTATTCAATTCTTGGGGCAATAATTGCACGATAGCATTCTGTATTACCTCTTTGGTTTTATCGTCCACGACTTTACCTTTTATCGTTCCGTTGGTTTGGGCGAATAGAGGGGAGGTAGCAAATAATACAAACAGGTAAATATGAATTTTCATTATTTATTTTAAAAATGTGTGTTGTTTCAAAACCAAAAATGTGTGTTATATCTTGTAGCTAATTATTTTGGCAATTGAGCGTATGTAATCCAGCTCGTATAATTGCCTGAATGACCGTGTAGAAGATATAAAACAGGATATTTTTGGCGAATTTCTTTGTAATAATTGGCGGGTAAAATGAAAAAGTAAGCGTATAAGCCTGATTTCTAAGCCCTTTTATTTGAAACTCACCATCTTGATTGGTTTTCCCAAAATTACCTACACCCAAAACCGACACACTCACATTTTCAAGGGCTTGATTGGTTTTTTCGTCCAATACTTTTCCTTTGATTATGACGTTTTGAGCTGATAGATTAAAGCTAAAAAAGAGCAAAAAAAAGGGTAAAGTAAACTTAATTATTGTATTATTTTTTTTCATAGACTAAAAATCTTTTGGTTCATTTTCCTCCAACCCAAACCGAAAAACAACATGATGAAAATACCTATTGGCAAAAATTCAGTCCATATAATTTTACTCTCGTTTTGCTTAAAGGTTGGCATTGGGATTTTATCAAAATCGTTTTTATCAAACTTTTTATTGGCTAATTTCTGACTATCAAAAAAGCCTTTGAATTTTGGATAATAACTTTCTAAACTTTCCAAAAAACGCAAATACGCATCCGTATCCACATTGGCTAATTGGTTCAAGAGCGACTGAGTTTGAGTAGCTGGCGATAGCCAACTCATTGATCTTGATAGATTTACCCTTTCGTTCAATTGGGTTTTGTATTCGGCAAAGTGCGGTGCAGCATTTTTATCCATATAATGTACCAAGGCGATTTCATGTACCATATCTGCACTTATTTTGGTTGTGTCAATGATGCCATTTTCAAGAAAATATTTCTTTAAATTTTCTTTTTTAGGTACATTCCAGCCCGCTTCGGTAATTTCTCGAAGTTCTCGTTGTAGGTTTGCTCCACTTGTCAATGGTCGGGTACTTTCTAAATATAAATTCAAAAAAGTGGGGATTATCACCACAAACAACAACCAACTACCCAACAGAGCAAGGGCATTGAAAGAGGATGATTGCCTGTAAGAAACCCAGAAAAATACAAGACTAAACCAGAACAAAATATAGAGGCAAGTACCTATCAACCAAACGATAGAGCGTAAATTTAGCGGTGTGGATGTCCAAACAATTCCCACTAAAAAAAGTAAGATTACGAAGCCCAACACTACTAAAACTCTAAAAATAAGTTTCTGAAAAATCAATTTGCTAAGACTGATTTCATTGACCAATATCAGCGAAAGAGTGCCTTGTTCTTGTTCGGCGGAAAGGAGGTTATAGCTCAACGCAATGATGAGTAAGGGAAGCAAAAAAATAAACACAAAAGCCAAATCAAAATTGCCAGTGAGTAACTTAAACGGATTGGCAATTTCGGAACCGAAAATACTCCCATACAAGCCATAAGCCCTGATTGTTTTGGTAAAAGGGAACACATCTCGTTGCCCAATCGTGAAGGCAGCTAAGGATTGGGGCGGATTTACGAGTGTACGCTGAGTTCTCCATGAAACCTCAAAGCTGGGTTCCTTAAAATCAGATTTTTGTTTTGTAATCTTCTCTTTTTCAGCATCTTGTACCAATTGTATAGTGGCTTTTTGCTTGGTCATTTCGGTATTTCCGTAATAAATAGCATAGATTCCTGCCAAAAAAATCAAACCCATTGCTCCCAATAAAATGCGATTGCGAAGCAATGAAATCCATTCGTATTTTAGTATTGTTGTCATCATTTTTTTATGAGTCTCAAAGTGAAAATTTTATTTTTGAAACCGCCCAAAAACTGAGCATTACCCAAAACCCAAGCGATAGAAATGATAGCCAATTTCTACTCAAAACAGAGCCAAAAGAAGGTTCTGTGTATTGAAAGGCGGGTAATTGTGACCATACATTTTTATTTACCTTAAATTCCCAATCGCCTGTTTTAGAGTGGTCTCGCATATAATTATTCATCAATTCCACTAATCGAAAACGATATTTTTCGGCTTGTTCCTGAAAATTGGCGTGAGTAACATAATCAGAGCCTGACAATGCCATTGAAACCTGACGGATTGCCAAAAACGGATTCAACAGCCCCACTATCTCAGAGATTTTATTTTGAGAATTATAAGTCTTCTGTAAATCTTTAAAATGTTTTGAATACACCATAGACGTATATTTTTCGCCTTCTTGCATCTGAATTGCATCAAAATTGACGGGTAATTGACTAACTGAATCAACTTCATATTGGGCTAAAATTTGTTTTTCTAAGATTTTTGCTCGTTCATCTTCGGGGTCATGTCCGTCGATTCCCTTGGCTTCATCGTCTTGAATTGCCTTGTTGAAGGCAAACGAAGTAGGCACTGGAAAAATATTAGATGCCACATTGACAGTAGCTTTTGGAATAATGATACAAGCAAAAATCCAAACCACCAATAAAGACAGCAAAGCCACACGAGAAGAAGTAGCCTTCGCCGAAACCCACACCGCTAACACCACAAAAACTAATAGATAAGCCAAATAAGAAAGCATCAACAAACCCGTGCGAGTAAGCCATGTCCAAGAGAAAGAAGAATCAAACGAAATAAGTAATAATACACTGACTATCAATATAATAGGCAAAACCAAACAGGCAATTACACCCGAAAAACCTTTGATTTTCCCCCACACAATTTGTTGCATCGAAGCCCCTTGGCTTAGTAAAATTTGTAAGGTTTTAGATTCTTTTTCTTGGGTAATGGCATTGAAACACAAGAAAATAATGAGCAAAGGCATGAGTACCTGCATCACAAAGGCAAGCGTAAGTTCACCAAAACGAAGCAATGAACTGGACTCTTGGGCAACGCTAAAAACGGCATCATTTTGTTTGTGTGCCTCCAAACGAACAGACATTCCCGTGAACGAATCAGTACCAAAATCTACAAAACTCAACGGAGATTTTGGACGGTATGCAAATGAGCCATAGTGTGCGGCAGAGTGCGGATTTTTATCTTTTTGATTTTGCCATAAATCAGCTGCGGACTTTGAAGCATTGCTTCGTTCGGCTTGGATTTTACGATAATTCATAAAACCAACCACTGATGCAGTGAGTAATAAACCCCAAACCAATATTGCCATTACCCAAAACCGCTTGTCTCTCAGGGTTTGGGTGAATTCTTTTTTTGCGATGATGTTTTGCATTGTTCTCAAACGGTTTGTAAATACAATTTCTCCAATTCATTAGCCGAAATACTGGCAGCATCCACCACCGAAACCAAATTGCCTTCTTTCATAATGCCGATGCGATGGGCTACTTCCCTGGCTCTAAAAATATCGTGCGTTGCCATCAAAACCGCCGTGCCGTTTTTGGCTAAATCCCGTAAAATCTCAGAAAATTCGTTGGAGGCTTTTGGGTCGAGTCCAGACGTTGGTTCGTCCAATAATAAGGCTTTGGCGTTTTTGGCTAAGGCAATGGCAATGCCTACTTTCTGTCGCATTCCTTTTGAATATCCTTCTAAATATTGCGTATGAGCATTTTTTTGCAATCCTGATTTACTCAAAAAATCACTCAATTGTTCATCAGAATATTTGAAACCCGCCAAAGAAGAAAAGAATTGTAGATTTTCGATACCCGTTAAGTTCGGATAAAGCATAACCGTTTCAGGAATATATGCCACGTACTTCTTGGTTTCCAAAGCATTTTCAACCACCGAAATATCGTTAATGGTAACCGTTCCATTCGTGGGTTCAATAAACCCCAGAAACAAGTTGATAGTCGTAGTTTTCCCCGCACCATTTTGCCCCAGCAGTGCAAATATTTCACCTTCTTTGATGGTAAGATTAAGGGCATTGAGAGCGGTTTGTTCTCCGTATTTTTTGGTAAGGTTTTTTGCTGTTAGCATAATATTGGAATTTTATAAGTTTTGACAATCCTCGCAAGTGCCTTCAACCATCAGATTGAGGCTTTTGACTTGATTTTTACCAAAGAATGCCATATAATTTTCGGGTAAACGGGGCAGGGCAGTTATGTTTTGGCAGTTTTCACATTTAAAATGAAAATGACTATTTTGAGAACAATTGGTATGATTATGATGAAAAATGTAAACATTCACCCCTTTTTTATCAATGAATTTTTCGAGAAGAAGCTCTTTGGTCAAAACTTCCAACGTTCTAAAAATGGTTGATCTATCGTAGTGATGTCTAAATAATATTTCAATATCACTTAAAGAAAAAGCCTTTGATGATTCCAGAAATAAAGACAATAATTCTTTCCTTGCGGGAGTTTTTCGCAAGCCTGTTTTTGATAAAATTTTATCGACTTCATCTTCCATCTACATTTGAATTGTTGGTTTGATGTTTTTTCTTAATAATCAGAGATTTAATGTTCCACTTTTAAGCCAATAGCCGATTGCCAACAGCCAAAAGCCCACTACATCGTCTGCGGAAAAGGGTCTTTAAACCGCCCTCCGTTCTCCATTTGCTTGATTTCGTCTTCTGTACAGAGGCATTTTTCGAGTTCAAAACAAATGGTATCTTCGCTCAAATCCTGTCCGATGATGACCAATTCATTCTGTCTATCGCCAAAACGTTTGTCCCAACGAGATTCAATTTCTTGGATATTTTCTTGATAGGCTTGGTAAGAAATTCGCTGGTCGAAAGGCATACTCGCCCACCAAACTCCCGCACCATCTGCCCGCAAAGACCCACCCGCCTGACTCCAATTCATGGCTTCGTCGGGGCGTGAAGCAATCCAAAAAAGTCCCTTCGAGCGGATGATACCTGTGTGCCACTCATTGCCCAAATAATTCCAAAATCTTTCTGGGTGAAATGGTCTTTTATCTCTGAAAACAAATGATGAAATACCATATTCCTCAGTTTCAGGTTGATGAGCAATTCCCTTTTTACGATTATCCAATTCCTGAATCCATCCCGCCGAAGATTCCGCCTTTTCGTAATCAAAAAGCCCTGTATTGAGGATTTGAGAAGGTTTTACTTTACTGAAAGATGAATCAATAATTTTTGCAACGGGGTTTAAGGAAGCAATAATCGCTTTTAATTCTCCTAAATCTCGCTTAGAAACTAAGTCGGTTTTATTCAAAATGATGACATCAGCAAATTCAATTTGGTCGGTCAAAAGATTCACAATCGTTCTGACATCACTTTCATCTTTGTTCAATTCACGAGTCCAAACGGTATCAATCGAACCAAAATCTTTGGCAAAATTAAAAGCATCAACCACCGTCACCATCGTATCAATGTACGACCATTTGGACAGGTCAATTCCATTTTCTTCATCCTGAAAACTGAACGTTTGAGCAACTGGTACAGGCTCAGAAATCCCCGTCGATTCAATCAAGAGATAGTCAAAACGGTTTTCTTTCGCCAATTTTTCAACCTCAATCATCAAATCTTCCCGAAGCGTGCAACATATACATCCGTTTGACATTTCAACTAACTTTTCTTCGGTTCGGGAAAGGGTATTTTCCTTCGCAACTAACTGAGCATCAATGTTTACTTCGCTCATATCGTTCACAATAACCGCTACTTTTAGCCCTTCTTTGTTATGTAAAATATGATTGAGTAGTGTGGTTTTACCAGCACCCAAAAATCCACTCAGGACGGTAACGGGGAGTTTTCGATTTGACATTTTTTAATGTGATTAATATTGACAATGTGAGTAATAATCAAGCCCAAGGAAGCTATGTAACCCAAATATTCTAAATATTCAAAGTTTTCTTCAAACAAAACAGAGATTGAAAATAGTCCAAAAAACAACCAAAATGAGGTATTAACTTTCTGAGAATTACTGCGTTTGGTAACTGAGTAAACCGCAAAGAAACAGACTAAAACAAAAAGATAGTCAAGGTAAATGTTTTCTAAATCCAGTCCTTTGAATAATTCTCTGGCAAACAAATTTTGAATAAAAAACAGCGTAGGCATTGCCAAGCAATGAATTAGGCACATTCCTGACCCTGCAATTCCTAAATAGTCGTAATATTGTTTCTTCATTTTTTATATATGCAACAATGATGCAAATGTATAAACTTTTTGTTAATGCAACAATGTTGCGTAAACAAAAAATTAATTACCTTTGAAAAAAATATAAGTGATGTTGAAAATAATGGTGTTAATTTTTATGCTTGGCATTGGAACAGGACAAACCCAAGAAGTGCCAAGAACTATTACTTGGAGTGATTTGAAGGATGTACGATTCAAGAAAAAATTTAATGAGGAAGTTGGAATGATTTTTCTTTATCCAACATTTGGACTGAAAGTGAAGGAATTGAGTGGCAAAGAATTGATTATTAGGGGCTATACAATTCCAATTAACACAGAAGGGACTTACGTGATTTCTCAATACCCGATGGCTCAATGTTTCTTTTGTGGCGGGGCTGGTCCAGAGAGCATGATTGAACTACGTTTGAAGAATAAAAAACGCTTCAAAACGGATGAAATCCATACTTTTAAGGGAAAATTGAGACTGAATCCTGATAATATTGAGGAGCTGAATTATATCTTTGAGGAAGCGGAATTGGTGGATTGATTAACAAAAAAAAGCATGACTCTTGCCATACTTTTTTGCCAAAAATAACTCAATTAAACTTCAAACTCCCATCGGGTTGATAGGCAAACCTAAAAGTGTAATGTCTCGCTACACTGTTTGCATCGGGTTTTGCGGGAGAGCCTTTATAGTAATTCAAAATCTCCATCTTGGCATATTTTCCATCGCCCGTTCTTATCAACAAAACTTTTCCTGCAATGGGTGAAATAATGTTTGTGGGAGCATCATAATTATACCAACCCTTACTCGAACCCGTAGGAATTGCCAAAACGGTTTTAGAGTCTTGGGCAAAAGTTGATGAAGCTGGAATTTCTTTAATTTCATCAAAAATTCCATTCAAAACTACTGCCCCGCCCTGTCCAATTCCTGAGCTTCCGCCGTTGGTCAAAATGGTTGTTCCTCTGAAAGCTACATCCCATTTATTGGTGGTCGAATCAGCGTTTGGAACGATGCCATTTTTGAAATTATAGAACGTGAATTTGCCAGAAGCTACGGGTTGTCCAGTGCCTGAAATGGTCGTTGGGTCGGCAGCTAAATCTTTTACAGTTTCGGCTTTTACGGGTTCTTTGATAGTTACTTCGTCCTTTTTACAAGAAAGAAATAAAGAAACCGACAGAGTAAATAAGATGATTTTTTTAATTGATTTCATATTTGTAAGTATGTGATTATTAATGAGTTAAATTGATAATTTTTCGCAATGATACCCTAAATTGGCAAGCGATTCTATCACACTTTCGATTGAGATAATAGCGTCCGAAGTAACTCGAAGGATTTTATCCACGCCTTGAAAATCAATATTAAAATAGTTGATTCCCAAAGTTTTGAGAGCGTCCCAAATGGCTTGAATACCAATGGGCGAAGTGATGTTTGTTTTGAATTGTAAGATTTCCATGTTGTTAATTGTTAAGGTTTTATGCCACCAAGGCACGGAGTCACCAAGTTTTTTGTAAGGCAATTCTTAGTGTCTTTGAGTCTTTGTGGCGATAATCAAGATTTCTTTTTCTTCTCAAAATTCACCCCCAAACTCACCCAAATTAGCCTGCCCGCTAAGTTTGGGATTCGTTCGGGATTGGTGAAACCAAAGGCATTATCTATGCCCGTTTGTAGCCTGTATTTTTCCTTAAAAGTTTTACTAATGGCGATGTTCCAAGTCATAAATCCTTGTAAAAATTCATCGTCAGTATCGGCAATACTGTTTCCATTAAAATCTGCAAAGCCGTAACGACTTCTGTAAATTCCTCTCAATGAGGCTGTTACGTGACTTTTTGAGTTTTCATAGAAGATTTTAAAATTTCCAGAATGATTCGACCTGTTAAAAATCCCTTCGTATTCAGAAGGTTTAACTCGCACCGTTTGGAAGGTTTCGGGGTTACGTCTGAAAACCTCACCACGTTCTAATTTTTCCACGATTTCTTTGTCTTTTGCTTCCAAAAATTGATAGCCTACCGAAACCGTAAAAGCCTGATTATTTACGGATAATTGCTTACTAATTTCTGATTCAATCCCTTGGGTGAATGCCTTGTTGAGATTCAGATAACTAAACACATTTTGTCCATTAGTTTTGCGTGCAATTGCCTGCGTTTGGATTAAATTATCAATATCATTTCTAAAAGCATTTATATTGATTTTCAATGAGTTATCTAAATTAATTGTTCCACCAACATTGAAAGCCAAAGAACTTTCAGCTTTTAATTCACCTAATTTATTGACATCAAATAGTAATTCAGCAATCTGTTTTTCAGCCTGTAAACGGGCAATTCCTGTGGTAATTTCTTGCGTTCCAAAAACGGAATAACCCGCCACAGCATTCGTAAAATTTAGGTACAATTGTCTAAAATCGGGGGCTTTGAAACCCACGCCAACCGACCCTCTCAATGTAATTTTTGGACTGAGTTCATAAGCCAACGAAAACTTAGGACTCAGTTGAGATTGGTAAGCTGAGTGAGCATCAAAACGTCCCCCGATAGTGAGGTTTAGATGATTAAATTGAGTATTTTCATATTGCATAAAACCATAAATTGTCTCAAATCTTTTAATATCATCGTAGCGAGTTGCTTCTACACTTTCCCAAATTTTACCTACTCCAAATGTGAAATTATGTTTGGTGTTCATGGCGTAATCTATCTGAATTTCAGGTCGTTGGAAGTTTTGAATGAAAAATGTTTCATCATAAACTTTTGCATCTTTCTGATAATTTAGGGTGGCATTTGTTCGGTATTGGGTAGTGTAAAATCTGGCAGTAGCTTTGATTTTTTCATTGATAGAATACCGCAAAACAGGGTTCAAATTCCAGTCGTTTACATTGCCATTGCCAGAAACTTTATCCTTGCCGACCAGAAAATTGTTTTCTTGATTTTCCGTAAAATATCTTGCTGAAATACTGAATTTTAATGTTGAAGAAAAATC
Organism: Cytophagales bacterium; assembly: GCA_013298125.1. Lineage (GTDB taxonomy): Bacteria > Bacteroidota > Bacteroidia > Cytophagales > Spirosomataceae > Arcicella. The sequence goes on along the minus strand of JAAFJP010000003.1, from coordinate 237,111 downwards.
ATAACTTAGTTTAGGGTTAAAAGTATAATTCTGAAAAGGAGAAACCGTTGCTCCGAAAACATCAGGCGTAAAATCATAACCATTTGATTGATAACGATTTACGAATAAATTTAATCCTAACTTATCTCTCCGAAAACTTAGACTACCCGCCAAATCAGAAGTTTGATTTGTTCCATAACGCATTGACAATGAGCCATTTGTTGCATTAGGTTTTTCGGTAATAATATTCACCACCCCAGCCAAAGCCTCCGACCCATACAAACTCGACGATGGACCTTTCACAATTTCTATTTGCTTGATATTCCCAACTGCCAAACGGGATAATTCCAACGTACCAGCCGTTCGTCCAACCAAGGGTTCACCGTCCAATAAAATCAAAGTATAGTCAGGACTGAACCCTTGAATTTGTACACCTTGCCCGTGGTCGTTCTGAATAAAAAGCCCTGTTTGTTCGCCCAAAACATCATTCAATCTCAGCGAACCCATTGATTTTATTTGCTTTTGACTAATTAGCGTAACAGGCATGGGCAAAGTCCCTAACTTTCGTTCGTTGCGGGTAGCCGTTACGACCACTTCTTCCAAATTTTTATGAGAAACACTATCCAAAACAACCTTATCCTGTGCATAAGTATTTGTTATACAGAGTGTTGTGATTATTTTTAATAGATTTCTCATTGGTTTTCAATTTGTTGATTTTGACTTTTGACACGACAAAGGTATTATACTATTTAGAACAATTCCAAATAAATTGCAAATAATTTGGAATTATTCTAAATAAGGGCAAACTTTGCATCATCAAACTCAACACAAAAAACATGAAAAGACAATTTTTAGCTATCTTATTGATAGGATTATCAACAATGGCAAATGCCCAAAAATCAGAAGACCTCAAAGCCATCAAAGGACAATGCGGATGTTTTGATGTAAAATTTAGTTATGCCGAAACTTTCGCCCCCGACAAAGACTATAAATTTCATGACCGATACAAAACTGGCGGGCGTGAGTGGGTTTTTGTGGATGAAGAATCAAAGGATAAAATGGTGTTGATGCACCTCCTAATCATTGGTGATACGATGGTGATAAAGCACTGGCGGGAAGATTGGGTCTATGAAAATACCGACCTTTTGGCTTTCCAAAAAGGCACAGAATGGAAAGCGAATGTTTTGCCCAAAAATCAAGTGAAAGGACAATGGACTCAAAAGGTTTTTGAGGTGAACGATATGCCACGCTACGAAGGCACAGCATCGTGGGTACACAAGGACGGAAAACACCTTTGGGCAAATATTACGGATGCACCTTTGCCCAGAAGAGAATATACAAAACGCTCTGATTATCAGGTACTTAAAAGAAATAATCGTATTCATGTAACCGAAAAAGGATATTTGCATGAACAGGATAATGATAAAATTATCCGTAATGCAGAAGGGGATAAACTTTTAGCCCAAGAGAAAGGACTAAATGATTACGTAAAAATTGATGATGCTAAATGCAAATTAGCCACTGAATTTTGGGCAAAAAATCGTGAATATTGGCTGGATGTCCGTAATGTTTGGGGGCAACTTTTGGCTCAAAATAAAGGACTAAACATCAAAACTAAAACCGAAGATGGCAAAATGCTTTGGAAAGAAATTGATGAATTAGTAGAAGATTTCAAGAAAAAAGGCGAGGGAGATTCTCAAAAAAGACAAGTTGCTATTCGTGGGTTATTGGATAAGTATTTGGTTAATAAGGAGTTGTATTCGATGAAGTAAATTGATTTAACAATAGATTTTTTGTTAAATATTTTGACAAAAAATCTATTGTTAAATGTAAATTCTAAAATTCAAGTGCTTCAAAAAACCGCCCCAATTTCTCCAAATCCAATTTTCCATCTGTCCGCACACCACTGCATAAATCTACGCCATAAGGTTTTACAGTTTCAATGGCTTCACCAATATTTTCAGGTTTAAGTCCGCCAGCCAAGAAGACTGGTTTTGAAATGGATTCGACAATTTTACGACTCAACTCCCAATTATGCACTCGTCCTGTACCGCCTAATTCTTTGATTTTGAGGTTTGGATTTCCAGAATCTAACAAAATCATGTCGGCTACTTCGGCATAACGTTTTGCTTCTTCAATAGATTCTTCTCCCGTTACGTGTATAACCTGTATGAGTTGAATATTTAGCAGATTTTCTCTCAGAATTTTATAATCTTCAACCTTCACGGCATCGACTAATTGAATACAATTTGTACCCGTAAGTCTTTGATGTTTAATGATTTCGTAGGGATTTGTTTTGGGAGTCAATAGAAACGTAGTCGTTTCGGAAGGAATGCTTTTTACGATTTCTGAAATCAAATCATTTTCAATAGTGCCTGGACCAGAAGGCATTTTGGCAACTAATCCCAATACATCTGCCCTAAATTGTAGTGCATTTTTTGCTTCTTCAATGGAAGAAATACAACAAATTTTAACTTTCGTCTTCATGGATAAATCGACTTAAAACGGCACTTGATGTTGCCAACAATAACAATAAACTCAATGCGATGCGAAGGTTACTCATTTCTGAAAGATAACCGATAAAAACTGGTCCTAATAAAAAACCTAACATTCCGACAGTTGTGACGGCTGCCAAAGCCAAACCTGGGGACATCGTTTTGGAATGTCCAGCCACGGAATACGCCAAAGGAACAATCGTTGAAAGTCCTAAGCCCGTTACCCCAAAACCGATGATTACGGTCAATGGAGTAGGAAAACCGAGGGCAATGACCATGCCGAGACCGTACAAAATACTGTTGATAAAAATCATATTTTTGATTCCGATTTTGTCGGCAATCCAGTCACCCAAGAAACGCCCAACGACCATCATCACCGAAAAAGCGGTTGAAGCAGCCGTGATAAACGTAAACTTATTATCAGGTAATGATTTGAAATACAGCACACTCCAATCTGCCATTGCTCCTTCGCCCATCATGCCACAAAGCGAAATCAGAGCAATAATCCAAAGCGTTTTGTCGGGCAGGGCAAATAAAGGTTGTTTTTCTTCGGGTTTGGTGTCAGTTTTTAGGAGAAATTGATACGAAATTAAGCCAACCAATAAGGTCAAAGCTCCAAAAAACCCGAGGTGAGTCAGCATATCTATTCCCGATTTGGCTATGAATCCACCAATGGCAAAACCCGAAAAGAAACCCACACTAAAAACTCCGTGAAACGACCCCATGATGGTTTTTTGATAGATTTTCTCAACACCAACTGCCTGTACATTCATCGAAATATTCAATAAATCTCCTCCAAAACCAAAGAAAAATAAGGCTGCCATAATTTGAAATGAAGTATTGGCGTAACCAATAAAAGGCATTGAAAAAAGATAAAATAAAGTTGCCAAAGTAGTAATTCTATGACTTCCGAATTTATCAATAATTGCCCCAGCCAAAGGCAATGCCACCATACTTCCGATGGGGGCAGCTAAGAGAATAGTTCCTAACGCCCCATCGCTGAGATGTAGCTTTTCCTTTACGTCAGGTATGCGTGATGCCCAGCTTGCAAAATCAACGCCATTGATGAAAAAAAGAACGTTTGTTGCAGTACGGGCGTATAGTTTGTTTGTGGTCATTTCTGATAAGTTGTTGAAGTTTGATTTGTTGAATTATTGGTATTCATTTCCTCATAACAACAATCCCTCAATCTCTTTCCAAGAATTAACTCTCTGAAAATCAGTGATATGCTTATTGTGAACGGCATCAAAAAGTAGCCCTTTTCCTTGAAAATTAACTAAGTTTTTTTCGTGGTCGTCAATGATGTAGTCGGCTCTAATCATCCATTTGTGTCCGCAAAAAACGGTGTGAGTCCAGCCAATGTAAGGAAAATAATCTTCTAACCACTCCAATTTTTCAGCCATAGAATTTGGAAATTCTGTGGCGGCAGAAACTACAAAAATCTCGTATTGCTCATACAATTTTGCTATAACTTCTTGAGCATCAGGCATTACAGAAATATCTCTAAAAAATCCTTTATCCCATAATTTATAACGTAATGGCTCATATTTTTCTTGGTATTCTTCTCTTAATTTTGGGTCTGAAATGAGTAGCTCCTTGGTATAATTACTGTTGGTGTTATCATTCACCATATCAAGGATTTTCTGACTCGTGTCCGCCATCACATCATCCATATCTATTAAAATTCTCTGCATTTTATTTCGGTTTTAAGTATTTAAGTACAAATTTATCGAATAAAAATGGATGAAAACAGATTACTGAAAAAAGTTCGTGGAGGAGTATTTCCAAAATCTCCCAATCTGATAAATTAATAACGAACCATCTCAAAAAATAAAACTCATCATTAGGGCAATGCAGTGTAATTGATTATTTTTGCAGAGTTTTTTTTCAATTTACTTCATAATTCAAATCGGATTTTTCTGTGTCGAAAACCATTGCCTTCACAATTTGTTCCATCAATTACTTAGCTCAAGCTAAAACTCTCGGCGAATCTTTGGCTATTCATAATCCTGAAATTGAATATGTAATCGGTTTGGTGGATAGATTGGACATGGTTAATATTGATGCTGATAAAATCCCCCAAAATACGCTTCTCGAAATTGACAAAATAGGTATTGAAGGCTTTGAAGAAATGTGTGAAAACTACAATATCACCGAACTCAATACGGCAGTAAAACCATTTTATTTTGATTATTTTTATGAAAATTATCCCGATGTACAAAATGTCATTTATTTTGACCCTGATATAATTATATTTCAGCCTTTGACTGAATTACTCAACAATTTATCAAAATTTCAAATTATTATTACGCCACATTTATCTGTTGAGACAGCATTAGATAATTTTATTCCAAACGAGACCAATCACCTTAATACGGGGATTTATAACTTAGGATTTTTAGCTACAAGTAGGGGAGATGAGTCCTTTCAGCTGATTGATTGGTGGAAAGAAAGACTAAAAACGGAATGTAAAATTGATTTAAAGAACGGTTTATTTGTTGATCAAATCTGGATAAACTTTGTTCCTCTTTATTTCAAAAACTATTTTATTGAAAAGGGGGATGGCTATAATGTAGCTTATTGGAATCTTCAAACACGGAATGTATCTGAAAGAAAAGGAAAGTGGTACATCAATGATTCTCCACTAATATTTTTTCATTACAGTGGATATGAATTAAAAAAAACTACGATAGTTTCAAAGTATCAGAATCGAATTCATTTTGATAATAGACCAGATATTTTACCACTCTTTGAATATTACTCAGAAAAACTAAGGGCTAACCATAATGATTACTTTGTCAATTTTAAATGCCATTATATTAAGCCTAATAAAATAAAAAAATACAAACGGGTGAGAAAGGTTCTTCAATTCCCATTTATTAAATTATTATCAATACTATCCAGAAAGGGTGTAGTTTAAATTTTAGTCAGCCTTGAACATCGTTTACACAGTTTGTACAAACAATCACTTACCTTTTGCTTATTCATTAGGCGATTCACTCAAAAAAACTAATCCCAAATATCAATTTGTGATTGGATTAGTTGATGTGTTACCCCGAATCGTTTTTCAAGACAAATTTCAAATTATTCCTGTTGAAAATTTGAGTCTCCCTTATTTTGAGGAGTTGAATGAGAAATATTCTGTTATGGAATTATGTTGTGCAATGAAGCCCTGTTATGCAACTTATTTATTTAATGAAAATGCTGATATTCAGGAACTTATATACTTAGATACTGATATTTTAGTGAAAGGTGATTTGTCACGAATCGAAGAATATTTGAAAATAAATGACATCATTTTAACACCACACATTTCAAAACCTGTACCTCTTTCTTCTCACTGGAATGAAAAATCTTTTTTGAATGCAGGTTTGTATAATGCAGGGTTTTTTGCACTGAAACGTACAGAAAATACTTTTCGTTTCTTGCAATGGTGGACTGAACGTGAGCATAAGATGGGGTATTACGATTTTGAGAAAGGCATGGGCGTTGATCAGCTTTGGTTGAATTTTGTACCAATATATTTTGAAAAAGTTTTCATAGCTTTTGATATAGGTTACAATGTAGCTTATTGGAACTTACAAGAGAGAACTTTATCGAAGATTGAGGGTGTCTATTTTATTAATCAAAATACCCCATTAGTATTTTATCATTTCAGTGGTTATTCATTAGAAAAACCAAAATTGATTTCAAAACATCTCAAATCAAAAAGTTATCTATCAGATAATCAAGATCTTATAGATTTATTCAAAGAATACCGAACTCTGATTTCGGGTAATAATTATGAGGATTTTCGAAAAATTAAACCCGCTTTCGGAAAATATATTGAAGTAACAGAGGACTCTTTGGTTGTTTCATTTATTAAAAAAGGACTTTTAAAAATAATAAATTTTATAGAGAATGTGAATTTGGGGTATTATTATTATGCAAAATAAAAAGGGCAAACGAAATAAATTCATTTGCCCTTTTTATTTGAACTAAGCCAGATACTAATACCGCCCATTCCCTCCACTCTTCGCAGAAGAATTATAATACTTCATCGCTTCACCCATACGACTCTTGATATCCGAGATACGTTGTTGGTCAGATGGATGAGTTGATAACCAAACGGGTGTTTTTGCCCCTCCTGACTTTGCAGACATACGACCCCAAAAATCCACAGCTTCATTGGGGTTATATCCTGCCATCGACATAAAAATCAACCCCAAATGGTCAGCTTCTGATTCTTGGTAACGTCCATGAGCCATCATGCCCAATTGAGCACCAATCGGAGCGGCAACTCCATAAATAGTATTCCAAAGATTTTGTGTAGCGGCTGGTTTATCTTTCAAAGCAATTCCTAAACCAATTTGCCCAGCAACCAAAAGTCCTTGAGCCAAAAGACCCTCACTCATACGTTCTGCACCATGCTTGGCGATTGCGTGTGAGACCTCATGCCCCATCACGACAGCAAGTCCTGTTTCACTTTGCGTGATTGGAAGAATTCCTGTATAAACAACCATTTTACCACCTGGCATACACCACGCATTCACCTGATTGCTTTGTACTAATTCGGTTTGCCACTGATAACCAGCCAAATAATTGGCGTTTCCTGTGCTTTCAAAATAACTTTGAGCGGCTCTCGCAATTTTATCACCAACTCGTTTTACCATTGCAGCTTGTTGAGAATTGGCAGGTACAACTTTGCTGGTGTCCAAAAATTGTTTGTAACTCGTAAAAGCCATCGCATTCATTTCATCATCCGAAACCAATAACAATTGATTACGACCCGATAGAGGCACTTTTGTACAAGCCCAAATAGTTGTGAGGAGGAATGCTCCGTAAAAAATGATTCGTTTCATTTCGATATTTAGTTTAAGGTATTTTGTGATTTTTATTATTTCAAAAGCTCAAAGATAGACTTTTTTAAGAATAACTACGATTAAGACGTAAAAATCACAAAAAGGTTCTACATTATTGCAATTTCAGGGTAATTTTGTTTAAAAAATGAGTTCTATGGATGATTTGAATAAAACCTTATAGGATTTGATGTAATCATTATGAATTATTAAATAACTATTGAATCCTATAAGGTTTAACCAATATTTAGTATTTACAAATAAAACGAATAAAAATGAAAATCTTGTGTATCGGTAGAAATTATGCCGACCATATTTCTGAATTAAATAACGAACGTCTGTCTGAGCCAGTGGTTTTTATGAAACCAGATACAGCTATTTTGAAGGATAATGAGCCTTTTTATCACCCTGATTTTTCAAAAGATATTCACTATGAAGTTGAGATTATCCTGAAAATCAATAAGATAGGAAAAAATATTGAGGCAAAATTTGCTCACAAGTATTATGAAGAAATTGGTATCGGGATAGATTTCACGGCAAGAGATTTACAATCAAAACTTAAAGAAAAAGGTTTGCCTTGGGAAAAAGCAAAAGCATTTAATGGCTCTGCACCCATTTCTGGATTTGTTCCCAAATCACAATTTTCGGATTTAAAAAAACTAAATTTTCATCTTGAAGTCAATGGAAATACCGTTCAACAAGGCAATACAGAAATGATGCTCTGGAACTTTGATGAAATTATTGCAGAAGTTTCTAAATATTTTACTTTAAAAACGGGCGATTTAATCTTTACTGGTACTCCTGCGGGGGTTGGGAAAGTTGTTGTTGGAGATAAATTGACAGCGTTTGTTGAAGGAGTAGAGATGCTGAGTTTTGAAGTGAAATAGCCTCTCTTAAAATTAAATTTTACTTAGTAAAAACGGAAGCCGTCCTTTTGAAGGACGGCTTCCGTAAACTCAAAATAATTAGTTGAAAAAATCAATACTAACCATATTCCTGATCCTCTCTTTTCTGAATCTCCAAGCTCAGAAAACGCAATTAGACTACCCCAAAGGCTATTTTTTATTCCCGATAAATCCTAATCAACAAAATTATTTGGCAGGTGGAATGGGCGATTTACGTTCTGACCACTTTCACGCAGGAATCGACATCAAAACTCAGGGTCGTGAAGGCTTACCCGTATATGCAACAGGTGATGGATACATCTCAGAGGTACGTGTACAGACGAGTGGCTATGGAAATGTAATTTTTATAACTCACCCCAACGGTTTCGTCTCTGTTTATGGTCATCTCAAAACTTTTGCCGAACCGTTGGCGAGTTATATCAGAAAGAAACGCCTTGAAAGTCAGACCTTTGAGATAAAATTATCACTACAACCAAATGAGTTTGAAGTAGCTCGTGGGCAAATTATTGGGCTTTCGGGAAATACAGGAGGCTCAGGTGGTCCACATTTGCATTTTGAGATTCGTGATACACGTAATACTATTTTAAATCCATTGAATTTTGGGTTTACCGAAATTCAAGATAACCTACCTCCCGTTTTTCAACAACTGATTATCAAGACTTTAAACACTGATTCGAGAGTGAATGGAGAGTTTGGAAAGAAATTATTTTACCCGTCAAAGACCTCTGAGAGTATTTATTCGATCAATCAGCCTATTAATGCAAACGGAGAGTTAGGGATTGAGATGTTGGCGGTTGATAAAATGAATGGTACGAATAATTCTAATGGGATTACTTGTACGGAGATGTTTGTGGACGGCGAGGAAGTCTATTATTCGCATCTCGAACAATTCCCCAATGAAGTCTCTCACGACATCAATGTTCATAATGATTACGCTATCGAACAAACTAAGGGTTATCGTTTCCAAAAACTATTTCAGGATGATGGAAATGAGGAATTACCGATTTATAAACCGTCAGTTTCGAGAGGAAAATTATCTATTCAAGACGGTAAAACGCATCAAATAAGTATCAAAATTTGGGATGCTTATGAGAATGTAGCCATTTTAAATTTTATAATTAATGGCGTAAAAACAGAAGGTTCAAAAACGGTCAGTCCTAATAATTTACCTTTGTTGATTAATCAAACGATTGAAGATAATACGCTCGTCATAAATGCACGTAACTTAAAGACAATCAACTCCATAGCCAGTCTTAAATTTGAGAATTCTGTTACGGATTTATCCATTAATTATGTAAAAAACAACGAAGCGGTGTATCTTTGGGACTTGAAAAAAGGCTTGCCCGATTCTGTAAAAATTGATGGTGTTTCGATGGCTACTAATTTGAGAAAAGTTATCGTTCCAAATCAATCAGATAGTTATCAAAATAATGGATTACAAATTGATTTTGCTGCAAATTCATTATACGATACACTTTATTTACAAACAGAAATCAAAGACAATCGTTTGAAAGTCAGTGACTTTACGATTCCGTTAAAAAATAAAATTTCGGTAAATTTTCAACCCAATATTCAAAATTTTATTCCAGAAAAAACATCGGTTTATTATGTTGTTAAAAATGATAAATCGTTCATAAAAACAAACTGGACAAATAATCAAGCTAATTTTGAAACAAAAAGATTGGGAAATTTTGAAGTTTTGATGGACACCATTCCACCCAAAGCATCCATTATACGCAAAAATCCCAATGAGTTTTCGATGAAAATTAGAGATAATTTATCAGGAATAAAGAGTTTTAAGGCATATGTAAACAATGAGTTTGTTTTGACAGATTATGATGTAAAACGTTCATTATTGTGGTCAGTTAAAACCGATTCTACCCAAACATTTAACGGCAATTTACGCTTGCAACTCGAAGATAATCAAGGAAATATAGTTAATTTTGAGACTACTATTGATAGTAAAATTGAATCTCCAAAAGTCGAGAAGATTATTACAAAACAACAAAAACATGAACCTAAAAGTCGGCGACAAAGCCCCAGAATTCAACCAAAAAGACCAAAACGGAAACATCGTTAAATTGTCTGATTTTTCGGGCAGAAAGGTTATTCTTTATTTTTATCCAAAAGACGACACCCCAGGTTGTACGGCTCAGGCGTGTAATTTGAACGAAAATATCCCTGCATTGTCTGCTAAAGGCTTTGAAATAATTGGAGTTAGTGTCGATGGAGAAAAAGCTCACCAAAAGTTCATAAAAAAATACGATTTGAAGTTTACTTTACTATCTGACGAAGACCATCAAGTAGTTGAGGCTTATGGGGTTTGGGTAGAAAAATCTATGTACGGCAAAACCTACATGGGAACAGCCCGCACGACTTTTGTGATTGATGAGCAAGGTATTATAACAGACATCATCAGTAAAGTTGATACGAAAAATCATACAGAACAGATTTTGGGTTAAATTTGTGTAAAAAATCAGAAATCATGGAATATCTTGATAAAAAATCAATCTTTCAGAGAATGATTGATAATAAAGAAAATACAAAAAAGGAAATGAGGGAAGATATGCAAAAACCTGAATTTCAAGAAGCTCTAAGGAAATTACGTGCAAAAAATGCAAAAAGAGGAACCGCTATTATCAATATATGAGTATTTTTTTGAAGGAGGAACAAACAATACATTTGTGTTTGAAACAAATGCAAATATTTTGCATGGTGTTACATTCAAGCCCTCAGAGTACATAATACCCAACAAAGTATATTCAAATTCAATTTTTGAAATGACTATTGAGGTTTTATTTATTCCAGATGGAGTCAAGCTTTATCCTGACAAAATTATTCCTCCAACAATTGCAACAATCATCAAAGACTTCTTTCATAAAATTCATCAACCAATTTTAATGTATATCTGTGATTCTTCTGATAATAAACAATTAGTGAGACACAGAAAATTTAATCAATGGTTTGAAGAGTTTGCAGATTCAAAATTGGCAAAAACAGAATTTATTTTCGTTGATAATTTTCAAAAAAGATTTCCAGTAAGTTTATTTTTAGAAATAAATCATCCATTTAGGGAAGAAATTTTGAAGTTATTTTTTGAAGAAGCTGATCATTTCCAAAACAACAAATAACCGATTCTTAATAATCAATTATAAATAATGCAAATTACTGAATTACAGAACGTTGCGTCGCAGGTAAGACGTGATATTGTCAGACAAGTACACGCTTGTCAGTCGGGACACCCAGGAGGCTCTTTGGGTTGTGCCGATTTATTAGTTGGTCTTTATTTCGACCAAATGAACCTCAAATCTAACGCAGATGGAACAAAACCTTTCGATATGAACGGAATTGGCGAAGACCTATTCTTTTTGTCAAATGGTCATATTTCACCCGTTTTGTATTCGGTTTTGGCTCGTGCAGGATATTTTAACTCTTCTGAATTAGCGACTTTTCGTAAACTAAATTCACGTTTGCAAGGACACCCAACCACGCATGAACACCTTGAAGGCATCCGTATTGCATCGGGCTCACTTGGACAAGGAATGTCAGTAGCGATTGGAGCGGCACAAGCCAAAAAATTGAACGGAGATAATTCAATGGTTTTTGTTTTGATGGGCGATGGTGAGCAAAATGAAGGTCAAGTTTGGGAGGCTGCCATGTATGCACCACACCACAAAGTTGATAATTTAGTAGCCATCATCGACTTTAACGGTCAGCAAATTGACGGACCAACCGACAAAGTAATGAACAACCGTGATTTAGGAGCAAAATATGCAGCCTTCGGATGGAACATTATGAAAATGAATGGTAATGATATGGCAGACGTGGTGAAAGTTCTCGCAGAAGCAAGAGCATTTGCAGGAAATGGACAACCAACCATGATTTTAATGACAACCGAAATGGGGGCAGGCGTTGATTTCATGATGGGTTCACACAAATGGCATGGTGTTGCTCCAAATGATGAGCAATTAGCAGCAGCTTTGGCACAATTACCTGAGACTTTGGGGGATTATTAAGATTTAGAAAAACAAATAATGAAAAAATATACATTTACAGAAAAAAAAGATACTCGTTCTGGCTTTGGTGCTGGGATGCAGGTTTTAGGTCAAACTAACCCTAATGTTGTTGCTCTTTGTGCTGACTTAATCGGTTCATTGAAGTTAGACGCTTTTATTAAAGAAAATCCAGAAAGATTTTTCCAAACTGGTATTGCCGAAGCTAATATGATTTGTATTGCCGCAGGTTTGACCATCGGTGGAAAAATTCCTTTTGCAACTACTTTTGCTAATTTCGGAACGGGTCGTGTGTATGACCAAATCCGTCAGTCGGTGGCATATTCTGACAAAAACGTTAAAATTGCTTGTTCGCACGCAGGTTTGACTTTGGGCGAAGACGGGGCAACACACCAAATTTTGGAAGATATTGGCATGATGAAAATGTTGCCAGGTATGACCGTTATCAATCCATGTGATTATAACCAAACCAAAGCGGCAACTATCGCCGTAGCTGAACACGTTGGACCAGTTTATCTACGTTTTGGTCGTCCAGTAGTACCAATTTTCACTGACCCTGACCAAGAATTTATCATTGGAAAAGCATGGACAGTGAACGAAGGAAAAGATGTAAGTATCTTTGCGACAGGGCATTTAGTTTGGGAAGCAATCCTTGCTGGGGAGATTTTGGCAGAAAAAGGAATCGACGCTGAAATAATAAATATCCACACGATTAAACCTTTGGACGAAGAAGCTGTCTTAGCATCAGTGCGTAAGACGGGATGTGCTGTTTCGGCAGAAGAGCATCAGATTGCAGGAGGCTTGGGAGATTCAATCGCTCAGGTGCTTATCAAAAATCATCTTGCTCCATTGGAATACGTGGGTGTTAATGATTCTTTCGGAGAATCTGGTACACCTGCCCAATTGATGGAAAAATATGGTTTGAATGCCGCTTCAATTGTTGAAAAAGCCATGAAAGCTATCGCACGTAAGAATTCATAAGTTTTTGATTGTGAGTTAATTAACTCCGCAAGAATTTAGATTCTTGCGGAGTTTTTGTTTGTAATAAAATTCTGAATGAACGATATAAAATTAACCGATTCAGAAATATTAGTAAAATTTGCCGTTCCTGAAACTCGCAATTTTGCCTTTAACTATCTGGTAAAAACTTACCAGCAAAAAGTCTATTGGCATATTCGTAAAATGGTGATTGACCATGACGATGCCGATGATTTGACACAGGACACTTTCATCAAAGTTTGGAATGCCTTAGATAATTTCAAGGGAGATTCTCAATTATTTACTTGGGTTTACCGTATTGCAACCAATGAATGTTTGAACCATTTAGCTAAAAAGAAAAAAAGATTTTTTCTGCCCATAAACGATATTACAGAAGAATTATCCAACAAATTAGAAGACTCAGACATGATTTCGGGGGATGAAATTCAATTAAAATTACAAAAAGCTCTTTTGACTTTGCCAGACAAGCAACGATTAGTTTTCAACATGAAGTATTACGATGAAATGAAGTACGAAGAGATTGCGGACATAACAGGTACATCCGTGGGTGCATTGAAAGCATCGTATCATTTGGCAGTCAAAAAAGTAGAAGAACATCTGAAAAAATCAGAATTTTAAGTATGTACGTTAAACCTTATGAGAAGATATTAGTCAAACCTGTTATACATTAAGAAAATGAAAAAAGAGAAATTTGATTTAGAAAATTTACCAAAACAAAATATTTTTAAAGTACCAGAAAATTACTTTGAAAATTTAACCAATCGTATTGAAGCAAAAACCTCAATACCAAATAATTTTAATTTAGAAAATTTACCCAAAGAAAATATTTTTAAAGTTCCTGAAAGTTACTTTGAAAATCTAACATCACGCATTGAAGCACATACTTCCGCCAAAACCAAGATTGTACCTTTGGTTACATGGTCAAAAAAGAGAACTTGGGTGAGTATTGCTGCCTGTTCAGCGATGGCTATTTTGGGATATTTTACTTTGATGTCAGAGCAAGATTCTTTGAGTAATGAGGCACTGGCAGGAGTACAAAATAAGGAAATTGTCAATTATTTGATACAAGAAGATTTTAATCAAAATGATTTTGCAGAGCAAACGGATTTTGGAAAAAACTTAAAGATAAATGATTCTGATTTGATAGATAATTTAAAAGTTAGTGATAAAGATATTTTACAAAGTGTTGATTTAGAGAGTGTTGAAGAAGAGATTTAATAAATAAAATCATGAAAAAAATAACCATTTTAATTTCAATCATAACATTTGCTTTTACATCCATTTCAAAAGCACAAGATGATATTCCGAGAGGAAAAGAAAAAATTAGAGCCGCCAAAGTAGGTTTGATTACAAACCGCTTGAATTTATCAGAAGACCAAGCCAAAACCTTTTGGATTGTTTACGAAGATTTTGATAAAAAGCGAACTGAAATCAGAAAAAATATCCGTGAAATGACCGCTGAGAGTCGTAATATTACAACTACCGATGATAAAATTTTGGCGGACTTGAAAGAAATTTTAAGTTTGAAACAAAAAGAAGTCGATTTAGAAAAAGAATATTTGACTAAGTTTTTGAAAACAATTAATGTTCGACAACTTTCAGAATTATTTAAAACAGAACAATTGTTTAATCAAATGTTGGTTAAGAAATTGGACAGGAAAAATGATAAATTGGAAAAGGAATAACATGGTGTATAACAGGTTTCTAACCTTTTAATCGAACGCCAACAACAGGTTAGAAACCTATTAAACAAATAAAAAACCTCTCTAAAATTTAGGGAGGTTTTTTTATTTTCAAAAAAATCACAATTTCCGCAAGTTTTATTTTTTCTTTACATCTAAGTATTTGTATTCGAGATATTTCCCAATAAATGACCGAACAAGAACTACTATTTAGATTACAGACTGGTGATGAATCAGCCTTTAAGACTTTGGTTGAAACCCATCAAAAGCGGGTTTTCAATACTGTCTTGGCGATTGTGCAGGATTTTGAAGAGGCAGAAGATGTATCGCAGGAGGTATTTATGGAAGTTTATCAGTCGGTCAAGAAATTTAGGGGAGATTCAAAAATATCGACTTGGTTGTATCGAATTGCTACTACAAAGGCATTGGAAGAAATCCGCAAAAAGAAAACTGCCAAACGTTTTGCTTTTTTTACAAGTTTATTCGGAGATAGCAATGAGGTTATGCACGAATCTGCTGATTTTGTACATCCAGGCATTGTTCTTGAACAACAAGAAAATTCAAAAGTATTGTTCAAAGCTATTAATCAATTGCCTGAAAATCAAAAGATTGCTTACACTTTAAGTAATATTGAAGGGTTGAGTTATCAGGAAATCATGGAGGTGATGGAAGTATCTTTGTCATCAGTAGAATCACTTTTATTTAGGGCAAAATCAAATTTAAAAAAGTCATTAGGAGATTATTATAAAAGTCATTTTGTATGAAAAAATCTTACGACATAGAACAAAAAGTTGAGGAGACTTTGAAGGCATTGGACGGGATTGAACAAGCCGAACCCAAACCGTTTTATTATAGTCGATTGAAGGCAAGAATGGAAAGGGAATTGTTGCAACCCAAAACTGTTTTTGGTTGGACTTTCAAGCCCATTTATGCTTATGCTTCCTTAGCGTTGGTATTGTCGATAAACATTTTTACGATTGTTACCCTCAATAAAAAAAGTAGTCAGCTACCCAAAGACAATGTACAAGTGTATAGCCTGTACGAACCAAATGGCTTATAAATCTTTAAAATTATGAACGAACAACATAAATTCAGAAATCTTTGGTTTGCCATCATAAGCCTCTTTGTGCTTAACATAGGCACATTAGGTTGGATATTTTTTAAAAATCAAGGACATGAACCCATTATTGGTCCTGTGATTATTGAAGAAGCTCTCCATTTTGATAGTAAACAAAAAGAAGACTTTAAACCGCTGATGCGTAAGCATTTTGAGGCGGTAATTCCTTTACGAAAAGCTATTCAACAAGATAAGGATTCTCTTTTTGATTGGTTAAAATCAGGAGGTAATGATTCGACAGTTTTAAATAATCACTTAGCCTCAATGGCTGCCAAAGTGATTGAGAATGAGCGAAATACGTTCTTGCATTTCAAAGAAATCAGGGATTTATGTACACCCGAACAGAGAAAAGTTTTTGATGAGGTATTGATTGAGAAATTCAAACATCATAATGATAAAAAAGGTCCACCACCTCCTCCGATGGATTCAAAATAAGGCATTAAAAAAGGCGATTTCACGAAACGAAATCGCCTTTTTTTATTTTTTTTCAAAATGACCGCAAGTTTTCTATTGGCTTCTCATCTAATACTTTGAAAACAAAATCAAGTATTGAATGACAAGACGCTACTAATACAATATCGTATTTTAGACTTAAACAAATAGAAATCATGAAGACGTTAATTTTTGCCACTTTATTATTTGTTGGAATTGGAAATGTTGGTTGTAAGGAGGAAACTACCGTAAATCCAAATGCAACGGGTACAACAGGTACAGGAACAGGTACAACAACTGGAACAGGCACAACAACAGGAACGGGAGGTACAACCACGACAGCTACCGATTATAGCACCAATGTTATCAAGGCGTTCACAGCTTACGGGGCAAAAAATGTAAGTTCTGTGACCGTTGATGGGGACTATATTTTAATCAAAACAAATGGTGTTC
This sequence comes from Cytophagales bacterium, assembly GCA_013298125.1. Lineage (GTDB taxonomy): Bacteria > Bacteroidota > Bacteroidia > Cytophagales > Spirosomataceae > Arcicella. The sequence goes on along the minus strand of JAAFJP010000003.1, from coordinate 220,198 downwards.
CTGACCATAAAAGTCCTTATTTCAAAGGTTCGGCTTGGGAGAGTACACTTTATGTAAATGATACCAGAAGTTCATTCAAACAAGCCCCTGGAAGCTACGTAGCCGCTATCAATTACACTTTCAGAATCCCAAAAGCACCAAAAGAGTCTTCTTCAAAAAAATCATTGGGAACGGCAACCATTGGAATTGCCTTAAATGGTGTTCCATTGTTTAATCAATATGCCGCTGGAAATACTGCCATTGCGGTTGGTACAGGTGAATACGTTTCGTTTGATTTGTACGGAGGACACCCTTCTCCTAATCTTGACTATCACTATCATATCGAACCCAATTTTATCACCACCGCCAAAGGTTCGGATGCTTTAATTGGGTATTTATTGGACGGTTTTCCAGTTTATGGTTCAAAAGAAAATGGCAAAACGGTAACTAATGCAGACTTAGATGCTTATCACGGGCATACAACCAAAACGGCTGAATATCCAAACGGAATTTATCATTATCATACCACTTCCGAAGCTCCTTTCATTAATGGTAATGGATTCTTCGGAACGGCTGGGACTTGGACAAAATAATTCTTTTTCAGAGAAAAAAAGTGGTTTTATCAGACATAGGGAACTGTCTCGAAATAAAACCCTGCGTACACAATCATTAATACAAAACAATCATGTCAAAAATCACGCTCTCAATTCTATTTTTCTCGTTGGCTATTTCTTGTAAAAAAACAGAAGATTCTACGCCAAGTACAACTACGGGAACAACAGGAACAGTGGATATTTCAATTTTGAAGGACAAATTTTATAGCACTTCGGTATTTAGTAGCACTGTTACGGCAACCGTGGAAGGAAATTTTTTAGTCATACAAACCAATGGAATACCCGACCACAAAAGCTCTTATTTTGCCAGTAATGATGCTCGCTACCAAGCGTATAATGGTACAAATACCAAATTCTCTAAAAACCCAAACGTTATTACTAATCAGAGTTTGACCTTTAAAATTCCACTAAAACCTGCCTCAGCCACTAATAAATCGGCAACGGCGCTTGGACCAATTGGTGTTTCGTTGAACGGTGTACCTTTCTTTAATCAATACGCAGGACCTAATCAACCCTTAACCAATGAGGCAGATTCTTTCGACCAATTTTTGGGTCATCCGCAAAATACGGGTCAATATCATTACCACGTAGAACCAACAAGTTTAACTAAAAACAAAGGTAACGATGCTTTTCTGGGGCTTTTATTAGATGGGTTTCCCGTTTATGGTCCTGTGGAAAATGGCAAAACAATTACCAATGCAGACTTAGATGCTTATCACGGACATACTTCAAAAACAGCCGAATTTCCGAATGGGATTTATCATTACCACATTACTTCAACTGACCCGTATATCAATGGAAGTGGGTTTTATGGTACGTCTGGGACGGTGAGTCGTTAGTATTCAGGTTTACCATTTGAATAAAAATAAAATTCTGAAATATTACCACAAGTTTTTGATTTCAAATTCATCTAAAATACTGACTTTCAGAAATGTTCCAATAATTCAACCGTTAATGAACAAAATCGTAATCTTCACTTTTCTGTATATTTTATCATCTTCTTGTCAAAATAGAAAGGCAAAAAGCGTAGAACAAACCCTTGTCGATGCTAAACAGCAAATAATCGAATTGGCGGATTCGAGTATTTCTAATCGGCAGGGCGTTTTGTTTTATCAAGAAAAGCCATTTACGGGTATAGTCATTGATAAATATCCCAATAACCATTTGGCATTGAAAAATAATTATCTGAATGGTTTGATGCAAGGGAAACAAGAAAAATGGTATGCTGACGGCTCTAAAATGGAAGTTCGTTTTTACAAAGAAAATCGAAAATCTGGTGAGCATCATGCTTGGTGGGAAAACGGACAGATGAAATTTGAGTATTTTATCGAAAACGACATCCCTATAAAAACTCATCAAGAGTGGTATCAGAATGGACAATTATATTCTCTTACAAATTACAACCAAGAAGGACAACCTGAAGGCGAACAAAAAATGTGGTTTGAGAACGGACAAATAAAATCAAATTATGTCATCAAAGACGGCAGACGTTTTGGTTTTTTGGGTGCAAAAGGTTGTATGGGCGAGGGTGAGAAAAAAGCAACTGGTTTAAATTTAAAAAAATAATGAAAAATATTCTCTTCCTTCTATTCTTTATTCTATTTTTTTCATGTTCAAAAAAACAAGAGAAAATTCAAGAAAAAGAACTCCCATATTACCACACAACAGATTTTACCCCTCAATGGCTTACAGAAAAAAGTCAATTAGATACCTTGCATAAACTTTCTAATTTTGAGTTTTTGAACCAAAATAATCAAAAAATCACGCAGGAAACTTTTAAAGGTAAAGTCCATGTAGCTTGTTTTTTCTTTACCATTTGCCCAAGCCTTTGCCCTAAAATTATGGGTAATATGAAGGTCGTTCAAGACTCTCTGAAAAACGATAAAAACTTCCTAATTGCCTCATATAGCGTAATGCCCGACCGTGATAGCGTATCTGTATTACGTAGGTATGCGACTGAAAATCAAGTCATTGATAATAAATGGCACTTGATGACTGGCGATAAAAAACAGATTTATGAGATAGCCCGTAAGTCATATTTTGCCGATGAAAATATTGGTGTACAAAAAGGAGTGAATGATTTTTTACACACAGAAAATTTTATTTTGGTAGATAAAAATCTACACATCCGAGGGGTTTATAATGGAACTTTACAATTGGAGATTGAACAATTAATAAAGGATGTTCGGGAGTTGGAGAAAGAATAAGTTTTCAATTCAGGACAGATGTACTGATGAAAATGATTTGAAAATATTAATTTTGTACTCACTTGGTCTGTGTCCTCACCGTACCATCGTGCGAAAGCAACGTTCCAAACAAATTTTATTGTCTAAATTAATTTTAACTATTTGATAATCAGCTATTAAACTACTCGGAACGTTACTTTCGTACGTCGGCTGGTGAGGACAATCAGCCGAGGGACGTAGAGGTGCTACCAGCCAATGAAAGAAAAAGCCCTGATAACCAAGTGCTTGCATCAAAAGAAGCAAAGCTAACCTACTTTCGATAGGCAACTTGGCTTGAAAACTACAACCAGACCAATGAGAGACTGTCCAAGTCACAGACTTGAACTATGATTGACGAACACCTGTACCAGATGTTGGCATTTTAGAAAACTAACTTTTTAAATATCAAACCAATGGAAACTCGTGTATCTGATTTAAACCTTAAAAGCGATAGTACGACCAAGGTTATACTATCGCTTTTCTTTTTCTAATATCTCCCGAACAAAAAACTCTCTTTGCTCTTTGGGTAATTCTAATAAGGCTTTTTCACTCCGTGGTCGGTGTCTGAACCGTACCATCTTGCGAAAGCAAGCGGACGAATAAGTTTATTCTTGATTTTTTACAGTCCCGTGGTCGGTGTCCCCACCGACCATCGTGCGTCAGCAACACAGACACCTAATTATCAATTAATTATGATTAAATCTAACTTAGTGAGTTGCTGACGCACGATGGATGGTGGGGACACGCATCCAAGGGGCGGAGCGGTTCTACCGACCAAGGAAACATATTCCTTTGTCATTCAACGTTTCTGCTCCTGCAATTTGACCGTTTGGAATTGTTAGCGTATGCCCTGTGTTGATGGTTACATTATCATTAGTATTTGGCAAAAGCCCTGATAAGCAAGTGCTTGCATCAAAAGAAGCCAAGCCTACCTACTTTTGATAGGCAAACTTGGCTTGAAAATTACAACCAGACCAATTAGGGACTGTCCAAGTCACAGACTTGAACTATGACGGACGAACACTTGCACCAGACGGGGGGGACTTGAACCTGAGCTACCGAACACTTGAGCCAAATGGGGTATTTTTCATTTTTGTTTATTCTTCATTTCAAAATTCCCAATGTATTGTTTCAATAACATTGATTCATCTTCCGTAATAAGCCCTTCTTGTTGATATGGAACAATAACATCAGTAACAAAATCGAACTCAATATTATCTTTAATTCTTTTCCGTTTCAGTATTTTGGCTAATTTATTTTCTCTTTTATAAGGTAATTCTGCTTCCTTTATTTTTTGCCAAAACATTTCTACCGTTTCTCCTTTGTCTTCTTGAAAATATGTAAAAACATTCTCAATTTTATACTTAAGGCTTGACATATTTGCAAATTTTGGTTTAGGATTTACAATATCTGCTTTCCATTCAGAATACACATTTATTACGTGATGCAATTGAGTATTATTTAGCTCCTTTGGCGGGTAGTCTTTTATTACTTGTATTGCAATACTGACAGCTTCTATGAGATTTTCTACAGCCTCATTATATTTTAAATTTTTCATTGTAATTATTTTTAATTTACTTAAAAAGATTTCTTCCATATTCTAAAAATTTTTCTATGTCTTCATTGTTAGGACCAATACCATTCCTATCATTTCCAGATATCCCTAATCTTCGATACATCTCTATTTGTAATTGTTCACTACCTCTGATTGACCAATAGGCTGGGTCTAACAGCCTTTTTCCATATCCACCATCAATCATCGCAGGTGCAAATGTTGAAAGAACTGCTGGTCCATAACCTTTAATATGATGTCCACTATCTCTATTTCGTACTATTTGCTCGGGGCTTTCATAGCCACTTGAGCGTCCAACATAAACCAAACCCTCTTTATTTGTTTTTGTATAGGTTACATATTTAAATCCTTTTGGGTCTAAAGCATCTTTGAGTTTTTCAACCCAATCTGAAGAATAAAGATATGCTCCTGCCAATGCTCCTCCAACTGCATAAGCAGCCCATTTAGGTAATGCAGCATCTGTTGGGTCTGGAAGTAAGGCATCAGCAGAAATAAAAGCTAATGTCCCTGAAGCTAATTTATTACCTGTTGAGTTATCACTTGTAGTACCTAAAAGTCTTGTCCCACCTTTATATTTAGGGTCTTTCTTACTATTTGTGGACGTATTTACTTTCGGTTTATCATCCCCTTTTGTTGTACCCGAAAAATACCCATTACCATCATCCCCCACATATCCATTAAAAGTTACTGAACCATCAACTCCCCTTGATTCCATTCCATCAGGGTCTGTAAACATTATGGGATTATTATTTCCATACGTAAATGGGCTAAATCTTCTCGAAGTCTCAGTCAGTGGGTCAATCGTAATAAAATGAGGTACAAGTTTATCATACAATCTCGCTCCAAAATCAATGTAGCCCGTTTCTGGCAAATCCTCTTTTCCTGTAAACTTAAATTTATCCTCTTTCCAAGTTGGCTTCAAAAAACTCAAACTTGTTAAATCTTCTCCCCAAATACCATAAGCGTTGCTTTGGGTTATTTCTGCTACGCCGTTGTTGTCCCTAAACGCCACCCTCAAATTACCCAAATGGTCTTTGATGTCATACTCATTTTGCCCATCAACCACTCGCCCTTCCTCGTGAGATACTTGATACAAAGCACCATTTTTGTAAATAATATTACCCACATAATCCGTTGTATTCGCACCAATAGTTTCTCTTAATTTTTTCCCACTTGAAGAATATTCATATAAAATAGTTACAGCACCTTTTACAATCCGTTTTGGCAACTTCAAATAATTATACTCAATCGTACCTATCCCTTTGTTGGCATCGCTAATTAATGAGCCATCAGGTGAATAAGTATAATCATTCCCCGCCACATCCGCAAAACTTGCCGTTACATTTGATAAATCATCAACTTTTAGAATTTTGTTAGAATTAGCGTTGTAAGTATAACTCAAATTATCAACAATTCCGAAAGTATTAGCAGAAATCAAACCGTTACGAATTAGCTTTTTGATGTTTCCATTATTGTCATAGGTAACGTCTGCGAGGGTGTAATTTTCACCTCCCGTACCTGCAAATACACCCGCTTTTACCCGACTCGATCCATCGTATCTATATGTAAATGAGCGAGTTACATTATCTAAACTGGTTTTCCATTCCTGTTTCCTGATATTTCCATCAAAGTACGTTTGGTCGTCTTCGTAGGATAGTTTTAGCGAAAATAAGGCATTGGTTAGGTTATTATTTGCATCAAGATTTATCCCACGTAAACTACCCCGAATGTGATAACTCATCGATTGATTATACAAATCTGTCGTGCTAAATTTACCCATGTTTAGCGTTCCAAAATTACGGACTGTGCCTTTGTCATTCAATGTCCCTGCTCCTGCAATTTGACCGTTTGGAATTGTTAGCGTATGCCCTGTGTTGATGATTACGTTATCATTAGCATTTGGCAAAAGCCCTGATAGCCAAGTGTTTGCATCCGTCCAATTGCCTGTTTGTTTAGAATTTTGCGTTGTACCTGACGGGGAGAATCGCTTGTTTTTTAAACGTCCAATCCCATCATATTCGTACCGAGCAATTGGTTTACCATTGAAAACGTAACTAATCTTCCTCCCCAAATGGTCATAAGTATATTCCGAAACCTCCAAAATCGTACTAATCGTTGTTCCTTTATCGTGAATCTTTCTTGCTTTCAAAATCTCCCCCGTAAAGCTGTAATTGATGTTTATTCGGTCTTTTCCGCCTACGTGATTTTCTGAATTACTGTTCACCATTCGCTTACGGTCATCGTAGTACATCGTGCTGGTGTAGAGGACATTGGTTTCCAAATTTCGCTCTTTGTAACCCAACAACATTCCGTTCATTTGGGTTTGGCTAAACGGTGCATCGCCTCCTGTGGCAGTCAGAAAATCTAAACCCGTCGGAATCCAATCCGTTCCATAATCATCAAAATAATTTACCTTCATCACTTGTGCATCCGTCGTGACAACGCTACTCGGATAACTCGTATTGCTGTACAATAACCCCGTTGTCGTTCTGCGTTCATAAGGCGTAGTAATGCCATTAAAAGCCGTTTGCAAAGCATCACGGTCAGAGCTATTGTAGGAGTCCGTAATTCCGCTGAGTACCGTCCGCCCAAAGGCATCATACTGCAAAAATTGCCACTGCTTGGGGTTTTTAGAGGCTTCTTGCTGGTCTTGCGACATCACGGGGCGGTCAAGTTTGTCGTAACAAATTTCCGTCCAACCTGCTCCTGGGATATGCTTACGGATATTACGTCCCCGTTCGTCGTATCGGTAACTGTATATTAATTCCTTAAATTCAGTATCAGTTTCCGAAATACTTAATCGGCTGTTACTGAATAACTTATAGGCTTCGGGCGGTATTACGTAAGCCAATCTTTCAAAAATATCATAGACATAATGAGTCGTAATGGTGGTATCGGCACTCACTTCTACATCCTTTCTGATTACACGGTCTTGTAAGTCACGGTATTCAATAATTTTCTTACCTCTTTCGCTTATGGAGGTCGTCATGGTCAAATCATTCGCTCCGTAATACTGCAAGGTCGTACTGCCCCCACTAACCCCAATCAATCCCGCCTGAAAGTAAATGACCGTATTGGGTGCAGGAATATTATACTGACGGTTTACGGGCTTGGTATTGCCAACCGTTCGCCAATTTTGCCCCGCCCCAAAACTCTCAGTGGGGCGATTGAGCGGTGAATTATCGAAAGTACTGACCTCCGTGTAGGGGTGTGTATCTGCGTAGAAAGCACTCCCCAACGTTTGTGGATTGGCTAAATACGCTCCTCCAACACTGCTGTTAGGAATGGGTAAAAAATTCTTGAAATTTCTGCCAAAATCATCATACACGGCAGTCGTACTGAGGACATCTTTTGTGCCATCTCCCGAACCCCTGACGATGACCGTTTGGAGAGGTCGCCCGAGTCCGTCAACGTATCTCACCGTACTCTGGACGGAGGTGTAAGCCGTTGAGTTACTCAAGGTTGTCATAGCTTCACGGGGCGTTTGTTCCAAGACGTAGCTTTTTGCCCCAATGCCCGAAATTTGGGCATGAATCGTTTGTGTTGTGGCATAACAAAACGTAAAAATGATGATGAATAATCGTAAAATATATATGTTGAATTTCATGTTTTCCAAAATTTAAAATTATACAGGGATTTGGGGGTTATGGGATTTGGGGGATTTAGGGTTTAGCAAACACATTATATTTCTAATCCTAAACTCCCTAATCCCTAATTCCCTAATCCCCTAATACTGATACTGATACTTCTTTACAATCTTACCGTTATGGTCTTTTATTTGGAACAAGCGACCAAAAGTATCGTATTCAAAATAGGTTTTCAGCCCGCTTTGGTCGGTCATGTCAGACATTCCCAAAAGAGGGTTCATAAAAGAGAAATTGCTCGTTAAAGCCTTCAATCCCAGTGGATTAGGCGATACATAATTTTGGATTTCACTAATCGGATATACAAATGACAGTCCATCATTCGTAGCCGTTGAATAGACATATTTGGTGGTTGCTCCATCGCTTTGGTGGAAAGTTGTCAGATTTCCGTTGGCATCGTACGTATCAAAATAAATACGTGTTTTATGGTTGATATTCTTAGGAATCGTGCTGGTGTTAGTAGCAGGATTGAACAAACTCGCAGCGGGCGTAAAATTGATGGTATTATTGGCGTTTAGAAAAGTATTAAAAATGCACTCCGTCAAAGAAACCGTTTTGGGGACGATAGCTTTTTCCACGCCAGCCGATGCAATGACATCAAAAGTCATAAATTTTCCACCCGTAACGATTAAGGTTGGAGCTACTGGGGGCGGAGGAGCCAACAAATCTTTCCGATAGTCAATTTCTTCGATAACTGTGTTGAGCATATTGCGTTGTTGCATACTCCGTAGGGCTTTCACCTCATCCGTAACGGTGGCGGTGGAGGGAACGGTCATAAAATCTTGGGGATACCAGAGGAGTTTACCCAACATAATATTGTTAGAAACGTACTCTTTTATTTCGGTAGGTTGATAATGAATCGGGCTGAAAGTCGTTTCCATTTTCTTAGTCGTAAACTTGCTAACATCCTGATTATCAAAATATTTCTCGGTGGAAGAGGTCTGTTTGACCAGACCATAATTCCAAGTGATGGGCAGAATGGGGTCGAAACTATCATCGTCAATATAGCAACCCGATGAATTTGGGGATGTACCGTTTTGACGAATTTCTGATTGACCGATTAAATAGCCAAGCACAGGCGAAAAACCTGTTTCTATCGTCGAATAAGCGTTAGTTTGTTCATATTTTTTCTTCCCATCTGCTCCGTAAGTTACTTTTGAAAGTAGCTGTCCACGATTCCAGAAACGATTTCTTTGGGCAGATTTCCCGTTGGAAGGAATCGTGAGTAAATCATCGGAAGCATCATCTTTGAAAGTATAAATCGTTTTTCCGTTGGACGGCATTCCGTTTGACCCTGTTCCATCGTCTTCATATTCGGTTACGACGGGATAAGTTACGGGGCTACCTTCATTAGTATTGATTGCACGAGTGAGGGCTGATGAAAATGTGCGGACTGAAAAAAAATATTCTGGGCTTTTCCCGTCAATGGAGGGATTTTTTATTTGTTGTACAGTAGAATAATTTTGGTACGCTAAACTTCTTATAATCCCGTTGCCCGATTCTCCCGCACCGTATTTATACGTTTTGGTAGTAGTATTTCCAGCATTATCATTACTAACGATTTGTTTAATTCGTAAACCACCCGCCAGTTTTTGTACGTTACCGTCTTGATATTGATGGTTTTCGTAGGTAAAATTGGTATAACCTCCCGTGGGGAAAGTGATTCTTTGTAACATCCAAGCCTGAGAAGTAAGGGCATTTACATCTCTATTTCCACCCCCTACACTGAAGGTTTGTTGTGAAGGGACATAGACAGGGGTTGTAAAGGAGAAGGCAGGAATTAAAGTTGTATTATTGGTTTGTCCATTAGCATATCCCCAAAAATCTTTTGCCCTTGAAATAGCAGATGGAAGTGATTGACTATTATTGTAAGAAAGACTGTACGAACCCAAGACTGTATCATCGTTTGTTAATAAGTTTACTTTATCCAAAAACATCACCACATCGCCCGTGTATGAGCCTGAACGCTGTTTATAGACGTAATCAAGCGTATATTTTTTGATTAATACGTACAGATTTGTGCTAACATTGTAGCCATAGATTTCAATACTTTCTAATGATTTCCCCAAATTATCTAAACGATTAGCGGTACTCGGCACGAAGACTACCTTACCCATTGGAAAAATGATTTCTTTCAACAATTCAGAGGAAACCCCAGGAGAATCGGTTGAAGTAAAAAAACCTTGATACCCGCCTGAGATTGTACTCGCCGAAGAACCTGTAATGTCAGTGTTATAGACTTCTGAGTCTGTAAGTTCACCCGTAAAAGTAAGTGTACCATTAGACTGATACGAAAACTGAATTTTGTCTGTCGCTTTCACACCTTGGATTTGGGTTAAATGCCTTGCACTAAAAGCTCCCGCACCCGTGAGTGAGGATAAGGTAGTTTCTGGTTTTCCATAGACATACTTCGTCCCACTTTCATCAATTAAAGTTGGATTTTGTAAGACTCCTGTGTAAGAAAAAATACTTTTATCGGATTCTTGCCAAATAGTACCCTGATTTGGCGTGAGGAAGAAAGAATTGCTTTTATTGGGCGTATGGTAGGTAAAAATATCTCGTTCGATATCTTTACTAAAATTGATATACTGGTTAAAATCTGATTTGAGTTGCGTGGTCAAACAAGAGGTAAATTGAGAAAGAGTGGGAAGATTATTTTGTAAAAGGCTGTTATTGTTGCTAAAATCGGTTTCATCTGCACGACCTCGCACATTGCGTGAGAGTGTATAATCACCCATCAAACTCCATCCTAATCCCACCCAAGAGGCATTATCATTGACTTTGTTCCCGCTGGCGTGATAGGATAGTTTGATAGGAATAACCAAATTTCCTACTTTGATTTCATACAAAGGAATATCAATCGACACCAAGCCCGAATACATACTGACGGGATAATCACCGTGCCGTTCCAGACCCGCAACATTGGGAGATTTAGGAGTAATTTGAGGGAGAAGTTTTTGGATATCACCTTGGGTTAATGCTGAAAAACTTTGTTCCAAAGAATCCTTGGGTACTTTTTGAGCAAAAGTGAGAATAGTAAACACCAATAGGCTGGCGGTCAAGTAGATTTTTTTCATGACGGTTTTGTTAATTTGGTTCGAATTGTTTTACATAGAAAAAGCGTGTCGTTACTTGATTGTCCGTAGAGGCTCTGGTAAACCTGTGAAAACAATGCAAAGCAACGCCCACGCATCACGTGAGCGTATCGCAATTGCACCTGTTTCACAAAATTTTAAAGAAAATTTACCAGATTTTCTACGAGCAGGAACTTTAAGCTAAACGCTAATAATATGTTTGATTTCTTTTTTATTTAATCATGCTACAATGTTAAGAAAAGATTTTGGTTTGATTGTAAACGCTCATCACTTTTATATTGCTTTTTTATCAAACTGTTTTTAATTCAAAATCTCAAAAAACAAAAAAGGGCAAAGAACCTAAATCCTTCACCCTTTCTTTATACTCTAAACTTTTTACTCTAAATTCTAAAAAAACTACATCCCAGCCAAAACCTCCTCAACCTTAGTCGCAGCATCTTTCAACAACACGGCTGAATATACCTTCAAGCCAGATTCGTCAATGATCTTTGCACCTTCGGCAGCGTTTGTTCCTTGTAAACGTACTATGATAGGCACAGGAATATTTCCGATAGCTTTGTAAGCCTCAACCACACCCGTGGCTACACGGTCACAACGTACAATTCCACCAAAAATATTGATAAGAATTGCCTTCACGTTAGGGTCTTTCAAGATAATTCTGAAACCAGCTTCAACCGTCTTGGCATTTGCTCCACCCCCAACATCAAGGAAGTTAGCGGGTTCACCACCTGACAATTTGATGATGTCCATCGTAGCCATTGCCAAACCAGCACCATTCACCATACAACCCACGTTTCCGTCAAGTTTTACATAGTTTAGGTCATTGGCAGATGCTTCAACCTCCAATGGGTCTTCTTCCGTAACATCACGTAAAGGAATAAAATCTGGGTGACGATATAATGCGTTATCATCTAAGTTCACTTTGGCATCAACCGCTAAAATTTTATTATCAGAAGTCTTCAAAACTGGATTAATCTCAAACATTGACGAATCCGTTTCTACATAAGCCTTGTACAAAGCATTGATAAACTTCACCATTTCTTTGAAAGCATCACCCGAAAGTCCCAAAGCAAAAGCTACTTTACGAGCCTGAAACGCCTGTAAACCTACTCTTGGGTCAATCCACTCTTTAAAGATTTTTTCGGGAGTATGTTCAGCAACTTCTTCAATGTCCATTCCGCCTTCGGTAGATGCCATGATGACATTACAACCTTTGGCACGGTCTAACAAAATAGAAACGTAAAATTCTTTAACTTCTGAAACCCCAGGATAATAAACGTCCTCAGCAATCAAAACTTTATTCACTTTTTTACCTTCTGGACCGGTTTGGTGCGTGATTAATTGCATTCCTAAGATTTCCTCAGACTTTGTACGTACTTCGTCTAAATTCTTAGCCAATTTAACTCCTCCACCTTTTCCACGTCCCCCAGCGTGAATCTGAGCTTTGATTACGTGCCAGCCTGTCCCTGTGCGGGCGGTCAATTCACGGGCAGCTTCAACTGCCAATGCAGGCGTATCCACAACAATGCCTTCTTGGATTCTGACACCATAACTTTTAAGGATGTCTTTTCCTTGGTACTCGTGTATATTCATTTGATACAGTTTTTTTATGCGAAATAAATTCGTCTGCTAAATTACTGACAAACTGCTTAATTAAGGCTTTTTATTGACTAAAAATTTAATTTCATGCTTCAAATTTGTAATTTTGGCTTTTTGAGTTCAATATCAAACTTACCTTCAAGCAATTTAGGAATGAAGCACATCCTTTTCGTCAGTCATGATGCCAATAGGGCAGGGGCTCAAATTTTGTTACTCAGATTTTTGAAATTATTGAAGGAAGATAAGCGATTTACGTTTTCAATTTTACTAAAACACGGAGGGATTATTGAAAATGAATTTAAAGAAGTCGCTCAAACCTATTTTTGGAATAAACCTCAATTTCAAGATAAATCCACATTTTCTGCCAAAATTATCAAAAAAATTAAAAACCCAGAAAGCTCCCAAAAGCTGCTTTTAGAGCATTTACGTAAAGAAAAGTTTGATTTAATTGTCTCAAATACCATTACCAATGGAGATATTTTACCAACCTTAAATTTATTAGTATGCCCCATTGTTACGTACGTACACGAACTCGAAATGGGTATTCAACAATATACTTCACCCGACTTATTTCAGAACGTTATTCGATACAGTTCTTCATTTATAGCTTGCGGTGAAGCGGTTAAGCAAAATTTAATTGAAAATCATGTTGGAACTTCCAAAAACATAGATGTTTTACCATCCTTATTGCCCGAAAATGCTTTGAGTTATCAGAAGGATATTTCTAAAATAAAACAAATAAAAAAGCAGTTCAATATTCCAGAAAATGCCTTTTTGATAGGAGGGATGGGGACAGTGGACTTACGTAAAGGCGTTGATATTTTTCTCCAAGTCGCTAATAAATTGAAGGGAATTGAGGATATTTATTTTTTGTGGGTGGGTGGACAGGAATCAGAGCTGGATTTTAAATTATTTAATATTGATAAAATGAGATTGGGATTATCAAAAATGTTTTTTCAGACTTCGGTGGATAATCCACTTGATTATATGGCTGCGTTCGATATTTTCTTCGTTTCATCTCGTGAAGACCCTTATCCATTAGTGGTTTTGGAGGCGGCGATGTTAGAAAAGTCCATTATTTGTTTCGATAAATCTGGCGGTGCAAAAGACTTTGTGGAGGAAGATTGTGGAGCTGTGATTGATTATTTAGATGTAGAAAAAGTTGTCCAGAAAATCATAGTATTGAAAGATAACCCCTTGCTAATCAACCAAATGGGAGGTTTGGGAAGAAAGAAAGTATTAGCAAGACATCATCAAGAATTGGCTTATCAAACATTTGTTGAAATTTTAGAAAAAAGTATTGCATAAAAATATATGAAATTATCTCGTATTGTTGAAATTTGGATTTTTCGTTATCATAAAATCTCTAATATATTATCTTCTTATTTTTTTTGGTTTTGGGTAAATCTGAGTTTGATTGTATATAAAGTATTTCACCCCAAAACCAAATTAATCGGTATTTTATTGGCAGAACATTTTGGGGATATAGTAGCTTGTGAACCTCTATCACGAGCATTGAAAAGCAAATACCCTAATGCTAAAATCTACTGGATTATAAAGAAATCTTATCGTGAATTATTGGAGTTTAATCCAAACATAGATTTTATTTTAGAGGAGTTTAGTGTTTACTTTTCAATACAATTAATTAAAAAAAACGCTTTTGATTCTTTTCATAACTGTCATCCTTCCAATTTAAGATGGTATAATTTTACAAGGGAATATCTCCAAAATAGTACAGCAGATGAAAAGGGTATTTTGATTGAAAACTATTTTGATTTTGGAAATATTTTAGCATCTTTTGCTAAAATGGGTAATCTGCCAGTTTTGGATGAAAGTCCTCAAATTTATATTCCTTTGAGCGTTGTTGAGAAAGTGAATGTAATTAAATTACCCAAAAAATACATAGTACTACATTGTCATTCAAATTTTGCTCCCAAAGATTGGCAAATTATCCACTGGGAGCGTTTGGTAAAGGATTTGAGTAATCAATTTGATTTTGAAATTATTGAAATCGGACTCAAAAGTACCTTGAATATCTTGAACGAAAAATATCATAATTTTTGTGGAAAATACTCTCTACTCGAAACCGCTGAAATAATCAAAAGAGCCAGTTTTTTTATTGGAATTGATAGTGGACCTGCCCATTTTGCCAATGCCGTTGGAACATTTGGAATTTTACTTTTTGGAAAATTAGGTAACTTCAATACCTATATGCCCTACTCAGGAGCGTATCAAAGTGGTGAAAATGCTAAATTTATTGTGGCAAATGGAGAACCATGTTCTTCTTTGGCTTATGATATTGTTTGGAAAGAGATTTTTTCTACAATTTATAGTAGAACTTAGCTTGAATTTCTTTAAGAAGGCTCAAATACTGTAGCTCGAAGTGGCACTTCGAGTAATATAGGTTCATTCTCGAAGTGCCACTTCGAGCTACAGTATTACATTTATGAAAACAATCATTGATATTTCGTTATTAGGGCAAGGATTTTATCATCAAAAATCTCGGACTGGCATATTTAGGGTAGTTGAAAATTTAGCCCAACTAATGCCAAATTTAAAGCCAGATTTAGAGGTTTTATTTGCTGAAAATCTTGACCTATTAGCTTCCGTTGGGTATTCAAAAAAATATTTAAGTAACCTTGATTTTCTATACGTTAATGAAGCTTCTGAGATTATTTCTAAAAAAAAGCAAAATCAATTATTGTTAAAATTTGAACATAACTCATTTATTCAGAAGGGTTTACGTAAATTATTTACACAATTTGATAAAAATAGTTTACAGCTTAGATATGATTTACTTTCAGATACTCAAATCTATCATTCACCTTATCATTCTATTCCAGAGCAAATTAAGAGTCAAAAAAACATTAAAAAAGTTATTACAATCCACGATTTAATTCCCATAAAATTTCCTCATTTTTTTCAGAATAATCAAAATAGTGATGTACACCAAATTGTTGCCTCACTCACCCCCGATACACACATAATTTGTATTTCACAATCGACTAAAAACGATTTAATCGAAATTACAAAACATCCCGAAGAACAAATATCGGTTGTGCCTCTGGCAGCTTCAAAGAAACTTTTTTATCCAGTTTATAATATTGAAAAGTTAGTTAAAACGATTGTAAAATATGGTTTAACATCCCCTTATTTGCTGAGTGTGGCTACCTTAGAACCCCGCAAAAATCTTATTAAATTGATTCAATGTTTTGCAAAAATCGCAATGCAAGAAAAAAACGAGGGCTTGAAATTAGCCTTAGTTGGTACAAAAGGATGGGATTTTGAGGTAACGTTAAAAGATTTGAAAATATCCCCTGACTTATGCAAGCGGATAATTTTCACAGGATATGTTCCTGATGAAGATTTGGCTGCCTTGTACACAGGGGCGACAGGTTTTGTATATTTGTCTATGTACGAGGGTTTTGGATTACCATTACTCGAAGCCATGCAATGTGGTACGACAGTTATATCTTCAAATACCTCATCGATGCCCGAAGTTGTGGGGTCTGGAGGGTTGTTAGTCGATATTAATAACGAAGATGAAATCTGTCAAACCATAATGGAAGTTGTTAAAAATGAACAACTTAGAAATGAAATGAGATATGAAGGTTTTATGCAATCAAGTAAGTTTTCGTGGGATAAATTTTCGGAGGAAACATACAAAGTCTATAAAAAAATCACGTAAATTTGGGATAATAGAAGGTATATTTTTTTTCGGCATATTATTTGTAAATCAATTAGGTAGAACATAAACACACCCAGAGCCGCCTGTCTGGGCATAAACAGTTTTCCTTACAATGGATACAACTTCACTGGAAAATGCCCTTAATCAAGAAGATTCAGAGGCAACTTATCGAGCACTGCGTGATTCCATCTTACAGATTTATCAATTTGGCACTAAAATCGCCAAAGAATCAAATCCCGACAATGAACTTCAAGTTTCTTGGGAATTGGGTGATACTTCTTTGATGAATTGGATTAGTGATACGCATTGTTATTTGAGTCGGAAAGGTCAAAAATTACAGTTCCTCGCTCGACCCTCAAAGTTAGAAATAATTAGTTTTAATTTAGACGAAGGTGATAAATTACTGATTTGTAGTGATTCATTACGACAAAATCTTTCAGATAACGAAATTGATGAAATCCTTAGAGATAGTAATGGTTCTGAAAATGCCTGTCAAAATTTGTTGAAAATTTCAAACACAAGTAACACTATTACTGACAATCCCCATAATATTGTAGTGATGGAGGTGATTAATCATCAAAAAGTAATTACTCCAACACCAATTGTAGAAAGTAAACCCAAAGTAGTTACTAAGTCCACATTTAATCCCCTGTGGGTTGTTTTACCTCTGTTATTATTACTTTTGGGTGGAGGAGCAGCTTGGTTGATTAAGAATAATAAGTTTGATTACAAAAATTTATTTTCTTTTAATAAAGGTAATCAGGCTTTTGAGGATACATTAAGAGAAGATTTTTTAAAGAAAGATACGAATGAAATAGAATTAGCGAAGGCAAATGATACCATAACCAAGGAGTTTGCTGAGGAGGAAAAAGAAGCCGTTTCAAAAGAGTTTAAAGACGATTTTGAAAAAACAGAAAAAGTTGAAAAAATAGAAAAGAAAGCTCAAAGTGCAAATTTTGATAATGAGAAAAGCCAAAAATCAGGTTCAAAACAAAGTAGTTCTTCTAATACATCAAGTAAGCGTTCATCAAAAAAGGATAGTGATTTAGAAACTTCAAGTTTAGAATCATCATCAAATTCAAATGTTGATTTAGGAAAAGAAGAACAAAACTATAATGCTCTGCTTCAACAAAAAGAAAAATGGATTGGAATTAAGAATGATTTACAAAACCAGCAAGGTTCTGGAAATTCAGTAGTATCAGAAAAACTCAGAAATAGTGAGAAAGTCTTAGAAAGAATTGAACAGAAATTAAGAGAAAGTGGTAAAAAATTAGGAAAAAATTAATAAAAAAGGAGAGGCTAAAACCTCTCCTTTTTTATGTTGTTGATAATTCAGGATGTTTTTTTATATCTTTTGCGATGGAATCTTGATTGACCAATTCACCTGATGATTTTATATTGTTATGCTTTATAATGTGAGCTACCCACATATACAATGCAAACAATCCAATGAGAATATATAACGATGTTGTATTATCGGTGTCCTTGCTGATGGTAATAAAGAGAATCGTTGAAATTAAGGTAAATGTCCACAAAATAACTGATGCTTGAAAATGAGATAAACCACTATCAATTAAAATGTGGTGTAAATGATTTCTATCTCCTACAAAAGGGGATTTTTTATTTTTAAGCCTAATAATAAAAACACGTAGCGTATCAAAGATTGGTACAATCAAGACAACTATCGCAAGAATTGGAGCAGAAAAAGAAGCATTTGGATTAAAACGATATTCGATGTTGAGTTGTATATATTTTAAAGCAAACATTGAAAGCAAAAAACCAACAATCAATGAACCAGTATCTCCCATAAATATTTTGGAGGTTTTTGAATAATTAAATTTCAAAAAACCTATCAGCGACCCAGACATTGAAGATGCTAAACAAGCAAGAGCAAAATAACCATTCAAATAGAACCAAAGCCCAAACATTCCGCCCGCTATCATGCCTATTCCCCCTGCGAGACCGTCAATGCCGTCAATCAAGTTAATGGCATTAATAAGAGCAATAAATACAAAAACGGTAAGTGGTAAGCTAAGGATGTAAGGAATTTCATTGATACCAAATATGCCAAAGAAATTCTCAATTCTCAAGTCAGCCAAAACCACAACTAATCCTGCAGCAGCAATTTGGACAAACATTTTCTTTTTAGGAGAGAGTATCAAAATATCATCTTTAACACCCAAAAAGAAAAGGATAACAATAGCCGAAATTGAAAGGTGAATCAATTGTCCTTCGTCGGGATTCTCCCAAATAAAATAACTGATTAAAGTTGATGCAAAAATAGCTATACCTCCCAGAGTCGGGGTTTTTTTGATATGAGAACTCCTTTCGCCAGGGTCTGCCATTAGGTTTTTTAACTGAGATATTTTGATAATAACGGGAATCGCCGTTATTGAAGATGCACACCCGATTAAGGCAGAAACAATGATTTGAAAGAGTCTATCATTGTATAAAGATTCAAAAAAAATATTCATTGATTAATATTTTATGGTATATTATTGCAGATAAAAACCCGTTCATTGTTTAAATTTCACAAATAAATCACAATAATCAAATTTTTATTCGATAATTCGGTCTCTAATTGAGCAAGCGGGATTTCCCTGATAAATTTTATAGGGTTCAAGATTTTTGGTAGCAACAGAATTAACACTCAAAACAGCGTGACTCATACACTTCACTCCCCCACAAACAATGGATTTTGCACCAATCCAAACGCCTTTTTCTAAATGGATTTCTTTGGGAATTAAATCAAAAGTATGTTTTTTGTAGTCGTGGTTTCCTGTCAACAACATTGCCCCCTGCGAAATACAGGCATTATCTTCAACTACTACTTTTACGAAATTATCAATCCACACTAATTCTCCTATCCATACATTATTACCAATTTCCAAAAACCAGGGATATTTAATGTTTACTTTTGGTTTTATCATTACATTTTGACCAATTTTAGCTCCAAAAGCTCTCAAAACAATCACTTTTAGGCTTACAGGAATTGGTAAGTAGTTATTAATAAAAATAGAATTGCATAAAAACCAAGTAATGATTTTTGTTCGACTGCCTGGATTATACCAATCATTATTAAATTTTGATAAATCGGTTTCTACTTTCATTTTTCTTAATCTTTACCAAGTTTGTTTTAAAGCTATTTTTGATAGCTACTTTCATTTTTTACTTTTTCAAATTCTGTAAATAATTGTTTACCAACTAATTCAATATCATATTTATTTTTGACCAAAGCGACCCCATTTTTTGCAATCGTTGTGCAATACTCCTCATCGGTAAGCATTTTTTCTAATCCTTTTTTGATGCTATCAACCGACAATTCTACGATATGAGCAGCATTATGCGTTTTGATAGATTCCCCAAATCCTACTCTGTCAGACAACAATGAAGGTACACCCATAATGAGTGCTTCTAATGTTGCTATTGAAAACCCTTCCGAATATGAGGGCAAAACAAAAATATCAGCATCTGCAAAGGCTGACATTTTATCTTCACCCGTGAGCATTCCGACTATTTTGATATAACTTTTTAATTGGTTTTTTGAGATAAATTCTTTTGTTTCTTCCAAATATCCATCATCTGAACCTGCAATAACTAACTGACAATCAGGATGTTGTTTGATAATATCCTTAAAAGCTGGTAGCAGTAAGTCTAACCCTTTTTTTATATTAATTCTACTTAGGAATAGTATAATTTTTGTCTTGTCAGGTATTAAAAACTTTTTCCTAAAATTCCCTTTTTCTGGTATTTTGGAAAAATTATTTATGTTCATTCCATTTGGAATAATTTTTAGATTTGGGTGTTTAAAACCAAGAAATTTAAAAACATCTTCCTCTTCGTCGGTATTATTTACTTGAATTAAGTCGGTATTTTTTAAAATACTTTTTTGAAAAAATAGGCTAAATATTTTTTTCTTTAAATAGCCGTGTTTAATGGACCATTTATCTAACATTCCATGAATTGTAATGCACTTTGCACTTTTTACTCCTGTTAAATAAGGTGTAATACTCGCAAAGTTCCAAAGCCCATGTATGTGAATTATGTCATAATTATTTCCATTTTCTTTCATCCAGTGATATATTTCAGGTGAAAACTCAGCCCAAAACTTGGCAAACCAGTGTCGTTTAAATGTAATCACTTTTGCTCCTTCTGGAATGGAGTACAATGTTTGTCCTTTTGAGATAGCTGTGAGGATTGTTACTTCAGCACCTAATTTTATTTGAACTTCGGCATGGTCGTAAATAATTTTTGGTGGACCACCAAAATCCCAAGTATATCCACTAATGTTTAATATCTTCATTTTAAAATATAGTTGTTGAGTGGTTTTTCAATCCATTTATGAAGGTAAATGCTGGTCAAAACTATTAAGAATATGATAAAGAAACTATAAAATGTTTCATTGACAAAACTGAGAGAATTTCCCAATAATGAAGGTATTTTGTTAAGTAATAGCATGGCTGGGAAATGTATTAGATACAAGACATAAGAAGAGTCTCCCAATAAAACAAAAAAATTCAAAAAAGTCATTCTGTGATTTTTCTCTAAATTCAATATCGAAATCAAAATTACAGCGGAGGGAAGTCCAAAGATTAATACTCTTTTATTGATGTCAAAAATTCCTACTTGATGACCTAATTGTGAAATTATTATAACTGAAACCAAGATAAGTATTCCAGAAATAATTTTGGAAAATTTAATTTGTTCGTAATGATAACAAATAAGTACTCCAAACATAAATTCAAAATTATAACCACTAAAGAAAAAGAAAAAATAATTTATTTTAATGAATCCATCATTTGGAATAAGAATCACTGAATTATAAAGAGAAATTAATAAAATAATTATTGGAATAAATTTCAGATTTTTCGAGAGTATAATAAGTCCAAAGATTAGATAAAAATACAATTCAAAACTGAGCGTCCAGCTTGCGGCATTGATGGCCAAATGATTTGGGAGTAAAAAAAACGTATTTAGGTAGGTAGATAGCTTAGTAGGTAGTTCGGTTTTGAAGATATTTTTATCCAATAAAAACGTAATAATATTTGTTGAGGCAAGTAAAGTAATTAAAACAATCCAATAAATGGGGTATATCCTAACAAAGCGTTTTTTTAGATACTCTCCAATTGATGTGGGATTATTGATGTATTTCTTGCTTGTAAAAAGTATGATAAAACCACTTATAACAAAAAATAAATCTACCCCTGCAAAACCAAAACTAAAGAAATCTCCCAAGAATACCTGTTGAGTGTAATTTATCTTAATGTAATCAGATGTGTGATAAATAACAACAATAAGTGCAGCGAGTCCTCTTAAAAATTGAATTGAATTTATCTTTTGTGGGTTGAGCATTTGGTTTTTTATATTCACACTTTTACTTACAATTTGTTATTTTAAGGAAGCTATCATACATTTCTTCGGCAACATTTTCCAAGGAATAATTTTTGATAATTTCCTTAGAAATACCTCCCATTTTGGCTAAATCTACCTCATTTGACATGAATTTTAAGAATATTTCGGTCATTTTTTCAACATCATAAGGGGAAAATGTAAAACCATTTTTACCATCTTGAACTAAATCTTCTGCACATCCACAGTTCTCAGAAACCATTACAGGCAATCCACAAGCCATTGCTTCATTTACGACTAAGCCCCATGTTTCTGAGTAACTTGGTAGAACTAAAACTTCGCCCAAGGCTAAATAATAGGGAACTTTATCCCATGCAACCCCTTCGTGAAAACTGATATTTGAAATCTTGTGATTTGAAATATAGTCTGTTAATTCCTCTTTTTGTTCACCATCACCAAGTATTATAATTCCCCAATCGCTGTTTATTTTTCTCTGAGCAATCATAAATGCTTCAAGCATTCGTAAAAGATTTTTGTCGTCAATTAACCGACCAACAAAGATGAAATTTTTTTCAGGTAGTTTTAGTGACTTCTTGATGGAGTGTTTCAGTGGGATTGTAAGTTCATAAATTCTATTAATATTGAAATTATCAACACAATTACGATTTACAAGCATTTTTTTAGGGTCTCCTCCTAAACCTATCAGATAATTTTTTGAACGAGTCCCAAAGTTAAAGTAACCATCATACTTTGTGATGATAAAACTTTTTATTGATTCTAAAATTTTATTACGTTTGTGGTCACCCGAGGTTGATTCGTTAGAAAGTATCGTTTTTATTCCTTTAATTTTACAATAAATCAGTACCAGCCAAGTAGCAGGATCATAGTAACCCGTTAGATTTACCACATTTGGTTTAAACTTTATCACTTCTCGGAGCAATCCTTTGGCACGACTCACAAAACCAATATCTTCAATTAATCCATCATGTAAAAGCGTGTAATTGTATTGATGTTGAGAGAGGTCTATTTTACCTAAACTTTTTCTGCTTCGTTCGACAGAAGCTATCTGGACAACCAACAGAGAATCGTCCTTTTGGGTATTAGCAATTAATTGTAATTGATTGAATATGAGTGCTTTATAATGAGTCCAAAGAATATTATGAACAATTAGTACTTTCATTTATGCAATAAGTTCAGGGGAATTTATGTTAATTTTTTGAGTTGTATTGAGGTATTTAATCCCCAAGAAACGAATCATTACGCAGTAAATAAACCAATACTGAGTTCCGTAAGGTTCTCCACCAGTGAATAATCCAACTAAGTAAGTTATGAAAAAGTAGCCCAAAAAAATGGCAAACGGATTGTTATTTTGTTTTATAGCTCTTAGTGATTCCATAAACATATAAAAATTCATTAATCCATAACAGATAAAGGCAAGAATACCACAATCAATTAGCGTTTCTAAAAGGGGAATGTCTAAATAATTAAACTTATATCCATTTCCTAAAAAAATACTCCATGGATGTTCGGAGAGTGTATTAGTGAATTTGGCAAAGTTATTTATTCTACCGACGGCAGAATAATCAATATTTTCTGCATCATTTTTACCTAAAACCGTTGTAATGGCTCTCATAAATGATGAAACTGAGGCATCGTAGTACATATTTATTGTATTTACCACAAAACCTTGGGTACTAATAAAATAAATAAAAGCAATCAGAACAACCAAAGAAATTAAGATGGTTTTGGGTGTGAAAAAACGCTTAATACTTTTGAAAACTCCTCCCAATGAAAAATTGTAATAAGTAAAAATCATTATTATAATGGCGAGGGCAAGTAATATTGAACGTACCTGAGAAAAAACTAAAACAATTGATGAAAGTATTAAATTGGCAATTGATAAAAATTTCCAAAATAAATGTTTGTTTTTTAGTAATAAAAATGATGATATAATCCCTCCGAAGGCATTTCGAGCGTACACGTGTGGGTTTCCGCTGTCCTCGGTTGTACCATCTCCAAAGACTACCGTTGCACGCTGCCCAATAATAAATAACGGATTTGAAATCATTGAGTAAATCAAACACACACTTCCCAAAAAAGTAAGTGCTACAATGATTGGTATAAAATATTCCTTGATGTTATTGGAAACTCCCAATAGTAAAAAGAAAAAAGTGCCCGTAAATATAAATCCTGCCAAATCTCTAATAAAACCGTTTCTATTTGAGCTAAAATTATAATCAGGATTGACAAAAAAGAAATTTATTAAAGCGATGGTTAGATAGATTAATGCAAGACGAAAAAGAGGGAAATTAGGTTTATAGAATTTTCTGAATAGTTCGCCTGGAGAAATCATTAAAGCAAAACCAACAAAAAAACTGATTACAGTAAAAGTCGAACTTCCTCCAAACCCAAGTGTTTCCTTAAAAAAGAATATTAAAGGGCTTCCCATAAAGAGTATGAAAATGCCTAATATTTGCCGTATGTACTTTAAGTTGAATTTAGTATTCATCATGTAAAATTACAAAATTTCTGGTATTTTCTGGAAAGGAATCTTTGGAAAGCACGAAAAGTATTTATTTTTTTGTTCGAGTAATTTCTTTCCAGAGGCTAAATTGCATCAATATTCAAAACAAATCAACATGAATCGTTTACAGAAAGAGACATCTCCTTACCTTTTGCAACACGCTAATAATCCTGTCGATTGGTTTCCATGGGGCGAAGAGGCTTTATTAAAAGCTACTACTGAAAACAAACCAATTTTAGTAAGTATTGGCTACTCGGCTTGCCATTGGTGTCACGTAATGGAGCATGAATCTTTTGAAAAAGATGAAGTGGCTGAGTTAATGAATCAACATTTTGTAAACATTAAGATTGACAGAGAAGAACGCCCTGACATTGATGCGATATACATGGATGCCGTACAGGCGATGGGCGTACACGGGGGCTGGCCCCTGAATGTTTTTTTGATGCCTGATGGTAAACCGTTTTATGGCGGTACATATTTTCCGAAACAAAACTGGTTACAATTATTATCAGCCATTAATAATGGTTTTGTGAATCATCGTGAAGAACTCCAAAAGTCAGCCGAAGGATTTACTGAAAATATGCTTTTTAAAGATTCTGAAAAATATGGGTTAGTTTTTGATAATCAAGATTTTACAAAAGAAGATTTAGATAAAATGTACAAAAAACTATCCCAAACATTTGATTATGATTGGGGAGGTTTTGAAAGAAGTCCAAAATTTCCGATGCCTTCTGTTTGGCAGTTTTTGATGAAATATGCTTTTCAAAGTAATGATAAAAAAGCCCTCGAACATCTGAAATTTACCCTGAGTAAAATGGCTATTGGAGGTATTTATGACCAATTGGGTGGAGGTTTTGCTCGTTATTCAGTAGATGGAGAATGGTTCTGTCCGCATTTTGAGAAAATGCTTTATGACAATGGGCAAATGGTAAGTCTATATTCGGAAGCCTATTCTTACACAAAAGACGAACTTTATAAAGAAACGGTTTATGAAACAATTGATTGGCTAAATCGTGAAATGCTAAGTCCAGAGGGTGGATTTTATTCTGCCTTAGATGCTGATTCTGAGGGCGTTGAAGGTAAGTTTTATGTTTGGACTAAGAAAGAAATTGATGAAATTTTAGGTGATGAATCAGAACAATTTTGTGAAATTTATCAAGTTACAAATCATGGTAATTGGGAGCATGGCGTAAATATTTTATGGAAAAAAGACGATATTCTCAATTCGAGTCAATCTAAAAATATTCAAAAATTATTGGAATATCGTTCAAAAAGAATTCGTCCAGGGTTAGATGATAAAACACTTTGTTCTTGGAACGGTCTGATGCTCAATGGTTTAGTGGATGCTTACAGAATTTTTGATGAACCTATGTTCTTAGAATTAGCCTTGAAAAATGCACATTTTATCAAAAATAAATTTTTGGAAGAAAACAGATTACAGCATAGTTACAAAAATGGAGAAACAAAGATTCAAGGCTTTTTGGAAGACTATGCCGCTGTGATTCAAGCATATACCAATTTGTATCAAGCAACCTTTGATGAAAATTGGTTGCACTTAGCTGAGAAATTAACCGTTTACGTTTATCAAAATTTTTGGGACGAAGACGACCAATTATTTTTCTTTACAGATAGCAATGCAGAAGAATTAATTGTTCGTAAAAAAGAAATTTTTGATAATGTTATTCCAAGTTCTAATTCGATGATGGCAAGAAATCTTTATGTTTTGGGGTTGATTTTAGATCGTGAAGATTTTAAAGATTTGTCGAAATTGATGCTGGGCAAAATGAAAGAGCTTTTAACTAAAAATGTTGATTATTTAACCAATTGGGCGTGTTTAGCTACGCAAATGGAATCTCCAACTGTTGAAATTGCTGTTGTTGGCGAAAAGTTTTTGGATTTTAGAAAACAAATAGATGCTCAATTCTACCCTAATAAAATCTTGACAGGAACAGCTCAGAAAAGTCAATTACCGTTATTAGAAAATAGAGAAGTTGCCTTGGGTAAAACGAGTATTTATGTATGTTATGATAAAATGTGTCAGTTGCCCGTTGATTCAGTTGAGGAGGCTTTTGAACAGGTTTTTCAGGCAAGAGTCTAATACATTTAATTTAGTTACTTACCTCACCCCAGCCCCTCTCCCGTTGAGAGGGGAGCATTCGATAAAGTAAAACTCCCCTCTCAATGGGAGACGGGCTGGGGTGAGGTAAGTGTAACAAAGTATAAATTATCCGTCACGCTTTTGTTGATTCATACCAAATCACTTGACAGCTAAGTATTTTCTCCTTAATTTTAACATATCCTAACAATTCAATTGTCTCTTTCATGCAACTTTCACTAATTTCTGAAATGCCCGAGTTAGAAAAAAAGGTCTTCTTGGACATTTATGCCTCCGTATATTTTGATACAAGACGCAATCGCCCCAGATTAAAGACGATTGACGGACAGCGAATTCCTTGTGATTTGAAGGTGGGTTGCCCTTTAAAAATAATCTCTGATTTTCCAGAAGGTACAATTTATAAATTAGATGCTCGTTTAGTACAAAAAAATGGTCGTCGTCCTTATTTTTTGACCATCAATAAAAATAAAGTTCACAGAGCTATTGAATTTTTTGAACATAATCTTCAAGTACAAAAAGGGCTTAAACTTGAACAAAAAGCAAGAAAAGTAACTTTTGAAAGAATCAAAAAAGAAAAAGAACCCGTAAAGGTTTATGAAGAAATATCTATTTTTTAGTAGGTAGTATGCAGTAAAAAGTTTGCAGTATTTAAAAGTATAAAGTGCTCAAAATGAAATATTTAAGTTTTTGACTGCCAACTGCCAACTAATTTTACTGAGTACTTATTATTTCTGAATTATACATTGTCCATGAGAGTCATCCTAATCATTTTTATATTCCTTAATTCCCTTCAAACATTTGCTCAAAAAACCTTTTGGGCAAGCCGTGTCATAGCTTTTTCTACTGAATATTCCGATGCTAATACTACCAAAGAAAACAGAGCAGTTCAGGCATTAGGTAAGCCCAATATGCTCCCTCAGATAGGTACAAGCGTATGTGCATGGCAACCCCAAACCCAAGACAATACCCAAGAAGAGTTTTTGATAGTTGGTTTTGATACTTTGATGACCATCAGACAAGTAGCCATTGCCGAAAACTTCGGACAGGGCTGTATTGTCAAAGTGGAGGCATTTGATGAATTTGATAATATAAAACCGCTTTGGCAAAACAAAAATGCACCTACCTTGGAAGTGGGCAAAATGTTTAATTTGATATTGCCCAAAATGACCAATTTTAAAGTTCGTGGAATAAAAATTGTCTTGAATACTTCAAGAGTCAAAGGCTGGAATCAAATTGATGCCATCGGGATTTCGCAATTTGAAAAACCAATCAAAGCCACCATCAATCTGGCTAAAAATCTCCCCACTGAAATTGTTAAGGAAAATTTAGGGACTAATATCAACTCAGCATATCGTGAAATCGCTCCTGTAATTTCCCCCGACGGAAAATCACTCTATTATACTCGTTGGAAACATCCCGAGAATCTGGGACTGACTAAGAATCAAGATGTTTGGTTTTCGGAAATACAAAAAGATGGCAAATGGGGTTTGGCAAAGTCTGTCGGTGAACCCATCAATAATACTGAGCATAATGCCATTTGTGCTATTTCGCCAGACGGCAAAACGATTCTATTGAACAATGTTTATTTAAAAGATGGTTCAATGGCAAAGGGAGTTTCGATGTCCACCAAAACACCCACTGGTTGGAGTTTTCCAAAAGCTCTTGTGATTAAAAATTTCAAAAACAAGTCCGACTATGCAGAATACAGCTTTTCTGCCAATGGAAGGGTGTTGATAATGACGGGGCAATTTGCTGAAACTCAGGGAGGAAAAGATGTGTATGTTTCGTTTTTACAAGCTGATAATACATGGTCAGAACCCAAGGATTTGGGCAAACAAATCAATTCTGCCGATGAAGAAAGTACGCCATTCATTGCCAGTGATAGCAAAACACTATATTTCTCTACAAAAGGAATAAGTGGCTACGGCAACAATGATATTTTTCTGAGTAGAAGGTTAGACGATACTTGGACAAACTGGTCTGAACCCGAAAATTTAGGCAGTATCATAAATACGCCTGAGTGGGACGGCTATTTTTCGATTTCAGCCTTAACAGATTTTGCTTATTTCGCATCCCAAGAAAATGCCATAGGAGAGGAAGATATTTTCAAATTAGTCGTTCCTGAGTCCATCAGACCCGATGCAGTTGTACAAGTAACGGGTGGAGTTTATAACAAAGTGGACAATAAACCCATTTCAGCCAATATTAACGTCCAAAATTTATCCAATAAAGATACAGTTTGTGTAATGTATGACCCACTCACAGGGGACTATAAAATGATGTTACCCACAAAACAGTCTTACAGCATCACTGCCACAAAAAAGGGCTTCATGGCTGTTTCTGAGCCTTTGGATTTTACGAAAGAAACAAATTTTAAAGAAGTAAAAAGAAATATATACCTTCTTCCAATCGAAGCGGGTCAAAAAATGATATTGAATAGTGTGTTTTTTGAACAAAGTAAAGCGGTAATTATTGACACTTCTTATCCAGAGTTAGACAGAATCGTAAAAGCCATGAAAGAAAACCCCACCATGGAAATTATGTTAGAAGGACATACGGACAATCAAGGAGATTGGAACGAGAACCTTAAACTATCAAAGGAACGTGTGCAAGAAGTGCAAAAATATTTATCTTCAAAAGGTGTTAATATAAAAAGGGTTCAAGTACAAGGATATGGCTCAACTCGCCCCGTTGCCAGTAATAACTCAGAAGAGAAACGTAGAATGAACCGTAGGGTGGAGGTAATGATTATTAAAAATTAATTTCGGTATAATTTTTGCTGAAAGGAAATTAACCTAATATCATGGTCAAAATGCTCAAAAAATCCGCCGCCTTTTTAATCTTTTTCCTTGCTTTTTATTACCCAATATTTTCTCAAAAAACGTATTGGGCAAGTAAGGTATTAGAATTTTCTTCCGAACGAGTTATCCCGTTTCAAACTACGGAATATAGAGCTATTCAAGCCCTTGGAAAACCCAATGTCCTGCCGAGTCTAAACGAAAGTACAGCCGCATGGGAGCCTTCACAACCCGACAGTCCAAATGCTGAGTATATTACAGTTGGCTTCGACACCCTCATTTATCTTCATCAAGTTGCCATTGCCGAAAACTTCGGGCAAGGTTGTATCGAAAAGGTTTTAGCCTTAGATACTGAAAAAAAATATCATCTCATTTATCAAAGTCAAAATAATGCTGTTTCATCTTCCAAAGAAAGAGGCAGAATGTTTAATATTTTTCTGCCCACCCGTAGCGATTATCAGGTAATAGCTATAAAATTGATTCTTAATACTGAAAAAATTAAAGGTTCAAATCAGATAGACGCTATTGGTATTTCAGAAACTAATGAACCCATAAAATCCGTCATTAGAGTTGCCAAAGATGCTCCGAAAGAAGTATTAAGGGTAAATCTTGGTAAAGGGGTCAATTCAAGGCATCAAGAGTTTGCTCCTGTGATTTCGAGTGATGGAAAAACGCTTTTTTATACTCGCAACTACATGAGCGTGTTCGGAAAACAGAAAGACCAAGATGTTTGGTTTAGTGTTCAAGATAAAGATGGAAATTGGATAAAATCTCAAAATATTGGTTATCCAATCAATAATAATGATAAAAATGCTGTTTTTTCAGTTTCGGCAGATGGTCGAGAAATTTTGTTAATGAATAAATATAATAAAGACGGCAAGCTGTCTCCTGGTATTTCTCGCTCGTATCGTACACGACAAGGGTGGGCGTACCCAGAGGAGGTTAAAATAGAAAATTATTATAACCAAAGCCCCAACGCTGAGTTTGCCATTTCGCCCGACGGTATGGTAATGGTTATGTCTATTCAACGAAAAAATACTACTGGTAAGCGTGATTTGTATGTTTCTTTCAAAAAAGATAAAAATGCGTGGTCTGAACCCGTCAATATGGGAAGACAACTAAATACTTTTGAGCATGATGTAACCCCTTTCATTGCTGCCGATGGGAAAACGCTTTACTTTTCAACTCAGGGCTTGCCTGGTTATGGAGACAATGATATTTTCAAGACGCAAAGATTAGACGATACATGGCGATTGTGGTCTGAACCCGAAAACTTAGGAGAGGCGATTAATACCCCAAATTGGGATGGATATTTCACCCTACCAGCCTCAGGTGACTATGCCTATATATGTTCAATAAACGCTTCAAAAAAAGAAGATATTTTTAAATTAGAACTCCCAAAAACAGCCAAACCAGAGCCTGTTGCTATTATTTCTGGAAATGTTTTGAGTACAACTGATAAAAAACCAGTTGAATGTGTTTTGACGATGACTCCTCAAAATGATAAACTCAAACCAGAAGTTAAAAATTATGACCCACAAACAGGAGCATTTAGTTTTGTAGTTCCTCTGAAAGAAATATATGACTTTGTGCCTTACGCAAAAGGTTATTTAGCCATCAACGAGTCAATTGATTTGTCAAAGGAAATTTCTTACAGAGAGGTGAAAAAAGACTTTTATTTAATGCCTTTGGAAGTTGGCAATAAAGGAGTTCTTAATAGTTTTACTTTTGAACAAGGCGAATCAAAGTTACAAGCACCAGCCTTGAAAGATTTAGATAGAATCGCCCAAGCCATGATTGATTTTCCGACTTTGGAGATACTTTTTGAAGGACATACTGACAATCAAGGGGATTTTCAGTTGAACCTAAAACTATCAGAGGAAAGAATTGAGGAAGTTAAAAATTATCTGATTACCAAAGGCGTACCTGCCGAGAGAATCACTACAAAAGGATGGGGACAAACACGCCCAATTGCCAGTAACGCAACCGAAGAAAGACGAAAGCTAAACCGAAGAGTAGAG
Organism: Cytophagales bacterium; assembly: GCA_013298125.1. GTDB lineage: Bacteria > Bacteroidota > Bacteroidia > Cytophagales > Spirosomataceae > Arcicella. The sequence goes on along the minus strand of JAAFJP010000003.1, from coordinate 188,973 downwards.
TTTACAATTACGAAAAAATGACAATCGTGTTCCAATTTTTGTAGATAAAAACTTATCTTTGCGAAGCATTTTTAACTTTTTTCGCTTTCTTTTCGGTTAGAACCCACCATAAATGTCAAATAAATTTACTTACGCATCCTTCGTTATAATCTTTGTTTTTGCTGCCTTGTTAAGATTTTACCATCTTGGGAATTTCGGTATTTTCGGAGATGAGAAACAAGGTATCTTAATTGCCGTAGGAAACGTAAATATTGGTGGACAAAGGGCTTATATGTCATCCGATAAGACTTTTACTCCAAAAGATTTTTGGCGTGAAAAGACGATTGATGAGCTTTTTGATGCAAGTGCCAGAGGCGACACCAGCGGTAATGCCTTAGTACATTTATTGTCCATGAATATCTTTGGGAAACTTTTTGGGCATTCTGATTTTTCACTTCGTAGTGTGTCAGTAATCTTTAATTTATTAACGCTGATATTGGTTTTTCTGATTGGAAGAAATTTCCTGAAATCTAATATAATCGCCCTTATAGCCTCTTTTCTGTTTGCAACAGAACCATTCTTTGTGATTTTTAGTCAGCAAGCTCGTTTTTATACAACTTGTATTTTTTTTAGTACACTTGCTTCTTACTTTTTCCTCAAAATTATTCTTTCTGAAAAAGTTACTTACAAAACTTATCTTGCCTACACAATCTCAATTATCCTAAGTATTTTTTCTAATTACTTGACATTCACAGTTTTATTTGGACATGGATTGTTTTGGCTTTTATTTGATAGAAATCTCATTAAGCTCAAAAATTTCGTATTTTGTTACGTAGCAATGGCAATTCCATTTCTATTGTGGATGACAAAAGGTCCTGGACAATATGCTTTGTTGTATATTAAAGATGTTTCTAATTTTTATAAAGATATTCTGAAAAATCCTGCCTTGGCGGTCAAATATCAAAGTTTTATTGAAGTTGCTACTTGGGATAGACTTTTTAAAAGAAGTATATCAATTTTGTCAGATTTTTTTATTTTTACGAATAATATTTACAACGATTTTGGGTATAAGATTTCAGTTTTGGCGGTTTTGATAGTTATTCTTTTCGCTTGCTTTTTGGTTTATAAAAAATCAAATTTAATCGAAAGAAAACTAATTGCTTTTTGTGGACTTATTGCCTTTTTACCTTTTTTGTTTAGCTTGATTTCCACTTACTCTGCGGGAGTAATGACTGGTTTTTATTTTAGATATACCAGTTTTGGGCTTCCATTTATTTCAGTTTTAGTTTCTTGGATATTACTCAAATCTTTTCAGTATTTTAAGCCATTAGGTGTGTTTTTATCGCTGATAGTGATATTTCAATTGTATAAATTTTCATTAATTTTCATTAATTTTTATCAAGATTTACCTCAAAAATATACAGCCTCAATTAATCGGGTTGAGAATCCGTATATTTCTATTGCTGAAAAAATTAAGTCAAGTTATGAAAAAGGTGATACATTAATTTATCCTTCAAAATATGCAAATGTTTTTTCAGCGGTGTCAGATGGTAAAGATGAAGAGTTTGATAATAAAGATGCTCAGCTAATAAATTTATATTTACCCAAAGATGCTGAATACATCCAAAGAATTAATAAAAATGAGCCAAATAAAGTATTGCTCCGAAAATCAAATCATCAAACCATTGAATTATTTGATTTTGAAGGAGCTAAATTTCGCTATTAACTAATTGGATTTTAACCCAAAAATACAACTCTCTTTGAATCTTAAAAACATACTTTTTAAATCTCTCTGGTGGATTATTTTTTTAATTCCGATAGTAATTTACTTTGGGTTCATATACGTATATGCCATCAATATACCCTACGTAGATGACCACGGTTTGAAAGGATTTATTGTTAAGTTTTTTTCGAGTAATACTTTTTTAGATAAAATAAATGCAATTTTTGCTCAACACAACGAACATCGAATTGGATTGACGAGAATTATATTGTTGATAGTTTACTACCTTAAAAATGAAATTGATTACGAATGGTTGATTTGGATTGGCAATTTTTTCTTGTTAGGAATTATTTATGTTTTTTATAAATACTTCAAATTACGCTCAATTGACCTTAAATATTTACTTCCGCTACCGTGGTTATTATTCTCTTTTCTACAAAATGAAAATACTTATTGGGGAATGGCATCAATCCAAAATTTTGGAATCATCTTTTTGTGTTTATCGGCTTTTTTAGCCTTAGAAAAACAACAAAATGTTCTCACGATGTTATTTATCTCATTGGCAGTTTTTACGAGTGGCAATGGTTTTTTAGGATTAGGGATGGTTTTGGGAATTACTTTCATTCGTGGAAATTTTAAGGTGATTCTTTCTATTGTTGGTATTAGTATTTTATTAATAGTCCTTTATTTTTTCAATTATACCACGCCACCAGCCACACCAACACCAAAGTTATTTTCTGATTTTGGGCAATTAATGAAAGCTTTTGTGGCTTTTGTAGGAAGTTTTGCGGACAATTCAATGGAATCTACTATTTCAATTAGAACTTTGAAATCTATTATTTTAGGCGTACTAATGATTGGAATTATTGGAATCTGTTTGCTAAAAAATATTCCTTTTAATACTCAAACAAAAAAAATATTTGCTCCTCCAAACTGGCAGATTTTTATCATTTCAACGTTTATGTTAATTGTCTTATCAGCTTTATTGGTATCTTGGTCTCGGATTATTGGTTACGGAATGCCAACGATTTTGACAAGTAGATATAAAGTTTATAGTATTTTAGGTTTAATCACAATTTACGTATGGTTTTTGATGGTTTTGAAAGATAAGTTCAAACAAATCTTGTTTATTTCTACGAGCATAATTGCGATTTTGACATTTATATTTTCTGTTTGGAGTAACATTGGGGTTATTGACAATCATTATAAGTCCTTGATAACCAATGCCTTTAATTGGGATAATGAAATTGTAAAAAAAGCTATTGTTAAGAAAAATGAATATCAGTATTTTAATCCCAAAACAATAATTAATCAGCAAAGTCCACAGGAAATAAGCAATATTTTGATGAAATCGCCCGATTTTCGTTTTAAGACTATTACACAAAATGAAAGTGAAATCATTGTGAGTGGAATTGGTGATTTTTCCTACAATTCACCTAATGAGGGCTATTTTATAATATTTAGTTCTACTGAAAGAGTTTATATTTTTCCTTCAATTACCAAGAAAAATGGAATCAGAAGGGGATTGATAGAACAAACAATATTTAGTCCAAATTTTGAGGGTCATATTGCCAAAAACGAAATTCAAAATGGAAAGTATCAAGTTGGACTAATCAGTATTAATAAAAGTAACTTAAAGTATTATAAATCAAGTGATTCTGTTACGATTTTAAATAAAAAACAGGATGTAATAAAGACGAATTGGTAATCCTGAATTGATATTTATGAAACAAGAAACATATTTTTCTCAGCTTGATGGAGTCCGTTTTTTGGCGGTTGGCTTAGTGCTTATTGACCATTGGATGGCAGAAAGGTTAATCATTCCGTTAGGACCTTTGGGTGTAACTATGTTTTTTGTACTAAGTGGCTTTTTGATTACTCGAATTCTGATTCAAAGCAAAATCAAAGATGATTTACAAGGAAGAAGTCATTGGTTTTCCGTAAAACAGTTTATTATTCGTAGAAGTATCAGAATTTTCCCCATTTATTTTTTGGCAATATTTGTTTTGTATCTTTTTGATGTGCCGCCAGTGAGAGATACGATTTGGTGGTGTATTACTTATTCGACAAACCTATATATTGCCATCAATTCACATTGGATGGGAACGATTGACCACCTCTGGTCATTGGCTGTCGAGGAACAATACTACCTGTTTTTCCCGTATCTCATTCTGTTTTTTGCAAAAAGTAATTACGAGAAAATACTAATTTCGATGATTGCCTTCTCGGTATTATTACGATTATATTTTTTTATGAATGGTAATGAATGGATGGTACAGTACGTTTTAATGCCCACTTGCTTAGATAGTTTTGGCTTGGGAGGGCTTTTGGCTTATTATTATACTTTTCAGCGAGATACTTTTTTTAAAGAATTAACCACAAGTAAATATCTGATAACAAGTTCGATTTTACTTCTCTCCTCTATTTATTTTATTTACCAATACCAACAGGCTTCAAAACAAGTTCACCATTTTGGAAACGTAGTAGTTTCGAGATTAGTGGATTCTGTTTTTTGTTTTTTCCTGATTGCTAAGGCAGTTGATGGTTACTCGGGAATTGCTAAGTGGTTTTTAGAGAAAAAAATTGTAAGTTACTTAGGAAGAGTCAGTTACGGACTTTATTTGTACCACAATTTTGTCTATAACGTATATCACACCCCCGAAACGAGCTACGTGGTGAGAGGTTTGCACAAAATTCAGCGAATGCTTCCTTTTGTTGCGGATAACTATATTTTTGATGCCTTTTATTACTTTTTTATCACTGTAATAGTAGCTACTTTCTCTTGGTATTTAGTAGAAAAGCCTCTCAATAATCTCAAAAAGTATTTCACTTATTGACCACTTGATAAAAAGTATTCCAAGTTTGCCTTCGGATTTTGAGTAATCTAAACCAAATTTGGTATTTTTGTAGAATAATCCGATACCAACAACCTTTATTAATGAGCATTAAATTAGCAATCGTCATGCCTGCCTATAATGAGCAAGAGTGCATGGAAGATGTAGTGAAAATCTGGTCTGACCTCTTAGATACTGAATTTAAGGGAGAAGATACCCGATTGATAGTGGTAAATGACGGTTCAAAAGATAATACAGGAAAAATTCTCGATTCTTTAATTCCAAAATACCCTAAACTTGTAGTTGTGCATCAACCCAATGGAGGACATGGAAATGCAGTCGTACATGCTTATCGCAAAGCCGTAGAATTAGAGGCTGAGTATATTTTTCAAACAGATTCAGATGACCAATTTATTCCAGAGGACGTAAAAAAACTTTGGGATAAAAAAGCCGAGTCAAATTTTATTTTAGGGTATCGCCTCACGAGACATGATGCTGTTTTCAGACTATTGATTACTCGTATCCTTCGTTGGAGTATGTTTTTGGTTTATGGTACTTACATTATGGACTCAAATATTCCATTCAGATTGATAAAAGGGACTTTTTTGAAAAAACTCTTGGCTCAATTGCCAAATCCAGTACCCTTTGCTCCCAATATTTTCTTGGCTATTATGGCAAAAAAGTCTGGACAAGAACTTTTCAATATTCCCATTGTCCATAAAGAAAGAGCAACAGGGGAGGTTTCTATTCAGAAAATGAAACTTTTAAAGGTTTGTTGGCAGTCATTTAAAGAGTTACTGAATTTTCGTTTAGAATTGAATAATAAGATTAAAAATTTAATATGAAACAATACGATTACTTAATAGTGGGTGCTGGTTTGTTTGGGGCTGTGTTCGCACATGAAGCCAACAAAAAGGGGAAGAAGTGTTTAGTAATTGATCGTAGAAATCATACTGGGGGAAATATTTTTTCAGAAGAGGTTGAAGGAATAAATGTCCACAAATACGGGGCTCATATTTTTCATACGAACGATAAAGGTATTTGGGATTATGTAAATTCATTCGTTGAATTTAATAGATATACCAATTCGCCCTTAGCCAATTTTGAGGGAGAGTTGTTTAATTTGCCCTTTAACATGAATACCTTTTACCAACTCTGGAAAGTAAAAACTCCTGAGGAAGCACAGGCTAAAATTCAAGAGCAAGTTGAAGCATTGGGCATAAAAGACCCTCAAAATTTAGAAGAACAGGCTATTTCATTAGTAGGAACTGATATTTATCATAAATTAATTAAAGGTTATACTGAAAAACAATGGGGGAGAAAGGCTACTGAATTGCCAGCTTTTATCATCAAAAGATTACCTTTGAGATTTACTTTCGACAATAATTATTTCAATGATAAGTATCAAGGTATTCCGATTGGAGGGTATAATAAGCTAACCGAAGGGTTATTGCAAGGAATTGAGGTCAGAACCGAAATAGATTTCTTTGAGAATAAAGAAAGCCTTATGGATTTAGCTGAAAAGACTGTTTTTACTGGAAATATTGATGAGTTTTACGGATATTGTTTTGGTAAATTAGAATACAGAAGCCTTAAATTTGAGCATGAAATTCATAATCAAGAGAATTTTCAAGGTAATGCAGTCGTAAATTATACCGAAGCGAATATTCCTTACACACGCATACTCGAACACAAACATTTTGAATTTGGCAAACAAGCCAAAACGGTAATCACAAAAGAATACCCTTGCGAATGGTCGGCTGGAATGGAAGCATATTACCCCGTGAATGATGACAAAAACAATGAACTTTTCAAAAAGTATCGTGATTTGTCTCGCAAGGAAGAAAATATAATTTTTGGAGGTCGTTTGGCTGAATACAAATATTACGATATGCACCAAGTGATTGGCTCAGCTTTGGTGATTTCAAAGAACGAACTTGCTTAATGAAAGTAGGCAGTAAAATTTAGTTTGCAGTAGGCAGTTAGCAGATTGATTGTCTATCTGATGAATTACTACAAATATTAAGTATTAGTGCAAAAACCGCCAATTCCTTTAAATGCCATCCCATGAAACAAAAACTCTTATTAACGCTATTTGCCGCTATTATTGGTGTTGGAGGGTATTTTTATCTTAAAAAAAATGATACTTCTCAGATAAATTTAACAGATTTTATTTCTGAAAACACCTTGATTTTGTTGGAAACCAACGAAATATCCCTTGAAAAAAACAAATCTCTCGCACGACTTCCTTTTCTCTCTCAAATAACGTCTCAATATCAAGTTTTTAAAAAAATCGGCTTTTCGGATGCTGAAATAAAAGATGTTTTAGATCATAAAAAACTCTACTTTGCCGTTGTTCCTGATGGTAATAATAGTATTTCTACCATTAATTATTTGAGAGTAGTTCCTGAAAATGAGGTGTTTATCGAAAAAATCAATTCTTTAAATCAAAATAATTCAGGTAACAGAATTATTCCACATACTACCAACGGCTATAAGATTTCGGAAGTAATTGATGAAAACTCGAAACCCATTTTTTCGTATCTTCTCAAAGATAATTTGTTTATTTTTAGTGCCACAACGCTTGTTTTGGAGGAATCTATTTTGAAAACGTCCAAAGATTGGGTTAAAACGCTTAATTTAAAATCGAATGCGAAGGACTCAGTTTTTACCAAAACGTATATCAATCAGAAATCAGTTGATGACTTTCTAAGTGCTATTTCTACTGAAAATAAATTATCTCAAAATCAGTTATCTCATCTTTTAGCCAATGATTATCAATGGCTGAATCCACAAAAAAATGCGATAGAAGGTATAAATGCTCTAAATAATTCAGATCTTTTTGAAAACCAATTACCCTCAAAAATTAGTAGTTTTCATCTTGTACCCACAACCAGTTCTTACGTTTTGAATTTTTCATTTTCAAAATCAGAAGATTTAGCTAAGAAGATACAATTTGATGCTAAAATTGAGGGACTGAGAGACAAAGCGGCGAGTAAATTTGATTTTGATTATGATGATCTATTTGAACGAATTAATGGTGAAATTACTTTATGCAGTTTTGATAATTTTGACCAGACCCCAAACAATAAAGTCCTGATTATCAAGCAAAAAGAATTATTAAAACCCTTGAAAGTAATTGCTCGAAATGTAGCCGATGATACAGAAAACGATGTTTTGAGCATTCAGTATGGGAGTTTTTTGATTACATCTTTGGGCATTCGGGAGTTTCCTAAATTGATGTTGGGGAGTTATTTTGCTGGATTTGAGGAATGTTATTTTACAGAATATAATGGTTATGTAATTATGGCGAGTAGTCTTTTGATGATGCAGGATTATCTAATCAATATCAGTAAAGGTAATGTTTGGAATAATTCTCCTAAACATAAAACCATCATAAAGCATTGCATTCCTGCAAATTTGACATTCATTGTCGAGACCTCCAAGGCAATGAATGGTTTTACAAAACTTTTGAATAATAATTGGAATGAGGTGGTTTCGCTTCATCAATCGGAGTTAGAAAATATCCAAGCTGAAATCATCCAACAAAATGAGCAAGAAGGTCGAATTGTATTACTGAATGATATTGAACCAGTTAAAGATGTTCAGAAATTCTCGAATAAATGGATTAAATTGGGTGGATTTCCAGTTGAATCAAGTAATGAACCCCTTTATTTGATAAACCCGACGACAAAAGATGCTGAGATTTTGGTTCAAAATAAGAACAAGCAATTGATACTTTTTAGTAAAGGTAAGCGAATTTGGACTTCATTAATTGAGGGCAAAGTAGTAGGACAAATCAAGAATGTTCAGGTTTCTAAATCGAATGCTCAACAACTTTTGGTAGTAACAAAATCGAATGTAAATGTTTTAACCAGAACTGAAAAAGGTTTTGAGGTAAAAAAAGGTAAGCCATTCAAGGGTTTTGAGATTGAGAATTTTAGCGTTTTCGAAAATGAAAATGACAAAAGTAAGTTTTTGACTTTGATGTCAAATATCGGAGAATCGTATAAAATTGATAAAGAAACGTTGTCAATGACTCGCTTAATTGCTCATAAAGAGAAGACAGAATATTTATCTCCGATGTCGAGTGTGATGGTGAAAGGAACTGAATACGCTATTTTATTAGAAAAAACGGGTAAATTAGTTCTTCAAGATTCGCACAATAAGGCTCAAAATGGATTTCCTGTTAGTATTAAAGGAGTTTTTACCTCACCTCCCATTTTAGAAGGAGAGGGGCAATTTATTTCTATTAGGGTTGTGAGCGAAAGTGGGGAGTTGTATAAAATTAACCTTGATGGAAAAATCATTGAGAAAAAACAATTGTACAGACCTAATAATGAAGTCAAATTTTCGATGTGTCCAGATGAGAGAAATTCGGATTGGGTATTGATGAGAACCGACGGCAAACAAGTAGTTGTTATTGATAAAAATGATAAAGAAATATTTTCAATAAATTCGTCAATTTATGGTAAAAAAGTGCTTTTCTACTATAATATGGGTATTGCAGGAAAGTTTTTTGCGGTAAATAATGGCTACGAAACGTACCGTTTTTATGATGAATATGGAAAGGTTTTAGGGAATTTACCCGTCGAATCAGACTATCGCCCGAGTCTGTCCTATGCAGATTCTTACGGAAAAATAATTATGAATGTAACCACCCCACAAGGCATTGCCACTTGGTCGGTGAAATTGAAATAATAAAAGTTGCAAGCACCCCATCCTAAATCCTTCCCCTTGAAGGGAAGGACTTTCCTAACGGGGGCGGAAAGCCCTTTCCCTTCAAGAGGAAAGGGTTGGGGATAGGGGTAATTAGATGTTGGTATGTTGTGTCTCTAATTATCTTATACATTTATGTTCAAAAAAACTTTAAAATACGTAGTATTAGTAGTGAGTTTGTTTCTTTGGATTCAAGCCTATTCGCCGATTGTCTATAAATTTTCTAAATTGTTCCCCGATGATTATCGATATGGTGATTTGTACAGATTGTCATATTTACCTCAGTTCAAAGAGTTTCAAAATCGTGAAAATGTAGGAATTCCTAAACCAAAACTCAACAATCATACGAATCTTTTTGTGATTGGAGATAGCTTTACTGAAAAAGAACGAGTGAGTCCTAATGATTTCGTAGCTGATACTTACACAAATGTACATTGGGCAAAACAGGCTGATATTCAATTAGATACGAATCATCGGAATGTGTTGATATTAGAAACCGTGGAGCGTACATTTAAAGAACATTTTTCGGTTGAGGTCAAAAATTTTACATTTAAAGAAAAAAACAGTGAAGATTTAGAAGTAAAAAAATCTTGGAAACGAAAAATTAAAGATTGGTTTTTGAATACCTTGAATTATATTTTTCCCAATTCAGAAGGAATAGAATTACGTTTGGAACATACTATTTTTAATTATGACTTTTTTCTCTTTTTCAAGGAAATGAAAGCCAGTTTGAATCTTCAATTGTTTGATAGAGTTGGTAAAAGTGTAGTGATTTCAAAGAAAAAAGATGCCATTTTTTACTATGAGGAGGCAGATTATAGAGAAAAACAATCCGCTTTTTACCCAGTAAGTCAAGCCGAAATAGATAGTTTTATTAGCCAAATAAATGCCACCAAAGAAAAATACCAGAAAGCTGGTTTTGATGAAGTGTATTTGTCAATTATTCCCAACAAAACCAGTGTAATGTCTCCCGATTTAGGAGAGTACAATCACCTTATCGAACGGATACAAAAGGACAAGAGGGTATTAGTACCAGTCATCGATACTTATTCAGAATTTACAAAATTCCCACAGAAATATTATCTCAAAAGTGATTCACATTGGAATACTCAGGGGCGAGATATTTGGTTGGAGAAAGTGAATAAAATACTTTCAAAGAATTGAATGTGTCAAAATAAACTCGTCCTACTACTGTAGCTCGAAGTGGCACTTCGAGACATTGGAGTCCTATTCTCGAAGTGCCACTTCGAGCTACAGTATCACGGTAATAGTTGTAAATTGTAGTAAAAACTGTTTTTCAAAGACATAAATTATGAAAAATAACCCCAAAACCCTAACCGCTTGGACAATGTACGATTGGGCAAACTCTGTTCATTCTCTCACGATTACCTCCGCTATTTTTCCGATTTATTACCCAATTGCGGCAGTGATGATGCCATCCAAGAGTACACAACTCGATTTTTTAGGTCTTCAAATCGAGAATACCGTTATTTATTCATATGCTGTGTCTTTGGGATTTTTGTTATTGGCATTCTCCGTTCCTTTGGTCTCCGCCATTTCTGATTATACAGGAAAGAAAAAAGTATTCATGAAAATGTATTGTTATATTGGTGCTTTTTCTTGTATGGCTTTGTACTTTTTTAAGGAAGGTAATTATTATTTAGGGACTTTTGCTTTCTTGTTTTCAATTGTAGGATGGGGGGGGAGTATAGTGTTTTATAACTCTTACATCCCAGAGATTGCCACCGAAGATAAGTTCGATTCATTATCTGCAAGAGGCTTTACGATGGGCTATTTAGGAAGTGTTATTTTATTAATTCAAAATCTTACAATGGTCTTAAAACCAGAGTGGTACGGCGGGATTTCGAGTGGAGATGCTTCAAGAGTTTCGTTTTTGACCGTTGGAATTTGGTGGATTGTCTTTGCCCAAATTCCCTTCTCAATTTTACCCGAAACTCAAAAGCCACAAAAGAAAGAAGGAGGGTGGATATTTAATGGTTTTAAAGAATTGAAGAAGGTATTTGGCGAACTTCAAAAATTGCAAAATACCAAGAAATTCCTTTTTGCTTTTTTCTTCTACAATATGGGGGCTCAGACATTTATGTACTTAGGGGCATTGTTTGGTGGTCAAGAACTCAAATTACCCACAGATTCATTAATCATCACGATTTTATTGATTCAATTGGTAGCGATTCCTGGGGCGTATATTTTCTCCATTTTATCAGAAAAAATAGGAAATACTAAGTCACTTTCTTACATAGTTCTGATTTGGATTGCAGTTTCGGTAGCGGGATACTTCGTTTATACTCGCAATGAATTTTACGTTTTGGCTACGGCAATTGGCTTTGTGATGGGAGGAGTTCAATCGCTTTCACGCTCAACGTATGCGAAAATGTTACCAACCGATACCAAAGACACTGCCTCATATTTTAGTTTTTATGATGTTTGTGACCGGCTTTCAACGGTTATAGGAACATTCATGTTTGGATTGGTTACGCAGACAACGGGAAGTATGCGGATGAGTCTGTTATTTTTGACACTCATTTTTGCGGTGGGGTATTTAATTATTAGACAAATTCCCTCTAAGAAAATTTATTAATATTTCATTTTGCAAATGCCATGTTTCATGTAGATATTTGCAAAACAAAGGGTCGTTAGCTCAGTTGGTTTAGAGCGCCGCCTTGACAGGGCGGAGGTCGTTGGTTCGAATCCAATACGACCCACATTTACCTAAAATGCCTTCAAATTATGGTTTGAGGGCATTATTGTTTATTATGAAAGCTAAAAAATATCTTCAAAAAATTGCATATGCTTGACCTCACCCCCAACCCCTCTCCCGTGGAGAGGGGAGTTCTTCGGAGTAATAGCTCCCTTCTCTACGGGAGAGGGGCTGGGGCGACCGACGCTTCGGGTGAGGTTTTTGTTAATATCATTAAACTATTTCTCTGCCCCCTTCTCATCATTTCTCTTTATGCCTGCACAGAGCATAAAAAACATACTATTTCCCCCGCCTTTTATTTCTGGAAATCACATTTTAAACTTTCTGATTCTGAACGTAATACTTTGAAAAACAATCATGTACAAAAGATTTACCTTAAATTTTTTGATGTTTCATGGAATCAAAATTTGCATCAACCACAAATCGTTGCACCGATAAGATTTTCTGAAAAAATATCTGATTCTACGCAAATAGTCCCAGTGGTTTTTATAATGAATCAGACCTTTGTGAATTTGCAAAATGCTGAAATTGAGGCTTTTGCGGATTTAGTATTTGAAAAAATCAAGCAATTATCTAAGTTGCCTATCCAAGAATTTCAGATTGATTGTGATTGGACGCTTTCTACCAAACAAAAATATTTTCAATTCTTGAAAGCTATCAGACGAGACAAAATTTTACTTTCCGCAACCATTCGTTTACACCAAGTAAAATTCTTTGAAAAAACGGGTGTTCCGCCTGTGGATAGAGGTATGTTGATGTGCTATAATATGAGCGATTGGCAAAAACCCGAAACCCGAAATTCGATATATTCACTCAAAGTTTTGAATCAATACATTCAACGATTAGAAGCCTATCCGAAGCCCTTGGATGTGGTGATGCCCATCTTTCATTGGACAGTAGTTTTTAGAAATCAGCGGTTTCATTATTTTATCAATAACCTTAGTGCCGACTCTCTGAAAAAGAACTCGATTTTTATGCAAATGTCTGAAATTGATGGGTTTATAGTTAAAAAAGATACTATTTTTAATGATTTCTCCGTCCGTACTGGTGATGTTTTTAGGTGCGAAAGTTCGCCTTTTGAAGAAGTTTTAGAAGGTTCTGAAATCATTTTGGAGAAATTATCAAATCAAAAACTTACATTTGCTTTATATCATTTAGACACAGAAACGCTTTCCCTTTACTCCGATGAACAAATTTCAAAACTACTTCACATTCACTAAACGTTCAGCTAAAATCTTGGCGGTATTTTCTTTCTTGGCTTGCGGTGCGGGTATGGCAGATTATGACGAATTTATGAGTTTTTTTAAGCCTGAAAGTGCCAGTAATTCCACCCAAAATCAAAGGTATCATTTTACTTCTCAGTTTTTTTATAATGATAATGAAAATGAAGGAGACTCTTATTTGATTCAAGAAGAGGAGGGTGAGGGCAAAATTCAACTTGATGTTTCAGCTCCTGAAAATATTGACTCTTGGTTGAAATATTGTGAAAATAAAGTCTCAAAAAAAGATATTGAAACGGGTGTTTATGGAGAAATCATAGGTTCAAAATTAGAAACCTATTTCAAAAGTTACAAAAACCAACTTGCCATTGATTATTTGATTTTTGTACAAGAGGCTGAACAAAATGCTTCTGCCTCAGAAGAGGTTGAAATAGATACTACTATCTCAACAAATCCTATTTCGGACATTAAAATTTTAACTCAATTATTCAACAGAGCAAAACATGATTTTTTAAAGGAACGTATTGCTTTTCAGTTAGTTAAGACTTACGCATTGGCTGGTAAATCTAAGGAAACGATTGATGCTTTTAATAAATTTATTGTACCCATAAAAAGTAAAACCTTCATTTCTGATTGGGCTTTGATGCGAAAAGCTGAGGCAGAAGCGTCATTAAACAAGGTTGATGAAGCCTATTATGATTTTGCGATGGTTTTTGATAGAAGTGTATCACACCGCAAACAAGCGGAATTAGTTTCGAGATGGAGAATTCAAGGTTTTCAAGAGGGTGCTTTAAAATTTTGTAAAAATGACCACGAAAAGGCATCGGTATATGCTCTTGCGGGTGTAAAACCAGCAACAGATGCCTTGCCAATGTTAGAAAAAATGGTCGAACTTGACCCCAAAAATCAGTTTATTGAGTTGATTATGGCAAGAGAAATCAATAAAAATGAATTTGATTACTACAAACAAATGTATTCGGATTATAATGAGGGAGAAGTTAAAAAAACAGAAGAGGTAAAGAGGGTAGAGGCAGGTGATTATTGGTCAAAATTAAAGAATTTTTCTGAGAAATGCTCTGAAAATCAACAACTTGAAAAAACTGGTTTCTGGGAAATAGCTTCCTCGTATATGAGTTATATTGAAGGAGATTTTGAAAAATCTGAGGCATTTTTAAGCCAAGCAAAAGCCATAAATACCCAAAACGAAGGACTCAAAAACCAAATTTCGATTCAGGAGCTTTTGTTGATTTCAAAACGGTCAAAATCAATCACGCCAGAAGTTGAGGCTAAGGTGATTCTAATTTTGGAAAGTTTTGCCAAACCCAAAGATTTTAGGGTTAGCAATGCCATCTTAGAATCTTGTAACTTACTCGCCAAAACTTACCGAGGAGTGAGTAATGGTGAGAATAATGAGAAAAAAGGTGGTTGGTTTTCGAGTTGTAGTAATAAAAAGTCAAATTCAGAAAACTTGACTTCAAACATTCCCCACGCCTCAGCAAAGGCATATTTAATGACCATGCTTACTACTCAGCAAGTCAATAGTAGTGCTGAATACGGTGGTTTTGAATCTCAGAAAGATATGTTTAAAATCGAAGATACTACGTCTTTGGCTACGATTGAGAAAGTGATTTCTTATTTCTCAGATAAAAATAAGACTGATTTTGACAAGCGTTTGCAAAAATTAGTGGGTTTTAGCAACGACCACCTTTATACACTCATGGGTAGGCGAGCCATCGATGAAGCCAATTATGCAAAAGCGGCTGAGGCATTTAGTAAAGTATCACCAAAGGCTTTGCAGGGAGGCGAGTGGAGGTATTTTGATGAAGATCCATTTTATATTTCAGCCAACTATAATGAAGACAGGATTAATAGTAAATATACGCCTTATACTTTTGTTAAAAAGATGGCAGAATTGGAGGCTCGTTTAAAGTCCAATCCAAATGATGCCGAAAGTGCGTATTTATTGGGTTGTGGTACATATCACACCACTTATGGGGGCAATGCTTGGATTTTGAGAAGGCATGGTTGGTCAGGGGCGGAGATAAATACTTATACAAAAGGAGATTTTAATTCGGATTACTATCAAGCCAATAAAGCAAAGGAGTTTTTCAAAATTGCCACGAAATCAAGCGATAAAGAATTGGCAGCAAAGGCTTGTCTGGGGGCTGCAATTTGCGAAAGAGATGCGTATAACGTGTTTTTGTCCTTACAAGAATCCGTACCAAACGAAACAACAGAGGATTTTCAAGCAAGAATGGCTAAGGTTCGAGACAACAAATATTCCGTCTATCTCAAAGAACTATACGCCAAATATTCAGATACAAAATACCAAAAACAGGAATTGCAAGAATGCGGGGATTATACGCTTTTTAATGGTGGGAAATAGGTGATTAAATGCGTTTGTGTTGAAAGTTTAGAGTGAAAAGTTTAAAGTGTCTTGCGAAATGATATTTTTCTCTAAACCTTAAACTTTCCACTCTAAACTCATAAACTCTACTTCGACAAAGGCTTCTTGTAAGACCTCCCGTATTTAACTTTCATCTCAGCCGCATGGCTTCTTCGCACATTAACTTTACTATTTTTCTCTGATTTTTCGTGGAATGCAGGACCTACGCCTTCTTTTTTGGGAGCTTTCACATCGGTTGCTTTGGTATAAACCTTCGGAATTTCGTCCATTAACATTTGCGTTGAAATTTCTAAATGCTCAGGCAATTCCATGCGTGGTACTTCATAATTCATCAATTTTTCAATCTCAGATAAATATTCTTTTTCACGTTCTATAACGAACGAAATCGCCACACCTTTTTTTTCAACCCGACCTGTTCTACCAATGCGATGCACGTAGCTTTCTGGAACGATGGGTAAATCAAAATTTATCACGTGTGAAACCTCCGCAACGTCTAATCCTCTCGCAATCACATCCGTAGCAATCAATATACGGCATTTTCCAGATTCAAAATCATTAACTGCCCCAAAACGATGGTTTTGAGCCTTATTGGAGTGAATTACCTTGATAGATTCTCCATAAATATTTTCTAAATTCTCAAAAACTAAGTCCGCTAAATGTTTGGTCGAAACAAAAACTAAGACCTTATTCATGTCTGAATTTTCGTTGAAAAGCAATTTCAAGAAGTTTACTTTCGTATTAAAATTCAAAACTTCGTAATACGATTGAGCAATATTTTCCAAAGGCGTGCCAACTGGGGTTGCCTCAATTCGTTCCAAATCATTGAAATATGCTTTAATTAAAACCTCAACATCTTGATTCAGCGTGGCAGAAAACATCAAATTCTGACGGCGTTCGGGCAAACGGTCAAAAATATTTTTCAACTGAGCCCTAAAACCCAAATTCAGCATTTCATCAAACTCATCAATGACCAATTTCTTGATAGATTTTGGTTTTAAAACCCCCGTAGATAACAAATCAACTATTCTTCCAGGCGTTCCAACCAATAAATCCACTCCTTCCACGACCTCGGCAGCCTGTGGACGAAGATTCACGCCCCCATATACACCTACTGCCCTGACACTCATGTATTTAGTGAGCTTTTGGACTTCTTCAAGCACTTGAACCACCAACTCACGAGTAGGCACAAGAATCAAAAATTGAGGATTTTTTTCTTTCGTAAAAACAAATTGACGCAAACAAGGCAACAAATAAGCAAAAGTCTTGCCCGTACCCGTTTGAGCAATTCCACAAACGTCTTTGCCCGACATCACGGTTGAAAAAACCTTTTCCTGAATGGCGGTGGGTGTAGTAAGCCCCAAATCTTCGAGGGCATTTAGTAGTTGTCGATTGAGATTTAATTCGCTGAAAGTCATAACTTTGTTGTAATTTGAACACAAAGGTACGGAATTTTCCTGCCTTAATAAAAATCACTAAACATCATGTCGTTTTTGATATATGGAGCCAATGGCTATACAGGTAAATTAATCGTTGAATTATCAGTCAAAAAGGGCTATAAACCCGTTTTGGCAGGAAGAACCGAAAGCAAAGTCAAGCCTTTAGCTCAGAAATACGGCTTGGATTATTTAGTTTTCAGCTTAGAAAATCACGACGAATTACTCCAAAATCTCACAAAATTTCCTTTGGTTTTGAATTGTGCAGGACCTTTCACCCGAACCGCAAAACCGATGGTGGAGGCTTGTTTGGCTTCAAAAACACATTATTTGGACATCACGGGCGAGATTGAAGTGTTTGAATTAGTCAAAACATATCATCAAAAAGCCCTTGAAAACAACATCATTTTACTCCCAGGCGTAGGTTTTGATGTTGTCCCAACGGATTGTATGGCAAAATATTTACACACTAAACTACCCGATGCAACCCATTTAGAATTAGCTTTTACGAGTATTGATGGAAGTATCTCGCACGGTACAATGACCACAGTAATTGAAGGGCTTGGGAAAACTGGATTCGTGCGAGAAAATGGTGTAATTGTTTCTAAACCAACGGGTTATAAAGGAAAATTAATTGATTTTGGTACAATCAAACAGTTTGCCATGACCATTCCTTGGGGGGATATTTCTACGGCACATCATACTACGGGTATTCCCAATATCGAGACCTACTTTGGGGGCGTTCCCAAATTTATGTATTGGTCAATGAAGGCTCAGTTTCTGTATAATTTTATTTTACAGACCAATTTTGTTAAAAATATTCTTCAAAATTATGTCGATAAAAATATTGAAGGACCTACCGAACACCAACTCGCAAATGGTAAATCTTACATTTGGGGAAAAGTAAGCAATGCAAAAGGCGAAATAATAGAGGGCAAATTAGAGACCATCGAAACCTACCGACTTACAGCCGAAATGGCTTTGATAATAACTCAAAAAATGCTTGATTATCAAGGACTTGGAGGCTATCAAACCCCTGCGGGAATATTTGGACATGAATTGATTTTGGAGATTGAAGGGTCGAAGTTTTTTTAAAATATACGGAACAAACCTCACCCCCAGCCCCTCTCCCGTGGGGAGGGGAGTATTTGTCCGATTTGTTCTCCCCTCTCCACGGGAGAGGGGCTGGGGGTGAGGCATTGTTTCGTATATTTTTCAGTATGACCAAAAAAATTTTCTAAACTTTATTTTTATTCACCATGCTTTCACCTTTATTCGTAGCTATCTTATTAATTATCAGCATTTTATTGATAATTCTTTTAAGTTCAAAATTCAAATTCAATACCTTTTACGTATTGTTTATTGTGGCTATTTTGGTTGGACTGACAGCACAATTTTCTGGCGAAGAAGTTATCAAAAACCTTAAAGCGGGCTTTGGACACACCCTTGAAAAAATTGGGTTATTGATAATTTTGGGAACAACTTTGGGAGTGATTTTGGACAAAACCAACGCCACATTAAGCATTGCCAATTTTATTCTCGAAAAAACGGGCGATAAATATGCGGGAATAGCCATTACTTTGATAGGTTTTATCATCGGCTTGCCCATTTTTTGCGATTCTGGATTCATCGTATTGAGTGGATTGCTATATTCATTGAGCAAAAAAGTAAAGAACTCGCAAGTATTTTTTACGGTATGTTTGGCGGGTTCACTGTATGCGGTACATTGTCTCGTACCTCCGCACCCTGGCATTACGGCTGCCGCAGGACAAATGAACGTTGAATTGGGTCAGACGATGATTTTGGGTGCTTTTTTAGCGATTCCTGCAACATTGATTGCTTATTTTTGGGGTAAATATGCGGGTAAAAAATATCAATATTTGTATCAAGAAACGGCTGATTTACAGACTGATAGCCCTAAATTGTCAGATTTGATTTTACCAAAACCACTTCATTCTTTTTTGCCAATCATAATTCCCATTGCTTTGATTTCGCTTAAATCTTTGGTGTTATTGAACCCAACGATTTTTTCAACAAGTTTATTGGGATTAATAAAATTCATCGGTGAACCCATCACGGCGTTATTTATCGGAATACTGTTGTCATTGACTTTATTCAAGAAAATTGAGAAGAATCAATTGAACTCCTTGTTAGAAAATGCCATCGAAAAGGCAGGACCAATTTTGGCAATCATCGCAATAGGTGGGGCGTTTGGCGAAATTATCAAAATGTTGGATTTGGGGGAAGTATTTGGAGAAACACTCACCCAATATCACGTAGGCATATTGATTCCTTTTCTATTGACCGTTATTTTCAAAACCGCCCAAGGCTCATCAACGGTGGCAATCATCTCTTCGGCTTCCATTATTTTTCCATTGTTGCCTTCATTAGGCTTAGATTCGGAATGGGGGAGACAAATAACGTTGATGGCAATGGGGGCAGGTTCGATGATGGTCTCACACGCCAATGATGCCTACTTTTGGGTAGTCTCTCGTTTTGCGAATTTTAGTACAGATTTAGCCTTAAAATCTTATACAATTATGACTGTATTGATGGGACTGACTACCTTTTTGATGGTTTGTGTTTTGCATTATTTTCATGGGTAAAATCTCAATAAACCTCCCTCAAAAACTCCAAAACCGCATTCGTAAACGCATGGTTTGAATCCCCAGCAACCATGTGTCCCGCATCCGAAACGTTCACGCTACGTACATGAGGGACTTCATCCAAAAATTCGGCCATGACTTTTTCAGAAACCACGTCCGACATCCCGCCCCTCACAATCATCGTTGGCACTTTCAGATTTTTGGCGGCTTTGTACATTCGTTCTTCATTTTTGATTTGTTGGTCGGGCGTAATGCTTTTCCAGAGTTCCAGCATTTTCATATCCCAATGCCAATAATACCGCCCATCTGCCCGCAAACGCAGATTTTTCTCTAACCTCGAATGGTCTTTTGGTTTTGTACGGTTGGGTAAATAAGCCGCAACCGATTCGGCAGCCTCTTCAATAGAGGCAAAACCATGTTTATTGGAAGACATAAAAGCGAAGATTCTTTCGATACCTTTTTGTTCAGTTTTTGGGGCAATATCCACTAAAATTATTGCCGAAGAAATAGTTGTGTCTGACTCTCCCTGAGCAATCAGAGACGTTAAACCACCCATCGAAGCACCCACCAAGGCAGGAGATTTACCTAATTGTTTGATAACTTCTTTGAGGTCATTTCCCAAATCCTCCACATGATAATCTCCCGTTTCCGACCAACTACTGTCACCATGCCCACGGGCATCTAAGGCAATGGCGTAATAACCATTTTCAGAAATGATTTTGGCGGAATCTCCCCACGAATGATGAGTTTGTCCGCCTCCGTGTAGGAACAAAACAGGTTTGTCTTCGGGTTTTCCAAAGGTATCGGCAACGATGAAAAAATTAGGTGATATTTCAAATTTGATAGTTTGCATGATGAATGAATTTGTTTTGAGTTTAAAGATATTGCTAATAAAACACTTTTAAGGTAGTTTTTAGCAAAAAATCTTTGATTGTGGAACTTCCCGAAAGTTATTTCCACTTTCGGGAAGTTGAAGGAACTAAATTAACGCTGCGTTAAAGATATGAATTAACCATTTTATCATTACTTTTGGCACAAGATAAATCTTAAAACCATCAAAAAAGTGTCCGTACAAAACAAAACAATCCTCATAACGGGTGCCAGCAAAGGCATTGGAAGGTCATTAGCCTTATTATTGGCATCAAAAAGAGCAAATTTGAGTTTAGTTGCTCGAAGTGAAATAGAATTATTAAGTCTCAAAGCCGAGATTGAAGTTTTGGGTTCAAAAGCGGAGATTTTCGTAGGTTCAGTCGGTGATGAAAGTTTTGTCAAAGAAACTGTTGCATCAACCTTAAAATCCTTTGGAAAAATTGATTCAGTGGTCAATAATGCTGGCTTTGGCGTATTCAAACAAGCGGCGGATATTCTCACCGAAGAGTGGGATTCAATTTACGAAACCAACGTAAAAGGTACATTCCTTTTTTGTCGTGAAGCTATCCCGCACATGAAATTGGAAGGGGAGGGGCATATCATAAATGTAGCCTCAGACGTAGCTAAGCGTGTTTTTGATGGTGGTTCGTTGTATTGTTCTTCAAAATACGCCCAAGATGCCTTCTCGATGGCACTCCGAAAAGAGGTCAGAAAAGATGGTATAAAAGTGTCGGTGGTTTATTCTGGGTTGGTTGATACGTATTTCCACAGTAAAGTAGAAGGCGACCCACACCAATCTGAATATTTGACTTCGCAAGACATGGCAAACGCAATCTCCTACATTTTGGAAGCACCAAAACACGTAGTAATCGACGAGTTGATGATTCATCCGATGAGCCAAGATTATTAGTTTGGAGGAACTTCCCGAAAGTTTAAAACTTTCGGGAAGTTGAACGATAATTGCTTAGAATACCCCATTTCTCTCTTAAAGAACCAAAGTAAAATTCAAACCCCTAACTATAAAAATGTTCCACAAAAACCTCATCGTCAGAACTCCGTCCTTGCCATTTTCTGACAATATTTCCGAAGAGTTTTTATTGCAGTTTCTTGATAATCCAGCTTTTGCGGAGGCGGTTTATTTGGCTTCACCTGTCCTTTTTCAAGAGGCAACTAATTGGAAAGAGGGCAAACTGACTGACATTAAGAAAATTAAAAAAGTACAATTTTCTTTGGGGAAATATTATTCAAGAATGTGCAGTAGATGTACACCTTTTGGGCTATTTGCAGGGGTAGGAGTGGTAGAATGGGGAGAAGAAACAAACCTTGAAATTGCTGAAAATACCGCAAGAAATACTCGCTTAGACATGCACTATGCAGGGGCTTTAGCACAACGATTATCAGAGATTCCTGAAATAAAATTCTCTTTGAAATATTACACAAATTCGAGTGTTTATCAGATAGGGGAGGAGATACGCTATGTCGAATACAAGTATGTAGATGGAAAACGAAACCATCAAATTTCTGCAATCACGTGGTCTGAATATATCCAATTAGTTTTGGACTTAACAAAGTCGGGGGCAAAGATTTCTGAGATTGTTCCTCATCTATTGGAAGACGAGATTTCAGAAGAAGATGCTACGGGTTTTATTGAGCAATTGATTGATTCTCAGCTTTTAGTAAATGAATTAGAACCCGCCATTACGGGGGAAGAATTTACCCAGCAAATCCGAAAAACACTAAATCCAAAAGGAGACTTAGCAAAACTTTTGGACAAAATCGAAAGCCATCTATCTAACATTGATAGCAAGAATACTAACGATATTTTTGCCTATCAGGAGATAATTGAGACAATAAATGCCTTTGGGATTCCTTTTGAGGAGGGTAAGTTATTTCAAACGGATTTAGTAAGATTGCTAAATAAAAACTCACTCAGTTTAGCACACCAAGATATTTTGGGAGAGGTTTTTGATTTATCAAAAAAAATAGCTGAACCCGTTGTAAATCAAAAACTTACAGAGTTTAAAAAACGATATTTTGAGCGTTACGAAACCCTCGAAATGCCTATTTTAAAGGCATTAGATACGGAGACAGGCATAGGATATGGAGATGCAGGAAAGAGTAATAATACACCCATAGCTGATGGTTTGAATTTACCTGAAAAGAAAGAGAATATTGTTAAATTATCTCAAAATTCTTTCCAACAATACTTGTTCAATCTTTGGGTAAAGAGTGTAGGAAACAAAGATTTTGAAGTAGTTTTAGACGAAAAAGAATTACAAAAATTTGTAACAAATAATCTTCCAACTGCCCCTTCGAGTTCTATCATGTTTAGGCTCACAGGTGATGAAAATGTGCCAATTTATATCGAAGGTATCAGTGGTTCGAGTGCCGTTAATTTATTAGGAAGATTCGCTCATGCGGACAAAGCTGTTCTTGAAATAATACAAAATATTTCACTACAAGAACAAGCCCAAAATCCAAATATAATCTTTGCAGAAATCGTCCATTTACCTGAAAACCGAATTGGAAATATTTTATTACATCCACCTTTCAGAGATTTTGAAATTCCGTATTTAGCCAAATCTTCTTTGTCGGAGGAATTTATTATTTCCTTAGATGATTTGATGGTTTCGGTGGATTTGCAAAGAGACAAGGTAATTCTTCGTTCAAAGCGATTGAACAAAGAGATTATTCCAAGATTGAGTAATGCTCATAACTTCTCACAAAATTCACTACCACTTTACAATTTTCTTTGCGATTTACAGTATCAGGGCATTCAAAGGAATTTTGATTTAGGATGGTCAAATATTGCCCCACAAACTATTTTTTCTCCGAGACTAAGATACAAAAATGCCATACTTTCTTTGGCTTCTTGGCAGTTTAAAAAAGAAAATCTTGAAAAGCTAATTATCTGTCAATCAGATACTTTATTGTCAGAAATAAAGAAATTTTGTCAAGAATGGAAAATCCCTAATCAGTTTGTTTTAGCTGATTATGACAATGAATTATTGGTTAATATTGATAATTTATTGAGCGTACAAATCTTTGTTGATGCTATTAAGAACCGAGATAAAATAGAATTGAAAGAGTTTTTCTTTGATGAAAAAAATACTCCAATGAAAAATGCCACAGGACAAGGATTTACCAATCAATTTATCGCCTCATGGATTAATGAAGAGGAAGTTTATCAAGGTATGAGCTCTGAAAATAAACCTATCGAAATCCAAAGGAATTTCTCGGTAGGTTCAGAATGGCTTTATTTTAAACTTTATACGGGAGCAAAGATTGCAGACACAATTCTATCACAAGCCATCAAGCCACTTATTGAGCGGTTATTAGAGGAAAATCTAATTGATAAATGGTTTTTTATTCGTTATGCTGACCCTGAAAAGCATCTTCGATTCAGGGTGCATTTCAAGGATTTATCGCATCTTGGGAAAGTTTTTTTGATGATTAAAGAATCAATCCAATCATTTGAAAATGAAGGGCTCATCTGGAAAATACAAGTTGAAACATATCAAAGAGAAATAGAGAGGTACAGCTCAGAAGTAATGGTATTGACGGAGACTTTATTTTGTGAAGATAGTACGGCAGTTCTCCAAATGCTTGACCAAACTTGGGGAGATGAACGTGAACCAATCCGTTGGCAATGGGGATTGAAAATGATTGATAATTACCTCTCAGGTTTTGGATTGAAACTTTCCGAAAAGAAGAACTTAATGGAAAAGATGAAGACCAGTTTCGCCAATGAATACAACATGGATAAGGCTCTAAAACTTCAATTAGACCAAAGATTTAGAGACAATCGACAGACAATTGAACGAATTTTGAATAATGATTTGAACGAAACGCACGAGTATGCTCCTCTTTTTCAGGCAATTAAGTCTAAAAGTGAAAATACAAAAGAGATTATAGAACAAATAAAACCTCATAAATCTGAAATAGAATTAAGTAAATACCTTTCAGACACGATACACATGACCGTAAACCGCATCATTGCGGATAATCAGCGTACGCACGAGTTGGTGATGTATGATTTTTTGTATCGGTACTATTTGGCGGAGGAGTCAAAAAAAAGGAAGGCTGCATAATCAGTCTTCCTTCCAAACTTATATATTTTAGAAACTTTATTATTTTCGTTTCAAAATCGCAAAGAATTCTAAACCAAAACCTGCCAATACGATAATTGGACCTAATGTTAAGCCTAAAAATCCGAAACCAAATTCTGTTTTATCAAGGCTCATAACGAAGAATCCTACCAAAATTATAGCGATTCCTGCCAACATGAGTGAATAATTTGTTTTTCCGAAAGGTAGGGCTTCTTTGTTGCCTACTGATGCTTTTTCTTTTACTGACATGATGTTTTTTATGTATTTATATTTGGGCTAAACCCAAATTGTGATTAATCAATATAGTTCGTCTAATGATAACTTCAAATATCGTTCCACTGACTGGAAAGTGCTTAGAATGCCAATCAATGTACCAATGGCAAGGATTCCCAAAATCAACATGATTAGTTTAGTTGTTTCTTGTAAAATACCCAAACCGTCAATTTGTTGTACCGCCAATTGTTGAATTAAAATCAAAAGCGTACAAGCAACTAAACCACTAATCAAACCTTGTAATGCTCCTTTTACAACAAATGGCTTACGAATAAAGGCATTTGTAGCTCCCACCAATTGCATACTTCTTATCAAAAAACGTTGAGAATATAATGCTAATTTGATGGTATTATTGACCAATAAAATAATAATGGCTAATAATAGTATCACAAAAACCGAAAGCACAATATAAATTTTTGAAATATTACGATTTACTTCATCCACAAAATTTTCTACATACGCCACTTCATGTACGCCCGAGAGGGTTTCTAAATCAGTCTTAATATTTTTCAACTTTGTTTCATTAAAAAACTCTTCTTTAATTTTTACAGAATACAGATTGTGTAATGGATTATTATTTCCTAACAATTTGCGATAATCCTCCCCTGATTCTTGAATAAATTGTTTTGCCGCCACTTCTTTTGAAACAAAATTAATTTGTGGCGAATTATCTTTTTTTAGTACAAATTCTCTTTTAGCAATTAATTTAAAAATAGAATCTAATTTGCTCGTTGTCAAATCGTTATCAAGATACACTTGAACCTCAACATTCTGTTTTACCAACTCAGCCAACTTGCGAGCATTGAGGGTTAATAAACCACATAATCCTATCAAAAAAAGGGCAATCGTCAAACTGATAATGACCATTGCGTTTGGGGTACTTCCTAATTTCTTTATTTTTGACATGAGGAGTCGGTTATTAGTTTATTGGTTACTGATTATTGGTAGAATTAAGTATAACAGGTTTCTAACCTGTTTTATGGAGTCTGACTTACAGGTTGGAAACCTGTTATGCTCTAAATTACTCAATACTAATGAAAGCTATTGTTTACAAAAATAGTATTTTTTTATGCTTTCTAAATCTTTCTTAACGCTTTTTAACAAAAAAGCCAACTAAAAAAGTTGGCTTCGTATTTTTATCTTAATTTCTTCTATCAATCTCATCTCTGATTTTGGCAGCTTTTTCATATTCTTCATTTGCCAAAGCATCTTTCAACATATTGTTAAGCACCTCCACTGGATTTTCTTTCAATAATTCGCCAAAAGACTTTTGTGGTTTTACTTCTTCATCAATATCATCTAACAAATCATCTTTACCTGTTTCATTGATAGAAATACCAGCCTCTGAAAGTACGTTTTCATACGTATATATAGGTACATTAAAGCGTAAACCTATCGCAATTGCATCTGACGGGCGAGCATCTACGAATGTGTCTTTAATACCATCTGAACAATGAATTTTAGCAAAAAATACACCCTCTTTTATATCTGTAATTGAAATTTCGCTAACGGTGTAATGAAAAGTGCGAGCAAAAGATTTGAATAAATCGTGTGTCATTGGGCGATTAGGCTCAATTTTTTCAATTTCAATGGCAATGGCTTGTGCCTCGAACATTCCGATAATAATAGGTAAACGTCTTGGTCCGTATTCTTCTCCAAGAACTAACGCAAATGAGCCTGTCTGTGAGGAACTGGGCGAAAGTCCTAATATCTCTAATTTAATTTTCTCCACTGGTTTGGTTATTCTCTGTTTTTAAATGTTAGTTACAAAGATATAAACCTTAATTTTTTTAAAAAAGTTTTCTCTTTCTTTTGATTGTAAATAAAAGAACAGAATTGTTTACTATTTGTCGCACCCCATCCTAAATCCTTCCCCTTGAAGGGAAGGACTTTCCTCACAAGGATTTAAAGCCCTTTCCCTTCAAGGGGAAAGGGTTGGGATAGGGGTACTTTAAGTATGTGACAAATATTAAATAGTTCCTTAAAAGAAACAAAAAACGCAGGCAGGGTTTTGAATTCTGTCTGCGTTAAAATAGAAATATTTTATTTTTTTACAATGCCTTAACCGCCTTCGTCAATCGAGGTAAAACGTCAAAAACATCCCCTACAATGCCATAATCAGCGGCTTTGAAGAACGGTGCTTCTGGGTCTTTATTGATAACCACAATCACCTTTGAAGAATTGACACCCGCCAAGTGCTGAATTGCTCCTGAAATACCTGCGGCAATGTATAAATTTGGAGAAACCTTGATACCTGTTTGTCCAACGTGTTCGTGGTGGGGTCTCCAATCTAAATCTGAAACTGGTTTTGAACAAGCCGTAGCTGCACCCAAAGCATTGGCTAAATCTTCAACGATTGCCCAGTTCTCAGGTCCTTTCAAACCACGTCCTGCCGAAACAACTAAATCAGCCTCTGGTAATGAAATTGAACTTGATGCTTTGTGTGTTCCTGTAACTTTTACGGCAAAATCTGAATCTTTTAAACTTGGCGTAAATGCAACTACACTCGCAGAATTACCTGTTTCTACTACGGAAACCGCATTTTTCTTGATAGCGATAATTTTCTTTTCGCCCTTCATTTCTACGGTTGCAAAAGCCTTACCTGTATAAATGCTACGATTTACTTTGAACCCTCCTGAAAGGTTTGGTAAATCGACAGCATTAGAAACAATTGAGGCTTTTAACTTTACAGCTGCACGAGCGGCAACAGCATTTCCTAATGAAGACATGGCTAAAATAATCACTTCCGCACCCTCTTGGGCAACTGCCGAAGCGAGTACATCTCCGTATGCCTGTATGTTACCCGTAGCAAGGCGTGAGTCGTTGGCATGAAGCACTTTTGATGCTCCAAAACTGCCCGCTTTGGCTAATTCGCCTTCTGAGGCTGTGCCAATGGCTAAAACTGTTGCAGTTGTACCTTTCATTTTGGCGACTTCTGCACCATAATAAACGGCTTCGAGCGATGATTTCTTCAACGCTCCATTATCTATTTCTGTGAATATTAAGACTGACATGATTTTAAAGTTAGTCGTAAGTCGTAAGTCTTTAAGTCTTAAAGGTACTCGACACCTCAAAATTATTTTTCTTACTTTTTACGAGATGAAAAAGTTTATATTTGCATAAATCAATGTCTTTGTGTCATTTTCTTACAACTTAAAGACATACGACTTACGACTACAATACTTTTGCTTCGCTTCTCAATAAAGCAATTAAATCCTCAGCATTTTCGGCTGCAATCATTTTGCAAGCACCTTTTGGAGCTGGAAGTGTATATTTT
The DNA here is from genome assembly GCA_013298125.1 of Cytophagales bacterium. Taxonomy (GTDB): domain Bacteria; phylum Bacteroidota; class Bacteroidia; order Cytophagales; family Spirosomataceae; genus Arcicella. The sequence continues at coordinate 160,804 of JAAFJP010000003.1, read as the reverse complement.
TCTGTAATGGTCATATCTTCACCTACTGGTTCAATGACTCTCAAAGGCTTCGTTCTTGCCGTCATAATTCCTCGCATATTTGGGATTTTCCATTCTGCGATGGGTTCTTGACAACCTAAAACTAATGGTAAAGATGCCTCAATATCTTCTTTTCCTCCTTCAATTTCACGAGTCATTTTGACAGTCGTTCCATCAATTTCTAATTTCATAACGGGCGATAATGACGGAATACCAAGCATCTCACCCACTAACCCGTGAACAACACCACTATTGAAGTCAATCGACTCACGACCCATCAAAATCAAGTCGTATTTTTCAGAAGCGGCAACCGTTGCAATTTGTACCGCTGTAAAATAAGAATCTTTTGGTTCACAATTTACACGGATAGCATCGTCTGCACCAATGGCGAGACATTTACGGATAACTTGCTCAGAATCAGCCTCTCCAACGTTCAAGACTGTAACCGTTCCACCCAATTGTTCCTTCAATTCGACTGCACGAGAGAGGGCATAATCGTCATAAGGACCTGTGATGTAAGTAACACCCGCTTTATTAAATTTGGTATCTCCGTCAGTAAACGATATTTTCGCTGTTGTATCGGGGACACTCGTTACGCAAACTAAAATTTTCATTGTTTTTTATTTTTTCACAATTGTTAGAGACAATATTGACTTTGTACAATTGATATTTGAAATTGTAATATTTAACTGCAAACTTAACGAAAAGTTTTAAAAATAGTATGCAAGCATACTATTTTTTCTAAAATAATTATTTTGATGAATAACAGATTAGAAATACTCAGACAATTTGTGGCAGAAGAACCCCAAGACCCCTTCAATCATTACGCTTTGGCGACAGAATTATTGAAAACTGATAAGATAGAATCAAGACAGATTTTTGAATTTTTATTAGAAAATCACCCTGATTATTTGCCAATTTATTATCATTTGGGGGCTTTGTATGTGGAATTGGGAGAAAACAATTTGGCAGAAAAAACTTATTTATTGGGCATAGAATTAGCCAATAAATTACGAAATGATAAGACTTTGAAGGAATTGAAGGGGGCTTATCAGATGTTTTTGGATGAGTTGGAGGATTGATTTTATAAAAAAAGGTAAGGCTTTCAGCCCTACCTTTTCAAAAAAACCAACAATTTAATTATAAATGTTAATCATCGCCTTTTTTGTTCAATTCCGAACCTAAAACGGCAATTCGATAAGGCGTTGAAGAAACCTTGATTTTTTGGGTCGTAGTCATGGTTTTGAGGTCAAACTGTTGTACTTCGCCAGTCTTTGAAAGAACGATATAGGCAAATCTGTCCGTTGCTTCCATCGTGGGTTTTTGTGTTTCTTCTTTGGTTGTATTTGTACCAATATTTCCTTCTTTTAATAAATTTCGAGTTTTCAAATCAAAAACCTTCAAGTCTCCATTGTGCAATAAAACCACAACTTTATTTCCCGATTTATCCAATTTGCACTGCATAATATCTTTACTTTCAAAGATTGGAATAATTTTATCGGCTTTAACGTCAATCTCAAATACACCCAATGCTGACGAATATCCATAAAATTTATCGTTGGGTTCACTGTGTAAAATTGTTCCAAACCAAGAAGCTCCGTAAGTTTCTGGATATTTAATAAGTCGTTGATTTCCAGATTCTTCAATTACTAAAATGCCACTCGCCGAACCAAATAAAGCCACTTTTCCGTTAGAATTATTCCCATGAATTCCCTTGGTTTGGATAGTCGATTGAGCAATGACAGTTCCAGATTTACTGATTATTTTTACTCGCTCTGGTAATGTCCCTGCAATTGAACCATCTTTGTGCGTAACGGCATAATATCCATTACTAAAACGAGCCATTGCTCCATGATGTGCCACATTTCCCGTTGGAATAGTTTGCATTTTCATCCCGTTTTGGTGCAAATCAGACTCTCTTGCCATACTCATTGAGCCATCACCATCATTGAAAGTCACAATTTCGTCTCCATGAGAACCATAATGCGTTGGCTTGTTACTATCACCAATCAATGCCGCCCACTTTGGCGTTCCTTTTACATCCACGTGGTCGCCGTGACCTTCAAAACCAGTGTCAAAATGCTCAACAAAATTGAAATCACGATGAACCAATCCCCCAAAACGACCTGATTCCGTAGTATAAACCGCTGATTTAGGAAACTTAGCTTCAAAGTTTAAAACTTTTCCATCCTTTGGCGAGATGATTGAGACTTGATTTGTTTTCTCATCACTTACCATCAAATTGATAAATCTGAATTCCTTACCGTCATCGGTTGGTTCTAAATCTTGCTTCTTTTCACAAGAAGAAATAAATGCTATTGATAAAATCAACAGTGAGGATTTAATAAAATTCTTTTTCATGTTCTATGAGTTTTTTGTGCAACAATGATGCAAAAGTAATAATAAAATTTATTTATGCAACAATGTTGCATAAATAAATTTTATCCAAGAAAAAATCTTCCTACCTTTGCAACAGCATTGCACAAAATCATCAGAACCATTGAAATCGTTAATTATTTATATTTTTTTGTTAATCCCTATTTGCCTTTATTCTCAGAAAAAGGATTGTACCTGCACACTCAAAGGGGTTGTGCATGACCAAGAAAAACATTTACCAATTGTAGGGGCGGTTTTGTATTTGAAGGGTACAAGTATTTCAACTTTTACGGATGCCAAGGGTGTTTATCAGTTCGATAAACTTTGTCAGGGTGAATATATTTTGGTGTGTAAAGCGTTGAGTTTTGATGTTACAGAATTAAAAATAAATCTGCAAGATGTTCATAATCAGGATATTGACTTATTGAATGACGATGAACATTTGCAGGAAGTTGTGGTAAGTTCTCAGAAAACTTCTATCGCCAACAAAACTGTACTTTCTGGTAAAAATTTGGAAGAAACTCGTGGACAATCGCTTGGCGAAGCATTAAAAAATATTTCAGGCGTAACGACTTTACAGACAGGTAGTTTTGTTCAAAAACCTGTTATTAATGGAATGCACTCCAATCGGGTGATTATTTTGAATAATGGAATTCGTCAAGAAGGGCAACAATGGGGAAGCGAACACGCACCCGAAATTGACCCTTTTGTGGCTAAAAAATTGACAGTAATCAAAGGGGTTGCGGGTTTGAGATATGGTTCTGATGCCATCGGTGGAATGGTGATGGTTGAGCCAGAAAATTTGCCTGATTCTGCCAAAATACACGGTGAAATCAATTTGGTAGGGTTTTCTAACGGATTACAAAGAGTGGGTTCGGGCATTATTGAAGGTGGATTGAAGGGTATTCAAGGTTTAGGTTGGCGTGTGCAAGGTACGTACAAACGTGGGGGGAATGTAAGTACTGCGACCTACAATTTGGTCAATACGGGTATTCAAGAACGTAATTTTTCCGTTGGAATTGGTTTGAATAAAATCCATTTTGGTACGGAACTTTTTTATAGTTATTTCGACACACAAATAGGCGTTTTTACGGGTTCTCATATTGGAAATATACAAGATTTGCAACGGGCTATTTCTATTGGAAAACCCGCCGATGCTTACACGCCTACTCAATATAGTGAAGTGATTGACAGACCCAATCAAGATGTAAGTCATCATCTCTTAAAATTAAAAACTTTTCTTAATTCAGAACGTTTAGGGAAGCTAACTTTTGTGGGAGCTTATCAGTATAATTGGCGATTAGAATATGATATTCCGAGAGGAAATCGTAGCTTGAATACTTTGAATTTCAAACTTGATACTTATTCGGCAGAGCTTATTTTAGACCATCTACCAATTGCCCAATTATTGAATGGTTCTGCGGGATTAAATATTCAATATCAACAAAATCTTTCTTCTTCTTTTGAATTAACTAAACCCCTTATTTCTACTACTCTATTGCCTAATTATCAGACGTTTAACTTAGGATTATTTATAAACGAAAGATATGTCTCTCACGATTGGGAAGGGGAATTTGGATTACGATATGACCTCAGAAATTTAGAAGCCTATTCGCTTAAAATTGGTGGTATTCTTCAGCAGAATAGATTTGATTTTAGTAATTTTTCGGGAGCTTTGGGGGCAAAATATCATCATACTGAAAATTGGGAATCGAACCTGAATTTTGGCTTAGTTTGGCGGAGTCCATCGGTTAATGAATTGTTCACGGACGGCATTCATCACGGGTCGGCTTCTTATGAAAAAGGAGATTTGAACCTTGTTCCAGAAGTGGCTCAAAATGTGTCTATTGGTTCAACTTATCGAAGCAAAAAGTTGAGTTTTGAGATAAACGCTTATCTTAAAAACATACAAAATTTCATTTACCTAAAACCAAGAATTCAAAACGATACTTTAAGAAGTGTTTTGACCGTGAGAGGAGCTTTTCCAGCCTTTGATTATACCCAAGTGGATGCACAGTTTTGGGGTGTTGATTTGACTTTAATTTATGGGATTTCAGAACGTTTAGATTTTACTTCAAAACTATCTTTCGTGCGTACCAAGGATACTCGGAATAATTTATTTATGGTGAATATTCCTTCTGATAGGATTGATAATAGTTTACAGTATAATTTTAAAAAACGAAACGCTTATATTTCTTTCAATCATCAATTTATTGCCCAACAAAATCGGGTAGAAGCCAATTGTGATTTCCTTGCCCCTCCTGATGCTTACAACCTTTTCTCAATCCGCAGTGGCTTGACTTTCAAGCATTTATCGCTTGGATTGACAGTCTCAAATCTTTTCAATATATCGTATAGAGAGTACCTAAACCGATTTAGATATTTCACTGACGACATGGGACGTAATATTTCTATAAGGGTAAATTATAAATTTTAATTGCAATAGTGTTGCAGAAGCTATACTGAATATATATCTTTGCAACATTGTTACATTTAAAAATTTAAGCTCATGAAAAAATCAATCATTTTAGTAGCCATATTAGGAATCTGTTTTTCTGGATGTAAAAAAGACGAACCCGCCCCAGCCCAAGACAATGAGTTTATTTCGACGATGAAATTAACATTTACGGAAGGGGCAAATAAATTGGTTTATTCCGTCAAAGACTTAGATGGAGACGGTGGAAAACCTCCTGTGATTGATGTTATCAAGTTGTTGCCCAACAAAACTTATGTTTTAACAACAGAATTTTTGGACGAAACAAAAAGTCCAGCGGTAAATTTGACTTCTGAAATCGAAGCTGAATCAGCGGAGCATTTGGTAGTTTTTGAGTCTTCTTCGGCAAATTTATTAGCTGTAACACGTACAGACAAAGATTCAAGAAATTTTGAAGTTGGTTTAAAAGCATCAGCCAAAACAAATGCGGCTGCAAATGGTACGTTGAAGGTAACTTTAAGACACCAACCAGAAGTGGGTGGAAAACCTACTAAGAATGGAACGGCAAGTATAGGTTCTACGGATTTTGAAGGGACTTTTACGGTAGAGATAAAGTAAATTTCTAAGATATTTTAAAAATCCCTTGCAAGAGTTTTGAACCTTTGCAAGGGATAATTATTTTTAGGCTACAACTCTTCCAATTGTTTTTTAACCTCAGCCGCCTTCACAAAATCCTCACTTTCTACGGCTTTTTTCAGTTCATATTCCAATCTTTCTTTGCTACCAGTTTGTGTCATCATCTCCATTCTTTGAGTTTTCAGGTGAGCGATTGTGGCTTGAATGCCTCTATACGCACTCAAAGGGGTCATGGCAAAAGCTGATAAGGCATCTGGAACGTCTGGCATTTCGGGACTACTCTCAATTAATTCAGCGTACATTTTTTCCAATTTTTCGTATTCTTTCAACTCTGTATCCAAATCTTCGATACTACGTTTATTATCTTTTCGCATACAGATTGGACACAATGCCCCTTTTTCGCCCGTTGAAATATTGGCAAACATGGTTAGTGTCAGGTCAGTACGTCCACATTTTGAACATTTTTTTTTGTTAGAATTTTCCATTTTTGAATTGATGTATTTTTAGTCCGATGTTGAAACATCGGCTTACATATTTTTACCAGCTACAAATCCCGTTGTCCAAGCCGCTTGAAAATTATATCCACCCGTAACGGCATCAATGTCAAGTACTTCTCCTGCAAAAAATAGACCTTTGATGATTTTACTTTCCATTGTTTCTGGATTAATTCCTGATAAATCTATGCCTCCACAAGTTACAAATTCTTCTTTGAAAGTAGTTTTACCTTGTACTTTTTGAGAGGAATTTATCAAATTTTCAATCAGTTTATTGGTATGTTTTACGGTCAAATCTATCCAACGGAGGTTTTCGTCAATTTCTGATAATTCACAAAAACGTTTCCATAGTCGAGAAGGCAATTCAAATTGCTGATTGGACTGAATAAGTTTCTTGGGGTTGGTCTTTTTTATTTCATCAAAAGTTTGTCTGATTTTATTCTCGGAAACGTCTGGAATCCAGTTGATTATGGCGGTAAAATCATAGGCTAATTCCGCTAATTCTCTCGCTCCCCATGAGGATAATTTCAAAACGGCGGGGGCAGAAAAACCCCAATGAGTTACTAATAAAGCTCCATCTTGAATTAATTTTTTACCCGCCACTTTTACTAAGGCTTTTTGTACACTCACACCCGCAAGGTCAAGAAAATGTGAGCTTGGAACATTAAAAGTAAATAAAGACGGAACGGGCGGAACAATGGTATGTCCTGTGTCCATAAGCCACTGATAACCAGAAATATTAGGGTTTCCACCTGTGGTTATCAGCACTGCATCAGCGGTCATAAATTCACCATTTTGGAGTTCTATTCCTTTAATTTTATTTTCTTCAAAGACAATTTTACTTACTCCGAAAGAAGTCATAACTGAAACACCTAACTTTTTTGCTTTTTGCTCTAAACATTGAGCAATTGTTTCAGAATTATCAGTTATCGGGAATATTCTTCCATCAGATTCTTTCTTTAACTCAACTCCTTGATTTTCAAACCATTTGACTGTATCTTGTGCATTGAATTGATTGAACAATGGTCGTAAAAAAGAGCCTCCTCTTGGGTAAAATTTCGCTAATTGTTTATTGTCAAAACAGGCATGGGTAACATTGCATCGACCACCGCCCGAAATACGAACTTTATTCAAAACTGTTCGATTCTTTTCGAGAAGTATTACCTTTGCATCAGGGTTATTTTCGGCGGCTGAAATTGCCCCAAAAAAGCCCGCAGCACCTCCGCCAATGATGATTATTTGTTTTTTGTCCATGTCAGTTGTTAGGTTTTTGGGGTTAGGTGTTAGGATTTTGATATTTTGTTATAAATATAGAAACCTAAAAACCAGTATCAAAAGAAAACAATTGATTTACTAAATTATTCACTAAAACCTAATCCCCAACCCCTAATCCCTCATAAAAATGGGTAAAATAAAGTTTCTGTTTTTTCTTCTCATTTTGGGCGTTTTCCTTTTTTATTTTGGCAAGCCCAATCCTTATCAGTCTTTCAAAAAGGATGTTGGTAAAATATTTAGTGGTAAATCCAAATCAGACAAATCTGAACCCTGGACTCGTGCAGGAAGGGGTGATACCGTTGCTACTGACGATGGAAGTTCTATTGCAACTGACATTGAAAATAAAGTAAAAGAGAAAATTAAGGAGAAAGTTGATGGAGTAATAGAAGAAAAAGAAAAGTCTATTTTTGATATTTTTAAAGGAGAATCGTCTGATAATGAGGAGAGTACAGAAGGGCATTCTGATTTAGAAAAATATATTCCTTCTTCAAAAACGAACACTGAAATCGTTAAACACAAGGCATTTATTTTGAATTATCGAGATGAATATGAACTTGCCTCTTGGGTTTTACATCGTTTAGTTAAAGAAGCGGCTTATGGAAAAGAGGCACGTTCTAATGAGTTTTTACCAGACCCAAAAGTAGAATCTGGTTCGGCAGTTACACAAGATTATTCAAGGTCGGGTTATGACCGAGGGCATCTTTGTCCAGCGGGAGATTTTAGGCATGACAAGGAATTGCAAGACGAAACTTTTTATATGTCAAACATGGCTCCACAAGTAGCTGATTTCAACAGAGGTATTTGGAATGATTTAGAAAATAAAGTACGTTCTTGGGTCAAAAAGAGGGGAGAATTGATTATCGTAACAGGTCCAATTTTGAAAAAAGGACTACCAACGATTGGTAGAATGAATCAAATTGCAGTACCCGAGAAGTTTTATAAAGTTATCTATGACCCCGCCCGTGAGGAAGCGATTGCTTTTTTGTTTCCCAATGAGGGTTCGGTAGAATTAGTAAAATCCTTTACCATCAGCATTGATGAATTAGAAGCTATGACGGGCATAGATTTTTTTGCTAATTTACCTGATAGTTTGGAACAGAAAATTGAGGTAAATAATAATGTGGAGGATTGGTATTGAAAACAAAAATTAGAAAAAATGCTAATAGTCAAAAACATACAAAAAAAATACGGAAACCTATCAGTCTTGAAAGGTATAGACCTACACATTCAACAAGGTGAAATCGTTTCTATCGTAGGTGCTTCGGGTGCGGGTAAAAGTACGCTTTTACACATTGCAGGGACGCTTGATAGACCAGATACGGGACAAGTTTTTATTGCCAATCAAGAAGTTACTTCATTGAAAAACAATGATTTAGCAAAATTTAGAAACGAAAAATTAGGCTTTATTTTTCAATTTCATAATCTCTTGGGAGAGTTTACGGCGTTGGAAAATGTTTGTATGCCTGCATTTATCGGAGGAAAGGAGAAAGGAGTTAAGGAGAGAGCGGAAGAACTTTTAGTTTTGCTTGGTTTACAAGATAGAACCCATAATTTACCCTCTCAAATGTCAGGTGGGGAACAACAACGAACTGCCGTGGCTCGTGCTTTAATTAATTCTCCCTCCATTGTTTTCGCAGACGAACCCTCTGGAAATTTAGATTCAAAAAATGCCCAAGAATTACATCAACTTTTCTTTGATTTAAGAGATAAATTCAATCAAACTTTTGTAATTGTTACACATAATGAAGAATTAGCTAATATGGCAGATAGGAAATTGGTGATGCAGGATGGGTTGTTATTGTAATAAAGAGTTGTATAAATTAGGGGAGGTAAAAGGGGGATTTCGGATACTAACAACTACTTTAAAACTAAAAACCCCTTCTCAAATTAATGTGAGAAGGGGTTTTAGATTTCTAAGTACCCGGAGCCGGAGTCGAACCGGCATGCCAGTGAAGACACTGGTGTTTGAGACCAGCGCGTCTACCAATTCCGCCATCCGGGCATTGAATACATCTCAAACATAACACAAAGATAGAGGATAGAATTGGACTTCACAACCTCCAGTTTTAAATTTATTTGAAAAAAAGTATCAATGATTTGTAAGTTTCTGAATACTAATGAGTTCTATCCAAAATAAATTTTATTCGTAACGTAATGATTCAATAGGATCAAGTTTGGATGCCTTGTATGCTGGGTAGATTCCAGAGGAAAGACCTACGAAAACACAAAAACTGAAACCAATAATTACTGAAACCCAAGGGAAAATGAAACTTCCAGAACCGCTTGTAATAACTTGGGTAGCTAAATTTCCAAAAATAACGGCTAAAATTACGCCTACGATTCCGCCCAAAATACAAATTACAACTGCCTCTAATAAAAATTGAAGCCTTATCAAGAAAGGAGTTGCTCCCAAAGACTTACGAATACCTATTTCTTGGGTTCTTTCGGTTACAGATACTAACATGATGTTCATTAAGGCTATTGCTGCACCTAAAAGGGTAATAATACCGATTCCAAATCCGCCTATTCTGAGCATATCCGTTATACCTTCGGATTGTTTTACTAATGAATCAGAACGTTCTATCGAAAAAGAATCTGGAAAGCCAATTACATCTTGTCTAACAGTTCTCATTACACCTCTGGCTTCTTCTATTACATTTTCAATATCTTTGATATTAGGAACAGAAGTTACTATGTCGAAAGTTAAACCTCTACCCACTGCCATTTTTCTGCCTGTTTCTAAGGGAACAAAGATTACTCTATCATCGCCTCCACCCATCATGCTCCCTTTTTTTTCCAACAGTCCAATCACTTTCATTTTCTGCCCAAGGATTGTAATTTCTTTATCTAATGGGCTTATATTTTTTTCAAATATTTGATTCACAACATCTACTCCCAAAATACATACATTTGTTCCAAATTCGAGGTCATTGCTTGAAAAAACCCTTCCAGATGCTACTTTAAACGATTTTATATCCAAATAGTTTTCATCTGTACCCATAATTCGAGTATTTGGATTGGTTTGTTTAGATTCATATTTCACTTCTGCATTAAACGTAACATTTATTTTGAGACCTGTAATGGCAGCGTGTCCAAACTTTTCTTTGTAAAGTTTTGCTTCACGGTAATCAATCGGAGAATAACGTTTTTCTTGCTCACCTTGTTTTCTCATCTTATAAATCGCTCTGTTTCTTACATCAAAGGCATTTGCTCCAAGACCCGCAAAACTATCATTTACCGAGCTTTGAATACCGTCAATAACAGTCAAACAACCTACTAATGCTGTTACGCCAATCGCAATAATTAAGGAAGTAAGTACGGTTCTCAGCATATTTGCTTTGATTGACCTTAACGCCTCACGTATATTTTCTAATAAGTTCATATTAATTTGATTTTAAACGGTTTGCAAATCTTTCATACCAGAAGTTTTGCACTATTTTTGTGTTAACATCGTTAGTGATTCAAATGATTAAAAATAGTTGAACAAATTTAATTGAGATAATGAAAAAAAATACTCCAATAAAAAGGTTAATATTTCCGCTTATCATATTTTTATTGATTTCTGGACGTTTGTGGGCTTCACAGATATTAATTCCTATGGATGAAACCCAAAAAAATCATCTAAAATCTTATGGAATAGCTTATTGGGTTTTGAAAACACATGATACCGAAGTTGAATGGCTTTTGAATTATCATGGAGGGTCTTTTATGTTTCCACAAACTCAAAAATTTGAAAATGAATTAACGATTCGTGGAGTAAGTTATCAAGTAATTTCAGAAGGTGAAGCGGCTCAAATTAGAGCTGAAGTGAGTAGTCCAGATGCGAATATGGATGTTGTTAAACTTCAAAAACCTCCTCGTGTGGCAGTTTATTCACCCAAAACCGCTCAACCTTGGGACGACGCCGTTACTTTGGCTATGACTTATGCAGAAATACCTTATGATTTGATTTTTGATGAAGAGGTACTAAACACAAAATTACCTGAGTATGATTGGTTGCACCTTCATCACGAAGATTTTACAGGGCAAATGGGCAAGTTTTGGAATTCGAGCGGACAACCTTGGTATCAGGCTCAATTACGAGAGGACAAGAAGAATGCAGCAAAATTCGGTTTTGATAAAGTAACTAAAATGAAATTAGCGGTTGCTAAAAAAATCCAAGAATTTGTGGCAGGAGGAGGGTATATGTTTGCGATGTGTACCGCTACAGACACCTATGATATTGCATTGGCGGCTGATGGGATGGATATTGTGGATGCTTTTTATGATGGAGATGGCTATGACAATCAGGCAGAAACTAAATTAGATTTCTCGAAAAGTTTTGCTTTCCAAAATTTTGGATTGGTTTTTCATCCGCAAGTTATGGAGTTTTCGAGTATTGAAGCATATCCAAATGAATCAAGACCAGTGCAAGAAGAAAATGATTTTTTTAGTCTTTTTCAATTTTCTGCAAAATACGACCCGATTCCTTCCATGCTAACGCAAAACCATGAAACTACGATTCATGGTTTTATGGGGCAAACTACATCGTTCAAAAAATCAACAATTAAACCAGAAGTTACCATTTTGGGCGAAAATCGTTCTTTGAACGAAGCTCGTTATATTCATGGAACGTATTTGAAAGGATTTTTTAGTTTTTATGCAGGACATGACCCAGAAGATTATCGTCATCACGTTGGAGAAGAACCTACTGACTTAAACCTTCATCCGAATTCGCCAGGTTATCGTTTGATTTTGAATAATGTGCTTTTCCCAGCCGCAAAAAAGAAGAAGCAAAAGACCTAATAAAAACGGGGTAGTCATTTTCTTTGACTACCCCGTTTTTATGTTTATTTGAAAGAAAATATAGATTCTAACTTAAATTTTAAAAAACCGTAAATTTTCATTATTTTTCTTGGAACAATTAAGTTTTGGATAATAGACTTTTTGTCAATATCTGAGGGGTTATTGATGTAAAATAAAGCCTTGGTCGCTAAATAGATTCTATAAAAATTGAATGTTTTTTTGTTTTCTAAATTTGCTAATAAGTAGGTATATTCTCCAACAATTGACTTGATTTTTGAATTGTATTTATAATTTAAAGCTTTGTTCACATTAGAATACATCTCTATTCGATTCTTGATAAATTTTTCATCAAATTCGCTATCTGTATAACTCAAACCCGCTTTGTGTCTTCTATAAACTGACATTACTTTATCAATATAACCAATGTACCCTTGGCTTGAAAGTATTAAATACAGAGGTATATCTCCACTTTTTGACTTCAAAAACCAGTCAGGAAACTTCTCTCCAATTAAATTTCTTCTAAACATGACTCCCGCCGTAGCCATGAACCAAACCTCTCTTTTTGATAGAAAATCGTCAGGATATATCTTACTTTTTTGATTTTCAGGATTGATATTGTGATTTTCTTTTCCACTACCATCTTCATAGGACATAATGGCGTTATGAAAACAGGCAGAAGCATCTGTATTTTCTTCTAAAAAGTTATACTGGATTTGTAATTTATCATTACTAATTAAATAATCATCACCTTCAATGTAAACAATATACTTTCCTTTGCATTGATAAAATGTTTGCGTAAAATTCCCTTTCCCAGGACAATCGGCAGTTCCTTGATTAGTTTCCCATAAAATGGGTTTGATTAAATCTGGATATTTTGAAGCATAATCAACTAAAATAGCTCTTGAATTATCAGTTGAACAATCTTCACCAACAAGGATTTCAAAAGTAAAATCGGTATTTTGAGTAACTAAACTATCTAAACATTTACTTAAATATTTACCATGGTTATATACTGTTATAAAAATACTTACTTCAATTATGGATTTCTGAAAATCGTTATTCATTTGCAAAATAGTTGCTTACGTCCTTTTGTGAGGGATATTCGGGAGTTATGAGTTCTGGATTGGGATAATAGACGTATGGATGTGGATATCCACGCTCGATGAATTCACTTTCATTCATGTCATTATACCTAAAATGACACGACCAACGAATGCCGTCTTCGGTTGAATTATTGCCAGATTGATGAATCAAGAAAGAAGAGAAAAACAAAACATCACCTTTTGAAACTTCAATCGGAGTAAACTTATAATTTTCAAGCAACTCAGCAGGAATTAGTCCAAAAGAATCCACCATTGCTTTTGCTTGAAGTCCTAATTTATGACTTTCAGGGATTATTTCTAACGCTCCAAGTGATATATTTATGTCTGTCAAGGCTACCCACGCCACAATTGAATTGATAGACCCTTGCATACTCCGCCAGTCTTGATGAGGGTCCATTTTCCAGTAAACCTGTTTTTTTGCTAATTTTTGAGCATTAAAAAACATGACAGGGCGTGTACAAATATTAGGAAATTGAATACCTAATTTTTTAACTATACTTACAATTCTTTCATCCAATGCGAGTCGATGTAGCGAAATAAGATGCTGAATGTGCTTCCCGGATGCTACTAATCGTTCGGGGTGTTCTTCAAAAAGCCTAAATAATAAATTATTGAAGTCAGATTCAGATTGGATCTCGTCAGTAGGATATTGCAAATATCTTAATTGATTCAAAAAAATTTCTTGTGCATCATTTTTTACATCTTCAATTTCTTCGGGATTAAACAATCCTCTGACAAGTTGAAAGCCTGTTTTTCTGTATTTTTCTTTGTCAATCATTTTTAATGTATTATTTTAAAATACTATTTTTCTAAAACAGCATATCCAAAACCAGATTTTCCAAAACCATTACCATTATAAAATAAGTATAATTGATTTTTTATGGGCAAAACATGAGGGTAAGCTAACATGAGACTGTCAAAATCATTCGAGTTATTACTAATGTCCATGGTCATTAAGTAGTCCTTTCTATCCCAACTAATTCCGTCATTTGACTCGGCATATCCGATTCTATAACTCTGGGTTGCGTCAGTTCGATAATCCGTAAAGTTTCGATACGAAAACCACATTTTATAGATTCCATTTTCTTTAATTACTGAGGCTTTTACAAGCCCCGCCTCTTCGTTGTCTTTATAGTCAATGGCAATAGTTCCTTTTCTTATCCACTCAATGCCATCTTTTGATTCAGCATATTTTAAGTGATAACGGGGTTCCATAATCCCTTTTACATTTTTCCATTCAGTGCAAGACAAATACCAGTTTCTCCAAATTCCATTTTCGTCAATAACTACGCATGATGTTCCTGAAAAGTATGGTTCTATATAATTCCTATCCCAAAGTGGTCCTTCTGAAATTTTCTGGAAAGACTGTCCATTATCTTCACTGATTGCCAAACCAACCGAATTGTGATATGGAATGGTGTTTCTAACATTCCAGCCGATGTAATAAAGATATTTTTTTTTATTGTGATTGACTATCCAAGAAGGCATTACACCGCTGTCATCAAAGGTTCCAGCCTTCCCTAATTCCAGAATTGGAGTCTTGTTTTCAAAGAGGATTTCTTTAGGATTATCTGCATCAACTATAATAAAATTTGGGTGACTTCTTCCCTTTTCATCCCGTGTTGAAAAATATATTTTTATTTTATTTTCATCTTCAAGATAATCACACACAGGTACTTGTGCATGACTTTGACTCCAAGAAATTGAGCCATTAGGTGAATATATATGACCTTTTTTAATCCAATTCATTATTGATAAACTATTGTGGTAGTTGGTTTAGTAAACTAAATTTTGATGTCTTTACTTGAAATATTTGCCACCACCGCAGGATTACCTTTCCATATTGTCCAGGCTTCGGTGAGTTGTTTTGTTAAATTAGCTCCCATAGCAATCAACGTTCCATCACCAAGAGTTGCTTTGTCTCTTATGGTTGCATTAACGCCAAAAAAACAGAAATCACCAACAACGCATCTACCTGACAATACAACTTGTGAGGTAAAAAATACGTGATTTCCGATTTTGCTATGATGCCCAATATGATTTCCAGACCACAACACGCAGTTATTGCCAATACTTACAAAAGGTTGAATTGTGTTGTCTTCTAAAATAAAACAATTTTCACCAATATCGTTTGTTAAGACTGTTGCCTTAGAACTGATGTACGAAATATACTCAAACCCTTTATCTTTTCCTTGTTGATACAATTCCGCTCTAACACGATTCATCTTTTTCTCAGTCAGAGGAATGAATAATTTATATTCTTTTGGAGAATAGATTTCCTCTAATTTTTCAAAAGATACCAATGGAAGATTGTAGTAGGTTTTATCAGTTAATTCTTCTAAATATTGTTCGTTGATAGTAAACGCCACAACTTCATGTTCGGAGTCATTTACTAAATAATAATGAGCTAATTCAGCTGTTAGCGTATTTCCAAATATGATTACTTTTGCCATGATATTTTAGCGGGGACAATTCTGATTTATTGAAAAAGAGGTATTATTTCAAGACAAATGCCCCTTTTATAAGTTTTCTACCCCCGAGTTCTTTGGTAAAAAAGGCGTTTCTTCCGTGTAATAAACGATGATCGTGGAAAAATACGGCTTCCCCTGGTTGTAGTTGTACTCCAAATCCTAAACCCGCCATCAATACTCTATTTTCTAAGAATTCATGAAAACGTTTCGCTAAATCAAGGGCTTCTGGTGTATTTTCTGAATCTACACAGTGCCAGTTCCAAGTCCAAATTTTTCCTTCTGAGTCTTCATTGAGGATTGGACGGGTTTTGTTACTATCTGATTTTGAAAACTTTACGGGTATTTTTTGAAGGTCATTTAATAATTCAAACTCCTCATCAAATAAAAGGGCATTGATGATATTTTCAGTACTTACAAATGTTGTAGCACCGCCTAAATTTGCCTGAGATGAGCAATAAAAGAAGGTTACACGTCCTTCCGCACCTTCAATTTCAATGTAAGAGTCGTCAGTATGAAATGGTTGTCTTGTATTACTTGAACGATATTTGTTGGGTTCAGCAGGGTCAAAAGTAATATCAATCCAACGTTCACCAGTTAAAGTACCGCTTGCTTTATCTTCGTCGATGGCTTGTACTTCTCCTAATTTTTCAGATGCCAATTGATAAAAAGCTTCGGGTTGTAAATCAAAAGTAAAATCACTAAGATGAATCAATTGATAATTCTGTAAATCTTTTTGGAGTTCATTAACCGCATGATTAGCGTCTTTGTATTGTAATTTTTTATAAAAATCCATTTTGTTTTTATTTATAAAATGTCCCTAATGATATTTACAAATTTAAAGTATTTGCCTTGTTTGTGAAAGAATATTATCAATTATATCAATTCAAAACTTACTAAGTGGTTATGGACGGTTGTTTTTTCGTTAAACATCAAAACATCAATAATTGATAGATAAGGTACGAAAGTATTTGAAAATTGTGGATACTCAGTAGGAGAGGATTTTAAGAAACTTAATTGAATATTTTTGTTCTCAAAAAAAGACCTATCGTACAATTCTATTCCACCTTGTGGATTGATGTAGTGATTGGCTTTTTCTTGAATACAAATATCCAAAATGCGTTCTTGTGCTTTCAGATGGGTATTCTGGTAAATAGTCGAACTCGGAATTAACTTAGTCTTAATGCTTAAATAATCACAAATCAACTTTGTACTGTGAAATATATTTTTTGAAATATTGCTCTCTTTTTGGGTAATAATTTCTTCAATTAATGGAAACACTGTCTGAAACTGAGAGGATTTTTTGTAAGTTTGCTCAATAGTTTTGAGAAATTTATTTTGCCATTTTCCATCATTTAATATTTCAATTTGATTAATAAGTTTATTTTGACTTGCTTCTTTGAGTGGAATTGTAATTAAATTAGGCTTACCATTGACAAGAATATTGTTTCGGTTAATCCAACCTTTATTAATAAAATTTACATCATCATAAAAAACAAAAGTATCGACTAAATTTATTAATTGAAAATAGCCAATATATGGAAATATGTAGGGTTGCATGATGGCAATTTTCATAGCTTATGGTTGTAATTTTCTGAGGTAATAATCTTCGCCCTTTACAATAACATTTTTCATTAATGTATCCGTCCCCAATCTTATATCTCCTTTTACTGGTGTCATTACACTTTTAGCAAAAAATAGATATTGTGCATTTTTAGGGATTGGTTGTAAGCCTTTCTCAAATGGATTTATAACAATTAGTTTCCTTGTTAATTTATCTCCCCAAAGTGGGTATTCGTAATCGTCATTAATAGTTGCCAATGCCACTGTGGCATTTTGGGGAACAATTTTATTGAAATTTTCGTATGCCTTGGTAATATCTGGACGAGCCTCAGTTTGAACCTCTATTCTGCTCATTTCAAAGGCAGAGGGTCTTCCGTAGGCGGCAATCGGGAGACATCTATAATTTAAAACTACACTTAATAAAGCGGAAGCTATACCCACTAAAACCACCAAACCCACGTAAATCTTCAATATAGCCCTTGGTTTTCTTTCCAAAGCTCTTTTTCCTAAAAATAATAGTGCTAAGAATGGAATTCCATAGATTGCTGTACTTATCATATATCGTCCTTTCCAGGGGTCATATGGTGCAGTAAAAGACAGGGCTATAATGTGCAAAATAAATGCCAATCCTAAAAAACCAAAAACCTCTTTGCTTTTTATTAGACGCACTAAAACTAAGAGTATGATTGGGATTATCATTCCAAAACCAAATATACCTAAGAACGGACTGCCATTATAAAATTCAAATCTCCTATGATAGGAAAAAGGAACAATAGTAAAATTAGTTTCTTCTTCTAAACGACCTTTAAGTATTTTCTTTTCTAAAAAAATAATTGGTTTTTGAAGGTAACTATTCAGACTATCTGCGGTTGCCCAGTTTCTTAGACCATCAAGACTAACTAAATCAATTGAATATCTGAATAGATTTCGAGTTCCCTGTTTCAAAAGGTTCTTTTTAGAGCCTGCTCTGTCTATTGATTGATGTCTCAGGGCAGTTGGAGGTCCAATTGGGTGGTTGTAGTCTTGAATATTATCTATGTAACCCGTAGGAAGCGAAAATAAACAAAAACCCAGTACAAAAGCAGTGACCAGATGCTTTAAGTGTTTAAAAGTTAAGTGTAAAAAAGTGTTACTGTTTTCGTCTCTGAAAACGGAATAGATAATTAATAAAAAAATAGGAGGAAGCGAGAAAACAAAAGTGATTTTATGTCCAAGAGCTATTCCGAAGGCAATTCCAGCCAAGTATAAATATCTTCTTTTTCTTTTTTCTTTAAAACTGAGCAAAAAATAAATAAGGGATGCTAAATAAGATGCTAAAACGATGTCAGACTCTGTTGTGATAGCTTGCTTTAATACGTTCGGTAACAACAAAACTACCAAAGCACAAAAAAGACTCGCTGTTATGTTTTTAGTAATACTTCTGACAATACCAATCATTCCAAAGCCAATCATCCAATAAGCAATGTGATGAATTGCTTTGAACCAATTTTCAACTTTACCAGACATTAGGTAAGAGTAAATTTGAATAGTACAGGCACTCCGAGGGTAGCTATCAATGTTCCAATTAGTACCTCCAAAATGCTCCATTGTTCCGTTTTGGATGTAGTATAGGAGTCTATTGAGGTGTCCAGTCATACTATCCCATTCATTAGGAGGCGTGTAAAAAATTAGTAATAAATTGATAATCTCACAAATCGTTAATGTCAAAATTAGTGAACCAAAGATGGTTTTGGTGAAGACTGATAACGCTCCAAACCAATTCCAAACCATCTGAATTCTACTTCCAATAATTTGAAATACAGTAAAATTTTCTTTTCTATCATTCCCAAAGAATTTTGTAAACTGTATAAAGAATATAAAGGCAGGGATAAAGACTCCAACAGCCCAAAACCTTCTATCGTTCATTTTATGAATTTCAGAAATGGCATAACCAGCTAAGATGATACTTCCACAAAAAACAATGTAAGCGATCAGAATTAAATCGATAAGTGATTTTTGAGAAACTCTTGCTGAAACTCTAAAAACAAATCCAATAAATACAGCGAAAAGTATGGGATACAGAAACGTCATATTGTTCGATTAATTATTTGACATATTAATTCAACATCTGAGTGGGCTAAATCATAATATAATGGCAAAGCCAAAGCACGAGGAGAATAATCATCCGAAATCGGGCAATTACTTGTTTCAACGAGGAATTTTAAAGTACTCAGAGAAGGGTAAAAATACCGTCTGGGAAAAATATTTTTAGATTCTAATGCCTCCCTAACTTGGAGTAAAATCTCTTCTGATTTCAAAAATACAGGATAATAGGCATAATTTGAAACAGTTGGTAATGTTACTGTTGGTTTAATAAGTTTATCCCAATTCAAGAGTCTATCATAAATTTCAAAAATTGACTTTCTTGCAACAATAATATCAGATACCTTTGGTAGCACACACAATCCCATAGCTGCATGAAACTCTGAGTTTTTACCATTGATTCCAATTGTCAAATAATTATCTCCCATGTGTCCAAAACTACGGTAGCGATCAATCAAATAGGCATAATCGTCATTATCCGTAAAAATTGCCCCACCTTCAGTTGTATGAAAAACTTTGGTTGAATGAAAACTGCAGGTACTTATATCTCCATAATTAAAAATGGAAGTACCATTTACTTGGACTCCAAAACAATGAGCCGCATCATAAATTAATTTGATGTTATGTTTCTGAGCAATTTGAGCTAATTCATCAACTGCACAAGGGTTTCCGTAAACGTGTGTGGCGAGTATTGCCTGAGTATTTGGAGTGATTAGGGCTTCTACTTTTTTAGGGTCAATACAAAAATCGATAGGAGAAATATCAGCAAAAACAGGAGTACAGTTTTCCCAAACGATGGAATGAGAAGTAGCACAATACGAAAAGGGTGTAGTAATAACTTCTTTTGTTACATTCAGAATTTTTAAAGCGATTTGTATAGCAATTGTACCATTGCTTACAAAAAGGCAGTGTTTAACACCTAAAAATTCTTTTAGTTTTTCTTCTAATTCCTTAACAAGAGGACCATTATTGGTTAATTGATTTCTTTCCCAAATGCCCTCGACATATCCTTGGAACTCGTTAAGCGGAGGTAAATATGTTTTTGTAACGTTTATCATTTAGAGAAGTCAAAGTAAATCATTTATTTAATATTCGAGTTGATTAATTGGAAAATCTATCATTGGTCTTACATAGCCAGGCCACTTTCCATACCAAGTAGTTTCTTCACGATAATCTTCTATTTCAAAGATTAAAACTTCTTCAAAATTGTGTACTACGGTTGATTTATCTTTGACAATCATTAATGAAATCGCATAAGAACCATCATTCATAAAATTAGCAGGTATTTTACATTCAGCACTAATAATACCCTTTTTTAAGGAAATAGAAGGTGTACCAATATTAAAAATACATTCACCCGTCAAAGCGTTGAGATGAAGACTCACATTTAGATTATTGTCATTCTCCATCATATTCCAAAATTCTATCTGAATTTTGAATGAAGTTCTTACGTCAATATGTTTTAAATTATCAAGGTAATCAGGAGAAAGCTTTATTTTTTTTAGTCTGACTTTATCGTTACCAGGAGCATTCTCAAGATTATCCCAACTTGACTCGAGAGCTGTTTTTTGAATATTACTTAAATAGTTGGCTAAAACTAAATTTGTTTCGCCCATTTCAAGTAAAGAGCCTTTTTGTAAGTACATAGCTTTATTACAAAGTCCTTGAACAGCTGTAAGGTTATGACTAACAAAAAGAATCGTTCTACCAGAATTTGAGGCATCCTTCATTTTTCCGAGACACTTTCTCTGAAATTCAGCATCTCCGACTGCTAAAACTTCATCAACTATCAATATTTCAGGTTCGAGGTGTGCAGAAATCGCAAATCCTAAACGTACGTACATACCGGATGAATAGCGTTTTACGGGGGTATCCAAAAACTTTTCGACACCTGCAAAATCAACAATTTCGTCAAAATGGTCTTTGATTTCTTGGCGTTTCATACCCAAAATTGCTCCATTCAGAAATATATTTTCTCTACCAGAAAGTTCGGGATGAAATCCTGTACCAACCTCTAATAGACTGGCAACCCTCCCTTTTATTGTTATTCTCCCTTCGCTTGGTTCAGTAATTCTACTTAATACTTTCAACATAGTCGATTTACCAGCACCATTTGAACCAATAATACCAACTCTATCGCCCTGATTTATCTTAAAACTTACATTTTTTAAAGCCCAAAAGTCTTCATGGCTAATTTCATTTTCGACTTTTTTCTTAAAAAAATTTTTAAAATTATCGGTTACAATTTCACGGATAGTATTACCTTTAACATTACCACTTTTGTGGTCAATAATATATTTTTTACTAATATTTTCGGCTTCAATTACTGTCATTCTAAATTGGAAAATTTACACTTTTTATGGTAAATTATTTTATGTATTTACTCCTTAATAATAAGGTTCAAATCATATGTAATCAACAAAAGATTTTTCTTTTTTTCTAAAAAATATTACAGATGCTGCTGTGGTGATTGATATAAAAATTACAGATGGAATTATCGTATTCCAGTGGAAATCTTGGTAATTAGGTATTAAGCACCATCTAAATCCTTCAATTACACCCGCCAGAGGGTTTACCCATTGATATATAGGATACCATGACTTTTCTTGAATTGAAGCTATTGGATAAGCAATTGGGCAAACAAAAAAACCATACTGAACAATTAATGGTGCAATTTGTTGAAAATCTCTATATTGGACATTCAATGAAGCAAATATGATTCCCAAACTCGTTGATGCAAAAAAAGATAGTATCAAGAAAAAAGGGACAAACAAAATATTAATGGTAGGAGGGAAGCCTTTGTAAATTAAAAAAGGAATCATAACAGCAAAGCCAACAATGAAATCTAATAAAGGTACAGCCACCGAGCTTATTGGCATTAACAATCTTGGAAAATATACTTTTGATACTAAGTTGGCATTATTAGTAATGCTGTTACTGACTTGCTGAAAAGATATTGAAAAAAAATTCCAGAAAATGACACCTGTAAAAATAATAACCTGTAATGGTATTGTCGATTTATTCTCAATTTTAGCGACTTTGTCAAAAGCAAAAACAAATACGGATACTGTCAGGACGGGTCTGAAAATAGCCCAGGCTATTCCAACAAAAGTTTGTTTATACTTTACAGTAATATCCCTTAATGCTAAAATTACAAGCAATTCTTTAAATCTCCATAAATCTTTCCAGTAATGTTTTTCAGATCTGCCTGCCTCAATAATTGTGTTTTGCATATTAATTTCTTATAACTAACTTAACTTAATTTCTTTGATTACCTTTTTAATGGAAACATATAATATTGCTAAAATAAGTCCTATTATGGCTCCTAAAATATAACTTTTTTTGCTGGATTTTTTCTCTGGACTTATTGGTAATTCTGGTTCGTCTATTTTGGTAAAGAGCGGGGTTTCTTTTGCAACAGAAAAATTTAAATTATCTAATTGCCGAACCGCATCAAAATAAAGTGCTTGTAATTGACCACTATTTGCTTGTAATCTTTGCTGTTGGATCAATCCTTCTTGAACAATTATTTGTTGATTTTGGTCAGCATATCTTGCTGCTGCACCTTGAGTTCTGTATAATTCTCTTTTTAGAGAATCAACACGATCTTTTATTAGTATTTGTAATTCACGGGTTTTTTGTGTTTTAGTCTCCTTGTAAAAATCTGTAACTATTTTTAAATATAAATATGCCCAATGATATGAAAGTGTGTCGTTTCGAGTAGCAACTCCTAATGACATAAATGAGGTTTTTTTACCCTCACTGCCCAACATGGTGATAGGCATTAGCATGTTTTGTAACAACCTTACTTGCTTTTTTTCTTTTGGGGTACATTGTTCATATTTATCATGCTTAAATTTGAATGTTTTGAGGTCAATATCATCTTTTAGCTCATCTTCCAAAACACCACTTTTCTCTAAATAGTAATTCCCAAAAATCACATCTTTTCCTTTAATTTTTATTTTGGAAAGAATGGCTCTGTTGTAAATATTTTTAGTTTTAAGTAGTTCAATAAAATTGTCTCCACTAAACAGACCTCCATTTTGAGCAGCTCCACCGCCTAAGCCAAGAGCATTAGCAATATCCGAGAATCCACCCCCACCCCCCCCACTTGGGCTACCATTTTCCATATTGAAAATGATTTTTGCCAAATAGACGGGTTTTTCTTTGTTGTAAAGTTCATAGGCATATCCTATTGCTGAACCCACCAGCATCATAATCAAGATTAATTTCCAATTTTTTACAATTAAGTTTTTAAAATTAACGACTTTGATAATAATATCTTTAAATGAAAATTGGTCTTCTGGCAACAAATTATTTTGTATATCTGACATTTATTTGATTATTTGAATTGACGAATGGTTACTAACATTAGGCTCAGACTTGATACAATTCCAGTAATCATTTGAATTGAAGCCAATGTTCTTTGTGATAATGCCTCCTTAACATTCATTCGAGGTACAACTATTTCTGAACCTGGTTCTACTTTTGGATAGACGTTAAACAACCCTAAAAGTTTTCGAGTTCTATCGACAGAACCATTGGCATAGATTATGTATGCACGTTTTTTTGCTGATAATTCAGTAAAGCCACCTGATTCAGAGATATAATGCTTGAAAGGCAATCCACTTATGAATCGAGTGGATGTTGGATAAAGGACCTCTCCTTGCATTCTAACAGTTTGTGGTTCTTTGGGGATTTTGATAATATCTCCATCTTGCAAGTACATATCCGCTGAACTACCAGGGTTTTCGATAGCTTTTCTTAACTGAATTCCAATAGATTCTTCGGTTTCTTCTTTAATTTCTTTTATTTTGACAGTACTCTCTGCACTATTATCGCTTAAGTCATTAAATTGAGATCTTTTTCGGTCAGCCTCTTGTTTAGAAATTTTAAATTTCCTTACAAGAGTAGCACCCTCCATGTAAGCCTGTGCATTTACCCCTCCAACTCGTTTCATAATATCAGACAGACGTTCATCTTTTCTTTCCAAAGCATAAACTCCCGGAAAAACAATTTGTCCTTCAACAGAAATAAATTGTTGTTTTTCATAATTAGGAGAAGAACGCACAAAAACTTCATCAAATGGTTCTAAGATAAATTTTGAAGCAGATGTGTTAAGAGATAAATCGCTATTTATTGAAAAATTATATTTTTCACCGATAGTAGATGTTATTTGATTAGGGTCATCTTTCCCAATATTCTTTTTCCTTCGGACTACCTCAATACGACCTATTGCAGCGGATTCTTTCAAGCCTCCTGCCTTTTGAATCAAGTCTTCAACGGTCATATTTTTTATGTAAGGGAATGTTCCGATTGTCGGAGCAATTGTTTCGCTGTTAGGCGTATCTGAGACACCAGTAGATCCATTACTTCGAGCAGAAGTTAAAGCGGTATAGAATTTGAGATTTATTTCTCCTTGTATTCTGACCGTATAGGTTTCCATTAGTTCTATTCCAGAATATACGGTCACAATATCTTCTCGTTGAAGAGAAATGTCATTTATCTTTCCAGAAATAATATCGTTATAATTTATCGAAACGTTCTCTTTTGTAAGGTCTTCTTTTAATCTGACAATTGAAATTCTCCCAAGAAAAGCATCTTCTCTGAAACCCTCAGCTCGTTTGATTAATTTTGTTAAAGTTGGATTATCATTGACTGAATACCTCCCAGGTCTGTAAACAGCACCGTTTAATAAAATCGCATTTTCAGTTCTATTTACTAATACCCTTTCAACAGTAATAATATCTCCAGCTTTTGGGTAGAAGGATGAAAGAATCTCGCTATTTAAATCAATTAGCTTGAGTTCTTTGTCAGTAAAGCGTTGAACTTTAAGTAATTGGCGGTAAGCATCTGGCAAAAAGCCGTTTCCATATTCATTAATTATTCGTTCTAAATTTTCATTCGGAAGATTCTCAAATATGGCAGGTTTTTTAATTTGCCCCGATATTTCAATTCTTGATTTGTAACCTCCTACTTGAATGATATCTTGATCTTGAAGTGAAACATTTTGTCTAAGATTTCCAGTTGTCAATAAATCATACAAATCTACCTGTGCAATTAATTTTCTATCTCGAATCACTTTTATCTCTCTAAATGTACCATTTTCATTTGGACCTCCTGAAAAGTACAAAGCGTTTAACACTCTTGACAGTGAGGACATTGAATAAGTGCCAGGAGCAACAACTTCTCCCAAAACTGTCACTCTAATACTTTTGATATTCCCAAGTGAAACGGTTGCCGTAGTGTTTGGAGCTGAGCCATTATAGGACTTTAATCCGACATAAATTTTAGAGAGCCTATCAATAACTCTCTTTTTAGCTTCTTCAATGGTAATTCCAGAAACAAATATATTTCCAACTTTGGGGACTTTGATATATCCTTCTGGTGTTACATTTAGATTATAATGTTCTTCTGAAAAGCCATTAATATCAATCAAAAGTTCATCATCAGCCCCAAGAATATAATTTTTAGGTGTTGGAATTTTCAGTGAAGTTTCAAAGGATATATTTGAGTTATTAAAAATATTAAATCCATATATTTTTTTACGTAAAGCCAGAACAGCCGAGTCTGGATAGGACACTATGTCTTCTGAACGCCGAACAATTTTAATAGAATCGGTCATAGCTTTTTCCTTGCTACTTTCAACTAACCTCCGAGGATTGTTTGATGGAGTTGAAGTAGTTGAATTAATAGGTCGTTGTCCTTGTGACGGAAATGTAATTTGTGGAATGTTTCCAAAAGGAAATGTTTGCGAATATGACCTTGATGCAAAAAATAAAATGCAAAATAAAAATAATTTCAGAAGACTATTTGAAGGCGTAATAAAGAAAACTTTGTTTGACTTTTTACAAAAACGAGTTGATGGATTATATTTAAACATATTTTAATCTTAGCCTTACGGTTAATTATGGATTGTTTTTCAAAGGTTTGGTTTGTCTATCGCAAAACAAGTCTATTTCAAAATACAAAGTAAATCAACTTTTACTTAATTCACACGACCATTTGATAGATTAATTACCTCGAGGACAATTTAATCTTGTTAATTTCATAAAATCTTACTATTTTTTGTAGTTTTGTTCTTTATTGATGGTAAAAAACGCTCTAGGGTTGCATCCATTTTAAATTTGTTTTAACTTCAATTTTTGATTTCAAATAGTACAAATTATAAACTCCTTTCTTTGAGTATGTCCACAATACCTGAAAATGTTAATGTAAAATATACCGAAGATAATATTCGGTCACTTGATTGGAAAGAACATATCCGCCTTCGCCCAGGTATGTACATTGGTAAGTTAGGCGATGGTTCGTCTGCTGATGATGGTATCTATGTTTTGGTTAAAGAAATCATGGATAACTCCATAGACGAACACATGATGGGCAATGGCAAAACCATCGAAATCAAAATCTCCGACCATCGTGTAGAAGTACGTGATTATGGTCGTGGGATTCCACTTGGAAAAGTTATCGACTGTGTTTCTAAAATAAATACGGGTGGTAAATATGACTCTGGGGCTTTCCAAAAATCTGTTGGTTTGAATGGTGTGGGTACAAAAGCTACCAACGCCTTAGCTTCTTATTTTAAGGTACAATCTTACCGTGATGGTAAAACCAAATGGGCTGAGTTCAAACAAGGAGAATTGACCAATGAATCTCCCGATGGAACTGAATCAAATGCTCGCAATGGCACTCACGTGATTTTTGAACCTGACAATACCATTTTCAAAAACTACCATTACATTCCACAGTTTTTAGAGAATCTCATTTGGAATTATGCCTACCTAAATGCTGGATTGACCATAAATTTCAATGGACAGAAGTTCTATTCTCAAAATGGTCTTTTCGATTTATTGAGTAAATATTCTGCCGAAGACGAACGCCGTTATCCGATTATTCATCTCAAAGGAAATGATATTGAAATGGCAATTACTCACGGTAATCAATACGGAGAGGAGTATTATTCTTTTGTGAATGGGCAAAATACTACGCAAGGGGGTACGCATCTACAAGCTTTCCGTGAGGCGTTAGTTCGTACTGTCCGTGAATTTTACAAAAAGGATTATGCTCCCGAGGATGTTCGTGCGAGTATTGTAGGGGCAATCGCTGTACGTGTACAAGAACCAGTTTTTGAGTCTCAAACGAAGACGAAATTAGGTTCAAGTACCGTTTCGCCAGACCCAAATTCTCAGTCAGTGAGAACGTTCATTGGAGATTTTGTTAAAATAAACCTTGACAACTATTTACATAAAAACCCAGCAACTGCGGAGGCGATTAAAAAGAGAATTGAGCAATCTGAAAGGGAACGTAAGGATATGGCAGGTATTAAAAAACTTGCTAATGATAGAGCCAAGAAAGCGAATCTTCATAATAAAAAATTGCGTGATTGTCGAGTTCATTTAGCGGATGAAAAATCGGATGATAGATACGATACAATGTTATTTATCACCGAAGGAGATTCTGCCAGTGGTTCAATTACAAAATCTCGTAATGTGCAAACTCAGGCGGTGTTTAGTTTGAGAGGTAAACCTTTGAATTGCTTTGGTTTAACTAAAAAAATTGTTTACGAAAACGAAGAATTTAACCTCCTCCAGCACGCTTTGAATATTGAAGAAGGCATGGAAGGTTTGCGTTATCATAAAATCATTATCGCAACGGATGCTGATGTCGATGGAATGCATATTCGTTTATTGATGATGACATTTTTCCTACAATTTTTTCCTGATTTAGTGAGAAATGGTCATTTGTATATTTTGGAAACGCCTTTGTTTAGGGTGAGGAATAAAAAAGAAACGATTTACTGTTATACTGACGAAGAACGTCAAAATGCCATTGCTAAACTAAGTCCAAAGCCTGAGATTACTCGTTTTAAAGGTTTAGGAGAGATTTCACCAGAAGAATTCGGGAAATTTATCAATGACGATATTCGCCTCGAACCAGTGATTTTGACCAAAGACACGACCATTCCCAAAATTCTGACTTATTTCATGGGCAAAAATACGCCTGACCGTCAGAAATTTATTATTGAAAATCTCATTATCGAAAAAGACCCCGCTGAGTTAGCGGCATAATTTGGGGGATTAGAGATTAGGGGATTAGGGATTGTGGGATTGGGTAATTGGGGATTGGGAGATTGGAGATTAGGGATTGAGAATTTGTGATAATGATTTGTATGATTTGAAAGGTGAAATTAAGTAACCCATTTTAAATAGCAAGTTCTTATTTTTAATCTTCAATTCCCAATTCCCAATCCCTAATCCCCAATTACCCAATTCCCTAATCCCTAATTACCCACTCCCTAATCCCTATATCCTAAAATGACATTAGAAGAATTAAGAAATCAAATAGATTCCCTCGACAACCAAATGCTTGAAATTTTGAATAAGCGTATGGAGGTTGTAAAACACGTTGGAGAACTAAAAAAGAGTACAAAAACCGTTATTTATCGTCCTGAAAGAGAGAAACAAATTGTTGACAGGTTGGCTTCAATGAGCGATGGATTAATGAATCGTGCAGCCATTGAGGCGATTTATTTAGAGATTTTTGCTGTTTCAAGAAACCTTGAATTACCTGAAAGAATAGCCTATTTAGGTCCAGAAGGCAGTTTTACGCATCAAGCCGCTGAAAGTAGGTTTGGGGCTATGAGTGATTATTTGGCACTGCCAAATATCCGTTCAGTCTTTGAAAGTATTGATACTGGTCGGGCAAGATTTGGCGTTGTTCCGATTGAGAATAATTTAGAAGGAATTGTCAAAGAAACAATTGATTTACTGAATGAAACCGACCTCAAAATCGTAGCTGAGGTGGCTATTTCTGTACATTTTACCTTTGCTACAAAGGCAGAAAAACTATCCGACATCAAGCGGATTTATTCAAAAGACATTGCTTTTGGACAATGTGAAAAGTTTTTGAATGATTATTTTGGAGGAAAAGAAGATGACTTTTTTATTCAAGTAGATTCAACCTCAAAAGCGGCTAAATTGGCTGGGCAGGAGACTGATTCAGCGGCTATTTGCTCACACATTGCGGCAAAGCTTTTTGATGTACCCATATTGTTTGATAATATCCAAGATTCCGCTCAAAATCGTACTCGTTTTTTTATTATTGGAAAAGATTTTGTCAATCAGAAAAGTGAGAATGATAAGACTACAATCATAGCAAAATTACCCGAAGATGGCAAACCTGGAACACTCGTAAGATTCTTGCAAGAATTTGAAAATCAAGGCATTAACTTATTAAAAATAGAAAGTCGTCCCGTGAAAGAAGGTGAACAATTCAACTTCTGGTTTTTGATGGAATTTGATGGATATTTCTTAGATGAAAGTGTCCAGAAAATTATGTCAAAACATACCTCGGAGATTAAATGGTTGGGGAGTTATGTGAAGACGGTTTAGGGACATAAAAACGGGAACTTGATTTATCAAGTTCCCGTTTTTTATATTATGACATTGCCCAAAATTTAATCAGAAAATATTATTCCTCTCCAAACATTTCCTCAAAACTCAGCTCAAATCCTTCTAAAATCTTAGATTTGGCAATTCCTTGTTCTTCTACTGACGAGAAGATTTTGTATTTTTTATCTTCCAAAGCATGAACAATAATCGTTTCATTCAATGGGTCTATCAACCAGTATTCTTTTACACCAAAGTTTTCATAGTCATTCTTTTTCTCAACATAATCTCTTACAACTGAGCCTTTTGATACAACTTCAACCATCAAATCTGGAACTCCCTTGATGTTCTTTTTCGTAATAATTTCTTTATTTTCGTTGGAAATAAATAGTACATCAGGCTCACAAACGTTTCCTTCGTCAAAAACTACGTCTAAAGGAGAAACAAAAACTTCCCTAATTTGAGTGAAATTAGACATAATGAACGATAAACTTTACCGACGATTCTTTGATGTTTAGTATTGGGGGACGGCATATCTATTAAATGATAATTGCGGATTTCATATCTGGTCTCCGAAGGAGTTTCTTCGATGAGCCTTTGATACGTCCATATGCCACTGTGGACTGTTGTTAGCATATTCTAATTGTTTTTTATGCTAAGATAAATAATATTTTTGATTTTGTAACCTATATTATCCCTAAACAAGTCTCTTTATCTTTAAAAATTTGCCCCTTTAACTCATCCAATCCATTGAATTTCTGTTCATTACGAATTTTTTGAAGAAACTCTACAGTTAAGTTTTCACCATAAATTTCTTTCTCAAAATCAAAAATATTAACTTCAATTGTCTGAAAAGTTCCGTCAACAGTTGGGCGATTTCCGATGTTTAACATTCCACCAAAGGCTTCGTTTTTGTAATAAACATTTACCGCATAAACGCCTTGTGAAGGAATCAATTTCGCAATTTCACGAACTTGAATATTGGCAGTTGGAAATCCAATGGTTCGACCTAATTGCTTTCCTTTTACAATAACACCTGAAAGTGAGTAATTTCGTCCTAAAAAATGTGCTGCCGAAGGAACATCTCCATCTTGTAAAGCCTTTCTGATTTTTGAAGAGCTAACTCCCACATTTTCAATATCTTGTCGTGAAATTTCTTCAACTTCAAATCCATAATTTTGTTGGTTTTCCTTCAAATACTCAAAGCCTCCTTCTCGGTTTTTGCCAAAACGGTGGTCATAGCCAATTACCAAAGTTTTAGTGCCAATGGTCTGAATTAGTATTTTTTGAATAAAATCTTCGGAAGAAAGTTCTGAAAATTCTCTTGTGAAAGGAATAATGAGAAGATTATTTACCCCAGCATCTTCTAATAATTCTATCTTTTCATCAAGAGTTGAAAGTAATTTAACTATCTGATTATCAGGAGAAATAACACTTCTGGGATGTGGATAAAATGAGATAACTACACTTTCGCCCTTATTTTGTTGAGCTATTTCGTTGAGTCTGTTTAGAATTTTACGATGTCCCAAATGTACACCATCAAAAGTTCCACTGGTTACGACTGCATTTTCTAATTTCTGAAATTCTTGTATTCCGTAATATACGTTCATTATAATTCTGATTTTTGCCACGAAGGCACAAAGACACCAAGTTTTTCTTCTAAAACCTACACTTTTCTTGTTTCTATAAACTGTTCAATTGTTAAGGCATTTTTTACATTAAATTCTCCTATTCGCTCTCTTCTCAGTGAACTCATGTATGCACCTGAGCCGCAGGCAGTTCCAAAATCTCGGACTAAACTTCTGATGTAAGTTCCTTTTGAACAGATGATTGAGAAACTAAGTTCAGGAAAATTGGTAGCATCAACCTCAAATTTCTTGATTTCAACCTCTCTTGATTTTATCACAATATCTGCATCTTTAATTCCTTTCCGAGCCAATTCATACAACCTTTTCCCATTGACCTGAATCGCTGAATAAATCGGTGGGATTTGTAAAATATTGCCCCTTAGCGTATTTAAAGCATTTTCAATGACTTCGTTCGTAATATGTTCAATTGGAAATTCTGCATCAAATTCGGTTTCTAAATCGACAGAAGGTGTTGTTTTTCCAAGAACTAATGTTCCAGAATATTCTTTTTCTTGAGCTTGGTATTGGTCAATTTGTTTGGTCATTTTACCTGTACACAAGATAAGCAAACCTGTTGCGAGCGGGTCGAGTGTACCTGCATGACCAATTTTCTTGAATTTACCTGCAAATTTTAACTTCTTGGTAACGTCAAAAGAAGTCCAAGTGAGTGGTTTATCAATCAATATAACTTCGCCAAGGTCTGGTGGCGGTTGGTTTGGGTCCATATTTTATGGCTTTTGGCTATTAGCTTCTGGCAAACGGCGAATTAAAAGTGTTTCTATTTTGTTAAACGATACTCATTTTCGTTCCTGTCATCAACAAAACTATAATGATTAATCCAACCACAATTCTATAAATACCAAAGACTTTAAAGCCATATTTTGCTAAGAAATCAATGAAAAATTTAATGGCTAACATGGCTACGATAAAGGCAACTACGTTTCCAATTACTAACAATTTGATTTGTTCTGAGTTTAACGTTTCGCCTGTTTTGTAGAAATCATACAACTTTTTTGCTGTTGCGGCAAACATTGTTGGAACAGCCAAAAAGAACGAAAATTCCGCCGCTGCCTTGCGACTTACGCCTTGTGTCATACCCCCTACAATACTTGCACCCGAACGAGAAACTCCTGGAATCATGGCGATACATTGAAACAAGCCTATTTTTATAGCTGTCAGATATGGAATATCATCCGAATTATCAATAGCATTATTCTGAGCGAACCATTTATCAACAAACAATAAAATGATACCTCCAATAACCAAAGAAATAGCTACACCCATTGGATTTTCTAATAATTCATCAATTTTGTCACTCAATAACAAACCGAAAATTACTGCTGGGATGAATGCGGCTAACAATTTGAAATAAAAATCCAAAGACTTAAAGAAACGTTTGAAATACAGTACAATCACAGACAAAATCGCTCCTAATTGAATGGCTACCGTAAACAATTTCACAAAAGAATCAGAAGCAATGCCAGCAAACGATGAAAACAGAATCATATGTCCTGTGGACGAAATAGGTAAAAACTCAGTAATTCCTTCGATAATGGCAAGGAGAATGGCTTGGATAATGGTCATTTTGGGGTAAGATTTGCTTGAATACTTTATTTGAAACACAAAAATAGCCACTATTTTAAATAATGGCTATTTTTTGTACCACAGACTTCAGTCTGTTTTGTCGGAGTACAGACTAAAGCCTGTGGTACTTTTTACAATTTCGTCATTAAATACGCCTTCCACTCGGCATAAATTTCTTGGTAATTACTTAATTTTGAAGCATTTGGTTCGATAAGTCCAATTTTTTCCATATTCACAAAGGCCTCTTTTGGTGTACTGAAATATTGATTTCCAATTCCAGCCCCTAATGCTGCCCCTTTTGCTCCGTCAGTGTCGTATAGCTCTACACTCACGCCCGTGACATTCACGAGAGTTTGAGAGAAAATATCACTCAAAAACATATTGGCTTTTCCAGCACGAATCACCGAGGGCGAAGTCCCGTTTTCAGCCATAATATCCATGCCATATTTCAAAGAAAAAGCGATTCCCTCTTGTGCCGCACGAATAATGTGGGCGTTGGTATGAATATTAAAATTTATGCCGTGCAAAGTTGAGCTTACGGTTTTATTCTCCAAAACCCGCTCTGCACCATTTCCAAAAGGCAAAACTTTAAATCCTTCTGAACCTTCTGCAATTTTTGAGGCAACTTTATTCATGGTTTGGTAATTCATACCTCCCGCAATGTTATCACGCACCCACCGATTCAAAATCCCTGTTCCGTTGATGCACAATAAAGTTCCCAAACGATTTTCATTATTCATTTGGTGATTGACGTGTGCAAAGGTATTTACCCGAGATTTTGGGTCATAACTCACTTGGTCGGAGACTGAATAAATTACACCCGAAGTTCCAGCCGTAGCTGCAAACTCCCCAGGGTCTAACACATTTAGAGACAGTGCATTATTAGGTTGGTCACCCGCCTTGTACGTTACGGGTATGCCCGAACTCAATCCTAAACTATCAGCAATTGAGCTTTTCAATCCACCATGATTTGAGAAAACAGGACGAATTTCTGGAAGAATATTTGAAGTAAATCCATAATATTTCATCACATCTTCGGACACAGCGTTGGTCTTGAAATCCCAAAAAATACCTTCTGATAATGCTGAATTTGAGGTAGTGATTTCGCCTGTCATTTGCATTGAGATATAATCCCCAGGCAACATGATTTTATAGACAGAACCGTAGATTCTTGGCTCATTTTCTTTGACCCAAGCCAATTTTGAAGCAGTAAAATTGCCAGGAGAGTTTAATAAATGCGAAAGACATTGTTCTTCTCCGATAGCTTCAAAGGCTTTTTTGCCAATCTCCACCGCACGACTATCACACCAAATGATAGAAGGGCGAAGCACTCTCAAATCACGGTCAATCATCACCGAACCGTGCATTTGGTAAGAAATACCGATGGCTTGAATATCTTTTGGATTATATTTTTGAGTAGCGTTACACTTCAAAATAGCCTTCTGAATGCAATCCCACCACATTTCGGGGTCTTGTTCTGCCCATCCCAATTGAGGTGACGAGATGGTATTTTCAATTTCTGGATATTGTGCCGAGGCAACTAATTTGCCCGTTGAGCCATCCACAACTGATGCTTTGATTGAAGATGTGCCTAAGTCTAAGCCTAATAATAACATAAAGTTTTGATTTGATTATTTTAGACAAAAGTATAAGATTTTCATGAATTGTTCTATACTGTTCTATATAAGATTTTTTGCTTATTCGTTTTTGTTTTTCTATGTTTGTACATTAACTCGTTACAATTTTACCCCAAAACACAAATGGAAAATCTTACACCCGTAATAACCATCAAAAATCTTGTAAAGGTTTATGATTCTACGGTAGTCTTGAATGACATCAATTTAGAATTTTACGCAGGACAAATCACAGGCTATATCGGTCCGAACGGTGCTGGTAAAAGCACAACACTCAAAATACTTATCGGAATGTTAGAAGGCTTCGGAGGCGATGTTTCCGTGTTGGGTTTTGACGTTCGGAAGGATGCCATGGAAATCAAAAAAAGGATTGGCTACGTACCCGAAAATGCCATGCTTTACGAAGTGCTTACTCCAATGGAATACCTACTTTTTATAGGCAGGCTGTATCAAATGGACGATTTGACCATCCAAAAACGTGCAATCGAATTACTTTCAATCTTAGGTTTAAAAGAAGTCGTGAATAAACGGATGAATACTTTTTCAAAAGGAATGAGGCAAAAAGTATTGTTAGTTGCGGGGATGATACACAATCCAGAAATCATTTTTTTGGACGAACCGCTTTCGGGTTTAGATGCTAATGCTGTGATTTTGGTAAAAGAAATTTTGGCAAAACTTAAAGAGGCTGGCAAAACTATCATTTATTCTTCACACATTATGGAAGTCGTTGAGAAACTTTCAGACCGTATCGTTATCATCAATAAAGGGCAAGTCGTGGCAGATGGAACATTCACAGAATTAAAAGAAAATGCCTCTTCACTATCATTAGAAGGTATTTTTAGCAATTTGACGGGTAATAGCGAAGAAGACCAAACCCTTTCAAATGAATTTGTTTCAGTGCTTTCTTCCAATTAAAACACCTATGAATCATGACTAAATTTGTATTATTTCTTGTCGATAATCTTCAATGGCTTTTTAGGCTATTGAAAGTTGATTTTCCTTCGCTTCGCTCTATCGTAGAGGTAAAAATGATGATGGAAAATCGAAGACCGCATTCTCTCCATCAAAAAAATACGCAAAAAGAGGAAGAAAATACCTTCGTAAAATCCTTGGGATTTCAAGTTTTTTTTAGCTTTCTTTTTGGGGCAATGCTTTTGTTTTTTGAAAAAACTGCCTACAATCTCTACCTCTACAATTTCTCATTTATTATGTTTATGATTGCCTTCAATATGATTTCAGATTTTATTGAAGTGCTTTTTGACACAACCGATAATATCATCCTCATTCCTCGCCCCGTCGAAAGTAAGGTTATTTGGATGGCTCGTTTGATTCATATTTCAGTTTTTATTATCACTATTACCTTAACCAATTCTTTGGGGTCGATTGTCTTTACCATCATTGAATTGGGCTTTTTGGCAGGTTTAGTCTATTTTATCAGTGTGATTTTGCTTTGCCTGATTACTATTTTTCTAACTGGAATTTTGTATCTTTTATTGACAAAAATAGTAAGTGGCGAAAGGCTCAAAGACATCATCGGATATGCCCAAATCTTCTTTACCATTTCTCTGATGGTGGGTTATCAAATTGGGATAAGATTTGTTTCAAATATTTTTAAATCGCAAGAAATCCATATTACTTGGTGGCATTATTTTACACCTCCTGCATGGTTTGCAGGTTTGATGGAAGTCGTTGTAAATCACCATTTTGAAACGCCATTTTTAGTATTCATTACCTTAATTTTTACCGTCCCGTTTTTGAGTTTATTTTTGATGAATAAATATTTAGCCCCTCTGTTTGCTAAAAGTTTATCAGAATATGGAACTCCCGAAAAAATAGAAAAACAAGTTCAACCCTCTCAAAATAGCAATTTTCTATCTTTTTTATCGAATAAAATTACCAAAGGTTCACTTGAAAATGCTGCCTTTACTTTCGTTTGGCAAATCACCAATCGAGACCGCAAGTTTAAAATCAGAGCCTATCCCATTTTTGGATTAATAATCTATTATATTTTCCAGATGTTCTCAAATAATGGGGACTCAGGATTTAATAGGTGGATGGTTTTGTACTACACCAGTTTTTGTATTTATTTAGTGAGCCAACAAATTTTCTATTCTGACGATTGGAAAGCGGCTTGGATTTTTAGAAATTCACCCATTAATAAACCAGGAGATGTACTTCTGGGTGGTTTGAAGGTAATTATCATCAAATGGGCAATACCTGCGTATGTTCTCGTCGGTATTTTGATGACTTATAAATTTGGTTCAGAAATGATTGACGATGTGATTTTCGCTTTCGTAAATACGCTTCTGTACATAGGGATAACGATTTCAAAGACAGAATTTGCCATGCCGTTTTCTAAAAGTATCGCTGAACAAAATAAGGCAGCGAGAAACTTTTCAAGAATGATTATATTGATTTTGGTTGTCCCTATCATGGGCGGAATTCATGCTCTTGTCAGTAAAGTACCTTATGGCGTAATCATTTTGACTCCAATTTTCTTGATAATTGCCTTGATTTTACTGAAAGAATACAGAAAAATAACGTGGGAAAAAATACAGGGATAATGCTCAAAATAAAAAATATCACCAAAAAATATCAAGAAAAAACTGTCGTAAATGATATTTCTTTTGAAGTAAATTCGGGAGAAATCTTAGCAATTGTGGGTGAAAGTGGTTCCGGAAAAACGACACTTTTGAATATTATTTCTGGAAATATTACGCCCAATTCTGGTTCGTTAAGGGTTGATAATCAGCAAATTGACTTGTATTTTGAAAGACTGATTCGTGAGTTTCCAAATATCAAACTTGTTCCACAAGACTATCGACTCAAACCTGATTATAAGATTTGGGAAAACATAGATTTAGCCCTCACGCAATACACCCACGAGTACAGGCAAGAGAGAGTTCAAGAACTTTTAGCACTCTGTGGAATCTCAGCAATCAAAGATAAAAAACCAAGGGAAGTATCAGGCGGTGAAAAGCAAAGAACTGCCATTGCCAGAGCCATTGCCGAAGAGCCTTTGGTACTTTT
Source organism: Cytophagales bacterium (assembly GCA_013298125.1). GTDB lineage: Bacteria > Bacteroidota > Bacteroidia > Cytophagales > Spirosomataceae > Arcicella. The sequence goes on along the minus strand of JAAFJP010000003.1, from coordinate 123,306 downwards.
GATGGATGAGCCTTTTAGTAATTTGGATTCCATCAATAAAACGTTACTCCGAACAAAAATCGTTGAAATTATCAAGCAAGAATCCATTGCTTGCATATTAGTAACCCACGATTTGTTAGATGCTTTTTTGGTTGCCGATAGAATAGCAATAATGCGAAATGGCGAGATTTTGATGATTGATAAACCGCAGAATGTTCTTAAACAGACTCAAAATCAGTATGTTAGAGAATTTGTACAAAGTGCGGTTCAGCCGATAAAAGAGTATTTGAAAATTTTTGGAGATATGTTATAACAAATTATCTCTTTTCCCCTGCAACATCGATTCCTCTTTTAGAAGAATACTCAGAACGGTCAAGTAAATAAACATCAAGAATGGCTTTGGGGCGAGCTAAATACTCACGTAGGGAGGTTTTGTAACTGGCTGGAACATCTTGGGCAGCGTAAGCTATTGCATTGATTCCTAATTCGTTAGCTAAAAATAAAGCTCTCGAATTGTGGTTTGGTTGTGAAATAATCGTAAAATTATTCTGATTAAAAACTTCTTTGCAACGTAAAATAGAGTCGTAGGTTCTGAAACCAGCAAAATCCAAAGTCATTACATTTTCGGGAACACCCAACGACATCAAGGCTTTCTTCATGTCGTTGGGTTCGTTATAAAATACCGAGTCGTGATTGCCACTCAATATCAAAAACTTCACTTTTCCTCCTTTGTATAACTTTGCCGCCGCCTCCATTCTATACCTGAAAAACATATTTTCTTTGCCTCCATGAATGGCTTTACTTGTCCCCAAAACAAGCCCTACATCGTTTTTGGGCATATTGTAGAGCGTATGATAGTTTTTATTTTCGGTAGATGAAACTATCCATACATTGGCTAAAATGATTCCTAAGACTAAGAAAAAACTCAATATGAAAAACCATTTCAAAATCCGTTTGTAAGGGATTTTGAAATCTAATGGTTTGTCGAATGATATATTGAGTGTGTTTTTCAGCGTAAATTTTGTTTAAAATAGTCCCAATTGCTCACCAGTTCCAACATCTGTCAATTCAGGGAATTCTATTTCTTCGGGGGCGACTAATTTCTTTGGTAATTCAATATTTACCACAACTGCATTTTCATCTCCAGACGATTCTGAAACTTCTTCCTCAACAATTCTGGACTCCAATTGCTTGATATTTTGGACTAAATTTATCGTCAATTTGCTTCCCATTGCCTTCCAGCCTCTTATTTCAGTTATTTCATCCAGATTGATTTCCTCCTTAACTGTCGAAGCCGCTTTATCTTTTTTCGATGATAATTCAATTCTTGGATAATTATCAATCGTTGCCAAAGTCAATTTCGAGCCTTTTTCATCCGAAATAAATAAGAATTTTTTATCAATTGTAGTCGTCTCAATTCTAAAACGTTTGACGTAATACAATTTGGAAGCCCCATCAAAATAAACTGCCGTGATAATGGCTTCTGGAATAAATTTCGCCAAAACCATAATATCCTTTTGTTCATAACGATTGGTCAATTCAAAGTTGGTAAGTTCATATTGTCCATCATTATAAACCACCAAAATATTATCTTTTGCATCAAAATTCCCTAAATAACGACCATGCTCATCACGATTCAGACGACCTACATTTTCATCGTAATAAATATCAACCCCTCCCAAAGTAGAAACTCCCGCAGATTTTTGGACAATTTTACGAACTGGGTATTTCGTCAAAACATTCCCCATCGAATCACGCCCTTTGATGAGAAGCGTTTTGAAATCAAAGTCATATTGCTTCACACGGGCAGTACATGAGGCGGTCAAATTAATCTGGATTGTCTCAGCTTCTCCGTTTTCATTAGCGGTAAAGTACAATATTTTAGATTTCGGATTTCCAGCCGTTAGGTCATATTCACGGTCACGGGTAACTGCCGTAACCTTAAAGCGTTTCATGTACGAAATACCTGATTTTCCATCAAAATAGACCAAATTGTACACTTTACGGTCATCATTTTTCTTGAAAACTGAAACGTAAATGATGTCTTTCCCAACAAAATTCTTTTCAGAAATCTTTACGACCATACACTTGCCATCTTGGCGGAATACAATTACGTCGTCAATATCCGAACAGTCCATGACGTATTCTTCTTTCTTCAAACCATAGCCTACAAAGCCGTTTTCTCTATCAACATATAACTTTTGATTATTGGCAGCCACGACGGTTGCAGAAATGGTATTAAAGTTCTTAATCTCCGTCTTACGCTCACGACCTTTACCGTGTTTTCTAAGAATTTCCTTGAAATACTCAATCGAATAACGAATGATATTTGCCAGATTATCAAGCACTTCCGCTAATTCGTCTTGCAAACGCTTCATTAATTCATCGGCTTTGAAAGCATCAAATTTTGAAATACGCTTGATTCTGATTTCTAATAATTTCAGAATATCGTCTTCTACAATTTCACGATAAAAACTTGGTTTGTAAGGATCTAAACCTTTATCAACCGTTGCAATTACATCTTCAAAAGTCTCACATTCTTCAATATCACGATAAATACGATTTTCGATAAAGATTTTTTCGAGAGAACTGAATAATAACTTCTCCATCAATTCATCTCTACGAATCTCCAATTCACGTTCTAAAAGCCTGACCGTCTGTTGCGTACAAGTTTTCAGAATATCCGAAACACCCACAAAATGTGGTTTATCGGCAATGATAACACAGGCATTTGGCGAAATAGAAATCTCACAATCCGTAAAAGCATAAAGGGCATCAATCGTAACGTCGGGCGAAACCCCAGGAGCTAATTGCACCTGAATCTCAACGTCTTTTGCGGTATTGTCAATAACTTTTTTGATTTTGATTTTTCCTGCATCATTAGCTTTGATGATGGACTCAATCAAATTGGTAGTAGTCGTTGAGAATGGTATATCCTTGATAATCAAGGTTTTTTTGTCAAATTCTTCAATTTTTGCACGAACTCTAATTTTCCCTCCACGATTTCCATCTTGATAATTAGAAACATCCACTGAACCTCCAGTTAAGAAGTCAGGATATAATTCAAATGGTTTATTTTTAAGAATATTAATGGATGCTTCAATCAACTCCACGAAGTTATGAGGCATTATTTTCGTAGAAAGTCCTACGGCAATACCTTCAACACCATGAGCTAGTAAAAGTGGGAATTTTACGGGAAGTGAAACAGGTTCACGCTTACGACCATCGTACGAAAGTTGCCATTCAGTAGTCTGGGGATTGAAAATCACATCTTTGGCGAAGGCAGATAAACGTACTTCTATATAACGGGCAGCGGCTGCACCGTCACCTGTGCGGTAGTCTCCCCAGTTGCCTTGACAGTCAAAAACCAAGTCTTTTTGACCCATGTTCACCATCGCATCGTTGATAGACGCATCCCCGTGTGGGTGATACTGCATCGTTTGCCCTATAACGTTGGCGACTTTATTAAAACGACCATCGTCCATTTCCTTTAAGGCATGTAGAATACGACGTTGAACGGGTTTTAGACCGTCTTCAACAGCGGGTACAGCACGTTCAAGAATTACGTAGGAGGCATATTCCAAGAACCAGTTTTCGTATAAACCTGATACAGCAACTTGCTCATGGAGAGCATTTTCTGGTTCTGAGTTGATGATGTTTTCGTCTAAATTTTCTGGTAAGCTCTCGTTTTCCATTGGTAATTAATTCCTTTCAGTAAGCGATTAGTAAGGGTTTGCAAGAATAAAAATGGGCAGTAAAAATTGTTTTTTATCTGAAACTATGACAAAAAATAATTTTACTAATAACACCTGTTAAACAAAACATAATTTCATGCAACGGATTTTAATCCGTTGAAAAAAAATGCGAAACATGAGTTAATAATTTAAACTCTAATTTACGCAAAAAAAATGAAGGAAAAAATTTAGAGAAATTCTTAATTGTTGATGACTTCCAGCAATTCCGAAATCATCATAGCCGTAGCTCCCCAAACTGTATTGTTCTGAATATCGTAAAAAGGCGTATCAACCTCTACTCCTTTGACATCAAGCATTTTACGACCAATTATTATTGGGTTGCTCATTTCTTCGAGGGTCACCTCAAAGACTTTATCAACTTCACGGGCATCTGGGTAAAAATCTGGTTTGAAGTTCATGTAACCTACCACTGGTTGCACATAAAAATTTGAGGGAGGAATGTATAGTTTGGTGAGTTGTCCGATTACTTTAATATCTGTTAAACGTACGCCTATTTCTTCTTGTGCTTCACGCATGGCAGTACGTATGAGACTTTCGTCTTCTTTTTCAGCTCTACCTCCTGGGAATGCCATTTGCCCACCATGAACTCCATCATAAGGTGGTCGAAGGATGAGGGGCATGAAGATTTGATTTTTGTAGGGATAAAACAGAATTAAAACCGCACTTTCACGTGTACGCTCATTGGGAGAGGGCATTTTAAATTTCAAACGAGTTTCCGAAGCCATTCTTGCATGAGCTAATTGCCCAGGCAAAGGTGCTTGAAAACTTATTTTTAATTTATCGATGAAAGTGGTAAAATCGGTCATATTTTATTTTAAGAGCAATAATGTTCAAATAATTTCTCGGCACATCTCTCTCCATCCATTGCCGCCGACATGATTCCACCAGCATAACCAGCACCCTCAGCACATGGGAAAAGTCGTTTTATCTCAAGGTGTTCAAGTGTTTCATTATTTCTTGTAATCCTTACTGGCGAGGAGGTTCTACTTTCGATTCCAATGATTTGAGCTTGGTTTGAGGCATAATTTCTCATTTTTTGCCCAAATTGTTTTAGTCCTTCCCTTAATGGATTTCCAATAAAATCTGGTAAAACTTCCATCATATCAACTGATATCAACCCAGGCTGATAGGAAGTATCAAGTAATGATTTTGAGGTTTTGTTTCTAATAAAATCTTCAACTAATTGTGCAGGGGCGGTTTGTCCTCCACCTGCCATTTTACAGGCTTTTTGTTCTAATTCTCTTTGCAATTGTAAACCAGCTAATGCCCCAAAGTGTTCATAAGCCTTCAAATCTACTTCATTAATCGCTACCACCATGCCCGAATTTGCAAATTTTGAGTCTCTTCTCGAAGGGGACATTCCGTTTACTACCAACTCTCCTGGGGCAGTTGCAGAAGGAACAATAAATCCTCCTGGACACATACAAAACGAGAAAACACCTCTTTGTACACCTTTGAAATACGTTTGTGCAACTAAACTGTAAGAGGCAGCGGGTAAATATTTTCCTCTTTCTGGACGATGATATTGCAAGGCATCAATCAAACTCTGTTGATGTTCAATTCTCACGCCCATCGCAAAAGGTTTTGCTTCAATTAAAACATTTCTTTTTTGGCATAATTCGTAAATATCTCTTGCTGAATGTCCAGTGGCAAGGATTACACCCTCTCCAATTATCTCATCATCATTTTCAAGAACAACGCCTTTAATTTCTTTATTTTGGATAACAAAATCGACCACTTTCGTATCAAAATGAACTTCTCCTCCTGCATTTATGATACTTTCACGAAGTTCGGCAACTAATTGCGGAAGTTTGTTTGTGCCTATATGTGGATGTGCATCTACAAGGATTTCCTCAGTTGCCCCATGAGCTACCAAAATTTCCAAAACCCTTCTGATGTCTCCTCTTTTTTTGCTTCGAGTATAAAGTTTTCCGTCGGAATATGTCCCAGCACCACCTTCCCCAAAGCAATAATTGGATTCTGGATTCACCACGTGCTCTTTGTTGATGGCGGCTAAATCTCTTCTCCTTGCACGTACGTCTTTACCTCTTTCCAATAAAATTGGTTTTATGCCTAACTCTATTAATCTTAGGGCAGCAAAAAGTCCCGCAGGACCTGCACCAACAATGATTGCTTGTTTAGATTTTGAAACATTTGGATATTTTTTTTCAAAAGAAATTCGTTGTGTAGGTGTTTCGTTGATGAAAACTTCTACATCCAAATTTACTTTGACTTGTCGCCCACGAGCATCTATCGAGCGTTTGAGTGGTCGTATGTGTGCATGAGCATCTGAAGGAATGTGCAATAGCTTATCAAGATGAGATTTAAGATTTATTTCATCAAAAGCTATTTCTGGCTCAACTACCAGTGAGAGTTGTTTGTGCATGAGTTGGTAAGGTATTTATCCTTAAAAAGAGTATAACAGGTTCCAACCTGACTGTTTATTCTATAACGGACTAAAATTCATATTAACAGTAATTTTAGCATTGTCATATTCAAATTTGTCATTTTGTAGAACCATTTTCGTTTTTGTCAATTCTATAACTTTAAAAGTACCTATTTCACCCGCAATATTTGTTTCCAAAATAGTATCATTGTTTAAAAACTTCCACGTACCATAACTTAAAGCCTGTTTTGTATCTTTATCAAACGACTTAACATTTCCATCTTTGTCAAAGATATATATCAATTCATAAATAAACTTTGAAAGTCCCGTAACTCTGTTTTTATCAAGAAGGGCATTATCAGTTTTAGTTGTATTATCTAATTTCCAACCTGACGTGGCGGATTTTATGGCAATAGCTCTTACGCTTTCGCTACTTAAAATTGATGCTTCATTATTCTTACAAGAAAAAAAAGCGATAGTAAATATAAAAATCAGAAGGAATTTTGAATGAGTCATGTTGTTTTGAGTTTATCTTTACAAAATTAAAAAATTTATTGGTGAATGGATGACATTTATCTTTTAAACGTGATTAAAAAGACTTTTATTTTTCTCTTACTAATGATAAGCGTTTGCGGCTTCGGTCAGTCAGACTGTAAGAATGATTTTAAATATTCACTTTCAGAAAAAAAAGGAGTAATAAATTGGAAGCAATTTCCTGAATTTTCTTTGCCCTTTAAGATGGTTTACAGTGGTCCACGTTTCAACGATTCTCTTCAATTACCGTTAAAACACGGATTTACCCATCTGTCAACCTTCACAAATGCAGATGTTGATTTACCCCTAAAAAATCGTGCAATACTTTGGTACGGAGTTGCCAGTCTCGAAGGTCAGCCGTGGTATGAGCATGAAAGTCCTTGGAATAATGATTTAGAAAAGTATAAATTATACTGGAAGGGATATGCTGGAGCGTTAGCGAATATTTTTAGAGATACCCAAGGAAAAGCTACTCCAAATGTTGATTTATTCGTTTTAGACGTAGAGCGTGAGATACCGAGTGATCCAGGAATTAGATTTTTGAAAAGTAATCCCGTAGTCCCATCGCAATTTCAAAAATTAAGCGATATTGAATTTATAGAACGTTATAAAACTGATTTGTCTAAATTGTATGCAGAGCCAATCAAATTTTTGAAAAATATTGAAATGTCCAATTCAACTAATTTTGCCTCTTATTCAGATGCTCCCATTAAAAATAATGGATTTCCTTTGAATTATACATGGCAGGAATGGCAAACGAGCGATAAGGTTTTAAATTACTATATGATTGACACATTAACCCAAAAAGTAGGAGGGGAGTTTTATAACCAGAATACGTTTTTGACACCCTCAGCCTATTTTTGTTACGAATACAGTAATTTAAAAGAATATTCTAATGTGGCTTATCAATTGTTTCAAGTGGAAGCAAATGTTGCCAGAAGTGATAAAGATATTATGTTATTTCAATGGTTGACTTACAATAAATGCCAACCAAATTCTAATTATAAGTTTGACGTATCAATTAAAAAACACCTCATTGAATCTCAGGCAATAATGCCTTTTTTTTCAGGAGCAAAAGGGATCTGGCTTTGGGAATTAAACACCTCAGATACCTTGAATTACGCTACTTATGAAATTTATATTAATGCTTTATTTCGACTTTCGCAGTTCAAAGATTTTTTTACGGATAAATACCAATTAGTTATTCCCAAAAGTGCCTACCATCATTTTCAAGACCGTGACCCTATTTGGAGGGGAGTTATTAAAGAAAATGAAATTTTAATTGCGGCGATAAATGAATTTGCAGGTGAAAATGAGACGACTGAAATGACCGTAAATTATGGTGATTGGTCGCAAAAAATCACATTGAAAGGTAAAGAAACCTTTTTGTGTAAATTCCCTTTGCCCGACCAACAAAATAGTTTTATTTTATATCCAAATCCAACAAAAGGAGGCTTTACTTTTGAGTATTTTGGAGAAAAAAACTTGGATGGAAAATTACAAATGTTTGATTTTTTAGGAAGAGAAATTTTTACGAAAATTTGTACAGGAGACTCAAAAAAACAAACTATTTCGACTTCTTTTCCTTCTGGAACATATTTTGTAAAATATTCTGATTCTGAAAAAACTATTACTAAGAAATTGATTATTGACTAAGACATTTCTCCCGAAACAGAATGTTTCAAAATCTTCTTAACCTCTTGATTATCTACACTTTGTCCCAAGGCAAACATCAGTTTTGTGATAGCCGCCTCGGTAGTCATATCAGCCCCAGAAACTACCCCAATTTCTAACATAAATTGACTGGTTTGGTATCGTCCTTGCGTCACACGCCCACCATTGCACTGAGAAACATTAAAAATAATAATTCCTTTTTCGACAAATTCTTTCATTAGTTTCAAAAACCATTCAGAAGTTGGAGCATTCCCCGAACCAAAAGTTTCTAAAACAACACCTCTTAAACCTTTGATTTCAAGGATATTGCGAACTACTTTTTCGGTGATGCCTGGGAAAAGTTTTAGAATGACTACGTTTTCGTCCAATGATTTATGGACTTTTAAGATGGCATCTGAATCATAATGTTTCAAATACGGTTTGTTATATTCAATTTTGATTCCAGCCTCTGCCAAAACAGGGTAATTTTCAGACTCAAAAGCGTTGAATTGTACGCTTTCGTGCTTTCTGGCACGATTTCCACGGAGTAAAAGTGAGTTGAAATAAATACAAACTTCCGAAACTGTTGGGCGATTATGGGTTCTTGAAGCGGCAATTTCGAGGGCGGTGATAAAATTTTCCTTAGCATCGGTACGGGCAACGCCAATGGGTAACTGAGCCCCTGTGAAAATGACGGGCTTATTTAATCCTTCTAATAAATAGCTCATCGCCGAAGCTGAATAAGCCATCGTATCTGTTCCATGTAGAATAACGAAAGAGTCGAAGTTCGTATAATTTTCTTCAATGATTTCCGCCAAATTGACCCATACATCAGGGTTCATGTTTGACGAATCTAATAATTTATCGAAAGTCAAGACAGAGATTTCAAAATCAAGTCGTGCCATTTCGGGTAAATTATCTGGAATTTGAGCAAAATCGAAAGGCACTAAACTATCACTTTTTGCATCATAAACCATTCCTAATGTACCTCCTGTGTAAATAACAAGGACTTTTACATCATTTTCGCCGTCGGCTTTTGTTTTTATTTTTATGATTTTCATGTTTAATCAATGTTTAGAGAGTCTCGCCATGAAGTAGTTGAACCATCTTTACTTTTAATAAACTTAGATAAATATATTTTCTTTCTTCTTTCATCATATTTTATTATCATAGGATTCTCATAAGTGGTAAGCCCCCAATACATTTTTTCTTGTTTTTCCCATTCGATTAAAGGGAAAAAAGGAATCGTTTTGTGAATTTCTATACGAGTACCTCTGTTATCAGAAATAGCATTTCCTATATTGAATTGCTTATAAATCAGACCATCACTCAGCCAAACTTCTTTTTCAACATTACTGTCACCTAAAATAAATCCAATCCCTAAAATACCAACAGAACCCATAATAAACCCAATTCCATAAATACAAAAACTTAAAATACTACCAAAAATTTTAATGATTTTATTTGGTTGAAATTGTGTGATATTTAAGATATGACATAAAGATAAATAGATAGTTGAACAAAATATCCAGTTTAAAGGTGTGAGTGTGAAGGAGATATTGGTTAACAATCCAAATATTGCAACTATTGATACTATAAAAGTTCCCCTAAAAATTTTACTCCTGAGAGAAATACGTGTTTCCGTATATTTTAAAGCAAAAAAGCTTAAAAATGGATAAATCCAAATTGTAGCCAAAACTATAATTCCATTGACCATAAAATTTTAATATTGCATAATTTTTTAAAATAAATTTTTAGCATTTATCGTAGTCTCCCTGATTACATTTTTAACCTCCATCCCAATCAAATCCCCAACTTTCTGAGCAATAATTTCTAAATAAACAGGCTCATTTCGTTTGCCACGGTAGGGGACAGGTGCGAGATAAGGGGCATCTGTTTCAAGGACGATATGCTTCAAATCTATAAATGGCAAGACTTTATCCAAACCGCCGTTTTTAAAAGTTGCAACACCACCAACTCCTAACAAAAAACCTAACTCAATGGCTTTCTGTGCTTCTTCTAATGTACCCGTAAAGCAATGAAAAATACCTTTTAGATTTGAGTCAGCATTCTTTTCTATCAAGGCAACTGTCTCCCAAAAGGCATTACGACAGTGAATATCTATCCAAAGATTATGTTTTTTAGCTAAGGTACATTGGGTCAAAAAAGCCTCTTCCTGTTGTTTTACGAAGGTTTTATCCCAAAATAAATCCATTCCAATTTCACCGATGGCAATAAATTTATCTTTATTCAACCATTCCTCAACGATGTATAATTCTTTTTCAAAATCTTCTTTGACATAACAAGGATGTAAGCCCATCATCGGGCGACATTGGTTTGGATATTTTGTTGCCAAATCCATCATACCTTCAATGGTTTCTGAGTTGCAATTTGGCATCCAAATCTCAGAAATTCCAGCCGAAAAGGCTCTTTTTAACATTTCTTCACGGTCTTCCGCAAATGCTTCGTCGTATATATGTGCGTGGGTTTCTATCATTTTAGTTATAGTATTTTACTCATAAATCCGTCCTTTCCAGTCCACCTTCACGGGCGAGTAATAAAAGAAAATCATGGTCATTTGCCACCAATTGGCGTATAATTCATACAAAAACAGATGTTTGATTAAAGAATATTCTCTTAGTTTTATGATGGTTGGCAATACGGTAATTGTTTGGTTTAGCCATTTCAAAAACCAAATGATACCAGCCGTTTTCCAAGAGAAAATAATACCAATTATCAATAAAATTGGCAAAAATAATGCCTGTAAAAATAGTAAAGTAACAATCCACCAAGGACATTGCAAAGCCCCAACCATCCAACGTTTGCGTTGGTGTAAGAACTCTTTGAGGGAAAACATCGGCAATGTTTGGTTGAAAACTTCCTTGTTTATGGTGTTTTTGAAACCGAATTCTTTTTTTACTACTTCATGGAATAATGCAAAATCTTCTGTAATCGAAAAAGGTATTTTTGCATACCCGCCTGTGGCTTCGTATGCCTCACGAGTAACCGCTGAGTTATTCCCCAGACCTGTCAAAGGAATCTTTAAATCTGCCGCAATTTTCAGTAAAGTTAAAGCGTGAAGCCAGTCGATGGATTGGAAATTTGCCCAGATGGAATTTCCTTTGATGGATGTAATACCCACTTGATGTCCGATTTTTGAATCAATCTCAAAATTAGCAATCATCCCTTTTGCCCAATTTGGATTGACTGTAACATCTGCATCACAAATCAAGAAATATTTGCCCGTAGAATGTTCATATAAATTCGCTAAAACATTGGCTTTTCCTCGCTGATTATTGATAACTTTTTGAATATCAATTAATTGAAATTGCGGTTTATCAATAATGAAATCATGAACAAGTGATGCAGTTTTATCTGTCGATTGGTCATTTCCTATAAAAATTTGTAAAGATTCAACAGGATAATCTAATTTTTCGATTGATTGAAGGCAATTGATGATGTTATCTTCTTCGTTGCGGGCAGCAATCCAGACGGTTATTTGGGGGTATAATTTTGTCATTTTTAGTAACACAGACTTCAGTCTGTATTTGAGCGAACAGACTGAAGTCTGTGGTACGTTTTTAGAGCGTTTTGAAAGAATACCCTTTCTCAGAAAAATATTCTAAATATCTTGGCAAAGCAAATAGCATATTCTTACTCGCTTTGATGCTATCGTGGAAAAGTACAATCGAACCACTTTCTGTATGTTGAATACTTTTATTCAAAACACGTTCTTGGGAAATACTTTGGTCATAATCGCCTGAAAGTACATCCCACATGATAATTTCGTGGCTTTTTATTATTTCTTGATATTGATTTCGTTTGATTCTACCGTAGGGAGGACGGAATAACGGATTTCGGATTTCGGATTTTAGATTGGGGATTTGTTGATAGATTTCTTTCTCACATTTCCAAAAGTTTTCAATATAAACCTCATCTTCCGTATTCCATCCTCTCAAATGATTAAAAGTATGATTTCCGATGCTATGTCCTTGATTTACAATTTGTTGGAAAATATCAGGATGCTTTTCGATGTTTCCGCCAATACAAAAAAAGGTAGCTTTTGCCTTGTATTTTGCTAATTCCTCCAATACAAACTCTGTGATTTCAGGAATTGGTCCATCGTCAAAAGTTAGGTAAATTGCCTTCTCATCACTTGACATTCGCCAAATAAAATCGGGATAAATCGCCCGCATGAGGAAGTTTGTTTTGTGGATTAGCATATTTTTTCTGAATCAAGATTTACAGGATTTTAGGATGAAGAGGATTATAGAATCAGAAGTTTTACAAATTTTATCTTGAATATCTTAAAATACAATAAATCCTGATTCAGAAATTTTACTCCAATTTCCTTCCCTTCCATTCATACCCTTTCCCTTGTGCAATGAGTCCAAAGAAAACTACATAAAAAGGGTAAAGAATTTGAATAATCGGAATGAAAATTATCTTTGATTTATGCCCTAAAAAGCTGATTGTCAGAGCTAAGAAAATTAATTCAGCTGAAAATTTAATGGCTAAGTTTATAAAATCAAACTGAAAAATACTCCAAATCACGCCCAAATTTACTGCAAAAATAAAGATTGCCAAAGCCGACACTTTCCAATCTTGGTAATGTTTCCATTTACTCGCCCAACGTCTTCTTTGTTGATAAAATTGTTGAATATTAGGTTGTGATTTTGTTCTCACGATTGCCTCAAAATCAGAATTAAAAATTACTTTCTCTGGATAAATCTTAGCGATTTTATGCATTAAAAATTCATCATCACCCGAGGCTAAATGTTCGTTTCCAGCAAATCCACCCACATTTTCAAAAACCTCTCGTGTGTAGGCAATGTTTGCACCATTACACATATTAGGCTTACGGAGGTACATCGCACACGCCCCCGAACCTATCAAACTGGCAAATTCTATGATTTGGGCAGTATTCCAAAAGTTATTTTCATTGATAAAAGTTGCGGGCGAACTTATCAATTTTGCTTCGTTTTCTCTGTAACAATTTTCAATGGAAGATAACCAATTTTTAGAAACCCGACAATCGCCGTCAGTAGTGATAATGAGTTCTCCCGAAGAAATTTCTATACTTTTTTGAATGGCTCTTTTTTTGGGAGAAGTGCTATTGTCGTTTAATAAATTTAATATTCTCAGACTATATTTTGCTTTTTCTTGAAACGCCAAAACAATTTGCTCTGTCTGGTCTGTTGAGCAATCGTTGGCTATAATTACTTCAATGTTTTCTAATGGATAAGTCTGATTATCAATATCTTGTAATAAATTTAGAATATTATCTTCTTCGTTTCTTACGGGTATAATTATGGTTAATTTAGTATCTTTTTTACTCTGAAAAACAGATTTTTTACTATTCATTTTCAACCAAGTTATGATTAAAACGAGGTTGAAAAAGAAGTATAATATGTTGATAGTTAGTAGCATTTTATTTCTTTTTAATTTTTAAAAACAAAATCCCACCCACCAAAACGGGCAATAAAATATTGATTAACCATAGAAAAAAAGTCGCTGAAATAACGGATGAAATACTGACAGTATATAAACTAAAAAAATGCAAAGCCGATAATTCTCTCACACCCAAATCACTTAAAAAATTCACTTGCGGAACGACAGTTTTGAAAAGAAAAACTAAACAAGAAATTGCCCATAAATCAATAATTTTGATATGTATTTCAAAGATTTGAAGCACGATAACAAACTGCCAAGCAATAATTAGAAAACGTAAAACTGACCAAATGAATACTTGAAAAAATGTTTGATTATTGAAGTCAATCAAGGATTGCCAATAAATTTTATACCTTGAAATTAATTTATTTTTACCTAAAAAATATTCGATTTTATCTCTAACAAAAAAAACAAATATCCCTAAAAATATACAAAAAACTAAGCACCCAAAGATTATTTGGTGGATTCTTGGGAAATTAATTCCGTAAATAATTAAATAAGCAAATATCCCAAATATTAAGGTTACATAAAATTGAATGCCATTTCCTAATAGAATTGAGCCTATTCCTTGCTTTCGATTATTGTTTTTTAAGTGAATAATTCTACCTGCAAAATCTCCCAAATTGGCGGGAGAAATAAATCCCAAGGTCAAGCCAACCAAAACGGATTGGTATGCGTCTAAGAATTTGAGAGGATTAAATTGATTCGCTAAAACTTGCCATTTTTTTGCTTCGCAAGCCCAATTGACGAAAATTAAGCAAAATACCAGAGCAATTTTTGGAATATTTTTCCAAATAAAAATCTGTTCAAATTCACTCAGAATAGTGGATAAATTCTGTTCTTTTTGTTTGAAAGTTTGAAATACAACATAAGTCAAAGCCACTACAAACGCCCATTTAATTACTGAAATGAGTTTTTCAGTAAAAATACTTGCTTTGGGGTTCAATTCGTGGGTATCTTGCATTATGGCAGAAGTAAAAGAAAAAATAATTTTGGGAGTTGACCCAGGTACTCGATTTATGGGGTATGGGGTAATATTGACAAAAGGAGATAAAATGACCGTTTTGCAATATGGAGTCATCAATCTCAGCAAATATACGACCCAGGGCATCAAATTAAAGAAAATGTTTGAACGAATTATCAGCATTATTGAAGAATTTATGCCCGATGAAATGGCAATTGAAGCTCCTTTTTTTGGGGTAAACGTGCAGTCAATGTTGAAATTGGGAAGGGCTCAGGGGGTTGTGATGGCGGCGGCTTTGTCTCGTGAAATTCCGATTGTAGAATATTCTCCCAAGACCGTAAAACAGTCGGTAACAGGCAATGGAAATGCCTCCAAAGAGCAAGTAGCCCATATGTTAGACCAACTATTAAAGATGAAATTGGATGCCAAAATGTTTGATGCAACCGATGCCCTGGGGATTGCAGTTTGCCATCATTTTCACGGCACAAGCATCATGGCGACCATGAAAGGAACTAAGAAAGGATGGGGAGCTTTTGTGAATGAGAATCCTGAAAGAATTAAGTGAAAAATTAATTTTCAATAAGCAATGTTCAATGCTCAATTTTCAAGTAAAAAAGGATATGAAAATAAGAACAACCTACTTTTTAATATTTGTTAATTGTTTATTGATAATTGCTAATTGTAAATCCCAAGTGTCTAATAAACAAGGTATTAGCACAATTGGCATAAGACCTTCTGGTACTATTTTTACCTTTGGATTACCTCAAACTTCTACTATTTCTAATGGCTTTCAGCAAGGTGTTTTGGACTATTTCCCATTTCCCTACACAGCTTTTCCCATCAATACCAGTGTCAATAAACAAGGCAAAACAGAAATTTCGGGATTAATCGGCTCTTTTGATTTGGGGTTAAACATCTCCAAATTATTACCCAATGATAGAATTTTTAAAGGTGAAGTGGGCGTGTATTATGCCTGTGTACCACATAGTTATTCTATAAATGATGATTACCGATTTTTTCTAAATAACAAGCAATCAGGCATTTGGCAAAATAATTTGAGCTATTCTGGATTATCTTTGAGTGGAACTTACACTTCAAAATCTCGTGGTAGAAGAAATTGGGGAGAGGCACGAAACTACCTTCAAGTAGGGTTGAGGACAATGAATTTTTTAGAAAAATCAAATGAAAATCAAGAAGATTGGGTTTTTAATGGTCAGGGATTTAGGATACAAAGTGAGGTCATAAATCGAAGGTCTTTTTTGTTTTTTCTTGAAATTGGAAAGACTTACTGGCGACGTGCGGATGATATGAGTTCTTTGGACATGGGCATTCGTGTAGGAGTATCTACTGGAAGTTTTGTCACCAATACTATTACTGGTTTTAACAATAATGTTCCAACTGGTTCAAACACTATTCTCGAAAACGGGTCGTATATCGGTTTTCAGATGTCCTATAATTTACCCATTTTTAGAATGCAGAAATCGGCAATATCTCGACCAAAAGTTGATAAGATGTATTGTGAAATGGAGAGAAAGGTAGTCATTAAACATCAATTCAAAGTAAACGTAGAAGAATTAAACATCGAACTTTATGACCATGAAAATGAAGATGGTGATATTGTGTCAGTGTGCTTTAATGGACAATATTTAATTGAGAAACATCTACTGAAAAATAAACCTAAAACAGTAAAAATCAAATTGTTACCCTATCAAAAAAATTTTCTGACAGTTTTTGCTAACAATACTGGAAAAGAAGGAGCAAATACTTCCGCCCTACGTTTTACGTTAAATGGCAAAGTTGAAGAGATAATTTTGTATGCTGATAAAAAGGAATCAGAAGGAATTGAGTTTATTTACTGAAATTTAAAATCTAAATATAATGCAAAAATACTTTTTTCTTTTATTGTTTTTGTGTTCTTTAAACATCATCGTTAAAGGACAAAATCCGACTGTAATTTATTTGGTTCGCCATGCCGAAAAAGTTACTACCGACCCCATCAACAAAGACCCACAACTCACAGAGAAAGGACAAAAAAGAGCGTTAGATTTGGCTAAAAAATTAAAAAAGCAAAAACTATCAGCCATCTATTCAACTGATTTTCAGAGGACTAAATCGACTGCACAGCCTATTGCTGATAAAATAAAACAGTCAGTAAAAATCTACGACCCCAAACTCTTGGAAACTTTTATTGAAACAATTTTACAAGAAAATAAGGGTAAAAAAATGTTAATTGTTGGACATTCAAATACGGTCTTAGAAACCATTGAAGCAATGGGAGGGAAGCGTCCAATTGAGAAGATTTCAGATAATGAATATGATTTTTTTTTCACAGTAAAAATTTCTTCTAATGGTTTAGTTGAAGTAACGACTGAACATTATGGAGAAGTAAGTGTAAAATCGGAAAGTACAGAAAATATGAAAACGAACTGATTTTTCTAAAAATATGAGTATTATATCGTTCAGATGCCTTTAATTCTTAACTTATTCAACATTTTTTTGATAAAATTGACTGTAAAATCATTAAAAACATCCAGCCAAATGCAACGTAGAGACTTTATAAAAAACACTTCACTAATTACCACGGGCTCATTAGCTTTTGCTAATCAGGTTTTAGGCAATAGTCCAACAAAAATCATCACTCCGAGCGATATGGTTGCTGGGCAGATTGTGGGAGATAGAACCGATTTAGCCACTCGCCAAAGAGCCGTACACCTTGACTATCATACATCGCCCTATATCAAGGGAGTTGCGGAGGATTTTGATGCAGAAGCGTTTGTTAAAACCTTGAAAGCCAGCAATATAAATAGCATCAATATTTTTGCTAAGTGTCATCACGGGATGTCATATTACCCAACCAAAGTGGGTACGGTTCACCCAGGGATGAAGCGTAAAGATTTGATGGGAGAAATGTTGGAAATCCTCCACCGTGAAAATTTTAGAGTGCCAATTTATACGCCAATTGGATGGGAAGAGGACGTTGCGACCAAGCATCCAGAATGGCGACAAATGAAAAAAGATGGTACGTTTGCAACTGCCAGTCCTGGGGCAGACCCTGGGGCAGTGAATCAAGCACCATGGAAATACAATGATTTCTCAAATCCCGAATATCAGGATTATATCGAAGCCCATTTATTAGAAATCCTCAATAATTATGAGGTTGATGGTATGTGGATTGATATTTTGTTCTTTCACGGGCAAGGTGGTTGGTCAGATTCGGCAATCAAAGTGAGAGAAAAATACGGTTTATTGAAAGATACACCTGAAAATGCAGAATTATTTGATGTAAGAGTACAAGAGCAATTTGCTGAACGTTTTTCTAAATTAATCAAAGGAAAAGCCCCCAAAGCATCCATTTTTTACAACACGCCCAACAATATGTATGTGATGGGTAATGAGGGTATTTTGAGAAGAGATTTTAGTCAAACCCACTTTGAGATTGAATCCTTGCCTTCGGGTGCTTGGGGATATTACCATTTTCCAAGAATGGCTCGTAGATTGGCTCACAAAGGCAAAAACTGGTGTGGTATGACGGGTAAATTCCAAAAAATGTGGGGTGATTTTGGAGGATTAAAACCACAAGCTGCCTTAGAATATGAATGTTTCCGTTCGCAAGCATTGGGCGGAGGTAATTCTGTGGGTGACCAGTTGCATCCACGAGGGGTTCTCGATGCAGAATCATATCAAATGATTGGAGCGGTTTACGGACAAGTAGCTCAGGCTGAATCCTTTTATCAAGGTTCTGTTGCCTTACCACAAATTGGCGTTATTTGTCCAAACTACCCAGGTTTTGGTGATGGTACTTCTAAGAGTGAAGAGGGCGTGGTTTTGATGCTTGAAGAACTGCATTATGACTGTGCCATGCTTGATGATAATTCTGATTTAACAACTTTTCCATTAATCATTCTACCTGATTCTGTGGTAGTTACGGATAAATTGAAGGTTAAATTATCAGAGAGGCTTGCCAAAGGTGGTAAAACCTTAATCTCATATCGTTCTGGATTTGATGCTTCGGGTAATTGGGCTATGAAAGAACTTCCACTTCAACACGATGGCGAAGTTTCGGCTTATCCAACTTACTGGAAACCCTCGGCTCAATTGAGTAAAACTCGTAGTGAAAGAGTGTTTTACTCGCAAGGATTAAACGTGAAGCCAATGGGCAATTTGAAAGTTTTAGTTGATAGAGTAGTACCATATTTCAAGCGTTCGGATAATAAATTTTGCTCACATTTTCAGACACCACCAGAGAAAGTTGATAGCGTTTATCCATCAGTAGTTGGCAATGATAATGTAGTCTATTTCTCAGACCCAATTTTCAGAGAATATCGTCAATCGGGTAATGTGTTTATTAGAGATATAACCCAAAAGATTATTGAGAATTTGATTGGTAAACCACTTACAGGAGGTTTACAGCCTACTATTATGAGTGTGCCAAGAAAACGCAATAACGATTTGATTGTCACGCTGTTACACTATATTCCTATCCGTAAGAGTTTAGATATTGACGTTATCGAGCAAGGTCAATCTTTTGCAGGAGAGACTATTGTTTTACCTTCAAAAGTAAAGTCATTATTTTGTGTTTCGACTAATAAAACCTTATTGCCAAACAAAGATGGGGCGTTTGAATTACCGATGGTGAAAGGAAGGCTTTTGTTAGAGGCGAAGGGGTATTTTGCGTAGAGATGTTTTTGATGAAAAGGCACAAATTCTTGATGAGTTTGTGCCTTTTTTTATTGAAAAGATTAAGAAACAATAGTTTTATGAAAATTAAATTATTGTTTTCTCAAACGTATTTCTAAGTCTCGGTTTTTTATCAAAGGAAATAGAATAATAGAATCTTTTTCCCACAATTTTATACCCAATGGAAACTCCAAAATAAGATTTCTGACATTTTTATTTAGATAACTTACTTCATGGTAGCCTATGTCAAGGACATACGTACAGTCATTTTCCGTAATATTTGAATCTTTTAAATAAAGAGCATAATCTATTGAGAGGTTTTTATAATTTTCAAAAGGAATTATTTTATACTTTCTGTCTCTAAATTTCCAAGAAATCAAGTTATTAGAGGTATAAAAAACTGTGTTTGAATATGCAAATGAGCTATCTACCCCAAAAGTTAAATAGGAAGGTTCAGATGTCGATTGTTCAACATTGTTGATGAAAAATTTAACCTCCCATTTCCCATTTATTTGATTTTTATTAGTTGGTTCAACCAACGACTCTTTGGTTGTACATGAAATAATGAAAATTACGATTAGCAATAGTAGAATTGAATATTTAAGCATGGATCTTTATGTAAATAGTTGATTATTAGTGTTTTATTATCTTATTTCTTTTAAAATTTTAGATACAATCTGTTGAAAAGCAACATTTCTGACTTCAAAAATATTTCTTCCCCATCGCTCTAAGGCTACAATTTCTTCTCTAATTGCAATACCTTCTTGATTTTTATATTGATGATAAGGTAGAAATTGATATTGACTCAAATCCATTGACTCCGAGAATAAGTTACTTTCACCTTTCAAACTTTTAAATTTTGCTTCTAAAAATGACCATTGAGTCCATGAACATTCACGAGTTAGTACACAAATAATCTTTTTATCAGGGTTTTCTTCAACTAATTTGATTCCCTTTTTTACTTCTTGTTCCATGATATAGTCAGAAGCCATGAAATTATGAGAAACCATATAAATTATAATATCAGCTTCTTCTAATTCTATTTGAATTTGTTTATTCCATGTACCCGCTTGTATTTCATCACAAGACCATGATTTAAGCAAATCATAGCGTTCCAAAATAGATAAATGGGATTTTAATTCATCCTTAAATTCTAAATCTTTTCTTGAATATGAAATAAATACTTTTGGTAATTTTTTGTTTTCCATTCCTAATAAATTGATTGCTAAATAGTTAAGTTTAATTTTTTGTTTGCTATCCACACAAATTCCAATATTTATTTCTCCATCTTTACAATTGAGGGTTTCTTTGACGTCGAAAAAATTTATTCCATTAGTTGATATTTGAGTTCCTTCAATTATTTTTTCTATTCTGAGTTCTTGCCTTTTTTCAAGAATTTGAGTTCGTTTCTCTTCTTTTATGTTCCTTTCAAGGGATTGTTCTTTTATAAATTCAATTATCCTTTCAGATTCCATTAGCTTCCCCTCATGTGATATATAAATTTGATTTCGTTTCTTTTCTCCTTTTCTAACAAAGAAGTCGAAAATTTCTTTAGCGATTTCTAATCTTCCGTTTTTATCTTCAATATGAACAAAAACAATTCTTTCATCTTGATTATAGTAAACTAAGGTTTTAATATTTCTCTTTGTGAAAATTATTCCATAACGCCAATAAGAAGAATTGTCCTCTGAATATTCACCATACTCAGTTATAAATTGAAAAATACGTCCCTCATGGATAAAATCGGCAAATCTAATGCAATATGAATTGGGGATTAAATCTAATAAATAACTCTTGAAAGAATTGTCTTTTTCTGGCAAAAATTGGGGAATAATTAGATGTTTTTTATTACCTTTTTCTTCAAAAATAAGATTAAAACCTTGCATAATTTCTTTAAAAATTAATGCTTGTTTTTCTCCAATATCAGTTCTTTCAATTAGTTTTTCAAAGTCTAAGACACCCTCATTATTATGTTTAAAATCTTCGTTTAGAACTGTTTGATAAATCCAGTCTGATAGTTGAGGTGGATTTGGAAAAACATATTGCTTTAACTCATCATTATCATGAAAATATAGCAAATTTCCTGCAAATTCTAAGTAAACCAAAAGTATTTCAAATTCTGCATCATCATAATCAGGAGCATATGTGTTTTTAAAATTACTCTTTTTTAGGTAAATCACTTTTAGGGGTTTTCTATCGAACCCTTCTTTAATCGTGAGCCATTTTCGAGGAATTTCTTTAAATATTTCATTTGTTTGGGTATGCTTAACCATAGCCTTATGAAGACTATCTATAAAATAATTATTTTGAATTTTCCAATTGGGATTTTTACTGTGAAGGGCTTTAACATCAATTGCAAAAACCGAATGTAATCCTACGTTAAAAGTTTGTAGTTTTTCACTTGAAGGATAGATGACTTTTTGAGATTCAAAATCTTTTATTTCTGTATTGTCATTTTCCGTCCATACATTTTGAACCAACATTAATGACGAATCAGGAGAATAATTACGGGCAGTACCTAACCAATAGCTATATTTTGCTTTTAACTGACTTTCATTTACCCATAAAACAACATTAAAATCATTTGATCGAATAAAGATTTTATGAAAACCATGGTGATATGACTGTCCCCCTAAATCCCAGATTTTAGCCTTATATTCTTTTTCAAAAATATAGTCAGTTGTGTTGGTCCCATGCGTTTCCTTTTGATTTACACTATACTTTTGATTATCTAAAAAATTAAATAATTGAGATTTTCCGATTCTTTCTTCTCCAATAATATTCACTTTTAAATGTCGATTTTTGACCTTAATACGCTCCTGAGAGCTTTTCATTAACCCTAAAATTGCTGTAACATTATCTAATGATTTATCTGGTAAGTCTTCAATAAAATTATTAGTTAAATTTAAAGTTTCTAATTGTTTAATTTGTTCAATAGTAAGCCCTTCAAAAATAGTAATTTGATTTCCAGAAAGATTTAATTCTGAAAGAAGTGTTAAGTTATCCAAACCTTCAATTTTAGTTATTTGATTATATGATAAATCTAATAATGAAAGAAGAGTTAAGTTGTCTAATCCTACTATTCTATTTATTTTATTGTATGATAGGTCTAATAGTGTGATAAAAATCAAATAATCTAAACCCTCAATTTTAGTTATTTGATTATCAGAAAGGAATAATTGTGATAGTAATGTGAGATTTTTGATTCCTTCAATTTTTGAAATTAAATTCCCTGAAATGTCAAGCATAGAAATTTTTGGTAAAGCCTCAAAACCTTCCATTTTTGATACCTTATTAAATGCTAAATCTAATGTTGTGAGTCTGTAAAGATGATTAATCCCTTCTATTTTAGTAATTTGGTTATGCCATAAGTCTAATAAAACTATATGAGTTAAGTGTTCTAAACCTTCTATCTTTCTTATTTGATTTTTTGAGAGATATAAATGTGTTAATTTTCTCAATTTATCTAAATGTTCTATTTTTTTGATAGAATTTCTTGAAAGGTTCAATGTTTTTAGCCAATAGAGTTCGTTAATTTCGATTGGAATTTCTGAAAGGTATAATTCCGTTAGGTCTAAATTTTCTTCTTTGTTCACTTTACAATAATCTATACGTCTTAGTGCTTCTGGGGGAGTGGGCATGAGTTAGTAGTTTTAGTATATAATTCTTCAATTTAAACTTTTTTTCAGAAAAGAAAAAATCCTGCCATTCTGTCATATTTTTTCGTAAATTTGCCCAATCATTTACGATGCTTACAAAATCATGAGAGACTTAGAAATACTTACAGAAACAGACAAAGAAGCCTTAGAATTGCCCCGCACGAGCGTAGAGGAGAATAACAACACGGGCAAAAGAAAATTATATATCGAAAGTTATGGATGTCAGATGAATTTCTCTGATTCTGAGATAGTTACCTCCATTCTCCAAGAAGGCGGATATGCCACCACTGCCAATTTTGAAAACGCTGACGTTATCCTTTTGAACACCTGTGCCATCCGTGAAAACGCTGAACAAAAGGTCAGAAATCGTTTGAATAATTTTGGTTATCTAAAGAAAAAACGCCCTGATTTAGTCGTAGGCGTATTGGGTTGTATGGCTGAACGTCTGAAAACGAAATTTTTGGAAGAAGAAAAAATCGTGGACGTTGTAGCGGGTCCCGATGCCTACCGAGACCTCCCAAACCTCCTCAACGAAGCTGAAGACGGTCAAAAAGCCATCAATGTCTTCCTTTCAAAAGAAGAAACTTACGCAGATATTTCTCCTGTCCGTTTGAATTCTAATGGTGTAACAGCCTTCGTGTCCATCATGCGTGGGTGTGATAATATGTGTTCGTTTTGTGTTGTGCCTTTCACTCGTGGTCGTGAACGCTCACGTGACCCTTATTCTATTATCAAAGAGTGTCAGGATTTATTGGACAATGGTTTTAAGGAAGTTACGCTTTTAGGGCAGAATGTGGATTCTTATAAATGGACATCCGCTGAACTCCCCTCTCATAAAGGAGAGGGGTCAGGGGGAGAGGTTGAGAACGTAAATTTTGCCCAACTCCTTGAAAAAGTGGCACTTATAAGCCCAGATTTGCGGATTCGTTTCTCAACTTCGCATCCAAAAGACATTACAGATGAGGTACTTTACACCATGAAAAAATACGATAATATCTGCAAATATATTCACCTTCCTGCCCAAAGTGGCAATAGTAGAATCCTAAAATTGATGAATCGAACCTATGACCGTGAGTGGTACATCAACCGCATTGATGCCATCCGTAATATTTTAGGAGAAGATTGTGGTATTTCACAAGATATGATAACTGGTTTTTGTTCAGAAACTGAGGAGGAACACCAAGATACGTTGTCGTTGATGGAATACGTAAAATATGACTACGGTTATATGTTTGCTTACTCAGAACGCCCAGGGACACCCGCCGCCAAGAAATTGGCAGATGATATTCCAGCCGATGTAAAGCAAAAAAGATTAGCGGAAATCATTGATTTGCAACTAAAACTATCTTTGGAACGTAATGATCGCCATGTAGGGAAAGTTCAAAAAGTATTGGTGGAAGGCTTTTCTAAGCGTTCAGAAGACTTTTTGCAAGGAAGAAATGACCAAAATAAAGTGGTAATTTTTCCGAAAGAGAATTATAAGAAGGGCGATTATGTAATGGTGGAAATACAATCTTGTTCTACTGCAACTTTAAAAGGAGAGGCTGTAAAATCTTAAAATATGCAAATTCAAGAATTACAATCCATCAAAGCCCGTTTCGGAATTATCGGAAATTCGCCGTCTCTGAATCATGCCATTGAGGTTGCTGGACAAGTTGCCCCAACCGACATGACCGTACTCATCACGGGTGAAAGTGGTTCGGGAAAAGAATCTTTTTCTAAAATAATCCATAATCTATCTGCCCGAAAACACGGTCAATTTATTGCCGTCAATTGTGGGGCAATTCCCGAAGGAACGATTGATTCTGAATTATTTGGACATGAAAAAGGGGCTTTCACAGGAGCAATTGATGCCCGAAAAGGCTATTTTGAAGTAACTGATGGCGGAACAATTTTCTTGGATGAAATCGCAGAAATGCCCCTCGGAACGCAAGCACGTCTATTACGGGTACTCGAAAACGGTGAATTTATCCGTGTAGGTTCATCCAAAGTGCAAAAGACCAACGTACGAGTGGTGGCGGCTACAAATATCAACTTGATGACTGCCGTAGAACGTGGAAAGTTCAGAGAAGATTTATATTACCGACTCAATACCGTTCCCATCTTCGTTCCTCCGCTTCGAGATAGAGGTATGGACATTGAGTTGTTATTTAGAAAATTTACGACAGATTTTGCGGAAAGATACCGTATCAAAGCGGTTCAATTAACGCCCGATGCACAGCAAATTTTATTGTCTCAAAGATTCCCTGGAAACATTCGTCAATTGAAAAATTTGGCAGAACAGATTTCGATTTTGGAAGTAGATGATAGAATTATTGATGCTACTAAATTGACTCGTTATTTACAAATGAATAATGGACAGTCGATTGGTAATAGCTTGATTCGTAGAGATTTGGAAGAAAAACAGGCTGACAATTTTTCAGAAAGAGAATTACTTTACAAAATTCTTTTTGATATGCGAAAGGACGTTACAGAGTTGAAGAAGATGTTTTTGGAAGTCTTGCAAAATGGAGAAGTTAGCCCTGAGATTTTGAAAGGAAATGAAAGTTTATTCCAAAACTTAGAACCTGAAAGAACTTTCCCATACTCTCCAAATACGTATCAGCCAGAAACAAATCCTTCTCGGATTTTACCAAATGGACAAGGAAATTATCACCCAAATCCAGAATTAACAATTATTAACTTAAATGGTGATAATCAGGAGAATAAAAATGGTTTTATAGACGTTACTCACGAAGCCGAGGAGGTATCATTTTCGCTGGAAAAACAAGAGAAAGATATGATTATCAAGGCTTTACAAAAAAATAAAAACAAGCGTAAATATGCCGCACAAGACTTGGGAATTTCAGAAAGAACCCTTTACCGAAAAATTAAACAGTATGATATTGAGGAGGAATAGTTGGCAGTATTTAGTTGGCAGTTGGCAGTTGTTTGTAAAAAAGTTGCAATTTCATATTCTTACTTTTTTTAATCTTACGATGAAATGCTTTAAACTGCAAACTGCAAACTGCCTACTCTTGACTGCCTACTGCCTACTACTAACCAGTTGCTACACCTTCCGAGGTGCAAGTCTTGACCCAAATTTGAAGACCATTCAGATTCAAAACTTTGCTTTTCAGACCGCTGGTGGACCGCCAAATTTGAGTTTACAGTTTAACGAAAAACTCAAAGAATATTTCCAACGAAATACCTCTTTGAAAACGACAAATGTGAATCCTGATTTGATGTTTGAGGGGGCAATTACAGGCTTTACGGTTGAACCAAAAGCGGCTTCATCGGATGATAAAGGTGGTTTGAATCGCTTAACGATAACTATTTCAGTAAAATTTACGAATGCAAAAAATGATGAAAAGAGTTACGACCAAGAATTTTCTTTTTATCAAGATTTTGCCCAAACCCAAACCATCACCGCCGTACAAGGCGAATTAGTCCCCAAGATTTTAGACCAAATTGTATTGGATATTTTTAACAAAACAGCGGGGGAATGGTAGGGACAATTAACAGTTTTCAATTAATAATTAACAGTGAATGTTTTTAAAACATGAATAAAGAAGTTTTCTCTTACCTAATTGCTCATCCTGTAAATATTTCAACGACGGATGTAAAAGCAATAGAATCCATAACCAAACAATATCCCTATTGTCAGTTGGGGCATACGCTTGTGGCTAAGGGCTACCATACACATTATGCGGAGGAATTGGCGTTTGAAAAAATCCGTCATGCCTCTGCCCACGCCATTAGTCGTAATGCTTTGCGTAAGTTGATAAATGGTAGTTTCAAGAATCAAATTTCAACGACAACTCAACCAAAATTTGAATCAGAATATTTACACAAATTCTCTGAAAAACCTGTTAGTCAAGTGGTTGTGTCAGAAGAAGATGAGATTACAGAACAGACAGAGTTAATTTCTAATGTAGATTTGTTGACTAACTCTTCGGCAGTTGAAGATTTATTAATTGATGAAATAGCTCAACGTAAACAATTGCAAAACTCAATCATCGACAGCTTTTTGATGAAAGACCCAGGATTGATTCGGACAACAAAAAGTCAGTTGGAAGCTATGGGCAAACAAGAAGATTTATCTGTCAGTAGTGCGAGATTGGAAAAAGGAATTGTTACAGAAAGTTATGCTAAAATCCTGACCATGCAAGGGCGTAAAGACAAGGCAATTGAGGTTTACGAGAAATTAATTTTGAAATTTCCAGAAAAAAAGACGTACTTTGCATCCAAAATCCAAGAATTGGCATAGTTTAGGTAGATATAAAGTTGTCAAATTATTAAGTTGCTAAGTTATTAAAACTCTAAACAGTTGTAAATACTAACAAATTTCTAATTAACAACTTAGTAGCCTTAAACTTAACAACTTTTAAAATCCTTTACTTTAAAATAATATTAATTTTTAAAATTTAAACAAAATGTTCGGAGCAGTTATCGTAGTTATTTGCATTATTGCAGTTTTATTAGTTTTTGTAGTATTAATTCAGAATCCAAAGGGCGGTGGTCTTTCAGGAGAATTTGGTACGGCTGGTGCAAGCCAAATGTTTGGCGTACAACGCACAGGTGACCTTTTAGAGCAAATCACTTGGGGAGGTGCAATCACGATTGCGTTGTTAGTTTTAGCAACAAAATTTATCACGCCTTCTGAGTCAGCAAGTGGAATCCAGTCAGCGAATATTGAGGCTGCGAAAGGAAAAGCGGGTATTCCTGCGGCTCCTGCGGGAGGTACTGGTTTAGGAGCTAATCCAACGGCAAAAGATTCTTCTAAGAAATAATTTTAGAAATAAATAAGTTAAGGAGTGTCTCAATAGGCACTCCTTTTTTGTTTTTAAGAGTTTTGGAAAGCATTGCATAGGTACAGAGTACCACAATATTTGTAGAAGAAATAAATAATGATTTCAAAAGTGTTAAGTACAGAGTACCGAAATATCAAAAGGGTTAATATTTCGGTACTCTGTACCTTTGAGCTTCTCCATTTAACTTTACTACAAATGTTATGGTGCTCTGCACCACATCACAAAATCATTGTAATTATGACTTTTCACTATGCCAAAATCAGTTTTTAATCCTTAAATAAATCATAATCTGTCAGCAAAACTGACAATTTTGCAGTATTTTAGGCAATGGCATAAAAAATGATGAAATTTGTAGGGGAGAGGTGTTAGGTTTTGGGTGTTAGGTCTTAGAGGACGAATTGTTTACTAAAACCTAATCCCTAAAACCTAACACCTCTCCACAAACCTAAAAAAATAATTTAAAAATAAATATCAAATAAACAATGTCAACAGTTAGTATTAAGCCTTTGGCTGACAGAGTTCTGGTAGAACCAGCAGCCGCAGAAGAAAAAACATCATTCGGAATTATCATTCCTGACACTGCCAAAGAAAAACCACAAAGAGGTATCGTCGTTGCAGTAGGTGCTGGCAAGAAAGATGAGCCAATGACCGTTTCGGTTGGTGATACTGTTTTGTACGGTAAATATTCAGGTACTGAAATCGCAGTAGAAGGTAAAGATTATCTTATCATGCGTGAAAGCGATATTTTCGCAATTTTGTAGTTAGTGATTGGTGATTTGTGATTGGTGATTAGTTTTAGCATCATTTCTGAAAATCATCTTTGACTAAAATGAATAAAATTAAAATAAATACCTGATTGGTTGTTAATGAATTTCCTCTGAACTATTCACTAATCACCAATCACTAATAACTTAAAAAAAACAATGGCAAAGGAATTATTTTTTGACACGGAAGCCCGTGATAAAATGAAAAGAGGCGTTGATACCTTAGCAAACGCTGTAAAAGTAACGTTAGGACCAAAAGGACGTAACGTAATTATTGATAAAAAATTCGGTTCACCAATTATCACCAAAGACGGTGTGTCGGTAGCCAAAGAAATTGAGTTGGAAGATGCAGTTGAGAACATGGGTGCTCAATTAGTAAAAGAAGTAGCTTCAAAAACGGCTGACCAAGCGGGTGACGGTACAACAACGGCAACAGTTTTGGCTCAAGCTATTTATACAATCGGTTCTAAAAACGTTGCGGCGGGTGCTAATCCAATGGATTTGAAACGTGGTATCGACAAAGCTGTTTTGGCAGTTGTAGCTTCTTTGAAATCACAGTCAAAAGCTATCGAAACGTCTCAGCAAATCGCCCAAGTAGCTACTATCTCGGCTAACTCAGACGCAACAATCGGAACGATGATTGCTGATGCGATGGACAAAGTGGGTCGTGAAGGCGTTATCACAGTTGAAGAAGCTCGTGGAACTGAAACAGAAGTAAAAACTGTGGAAGGTATGCAGTTTGACCGTGGATATTTGTCTCCATATTTTGTAACAAATACTGAGAAAATGGAAGTTGAATTAGAGCGTCCATTTATCTTGATTTCTGAGAAGAAAGTATCTTCAATGAAAGAATTATTGCCAGTGTTGGAAGGTGTTGCACAAACAGGTCGTCCATTGTTAATCATTGCAGAAGATGTGGATGGTGAGGCTTTGGCTACGTTGGTAGTAAACAAAATCCGTGGTGCATTGAAAGTTGCTGCCGTGAAAGCCCCTGGTTTTGGAGACCGTCGTAAGGCAATGTTGGAAGACATAGCAGTATTGACAGGTGGTACAGTGATTTCAGAAGAGCGTGGTTTCAAATTAGAGAACGCAACGATTGAATATTTGGGACAAGCTGAAAAAATCATCATCGACAAAGACAATTCAACAATCGTGAATGGTGTTGGCGAAAAAGATGGTATCGAAGCTCGTGTGAACCAAATTAAATCACAAATTGAGAACACAACTTCTGATTATGACCGTGAGAAATTGCAAGAGCGTTTGGCTAAATTGGCTGGTGGCGTTGCGATTCTTTATATCGGAGCAGCCACAGAAATTGAAATGAAAGAGAAGAAAGACCGTGTTGATGATGCTCTTCACGCTACACGTGCCGCCGTTGAGGAAGGTATCGTAGCGGGTGGTGGTGTTGCTTTGATTCGTGCAGTTGATGCCTTAGAGGGCTTAACAGGCGAAAACGAAGACCAAAACACAGGCATCAATATTATCCGTATGGCTATTGAGTCTCCATTGAGAACAATCGTAGCTAATGCAGGTGGTGAAGGTTCAGTAGTTGTAAATGCCGTGAAAGCTGGAAAAGGCGACTTCGGATATAACGCTCGTGAAGATAGATACGAAAATATGTTAGAGGCAGGTATCATCGACCCAACGAAAGTAACTCGTTTGGCTTTGGAAAATGCAGCTTCCATCGCAGGATTGTTATTGACAACTGAATGTGTAATTGCAGACAAACCAGCCCCAGCGGCAGACCACGGACACTCACACGGTGGCGGTGGAATGGGCGGAATGATGTAAGAAATAGGTTTTAGTGGTCAGGTTTTAGGTATTAGTCGTAATCCTAAAACCAATAAAAACTCCCTTTGAATTTGATTCATTGGGAGTTTTTTTGTTTTAATTTTGTAATAAAAAATTCATGTCCAACCACCAAGCCATTCTCCTCCCAATCGAAGCCAACAAACAGCAAATAATCCAAGATATTTTATCGAAAAATACTGATTCAAAAGGCTTACTTTTCTCTAAAATTACGATTGATGAACTCTTGGACGAAGAAGATAGACACGGATTTACAGATGTTACAAAAACTCAAAATCGCAGCCTTCGTTCGATGTCAAGTGGGGAGCAAAAACAGGTTTTGTTGAAGTTTTTATTTGCCCAAAAAGTTGATTTCATTATACTGGATAATCCTTTTGATAACCTTGATAATTTGGCTCGTGAGTCCTTATATGATTCGCTTTTTGAGATGCAAAATGAGGTTAGTTTTATCCAAATTCTTCATCGAAAAAGAGATTTGCTTTCATTTGTTGAAAATGTAGAAAGTGCTGACAGTCAAAGTATTAATTACAAGTCGAATAATCATTCTATTGATAAAATCCCACAAAATATCATCAAATACGATTATCAAAAGGAAGAATTAATTTCTTTCAAAAATGTTAAAGTGAGTTATAATGAAAACCCCATTTTGAAGGATATTTCTTGGACGATTTGCAGGGGAGAATTTTGGCATTTGATTGGTCCAAATGGTTCTGGAAAAACGACCATTTTATCCATGATTACGGGCGATAATCCAAAAGGCTATGGACAGGATTTGACCTTATTCGGAAGAAAAAAAGGAACAGGCGAAAGTGTTTGGGAAATCAAAGATAAGATTGGTTATGTTACGCCAAGTATGACGGATTTATTCAGTTCTCGACACACATTGGAACAGATGATAATCTCTGGTTTTTACGACTCAATTGGGCTTTATATTACCCCGACAGATTTACAAAAACGAATTGCCAAAGAGTGGCTTGAATTAATCAATATGGAACAATTGGCGAACTCGCTTTTCTGTTTGCTTTCGGCTGGTCAGCAAAGGCTTGCTTTGGTAGTTAGGGCAATGATTAAACACCCGCCATTGTTGATTTTGGATGAGGCGATTGCGGGTTTGGATGATTTTAATACTTCGCTAATTATTTTTCTAATCAATAAAATTGCAGATGAAACCGATACAACTATTTTATACGTTTCGCACAGGGTAGAGGAGGGACTAAATCCAAGAGAAATGTTTGAGTTGATTCCTACTGAAAGTGGTTCTGTTGGTTTAAGAAAATGATAAAATTATGTATTCATTATTTGACTTGGAGCAACTTCCCGAAAGTTTTAAACTTTCGGGAAGTTAAACTGTACCTTAATATTTATCATTTTTTACAAATCAAAACAACCACTTAAATTTTGCAGGAATGGCAGTCTCAAAATACATATTTTCACCCGTCACAGGATGTACAAATGAGAGTACCCAAGCGTGCAAGCCTAAACGCCCGAGAGGATTGGTTTTAGCTCCGTATTTTTCATCTCCCACAATTGGACAACCCAAATCTTTCATGTGAACTCTGATTTGATTCTTCCGCCCTGTATCTAAATTTACTTTCAGAAGGGTATTGTACTCAGAAGATTTTATGGTTTCGTAATGCGTAATGGCGTGCTTCCCGAGATTAGGATTATTAGTTGAATAAACGGTAAGTGCTTTGTTCTCAACTAAATAGGATTCAATTGTACCTACTGGTTCTTTTAATTTTCCTTCTGTAACCGCTAAATATGTTCGTTCTCTAATTGTAGCATTCCATGATTCTTGTAGTAATTCTTGTACCTTTTCACTTTTCGCAAACATCATTAAACCCGATGTCTCACGGTCAAGGCGATGAACCACAAAAAGGCGATTTCTTGGATCGGCTTTTTTGATGTGGTCACTCAAAATGCTGTATGCGTTGTGTAATTTTTGTTTATCAGTAGCTATTGAAAGCGTACCTTCGCTTTTATTGATGATGAGAAGGTGGTCGTCCTCAAAAAGGATTGTCAGACCCTTATATTTTTGTTCTTCGGGGGCTTTGCTATCTTTAATCGTAACGGTTTGACCTGGTTTCAAGATATGATTAAACTGCGTAACTGCACGGTTATCGACCAAAGCCTGTTTGTCTCTTAAAATCGCTTTTACATTGTGACGGCTTTTCTTGGGCATTTTTTCCAATAAAAACGTCAATAATTGTACTTCTTCCGTTACCTCAAATTGGCTTGGAGTTTTTTTATTTTCTTTTGGGACACGTGGCGTATCCTTTTTCTCAAATTCTTTCATTTTCTCTTTATTCTTCAACAAAGGTAAGAAAATCAAATCTTGTTATCTTAATCTCTTTTGCTTATTTTCGCATGAAGAACAAACCCGCAATGGAAATTTCCCCGACAGGGCAACATGAATCTAACCTCCGATTTTAGCATAACCGAACAGTGGTTTTTGGCAATATTTTTCATTTTATACCTCATTTATTTTGGTCGTATATTCTGGATTGCCAAACGTCTCGGTACGTCTGCCCGTTCGAGTGTATTGAAATTTATCCTTAGAACCATCTATTTTTCATTGATTCTTTTGGCACTTCTGAATCCATCATTTGGCGATATAAAAGGAACATTGAAGGCGGAGGGAAAAGATATTTTTCTCCTGATTGACATCTCAAAATCAATGGATGCGACTGATATTCAGCCAAGTAGGTTAGAAAAAGCCAAATTTGAAATCAATCGTTTTGTCAATCATTTTAATAAGGATAGGGTAGGGCTTGTGGTTTTTTCGGAGAATGCTTTTATGTTATCCCCCTTGACATTTGATAGAAATGCCATCAACTTATTTGTACCCCAAATTAATACCAATTTACTGCCCAAAGGTGGAACAAATTTTACCCCAGCCCTTGAATTAGCCTTAGAAAAACTATCAAAGACCAAAACAAAAACCAAATCAAAAGTAATTGTCTTGATTAGTGATGGAGAAAATTTTGGTTCTGAAAATTCAACTTTAATTTCAAAAATAAGACAAAATGGCATAAATTTCTTTGCAGTTGGTATTGGAACAACAAATGGCATAACATTACGTCAAGGAAATAGTTATAAAAAAGATGAGGATGGAAATATTGTTGTAACTAAATTAGAAGCAAATTTTCTTAAAAAATTAGCCTCAAAAACAGGTGGTAAGTATTTGGAAATCAGTTCGATATCCAATAGTTTTAATGCTCTTATTTCGGACGTTGAACAAGTAGCTTCAAACCTTATTGATGAAAGACAAGTTGATGTTATTGCAAATAAATATTTTTATTTTCTAATCATTGCATTATTTTTGCTCATAATTGACGTATTCTTCACGGTAAGAACGTTTCAATTGTAATCCTTCCCCTAAGTTTTCTCCTTTCTACATCGTTGGATTTATGTTGGCTTTCGGCAATTAGCTGTCAGCATTTGGCTTTTTTTAATTTGATAATTATTTGATTTATTTAGATTTGTATAATTTACCAACTTATTAACTTAAAACATAACAACTCTAACAGATATCAACACTTTCATATTTTACATATTTCTTTGGATACTCGACAATAGTTCTTTTACGAAAGTGAATGTTCGTAACGAAGCTACTATTGGAGCACAAAGGGCTTATCTTCAAGGAAATTATTCAGAGGCATCGTCGCAGTATCAGTTATTGGCAAAACAATCTTTTTTTACACCCGCCGAAGTTACTTTAAACCATGCACACGCATTATTTGAGGCGAATGATACCTTGGCAGCCCGAAGAAAATACGCTCAATTGGTGAGTTTAAAAGAACCCCTTTTGGCATCGACAACTTACTCTCAATTAGGAATCATTTTTTGTAATACCAAAGATACCGCAAGAGCATTGAGTTTATTTAAAGAAGCGTTGATTTTGAAACCAGACAATGAAGTGGCTCGTTTTAATTATGAATTGTTAAAACGTATATACCATCCCAAAAATAAATTACCCCAAAACGCACCCAAACCCAAGAATAATCAGATGAATCCTCCGCCCCAAACAAAGGAGGAAAAAGCGGAGGTTGCCAAAGATAATTCTCAAAAAGAGTTATTGAAAACTTTGAAAAACTACGGTTTGACACTTGAAAAGGCAAAAACCATTTTAGATGGAATGAAAAATAATGAAATTCAATATATTCAACAAAAACAAAATTTAGTTAAAAACAAAGAATCAAAAATCACTCAAAACTGGTAAATATAATTAATTTATGAGCATACAAGAAGTATATATTGTGTCGGCGGTCAGAACGCCGATTGGAAGTTTTGGCGGAGCATTAGCAAGTCTCTCAGCCACGCAATTAGGTAGTATAGCCATCAAAGGTGCCATCGAAAAGGCTGGTATAAAACCTGAATTGGTTGAAGAAGTAATCATGGGAAATGTCATCTCTGCAAATGTCGGACAAAACCCAACTCGTCAAGCGGCTTTGGGTGCTGGATTGCCATACCCCGTTCGTTGCTCGACGGTCAATAAAGTTTGTGCTTCGGGTGCAAAAGCCATCATTTATGCCGCCCAAAGCATAATGTTAGGTCAAACAGAAATTGCTGTGGCTGGTGGTATGGAAAGTATGTCAAATGCCCCATTCTACGTTCCAAACGCAAGATTTGGCTCAAAATATGGTTCAACTACTTTGGTGGACGGATTAGAAAAAGACGGACTTACCGATGCTTACGACAATATTGCGATGGGATTCTTTGCTGACCAAACTGCCCGAAAATATGGTATCAGTCGTGAGGCACAAGATAATTATGCCATCGAATCATACAAAAGAGCCGCTGCGGCACGTGATAAAGGTTATTTTGATAATGAGATTGTCCCTGTCGAAATACAAACTAAGCACGGAATCGTAACGATTAGGGAAGACGAAGACGTTGATAAAGTAAATTTTGAAAAAATCCCAACGTTAAAGTCAGCTTTTGAGAAAAGAGGAACTGTTACGGCTGCCAATGCTTCAAATATCAATGACGGTGCCTCGGCAGTAGTTTTGATGTCAAGAAAAAAGGCTGAAAGAATGGGTTTGTTGCCTTTGGCGAAGATATTGAGCTTTGTGGATGTTGAGCAAGAGCCAGCTTTATTTACGACTTCGCCAGTTGCTGCGGTTCAGAAAGCGGTTAAAATGGCAAATTTAATCAAAGAAGAAATTGATTATTTTGAGATAAACGAAGCATTTTCAGTAGTACCTTTGGCGTTTGAAAAAATGTTGGAGATTTCTCCTAAAAAAGTAAATATTTACGGTGGTGCTGTTGCAATGGGACATCCACTTGGAGCATCAGGAGCAAGAATTTTAACAACATTAACATCAGTCTTAAAACAAACGATGGGTCGTTACGGTGCTATTGGTATTTGTAATGGTGGTGGTGGTGCTACGGCAATGGTAATTGAAAGAATGTAGGTTTAAGTTGAAAAGTTACAAAGATATTAAGTTTAAAGTTGATAATATTTAAGTTGCTAAGTTGTTAAGATGGAGCGTTCTCTTTTTTTAACAACTTAGCAATTTTGTAACTTAGCAACTTAGAAATTATGAGCACAATAAATACAACAAATTTTAATTTCCCAAATCAAACTGGTTTCTACAAAGGTAAAGTTCGTGATGTCTATTCCTTTGAAAATCTGTTAGTTATGGTGGCTTCTGATAGGATTTCTGCCTTTGATGTGGTTTTGCCAAGAGCGATTCCTTACAAAGGACAAGTGCTAAATCAAATTGCAGAACATTTTTTGAATGCTACTCGTGATGTAGTGCCTAACTGGCTCGTAGCTACGCCCGACGCTAATGTTAGTGTGGGTTTGAAATGTGAGACTTATCCTGTCGAAATGGTTGTTCGTGGGTATTTAGCTGGTCATGCGTGGCGTACCTACAAGTCTGGATTGAGGATTCTGTGTGGCGTAACTTTGCCAGAAGGTTTGAAGGAAAATGATAAGTTACCAACGCCCATCATTACGCCTACTACCAAAGCTCATGAAGGACATGATGAGGATATTTCGAGAGAGGAGATTCTTTCGCAAGGATTGGTTTCTGAGGAAGAATATTCGCAATTAGAAAAATATACCTTGGCATTGTTCTCTCGTGGAACTGAAATGGCGGCTCAACAAGGTTTGATTTTAGTTGATACAAAATATGAATTTGGTAATATAAATGGTCAAATCACGTTGATTGACGAGATTCACACGCCTGATTCATCGAGATATTTTTATTCAGAAGGATATTCAGAACGTCAAGAAAAAGGAGAACCTCAAAAACAATTATCGAAAGAGTTTGTTAGAGAATGGTTGATTGCCAATAATTTTCAAGGAAAAGAAGGGCAATTCGTTCCAGAAATGACTGACGAATGGATTAATCAAATTTCGGAAAGATACATTGAGCTTTTTGAAAAAGTAAGTGGCAAGAAATTTGAGAAAGATATTTCTGAAAACGTTTTAAATAGAGTTGAAACTAATATTAATAATTACTTGGCTTCAAATCAGTAATTAAAAAGTCGTTAAGTTTTAAGTCTATAAGTTGTTAAGTTTAAAAATGTACATAAGTTTCTGATTAGTAGATACTTAGAAATATTTTTTAGATTTGGAACAACAAAAATTATTTCTAAACGAATACTTACATCAAAATTATAATTTTATTTTATGGAATTTAAGGTAGAAAAAAACGAGCAATACGCTCTAATCGAACTTAAAGAGACATCTTTAACACAAGAGAATTCAGTCGACCTCGAAAATGTTGTCAGAAAACTATTCAGAGAAGGCTATGGCAATATGATTGTAGAATTTAATTCAATCGAAGAATTAGATGGTTTCGGCATTTCTGTGATTCGCAAAGCCAACAAAATTTGCTTGAACGAATTAGGGCTTTTGATTATTGTTACCAAAAATGACGAAATCATCGACCAATTAGATGCCGCCAAAATTGAAGATTTGACGGTTATGCCAACAGTTCAAGAAGCCATTGATGCTGTTTATTTGAATGAATTGGAAAATGATTTCCAGTCGGACGAAGATGATGAATACGACCACGGTGAATATGGCGATGGTGGAGGCAAAGAAGAAGACTATTGATTTTCAGAATATACAAACAAAAAAGCCTTGTCTGACGTTAGTTTGATGAGGCTTTTTTATGAGTCATAAGTCTTTAAGTCGTAAGTCATAAGTTAATTTTGTAGCGATTTTTTCTTATGACTTAAAGACTTACAACATACGACTTTTAAAATAAAAACCATTGGCATTTAATTTAACCATCTTAGGCACAGGTTCAGCCACGCCCGTACTCACACGCAATCCAACAGCACATTTTTTTCAAATTGGGCAAGATGGCTATTTAATTGACTGTGGAGAAGGTACTCAAAACCAGCTACTTAGGTACAAACTCCGTACTACGAGATTAAAGTATATCTTCATAACCCATCTTCATGGCGACCACTATTTTGGATTAATTGGATTGATTTCTACACTAAATATGCACCGTAGAACCGAGGATTTATGGGTTTTTGGACCAAAAGGTTTGGCTGAAATTATAACAATTCAATTAAAATATTCAGATGCTTGGTTGAATTTCAAACTTCATTTTATTGAAACTGACACAGAAAAATCATATCAATTGTATGAAAATGAGCAAGTTATGGTAACTACCATTCCCTTAGTGCATCGAGTGCCTTGTTGTGGTTTTTTATTCAGAGAAAAACCTCAAAAACATAAAATCATCAAAGAAACTATGCCCAAGGATTTGACGATTGAACAAATCAAGTTATTGAAAGAAGGGGAGGATGTGTTAAATGAAGATGGTTCGGTCAAATATCTTAATGCAGAATTTACAAAGCCTTCTGGAAAGACGAGAAGCTACGCATTTTGTTCTGATACACTTTTTCACGAACCAATCATTGAAATTGTTAAAAATGTAGATTTATTATACCATGAAGCTACTTTCTTGGATGAATTAATCAATAGAGCAACTCAAACAAATCATTCAACTGCCAAACAAGCGGGTGAAGTAGCCAAACGGGCAAAGGTCGGAAAGTTAATTATTGGACATTTTTCATCAAGATATAAAGAATTGGATTTGCTTTTGGAAGAAGCAAAAGCTGTATTTCCCAATACGGTTTTGGCTGAGGAGGGGATGAATATTGAGTTTTAAATAAGGGTTTTCAAGTTTAATATTAAGGTACAGTCTATCAAGACTTTACCTTTTTTTGTGATAGTTTGTACTTATTTTTTATAAAGTAGAAATACTCATATTTAAAAAGTGCAATTTTAATTTGTAGTTTTTTTCTCGATAAAAAACCTAAATTTTATTATTTTTCAAAAAAATAGAATAAATAGTTTGTTTTTAAAACTTAAAAATGAGTATTTTTCAGAAAAATAGATAAATTTTTAAGATTTAATAACTCCACTAATTGCTTGATTTTTAATTATTTAAATCAATTTATTAAAATTAATTGCTTATTTTTTGTACTTATTTTATATAATTTATTACTTAAACAATTATTTTCTAATATTTTAATATTTTTTTAATAAATAATTTTTATTTTTAATTTTTGAATACTATTTTTAACTAACAATATTAAAATAGTGCAATTATTCTTCTTCAAGCACATTCTTTCCGACCGCAAAATGAGATGTGTTTTAAAATTATCTTTTCTAAAAATCAAAGCGGAGTTGATTGACTATTTTTAGTTAATTCATTCACAAATGATGGACGGAATCCATCGTATTCTGAGTATAAATTTATTTTATTGATTTCTGATTCTCTTTGGAGCGTCAGCATGGCAATTCTTTGCCCATATTACACTTCACAGTTTCCCTTTTGACCAAATATTACTTATACCGAGCGGTCGGAGTAAGGTAGTATTTAGGTCAAATAGGGTCTTAACCAAAAAACAAGCATTCATGATGAAGAACATTTACCTACTAATTTTTATGTTTTTATCCACAGCGATAATGGCACAAGATAGAGTCATCACGGGAGTGGTGAGTTCTGAAAAAGATGGTTTGCTTCCTGGTGCTTCCATCCTCATTAAAGGTACTGTCAATGGTACTGTTACGGATGCAAATGGAAAATTTACCTTGAAAGTCCCCGCAAGTAGTAATATTTTGATAATTACTTCAATTGGATATTCTTCAACCGAAGTAAAAATTGATAATAAAACTTCCTTTTCAATTTCTATGATTCCAAATAACTTAGAATTAAATGAGGTTGTTGTAACTGCCCTTGGTATCACTCGTGAAAAGAAGTCGTTAGGTTATTCTCAACAGGAAATCAAAGGCGATAACCTAACCGAAGCACGTTCTAATAATGTGGCAAACGGGCTTTCAGGCAAAATTGCAGGAGTTAGAATTAGTGGAAATGGTGGTGCAGGTAGTGGCTCAACCATTCAAATTCGAGGAGCATCTTCTGTTTCTGGTAATAATCAACCCCTAATTGTAGTGGACGGTGTTCCGATTCAACAGCAATTTGACAAACAATTTGGAGGAGGATTATCAGAAATAAGTCCAGATAATATCAAAGAAATTTCTGTTCTGAAAGGTCCAAACGCTGCGGCTTTGTACGGCTCAAGGGCTGCCAATGGCGTTATTTTAGTAACCACCAAAGACGGTGCAGGTACAAAAGGGCTTGGTATCGAAATCAATTCAAACTTTACGGCGGAACGACCTTTGGTTAAACCAAATTTCCAAAATACTTATGGAGGTGGTTCAGGATACGTAACATGGTATTCAGATGGTTGGAGTGGGGCTATTACGCCCGATGCCTACGACCAATACCGAGCGGCTTATGGTTCAGTAATTCCAGGCAGAACAACAGGTACAGAAGGTACAGATGAAAGTTGGGGAGCTCCTTTGGATGGTCGTTTGGTGAGACAATGGTTTACAGGAACGGGAGTTGCACCTTTGACACCTCAATCTAATAACTGGGATGAATATTGGGACACAGGAACGTCTGTAACTAATAATATTGCCATCTCAGGCGGAAACGACAAAGGAAGTTTTAGGTTGAGCGTGGGTCGTTTAGACCAAAAAAGTATCATGGCTTTCAACGATTTTTATAGAAATAACCTAAAAATTAATTCAAATTACAAGGTTTCTAAATTTATGACTGCCATCGTCTCTGCGGAATATGCCAAGTCTGGTGGAAACCGAACCTATCAAAGTGGAGACCAATTTATCTGGTCGCACCGTCATGTTTCTTGGGATCAGCTCTACAATTGGAGAGATTATTCTGCAACCCATATTCAAAGGTCACTTCCTAACAGATTACCTGATACCGACCCGCCAAACTGGCAACATACTTTCTTTACAAATCCTTTTTATTTGAGTGAATTATTGCCCTTTACGAACGATAAAGACCGTTTAGTTGGAAATCTTGCCTTGAATTTTGCCATTGCCCCATCAGTCAAATTGATGTTGAGAAGTGGTACGGATGTTTGGTCTGATACACGTATCAATATAGTGAATTTTGAAAGGGTTAGAAATGGCAATAAAACACCTGGACGATATTCTGAGGAAGTTTTGCGTCGTCAGGAAACAAATCATGATGCACTTTTGACGTTCGATAAATCACTTTCAAAAGACTTTTCTGTGGTTGCTTCGGTTGGTGGAGCATTGAGAACTAATTTTTATAAGCGTAACTACGCATTTGTGGGAGAATTGGTAGTTGATGGAGTGTATAATTTAGCCAACTCAAATCCAAGTCAGAATTCCATTGAAAGTCGTATCGAAAAATCAGAAGTTCAGAGTGCTTATGGCTCAGTTCAGTTAGGCTATTTGAATGCTCTTTTCTTGGATATT
This sequence comes from Cytophagales bacterium, assembly GCA_013298125.1. GTDB lineage: Bacteria > Bacteroidota > Bacteroidia > Cytophagales > Spirosomataceae > Arcicella. The sequence goes on along the minus strand of JAAFJP010000003.1, from coordinate 82,090 downwards.
ACCGCTCGTAACGACTGGTCAAGTACCCTTCCTGCCAATGCACGCTCGTATTTTTATCCCTCCGTTTCTGCCAGTGCTGTTGTTTCTGACTTGATGAATTTTTCAAAAGACATTCTTTCTTATGCAAAATTGAGAGGTAGTTGGGCTCAGGTAGGCAACGATGCAGACCCTTACCAATTGCTGCAAACTTTCCGTGCAGGAGGGTCTTGGAACAGTTCTTTACCCGCTTATTTTGAGAATTTAACAATTGCCAATTCTCAACTGAAACCTGAAATTACCACAGGTATTGAAGTTGGTCTTGATTTGAAATTCTTAAAAAATAGATTCGGTTTGGATCTGACTTATTACAATCAAACAACTCAAAATCAGATACTTGGCGTTGAAATTTCTAAGGCAAGTGGTTATGACAAACGTATTTTGAATGCAGGAAAAATCACTAACAATGGTATTGAAATAACGCTATCTGCAAAAGTACTTGAATCGATTAGAGGTTTGAAATGGGATATGTCCTTGAACTATTCTCGCAATCGCAATCAGGTAGTTGAGTTAGCCGAGGGGCTGACAACTTTTACTTTGCAAGAAAGACGTGGGGTTACGTCAATTGCAAGGGTAGGAGAGCCTTATGGGTCTTTGTTTGGTATTGGTTTTCTTCATGCATCCGACGGACAAAAAGTTTTTGCCAACGGTCTTCCCGTCGTAGAATCAACGCCAAGAATATTGGGAAATGTACAACCTGATTGGTTAGGAGGTTTTTCTAATACATTTTCTTACAAAAACTTCGTCTTGAATGCCTTGATTGATGCAAAAATAGGAGGTGATATTTATGACGAAGGAACTGGCACGGCTCGTTGGACTGGTCAATACGCTGAAACCGCCATCGGACGTGAAGAGGGTGTGATTGGAAAAGGGGTCATGAATATTGGTTCTCCTGAAAATCCTCAATATGTTCCAAATGATGTGATTGTGGCGGCTAATCAATTTTATGGTTACAACAACCCACGCCGTTATCACGAAGCTGCCATTTTTGATGCCTCTTACGTGAAATTAAGAGAAGTTTCTTTTGGCTATAATATTCCAAAATCTGTTTTGTCGAAACTTGGAATCCAGTCAGCTAAAATTTCAATGGTAGGTCGCAATTTGGCAATTTTATTCAAAAATACGCCCCATATCGACCCAGAGGCAGACAGATTTGGTTCAAACCAACAAGGTTTTGCTTATGGAGAACTACCAAATTCGAGAAGTTTAGGATTTAATCTTTCATTGGGATTTTAAGGGTATGACCAACTAAATCTCCAAAATTTGGAGGTTGCTAATAGGATAATCTAATCTCATTGATGTAGAAAAGTGAGAATAGTTTTTGGGTATGAGGTTACACAGAGAACCACAGAGAAAAATTTAGAGAACTACAGAGAAAATTACCTCTGGAAGACTCTGTGGCTCTCTTTTTAAAACTCTGTGGTTCTCTGTGTAACCTCATACCTGAATAAGAGGAAACTAATTTGTTATTTATTTCCAACTAAAATTTTGAAAATATGAAACTATCAAAGACTATATATTCATTGGCAATAATCACTTTAATCTCATCAATAAATGCCTGTACGAGCAAATTTGACGATTTAAATGTTGATCCCAACAATCCAACAACGATTGGAGCTCAATATCTTTTTCCTTATGCTGTCGAGAAATCGGTGGATAGATATTGGGGAGGTAATACTCGTTTTGAACGTCTCAATTTGGACGGTGCGATGCTCTGGATTCAATATTTATCCAGAAATATTTATTCTAATGAAGGCGATAATTATGGAATTACGCCCACTTTTTACAACAATACTTGGAAGGCACTATACAATGATGGTTTGTTGAATTTCCAGAGAATTATCAAAGAAACAAGCCCCACGGGCAAAACCCCGAACAGAAATTATGAGGGAATTGCCTTAGTGATGCGTTCTTGGACTTTCTCGATTTTGACGGACTTGTATGGAGCAATTCCTTATTCAGATGCCATTAAAGGCACAGAGGAAACGCCTGTATATACTCCCACGTATGATTCGGTGGATAAAATCTACGAAGGATTATTAGCTGATTTGAAACTTGCTAACGAAAAACTGACCGTTGGAGGTCCTACGATTTCGGGAGATATTATTTACAATGGCGATATTTTGAAGTGGAAAAAATTTGCTAATTCTCTGAGACTTCGTTTGGCAAATCGTCAGGCAGCAAAGAAATCCGCTGAGTCTAAGGCAATTATGCAAGAGATTGTTTCAGATGCTACCAAGTTCCCGATTTTTACCAGTAATGCTGATAATGCCCTTTTAGCAAATACCATTGTTCGACCAAGCAATAATGAATGGAATGAAGTAATGGTTGTAGGAAGTCGCACGGATTGGAATGTTAGTAAAACTTTGGTCGATAAATTAACGGCATTGAATGATACTCGATTGGGTGTTTTTGCGAATAGAAATAAGGCAAATACTTTTGAAGGAATCCCAAATGGTTTGCCAGATGCCATCGCAACGACTTATTTGAGTACGGCTTCAACTATTGGTAATTATTTTGTTCAAGCCAGCTCACCAAGTTTTATTATGACTTACAGCGAATTACAATTAACCTTAGCGGAGGCGGCTTTTGATAAAGACATTACAGGTTCGGCAGATGATTTTTTCAAAAGAGGTATAGACGCATCTTTTGCCCAATATGCTCTCACGACCCCAACGGATTATATCAAAAACTTAGGTACTATTTCAAAAGAAAAAATCATGGATCAAAAGTGGATAGCTCTTTTTGGGCAAGGAGTTGATGCTTGGACAGAATTTCGGAGAACAGGTTTTCCAAAACTTCCTGTTAAAGACCCAAGAGCTATTTTTGAAAATGATGGTGTCGTACCAACTCGTTTGCCATACCCAACAACGGAGTATTCTTTGAATAAAGCAAAGTTGGACGAAGGGGTAAAAATGAACGGAACGGATAATATGAAAACCAAACTTTGGTGGGCGGAGTAAGAATTAACCAGTCCGTACGGAAGTCGTCCTTTTGAAGGACGACTTCCGTAAAATACTATCGTAATGATTTGATAATTGACATTTTAACTAAAAATATCATGAATAAATTACAATATACACTTCTCTTTTTTCTATCAATAATTGGCGTGTCTTGCAAAGAAGAAGACCCATTTGTTGATAGAGTTGTTTCGCCCGTTTTAGTAATATTTGAAGATATTAACGGCAAAACTTCGGGACTGACCACTGAGCCAGCCATCGTTTCATCGGCTTCTTCGGATGCAACAATTTCAGCTCGTCTATTTGAGTTGAATAAAGATGGAATTTTGGATAATAAGGTTGGGATTGACAGCCTTCCAGTAAAATCATTGATGGTAACTTATAAATTCAGGAGCGGAACAAAAATCTCAGAAGTAGCAACAGACGATAAAGGACGTTCGGTCTTGAAAGTCTCTTGGAAAAACCTTGGAATCGCTACACCAGTAGCTGGTTCATCGGTTTTACTGAGTTGTTCGGCTACCTACAAGGACGTTTCATTTACAAAGAATTTCAGATTAACAGCGATAAAATAGGGAACGCAACTGAAATGATTTGTCCAAGTTGGGATTGTTATTTTAATTCTAATCAAGTTAAAAAAACTGACGTATAACAGAGTTCTACTGAGTTTTTTTAACGAAGAGTAGGGTGAAAAGAATTATTCAAAATTGGAAAAATTATTTTAGTTGAGTTCCCAAAATTCTAAAACAAAAACTAAGAATTATCATGAGCAACACGATTAACAGACGAAATCTTTTAAAGTCAAGTTTAATGACCATCAGCGGGATGGCATTAGCTCCGCACCTTTCGATGGGTGCATTTTCGAGTTCATCCTTTAAAGTTGATACTCAAAACAGATTGTATTATAGCCCTTTATTGAGAGAACATTTCTTGGATGAACGTCCAAATGTTTCGGCAATGATGGCGAGATTAAATGCCAACGAAAATCCTTATGGTCCACCAGAAAGTACAAAAAAAGCCGTAATGGAGTCAGTAGCAGGAGGAAATCGCTATTCTTGGAAGGAATTAGCCACTTTGGTTGATAAAATTGCTGCAAAAGAAGGAGTGTCAAAAGACCATATTATGATGGGACCAGGTTCTTCTGATTTATTAGAAAAAGTGGCTTTGGTTTTATTTATGAAAGGTGGAAATGTTGTTTCTGCCGACCCAACCTATATGTCATTAATCCGTGTGGCGGAGGCAACTGGGGCAACTTGGAAGGCTGTTCCATGCAAAAGCGACTGGTCGCACGACCTTGATGCGATGGAAAAAGCCATTGATAAAGATACTAAAATGGTGTATATATGTAACCCAAATAATCCCGTAGGAAGTATCACGGCAGGTAAAGATTTGTTGGCTTTTTGTTCAAGAGTTTCTGAAAAAGTGCCAGTATTCATTGATGAAGCCTATCTCGAATTAGCGGAAGGAACAGGGACTGAAAGTATGGTTTCGTTATTATCACAAAACAAAAACGTTATCATTGCTCGTACTTTTTCTAAAATTATGGGTATGGCAGGTTTAAGAGTAGGCTATGCAGTAGCCACTCCCAAATTCTTAGACCAAGTACAAAAAATCACTCGTGGAGGTATGGGGATTTCTCATACATCAGTTTTGGGTGCAATTGCCAGTTTTGAGGACAAAGAATTTCAAGCCAATACCAAAAAACTCAATACTGAGTGCAAGAAATATTTATACGAAAATCTGACTAAGATGAACTATAAATATATTCCATCCTATACCAATTTCGTGATTTTCCCGATTGCGATGAATGGTAAAGATTTCTTAGCAAAAATGACCTCAAAAGGCATTATGATTCGCACATTCGATATCCAAAATAAGCCTTGGTGTAGGGTAAGTATGGGTACTATGGACGAAATGAAAATGTTTGTGAAGGCATTAGGCGAAATCTCTTAGTTTTTGTCCCTGATTAGTGGATTTGGTAGTGTCTGAATGATACTACCAAATTTTGCTATTTTTTGAAATAAATCAAGCATCGAAAATACACATATATCATGTTAGAAGCCCTACAAAAAACGTTAATTCTATTGCTTTTAATAGGCTTAGGATTGGCTTTGAGAACAAAAATTAAGAATAAAACAGAAATAAATGGCATCAAAGAAGTCATCCTTTCTGTTGCCCTTCCTTCAACGGTATTTATCGCTTTGATGGGCATAAAAATAAGCCTTTCTCTGTTAATTTATCCAATATTAATTTTAGGTTTCAACTTTTTTATTTTCTTTTTAACGCCCTTATTCTTACCCATTTTTGGCATTGATAACGAAAGTTCATCAGGAAGAACTCTGCGGATGTTATTGCCATCCTTAGCTCCTGGCTTATCCAGTTTCCCTTTTATCAATGAGTTTTTGGGAGATGATTCCTTGGCTTTGGCAGCAATGGGAGATGTCGGAAATAAGTTTTTTGCCTTAAATTTTCTCTATTTTATGGCAATGAATATGTATTTAAAGAACCATAAAAAGGAAGATGGTGAAGAGAAAGGAAAGGTGAAAAGTTTGTTATTGAGTTTGGTCAAAGAACCCATCAATATCATCATGCTTTTGGCGATTATTTTTCTCTCTTTTGGTCTGAATATGAACTCATTACCGACGGTTGTGTCTGAACTTTTTACTCGTGCCAGCACGCTAATGACTCCTTTGGTATTGATTTATATTGGTATGGCGGTTCAATTAAAAGAAGGTAAAATCAAGTTGGTAAGTTCGATTCTGTTGTTTAGGGCAGGAATTACGCTACTTTTTAGTGTTTTGATTATTTCTGTTTTTAATGTAACCGCACCCAATTTGATTTTATTGGCGGTAGTTGTTCCATTGAGTTCATGCAGTTTTTGGCCCTTTGCCCATATTTCAGGTATCAATTTAAAAGAAGATAACAAAGATGTCGGAAAAGATAGAAGAACTTTTGACATGAATTTGGCGGTTTTGATTTTAGCCTTTTCATTGCCACTTTCAACAGTTTTAGTAATGGGAATCTTAGCGTCAGGGGAGTTTTTTGCCAACACAACAACTTTACTAATTTTTGGATTGATTTTGACAGGCTTAGGTCTTGCCCCGCATTTATTCAAAAAACCGTATTTTAAATTCTCAAAAGCGTAGCTTAAATCTCTATATTTCTTAATCCAAAACCGTTAGCAAAACTCAATTTGAGGAATTGTTAGCGGTTTTTAGCTTATTAAAACGCCGATGAGTATTACATTTCAATAAAAATCGTATATTTGAATTGTAATAAATAAAAAACTTATAAAATGGTAATAACCTCGGAATATGAGAGCATTTATTCACTAAAACAATTGGATAATCATCTGATGACTGATGACGAATTTTACCAATTTTGTTTATTGAATGACCAAACAAAGTTCGAAAGAGATGCTTTCGGAAAAATTATTATTATGCCTAATACAGGAGGACTCACAGGAATTAAAAATAGCGATTTGATAATTGATTTAGGAATCTGGAATCGTAAAAACAAATTAGGACAACTTTTCGATTCTTCAACCGCTTTCAGATTACCAAGTTCGGCAGTGCGTTCCCCTGATGCAGCATGGGTTTCAAATGAACGTTGGAACGCATTAACGCTTGAAGAACAAACTAAATTTCCTCCTCTTTGTCCTGAGTTCGTAATTGAATTAATGTCAAATTCTGACGATTTGAAATATGCAGTTGAAAAAATGCACAAATGGATTGATAATGGTTGTCAATTGGCGTGGTTAATTTATCCAAAAGGGGAGGAGGTTAGAATTTTCAGAGCAAATGGAACTGTTGATTTGATTATTGGTTTTGATAATATTTTATCGGGAGAAAATGTTTTACCAAATTTAGAATTCGAGTTAAGTTTCTTGAAATCAGAAGTTTAACGTATCAGACTCACCCACCCCTTAAACTCCTTCGTCGTAAATTTTATCAAATAATAATAATCCCCAGAGGCAAATTCGCCACCTGTCCATTTGAAATTTCTATCAGAAGTTTTGTAACCCGAACTTCCCCAGCGATTGAAAATTTCTATGTATTCAAAAGCCTCTGAGCAATTATTTTCAGGTAAATCTAAACTGAAATAGTCGTTTTTACCGTCTCCATTGGGCGTAAATACATTGGCAGGTTTGAAAATATCATAATTGGCAATCTTGTTTTTCAGCGTAATTTTCACCGAAGTCGTATCAAAACGATTAGGACTACAAGAATTATCTTCCGTAATAAAATCTATCTTATATTCAGCTTGATCTTTTCCCTTCAAAAAACTACAATCAGGCTTCCAAGCAAAAGGATTTACGATTCTGGCAACGCCATCTTTATCCGTCCAAATCATGCCTACCGACTTCAAATCAAAGCCTTTTGGTTGGGCATATAGTTTCAGTGGGTCTGAATTTATATCCGTGGAAATTACATCAAAATTGATGGGCTGTGGTTCTGTTCCATCTAAAATTACTTCAATTTCATTCTTCAAAAGACTGGTTTTGACTTCTGGCGGGTCGCTAAACGGTGTAATTGCTTTCAAGGTTACAGAAATACTATCCTTCAAATTTCTACCGCAACGAGTATCTGTCAAAATAAAATCTACGATATAATCTCCCTTGCGTGTGAGGTCGCAAACGGGTGTCCACGTAAAAGGTGAAGTCAATTTCCCCACACCTGAGCCACCCGCAAAACTCATACCCGCCTGTGCAAGCGTAAATCCACGCCCACGAGCTGTTACAGTGATATTGTCATTGTCTTTATCAGTCCCTAAAACATTGAATTTTAGTAACTTCCCAATTAAAGATTCTCCTTTTTGATTGGGCAAATCTGTACTAACTTTCGGAGCTTCGTTTGGTCTTGGTTCAATAAAAACTTGCATTCTGAGCGTTGTAGTGAGGGGTTGAGGGCATCCATTATCAGAGGCAATTACATCAAAAACTAATGGTTTTCCATCAAAGGATTCCGAACAATCATCAAAACAAACCTCTGCCCTTAGCGTATCTTTTGACGAAGTTGTTTGTAAAGACGAAGGAGTAATCGTTGGTGTAGTTTTAAAATTAACGGGAACAATTTTCATGTTAATCAACTGGTTCAAATCTGGGTCGGTTTCTAAAATGGTCAAACACCTTTTTTCACCAACCTTAAAATTGATTATTGTAGAAGATTCATAAAATTCCTTTTTTCCTTTTTCTCTAAAAAGTGCCACAGGAGCTTTATTGATAGGACAATCAATGGCTTTCAACTGAAAATCTCGCCTCACAGCACCAATCTTTATGCCCTTTCTATACTCTTCTGTCAAAACACAAAATACATATAAACCTTCTTTATCAACTGTTACAGTAAGCTGTCCAGTTCGGGCATTGACCCTTAATGGAACTGGTCCCGACATAACACTTCTCACATCATAACCTACACCCCAACGTACGAAAGAATAATCTGACCCAAATTTTGGTTGTGGTATATCTGGTCTTGGGTTTGCGGAGGTGCTACTTCCATTGTAAGGTGTTACCAAACTATACACCAAACTGTCACCATCAGCATCTGTTGCTCCAAATTCAAAAGAAAATGGACGATTTAGGCAGATGTAATCGCCTGTGAGGGTTTTAAAAGTAGGAGAGGTGTTTGGGTATTGTTTTAGAGAAGGAAATTCTAAATAAAAAACCGAACCAGCCGTGGCGGGTGTTTGAATATTTGAAATGATATTATTTCTACAACAACGTTCCCACGAAATATAATATCCTTCCGTTTCACTGAAATCATCGGCGGGTAAATTAATCAAACGGTTGTATTGTAAAAGTCTTGTTCTGACCGCATTTGATTGTACACAAGCAGGATTTGTATAAGAAATTAAATCATTTGCCACCAAAGGAAGAGTGTATGAACCAAGAAAAAAATTATCTCTTTTTCTGAAAAAACCTAAATTTAGCGTTTGGTCAATTGCTCCGACGTTTCCATTTACATCATCAAAATATAGATTGAGTTTTAATTGATGAGTTGCTCCAGCTTGCCCTTTAACGGCTATTAATTCTATTTCACCCCCCACAATATGCGTAGCAAATGTGGAAGTTAAAAAGGCGGTTAAAAGAAATATTGTTAGGAGAAATCTTTTCATAATTATCTTACAGACAGATTTTTAGGTGTTTTGGTTGTATTAGTTTTCTAATTTTTCAGGGCGGGTAAATCCGCCTCTTGCTCGCCAACGCTCTCCATAAACAGAACTGTATATTATTTCTAACTTTAAAGGTTCATCGTTACGAAAGTATTTGTTAAATTTATCTGCATTTTTTCTATCATTTGCTTCAACATTTACAATAGTTTTGCCTGAGGGGATAAGCGTTCCAATAATTATGGAGCTATTCCCAAAACTTAGGGTATCTCTCTTAAAATTATAATCATAGAAAAATACTCCTAAATCTGTGTTGGGATATTTTTTTCCTTGAAAATATACATTAACTTCTTCAACAAATGCTGGTCCAAGTCCATTATTTGTTATTTCAACATTAAAATGTTCGTTACTATGATGCGAATACCCAATCATCAAATAAGGCATCACCGAAGCGTGTTGTTGTTTCTGAATCAAATGCGTTTGATAAATATAAACTCCCATCGTGGCTAAACTTATCAAAATAGCCGAGAACGAGACAATTTTATCAGCATTCCAAAATTTAGGTTTTAAGTTCATAGATTATTTGCAGTTATCGGATTCTATGGGATGCTTATCTTTCTCAGTAATCCAAAAATCTTGGTATATAGATGAATAACAAATTTTGATAGAAGTTGCTTTGAAAATTTCGTAAAAAGAATCAGCCATTTTTTCAGGTTCAAGGACTTCCAACAAAATCACACTCTCACCCGCAGGAATTACTGAACCGTTGGCAAAAGCAAAATTGCAGTCTGGCACATTCTCTTTTCCAAACAATTTCTCCAAATATTCACGGTCAGGGTCGCCTTCGTGTTTTATCCCAAAATAATCAATTTTGATATTCTTCACTAAGGCAGGACCAACACCTTTATTTCTGATAACTAATTGATATTTAGGGTTTTCTTGCGACTGAGGGACGTATTTTACAAAACATTCTACGTAGGGCCAAACGGCGGCAATTTGTTGTTTTTGAATCAAATGGGTTTGGTATAAATAAATCCCAAAAGTTGCCATACTGACCAAAATGGCGGTTAATCCTAAAATTTTATCAATATTCCAAAAAGGTTCTTGTCTTCTTCTACTCATTTTTTTGTGGTTTTAAATAGGTCTTCCTTTTCACAGTTTTTGCATTCTTCGGGTTGTTTCCATTTTTCGACTGTCCAGTAATCTTTGTACACTGAGGAGTAGCAAATTTTGATTTTTGCCTCATCAAAAATCTCAACGAGCATAGCCATATCTTCAAATTTTTTGGATTGTAAAGTTAAAAATACTTCCTTTTCACCCGCTGGAATAACCATTGGAATCGTACCTCCAACGCCTAAAAATGGAAATTTCGCTTCATCTGTAATTATTTCTCTTAAAAAGACAATCGGTAAGTTTCCATCATAATTTTTACTGTAATAAATACTGTCTTTGTATTTAATTTCCATGCTTTTTAAAATGCTGGACCAATACCCACATTTTTCGCAACAAGGGTGAAATAGGGTGATTCACGACTCCCATATCTACGTTCAATCTCTATATGTGGATAAACACTCGCCTTAGAATCTTCTTGAATAATTTTGGTTTGATATAGAAAAGTTGCAAAAGTCCCCATACTAACTAACATCGCACATACACTGATAATGATGTCGAATCGCCATTTGGGTTCGGTTTTAGTGTCCATTTTAATAGGGTTTTATGATTGGTTTATATTCAGGTTCAATTTACCAATTTTTTCAATTGCCTTGATGGTTTAGTCAATATTTATAGGTCTATTCAATAAATTTTACTTTTTTTTGAAAAATTTATTCGAAAAGCTATTTTTTGTAAATCATCAAAAATCTAATTTAATTTTTCTTTACTTATAAAATATTTTTTGAAAAAAAATAAAAAACTGATTTAAAAAATAGTTATTTTTATATGCTTTTTTGTGAAATAACAAAATTGTAGTTTGAGTAGCTTATTTTTAAAAATTGTATCTAACCAAGATAAAATTTTACATAATCTTGAAATTATATAAAACCAATGATTATTTGGCGAAACCCTATTTTTTCCAAAGAAATTATTGTATATATTTGTAACAACAAAATAGAATTAATCACTTTTAGATTATTCCAATACAATAAATTTTGTTTTTATTATTAAAACCTACTATTTAATAGGTCATTTATTAAATTAGTTATAAAAACAAAACATTTCCTTCTAACACAAAGTAGAATATTCTGTTAAAAGCCAAAATATATAATACCATGACTAATTTCGACAATAAAGGGTTGTATCGCAAAGAATTTGAGCATGATGCGTGTGGTATCGGTTTCGTTGCGAACATGAAAGGGCGTAAGTCGCATAAAGTAGTGGCGGATGCAATCCAAATGCTTATCCGTATGGATCACCGTGGAGCTTGTGGTTGCGACCCTAACTCGGGTGATGGAGCGGGTATCCTCCTACAAATTCCTCATGAATTTTTCTTAGAAGAGTGTACCAAACAAGGCATTGATTTACCTTCAACGGGTGAATATGGCGTTGGTGTGGCTTTCTTTTCTAAGGATGAAGCCACTCGTAATGAGTGCAAAGAAATTCTTGCTCGCAAAGCCAAGAAATTAGGTTTAGAGATATTGGGTTATAGAATTGTGCCTTGTGATAATTCAGAAATTCAAGGAGCGGAGTCTGGAAATACTGAACCACAAATGGAACAGTTATTTATTAAACGTCCTGCAAATATTACAGACGAATTGACATTTGAGCGTAAACTCTACGTTTTCCGTCAGGTTTCTGCTCGTGTGATTAATGAGACCGTCAAAGCGGTTGAAAATAAATTCTATTTCGGTTCATTGTCGGCTCGTACCATTATCTATAAAGGTATGCTTACGACTATGCAAGTGCCAGGCTATTTCGATGATTTGAAACGTGAGGAATTTACGTCTGCCTTGGCGATTGTTCACTCTCGTTTCTCAACAAATACCTTCCCAGAATGGCGTTTGGCTCAACCTTTCCGTTTTATCGGTCACAATGGTGAAATCAATACCGTAAAAGGAAACTCGGCTTGGATGCAAGCTCAATCAGCCTTGTTTGAGTCTGAGTTTTTCACGAAAGAAGAAATGGAAATGATTTTGCCAATTGCTCAATTGGGACAATCAGATTCAGCCGTTTTAGATAATGCGATTGAGTTATTGTATCTGTCGGGTCGTTCGTTGCCACATACGATGATGATGTTGATTCCAGAGGCGTGGGACGGAAACGAGCAAATGGAGCAATATAAAAAGGATTTTTACGAATATCACGCTGCCATGATGGAGCCTTGGGATGGTCCAGCTTCGATCTCGTTTACCGATGGAAAAATCATTGGTGCAACCTTAGATAGAAATGGTTTGCGTCCTTCAAGATATTGGGTTACAGACGATGATTTCGTAATCATGGCATCTGAGGCAGGCGTTTTGGACATTGACCAATCGAAAGTTATTTCAAAAGGTCGTCTGCAACCTGGGAAAATGTTTGTGGTTGATATGGAGCAAGGTAGAATCATTCCAGACGGCGAATTAAAAGAAAAAATCTGTCAGCAACAACCTTATGGTGAGTGGTTGAAAGCCAATAAAATTAAAGTAGAAGACTTACCAAAAGCGGGTGCCGAATATCGTACACCTTTTGAAAGAGAGCTTTTATTACGTCAGCAAGTTTTCGGATTCACGACGGAAGATTTAAGAGTTTTGTTGGCTCAAATGGTAGAAACAGGCAAAGAAGCCCTCGGTTCGATGGGTGTTGATACGCCTTTGGCAATCCTTTCAGACCAAGCTCAGCATTTATCATACTATTTCAAACAACTTTTTGCCCAAGTAACCAACCCACCCATTGACTCAATTCGTGAGCGTACGGTGATGTCATTGCTTTCGGATATTGGTGGCTTGAAAAACTTATTGCAAGAATCTCCCGAACATTGTCGTCAAATTGAAATTCGTCAGCCTGTTTTGACAAATGAAGAGATTGAGAAAATCCGTTGGATAGACCATAAAAATTTCCAAACTAAATCAATTCATACTACCTTCCGAGCCAATGGAAAGGTAGGCGAATTGAAAAGAGCTTTGGATAGAATTTGTCAGTATTCAGAAGATGCAGTTGATGATGGTTATGCTATCATTTTATTGACAGATAGAGGAGTTGATTCATCACACGCTCCAATTCCTTCTTTATTGGCGGTTTCGGCGGTGCATCATCACTTGATTCGCAAAGGAAAAAGAGCCCAAGTTGGTTTGATTGTGGAGGCAGGAGACGTTTGGGAAACGCATCAATTTGCGACTTTGATTGGTTTTGGTGCTTCGGCGGTAAATCCGTACATGGCATTCGAGACTATCAATGGCATGAAAGAAAAAGGTATTTTGCAAGTTGATTATTCTTACGAAAAACTACAAGCCAATTATATCAAAGCCGTTAATGGAGAATTGTTAAAGATTTTCTCTAAAATGGGAATCTCAACGCTTCAATCATATCAAGGTGCTCAGATTTTTGAAATCGTTGGTTTGAGTAAAGAAGTGGTTGATACCTATTTTAACGGAGCAATTTCAAGAATTGGCGGCATTGATTTAGAAGGAATTGCGAAAGAAGCATTGATTAAGCATAAAAACGGTTATCCAGAAGTTCCAGTAGCAAATCCGAAATTAGAAGTAGGAGGAATTTACCAGTGGAAACACCGTGGGGAAGCTCATTTATTCAATCCTGATTCGATTCACTTGTTACAACAATCGACGAGAAAGAACGACTACAATTTATACAAAAAATATTCAAAACTGATTGACGACCAAGCGGAAAGAGCTTTAACGCTTCGTGGATTATTGAAATTCAAAAAAGGAAAATCAATAGACATTAACGAAGTTGAACCAATCGAAAACATCTTCAAGCGTTTTGCGACGGGTGCGATGTCATTTGGTTCAATCTCTTACGAAGCTCATACGACTTTGGCAATTGCCATGAACCGAATCGGTGGAAAATCAAATTCAGGAGAAGGTGGAGAAGACCCAATTCGTTTTGATAAATTACCAAATGGTGATTGGTTAAATTCTGCCATCAAACAAGTAGCTTCTGGACGTTTTGGCGTAACAGCCCATTATTTAACCAATGCGACTGAATTACAAATCAAAATGGCTCAGGGTGCAAAACCTGGCGAAGGCGGACAATTACCTGGACATAAAGTGGATGATTGGATTGGAAAAACTCGTCATTCAACGCCAGGAGTAGGGTTGATTTCACCACCTCCTCACCACGATATTTATTCAATTGAAGATTTAGCACAATTAATTTTCGATTTAAAAAATGCAAATCGTGAGGCTCGTATTTCGGTAAAATTAGTATCAGAAGCGGGTGTTGGAACGGTTGCGGCAGGAGTTGCCAAAGCTCACGCTGACCATATTTTGATTGCAGGACACGACGGTGGAACAGGTGCATCGCCACTTTCATCAATTCGTCATGCAGGTTTGCCTTGGGAATTAGGTTTGGCGGAAGCCCATCAGACATTGGTTCGTAATAAATTGCGTGGACGGGTTACGGTTCAAACCGACGGACAAATCAGAACGGGTAAAGACTTGGCAGTGGCTGCCCTTTTGGGTGCAGAGGAATTTGGCGTTGCTACGGCGGCTTTGGTCACTGCGGGTTGTATTATGATGCGTAAATGTCATGTGAATACCTGTCCAGTAGGCGTGGCAACACAAGACCCACAGTTGCGTGCATTATACACAGGACAGGCTGACCACGTAGTAAATTTGTTTACTTTCTTAGCAACTGAATTGCGTGAAATCATGGCTGAATTAGGTTTCAGAACGGTAAACGAAATGGTTGGGCAGTCGGATAGATTAGAAAAGAAGGAAGGTTTGACAAATTGGAAATTGGAAAATTTAGATTTATCGCCAATCCTTTACAAAGAACCAATTGCCTTAGACGTTGCTCTATATAAACAAGAAGATCAAGACCATGGTTTGCAGGACCAAATAGATTGGAAATTATTAGAAACTGCAAAACCAGCCATTGAAAATAAAGAAAAAGTGAAGGCAGAAATGAACGTAATCAATGTGAATCGTACCATTGGAACAATGCTTTCAAACGAAATCACGAAGAAATACGGAGCAAAAGGTTTACCAAACGATACCATTCACGTGAAATTCACAGGTACGGCTGGACAATCTTTTGGAGCATTTTCTGTGAACGGGATTACTTTTGAAGTTGAAGGAGATACGAATGACTATATCGGAAAAGGGCTTTGTGGAGCTAAATTGATAGTTTATCCAAACAAAAAAGCGACGTTCAAACCTTCTGAAAACTCAATTGTAGGTAACGTTTCTTTCTACGGTGCTACTTCGGGAGAGGCTTATTTACGAGGGATGGCAGGCGAGCGTTTCTGTGTACGTAACTCGGGAGCAAAGGTAGTGGTAGAAGGAATCGGCGACCACGGCTGTGAGTACATGACGGGCGGATTAGTTGTAATTTTAGGAGATACAGGACGTAATTTTGGAGCGGGTATGTCAGGTGGCGTTGCCTATGTTTGGGATAAAAATAAAGACTTCGCTCCAAAACTAAATGGCGAAATGGTAGCCATCGAAGAATTGACGATTGAAGATGAAAACATCCTCAGAATGTACGTAGAGCAACATTTGCAATACACCGATTCAGGAATTGCCAAGAAAATCTTAGATAATTGGACAGCCACTTTACCACAATTCGTAAAAGTAATGCCACAAGATTTCAAAAAAGCATTAGCGATGAGAGAAATTTCTTATTCAGAAGTTTTGGAAGATAAGAATGTTGTGTATCGTGATATTCAGGTTGAGGTTGCTCATTGATAATCTTTTTGAAAAGTAAAAGTAAAGTAATGGAACTTTTTAGTTAAATAGGTAAAATGCCCCATATTAATAAAATTTATTATTTATTCATTGTTTTTTTTTTCGTAGTTTCTTTTTTTACCTTAAAAAAAAGAAACTACGAAGTTTCTGACAAAAATTTTATTTTGTGGTTTATCCTCTTCTTTTTCATAGGTAAAATACCATATTTTTTTCAAAATTATTCAATTGGTTTGGATGAGGGATTAATGTTAGCACAGTCAATAAGTCTTCAAAAAGGGATGATTTTTTGGTCAGATGTAGATTTTACTACAAGTGGACCTTTGAATTCTATGGTGTTGATTCCGATTAATTTTTTGATAGGGAAAGCAGATTATATAACTTGCCGAATAGCCTTTTTTATTTTAAATAGTCTTTCTTTGATTTTTACTTTTTTAACAGTATCTAAAATTTATGACTCTTCTATTGCAAGAATATTAATTTTTTTTATTTTATTATTCTTTTTGGGTACAACTGAACCAGACTTTCAACATTATTCAAGTGAATTGTTGAGTGTTACAATGCTAAGCATTTCAATTTATTTATCCTCAAAAATTTATTTTAATATTACAAAAAAAACTTTTAAAGAATTTTTTATTGTTGGGCTTCTAATTGGAATGTTACCTTTTGCTAAGTTGCAGTCAATACCATTGGCTTTTGTAATATTTCTATTTAGTATTTATCTCTTATTTTTAGATATTAAACGAAATAATTTTAAATCTACTTATTGTTTTTTTGTGGGGTTATCTATGTTTCCGTTAATAATGGTGATTTATATCATTCATTATAATATTTTTGATGATTTCTTATTTTTATACCTTCAAGAAAACCTAAAATATGGTAAAGACGAATCGTTTTTGAAAATACTATTCAGATTTATTGACTGGTTCAAAATGAAATCCTTGAATATTCATTTATATTTTTCATTATTTTTCATCATATTGTCTTTGTGTCTTAGTAATATCAATCACAAAAATAAGATAGATATTAAGTTTAACATTTATAATTATTTTATTTTGTTATATACATTGACATCAATCTATACAATTACAAAGTCTGGCTTTCCATTTTATCATTATTTTTATTTTTTTTTATTTTTTTCCTGTATTCTGAATGCAAATTTTATACACAGGACATTTGTTTTAGGAAATAAGAATAAGTATGTAAATATAACTATTTTAATTGTTTCGCTACTTTCGGTTATTTATATAAATCCTCGAATTGTAAATAATCCAAGAGTTTACAATACAAAAACCATAAGATTAGTAAATACTGTTAAAAAAGAAAATGACTCAATTGTGGTTTGGGGCTGGAACTTTGATTACTATATTAAAACTCAAAGTCCTCAAGGTAACATGGAAAATCACATTGCACGATTTTTCATGTGGTCACATAGTAATAAAATAATGACCCAAAAATATATACTCAGTCTAAAGAAACATAGCCCGTTTTTGATAATCGATGGTATGACTTCATATAGCTTTTTTTCTGACAGATCGTTTATTGGTATAGATACATTCCCGAAAATCAGACATTATATTGATAGTAATTACACGAAATTATGCACACTTGAAGAAAATATAATTTATATCAGAAATGATAGGTTTAAAGAAGTTAAAGATAAATTAGCAATCAAATAATATGGGAAAAGCCACAGGATTTTTAGAAGTAACCAGAGAGACTCCTAAGAAAAGACCCGTTGCAGAACGTGTCCAAGATTATAAAGAAATAGAAATTGATTTTACGGCTGATAAAGTCAAAGCCCAAGCAAGTCGTTGTATGGACTGTGGTGTGCCTTTTTGTCATAATGGTTGTCCTCTCGGAAATATCATTCCAGAGTTCAATGATGCCGTTTATGACCAAAACTGGGCTTATGCCTACGAGATTTTATCTTCTACCAATAATTTTCCAGAATTTACGGGTCGTATTTGTCCTGCACCTTGCGAAGCATCATGTGTATTAGGTATCAATAAACCACCCGTTACGATTGAGTATATCGAGAAATCAATTATCGAATATGCTTTCGGAAATGGATTGGTAAAACCAAATATTCCTTCAAAAAGAACGGGTAAAACGGTTGCAGTCGTTGGGTCAGGTCCTGCGGGAATGGCTACTGCCGCACAGTTGAATAAGGCGGGTCATAACGTTACCGTGTTTGAACGTGCTGATAAAATTGGAGGATTACTAAGATACGGTATTCCAGATTTTAAGTTAGAAAAATGGGTCGTACAACGTCGTGTGGAGGTTATGGAGCAAGAAGGCATTATTTTCAAAACTAATGTAAACGTTGGAAAAGACATCAAAGCCAATGATTTATTAGAAGATTTTGATGCGGTTGTTTTGACAGGAGGTTCGACTGTTCCAAGAACTTTACCAATTCCAGGTTCAGATTTGAAAGGGATTTATCCAGCGATGGAGTTTCTTTCTCAACAAAATAAAAGAGTTGCGGGTATTGAACGTTTTGTTAATCATGCGGGCAAAGATTATCCGATGGGAGAAATTTATGCTACTGACAAAAACGTAGTAGTAATTGGTGGTGGAGATACAGGTTCTGACTGTGTAGGAACTTCAAATCGTCATAAAGCAAAGACCATTACCCAAGTAGAAGTAATGCCAATGCCTCCTGCAAACAGAGCTGAACAAACGCCTTGGCCTAATTGGCCTATGATGTTGCGTACCTCTACCTCACACGAAGAAGGAACAGGTCGTCATTGGTCAATTGCCGTTCAAGAATTTGTAGGAGATAACGAGGGTAATTTGAAAGGAATCAAAATTGCTGATATTGTGATGCAAGTGAAGGACGGAAAAGCCTCACAAGTACACACGAATGAGCGTGAAATTCCAGCCGAATTAGCATTGATTGCTGCGGGTTTCTTGCATCCGCAAAAAGAAGGTCTATTGGCTCAATTAGAAGAAAATGGCTTAGAATTTGACGAAAGAGGAAACGTAAAAGCTCAAAATTACCAAACAGCGATTGACAAAGTTTTTGCCGCAGGAGATATGCGTAGAGGGCAGTCATTAGTAGTTTGGGCTATTTCAGAAGGTCGTGAGGCAGCTCGTGAAGTGGATATTTTCTTGATGGGAGAATCTACTTTGGAAGCTAAGACCGTTTCGAGTTTTGCAGTAGCATAAATGATTTAATTTATCATCAAAAAGGCGTTTTTATTAGGAAGAAACGCCTTTTTTGTTTATTTCTTCACATCACTCAATTCTTCGTAAGCCGCTTGCAAACTACGCCCAATTCCATCACCTTTCCATTCAGTTACTCCAGGTACAAAAGTAGATTTCACTACTTCTTCCTTAGATTTTCCTGCTTTAATTTCTGATTCTACAAAAACCATAAGTTTCTCCAAATAATCTTTGAAGGCTTTAATGTCCTCTTTATTACCTGTAATTTTTTCAGGATCTAAGGCGTGACCGAAGATGAAAATTGTTTCATTGTCAAACGTACTGAGTGTTTTATCTAACACTTTTATCCAATTATTGATATTTGCTCCTGCACTTCTATCAACAAATGGGTATCTTCTATTGAAAAGTAAATCGCCTAAATGAGCCACATTGGCATTTTCAAAATGGATAATTGAATCGCCGTTGGTATGACCTGCCCCAAAATAATGTGCCTTTATTCGCTCCTTGCCTACTTTTTGCTTCCAAGAATCCGTAAAAGTAATGTCTGGGTATAATTGTTTTTCTTCGGTCTTTTGTTTTTGAGCATTATTTTTTTGATTGGTTAAAGAATTTTCGTGAGCAACTACGTGTTCAACTAAACCCTTGAAGGAAATATTCCCACTGGTATGGTCGCCGTGGTGGTGTGTGTTTATCAATAACTTGAAAGGAATGGTAGATTGTTTTTTCAACGCCTCAATCAAATGTTGTGATTGTTCTGGAAATTGAGAATCGACGACGACCATGCCTTTTTTAGTATTCAGAAAAGCAATTGTTCCTCCTTTTTCAGAAAAGACATTTACACCTCCACGTACTTCTTTGATTTTATAGGGATTCTCATTTGCTGATTTTGCCCACAATCCATTGGGTAAAAGTGTAAATGCTCCGAGGGTCAGAGCTGAAGTTTGAATAAAATTTCTACGATTCATATACAAGTATTTAGAATGTTGCTGTTTGATTTTTAAAAACTAAATTTACGAAAATAAATAAGAAAGCCATGAAACTATTTTTTCTAATTCAATTCCTTTTATTCACATCCAATATATTTGCTCAATTGTCTCATTCTCACAATGATTATGAACAAAAACTGCCCTTTGAGACTGCTCATAACTTAGGTTTTGACTCTATTGAGGCAGATTTGTACTTGAAAGATAATGAAATATTTGTGGCACATGATTGGGATAAAATCAATCCAGAACGAACATTTAAAAACTTGTATCTGAACCCTTTATTATCAAAAATTAAAGATAATAATGGCTATCCCTATCCAAACAAAAAGCCAATGATTTTATTATTGGATTTTAAAAAAGAAGGTAGAGAGTTAATGAAAGCACTTTTTGAACAATTGAAACCAAACAAAAAAGAATTGAAAAATATCAAAATAGTCATCAGCGGAGATATGCCTCCACCCACTGAATTTAAAAAATATGACAAATTTTTCTTTTTTGATGGACGAAAGAATTTTATTTATTCCAAAAAAGAATTTAAGAGAGTGGCTTTTGTGAGTTCGAGTTTTTTAGATTTTGGGAAATATTGGATGGGTAAAACACCAACACAGGATGAGACTTTTAAGAAAATTGAGTTGTTTGTTCAAGAAATGCACTCAAAAGGTAAAATAGTGAGACTCTGGGCTACGCCAAATGCTGTTTTGGGATATGAAACTTTACAAAAATTGAAAGTTGATATTATTGGAACAGATGATTTGATGTTGCTTTCGGATTATCTTAAAACGACTAAGCAATAATCATTACGTTACTTCAAAAATTTTGCCTAAGACAAGAAGACAAATGTGTTCTAAATTACTAATTATGTGAACAATATTGCCAAAGCCACACTGAAAATATCAGCTTTAACAATAATTTACGCTATTTTCAAGAAAAATTTTATAACAATTTATAATGTGAAGTGGGTATTGATTACCTATCTCTTTCTTTAATTTATAAGTTGATTAGTATTTATGAATTTAATCCCATCTGTTCCCATAATTAAAATTTTATGAGCATAAAAATCGAGTCCTTTTTACTAATATTGTTCCTCTTGATTTCTTCATGCATAAAAGCTCAAGTAAAAATCGAAGAAGTAAATCACCAAGACCGACCACATTACAAAATCTCAACACCATCGGCAACGTATCTATTTGACCGTGCGGGCGGAGGCTTTTCGAGTATCATCGACAAAGAAGGTTTAGACTGGATTTCTTTTCAAAAAGATTCAACCGTCGCTACTTATCCAAAATCTGGCGGAGGGTGGTATCGTGGTTTACCCAATGCAGTTTTTGGCAATGATGATGGTGGTTGTGGTCACCCAGGGCATGAAAAAGCTGTTTCTGAGAAAACAGGCAACAACATTATCACAACAAAAAGTAAAAGCGGTTTATGGGAATGGACGTGGACGTTTTATAAGGATTATGTCGTTTGGAATGTGACCAAAACCGACCCAAATTATTTCTATTGGTTATTGTATGAGGGTACAATTGCGGGTTCGTGGAATAAATTAGAAAATAAATATTGGGGAACAGATAAGATTTTAAACGCTCCCGTTAAAGATTTTTACAAAAATGAATCGCCTTCTGAATTGATGAATTGGGTGTTTTTTGGCGATAAAACCGTAAACAGAACTTTGTATATTGCTCAAAAAAATACGGATGATATTTACGACATGGCGGGTTTCTTGGGGGATAAAAAAGAAGGAATGAATGTCTCTTCAAACGGAATGATTGTGGCAGGATTGGGCAGAGACAAAAGAGGTAAACCCGCTATGAATCAGCCAAATACATTCAAAATTGGTTTTGTAGAATATAAGGTTTTGAACCCTAAACAATACGATAAACTCAAAAAAATCGTTGAAAAACAAAATTATTAATTACCTAATCCAAAGCATAAAATGAAAGGTAAACTATCCGCAATCATTATTCTTGTTTTTCTGAATACGTTGGTATTTGGGCAACAAAAAAACAATAAGAAAAAGAATCTTCCCCCTCCACCCACGGGTAACGATAAATTTTTGCCTCCCGATGTGGTAAGAAACCCTTTGTCAATATTAAAATGGCATTATATTGAAGCCGATAGTTCCAGAACGATGTGGGGGAATTATGATAAACCCGAGTGGCTACGTTACTATGGTACCGACTTTGTTGATATTAATGGAGACAAGTTTAAAGATATTGTGGCAGGGAGATATTTCTACAAAAACCCGGGTAAAGAAATGACTGGGACTTGGGTTAGAAGCGATTTTGGCGTAAATGTGGATGCCTGTTTGGTATTGGATGTTGATTCAGATAAATATGTAGATGTTATCGGAATGGCTTATCCAAATGTGTATTGGTTAGAAGCTCAGGATAATTTAGGGCTAAAATGGACAGCTAAAATTATTGGACAAGTTCCCAAAACCGACCATGTAAACGGGCAAGGTTTTCGAGTTTTAACTTTTAAGGGTTTGGTAAATCCAACAATTTTCTTGTCTGGTGAAGGCGGTATTTATGCAACTCATGTACCTAAAAACCCTAATGGAACTGAAAATTGGAATTTCAAAAAAATAGTTTCAAGTTTTTCAGACGAAGGTTTTGGTTTTGGAGATTTTGATGGTGACGGCGATTTGGATATTGCTTTTGGAAATAGCGATAAAAAAGGAGATATGCCCAATAAATTATACATAGCCAACAATCCAAGAAATAATTTAGAAGAAGAATGGAAAGCCTATCAAATTGGTATTACCGAAAATAATATTGATAGGGTAGAAGTCGCTGATTTTGATAAAGATGGTAAGCCAGATATTGCTATTTCCGAAGAATTATACCCAGGTTTAGAACCCAAAGCCAATCTTTATACATTCACTAATTCAGGGGATAAGAATGTAAAATGGGGTAGAAGAGACCTTTGGAAGGGGTTTTCAAATAATAATTTGGATGTGGCAGATATTGATGATGATGGAGATGTAGATATTGTAACATCCGAACATAAAGGTCATGCGTACCCCGTTTTGATATTTTCAAATGATGGTGCTGGGGGTTTTACGAGTACAGAAATAGCCAAGGGGCATGAAAGTCATTTGGGGAATCACCTGATTGATTTAGACAATGATGGTGATTTGGATATGGTTTCAACCGCTTGGGATTTCCACAAATTTTTACATATTTGGCGAAATGATGCTATCCTAAAACCTTCGGTAGTTAATAAAGGTCAAGTAATTAAATCAAAAAAATAAATTATTTTAAAAACGAATTTATGAGAATGATGTCAAAAATTAAAACGAGTTTTATAGTTGCCCTAATTTTATCGGTTTTAGGCTCTTACACTTTGTTGAAGCAAATTACTTTTAACGAAGTAGTCATTTCAGATAATTACCAAGGCTGGTGGGGACGCACCGTTGCCGACATCAACAAAGATGGACTGATGGACGTGATGGTTTTGAAGCAATCTCGTGGGTATGGACCTGTGAACCCAGGTTGGTTAGGTTGGTATCAAGCCAAAGAAGGTGGAAAATCTTGGGAAAAACACGTTATTGAAAACAACGATTTGTTGGGTGCAGGAGATTTAGCCGTTGCCGATATGGACAATGACGGCGACACCGATTTTCTGTCTTTTGAAGGTGATGAAACCAGTAAAGATACTACTGCCAGAACGTATTGGTGGGAAAATAAAGATGCTAAAAACTTAGACAAATGGGAAAGGCATTTTATTGGTAACAATCCCGAATTTGTAAAGGATGTAGAAATTGCTGATTTTGATGGAAATGGTCTTAAGGACGTTGCTACCGTTACGTATTGGCATCATGCTCTTGAAATTGATTATCAAGTTGCTAAAAATAAATGGGAGAAATTTGCGATAAAAATCACAAATATCCACGAAGGAATGCACATTGGCGATATTGACGGTGATAAAAATATTGATATTGCTTTGAACGGATACTGGGTAAAAAACCCTGGTAAAGGCAATAGGAAAGACTGGGTTGTGAGTAATATCAACGACAAATGGCACAATCAGGTGTATAAAGGAGTCTTGGAATGGAGACATAACGGTACAAAAATTTTCTGTCGTGATATTAACAAAGACGGCAAAGCGGAGGTATTCATCTCGCACTCAGAAGCCAATGTGGACGGCTACCCAATTGCATGGTACGATCGTGATGCAAAGACCAATACATGGACTGAACACGTTGTAGCAAATGATTATCACCATTGCCATACGCTCCAAATTTTTGACATGGATAATGACGGTGATTTTGACATCGTTTCAGGGGAAATTCCAGAACATCCAACGAAAAAAAGAGTAAGAATCTTCTTGAATAAAGGTAATAATTTGGACTGGGAAGAACAATCGTTAGGAGAAAAAGGCATCTATAATGGCGTAGTGGCAGATTTTGAAGGCGATGGAGATTTTGATATTTTCTCTGCCCCTGGCTACGGCAATGACTTTCCGAATTATACCGTAAGAATTAATCAGACTAAGAAAAAGAAGTAAAAGTTTTTACCGCAATGACGGAAAGACGCAAAGAAGATTTTACACAATTTGTCTTTTGAAGAACTTCCCGAAAGTAGAAATAACTTTTGGGAAGTCAATAAAGCCCTTTGCGACATTGCGTCTTTGCGGTTCATATATCATCTAAAATTATCAACCATGAAAAAAATATTATTCTCAATCTTCTTCCTTTTCATTTTTTCAAAAACCTTCACTCAACCAAAACCCACCGACGTTTTTAGGGAATATACATGGGCTACGCCTGAATCCAAAGTTCCAGGTCAGGAGAAATATGTTCGGGTTTGTGGCGATGGCTTTTATGAAGATGCCACTCGTAAGGGTAATAATCTTTTTAATGAAGGTTTTGTAAATGATGGCTGGTTCACCTTACCCCAAAATATTGATTTAAAAGATGCCATCAGAGCTGAAATTTTGGTGGAGAGAATGCTTTGTCATGATGGTTCAACGGGGTTAGCGGTCAAATTCAACGACGGACAATGGCGAGCATTTCCCGATGCCGACAGTATTCCAAAACCACAATCTGAGTATCTCTATCACTATTATCCAATCGTTTCAATTCCTTTAACCGAACTCAAAACGGGCGAAAAAGCGAATCGTTTTAGATTTACCATTGATAAAACGCAACGTTGGGGAATGCCCCAAAATATGGTCTATGGTATGGTGGTTCGGATTTACTATAAAAATTTAGTAATGCCTTATACCGTAGAGATTTCAAGTCACAAATCGGGGGATATTATTGGAGAAAATGCTACCTTGAAAGTACCCATGAACAACCGAATCGCAAAAGTCGAGTACATCGGTTTGATGGATAATATCAACTACGAAGGCGATGGGAAATATTACCAATGGCACTACAATTATCATCGTGGCGAATTAGTAAATCACATCGGAACAGCCACCGCAGGGGAGTATAATTGGAATACAGAATGGGTGCCTGACCAAACAAAACCAGTCTCACTGGCTGCCAGAGTAACCGACCAAAACGGTTTGATTTACATGACCAAAGCGGTAGAAAATTTGAGTTTGAAACGCTCTTACAAAGTAGAATTATGCAAACCATTTAGCCAACCACGTCGTTGGGCAACTCGTGAAATGGAATATACAGAAATGTTTGATGTGAAAGGAAATCCTAAAAATGTAGAGAAATTCCAAATTGCTGCCGTCACTTGGTCGCCTGGGTATATGAATGGCGTTTACTTAAATGACTTCCTTTTAATGGATAGAGAATCTTGCAAATATTGTTACCACATCATCAAAAAGGAATTCGACCATCCAGAATTTCTATCAACTATGAACGGACTGAAAACGGGCAAAACACCCTTAGTTGGCGGAAAAATGACACATGGGACGGAAATTCAATATCCAGGGTTTATGGTTTTGGTAAAGTATAAGCCATAGAAAGAGTTTTAACTCTCCTAAGCGTTAAAAACGCTTAGGAGGGTTTTCCATATTGTAATTTATTGAAAATTAAATACTTATGAAAAATAAATCTATTCTTCTCATTCTAATTACCTTGTATTTCAATAGTAAAAATTATGCCCAAAATGTAACAGAGAATATTAGATTAAATCAAATAGGTTTTTATCCAAATGCCAACAAAGAAGCGGTAGTAATGGGTGATAAAAAAGAACTGTTTTTTGTTTTATCCGAAAGTAAAAAAGATACGATTTTCAAAGGAAAATTATCCCCTCAACGAATTAATAGTATTTCTCAAAAAACCACTCAAATAGCTGATTTTTCGGGTGTAAAGAAAGAAGGAAAATATGTAATTCATGTTCCAAATTCGGGTTTTTCCTATCCTTTTGAAATCAAAAAACAAATCCATCGAGAAGTGGCAATTGCCTCTTTGAAGGGGTATTATTATCAAAGAATGTCCACTGAATTATTGGAAAAACACGCTGGAATCTACAAACGCCCCGCTGGACATCCTGATAATAAAGTGATGATTCATGCCTCTGCCGCCACAAAAGAGCGTCCAGAAGGCTACGTGATTTCTGCCCCAAGAGGTTGGTATGATGCAGGAGACTACAATAAATACATTGTCAATTCAGGAATTTCGATGGGTACTCTGTTTTTGTTATACGAAAACCACCCTGAGTTTTTAAAATCATTTGAAGCCAATATTCCTGAAAGTGGAAATCCTGTTCCAGACCTTTTGGACGAAGCCCTTTGGAATTTGCGTTGGATGCTCGCTATGCAAGACCCAAATGACGGTGGGGTTTATCATAAATTGACAAATCCGCAATTTGATGGCATGAATTTAATGCCTCACCAAGCCACCAAAGAGCGTTATGTCATTCAAAAAACCATTACCGCAACGCTTGATTTTGTGGCAGTAATGGCTCAGGCAAATCGAGTTTTCAAGAAATTTGAAAAGCAATTTCCAAAATTGGCTGATTCATGTCTGATTGCGGCTGAAAAAGCATGGGCTTGGGCAGAAAAAAATCCAGACAAACTGTACGACCAAAATGAGATGAATAAAAAATTCGCCCCGCAAGTATATACAGGAGCGTATGATGATAAAAATGCCTCTGATGAGTTTGTGTGGGCAGCTACGGAGTTGTACATTACTACAAAAAATGACAAATATTATAAACCCGAAACACTTTATCCAGCCTATTCTCCAAATCTTCAAACATGGCGAGATGTACACCGAATGAGTTATTATTCCTTAATTCAACATCAAAATAATTTAACGGATTTAGGGAAAAAAGACCTTCCAAAATTGAGAAAAGTTGTGCTTGATTTTGCCGATGATTTATTGAATGGAGTTGATAAACAGGCTTACAATACCGTGATGGGTAAATCTGCCAAAGATTTTATGTGGGGAAGTAGTGGTCATGCTGCCAATCAAGGCATTGCTCTTTTACAAGCCTACAAACTCACAAAAGACAAGAAATATTTGAATGGTGCATTAACAAATTTGGATTATCTTTTTGGTAAAAATGCTGTTGGATATAGTTTTCTGACGGGTTTTGGTTCAAAGCAAGTCATGCACCTTCATCATCGCCCATCTGAATCTGATGGCATTGAGAAACCAGTCCCAGGCTTGCTTTCAGGTGGAACAAACCCAAAACAACAAGACAAATGTGCAGGATATACAACCAACATTGCGGATGAGTGTTTTTTGGATTTGACTTGTTCCTATTCAACCAACGAAAATTGTATTAACTGGAATGCTCCAATGGTGTATTTGACGGCTGCAATTGAGGCTTTGCAGAACGAGTTTTAGACAATTGTTCGTAATATATTCAATAAAATCAATGCAAACCTTTCGTAAACATATCATTCATACCTTTCTTTTAATTTTTTTCTTCTCGGAATTAAACGCACAATCTCGTCAAGATTTTTCATTAAAAACCCTTGAAACAAAACTGTATTCGCCAATAGACATCGTTTTCAAGACTAAAAAATCGTTTACAGAAAATCCTTTTGATGTTGAATTTGGGGCGGTTTTCATTTCAAAAGAAAATCAAAAACTAAAAGTTCAAGGGTTTTATAATGCTGATAATGAGTATATTATCCGATTTTCTCCAACCCAAATCAGCACTTGGTCATTTCAAACGTATTCTTCTCAAAATCAACTTTCAGGATTATTGGGAACGGTTTTAGTTTCTGATAAATCCAATCCAGATATTCACGGGGCTGTTGAAGTAAATCCAACTTCCAATCGAAAGTTTACGTATCAAGACGGTAAATCTTACTTTGCGTTGGCTTTTGAATGTGATTGGCTTTTTGCCTTGGATTATACCAACAAAACGGGTATTCCAAAAACGGAGCAAATAGTTGCTGAAATCAAGAAAAATGGTTTCAATCAAGTGGTTATGAACGTATATGCCTACGATGTGGGTTGGAAATTAGCTCCTGATGTACCCGCTGAATATGAATTCAAACGACCCAATTATTCTGTATTTATGGGCGATAACAAAACCCCAAAATACGAAGAATTAAACCTTGATTTTTTCAAACATTTTGACCGAGTAATTAATTATTTGCACGAACAAGGCATCGTTGCCCACGTGATGATATACGTATGGAACAAGCAAGTAAATTGGGCAAAAATGTATTCCAAAGAAGACAATCGTTACTTTGATTATGTCGTAAAACGGTATCAAGGCTACCCAAATATTGTGTGGGATGTTTCAAAAGAAGCCTTGGATTATGGTCGATGTGATATTCCGTATATCAACGAAAGAATCGCCAGAATCCATCAAAATGATGCGTATAAGCACTTAATTACCGTCCATGACTACGAATATTGCTCTCGTGAGCCCGATAAAATTGATTTTATTTCTATCCAAAATTGGCGTAATGATTTGTCATCGTTGAGTTTGGCAGCATTTAATAGGCACAATAACAAACCCGTCATGAATATCGAACACGGTGGGTACGAAGAAGGACCTTATTTATCTTTTGAAGGAAATTACGTCAATCCAGAAGCCTGTTTGGTTCGCAATTATGAATGTGTTTTTTCGGGCGTTTATTCTTCTTATTATTGGCAAGATGCGGCTTGGAATATCGTAATTTATGACCCAATGAATCCAAAACATACCTTCCAAAAACCACGATTTGATTACTACAAGCATTTGCAAAATCTGTTCACAAAGTACGATTTTAATTCATTGTTTCCTTCAACGCCAAAACTCACGACGAATGGACGTTTGGGAGAAGATAATTTAGCATCCAGTGGTTATCCTTTAACCAACGGAAAGGATTTGTATTTATATTTTGTTCCCGCCGAAAATCATAAACTCGACGTGGTAATTCCAAAATCGCCTTCTGGGGAAATTCAAGCTACTTGGTTTAATCCTTTCACGGGCGAGTATAAAGAAGAAGGAAAATCAACTTGGTGGCTTTGGAAACCCTATAAATCACCATGGAAAAATACGCATAGTGTATTGATTTTGAAGATGTTATAAAATATAATTTAATGTACAAAATAATCTCAAATCCATACCCATACCCAAATCCTCAGAAAACAGCCATTATCTCAAATGGTAAATCCTATTCTTCCCAAAATTTACAAGATGAATCTCGAAGTTTTGCGGGTTTCCTGTTAGAAGATTCAACTGATTTACAAGAGTTTAGGGTAGCTTTTATGGTTGCCCCAGGATTTGATTATGTAAAAACGCAATGGGCAATTTGGTTGGCGGGGGGAATTGCCGTCCCACTATGCACGACTCATCCATTGGCTTCTTTGCAATACGTTATTGAAGACACGGAGGCTCGAATAATTGTTGTATCGCAAGAATTTGAGGAGATTTTAAAAGATTTAGCTTTTGAAAAAACGATTCGTTTTATTGTTTTGGGTGAAAATGTCGAGGTCAAAAATATTGTTTTGCCAAGTATCGAAGCAACACGGCGAGCCATGATTTTATACACGAGTGGAACTACGAATTTACCAAAAGGAGTTGTTACTACTCATCAAAATATTGAAGCACAGGTAAATTCATTAGTAGGTGCGTGGGAATATTCAGAAAATGACCACATTCTTTGCATCCTACCATTGCATCATGTACATGGAATCATTAACGTTATCTCATGTACGTTGAGCGTAGGAGGAACTGTTGAATTTCTGCCCAATTTCACGGTAGAGGGTGTTTTTGACTGGTTTATGAAAATAGCTAAAAATAATGCACAAGGCGTTTTTATGGCAGTTCCAACCATATATTTCAAACTTATTGCGTATTTTGAAACGCTTTCTGCAACGCAACAAACAGCATTACAAAATGCCATGAAATCCTTTCGATTAATGGTTTCGGGGTCGGCAGCTTTACCCGTTTCTGTTATGGAAAAATGGGAAAATATCAGCGGACATCGACTATTGGAACGTTACGGTATGACTGAAATTGGCATGGCAATTAGTAATCCTTATCACGGTGAACGTCGGGCTGGGCATATTGGGCAGCCTTTGCCAAATGTGGAGGTTCGTTTGGTTGATGAACAAAACGTAACATTAGCTTCGGGAGAGGCAGGTGAAATACAAATTAAAGGCAAAACCGTTTTTCAAGAATATTGGAAAAAACCGCAAGCTACTATTGATACATTTACAGAAGATGGCTGGTTTAAAACGGGTGATGTGGCTGTTTTAGAAGAAGGATATTACAAGATTTTGGGCAGAAGTTCAATAGATATTATTAAGTCAGGAGGATATAAAATTTCCGCTTTGGAAATCGAAGAAATCTTACGGACTCATCCAGAAATAAGCGATTGTAGCGTTGTGGGCATTGAAAATGAAGAATGGGGAGAGTTAGTTGTAGCGGTTTTGATAGTAAAAAATGATAGCATTGACTTAAAAGAATTGAACGTTTGGATGCGGACCAAAATGCCTTCATACAGAGTTCCACGGCAATATAAAATCGTGGAAGAATTACCCAGAAATGCGATGGGCAAAGTGACTAAAAATGATTTAAAACCATTATTCAAATAAGATTATGATAATTTACGGAGTAGCCATTTTAGCGTTCAGTTACATCGTCGGGCAACTTTTTGGGGAACTTTTGGGCAATTGGCTCGGAATTAATGCGAACGTTGGAGGCGTTGGTTTTTCGATGATTTTATTAATGATTCTTACGGATTGGTTAAGAAAAAAAGACTTGTTTACATTGCCAACACAAAGTGGTATTCAGTTTTGGAATCAAATGTATATTCCAATCATCGTGGCAATGGCGGCAACGCAGAATGTAAAACTGGCTTTAACGAGTGGTATGATTACTTTGTTGGTAGGCATTATTCCAGTCATAATCTGTTTTGCAGCGATTCCGTTATTAGCAAAATTTATTCAAAAATCAGATATTGAAACCATAAGAACATAAAATTTCTCAGTTTACGGAAGCCTTCGGTAAAAACCGAAGGCTTCCGTAAACTGAGAAATTGGAATCTTATATAATCCAATAAAACCACTAAAAAAAAATGGAAATATTTTACAAATTTCTTGAAAGAAACAGCTTGATTCTGGCTTTCTTAATCGTCGGGTTAATCATGTATTTTTCAAGCATTATTTCTGAGAAACTAACCAACAAAAAATTGCCCTCAGCCGCCATAGCCATCATTTTGGGGTTAATTTTGGCGTATTTTGGAGGAATTCAAACAGATGGTGAAAAAGGAATTGCTGATATAAAAATCTTCAATGGATTTGGTACGTTGGGAGGCTCAATGTTTAGAGATTTTGCCATTATTTCAACCGCTTTTGGTGCAAGTCTTCTCATCATGAAAAAGACAGGATTATTGGGTTTGATTTCTCTATTTTTGGGAATCAGCCTTTCCTTTATTTTTGGGGTAATGTTGGCGTATTTCTACGGCTATCGTGACTCAATCAGCCTCACGACTATTGGGGCAGGTGCTTGTACGTACATCGTGGGACCCGTCACGGGTGCTGCCATCGGTGCAAGTTCGGACATCATGGCTTTGAGCATTGCGGCGGGAGTGATTAAGGCAATTTTTGTGGCAATTATTACCCCTTTCATCGCCAAATCTATTGGACTAAACAACCCACATACCGCTATGATTTTTGGGGGAATGATTGGAACAAATACGGGCGTAATGGCTGGTTTGGCGGCAACTGATGAAAAATTAGTACCCTACGGTGCAATGACCGCAACTTTTTATACAGGTTTAGGATGTTTGGTTTGTCCCTCGATTTTATTCTTAATCGTAAAGTCAATAATATAAAGTTATCAATTGATTAACGCAGGCTGGGTTCAAAACCCAGCCTGCGTTGAGCCGTATAATTTAAGGCAAAACTGAATTTATGAAAAAAGTATTTTTAATATTAATCATTTTCTTAAAATTAAGTCAAACTATCTTTTCACAAGCGACTGATTATCAAACTCCTACGCATAAGCCATTATTAGGAGAAATCCATTTTGGAAATCGTGTCGGTGGTGAAATTGCCCAAGAAGGCGTTACCAAAAAGTTGATTTGTTTAGAAGAGGGTTCACATTTACAAAGCATTCAAGTAAATCTCACCAAAGCAAAAAATGTAGTTAAAGGTTTGAAAATGAGTATTTTGTGTAAAAATAATCAAGTAAAAGATTATGTTTTTGGCGATACGTTGGGCATTTGGCAAGAAAAAATTATTTTAAAAAAATCCCAAGAATTAGTGGGAATAAGCGGAACAATGGGCTGGTTTATTGATTCTATTTGTTTTCATTTTTCGGATGGTACTAAAACCAAAAGATTTGGGGGAAATGGGGGAGATATAGCCTTTCAAAATATATTTAATCGAGATAAAAAAGGCAATTTCAAAGGCAAATGGATTGGCTTTTGGGGTTCAGCAACCGACCAATTGGAGACTATTGGACTGGTTTTCATGGCGGTTGAGTAACAAATTATTACAAAATATAAACCATTATCTTATCAATTTTCAACAATAATCTCATGAAATCAAAACTCTTTTTATTCGCATTCCTTTCACTTTATTTTTATCAATCTCAGGCTCAAATCGCTCCTTCGCCTGTGGGAGTGCAATTGTACAGTTTCAGAGAACAACTCAAAAAAGACGTGGGAGGGAGTTTACAAAAAGTGAATGGATTGGGTATTACGAAAGTGGAAGCCGCTGGATTTTACGATTTATCTGCCTCTGAATTTAAGAAATTAACTGATGCCAATAATCTCAAAATTCAGGGAATAAGTGTTGCTTTTGAAGACCTTGAAGACGATGCCAAATTAGCCAAAGTAATTGCCGATGCCAAAACGGTTGGGGCTGACTATTTAGTCTGTTTCTGGATTCCGCACGTAGAGGGAGATTTTACTTTGGAAGAAACGCAGAGAGCCATCAAGGCATTCAATAAAGCTGGTAAAACTTTGACAGACAATCAGTTAATGTTTTTATATCACCCACACGGCTACGAATTTCGTCCTTATAAAAATGAATATTTGATTGATTTATTGATAAAAGAGACACATCCAAAACAAGTAAGTTACGAAATGGACATTAATTGGGTCTATCATGCAGGACATAATCCTGTAACTTGGTTAGAAAAATATCCAAAAAGATGGAAAGCCATGCACGTAAAAGACAGAACGAAAGGCACGGCTTGCAATCAATTTGGGAGAATGGACGTGGAGAAAAATGTATCTTTGGGCGACGGAGAAGTGAATATCGAAGAGTCAGTCAGAACGGGTATAAAAATCGGAATAAAATACTTTTTTATCGAAGACGAATCAACTCGTTCATTTCAACAAACGCCAAAAAGTATTGAGTTTTTGAGACGGTTATTTTAAACTAAACAAAAATATTAAGTAATGGAAAATTTAAATAAACTCCAAGAGTGGAAAGAGAATGGAAAATATTTTCAATACAATAATTTCAATATTTTTTATCAAGAATCAAACCCAGAATCTACTTCAAAAATTGTGTTTCTTCATGGTTTCCCAACATCTTCTTGGGATTATCATTTACTTTGGAATAAATTAAAAGAAAAAAATCATTTGCTTTGTCCTGATTTTATTGGATTTGGCTTTTCTGATAAGCCCAAAAAATATGCTTATTCAATAATGGATCAAACAGATATGATTATTGAATTAGTAAAGAAGCAAAATTGTGATAAAGTGATAATTGTTGCCCATAACTATGGTTCTATTGTTGGACAAGAATTACTGGCAAGGCATAACGAAAATAAATTACCTTTCAAAATAGAAAAATTGATTTTCCTGAACGGAGCTTTGTTTCCTGAATTACACCAGCCTACGAAGGTTCAGAAACTATTGTTAAGCCCATTGGGTCATATCATTGTCCATTTATTGAATAAAAAACGCTTTGAAAAAAGTATTAGTGCTGTTTTTGGTAGAGATTCGCAACCAGATATTGCTGAATTAGATAACTATTGGGAACTGGTAAAATATAATGATGGAATACGATTGACGAAAAAACTATTACACTACATAGATGACCGAAAAAAATACGGCAAAAGATGGACTGATGCGATGTGTTCAACTGACGTAAACATTAAATTCATTAATGGGATTGACGACCCTGTTTCAGGAATTCATGTCGTAGAGAAATACATTAAAACTGTTCCTAATCCCAATGTATCGAAATTAGAAAATATAGGGCATTACCCTCAAATTGAAGCACCAGAACAAGTTTTAGAAGCTATTGAAGAGTTTGTTTACAACTAAAACAAACGAATTTTATATAATAATTTGTTGAATACAAAATGATAAAAAATAACTTTATTAGCCTCATTATCAGTACTTTAATTATTTCTTGTCAAATAAATAAAACCATCTTTCCAAACAAAGAATGGACAAAAACTACGCTCGAAGCAAAAGGTTTTGATGAAGCAAAGGTTGAAAATGCCTTAGCCTATTTGAAGTCAAAATCTGCCCAAGATGGGAATTCTGAGGTGCTGATAATTAAGGATGGTGTCGTAATTTATGAAGGTGAAAATACACGTAGAAAACACACTATTTACTCCTGTTCCAAAGCCTTCACGAGTACAGTTTTAGGTTTATTGATTGATGAAAAACGCCTGAAATTAGAGGATTTTGCCAGCGACTATGAACCAAGTTTAAAGGAGTTTTATCCAAAAATTACTTTCAAGAACTTTGCGACCATGACCTCTGGTTACAGTGCCAAAGGTAGAAGCCGTTGGAATGATGAAAACTCCGATTGGTCTCTCACACCTTACACCCCCGAACAACCCCATTTTGCCTCAGGAACGCATTATGAATATTGGGACGAAGCCCAAATGATGTACGGAAAAGTCCTGACAAATGTGTTGGGAAAAACGATGAAAGAATACTTAACGGAAAAGATTACCGACCCAATCGGTATGGGCGAATGGACTTGGGAAACGGAACAAAAAACGAACGGAATCGACATTAATAACGGTTGCACGGGTGTAACATTAAACGCCAGACAATTAGCCAAATTCGGACTTTTATTCCTCAATAAAGGCAATTGGAACGGCAAACAATTGATTTCAAAAGCATGGTGTGAGATGGCAACGAGCAATCAAGTACCTTCACAAACGCCTGTTTTTCAAGGAGATAGACTTACAACCAAAGGCTCTGGTTCTTACGGATTCAACTGGTGGACAAATAGCGTTGATGGTTTAAGTAATATGCCAGATGCCCCTATGAAAACGGCATATTTGAGTGGACTGAATCACAATGTATGTTGTATCATTCCAGAATGGAACATGGTCATCGTGAGGATGGGTACTGACAAAAATCCAACAGAACCCAAGCATCAAGTTTGGAACACGTTTTTGAAAATGATTGGGGAAGCGAGGATTTAATTATTAAACCGCTTTCGATATTCCAAAGGAGCAAAATGGGTGATTTTTTTGAAGTTTCTGTGAAAGTATGAAAGATTATTAAATCCACTTTGATAACACACTTCCGAAACCGATAACCCCTTCTCAATGAACAACTTACACGCATGACCCACCCGAATTTCGTTGAGGGTTTGCGTAAATGTTTTACCAGTTCTTTTCTTATAAAACTTGCAAAAAGCCGAAACACTCATGTTGATATTTTCAGCCACCTCTTCCAAAGAAATTTCTTGGGTATAATTCTGCAAAATATATTCAAAAACTTTATCAATCCGAGTAGTATCTTCGTGGGGTGAAAATTTTGTGTAACCCATTGAAGATAAGGATTCTGCATCTGAACACATGGCTATTTCATGCAAAATATCTAACAGAATTCTGAGTCTATTATAGCTTGATGTGACTAAAAGTTGTTCCATCAAAGGAGCTAATTTGCCCTGAGTATCTCCTGAAATTTTCAACCCTAAACTTGATTTTTGGAGTAGTTTTTTAACACTTGCCATTTCTGGAATATCAAAAAAACCTTTTCCACAAAAATCTTCGTTGAAATGAATAACAATTGCCCTAATTCTCAAATCTTTGTTTCCATGATAATATTCTTCATCATTACGCATATAATGAGGTAGGTAAGGACCTAATAACAGCATATCGTTTGGAGCAAGTCGGTCAGTATGGTCGCCAATAAATCGTTTGCCAGTGCTTTCTGTGAATAATACTAATTCGTATTCGGGGTGATAGTGCCAGCCGATTTTTATATACGGTAGTATTTCCTCTTTTATAGCAAAGGATTGTTTATCTGTGATTGTTACTTTTTCAAGAATTGGGTTCATCTTTATCTACAATATTGACTACTTAATATAACTTTTTGGAAAATTCAGTACATATAACTAATAATATTTATAAAAATGGCAATATATTTCCTAATGGTAGATTTTAACTTTTTGAAATGAATAGAGAAAATATTTATTTTAAATCATCTAATGTTATAGAGTTAAAATATGCTATATTGTACTATGAAATCTTTAAATATTTATAAAAATAATTTATTTGAATTCAAACGAGTTTTTTGAACTAATATCAACAATAATGAATAGAATTTCTTAAATTTTTAAAGTAATGTTCAATATAGTACACATATTTGAGCAAATAATTGAAAAATACTAATATATCTTAGAATACTTTTGTACTATGCAAACTACCAAAGGACCAGCCATATTTTTAGCTCAATTTCTTGATAATCAAGCTCCCTTTAATGACATAATTTCTATCTCAAAATGGGTAAAATCATTGGGTTACAAAGGTGTACAAATACCAACGTGGGATGCTCGTGCCATTGATTTAGACAAAGCTGCCACCTCAAAAGAGTACTGCGATGAGTATAAAAATAAGTTGAATGAGTTGGGTATAGAAGTGGTAGAATTAGCTTCTTATCTACAAGGGCAAGCGATGGGTATGCCGTCCGTGTATGAGAATCTTTTTCAGGCATTTTATCCGAAAAATTTGAATGATAAAGAACGAGTAAAATGGGCAACCGAAGAATTGAAAAAGACCGTTTTGGCTTCCAAAAATATGGGAACAAAACATATTTCGGTACTTTCGGGAGGTTTGGCTTGGCAGTTTTTCTATCCTTGGCCTCAGCGTTCGGAGGGTTTAATTGATGAAGCCTTTGACGAAATGGCGAGAAGATGGTTGCCCGTTTTGGATTTTGCCGATGAACACGGAATCACTTTTGGCTATGAACTCCACCCAGGGTCAGACCTTTTTGATGGGGCAACGTATCAACGTTTTTTGGAAAAAGTAAATTTTCATCCCGCCGCTTGTTTGACTTACGATGCAAGTCATTTTCTTTTGCAACAACTTGATTATGTGGAGTTTATTAAAATATTTCATAAAAGAATCAAAGCTTTTCACGTAAAAGATGCCGAATTTAGACCCAATGGAATGACGGGTGTTTACGGGGGTTTCAATGACTGGAAAGACCGTGCTGGACGTTTCCGCTCGTTAGGTGATGGGCAAATAGATTTCAAGCAAATTTTTACCAAATTAACAGAATGTGGTTTTGACGGTTGGGCAATTTTAGAGTGGGAATGTTGCATCAAAAGTCCTGCCCAAGGAGCAAAAGAAGGAGCAATTTTTATCCAAAATCAAATCATCGAGGCAACTAACAAGGCTTTTGATGATTTTGCAAAAAGTGGAATTGATAAACAATTAAATAGAAAAGTGTTGGGTTTGGATTGAGTATATTTTTACTTTAAAACTTATCAACCTAATCCCCCGTTTAATGAGTTTTTGGTATTTAAAATTTTCCCACTCGTACCACGGGAATCCCTTCCCGTGTCTGAGTCCAATAGCTTACGCAAGTTCACGGGAAAGGATTCCCGTGGTACGAGTGGGAAACATCAAAACTTCTTAAACATTATACTTAAAACTTAACAACTATCCATGACTTGGAATTTAGAAAATAAAACAGCCTTAGTAACTGG
The DNA here is from genome assembly GCA_013298125.1 of Cytophagales bacterium. Lineage (GTDB taxonomy): Bacteria > Bacteroidota > Bacteroidia > Cytophagales > Spirosomataceae > Arcicella. The sequence goes on along the minus strand of JAAFJP010000003.1, from coordinate 43,710 downwards.
CGGAACAAAAGGAATTGGTAAGGCAATTGTGAAAGAGTTTTTGGAATTAGGTGCAAACGTAATTGCTGTTGCCCGTGGACAAGAATCAATTGATGCTATGAAAGCGGAGATAGTTTCCGATAAATTAACAGTCATTTCTGCCGATTTGAGTACAAAAGAAGGTATCAAAAAAATAGTAGATTCATTGACTGCCTTGGATATTTTGGTCAATAATGTTGGCATGAATATTCGCAAGAAAATTGTTGACTTTGAAGATGAAGATTTTGATAAAATTGTCAATACAAACTTGTTTTCGATGTATGAATTGACTCGAAAATGTTTCCCATTATTGAAAGAATCTAAGGGAAATGTAGTCTCTATTGCATCCGTTACAGGTATGACGCACGTAAAATCAGGGGTAATTTATGGCATGACAAAGGCGGCTATGATTCAATTTACCAGAAATATAGCCGTTGAATGGGCGGAATATGGCATAAGACTTAATGCAGTTTCTCCGTGGTATATTCACACGCCACTCACGGCGGGAGTTTTGGCAAATCCAGATTTTTATGCGGAGGTTGTTTCAAGAACACCACTAAGAAGAGTAGGTTTGCCAGAAGAAGTTGCCGCAGCTGTTGCCTTCTTTGCGATGAATAATGCATCATTCATCACAGGTCAAAATTTAGCGGTTGACGGTGGTTTTACGATAAACGGATTTTAGCCCCGAAGCGTCGGTCGCCCTAACCCCCAGAAGGGGAATTCCAAGACGAATAAATATGAATAAAGAAGATACAACTACTCAAAATCTAAACTCCCCTTCTGGGGGTAGGGGGGCTTTAAACGTCGCCATAGTCGGAACTCAATTTATGGGAAAAGCACATAGTAATGCTTACTCAAAAGTGGGATATTTCTTTGATTTACCCGCAAAACCCATCCTAAAAATGGCTTGTGGCGTAAATGAAGAACGTTTACGACAATTTGCCAATAAATTCGGTTGGGAAAATACTACCACCAATTGGAAGAAAATTATTCAACGTGACGATGTTGATTTAATTGATATTTCTACGCCAAACGATTCTCACGCACCCATCGCCATTGCAGGGGCGAAGGCAGGGAAGCATATTATTTGTGAGAAACCCATTGCCCGAAATGTACGAGAAGCTCGTCAAATGTATGAGGCTGCCGAGGAGGCTGGCATTACCCACGCCATGATTTTTAATTATCGTTTTGTTCCTGCCATCGCTCTGGCAAAAAAGATGATTGATGAAGGCAAAATCGGGAAAATACATCATTTTAATGCTGTCTATTATCAAGATTGGCTCATCGACCCAAATTTCCCGATGACTTGGCGACACGATGCAAAAGCCTCTGGTTCGGGAGCTCACGGAGATATGAATGCCCACACCGTGGATTTGGCAAGATACCTTTGTGGAGAGATAGAATCGGTTAATGGTGTTGAAAAGAATTTTGTAAAAAATCGACCATTTTCTGATGGTTCAGGCATGGGTGAAGTGACAACCGATGATTGTTCTGCCTTTTTTGCTCATTTTCAAAACGGAGCTTTGGGCGTTTTTCAAGGGACACGGTTTGCCAACGGACGTAAAAACTATTTACGTTTGGAAATCTTTGGAAGTGAGGGTTCGCTAATTTTTAATTTAGAAAGATTAAATGAATTAGAATATTTCAATCGTAATGATGCCTCTGATATTCAAGGATTTAGGAATATAATTGTTACAAATTCAACGCACCCGTACATAGGTGCATGGTGGCCCGTGGGACATATTATCGGTTGGGAACATACTTTTATTCATGAAATAAAGGAATTGGTTGAAGCCATTGAATATAAAAAACCAATGATTCCAAGTTTCTGGGATGGACTGAAATGTCAAGAGGTCTTGGAAGGAGTTTCTAATTCAGCAAGGAAGGGAAAGTGGGTTAGCATATAAATTATCAACAAATGAATGAAGAATTATTTACTTTTTATCGCCAATATTTGATTAATCTCGTTAACAATTTTTCTCAAAAAGAAAAATTAGGGGTATCAAAACCTCTGATATTAAATATTCCCAAAACGTACAATAATAATGTAGTTAAAATTATGATTGTAGGGAAGGAAACACATGGAGGATGGGGAAGTTTAAGCGAAATACCTGAAAGTGAGATTGAAATAGAGATTGAAAAGTTACAATCACGATATAGGCAATTTATAAATGACGATGCTGTAAACAGCCCTTTCTGGAATTTTTTTAAGAAAATTGGTAATAGATTTGAAATGGATTGGAAAAGAATTATTTGGAATAACATTTCAAAGATAGACTTTCTTAATAAAACACCCCCTCTTTTTATCCAAATTAAAAATATCGAAGGCTATAAACTTGTGAAAAAAGAAATAGAAATGCTTAATCCTTCAATTGTGATTTTTTTAGGAAGTGATATTGAATGGCTAAAATTTCTATATACTGATATTTCAATAAAAGAGGTTTCACCATTTCTTGACCAACTGTTTCATGTCGAATTACCAAATAACACTTATTGGACCTATCATCCAAACTATCTAAGTAGAAGTGGAAATATTGAGCAAATTGATTTGATTATAAACGATATTTATGCAAAATTCTATGAAACAAAGTAAAATTGATTTTCTGCGTTTAAAAGCCAAAGAAATTCGACAAGAAATTATTATCATGATTACTAGAGCCGCCTCTGGTCATGTGGGGGGAAGTATGAGTGCAGTTGAAATTCTGGTCTCGCTTTATCATCACATTATGAAACACGATTCTCAAAATCCAAATTGGTCAGAACGAGACCGTTTTATTATGGGAAAAGGTCATGCTACACCCGTTTATTATGCCGTTTTGGCTGATTGTGGCTACATTCCGAAAGAAGATTTACTGGGTTTCCGTCGTCCAGGCTCATATTTACAAGGGCATCCTAAACAATATACAGAAAAAGGTATCGAAGTCTCAACAGGAACTTTGGGATTAAGTCTTTCTACAACTTGCGGCATGGCATTGTCCGCTAAATTGAAAGGCGAAAAGCAAAATTATTTTTGTCTTTGTGGTGATGGAGAAATTCAGGAAGGGCAAATTTGGGAAGCTGCCATGTTTGCCAACAAATACAAACTCAATAATATCATCGCTTTTGTGGATAGAAATTATATGCAATCTGATGGTTATGCAGAAGATATTATGCCTCTCGACCCGCTCGAACCAAAATGGGAAGCCTTCGGATGGGAGGTTTTTAGTATTGACGGGCATGATTTTGAGCAAATTATTAATACCGTAGAAAAGGCAAAACTATCTGAAAAACCAGTCATGATTATTGCCCGAACCATAAAAGGGAAAGGCGTTTCTTTTATGGAAAATGATAATACGTGGCACGGCTCACCGCCAAATTTAGAAACGGCAATGAGGGCTTTGGGGGAGTTAGTTTAAGTTTCGGACAAATAAACGCTGGTAGGGTTCAAAACCCTACCAGCGTTAAGATAAAAAATGAAAAATATCGAAGACATACATATAATCCCAGTCGTTCCAGCCCCACCTTCTTCTGAATTTGGAGCGGAGCAAACCAAGAAAGGCTTTGCTGACGGATTGATTGAGTTAGGAAAATTATTACCCAATGTGGTTGTGATTGATACTGATGTGGCGAAGGCAACCCGTTCGGCTGACTTTCAGAAAATCTATCCAGAACGACATTTCAATGCGGGGGTTGCCGAGCAAAATATGCTTTCAGTTGCCGCAGGAATGTCTATTGAAGGTTTTATACCCTTCGCAACGTCATTCGGAATGTTCATAACCACCCGTGGAGGTGACCAATTACGTAACTCCATTTGTTACCCCAAAGCAAACGTAAAAGTAGCGGCTACTCACTGCGGAATCTCAACGGGAGGAGACGGAGCATCGCATCAAATCAATGAAGATATTGCTATTTGTAGATCGTTCCCAAACCTAACTGTCATCGTTCCAGGAGATTACGAAGAAGCCAAGCAAGCAACCATTGCAGCCGCTTATTTCAAAGGTCCTGTTTATTTGCGTTATGGTCGAGATACCTATCCAATCGTTCCAGAGATTCACGGAAAGTTTGAAATTGGTAAATCCCGAACCATCAGAGAAGGAACAGATTGTACAATTTTCACGACAGGAATCATGGTTTCTGAGGGAATAAAAGCCTCTGATATGTTGAAAGAAAAAGGGATTTCAGCAAGGGTTGTTCATCTTCCAACAGTGAAACCTCTTGATAATGAAGTAGTTATTAAAGCTGCCCAAGAAACCAAATTTTTAGTAACCGTAGAAGAACATTCAATCATTGGCGGACTTGGAGAAGCCATTGCAGGCGTAACAGCCGAACATCATCCAACAAGGGTATATCGAATTGGGATTAATGACGTTTTCGGTCAGTCTGGACAATCACAGGAATTGTTGGATTTATATGGGTTGAGGTCGGTAAATATTGTTGAAAAAATATTAGAAGTTATTAAGAAATAATATTGATAAATTTTTGATTTTCAGGACTTTAACTACCCGTGAATTATAAAAAATCAACTTTATAACTTAACAACTTTATAACTTATTAACTTAATATGCAAGCAGTAGTAAAATACGATAAAGGTCCAGGCAACGTATCATTAATGGATATGCCAGAGCCAAAATGTGCTGATAATCAGGTAATTATAGACATTGCCCACTGTGGAATTTGTGGCACTGACCTCCATGTTTATCACGATAGATTTAGAAATTTTCCGCCAGTAATCCTCGGACATGAGTTTGCTGGGACAATTATAGAAAGAGGCAAAAACGTCTCAAATATCAACTTAGGCGATAAATTTTCTGTGTTGGGAGCGGTGGCTGTTGTTTGCGGAGAATGTCGTTATTGTCAAAGTGGCGACTTTATGTTCTGCAAAAATCGGAGAGGTATGGGACATGGGGTTAATGGTGCTTTTGCCAGATATGCCGCCATTCGTCCAGACCAATTATATAAAATTCCAGAAGGCGTATCGATGCGAGAAGCCTCATTAGTTGAACCTTTGGCGGCGGCGGTTCATGCCGTTGAAGACATTGCTCATTTCAAATTAGGAGATGTTGCTTTGGTTTCAGGACCAGGACCAATCGGGCTTTTAGTGGTAAAATTATTAGCTCGGCAAGGAATTAAAACCATCGTTGCAGGTACATCAGACGACCAAATGCGTTTAGATTTAGCCCTGCAATACGGTGCATATCGTACAGTTGTGGTCAATAAAGAGAATTTACAAGAAATTATTTTAGAAGAAACAGATGGTTTAGGGGCTGACGTTGCTTTTGAAGTTGCGGGCGTAGAAGCATCCGTGAGAAGTTGCATGGAGGCACTTCGACCTTTGGGGCATTTTATTCAAGTCGGACATTTTGGTCGTGAATTGACCTTGCCTTGGGACTTGGTGGCTTTCAGACAATTACGCATAGATGGCTCAGTAGGTTACAGGCGTGAAACTTGGACGCAAACCATGAAGATTTTAGAACAAGGTCTCAACGTAAAAGACACAATTACTCACGAAATGTCAATTTCAGATTGGAAAAAAGGTTTTGATTTGATGGAAGCAAAACAAGCGGTTAAAATCCTTTTGAATCCGATTTAGATATTTTTTGAGAATTTGATAATCAAAGACATATGAGTTTTTTCAACTTAACGACTTATATACTTAAAACTTAATGACTTCTTAAAAATACCACTTATGAAAAGATTTGAAAATAAAGTTGCCGTAGTTACAGGGGCTGGTTCAGGAATTGGCTATGAGATTGCTAATCAATTAGTTAAAGAAGGTGCATCGGTAGTAATCAATGACCTTGACGATAATATTCTGAACAAAGCTGTGCAAAATATTTCTACTTTTGGTAATTGTACATCAATAGCTGGTGATGCAGGAAATGTTAAATTTATCTACGAGATGATTGATTTTACAGTAAAGAAATTTGGTAAAATCGACATGATTGTTGCCAATGCGGGCATTACTTTGTTTGGAAGTTTTTTAGATTTTACCGAAGAATCTTTCCAAAAAGTCATGAACTTGAACTTGCAAGGTTCATTCTTTTTGACTCAGGCTTTTGCTAAACAAATTCAAAAACAAGAGGGTGGGGGACAAGTGTTGTTAATGTCTTCAAATATTGGGTATCAGGCTTATCCAAATCTATCAGCTTATGCAGTTACGAAGGCAGGAATAAAAATGATGGCTCGCAATTTAGTCGCTGAACTTTCACCTTTGGGTATCAGAATCAATGCAATTGCCCCAGGTGCAACTTTGACCGAACGTACCGCTTTGGAAGAAGAAAATTATGACCAAGTTTGGAGTAGAATAACACCGCTTAATCAAATTGGAACACCAGATGATATTGCAAAAACTGCACTATTCCTTCTCTCAGACGATTCAAGGCACATTACAGGACAAACAATTTTGGTTGATGGCGGTTGGGAAGCAACGGGAATAAGACCGAAGGAGTAATTTTTAAAGTACCACAGGTTTCCAACCTGTTGAGTATATTTGGGAAAAGGTCTGAAACCTGTGATACTTTTCTTACAACAAATCAATCACAATATTTTTAAATTCATCAATCTTAATCACAGAATTTCTACCAATAATCACCGTCGATTCCATCTCCTCAATCACCGCTGGACCATCGAAAGATTCATTAGGTTTTAGGTCATAACGGCTATAAACAGGAACATCTGAATACGTTTTATCTCCCATTAAAAACACGCTTCTCGTGCCTTTCAAAGCATCTTTTCCTTCGGTTTTGATTACTTGATTTGGGATGATTTCAGGGGATTTTCCTGCCACTACTACTCGCCACGTAACTGCCTCAATTCCAATGTTTTCAATACTTCTTCCGTATCTAAATTCGTATTCTTTGATAAAATTTTGTTCAATAATTTCAATAGAATTTTCTGATAAAATGCCATTCGGAATCGTAACCGAAATCTCATGTCCTTGACCCGAGTAACGCATATCAACCACTCTCGTAATCGTACCTTCGCTTGCATCCACGCCAGCACCTTCAAGAAACTCAAAGCCCGCTTTCTCCATTTCTGAAATTTGCTGATTCAAGTATTTCCAATCAATTTGTGAAATAGACGAAACGTAACTTCTGATTTGTTCGGACGCAATTGGAGAAACTAAAAAGCCCAAAGCCGAAACAACACCCGCACCCACAGGAATAATCAACTGAGGAGAATTTAACAAACGAGCCGTCTGAAAAGCATGAACGGGACCCGCCCCTCCAAAAGCCAACATCGAATAAAAACGGGGGTCATGCCCTTTTTCGAGGATATGAACACGAGCTGCATTTGCCATATTTTCATTCACAATTCGGTGAATTCCCATGGCGGCTTCTTCGATGGTGATGTTCAAAGGTTTGGCAATATGTTCGTTTAGAGCATTTCTGGCGGCTTCTTTGTCTAATTTCATCGTACCACCCAAGAAATAATCTTCATTCAAATACCCCAAAACTAAATCAGCATCCGTAACCGTTGGGCGTGTGCCTCCACGTCCATAACAAGCTGGTCCAGGTTCAGAAGCCGCCGATTCGGGACCAACTTGGAGTAAGCCTAATTTATTCAAATGAGCGATTGAACCGCCACCAGCCCCAATTTCAATCATGTCAATCACTGGAATACGGACGGGCAAACCAGAACCTTTTTTAAAACGCATCACTCTTGCAGCTTCAAATTGGTTAGTAATTTCTGGTTTTAGGTCGAAAATTAGGGAGGCTTTTGCGGTAGTCCCGCCCATGTCGAAAGCTAATAAATCTTTCTTTCCAGTCAATTTTCCAAAGAAAACCCCTGCCATTGTACCACCTGCGGGTCCTGATTCTAAGAGTTGAATAGGAGTCTGTCTTGCCCCATCAACAGTAGTCAATCTTCCCGACGAAATCATAATGTTTAATGTTCCTCCAAAACCAACTTCTTCCTTCAATCTTTTGGCTAATGTGCTGAGATACTGGTCAGTAAGTGGTTGTACGTAGGCATTCATAGCCGTAGCCGACGAACGCTCATACTCACGGATTTCGGGCATTACATCACACGAAAGGCTGACATAAATTTCTGGATAATTAGTACGAATATACTCGCCTACTTTACGTTCGTGTGAAGGATTTGTGAAGGAGTTTAAAAAGCAAACGGCAATGGATTTTACACCTTGTTGAATCAATTTATCAACGATTTCTTTGATTTCAGATTCATTAATAGAATCAACTATATTTCCCTGATAATCAATGCGTTCTGTAATTCCATAACGAAAATTACGAGCAACTAATGGCTCTGGAACGGTCAAGAAAATATCATAAATATCATAACGTAATTCACGACCAATTTCTAAAACATCTTCAAAACCTTTGGTGGTGATGAAACCCGTCAATGAGCCTCTTCTTTCTATGACTGAGTTAGTTACAAGGGTTGTTCCGTGTACAATTCCAGTTAAATCTGAGGCAGAAACATTGTGCTTGGCTAAGAGTTCTTTTGTACCATTGATGATGCCGTTTGAGGGGTTGTCGTAGGTTGTGAGGGTTTTTCCGAAAAATAATTTTCCAGTTGTTGATTCCAATAAAACTAAATCGGTAAATGTTCCACCGATGTCTATGCCGAGTTGGTATTTCATTTTTTAATGATAGATTGAGTGAATGATAGAATGAGAGAATTTGTTTCTATCAATTCTAAAAAAAAAATCATTCTGTTTTACGATTTTACGTTTTCAGAATGACGGTTTTTATTTAACATTTCCCTAATTTCCTGTTTTACAATTTCATGGGGAATACCCACAGACTCTCCCGTTACCAAACTTTTCAAGGTTGTTAATACTTTTCTTTCAAATTCAGAAAGATTAGGATCATTCAGTAATTCAAGGTCTTTTTTGATTGCTTTGGTCAATTTCATGATTGTAATTTTTAATGATATTCCTCTCCACCCGTCACATTCATCGCCTCACCCGTAATATACGAAGATTGGTCGGAAGCTAAAAAGGCTACGGCTTTGGCGATATCATCTACTAAACCTGTGCGTTTCAAGGGGTTGCGGTCTTTAATTCCTTGCAAATAAGTTTCATAATCTAAGCCCAATTTATCGGAGAAAAATTTGTTTTGCCAATGCCCTAAACCTGTTGTGATATGATTGGGACAAACCGCATTAACTCGAATTCCAAAAGTACCTAATTCAACGGCATTTGAACGTGTAAGACCGATTAGACCATGTTTTGAGGCTGTATAAGCCGCCGCAAAAGGAAATCCTGATTTTGCCGCTTGACTGGCAATATTGATGATTGAACCACCTGTTTTGGAGGCTATCATTTGGCGGGCAACTGCCTGTGAACATAAAAAAGCACCTTTCAAATTGACATCTAAAACAGCATCCCAACTCTCTTCTTTAAATTCTGTAAAAGCCTCCATCAAATAGCCAACTCCTGCATTGTTTACTAAAATATCAACCTGTCCAAAGGTTTTAACAGATTGATTTACAAGGTTTTCGCAGTCTTTGGTAATTCTAACATCACAAGGAATAGCAATGGCTTTTGTTCCCAAATTCTCACAAGCCTGTACGATTTCGTCCATTTCGGAGGTTGTGCCAATGTGTTCATCTGTAAATTCATTTCCTTTGGCTTTACCTATGTCAGAAATTACGACATTACAGCCTTCTTCTGCCAAACGCAAAGCAATGGCTTCCCCAATTCCAGCATGACGACCAGAACCTGTAACGATGGCGGTTTTTCCTTTTAGTGAATACATTTTTGTTAGATAATATTTTGCAAGTTGTTACACTTTAACATTAAGAACATCCTCCGTAATAAATTTCAAATAATCCATTTTTTGTTTTTGAAATTCCACATGATTCTACTCTTGAAACTTGAAATTGAAAATCTTTACCTTGTTTACCTATAAATTTAGCATCACTATCGTCTGAACTGTAAAAGATAGTTTTGAAAATAAGGTAAGATTCTTCAAGGGAAATGTTATCCATTTGGACAACAGTATCAAAACATCCATCGAAAGATGTTTCTTTAAGAGTTACCTTATTTTTATTGTATGTATAGTAGTTTTCATACCCTCCATACTTTTTATTGGTTTCCTTATGTGTAAAAATAGGATTACCAAAAACTCTTTGCAAATACGATTTCAAATCTTCAAATTTATGATTTTGAGTAATTTTAAAGGGTTGTAAAGTTGATAAGTAATAATCAAAAACATACCCCTCAATATTTTTATATCTCACTTTTACCCAAAAACCTTTCAATATAAAATCTTCTTTTCCTTTCTGTGCTTTGAATATCTTATTTAATAATGGCTTTTGGTTTAGTTGATCATCAATAATTTCAACAACAGAGCCATATTCAATATTTTTCAATAAAGGACTTTTGATTGAAGGAGTATTTCGCATTTGTAATCCTGCAATATTCCAAGCATAAATTTTATCGCCCTTTTTATAATTACTCACAGCTTTTACATTGAAATAAACTAAAAATAGAAAGACTGTACAGTGAAGTAACTTCATATGTTGTAGTTTTTGACTTGGGAGTAAGATATAGAAGATTATATTGCCTCAGAGACAATAAAAATCGGATTATCAGCAAATTCTTGAAATTTTGCGGGGATTTCTGCCATTTTAGGCTCTTTGCCCATGTCAGAAACAAGATTTTCGATGGAGTCAAAATGAATTATTTCCACGTATTGGTAAGGTGGAGTAGCCTCTGAGCCAAAAATTCCTTGTGATTTAAAAACTTGAAATTCAGAAACAGACTTCAAACTTTTCACGGTTGGAATGTCTAATTCTTTGGCAAATGCCTCATAATCAGCGGCTGAAACGCCTTCTTTGAGGTTAAATAATACGATTAATGATTTCATTTCTTTTTTCGGTAAACGGTACACGGTTAAAGGTGAACGATGGTTTTCTACGATTTTGTAGCTCCTTTTAAGTATTCTGTTGCAGAGGTTTTTATTAATCCTTGTACAGAATTTAAACAAAATAATGCTCCTTTTTCGATGAGTGCTTTTGCTTGGTCGCCTGTTGCCGCAACTGTTCCTATTACTAACCCTCCCTCTAAGACTATCTTGAAAATCTGATTGATTACTTCTTTTACTTCATCATGGGCAGGTCCATCCATGAATCCCATCGACATTGCTAAATCCCTTGGACCGATGATAAAGCCATCAATTCCAGCTACTTTACACATTTCTGGGAGATGTTCCAAGGCTCTGATGTCCTCAATCATTGGCAAAACTAAGGTCTGTTCATTGGCAAATTTAACGTATTCCGCCTGTGGCATTTTCCCGAAACCATAGTCCCACACACGCACAGGACCTAATCCACGTTCGCCCATAGGTGGGTATTTCATAGCTTTTACAAAATTTTCAACATCTTGTGCATTCATGATTCCTGGCATCATTACGCCCATGATTCCTGCATCAAGAAATTGTAAAATCAGTTTTGGGTCGTTGGAACGAATGCGTGCCAAAGGAACTGTATTGGCAGATTCGCACGCACGGACGACATTTTGTACTTCGGAAGTGGTTACGGGTGAATGTTCGCCGTCAATCATATAAAAATCCAAGCCCGACCAACCGCAAAGTTCTGCAACCGTTGGGTCGATTGAATTGGAAATGACTCCTAAAACGGCTTCTTTATTTGCCCACTTTTGTTTTATTGTGTTTTGTTTCATATTAAGCTGTGAGCCATGAGCTATGAGCTATGAGCAAAGAAAAAACTCAATGCTCACAACTCACAGCTCAAAGCTACATTAATTCATCAACCGTCCCCTCTGCAATTCTTTTTCTAATAAAATCCATAATTCCGCCAGCCTCAGCTACTTCTGCCACGAATGGAGAAACTGGAACTGAGATTTTTGATTGTCCGTTAGTAAGATTTTTAATTTCACCAGTTGAAGGATTAAATTCTAATTCATCACCTGTACGAGCGATGTCTGCAATGTCTTTGCAAGTGATAAAAGGCAAACCGTAATTGATAGCATTACGGAATTGAAGTCTTGCAAATGAATCTGCCAAAACAGCCTTTATACCCGCACCCATGAGTCCCGTAACACAATGTTCAATGGATTTTCCTCCACCCGCAAAATTGTGACGAGCTACGATAAATGTATATCCTGCATCTCTGAATGCACCTTCTTGATTAAATTCTTCGGAAACTCCTGCCATTATCCATTTGGCATTTTCTTCCTTATTGATAGGGGATGTCCAGTCTTTTTGTAATACCATATCGTATGACATTACGTAATTATCTGAAACCCATGCTTTTCCTCTTATGACCATTTCATTTAAGTTGTTAATTTTTAAGTTGTTAAGTTGTTAAAAATACAACTCGAACATCTTAAATCAATTTTTAGCTATTGGTTTACTGTTCTTTCTAATTGTAGTAAAAAGGGCTAATAATTCTGTTGATTCGTTGTAAAAATCTTTAATTCTTTCCTCTTTGAAAATTTCGGATTCAATCAATAGTTCAGTCCAAAATTGAGTTTCATCGGCTTCTTCTACAACAATACACAATTTAGAGTACCATTCGTTATTTGAGCGTCCTCTACAAGCTGCCCTATAATTTGCAGCAACAGAGGTTGATGAACGTAATAACTGTTTACCAAGAATTCGTGCTTCATCAGTTTTGGGTAAATATTGAAAGAGTCTAATTGCTCTTAGGGCAAATTTTTTAGTACGAAGAACTAATTTTTTAGAAAATTCTACGTCAGTCATGGTAAATTTTAAGTGGTTAAGGTTTAAGTTGATAATTCAAAAAAAGAGTAAAGTTGCATTTGTGGTTGATTGAGAAGGATTAACAATTTAGCAACTTAACAACTTAGAGACTTCTGGGGTCTGTTATGACACCCGTAAGAGCCGAAGCCGCTACCACCGCTGGACTTGTCAAATAAATCTGAGCATTCTTACTGCCCATTCTACCTTTCATATTTCTATTCCCTGCACTCAAAACAATGTCACCGTCACCCGCAACGCCTGTGTGAATACCTGCACATGAGGCACATGAAGGCGTATCGACTGCCACACCCGCTTCTACTAAGTCCGTGATGTAACCCGCTTTGATGGCATCTAAATATACTTGGGTTGAGGCTGGGACTAATACAAAATTTACGTCACGATGAACTTGTTTTCCTTTCAGGATTCTTGTCATCATTTCAATATCTTCCAAACGTCCGTTCGTACACGTTCCCACAAAAGCCTTATTGAATTTTGTTCCTTGCACTTCCTCAACTCGTCTGACTTCGTCTAATTTATCAGGCATCGAAATTGTTGGTACTAAGTTAGTTACATCAACTTCATAGATTTTTTCATAGACAGCATCCGAGTCGGAAGTAACGTAATTCCAATTTCCTTTTTGAACGGGACTGAGGAATTCTGCCGTTTTGGCATCGGGGGCAATGATACCATTTTTTGCTCCTAAATCAACAGTCATATTACACAAAGTCATTCTTCCTGCCATCTCTAAATCTGAAATTGCGGGACCATCAAATTCGATGGTTTTATAAATCAAATGACCATTCCAGTGCATCATGCCCATGATGTGGAGGCTCAAATCTTTTGCCATTACCCACGGTTGCCATTTGCCCGTAATGTGAAATTTCACGGTCTCAGGCACTCTAAACCAAGATTTTCCAGTAGCCATTGCCACGGCAGCATCAGAAACTGAAACTGCATTTCCCACAGCACCCACAGCCCCATACGTATTTGCGTGTGAATCTGTACCAATGGATAAAGTCCCAGGCAAAACGTGACCTTGTTCCACCATAATTTGGTGAGCAATTCCCTGACGACCTAAATCATAAAAATACTTGATGTCGTGAGCTTTTACTGCCTCACGCCATTGGTTCAGAAGGGTTGCAAAGGCTTGGGTTGGAGGAGGTACTAAGTGGTCGGACACACAGATAACTCGCTCTTTATCAAACACTTCGGGTCTTCCCAAAGAATCAAATGCTTTGAAAGTTTCTGTTCCGAGGTAGTCCATCGTCATAACAGATTGAACATTTGTCCAAACTAATTGCCCAGGAACTACTTTATCACGACCAGAATTGATCGCCATTATTTTTTCAGTGATAGTCATAATTTGAGTGGCAAAGGAGCAAAGGCACAGAGGCACAAAGTAAAAAGAAATATATAGATTAAAACTTTGTGCTTCTGTGCCTTTGCTCCTCTGTGCCTTTTTTATTTATTACTCCTCGAAACGCCCATAAAGCGTCTTGAAGCTAAGTTTTCGTAAAAGGATTCTGGTATTTCGGATTGGGTGGCGGTTTGGCGTTCGTCAATCATGGTTAAGCCTTGAAACTCATCATTTTGCGACCATTTCCACGTTCTGATTCTGTGCTTTTTTTCTTCTCCAATTAAATCTATCATTTCGTACAGATTTGAACCAGGTTGGTCTTTATAACTCCATGTCAAAACCACAGAATCGTGTGTTTCCCATGCTTTGCCCAAAATTCTTGGATTATCGAAAATTAATTCTCCATTTTCATTGAAAGCACAAACGCCAAAATCGTGAAGTTCGTAATGTCCATCTTCCCAAAAATATTCATTAACTTGGTGGTAATGGTCGGTGCTTAACATTCTGATTGTGAGTTTGCTACGCCATTTCCCAGTAACAGTTCCGTCTGGACTGATGCGTGTATATGTACCTTCCCAAACGCCTGTATGATGAGGGAAAAGTCGAAGATTAATCATGGAATTGATATTTTGAGGTGAAAAAATAGTAGTTTTTACTTATATTTCTAACCAAACTATTTTTAAATTGTTTCACAATATATTAATCTTTTTTGAAAATCTACTAATAGATTTTCAAAAAACTACTATATTTCTGTTGGTTATTAGGGATTAGGTAATTAGGGATTAGGGATTGGTAAATTTTCAACCCTTAAATTTTGTTTTATAATCAAATCAACCATTTTTATGACCCACATAATAGGAGCATTACAAGCTATTACTATCGTTACCAATACTTGGCAACGGAGTTTACAATTTTATCAGGATGGTTTGGGTTATCAGATTTTATCAGAAGGTTTTTTATCTGAAAATCAGAAAAAAATATTCGGAGAAAATCTTGGCAAATATGTTTTATTGGGTCACCAAGAAGGTTCTGTGGTTCGTTTAATAGAATTAAATGACCCTTTGGCTGTTCCCAATCGAGTAGGTGCAAGACCTTGGGATTGTGGAATGGCGGTCTTTGAGGCTGGAACTCCTGATGTGGAAAGGGCTTATGAAAAACTCATCCGAAATCGGTTTGGAGCTTTGGCTTTGCCTACTGAATTTGATTGTGAAGGACCAGAACCCTTGGGATATATCGTGATGAAAAGTACGGCTTTCATTGGACCTTCGGGCGAGCAAATATTTGTTACTCAGATAGTTAATCGAAAAGGGGGAATTTCACTTTTGAAAGAAAAATCTGTTGATGGCATCAATACGCCAGCAAATTGTGTGATTTCTATTCAAAACAGAGAAATTCAAGAGAAATTTTGGAGAGACATTATCGGCATTGTCCCTGTCAATGACTTGGTTCTGAAACAAGCGGGTGCGGCTGCCATCATGGGCGGACCTCCTGATATGGGTTTTGATATGTGCCTGATGGGTCACGGTTTAGAGCGTGTAGGCATGGAACAACACGTATAGGAATCACACAATCCAACTTATGATTTTAAGGTTTTTCCTTGTGATTTTTCTAAAACTGGATTAGCTTCTGCGGCTTGGAATGGGCAGAATTTGACAGATTTGTCATTGAAGTTACATTTTAACGGGTATCACATTATTTCAAATATTGGCTTGCCCGTAAGAGATAATCCAGAACCAAATGCCTTAGTTTTTGTGGGACCTTATGGCGAAGTTGTTGAGTTGTTGGAGGAATTTTAAAATCTTACTCTCCATTTCGTATTCCATCAATAAAATCTTTAAAAGCCTTTCGATATGTATCACTTATTGGCAAAAAAACCTTTCCAATTTGCACTTTTTCACGTTGAATTGCCTCAATCCATTCCAAACCAACAATGTAGGAGTTATGAATACGGATAAATTGATTTATAGGTAATGTTGATTCGAGAGATTTTATGGTTTGTAATGAAACAATTTTTTGTTGTGTCGTGTAGATGGTAACATAATCTTTCAAACCCTCAATATACATGATTTCATTGAGTTTTATTTTTACCAATTTCGTTCCATCTTTTACAAAAATATATGGCTGGACAGTATCTACGGGTGTTTTAGGAGCTATTTCTAAGGATTTTTTTTCCTCCAAAACAATTTGATTTGTGTTCAATCTGGATGATGCTTTCTCAACAGATTTCAAAAATCGTTCAAAAGTTATTGGTTTTAAGAGATAATCTAAGGTATCTAACTCGTAACTCTCAATCGCATATTCTGAGTAGGCGGTTGTTAAAATAATGAGCGGTTTTTTCTGTAAAATTTTCAATAAGGTTATACCTGAAATTTCGGGCATTTGAATATCAGAAAACATAATATCAACCGTATTTTCTCGGAGAAATTCTAAGGCTTTTAATG
This sequence comes from Cytophagales bacterium, assembly GCA_013298125.1. Taxonomy (GTDB): domain Bacteria; phylum Bacteroidota; class Bacteroidia; order Cytophagales; family Spirosomataceae; genus Arcicella. The sequence goes on along the minus strand of JAAFJP010000003.1, from coordinate 27,223 downwards.
GGTCTGAAAATGACTGAACTAAGTGAAGATAGGGTATTTTTTGAATATAATTTCCTAATAAACTACGTGCTAAGGGTTCGTCTTCAACGATGATACATGAATGAGTCATTTTAACTGATTTATTTTAGGAAATATCCAAAGTTAAACAAATTTTATAATCATTTTCTAAGTCAAATACCTCCAATTGATGTTTTTGAGGATAACTCAAAGCTAATCTTCTATTTACATTTTGCAATCCAATTCCCGATTTTTCTTGATTTTTAGCTGCTAATTTACTGTTTTCTACGGTATAAATCAACTCATTGTTCTGTACTGAAATTTTTAGAAAAATATAAGCATTGGTTGAGTTATTACTGATACCATGTTTAAAAGCATTTTCTAAAAAAGTAATCAAGATTAAAGGCACTATTTTTACTTGATTTGTATTCCCTTCAACAGTAAAATTTATTGGAATCTGATTATTTAATCTCAACTTCTCTAAGCTAATATAATTCTCAATATATTCAATTTCTTTACTCAACATAACTTTTTCATGGTCTGAATCATAAATCATATACCTCATCATTTGAGATAATTTAGCAATTACTTCCGTTGTATTTGGTGAATTTGTAAAAGCTAAGTAGTAGAGATTATTAAGTGTATTAAACAAAAAATGAGGGTTAATTTGTGCTTTTAGAAAAGTTAATTCTGCCGTAAGTTTCTCATTTTCAATCTCTTTTCTTTTAGTTTCCAATTCTAACCATTCTTCGGCAAACTTCAACATTCCGACAAAAATGGCAATAAAAAGAGTTATTGAAATATGTTGAAGAATAAATTTTGAACTATTTAAAAACCTCTTTGGCTCTCCCATATCAGTATAAATGTATTTTTTGAGAAGAAGATGTAAAGTAACAATGATTGCAAATGGTATGATAAACTCAATGAAATACTGTAAAAGGTTTTTATTTTTTAAAAATCGAGGAAGTAAGTAAAAATAATTCAAATAGCTTATTGCAGCCATCATCAAAATATGTGTTATTGCATCAATAAATGCTCTTAAATGATAGGTTTCTTCACCATGACGATTAAATGAAACTTGGTAATAAAAGAAAGAAAAATATAAACACCAAAAAGAAAGGTGTATGAAAAGGATTCTATTTTTTTGAATGACTGAATGCATATATGTTTTTGTTTTTTCATAAACTCAGCCCAAATTTCTACAAAAAAATCAACATATAAATATTTTGTAAATTCAAAAACATCTAAATCCTTCCTTCATTAGATAGTCAAGCCTTTTTATTCGACAGTTTTCAGAAAATAACCGACAATTAGGATTGGTGTTTGAAATCTCGTCTTGTCGAGTAATACTGCCTACTTATCTATTCTGTTTTTTCCTTGAAAATTTATGTATTTGTTTTGCCTCAGAAATTAAATTCTCTGAACTATAATGATTCAGTATCATCCCAAATTTTCAAAAAAATGAAAAAGTTAATTCAATTACTCACACTTACACTATTTGTTTGCAATGTATCACTCGCACAATTTGGACCTCCCATGGGCGGAGGAGGAGATAAGGGTGGAAATGGCGGAGATGGAAATGGTAGAAACAAAGGCAATAACGGACCCCAGTCAAATATGCCTAATCTCGAAGGTAATGCACCCAAAGGAAATTCTAAAATCACAGGTTACATCATTGACTCATCCGCAACATCTGCCGTTGAATATGCTAACATCGCCTTGATAAATAAAACCACTAAAAAGCCCGTAGATGGCACAATGGCAGATGAAAAAGGCAAGTTTTCTCTTTCAAAAATTGCCGTCGGAACGTACAAATTAACCATTTCTTTTATTGGATTTGAGTCAAAAACGATTGATGATATTACCATCGAAAAAGGAAAAGATATTGACTTGGGAGTTATAAAATTGACAACTTTAGCTAAAATGTTGGATGGGGTAACAGTTTCGGCGGAGAAATCTTTGATAGAAGAAAAAGTAGATAGATTGGTATATAATGCTGAAAAAGATATACTTGCGAAGGGCGGAGATGCCTCAGATGTCTTGAAAAAAGTACCAATGTTGTCAGTAGATTTGGATGGCAATGTGTCATTGCGTGGGACAACCAATATCAAGGTACTCATTAATAATAAGCCTTCGACTATCGTGGCAAGTAGCATTGCGGATGCCTTGAAAATGATTCCTGCGGATTTGATAAAAACGGTGGAGGTAATCACTTCTCCATCCGCAAAATATGATGCAGAAGGTTCGGCTGGAATTATCAATATTATAACTAAAAAGTCCTCAATTGAAGGATTGACCTTGAATATTGATTCGGGAGTTGGGCTTCGGGCTTCTAATTTAGGCTTAAATGGTAGTTATAGACATGGCAAATTTGGAATGACTTTGGGAGGATTTGGAAGGGCATTTTATAACAAAGCAAACACAACATTAGACCAAACTACTAACAGAAACGGGGTTTCGCAATTGACCCAACAAAGTGCCGATGCCTACGATAATGGGCTTTTCGGAAGGTATAATTTAGGATTTGATTATGAGATTTCTAAAAAACAAACCTTGAATGCGTCTATTGCCTTTGGAACTCGAAATTTTGAGAGAACGCAAGACTTTATCACAAAATCATTTACCAATAATACGCTCAATAATACAGGTTTTAGAAATGTTGATAGTAAGGATTTGTCAAATTCGATTGATGTCAATGTGGATTATATTCATACTTTCAAACCTCAACAGGAGTGGTCGGTTTCAACTCAGTATAGTAAGAATATTTTGACGAATAATTTTGATGCCAATATTTTAAATAATACGAGCGAAATATTGAATCGTCAGAAAAATTTGAATGGAAATACGAATCAAGAAATTACGATTCAGACCGATTACCAAACGCCAATTAGACAAAATCAAATGTTTGAAGTGGGGCTAAAAACTATCCAGAGACAAGTGGATAGTGATTTTCAATATCAAGTTGCGGGTCGTACAGGTTCGTATAGTTCAGATGCTCGCAATCCCGCAGGATTCTTGAATTACAAGCAAAATATCTCTTCGGGCTACGTTTCTTATACCTATTCAACTAAAAGTAAATATACCTTTAAGGTAGGGACACGTTATGAACAAACGACCATTACAGCAAATGACCAGAAAGGGAATATTGTGATTCCAGAATACGGAAACTTAGTACCAAGTATTAATATTTCTAAAACGTTTGGAACAACAACCATGAAATTGGCGTACAATAACCGAATTCAACGCCCTGGTTTACAGCAACTTAATCCAAATTTCAATTTAGCGAATGCTCAAAATATTTCAATTGGAAATCCAAATTTGAAGCCTGAGATTACGAATAACGTTGAATTGACAATGAGTAAAAATATCAACCGAACATATTTGAATTTTTCAATCTTTGGTCGAGTAACTAATAATTCAATCCTACGTTTAAGCTCTCCATCTGATACTTTGGTGGGTGCGATTGTTACAACTTTTCAAAACATCGGCAAGCAACAAACCTTCGGAGTAAATCTTTTTGGCAATACATTTTTAAACCCAAAATGGTCATTGAACGGTGGAATTGATATTTTTTATACCTATTTGGATGGACAAACTCAAAATCCCAACGGTACTTTTTCAACGATTAATAACTCAGGTATTGTAGTCAATGGGCGACTAATGACTCAATATTCTTTCAATAAAGGTTGGGGAATTCAAGCATTTGGAGGTTTCAGAGGTAATCAGGTACTATTGCAAGGTATGCAAACCAATACGCCCATGTATTCTATTGGAGTGAAGAAAGATTTTGTGAATAAGAAAGGAAGTATTGGATTGGCTACTGAGAATTTCTTTGGAGGAATGAAAATGACTTCAACTTTGGAATCGCCCATTTTCAATCAAGTGAGTGTCAATAATATTTATAACCAAAACGTAAAATTAACTTTCAGTTATAAAATTGGAAATATGAAATTTGTAGAAAAGAAATCAAAATCTGTTAAAAATGATGATGTAAAAGGTGGGGAGGGGAATTAGTTTTGGTAAAAAAATATTTTTTACTATTGATAATGTTTAAGTAATAAAATTTGATTTCGACTGTAAGTATATATTATTAAAAAATACTTCTTACTTTATTCGATGAAAATACATTTTTGTATAACTTCATACAAAAAAACTAAAAGAATGAAACTATTTAGATTTGGAAAAGTAGGTGACGAAAAGCCTGGGGTCATTATTGACGATGTGAAATATGATGTTTCGCAATTTATCGACGATTATAACGAAGAGTTTTTTGAAACTGGTGGAATCGAAAAACTCAGTAAATTATTAGATGAAGTCAAAAGTAATTTACACGAAATTCCGAAAGGTTCACGCATTGCTTCTTGCATTGCGAGACCTTCAAAAATCGTTTGTATAGGTCTAAATTTCGCTGATCATGCCAAAGAAACAGGGGCTGAACCACCCAAAGAGCCCATTATTTTCTTTAAATCAACTACAGCTCTTTCAGGACCAAATGATGAAGTAATTATTCCAAGAAACTCTGTCAAAACTGACTGGGAGGTGGAATTAGCCTTTGTGATTGGTAAAAAAGCTCAGTATGTGGATGAGTCTGAGGCGATGGATTATGTAGCGGGTTATTGTTTGCATAATGATATTTCTGAAAGAGAATTTCAGATTGAAAGAGGTGGCAATTGGAGTAAAGGAAAGGGGTGTGATACCTTCGCCCCGCTTGGACCATTCTTGGTAACCAAAGATGAAATTGAGGATGTCAATAACTTGGATATGTGGCTAAATGTAAACGGAAAGCAATTCCAGAAAAGTAATACCACACAATTAATTTTTAAAATCCCGACCTTAGTTTCTTATTTGAGTCAATTTATGACCCTCTTGCCTGGTGATGTTATTTCAACGGGAACGCCACACGGGGTTGGATTAGGATTCAAACCTCCTATTTATTTGAAAGAAGGTGACGTTATGGAATTAGGAATAGAAGGACTCGGTACTCAAACTCAAACGGCAAAAAATTGGTAACGATAGATTCACATCAACACTTTTGGAAATATAATCCCGTCAATCATGAATGGATTAATGATGAAATGAAGGTCATTCAACGTGATTTCATGCCGTCTGATTTACAACCCATTTTACAACAAAATAATATTGATGGTTGTGTTTCTGTACAGGTAGATCAAACGGAAGAAGAGACCAATTTTTTATTGGAATTGGCTGATAATCATAGCTTTATCAAGGGCGTTGTGAGTTGGATTGACCTTCGTGCTGATAATATTTACGAACGATTAGAGCATTATTCTCAATTCAAAAAACTCAAAGGTTTTAGGCATATTGTACAAGGTGAAAATGATTCGGAGTTCATGCTTCGACCTAATTTCAAAAATGGAATTACGGAGTTGGGAATGTATGATTTTACCTACGATATTCTGATTTACCATTATCAATTGGAACAAGCTATTCAATTGGTAAAATTATTTCCAGAACAAAAATTTGTACTTGACCACATCGCAAAACCTGACATAAAATCGGGTGAATATGCCCTTTGGCAAACAAATATCAAGAAATTGGCTTTACACCAAAATGTATTTTGCAAAGTTTCGGGTATGGTAACAGAGGCAGAATGGGACGATTGGAAGCCTTCGGATTTTAAAATTTATTTAGATACCGTCGTGAAAGCCTTTGGTACAGAACGATTAATGTACGGCTCAGATTTTCCCGTTTGTACGCTTGCAGCTACGTATGAGCAACAATTAGATATTGTAACAGCGTATTTTTCAAGTTTCACTTCTCTTGAAAAAAAGAAAATCATGGGCGATAATGCCTCAAAATTTTATAATCTTTGAAAAATAAATTTCTACAAAGGCACGAAGACACAAATTAAAAAAACTTGGAGACTTCGTGCCTTGGTGGTTTGAAAATAAATGAATTTAGGACTAAAAGAAAAAGTAATCATCGTTTCGGGCGGTGCAAAAGGTATTGGCGAAGGGATATCAAACTCTCTGGCTACGGAAGGTGCTTATGTGGCAATCGTGGGTAGAAATCACGAAGACAATCAAAAAGCCATTGATAAAATCCAAGCGACGGGCGGACAGGCGTGGTCATTTGTGGCAGAATTATCTGACCCAAAAGAGTGCGAAAATGCTGTAAATGAGGTCGTTAAGATGTTCGGACGAATTGACGGATTGGTCAATAATGCGGGTGTGAACGATGGCATAAATTTAGAAAACGGCAGTTATGAAGGCTTCATGAAATCGCTTCATAGCAATTTGATTCACTATTATTTATTGGCACATCATGCTTTGCCTTATTTGAAAAAATCACAAGGTCCAATTGTAAATATTGGCTCAAAAGTGGCTGATACGGGTCAAGGAGGCACATCTGCGTATGCGGCTGCCAACGGTGGACGTAATGCCCTTACCCGTGAATGGGCGGTTGAGTTGTTGAAATATGGTATCAGAGTGAATGCCGTTATTGTGGCTGAATGTTATACGCCATTGTACGATAAATGGATAAAAACTTTACCTAATCCAGAAGAAACTTTGGCAAAAATTTATGACAAAATTCCTTTGGGCAAACGCATGACAACACCCGAAGAAATTGCTGATATGGTTGTTTTTTTACTTTCAAAACGTTCAAGTCATACCACAGGGCAGATTATTTATGTGGATGGGGGTTATACGCATTTGGATAGGGCTTTGATTTAAAAAGCAATAGTAAAAAAGGTTTGAATTTGATTATCAATTCAGACCTTTTTTTGCTTTATTGTATGATATTTAATATACTGTTTAATAAGTTTTCTGAAATAATTTTTACCCTAAAATCTTTGACTGTGGAACTTCCCGAGACAATATCCATTGCGGGTAAATAACTTTCGGGAAGTGAAGTCGGGGTTTTATACTTCTCGAAAGTTCCTTCTACTTTCGAGAAGTTCTTTCAGAGAATTAGACTTCCAAAAAACTTATTAAACAGTGTATTTAACACAAATCATTAAAAAACATGAGCGTTTTTTTTATATTTTCTTCCCAGTATTCCCATTCATGCTTTCCGCTAAGTTCTTCATAAGTATGCGGTATGTTATTGATTTTTAATTGATTATGAAGTAACCTGTTCGACTCAATTAGTATATCATCAATCCCACAATCAAACCTAAATGGTAGAATCTTAGACTTATTTTGAAGTATAATATCTAAAATATTTTCTGGTTGATTAACATTGTTCGATAGTTTTGTTATTTCATTATTTTCGAGAAATTGAGCCATTTCCTGAAAAGTTGTTACTGAGGAAAGTCCAGTAAAGGCTCTAAATACGTTTGAGTATTTAGCCCCCAATCGCATGGCCCCATATCCTCCCATTGATAAACCAGAGATAAAAATTGGAGAGTCATTATCTACAAAATGAGTACATTCTTTAATCGCTTGTGGTACGTCTTCAACAATCCATTTTTCAAAATTTTGTTCTTGATGACCTAAATAACCACTTCCATCACCCCAAAGCCCATCAGAAGGCATTGCCAGAATCATGGGTGCAATTGTATCGTCCTCAATCATTTTGAGAGCCGTTTCGTGAACACCTCCTTTTTGTGTCCAAGCCCAATGGCTTCCATAAACACCATGTAATAAAATCACCAAAGGTAATGATTTTAAATCCTCTATATTGGGTGGTATAAACACCGTAATATCGCCCCTACCTTGAAGATGAGAGCTTTTTACGGTAATTTGTCTAAGATTATTTTGCTCAAAACGAGGATCGGAAAATTCTACTGTAAAAAACATATTTTTAGTTTATTCAAAAACAATAACACCTTTGGCATTACGTCCGTGGTGCATATCATCAAATGCTTGTGCAAGATTTTCAAGTGTATAGGTTCGAGTTATCATTTTATCCAAAATCAAATCTCCTTTTGCGTATAAATCCTGTAAAATTGGCATATCAATCTGAGGACTGCATTTACCATAAAGTGGATTTATATAGATTTTGTCCCACTCAAATAAATTCATATCAATCGTAATTTCTTGTTCGATACCGCTGACTTGACAAGCCACACCAGCATTACGAACCATCGCCAAAGGGGCAGCACCCAATGAAGGAATTGCCGTACACTCAAAAGCGTAATCTGCTCCCCTTCCATTTGTCATTTCTTTCACAATTTTAGAGGCTTCAATCAAACCGATATCGTTTTTATCTGCCAGAATTGTGTGGGTCGCTCCATACTCTTTTGCCATTTCAAGTCTTTGGGGATTTATATCTATACCAATTATTTTACTGGCTCCTGAAATTCTTGCACCCTGTAAAACATTTAAACCAACTCCACCCGTTCCTAATACCACTACCGAACTACCCGCTTTGACCTTGGCAGCATTTACAACTGAGCCATACCCTGTCATTACGCCACAACTTACGATACTTGCAGACGAGTAGGGCATTTCAACGTGAATTTTAACAACCGCTGCCTCACGTACCAGTGTATGAGAAGACATAGTGCCGATACTAAACGATCTTTCGATGGGCTGACCATTGAATAAAGTGCCATCCAGATGTGCGTGTCCTCCGTTAGCTTTATTACCTGCAGTCACGGGTGAATTAACTTCACAAATATGTTGGTTTCCTTCTTGACATTGGAAACAAGTACCACAAGGAATCGCCCAATTGAGGATGACTTTATCTCCAATTTTAATATTCTTGACAGAATGACCAATTTTTATAACAATCCCTGCCCCTTCATGCCCCAAAACCAAGGGCTTTCCCCATGACAGTGAATCCCAGTCAGTATGGCAAATGCCAGCCGCCTTAATTTCAACGAGAACTTCGTCGTTTTGGGGTTCATCAACCCATATTTCTTCAATACTAAAATTGCCATTACCATCTGTGATTGCGGCTTTTCCTATCATTTTGTTCGTATTAGAATTTATAAAATTTGAATGTTTATTAGTAAATATGAAACTATTTTATTTAATAAATGAAGAAAAAATAAGTATTCTTGAACGAAAAGAACTTTTCCCGTAAGAATACTTAGTACACTGTTTAATAAGTTTTCTGAGTTAATTTTATCTTAAATTTATTACCGTGGAACTTCCCGAAAGTTATTTCTACTTTCGGGAAGTGAAGTAGTCGTTTTATACTTCTCGAAAGTACTTTTTACTTTCGAGAAGTTCTTTCAGAAAAATAAACTTCTCTCCAAAAACTTATTAAACAGTGTACTTAGACATTATCAATTATTTAACCTTTGCACACTTTCGGATACTTCGGAAAAACCCTTGAAAGAAATTTATTAGCAATACTTACCTAAACTAATTTTCAAATTTTGTATTATTACAATTAAATTTATTACTTTTTTAATTAAAACTCTTTTTAAATTTTATGTCAATCCCTAAACTCTATGTAATCGGTAGCTCAAATACCGATATGGTAATAAAATCAGAGAAACTCCCTGCCCCTGGCGAAACCGTGATTGGAGGAGTTTTTTTAATGAATGCAGGTGGAAAAGGGGCTAATCAGGCGGTTGCGGCAGCAAAATTGGGTGCAGAGGTTATTTTTGTAAGTAAAGTAGGCAACGATATTTTTGGGAAACAAGCTGTAGAAGGTTTTAAAAGCCTTGGCATTAATACCGATTTCGTTTTTACAGATTCTGAAAACCCTTCGGGCGTTGCTTTGATTTTGGTGGATGGTCACGGAGAAAATAGTATTTCTGTGGCATCAGGGGCAAATGGAAATCTACAAATTTCGGAAGTTCAACAAGCCATCGACAAAGTTCAGTCGGGAGATACTGTCCTTTTGCAATTAGAAATTCCTTTACAAACTGTTACCGAAACCATTAAAAAGTGTTCAGAAAAAGGAGCAAAAGTAATTCTGAATCCTGCCCCAGCTCAAAAATTAGATGAATCGTATTTCAAATATTTGAGTATGATTACGCCTAATGAAACAGAGGCAGAAATTTTGACGGGCATAAAAGTAACTGATTTAGAAACTGCCAAACAAGCAGCCAATGATTTTCACAACAAAGGAATTTTGGAAGTTATCATTACGCTGGGGTCAAAAGGGGCATTTTATAGTAATCAAGATAAACAAATCTTAATTCCAAGTCCCAAAGTCAATGCCATTGATTCAACTGCCGCTGGTGATGTTTTTAATGGAGCTTTATGCGTTGCTATTTCAGAAGATCAAGCCATTGAAGATGCCATTGCGTTTGCTTGCAAGGCAGCATCCATTTCGGTTACACGTATGGGAGCTCAGGCATCAGCACCTACTCGGGAGGAGGTTTTGTAAACTTTTCAAATTCATAAATCAATGAAAATCAATGTATTAGTTTTGTCACTCATCAGTTTTGTGTCGTTTGCTCAAAAAGAAATTTCTTTAACAAAAAGCCAGTTGAAGGATAAAATTATGGGCGGTTGGGCTGGTCAAACCATTGGCGTAACTTTTGGAGGTCCAGTCGAATTCAAATTCAATGGTACGATGATTAATGATTACCAAAAAATCCCTTGGTATGATGGTTACATCAAAAAAACGATGCTCAATAACCCTGGGGTGTATGATGATTTGTACATGGATTTGACCTTTGTGGAGGTTTTTGAAAAAGAAGGTTTGGATGCCCCCGTTGCCTCACACGCAAAGGCGTATGCCAATGCAGGTTATTTGCTTTGGCACGCAAACCAGTCGGCGAGATATAATATTTTGAAAGGACTTATGCCTCCTGAATCGGGTCATTGGTTGAATAATACTCACGCAGATTGCATTGATTATCAAATTGAAGCGGATTTTGCGGGTCTGATGTCCCCTGGAATGCCAAATACTGCCTCACAGATTTCGGATAAAATCGGACATATTATGAACTACGGTGATGGTTGGTACGGGGGCGTATATGTGGGGGCAATGTATTCGTTGGCATTGATTTCTGATGATATGAATTATGTTGTAAATGAGGCTTTGAAGACCATTCCAAAGGAGTCGAATTACTATAAATGTATTGCTGATGTCATTAAATGGCACAAACAATACCCAGATGATTGGAAGAAAACTTGGTTTGAATTACAACAAAAATGGACAAACGATGTCGGCTGTCCAGATGGTGTTTTTGCTCCATTTAATATTGACGCAACCATAAATTCTGCCTACGTAGTTGTTGGGTTATTGTATGGAAAAAAAGATTTTACAAACACGATGGAAATCACGACCCGTTGCGGACAGGATGCTGACTGCAATCCTTCAACGGCTGGGGGAATTTTGGGAGCAATGATTGGTTACAAATCCATCCCAGAATATTGGAAATTAGGCTTGAAAGAGGCAGAATCCATTGATTTTAAATACACAAGTACCTCATTAGATGATGTTTATGAAATTGGAACAAAACACGCCCTTCTAAATATTGAAAGAAATGGAGGGAAAGTTTCGGGAGAAAAAGTTACGATAAAAACCCAAATTCCTACGCCAGTGAAGTTTGAACAGAGTTTTGAAGGGCATTTCCCAACGGATAAACTTTGGATTGGGAAGAATATAGAACAAGAATATGAGTTTGATTTTGAAGGAAATGGCTTTGTATTAAAAGGAGAAGCCTATCCCCAAAAATCAAATGCGTGGGAGTCGAGAGATGATAAAAATTTAAAAATGGAGGTTTATATTGATGGAAAATTGCACGAAACGGCTGAATTGCCCACCAGTTACATAACCCGAAGAAATGAATTGACTTGGAAATATCAATTATCAGATTCCAAGCATCATGTAAAATTAAAAATCCTTGACCCGTCGCCAGAGTACATTTGCCGAATGACCGAACTTATCTGGTATTCAAGCAAACCACAGGAAAAAATCACAATTGGCTCTTTTGGGACAATTAAGAAGAAGACTAACTAAAACCACATAAAATCATGTTTATTATCGAAAACTATTCACTTGCCGTCGTATTTACTATTATCACTATGTTATGCTGGGGTTCTTGGGCGAATACCCAAAAACTTACCTCAAAAGATTGGCGATTCGAGACTTTCTATTGGGATTACGTCTTCGGAATCGTCATTATGTCGCTCATTTTTGCCTTTACATTAGGCAGTTCTGGAAACGGTGGACGCAGTTTCTTAGAAGATTATCAACAAGCGGATAGTCAAAATATTCAATCAGCTTTGATTGGTGGAGTTATTTTTAATGCGGCTAATATTTTATTGGTTTCAGCCATTACGATTGCAGGAATGTCAGTCGCTTTTCCAGTCGGTATTGGTTTGGCATTAGTTATCGGTGTGATTGTCAATTACTTAGATAATCCAGTAGGAGATAAAACTTTGCTTTTCTTAGGCGTAGGTTTGATTGCCTTAGCCATTTTATTGAATGCCAATGCCTACCGCAAAATGCAAAGCGACAATAGTTCAGTTTCTACAAAAGGCTTAATTCTTTCTGTGGCAGCAGGTATTTTGATGGGCTATTTTTACAAATACGTAGCCGCTTCGATGTTCCCAGATTTCAATGTTCCAGAGGCAGGGAAACTAAGCCCATACACCGCAGTAGTTATTTTTGCCGTAGGAATATTACTCAGTAATTTCATTTTCAATACCTATTTAATGTTTCGTCCATTTGAAGGAAAACCAGTTTCTTATGGAGATTATTTCAAAGGTTCATCTAAAAATCATTTGATGGGAATTTTGGGAGGTATGATTTGGTGTATCGGAATGTCGTTCAATATTATTGCCTCTGGAAAAGCTGGGGCAGCCATTTCTTACGGTTTAGGTCAAGGAGCAACCATTGTAGCTGCAATTTGGGGAATTTATATTTGGAAAGAATTTAAAGATGCCCCCAAAGGAACTTCCACAATTTTGAATATTATGTTGCTTTGTTATATTATTGGCTTGGGATTGATTATTGCGGCGAGGTAAATATTTAAAATTTATAACGAACATTTATATGAAAACTCTCACACTTAGACCCCGATTGGGTATAAAAAGTATTGAAACTATTGAACAAATTTTGGGCGAAAAATTTCCAAAATACTTTTCGGATTTTTTAATCAAGAATGCTGGGCTATCCCATTTTGAATGTATTTTTATTGATAAAAATAATCAATCATGGATGGTACATGAATATAATAGTTACAAAGACTTATATGGACTTACGAATGAATTTATTGGGGTATATAAAAGAAAAATGGTGCCTTTTGCACATGATTCAGGAGGTTGGCACTTTTGTTTATGTTTTGATGATGAATACAAACATGAAATATTTATACACCGTTGGACTGACCATGAAGTTGAAGAGAGATTTCTAAAAATTGCAGATTCATTTGAGGAATTCATAGAAGGATTACAAGCTGAATAATTTAGAAAAAACGTTTAACTTTGTCTTAAATCAAATTAGTAAAAATGACTAAGATGCAAACACAAATGAATTTAAATATCAAAAGCCTAATTGGTGGTTTTACAGATATGCCTTTGCGAGACTTGGAATCATTTATAAAAGAACTCAATGCTCTTGCAATAAGAAAGCGTATTGCTGATAATGGAAATACGGAAAAGTCTTTATTGTTGAAAATAAATAAAGCCATATTACCAGAAGAAACGATGGAACGCTATACTTTTTTGCAAGAAAAAATGGAAGTAGAAAACCTTTCAGATGTAGAATATCAAGAACTTTTGAAATTGGTAAATCAAGAAGAAAAAATAAGAAACAAGCGTTTTCAATATCTTTTAGAACTTTCTCAATTGCGAAGTATTCCTTTAACTGAATTAATGTCTCGTTTGGGTTTAAATACTCCTGTTCATGCCTAAGATTCCTATTTCATTACAAAGAATAGTTGTAGAAAGGGCAAAAGGTTATTGTGAATATTGTCAACTTCCAGCCGCATTTTCAGCCTCATCGTTCAACTTTGAGCATATTATTCCACTTATCAAAGAAGGTTTAACAACTTTATTTAACCTTGCTTATAGTTGTGGAGGTTGTAATGCTCACAAAAAAGATAAAATAGAAGCCCCTGACCCTCTGACCAGACAATTAGCTCCACTTTTTAACCCAAGAACTGATAAATGGTCAGAGCATTTTCAATGGAGTGAAGATAATTTGCATATCATTGGGATTACTCCAATTGGTAGAGCTACTGTGAATCGTTTGAAAGTAAATCGAGAGGGGAATGTTAATTTACGTGGCTTATTGATATTGGCAAATCTACATCCTCCGTCATTATGATAAAGTAAAATCCATACTCATTTCTATAAAACTATTACATATGAAAAATTCCTTAAAAGTATCCATTTCCTATTTTGTAATTCTTACAAATTGTCTCTTTTTTTCATGTTCAAAGGATATTATTCCTGACCAAAAAACTATTCCCCTCCCACAGGTAGAGGCTAATATCCCTAACATTAAACCAAAAGGCACAGAAAAATACCTTACCAAAAACTCCGAATATATTTATGATCAAAACGTCGTCAGAACTTACAATTTAATTATTCGAAATGATGATTATTCAAAATTGAACAATGACCCCACAAAAGAAGAATATGTTCCCGCCGCTTTGGTGCTTGAAGGAGATACAATTAGCCCAATTGGCGTGCGTTACAAAGGTTCAATAGGAGGTTATGCTGGTTGTGTCTCTGGTCCTGATTGGAGAAATCCATCTGGTTCTAAAACTTGTGTAAAACTTAGTCTTCAATTAAAAATTAATTGGGAAGGTAGAAAAGAGCGTTTTTTTGACCTTAACAAATTACAATTTCATGCTCAAAACTACGATAAATCTCAACTAAGAGAAAGGGTAGGCTACTGGCTATTTAATCAAATGGGCGTTCCTGCACCCCGTGCTGTTCATGCAAGACTTCTCATAAATGGACAATACTCTGGTTTATATGGACTCATTGAAGAAATTGATAATCGTTTTATAGAATATTTTTATAAAAATGGAAAAGGTAACGTACTTAAAGAGATTTGGCCCATTCAGACCAATGGACTGCCCCAAGAAGAGCTATCTTTTAGAAAAGCTTTGAAAACTAATGAAGGACAAGATACAGATATTAGTTTGATGAAAGAGTTTTCTAATTCGATAGCAAATTCTATTGAGGCAAATTCAAAAGAATTAACTACAAAATATATGGACGTAAAATCAATTATGTCCTACATAGTAGTAGATAGAGGAATAAGGCATGATGATGGTCCATTTCATTGGTTTTGTGATAATTCAAATCCCTGTTACAATCACAATTACTATTGGTTTGAAGACCAAAAGAATAAAAAAGTGCATATAATTCCTTGGGATTTAGATGGCGCTTTTGAACATGTTATCTGGAATAATAATCCTGTTACTCCTATTATAGACAAGTGGGGAGTAATATCAAATGATTGTCAACCTTACCCTTATGGAAATCCTTATTTTAATCAAAAATCAGCCGCCTGTGATAAATTAACTGCATCATGGGTAAAATTTGATAAAGAGTTTTTAGAACAAAAAAAATACTTTCAAGAAAAAATATTGACCGACGAGTTGACGATTAAACAGATAGATTTTTGGGCAAATCAATTAAAAACATTTATCAATGAAGCTGATTTTTACTATAATAATGGAATAAGGCTCGATGCAAATAAGAAAGCGACACCATTTGCCAGTTGGGAAATTGAAGTCAATAATTTAAAAAACCAAATTAGAGTTGCAAGAAACTTGAAGGATTTTTAAAAATTCGTTGTTGGATAAATGTACTAACTACTTTTTTTATATCTAACCTTTTCAACTATTTATATTGTATTATTTCATGCAAAACTCTCCCTTCCAAAATCAAACCGCTATCATAACAGGTGCAGGCGTAGGCATAGGCTTTGAAGTCGCTAAACAATTAGCTTCGCAAGGAGCAAAAGTTGTTTTAAATGATATTGACAGCGATTTAGCCCATGCTTCGGCTTTGCAAATTCGAGAGAGTGGAGGGATTTGTGAGGCTTTTGGAGGAGATATTTCTGAAATTGAAAACATTGAAGCAATCGTGAAATTTGCGGTTTCTTCTTTTGGTAAATTGGATATTCTCATCGCCAATGCGGGCATTACTACCTTCGGGGATTTCTTAGAATATCAACCCGAATCTATGCAAAAACTTTTGCAGGTCAATCTATTTGGCACATTTTTCTTGGCTCAGGCTGCCGCAAAACAAATGATTTCGCAAGGACACGGCGGGAGTATTTTATTGACTTCTTCGGTAACTGGAAAAATTGCTCATAAATATTTAGCGGCTTACGGCATGACCAAGGCAGGACTCGACCAATTAGCCAAAAACTTGGTCATTGATTTAGCTCCTCATCAAATCAATATCAACACCATCGTGCCAGGGGCAACGCTCACAGAACGTACTTTGGAAGATGCCGAATACATCAAAACATGGTCAAGAATCACGCCTTCTGGACGACCAGCCACTATTCAAGACATTTCACAAGCCTCTCTATTTTTAGTTTCGCCACTTTCTCGACAAATCACTGGACAGAATTTAGTGGTGGATGGTGGGTGGACATCGGTTGGGGTTTCGCCTTATTGATTTGCAGCCTCACCCCCAGCCCCTCTCCCGTGGAGAGGGGGGAAAAAACTGAGTCGAATGCTCCCCTCTCCATGGGAGAGGGGCTGGGGGTGAGGCTATATTTCTCCCGCCACCTCTTGCAATTTTACTCAATAAAACCTAATTTGCTTTCTCATTACACAACCTATCTCCCTGCATGAAACTCGTCAAACAATCCAAGTTATTTTTCAAAGAAGGCAATTCTGACAAAGTCTATGAAATCGACCTTTGTGAAGTCGGTAGTGGTCAATTTGTGGTCAATTTTCGTTTTGGCAAACGTGGCAGTATCTTGAAAGAAGGTACTAAAACCGATAAACCCATCAGCCTAAATTCTGCGGAACAAGTGTATGATGCTTTGGAAGCTGAGAAGCGTAAAAAAGGCTATCAGACTGAGAGTGAGATGTTTCAGCCACTTCCAGAAGTCCCTACTGTGGATTTACCCAATGCTAATTTCTCTGATAATGCCATTATGAAACGGCTTCAAGGCTTTGTTACGGGGACAAATCCTTACAAAACTGAATGGAAAGCATCGAGGGTGATTTGGCGTGCAGGCGAACTAAAACTGCAAGAAGCCGTCCCATTTATCATCCGACTGACCGATAGAGGAGACGAAATGCAACGTTATTGTGCCTTGTGGGCGTTGGCTCGCATGGGTGATGCCTCCGCCGAAAGGACGATGAATGTATATTTTTCTAATCAAAAATATACTGAAAAAACTCGTAGAATAGCTGGGGAAGGTTTGGTGCAAGTATTGAAAGGAGATGCCCGCCAAGAGCATCTTAATTATTACCTCAATCGTCTTCCAGAAGACCTTAAAAACGCACTTACGAATGTAGAAGTTTTAGGAAAAATTTTACAAGAAAAAATTAGCTTAAACCTAACAGGAGAGTTTGATTTCTTAGAAGATTTATACATTTTATCCATTGATAATCAGATACTTAAAAAAGAATTAGTTGCCATTTTTAGAGAGATTCCTTTGAAAGCTAATTTCTTTAAACCTGTTCGTCATATCTTGAAAATTGCTGAGGTTCGGGATGATTTTGAGGTCTTGGGTTTACTATCGTATCGCTTTGAAAGAACCCTCGAAATGTTCAAAATTCCCATTGATTATTATGGTTATGAAGAAGACGGTCGTGAAAGTAGCTTTTACATTTCAGCTATTGGTCAGCAAATTAAGGTCAAGGCTGAATTAAAAAAGAAAAATAGTAGAATTGCCTACTCAGACCGCACAAGGGCATATTTGATTCGTAGAACTTTACGAAATTTGAACGAGTTAGGGCAACGAAATCAGCAAGAATATGTGAAATTAGCGATGTCGATTTTACTTGCTTATGATTCAAAAACGGACTATAAAGCCGAGTATTCGGTTACGGAATATTCTTGGCAAAATGGTTATAGGAGCTATCAAAAATACTTCCCAGCTTATGCAGATGCGGTTTTTATGAATTTGATTTTGCACGGTGGAGGCGATAGATTGACTTTTAATGGTAAAAGTTGGTTTGTGTCCGATAATAATAAAATCAACATTCCAAATAGGTCGCAAAATACCCGAAGCCTCAATACTGCCCAAGACCAACAACAAGGGGGCGTGTTGAATCGTGTTTTTGATTCGGTTTTTTCTATGTTTTCAAAGAAAAAAAATGAAGAAAAACCTATTGAACAGCATGTTAGTCAATCGATTATCCCTAAGCCAATACCCACCAAACCAACACGTAAACGAGAAGAATTATATCCGCATTTGTGGGACAATATTCCGCAGGCTTACATTCAATTATTGTTGAAAGCACGAGTCGATGAAATTCATGGATTTGCAGTACAGAATCTCATTGAACATCCTGATTATCAGAAGATTAAAGAGCGAATTGATTTTCCACTAATTCATCAATTCTTGGCTTCCGAATACTTAATTACAGCAGGTTTTGGTTTGGAATTAGTCAAAGAAAAACTCACTGAAAATCCCGATAAAGCCATCACGATTTCACTATTGAATAGTCCTTTGCTTGAGGCAAGAAAGTTTGGATTGGAGATAATTGAGAAGGATGTTGAGGCGTACTTGGGTGAGTCGGCTTTTGTGACAAATTTGGTATTTTCAAAGTATGAAGATGTGCGTTTGTGGGCTACAATGTCATTGATAAAACGAAATATCAACGAAGTCCAACAACAACTTTTAGTAGGGCGAAGTGTATCACTTTTATCGACTTTCCAAGAAAATAACGACCTCAATAACGCCATCATCAAGGACGGGACAAGGATTTTACTCAAAAACTGTTCTGATGCTTTGCAAAATGTTAGCAATCAGGTCATTTTGGATTTGTTGAGTTCAGAAGTGGAAGCTGTCCAAGTTTTTGCGGTTAAGATTATAATTCTAAAAAATGCCCAAATTTCTGCTGAAATGCTTTGTTCTTTATTGGCGAGTCCGTTTGAGCAAGTTCGTCAGGCGGGAAGCGAGTTATTGACGGAACAAAAAAATCGTATTGCCACCGACAAGCCTTTTGCGGATGCTTTGGTCAATTACCTTGTGCCTTTGTTGATGAAAAAAGAGCCTTACGAAGGACTGCACGAAGACGTTTTAAAGATGCTCACAACTCAGTTGGTCGAACATCTCCATGCGGTTGATGCCAATACCACAATTCGATTGATTCACTCAAACTATGTCCCTGCCCAAGATTTAGGAATGGTCTTGTTGAACAAATACATTGATGCTAATTCATTGACTATGAGGCAGATAATTAATTTTTCAAACCACGAACAAGTAAATATACGTCAATGGACCTGGAATTATTTTACAAAAAATACTGCCAGAATTAAGTTTGAAAGAGAAGAATCCATCCGAATTTTAGATGCCAAGTGGGATGATAGCCGAGACTTTGCCATTCGTTATTTCAGAGATAATTTTGACGTAAACGATTGGACACCAGAGGTTTTGATTGGCATTGCAGATTCGGTTAGACCAGATATTGAAGCCTTCGGGCGAGAATTGATTAGTCGTTTCTTTGAAGATGGTCAGGGTGAGGAATATTTGTTAAAATTGAGTCAGCATCCAAGTTTGGGCGTACAATTATTTGCCACCAATTATTTAGAAAGATTTGCCGTGAATGATGCGGAGAAATTGAAAAACTTAGATTATTATTTCCGTTCAATACTTACGAGAGTGAACAAAGGGCGAAGTTCAAAATCAAGAATTTTCAGTTTTTTACATCAAGAAGCCCTTAAATCAGAAGCATCGGCAACGGTGGTTTCGGATATTTTGAGAGATGTTTCAGCCACGGTTTCCATCGAAGACAAAGCCACTTGTATAACTATTATGCGGTCATTGCAGGAACGATTTGAGGGTTTATATTTGCCTTTGAAAGTGGTTGAGTTTGAAACGAGATAGATTTTGGAGACAATTGTGTCGATAGTGCCGATACAATTGAAGAATAGATTTTACAAACAAAAAATAGTTAAATCAAATGTTGAAATATCTCCAAATAATAGCTTTTGCTTTACTACTAATATGTTGTGGCAAAACGAAAGATAAAAAACAAGAACTCGATGGGAAAATATCTATGTCTATCCAAAAACAAAATGAAGTCATTTTTCTCCATGTAGATTCAATTAAAGTGAATGGTTTTGAATCTTTCAATGTATCAAAAAAATACCTTGAAAATCATTTCGGTAAACCTGATACAATTATTAGACATGAAGGTGAATATTGCACTTCTGAGAATATTTTTTGGAAAAAAAGTAACTACGGAGTATGTACAGAGGTTTCGGAAAACTTGTTAGATAACTGGTTAAAGCAAAATCCCAATCCTTATTCTGTAAATTTAGTTGATTTTAAAGATAATTGGTTCGTGACAATTAATGGTTTTAAGATTGATAAAAATACTTCCTTGATTGAGTTCAACAAACATTTTTATTCAAAGTCGCAATCTGTTAATAACCAAGTTCATACGTTTCGATTAGGAACTAAAAAGGTAATTTATGATTCTTCGTTAAGGGTTTACTTTAACAATGAGAAAGTTTCATATTGTGAGTTCATAGATGATAATTCCTAAAAAATAATCGAAGTCATAACTATACTTCGGAGAAGTGTAACCTTTGTAGAAAAAAAATATCATACAAATTAGCATCGGAGATACTTAACCTTGTAAATCTAAATTATACAGTTTAAAGAGATAAAATTGTGACAGTTTCCATTTAAGCCTACTAAAAATCACAATTTGCTATTTTTTACCAACAAACCCATAAAACAAAATGCAAAAAACTTATTTAGAATTATCAGAAGACGAAGGTTCAAGTCATAAATTTTATGAAGTAATTGTCGATGGACTTTCGGTTAGTATTCGTTATGGACGAATTGGCGACAATGGTCAATCTTCTTCGAGTGCCTTTACTTCGGAGGCTGATGCTTTGGCTTTTGCCGCTAAAAAGGTAAAAGAAAAAACCAAGAAAGGCTATGCCGAGGCAGTCATGGGACAACGCCTAAGTCGTGCCATCAGTCGCCGTGTGATTCAGAGTAATTCATCGACGGTTAAGCAAAAACTGCCAATCACATGGAAATTCAACACGGGTTCGGCTGCCTTCGGGATTTATATTGATGCCAAAAGTTGTTGGGCTGGCAACGAAGACGGTGATGTTTTCCGCCTGAGTCATGCGGGCGAAGTGGAACTTCACCAAAGGCTACCAGATGGCGTAAAATGTATTGTGGCGGATAATGACTGGATATATGTAGGTTGCGACGATGGCAATGTGTATGACCTCACGGGCAAGCGTCCACGTTTGTCTTACGAGATTTCTGACAAAATCGAAATCTACTGGATTGACATCAATGACGGAATTTTGGGGGTATCGGATGCGGGCGGAAATGCCACAGTAATCAACTACGAAGACGAAGAACAATGGACAAATAAACAAAAAGGCACGGCAGCATGGATGATGCGATGTGATGATTATGGAAAGGTTTTTTGTGGAGATTCAAAAGGAATTGTTGCCTACAATGGTCCCGATGGAAAAATAGAATGGGAAGCAAAAACCAACGATGCTGTCCTTTTTGGGTGGATGGAAAACGATAAAGTTTATGCCGCCACAGGAGCAAATTCTGTACAAGCATTTTCAAAAACAGGTACTTTGGTCAATACTTATAAAACAGACCATACTGTTTTTTCATGTGCGACATCGCCAAATGGTGAGTTTGTTTTTGCAGGAGATAATTACTCGTCAATCTACTGTTTTGATGCAGACGGAACTCGTCGTTGGAAATTTGCAACGGGTTGTGGTTCAGCATTTTCGATGCAATATTTCGATGAAAAATTGTACATCGTTACCACAGACGGCGTAATGGCGTGTATTGATGCCAAGCAAGAAGCCATCACTCAGGCACAAGAGGGCATTGTACCTACGATTAAAGACGTAAAAATTGCCGCTTCTCAACGCACACAATCATTGACAGTCAGCGATACGGTAGTCTTGGAAACAGCCTCCGCCAATGCCACAGGCGTACGAGTACAATGTGTAAAAGAAGGTAGTAAATTAAGAGTAAAAGTTCTCTCGGACGGTTATCACAAAGATTGGCACGTACAATTTCCTAAAAACCTAAGAGAAGAAGGGACGATTTATATCGTAGATGAAATCCGTGAAGCCGCTCAGACAGGTTTTTATCGGGTGTTTGGGAATATTTTGAAGGGAAATTGAGGTTTGATTTATAGAAATGATTGATAAAACTACATTTTATCAATCAAAAAATGGCTTTATTTGAGTTATAAAAGTACCTATTATCAATCACAGAATAGTAATATCCAACTTATACATTAAAATACATGGAAAATCCGATTCAATTATTAATCAATCACTACAAACAATTATCTACGGATGAACTCCTTAAAATTGCTAAAAATCCAGAAAAGATTGCACCTGAAACAATTTCAATAATACAAAACGAACTAATTAGTCGTGATGAATTTGAGGTAGCATACAATCTAAAAAGTCATGTCCCAACTCTTGAAAAACCTTTATCAGAATTGACAGAAATTGAAATTTCAGAAATAGTTATAGAAAGGATTAATTTAGGGGAGTCGATTGAAAGCATCCAAATGGATTTGAAAAGTAAGGGTGTAAATATCTTAGATTTTATGAACGAAGAGGTTGATAGCCTTCAAGTTAAATACAAATATATTTTATCGTTAAGAGAAGAAGGGTTAGATGAAGAAGAAATTTCTCAAAAAGTTAAACAAGAATTTGATATTAATGAAATTGAAGATGAAGAGTTGAAAATTGAACTTAGAAAGAAAGGTTCTCGAAACATTAAAATTGGATATTTACTAATCATAATTTCGATTATAGTAACTCTGGTAAATATCGCATTAGACCAAGTGGTTTTTGCTTTTCCACTAATTACGTTCGTGGTTGCAATTGGGTTAATTATTAAGGGTAAACAACAAATTATTTAATATTTAGAGAAATCTTCAAAAATGAATTGTATTTTAGAAATAGCCAATAACAAGATGTCAAGATTCTATTTTACCTTTTTTACATTGTTCATTTATCAGTTAAATGGATTTTGTCAGATAAATCCCAAATCTAATGATTTTCTTTACGATGATACTCCCGAAACAAAAAAAATAGCGTTACAAATAACACAAGGTTTAGCCAATGATTCTTTAAAGGTTATCGCAATATATGATTGGGTTGTTAAAAATATTGATTACGATTCTTTACGTGCTGAACTGTTAATAAATCAAAATATTATTAACAGTACACCCAAGATAGATTATTGTTCTACAACATTATCAACTCGTAAGGCTGTTTGTGCGGGTTATTCATATCTTTTTTCAGCCTTGTGTGAACATTCAGGAATAAAGTCTTTCTTCATTGTTGGTTATGCTAAACTCTTAAATGAAGTAAATGAAAAAGTTTTTCACGCTTGGGTTGTCTATAAAGTAAACAACAAATGGTATTTGGGAGACCCTACATGGGATTCCAATTTCTACAAATACAAAAAAACTGGAGAGGTTGACAACGAAATAAGTTATTTATTTTTAATGTCAGACCCATTTTATTTTTCAAAATACCATTTTCCATTAGACCCAATTTGGCAACTTATTGATAACCCAATTATATTTTCTCATTGGAAAAGTAAAGAATCACAAGAGACTGATACAAAATTTGATTTGAGTTTTAATTTAAAAGATTCTCTTAACAAATTTGAGATGTTAAATAAACATAACCAGTTTTTAAATTCAATGGATAGAATAGTCAAACAAGGTGTCCATTCGATTTATGGTTCAATCGAAATTTATCGTTATCACGGAAAAGTTTTTAATGAAAATACCAAAAAATATTATGATTTAAAGTTTAAAATTATTGAAATATTCAATAAAAGAAGTAGAGATGACCCAAAATATATTTCAGGTTTTAAAAAAGATCTATTACCAAGATTAAATGCTCAGGAAAATTATTTGAAATACTTAAAAAAATGTTATGAAAAAATTGATGAATATCAAATACAAAATAGTATTTTTTATTATCAAACAGATGATGTCAAAGCAAGTTTTAAAAAAGCAGAAAAAGAATTTATTGAAGAAAGGAACTTCTTGAATACGGCTATTAGTAGGTTAGAAAGTTTAACAAAAAAATAAAATCAACTCTATGCTATTCAACTACAAATACGGTGGCAGTAGCTCCATCACCAGCAATGCCAACTCCGTTGGAATGTCCTTTGCTCCCGATACGCTTCGTGAGCCTACTTTTTTCGTGGGTAAACTCCATAAAAAACTGGCTTTCCGTGAGGCGATGTCTGCTCTGCATGATGTCGTAGTGTCGGATATGAGGTTCAAACCCAAAGATAAAACTGCCTATAAAGAATGGGCAGCACAGCAAGAAAAAATCTGGCTTTCGGAGTACATGGCTGAGTATGATATTCAATCTGCCAAAGACCGCATGGGGGCGATTCGTGAAGAATTGCAAGGAATTTATAAAGAAAAAGACCGTGTGTTGAGTCCGTATTACAAATCTCAAAGAAAATATTTTGATTATCTCTATGAAAAAGACCGAGACGCTTGGTTTGTCCTTGACCCCGTGATTACAGTGCATCCAGACGAAGTATTTTTTGAATGTTTTAGTCAGGACGAATCTACTTATGGCAAATTAGAGTCTAACTACAACGTTTTCAAAGAAATCAACGAGTTTGAATGTGGCACTACTAACATTGATTATTCACAAAATTTGTACAATGAATTTCAAAAAATAAGAGATTATAAAGAAACAGATTTCAAGATTGACCCTTCTGGTTTTGAAGTAAAAACAACCAACGAAGACGATTATAAAGAAGTAAAAATCGATCTGCCAGATAGTTGGGTGCGTGGTTTTTTGCAAGTAAGTTCCGCAATGACCTTGCCGATGACTACTTTTGATTTGCACCCGATGGATATTTACAACATCTGTCTGTTAATGAGGCGATTCAAGGAAAAAGAAGGTCCACGTTCGATTAAATTTATCCTGAAACCCAACGAGCCAATCACACTACTTTTTGAACCTTTCAATAAAGAAATTATTTGTTCTCGTTCAATTTACCATGGAAACGAAGCAAAAACCATCAGAATTTGGGGGCGTAGAAGGCTGTTGATTTTAGAAAGATTAATTCCGATGGCGAAGAAGTTTACGGTTCATCTTACGGGTTCGGGTTTACCCTCTTTTTATGTGGCAGACTTGGGTGATATGACCTTCACACTCGGACTTTCGGGTTGGTCTGCCAATGACTGGTCGAGGTCAGGTAATTTTGATTTAATGGCTCCTCGGGCAGAAGTAGATGGTTTTACGGCTCAAAATATTTACAATGCCCTTCGAGAAAATTGGTTTGAAAAGCCCGAATCCCTCGCCAAAAGATTGAACACCGACACCAAAACCGTTTTGGGTGCATTGGGTACATTCACACAAGCGGGCAAGACGATTTTTGACCTCAATCAAGGCGTTTATCGGATTCGTGAACTATCAAGAGAGCCTTTACCAATTCATAAATTACGTTTTGACAATCCACGAGAAGAGGCGGCAAATAAGTTTATTTTGGAGAAAAAAGTAAATCTTATTTCAGAAAAAACAGCGAACGGATTACGATTATCAGGCACTGTAAAATCGCCTAATAGAGTTTTTAATCCAACCGTAATCATCGACAACGACGAAAGAATCGCCCAAGCTACTTGCGACTGTGATTTTTATATCCATAACAAACTTTTCAAAGGACCCTGCGAGCATATAATTGCTTTGAGGATTGAAAACAGAGAAAGAAATAGTTAAAATCAACAATTATAAACCATAATTTTCAAACAAATGATAGTAAGAATATTTAAAGCCCTATTTGGAAAAAACAACCTATATGTTAGAAGAAACCCTGATCCATCCCTGGGACTTGTTGTATCAGAAACTTTTGGAGACTTGTTAACAATCACAGATTTTGAGACTTTTACAAAACACTTTGAACCTTATAGTTGGGACATCCAAATGCTAATTTTAGATGATATGGCGTTGGGTTATACTTTTACGAAGCAAATACGAAAATGGCATCAAAAATCGCCAAACTCTCATTTAGCTAACCTTTTTTATGGAACAAATATGATATTTCTTGCATGGGAGGCACGCTCGGGGGCATTGGCTGATGAAGTAAAAGATAGTCAATGGTCATCGTTTTTTGACTATTTAAATGAAGCAAAGAAAGCATTGCAAAGAGCTATCGAACTAAATCCAAATCATGCAGAGGCATATACAAGAATGCTACAAATATTGATGGGAGAAGGTGCAAGTAAAGATACAAAAATGGAATATTACGAGAAGGCAATTGCTATTGAACCTCTACATATTGGGGCTTATTTAAAAATGATTGCAAATTTGAGTTATAAATGGGGAGGGTCAAGAGAAGAGATGTACAATTTTGCTATCGAAGGATTGGAAAAAAGTAATAGACACCCTTTATTTTCAGTACTACCCTTATATTCATTTGTTGAAGATTGGGTGAAAATAAAGTATTTAGATGAGGATAATGATGGAGCAAAAGCATTTTGGAAAGAGGAAAATGTAAGAAATACCGTATATACTTTATTTGAAAATCAAAATGATTTTGGAGAGTTAAGTATCTTGAAACCAATCGTCAATAATTATTTTTTATTTATTTTTCATCGAATGATGGATTGGGAAAAAGCTAACATTTTATGGAAACGTCATACTTTTATGACAGAAAAACCTTGGGTGTATATTGGTATTGAGGACTCTATTAAACTTAGTAACTACTTAACTAAAAAGTAACTTTACAAAATATTTGTTAAGTACAAATAATCAATTAATTTGCAACCGCAAAGCGAAAAACACAAAAACCTTGCATTCCGAAAGGAAGGAACGATGTTTCGTCGTTCGTGAAACATGACTATACCAGCATCACTAACTCAATCTTTACTGTGAGGGCAAGTTAGCTATACGCTCTTTTACAGTGAGATTTCCAGGAAATTAAAAGAGCGTATAGCTAACGCCCTCTTGGAGTTGATTGATTTAGTCACGAGTACATTCGAAGGTGTTTTTTCGCTTTGCATTTTCTCAAGTAGGACAGGTTTCCAACCTGTTATTTAACCGACTGACAGGTTTCCAACTACGGGTGTTCGGAAGTTAGTTATCCGAATTTCCACTTAGAAGAATCACCACCACAAGCCTCCACAATTAGAGCTGTGATGTATTCGTCGAGTTGGATTTTAAACCGTCTTTTAGCTGTTTTA
>JAAFJP010000029.1 GCA_013298125.1 Cytophagales bacterium | reverse complement strand
AACCCGTAGCACTTGTCTGTGAAGTGCTACTAATCAAATAGTCTGTGTAAAAATCTAACAACTTTTCCATAGACAAAGATAATCAGTATCAAATAACTACGTCAGGAGAAACTTGCGTAACATCAGTCTTTAATATATTTATTCGTTGGTTTAGAAGCATTGGCGTTTTTCAATAATCCTAATAATTCATATACATTTGCCTTTTCGTCTGAATTTAAAGAAGATATAAATGAATTAATATTTCTACCTACTTCATCTTTATCGTCAGCAAAAACTGGTTTTAAATCATTATCTTTATTTGGAAAAAGTAGTTCTTTTAAAGCTATTTTTTCTTGTGCATATCCATAATTTCTTTTGTTCAATTCATTGTACAATTTTTTAAACTTCTGCAAAATCTCGGTTGTAAGTTCTTTTTCTAACGAAATAGATTTTACATTTTTTATGAATGATTTTAATGAAAAATTTGTAGAAACAAAATAATTTTTGTAGAGATTTAAACACTCAATTATTTGTGAATCTGTGAAATTTAATTTTCCTTTCCATAGAAGGTCTGTTATTGCCCCTTTAATACTAAACTTATTTCTTTCAGTAATAGTCATGCTATTCCATTTTTTTGCATACGACCCTATATCATTTCCAAAGTATGAAATCTCAGTCAAAAGATATACTAATAATGTAGCTTTGAACTCTGGGGTTTTACTTTTTATAATTTTATAAATACTATTTTCACCTAACTTAGTCACTCCATACTTCCAACCTGCATTTATAGCCTCTATTTCAAGTAGATTAACTAATTCTACAATTTCTAAATCTTTTTTAACAGATTCACTTTTTCCAAAAAAAGTGTTAATGATTTTATCGAACATATTTTTTACAGTTTTAAAATTTAAACGATATGATTATCCACCCACCAAAGCCGTCAATTTTACAAAACTCACTATGGTTGAAGCACTTACCAATACTTCTTCACCCAAATCTTCCGCTTGCCTGTTGTCTATCAAGATAAAATAACCATTTTTCTGAAAAGCATCTAAGGCAATGTACAGTTGGTTTTCGGGGTCAATTTTTCTTTTTTCTTTAAGTTTAAAACCGTTCAATACTTTCTCTGCGTAAGAAGGTTGAACTAATCCATTAAAAACTTCGGGAAGACGATTATTGTATTCTTCCACTTCATGGTAAACTCGTGCCTCAATGAGGTCTTTTACGGTGATGTTTTCGTGTTCAACTTTCATTGAAAACTGATTGATAATCGTACCAATCGCACTTTCATCGTTGATGGTGAGGGTTGTCATAAGCGATTATTTTATTTGAGTAAAAATTTCACTTTAAATATCGTAAAAATTCCCCAATTTTGCACCATGAATAATCAAAATCAACCGCTAAAAATCTGGGCAGGGCTAATAACGCTTTACATCATTTGGGGTTCTACTTATCTCGGAATTCGGTTTGTAGTGGAGAGTGTACCGCCTTTTTTGGCTTCGGGGCTTCGTTTTTTTGGAGCTGGGTCAATTCTTTTAATATTTGCCATTCTGTCTAAAAAATACCAAAAACCAAGTCGTAAAATGTTGATTGCCTCGGCTTTGTCTGGATTTTTTATGCTTACGGTTGGCAACGGACTCACTACCAGTGCAGCCCGTTGGATTCCTTCGAGTTATTCAGCTTTATTTGCCGCCCTGAGTCCTATTATTTTGGTATTGTTGCTCTGGAATTTGACGAAAGAAAAACCTACTACGAAAGTAATTTTGGGTTCGATTTTAGGATTAGTTGGCGTTGGAATATTGATGAGCCTAAAATCATTGGCAATTAAAGGTACTGAACAGTATTATTTATTGGGAATATTGTTCCTTTTTATCGCTGTATTCAGTTGGGATATTGGAGTCGTGATAATGAAAAAAGCGGAGGTCAATGAATATAATGCTTCACAAATTGCGGGGACTCAAATGTTTGTTGCAGGATGTATGTCGCTGATTTTCAGCTTCTTTTATGGTGATTTTGATAACTTTCATGTTGAAGCCGTTACTACCAAAGCCTTTTTATCATTCTTCTATTTACTTATATTTGGTTCGGTGATTGGCTTTTTAGTTTTTGGGTGGTTGTCGAAAGTTGCACCACCTACACTTGTGGCTACTTATACGTATGTGAATCCGTTGGTTGCTATGATTTTGGGAGCATTGTTTGCAGGTGAAAAATTGCACCCCATGATGCTTTTGGCGGGCGGGATTATCATTTCTGCCGTTGTTTTGATAACGAGAGCGAATGTCAAAAAGGAAATTTAAAATACTTGCATGAACAAAACTCTCACCACTATTGTCATCTCTCAATTTTTCTGTACTTCGCTTTGGTTTGCGGGCAATGCCATTATGCCCGAAATCATTTCCAATTTACAGTTGGAAAATAGCTTTTTAGCTCACATTACAAGTGCCATCCAGTTTGGTTTCATCACAGGTACATTGACTTTTGCGGTGCTGACTATCTCAGACCGTTTTTCGCCTTCTTTGGTGTTTTTAGTGAGTGCTATTTTGGCAGGAATTTTCAATATTGTGATAAGTTTTGAGGGAATAAACATTCTTAGTATTCTGATTTTTAGGTTCTTAACAGGTTTTTTCTTGGCAGGAATTTATCCAATCGGGATGAAAATTGCTTCGGATTATTACCAAAAAGGCTTAGGGAAATCTTTGGGATTTTTGGTTGGAGCTTTGGTTTTGGGTACGGCTTTTCCGTATTTGTTGAAAAATTATACCACTAATTTTCCTTATCAGTACGTCATTTATGGTACTTCCATTTTGTCATTTTTGGGCGGAACAATCATGTACGTCTTCGTTCCCGACGGACCTTATCGAAAAGTAGGGCAGCAATTACAATTCAATACCTTTTTTACAGTTTTCAAAAACAAGAAATTTCAAGCTGCCGCCTTCGGGTATTTCGGACATATGTGGGAATTGTACGCATTTTGGGCTTTTGTGCCTGTGATGTTAAAGTTTTACAAAAATCAATTTCCCGATATTGACTTAAACATTTCGCTTTTTTCATTTCTCATTATTGCTTCGGGTTCAGTGGCTTGTGTATTGAGCGGACAATTTTCTGAAAGATTTAAGCCTAAAAATATTGCTACTTTTGCTTTATCGGCTTCCTGTATTTGCTGTTTACTTTCCCCTTTATTTTTATCTCAAAGTTCTGTAAACTTCCTGTTGATTTTTCTGTTTTTTTGGGGAATGGTAGTTGTTGCAGATTCACCTTTATTCTCAACCTTAGTAGCCCAAAATGCCCCAGAAGCATCCAGAGGTACATCTTTGACGATTGTAAACTGCATCGGATTCGCCATCACCATTATTAGTATTCAATTTATCAATGTCATTTCCAACCATGTTCAAGCTGAATATTTGTATGCTTTTTTAGCGATTGGACCTGTGGTGGGATTGGTGGCTTTGTTTCAAGATTAATCTTTTTTCATAAAATCATTGTGATAATTCTTACCGCAAGGAGGCTAAGTCGCATAGAAATCCTTGCGTCTTAACGTCTTTGCGGTTAAATAAAACTAATCCAACGAAACACTCTGTTTCCCACCCTTCAAAGGCAAGGTCTTTCCATTCCAAACAAAACGCCCTTTGGTATTCTCTGGCAAAGTAACTTCTCCTTCAATTCCTGATTTACCTTTTCGTTTCACACTCACTTTTATTTCGCCTTTTGGGTGTGGCATTTTTCCTTCTGCATCGTTCAAAATGCCCAAAGAGGGTTGTATAAGCACTTCTTCAAAACTTGGGGCATCGGGCATGATACCACAAATCGTTGCTAAAAAATCATAATTTGGTGATGCTGACCACGCATGACAGTCCGAACGAGTGGGTTCTGGTTGTTCGGCAAAAGTGGTCAATCCCATGTTTATCATCTCTCTCCACGGTTGCAAAGTCGAATGATAACGTTCGCCCATACCTACTTTTTTGAGGGCTTGGGTAAGGTAAAATTTAAAGTAAAAAGTCGTCTGAATCAAGGAATTGTCCGTCAAAACTTTTTCCATGATTGCCTTTTCATTTGCCTTTGGAACGCTATTAGAAAGCAATGCAAAAATGTTAGCATGTTGGCTAAATATCTTTTTGTCGGGTGTGTCTGCCACTTCTACTCTGGTTGCATCATAACATGATTCATAGGTCGATTTTGAGATTAAATCCGCCAATGTTTTGTAATAAACTGCTTTATCTTTTTGTCCATAAGTCTCAAAAATGGCCGATGCCTGACGTAGCGTATAAGCATATTGAAATGAAATAATAGACGAACCACCCTTCGTTGAACCTTCTGGAATTCCACCAATATTGGCTTTCTCGTCCCAAAGCCACGGCTTTGCCCAGTCCACAAACTGCCACCAGTTGAGAGGTCCTAACATATTTTTCTTGGGGTCGAGTTTTCGTTCGTACCAAGCCAAAACCTTTTCAATATTTGGCAAAAGCGAAGCTACAAACTTATCATCTTTACGGTGCATCCAATAATCGTAAGTCATTGATACCCAGAATAATGAAAACGTTGGGATGATTTGAGTGGTGTTTGAAGGATAACGACTTTGGGTTAATCCCTCTGAGATTGTGGAGTTGTCAAAATCCATCAAAGCCTTACGCATGAGGCGGTCATCACCCGATACGTATAACGAAATGAGCGACTGGATGCGAGTGTCGCCCGTGTATTGGAGTTGCTCGTAATAAGGACAATCGAAATAAGTTTCACCAGCACAAAGTCGGGCGGTTTGCCAACCCACTTTCCAGATATTAGTCATAGATTGGTCGTCTTTACTCGAAAAAGAGGCTTTTTCTTCAAAAGGATAACCCGTTTTTAGTCCGTAAAATGAGTTAATAGTCAGAGGTTCTGATTTTGTCTCAATTTCTAATTCAATATAGCGGAACGTTCTGAACCACAAGGGTTTAAAAGTTCTTTTGGCAACTCCATCGGGTCTAAAAATATCTACATTCCCCATTATTTTACGCCCTGATATTTCGTTACGATTACCTTTTTGTCGTTTGTCATTGACCAATGCCTCAGCATAAGTAAACTGAATAGATGAGCCTTTGCCTCCGCTCACGGTCATTTCGGGATAGGCGACGGTTTCAAAAGTTTGGTCAAGAAGAATCGTGGTTTTGGTATTGGCAGGAATCGTAAAAGTGCCTGTACCTTTAAGCCATTTGTCGTTTACTAATTCATCCGCAATGTTAGAAAAACGCCTAATCTCTTTAATGGGCTGATAAACTTCTTCCATTTGAGGAATGGTGCGGGGTACTAAATGCCACTCTGCACCCGACCCAACGCCAGTAGGATGTCCATTCTCAAACGACTGAGGAATTGTCCATGTTTTATCATCAAAATCCGTTTTCTCCCAACCGAAAGGGTATTTTGAAGCATCCACATCTTCGCCACAACCTACTACGATAAACGTCCACAATTTTGCCCCATCTACTGGCAGGGCTTTGTAAGCATTATTTTGGGTAACTTTCCACGTTTTGTTGGTATTGACTATCTCTTCGGCTGGCGAATTTCCCTGCAAAATAAAACACGTTTTGTTGCTCATTTGAGCCCAAGGCATATCTTTTCCAAAATTCCAGACTACGGCAGCAATGGTATTTTTACCTTGTTGAAGGTATGGGGCAATATCATAAGTATCAAAATTCCAGTGCATTAAATCACTGCGGGCAGGACCTGCACCAACGTAATTTCCATTCACAAAAACCCGATAACGATTATCACCTGAGACGTTGATAATGAAGGAGTTAGGCTTTTGAGTAAGGTCAAAATTCTTTCTGAAATGATAAACACCAAAATCTTTCAAACTAACATTTTGAGGAGCAATCCACTCAGCTTTCCAACGAAGATTTACGACGGCATCGGAAGGTTTTTGAGCGAAATTTTTTGAAGAAAATTGTAATAAAACGAAAAGGAGAAATAACAGTTTTTTCATGAGTATTTGAGATTAGGATAAATCATTACTCGAAAATAGGGTTTATTTTTGATTCTTTCATCCATAATCAGTTAAAATACAAACGCTGACTGAGTTTTGAAACCAGCCAGCGTTAAATAAAACCAGAAAGATTTAACGGGTTCTTTAATTACTTATTCGCCAAAATATTCAACAAAATTTTTCTGCGTTTCAAATAATTGCAGACTGTGTAATTTGGCAGTTTTTGAAGAGATTTCTACTTGTGGAGCAAGGATTTTCCAGATTTCCATGATAAAAATCTCACAACTTGCCATTTTGCCTTGCATGAAATCTACATCGAGATTTAGGTTTTTATGATCAACCTTTTCGATGATTTCTTGCTTAATAATGTCTCCCAAAACTTTGAGGTCGATGACAAAACCAGTATCAGGGTCAGGACTTCCTTTGACAGTAACGATGAGTTCAAAATTATGCCCGTGCCAATTGATATTTGAGCATGGTCCAAAAACTTCACGATTCTTTTCCTCTGTCCAGTTTGGATTGTAGAGCCTGTGAGCGGCGTTGAAATGTTCTTTACGACTTACGTAAACCATTGTTTTCAGTGTTTAAATGTGAAGGCTTTGTTGGGAAAACATTAGCAACAAAACCCATAAATTATTGATAGTATTTGAGAGATTTCTCAATGATTTTACAAAATTACAATCTTTTCAATTCTCAAAAAAATAATATATTTTAATGAATCAAAAAGCGTGTTCTCAATTTTTATGTCAAAACTAAGAATTTGTTTAATTTATTGTATTTTAGGTTGAACAATATCACTTTACAAGTAGAAATACTTATAAATTCTTAGAAAATTTATATTTTTTCAAAATATCGTGTAGTGTTTTAGTCAAAACTTAATGATAATTTTGAGAGTTTTTTACAATTACCTAACACGCATAAATACAATTTTATTCCACTTCTTTATGATTATTGTTACGGGTGCCGCAGGGTTTATCGGAAGTTGCCTAATTCAGAGATTAAATCAGGACAATTTCAATTACATAATCGCAGTTGATGATTTTTCTGATGAACAGAAAAATAAAAATCTTGACGGCAAAAAAATCCAAGAAAGAGTAGAAAGAGAACATTTTTTTGAATGGTTAGAAGCTAATAATCAAGAGGTTGAGTTTTGTTTTCACATCGGAGCAAGAACAGATACAACGGAGTTTGACGTTGAGATTTTCAATAAATTGAATCTCAATTATTCAAAAAAAATCTGGAAAAAATGTCACGATTATCAAATTCCATTGGTTTATGCTTCTTCGGCAGCAACTTATGGATTAGGTGAGAATGGCTATGATGATAACGAGTCTTTGATTCCGCAATTGAAACCACTGAATCCTTATGGAGATTCTAAAAATGATTTTGACATTTGGGCTTTGAAACAAGAAGAGCAACCTTTCTTTTGGGCGGGTTTGAAGTTCTTTAATGTTTACGGTCCAAACGAATTTCATAAAGGACGCATGGCTTCGGTGATTTGGCATACTTTTAACCAAATCAAAAACACGGGTGGCATGAAATTATTTCGTTCTCACAATCCAGATTTTAAGGATGGGGAGCAAATGAGAGATTTTGTGTATGTAAAAGATGTTGTAGAGGTTTGTATGTTTTTGATGCACCATCGCCGTAATTCTGGTATTTACAATTTAGGTTCAGGCAAAGCACGTACATTCTTAGATTTAGTTAAAAATACTTTTAAATCGCTTGAAAATGAGGAAGTTATCTCTTTTGTGGATACACCCGAAGACATCAGAGATAAGTATCAATATTTCACAGAAGCCAATATGTCTAAATTAAAGTCTATTGGTTACGAACGACCTTTTCATACACTCGAAGAAGGCGTTGCTGATTATGTGAAGAATTATTTAGTTACAGAAAAATATTATTAGAATTCCTAAAAATCATAAAAGAGAGACTAAATCACTTAGCCTCTCTTTTTTTGTTTCAAAATAAATTTATACCCTAATTTTAGGCGTATTTTATTACAGAATTTATATTAATTTTGCAGACTTTAATTTTAGAAAATCAACAGATAACAATTTATAAAATGTCAAAGAAAGTATTAATCATAGGTGCAGGGGGCGTTGGAAATGTAGTAGTGAAAAAATGTGCCATGAATCCCGATGTGTTTTCAGAAGTAGTATTGGCGAGTCGTACGCTACGTAAGTGTGATGCGATTGCAGAAGAATGTGCCAAAATTGGCTTGCCAACGAAGGTACAAACTGCCCAAGTGGATGCCGATAATGTGTCTGAATTAGTGGCACTTATCAACAAAGTTAAGCCCTTCATGATTATAAATGTGGCTCTTCCTTACCAAGATTTAACCATTATGGATGCTTGTTTGGAAACAGAAATCCACTACATGGATACTGCCAATTATGAACCCAAGGATGTGGCGAAATTTGAATATTCTTGGCAATGGGCTTATCAGGAGCGTTTTAAAGAAAAAGGCTTAATGGCATTGCTGGGCTGTGGTTTTGACCCAGGCGTTACGCAAGTGTTTACGGCTTATGCCAATAAACACCATTTTGACGAAATGCACTACCTTGACATCATAGATTGTAATGCTGGTGACCACGGAAAGGCTTTTGCTACTAATTTTAATCCAGAAATCAACATTCGTGAGATTACGCAAAAAGGAAAATATTGGGAAAATGGTGAGTGGGTAGAAATTGAAGCCATGTCGCAACACAAACCAATTGATTACCCAGGAATTGGTCCAAAAGAATCATATGTTTTGTATCACGAAGAATTGGAATCTTTGGTTAAAAACTTTCCAACTTTGAAACGTGCAAGATTCTGGATGACTTTCGGACAACAATATATTACACACTTGAATGTATTGGAAAACGTTGGAATGACCTCCATCAAACCCATCAAATTTCAGGGTATGGACATCGTTCCTTTGGAGTTTTTGAAGGCAGTTTTACCAGAACCTGGGACTTTGGGAGAGAATTATTCTGGTGAAACTTCAATTGGTTGTCAGATAAAAGGTATCAAAGACGGAAAGGATAAAACTTACTACGTATGGAATAATTGCAAACACCAAGATTGTTGGAAAGAGGTTCAGGCTCAGGGAGTTAGCTACACTACGGGCGTACCTGCGATGATTGGAGCTATGATGATGATAACGGGTGAATGGATGAAACCAGGCGTTTGGAATTGTGAAGAAATGAATCCAGATCCATTTATGGCAATGTTGAATATTCATGGTTTGCCGTGGCATGAAGAAATAAACGGAGTTCTTCCGCATCAATATTAAAATTTGTTTTTCTTACCACAAAAGAATCAAAAGAAAACAAGAGTTTTTTTGAAAATAAACTTTGTTGACTTTTGATTCTTTTGTGTTTAAAAATTATTCAATGATAGATTTCTCAAAAATACCATCCCCTTGTTACGTCTTGGAAGAAAGACTGTTACGCAAAAATCTTGAACTCCTAAAATACGTCCAAGAACAAGCGGGAATCGAAATAATTTGTGCTTTGAAAGGCTTTTCGATGTTCTCGACTTTTCCGATGGTGAAACAATATTTGGCTGGCTCAACTGCAAGTTCATTGAACGAAGCTCGTTTGGGTTTTGAAGAAATGGGTTCTAAAACCCACGTCTATTCACCTGCCTATTTAGACTCAGAATTTGATGAATTATTGAACTATTCAAACCATATTTCTTTTAATTCTTTAAATCAATTCAATAAATTTAAGGAACGAGCTATTGCTGGTGGGGTTAGTTGTGGACTAAGAATAAATCCGCAATACTCTGAGGTTGAGACAGATATGTACAATCCCTGTATTGCAGGGTCTCGTCTGGGCATTACTCGCAATCAGTTGGGTGACACTTTACCCGAAGGTATAGAAGGCTTGCACTCACATACCTTGTGTGAGAATGATTCTTATACATTGGAAAGAACGCTTCAAGCCATCGAAGAACGTTTTGGCGATTTATTGAAACAAGCAAAATGGTTAAATTTGGGCGGAGGGCATTTAATCACTCGGGCTGATTACGAACCAGAACATTTAATTTCAGTTCTGAAAGGCTTAAAGTCTCGTTTTCCAAACTTGAAAATTATCATGGAGCCAGGTTCGGCGGTTGGTTGGAGAACGGGGTATTTAACTTCTACTGTTTTGGATATCATTGATTCTCAGGGAATTGAGGTAGCAATTTTGGATATTAGTTTTGCGGCTCATATGCCTGATACCTTAGAAATGCCTTACAAACCAACTATTCTCGGAGCATACCACGAACCTATTGCTGGAAAACCAACCTATCGTTTTGGAGGAATGACGTGTTTGGCAGGAGATTTTTACGGAGATTATTCTTTTGATAAACCTTTACAAATTGGAGATTCAATTGTTTTTGATGATATGATTCATTACACGATGGTAAAGACAACAACTTTCAACGGAGTAAATTTGCCTTCAATTGGTATTTGGCGAGAAGATGATACTTTTGATTTAGTGAAATCTTTTGGGTATGAGAGTTTTAGGGATAGGTTGAGTTAATTGACAGTTAAGAATTAACAATTAATAGTTTTTGAAACCCACTAAAAAAGGCTTATAAATCCGCTGATTTACAAGCCTTTTTTAGTATCGAGAATAAATTATTTGATATCATGTATGGGCGTATCGCATACGCCCAAATTGTCAGAATGTGGGCGTATGCAATACGCCCCTACGATTTTTTCAACATTAATATTATCAATTAATTTGTTCTTCCTACTTTCTATTAATTATTCTCTATTAACTATCCTCTAAATCAATATCCAGGATTCTGTGGAAACGAAGCCGCTCCACCATCTGTTCTATCAATTTGTGCTTGAGGAATTGGTCTTAAATTATGAATCTCTTTCACGTTTCCAGCCGCTTGTGGATTGGCTAATTTTACTCTTTCTACCAATTTACCCCAACGTTTTAAGTCCATCCAACGGATTTGCTCACCTGCCAATTCACGTCCTCTTTCATCCATCAAGAAATCAAAAGTCATTTGGGCGGGTGTAATTTGCATAGCCGCCGCTTTGCCCGGGAATGCTGCACGTGTACGAACCGCATTAACCGCCGCAGTTGCTTCTGGAATTTTATTTAAGAATAATTGAGCTTCCGCCAACATCAAATAAGTATCTGCCAAACGGAAAGCCAAGAAATCACGACTACCAGGAGCATACGTTCTGTCAGGACGAAGCGGGTCCATAAATTTTACCAAAGTTGGGAACAATGCTTCGTTGTAAGCACTTGGCACTAAGACCTGATATGGTCTTTTTGCTCTTTCAGCTAACGACATTTCAAAACCAGGAATAAAAATTGCCGTATCTCCTGCTTTGAAGGTTACTTTTGCCTTTGAAGCATCAAAAGCTGTATTGTATGTTCCGGGTAAATTACTCAACCAAGTATCTCTAAAAGATTTTTTGTAACGAGAATCATTCACACGCTCACCAAATACTGTTTCTAAACAATATTTAGTTGGACGTAAACGTTTGAACGGACGGTCATAAAAAATATCTCTTGTCATACCCGCTTGTGTATCATATTGCATTCCAAAAAATAGGTGCAAGTTATTACCCTGTGTGTTACCATCTCCACTGGGTTGTGCATTATTCAGAGGGTCTGGGGCTAAGTTTGTAGCTGGGTCAGTAGTATATTGAACCGCAAAAATTACTTCATCGTTAATTTCTCCTGCACCTTGGGCAAAAACACTCGCAAAATCTGGCAATAATTTGAAACCATAATTTGAAATAACATTCTGTGCATAAGTAGCCGCTTTTGAATAATCATCAGGTGCTTTCACTGTGGAATTTGCTTTTGCTAAATAAACCCGAGCTAATAAATGTTCTGCCGCTGCTTTGGTCGCACGACCATAATCTGACGATTTGGCTTTGTTTTCCAAGTCTGGCAAAGCACCTTCGAGGTCAGCGAGGATAGCAGTGTACATTTCCGCATCGGTTGCCCTCTTTGTGATTTTGGTTGGTGCTAATGTCTCGGTTAATCTCAAATCTACACCGCCAAATTGTTGAAATAATAAAAAATAATAATGCCCTCTCAAAAATTTCATTTCGGCTACTCGTTGCTTCTTCAAAGCATCAGTGAGACCCGTTGCCTTTGGAGCTCTTTCAATAACAGCATTGCAGGTATTGATTCCACGGTATAATTCATCCCAAATCAATTTTAACCAATCGACTTGTGAATTTAATTGTGAATCATAAAAGTGAAAACCTTTGTACCCTCCATCGGCACCTGTGGCGTATAAATCTGTTCCGTATTCCGTAACGGTCAAACCCATTTGAGTTCCATAATAACCCCTCAAAGAGGCATAAGCAGAGTTTATAGCTGCATTAAACCCAGCAGGTGTGTTGATATAATCATTGCCAACACCCGATACTATTTCTTCTTTCAGAAAGTCTGAACAAGATTGACTAATGAGCATAAAAACCCCAAAGCTCATCAGTGCAATTGATTTTTTTAAATTAAAATATATTCTTTTCATTTTTTTATTTTTTATATCAGAACGGATTTATAAAAATTCGCTCAATTGATTTTCTGTAAATAAAGGACAATCTAAAATCTTATCTCGTTTAGAATTTAGCATTCAAACCAAATGTTGTAATGGTTGTAGCGGGCGTAACATTTCTCTCTACTGTATTTCCCGCAGTCTCTGGATCAACACCGTTGTATTTTGAACGATAAGTTGACCAAATAAAGGGTTGCTGAATACTGGTGAATAATCTCAAAGACTCCAAACCAATTGATTTCGCAATTTTTTGTGGAACTGCATACCCAAAATTGATATTACGAAGTTTCACAAACGAACCATCAAAATTAATAATCGCTCCATTATTTACTGGAAACTCTTGGTTAGATTTTGGTTGTGGAAATTCATTCGTTGGATTATTTGGTGTCCAATAATCCACTTTCATTTGTTGATAACGTCCAGCTAACTGATTCAAATTTTGGTGAAATCCACTAATGATTGTTTGTCCTTGACGAGCATAAAAAATGAAATTCAAATCAAACCCTTTGTAACTGAATCTATTTGTAATACTTCCCGTCCAGTTTGGAATATCTGAACCTAAAATTACCCTGTCATCTTGTGTGATTTTTCCATCGGGTAAACCTGTTAGATTTCCATTTGCATCACGACCATTGTTATCTTGAATTTTAATTTGACCTACCGAACTACCTAATGCTTTGGCTGCATCGGCTTCGCTGGTCTGCCAGATACCTAATTTTCTGTAATCAAAAATAGCTGAAAGTGGCTGACCAATAAACCATTTATTACCGATGTCATCTTTTGCACCGTTATACAAGGAAATAATTTTTTCGGTATTTTTTGTAAAAACAATATCAGAAGACCATTTGAAGCCCCCTTTGTCAACATTGACTGTAGTAATGCCTAATTCAATACCTGAATTTTGCGTTTCTCCTACGTTGCGAGTTACTGCCTCAAATCCGATTGAAGTCGGCAAAAAGTCAGATAAAAGTAAATCGGTGGTATTGGTTTGGTATAATTCTAACGAACCAGAGACTCTTCCTCTCCAAGCTGAGAAATCTAAACCAATATTTTTAGAAGTTGAAGTTTCCCATTTCAAATCAGGATTTCCAATAGTACTTGGACGATAACCAAATGCAGGGGTCGTTCCCCATGCGTAGGCAGTACGTCTCAACTGTCCTTGGGTTTGGTAAGGCACAACGCCTTGATTTCCAACAGTTCCGATACTTGCTCTAAGTTTCAATTGGTCAATGGCAGTAATTTCCTTCATAAAAGATTCATTACTGATATTCCAAGCTAAGGCAACGCCTGGGAAATTACCATATTTTACGTTTTCACCAAATTTACTCGAACCGTCTCTACGCAATGTAGCAGTTACCAAATATTTATCTTTATAATCATAGTTGATACGACCCATGTAAGAGTTAATCGTCCACTGAATCAAGCTACTATTTGGTACGATGTTCGTTCCACTGGTTGTTCCAAGGCTAAAAAACTGTTGAGACTCAACTGGAATACCCGAATTTGATACACTATTATACTCAAAATTTTCCTTTTGAATAGACTGTAAAGCGGTAAAGTTGATGCTGTGACCACCTTTGAAAGTTTTATTGTAATTAATAATATTTTCAAGCGTCCAGTTAAACCCAAATTGATTATTGGCTGAGGCGAAGTTGCTTCCACCTTTATTGAGATTTGTAAAAGCACCCACAAAGCGTCCATTACGAGCAACCGTAAAATCTGGTCCAAAATTAACTTTATAAGTCAATCCTTCCATGATTTTTGCTTCCACGTTGATACTATTAAAAATACGATATTTCTTAATCTCATCCACCTGAGCCCCTGGTACAATTTCCGATAATGGGTTCGTTAATAGAGCATCGTTTGTTGGAGCAAATTTGATGCTTCCATCCGCATTGTAAGGGTTTGCTAATGGATTCTGTTGTAAAGAAAAGCCATAAGGATTCAAACTGGCACCGTTTCTTACACTATTCATCATGTATGACGAAACCCCAATTTTGAAAGTTTTATTAAATTGATGGTCAATATTTGCTCTAAAAGAATAACGAGAAAAATCTAATCCTTCCGAAATACCTTTATCCACATAATAACCTCCCGAAACATAGAATTGGGTTTTCTCGTTGCCGCCTTGAACTCCCAAGGTATGATTTTGGGTAAAGCCTGTTTTCAACATTAAAGATTGCCAATCGGTATTTCTGTTATTGGCAATACCATCGGCAACGGCAGGGTCTCCACCCAAAACCGCAACTTTTGAATCCGCAAAAGCATCGGCTACACCCGTTGGTACAGCATTTCCATTGGCATCTTTATACCCACCCGTAGCACGATAGGCTTCACGTACATACTCTGCAAACTCAGAACCGCTGAAAAGGTTGATTTTGTCTAATACTTTACTTGTTCCGAAGAAATTATCATACGTAACAGTAGTTTTTCCTTTGGTATTTCCTCTTTTGGTAGTAATCAAAATTACACCATTTGCCCCTCTCGCTCCGTAGATGGCAGCCGCAGAAGCATCCTTTAATACTTCCAAAGATTGAACATCATTTGGATTTATGTCCTCATATCCCCCAGAAGCAAAATCAAATGGGCGATTATTTGCCAATTCATTTCTATCACCTGTCATTGGTATTCCATCAACTACATAAAGAGGATTATTTCCTGCATTAAATGAACGACGACCACGAATCAAAATGTTTGGAGTCGCTCCTGGTTTACTACCTGATTGTGCCACATCAACCCCCGCAATACGACCCTGAATGGCTTGTCCGAGGTTTGTGATGGGCATTTCAGTAATTTGCTTGGCTGTAACAGAAGAAATTGCCCCCGTCAATTGGCTCTTTTTCTGAGTTCCATAACCAACTACTACAACTTCATTCAG
Organism: Cytophagales bacterium; assembly: GCA_013298125.1. Classification (GTDB taxonomy): domain Bacteria; phylum Bacteroidota; class Bacteroidia; order Cytophagales; family Spirosomataceae; genus Arcicella. The sequence continues at coordinate 70,384 of JAAFJP010000029.1, read as the reverse complement.
CGACTGCACATCAGAAGTCATGGTAAGATTAATAGTCGATTTTGAACCAACTTCAACCTCTTGTGAAATAAAACCAATGGCAGAAAAAGACAATTTTGCTTTGCTTGGGACATCAATTTTATAATTTCCCGAAGCATCTGAAGTAGTACCTTTATTAGTACCTTTTACAACTACACTCACGCCAGGGATTCCCTGACTATCTTCCGAAGAAGTAATTTTTCCTGAGACGGATTGTTGTCCGAAACCAGAAAAAGAAAGAACAGTAAGCATTAAGCAAAATGCCCAAGCAACTGTTTTTCCTGATTTTAGTAAAGATTTCATGCTCATAATTTATTTGATTGAATTGAAAATTGTGGGATTTGTGTTTAAGTATTTGAAATGGTTAAATTAATTTGATGCCAAAGATCATTTTGTTCTGATTGAGATAATTGATTTTGGGAATTTAATAATTGTTGACGTGCTATCGTAATTTCAAATTCTTTTTCAGGATAGTGTTCGATAAACGTTTCCCAAAAATGTGATAGGTTTGAGTTATAGGGTTTCTGTATCCACTCAGTGAAATAGTGGTCATTCATAAAATCATCTGAACAATATTCTTCATATTTTTGAAAATTAATAGCTACCACTTTTATAAATATTTTTTGGTTAAATTGTATTTTATTCAAAAAGCCAGACCTATTTTTTTTCTACTCAAATTTTAATTTGTTTATAGAGTACTTGTTTCTATTCAGTTGATTTTCAGATTTGTGATAGATAAGTTTTCAACAAAATATAGAAATCCAAGAACGTATGTAATACGATTCTACAAATGATTATCCATGAAATTGTCAGAGAATCGAAAACAAGGAAAGGGGAGTTAGGGCAGATTACAGAGGTAGAACTAAATCAAAAAGGTCGTTATCTTTTTGTAAGATAACGACCTTTTTCACAATCATTTATATATGACTCAATTTCTAATTAAAAACCCCCATTGCACTAAATTTTTCAATTCGTTGATTGATTCTTTGCTCGGGTGAGATTTGTTGGAGTTCTTTGATGGTATCAATAATTGTTCTTTTTACAATTTCGATTGAAAGTGTTGGGTTCAAATGAGCTCCACCGAGTGGCTCTGAGATAATTCCATCCACTAAACCATTTCCTTTCATATCCAGTGCGGTGAGTTTTAATGCTTCGGCTGCTTGTTCTTTAAAATCCCAAGTTCTCCAAAGTATCGTTGAACAATTTTCGGGAGAAATAACTGAATACCAAGAATTCTCTAACATTAAGACCTTATCCCCAATTGCTATTCCTAATGCACCCCCAGATGCACCCTCTCCAATGATGATACAAATAACTGGTACTTTTAACATGAACATATCACGTATATTCCTTGCAATTGCCTCTCCCTGACCACGTTCCTCCGCTTCTAAACCAGGGAAAGCTCCTGGGGTATCTATCAAAGTAACGATAGGTTTACCGAATTTTTCAGCCATCTTCATTAAGCGTAGAGCTTTACGATAGCCCTCTGGATTTGGCATTCCGAAGTTTCGCAATTGTCGTTGTTTGGTATTTCTACCTTTTTGCTGACCGACAAACATGATGGTTTGGTCGCCTATTTTTCCAAAACCGCCTACCATCGCTTTATCATCTCCTACGGTTCGATCTCCGAAAATTTCGATAAACTCGTCACACATTTGTTCAATATAATCAAGTGTATATGGACGTTCGGGGTGGCGTGAAAGCTGTACTCTTTGCCAGCGGGTGAGGTTTGTGAAAGTTTCTTTTTTAAGTTCTTCAATACTGGTTTCTAATTGTGAAACCGCTACTGAAACATCAACATTGTTATCGATTGCTAATTTTTTCATCTCCACCAATTTGGTTTCGAGGTCTGCAATCGGTTTTTCAAAATCTAACAAAGTACGCATGGGCAGTAAATAACGGAATATTTCCGAAGGTTAGTGTGGCTGTAAAATTAGTCAATACCGTCGATTATCCCAAAAACAATTTAGGTTGTTGAATGAATAAAAAATTAAGATACTATTTATGTTTTGAATCCGCTTTTTGTTTTAATCCAATTTCAAAACCGCCATAAACGCCGACTGTGGAATCTCTACATTTCCAACTTGTCTCATGCGTTTTTTACCTTTCTTTTGTTTATCCAATAATTTACGTTTTCTGGAAATATCACCACCGTAACATTTTGCTGTTACGTCTTTTCTTAATGCCTTCACTGTCTCACGAGCAATGATTTTTTGTCCAATTGCCGCTTGAATCGCTATGTCAAATTGTTGTCTTGGTAATAATTCACGGAGTTTTTCACAAAGACGTTTTCCCCACTCATACGCCTTATCACGGTGTACGATGGCAGAGAGGGCATCTACTTTTTCACCATTCAACATCACATCCAACTTCACCATTTCACCGATTTCGTAGTTTTTATATTCGTAATCTAACGAAGCATAGCCCCTTGAAATCGTTTTTAGTTTATCAAAGAAATCAAACACAACTTCCGAAAGAGGGAGGTCAAATTGTAGCTCTACACGGTCAGAAGTAAGATAAATTTGATTTTTCAAATCGCCACGTTTATCCAAACACAATTTCATAATTGCACCCACATAATCCGCCTTTGTGATGATTTGAGCCTTGATAATTGGTTCTTCAACATAATCAATCAAATTAGGTTCTGGCAATTCAGAAGGGGCAGAAACCCAGATTTCCTCGCCACTTGTTAAGGTAACTTTAAACTTCACCGAAGGCACTGTCGTGATTACGGTCATGTTAAATTCACGTTCCAAACGCTCCTGAACAATCTCCATGTGCAACATTCCCAAGAAGCCACAACGGAAACCAAAGCCCAAAGCCATTGAAGTTTCAGGTTCCCAGACTAAGGATGCATCATTCAATTGGAGTTTACCCATTGCATCACGCAAATCCTCAAATTCAGTCGTTTCAACGGGATAAATGCCCGCAAAAACCATTGGCTTAACTTCTGAGAAACCTTCGATAAAATCCTTACACGGACGGTCACGGTGCGTAATGGTATCACCAACTTTTACTTCTTTCGCTTCTTTAATTCCAGAAATCAAATAGCCTACATCGCCTGTGCTGATAGATTTTTTTGGTTCTTTTTCAAAACGTAGTGTTCCGATTTCATCCGCAAAATACTCTTTGCCCGTGGCAACAAATTTAACTTTATCACCCTTCTTAATCGTTCCATTAAAAACACGGAACATTACTTCGATGCCACGATATGAATTAAATTCTGAGTCAAAGATAAGTGCTTGTAACGGAGCTTCTGGGTCACCTTTTGGTGCTGGAATTCTATGAATTACTGCTTCCAAAATATCTTCGATTCCAATGCCTTCTTTTCCCGAAGCATGAATGATAGAATCACGGTCACAACCCAATAAATCTACAATTTGGTCTTTTACTTCTTCTGGCATAGCACCAGGAAGGTCGATTTTATTCAAAACTGGAATAATCTCTAAATCATGTCCCAAAGCCAAGAAAAGATTTGAAATCGTCTGAGCCTCAATGCCTTGTGCAGCATCCACAATCAACAAAGCTCCCTCACAGGCAGCGATTGAACGAGAAACCTCATAAGAAAAATCGACGTGTCCAGGCGTATCAATCAAGTTGAAAACATATTCTTCACCGTGAGAAAAATAGTTCATCTGAATAGCGTGTGACTTGATGGTGATACCACGTTCACGTTCCAAATCCATGTCATCAAGCAATTGAGCCTGCATTTGACGTTTTTGGACAGTTTCAGTAAACTCAATCAAACGGTCAGCCAAGGTACTCTTACCATGGTCAATATGTGCAATAATGCAAAAATTACGAATGTTCTTCACTTTATTTATTTAACGGTATCAATAATTTAACATATTTTTACTACTTTTTGTGTAGAATATATGTTTTGATATTTTTTATACAAAATTACGCCCATAAATTTAAAATCAGCATTGAAATAGGGTAAAATGTGTAATTATTGAGTATAAATTCTATTCATTTGTTTTATTGAAAATTATCACCATTCATTAAAATCCGCTAATTATGAATATTTCTGCCATCAAAGCTACTTTTATTGAGAGAATTCGATTTTTTGGAGTTGATATTTCGGACAAAGAATTAGAATTATTTTTCCCTTTGGTTAAGTATAAAGTTTTCAAAAAAGGACAAATATTTTTACGAGAGGGTGAGGTTTGTAATGAAGCCTATTTTATTGTGAAAGGAATTATTCGTTCTTACAACATCCTCCCAAATGGTACTGAAAAAACCTACATAATTTGTCGTGAGAGTAATATTTTTTCAGAACATTCAAGTTTCATTTCCCGCAAACCTTCCACCGACTATTTGGAAGCAATTGAAGATACGATTGTGTATTTCATAACGTACGAAAATCTCAAAAATCTCTATGACACAAATCACTCTTGGGCAACCATTGGTAGAAAAATAAGCGACCAAAACTACATTGTATCATTGGGCAGACTAAAATCATTAATGAATGATGATGCTGAAAAAAGATACAGACGGTTTTTGAAATCTTTTCAAAATGTACTTGATAGAATCCCCCAAAATGTGGTAGCCTCTTATTTAGGCATAACGCCACAGTCTTTTAGTCGATTGAAAAGAGAAATTGAACAAAAAGAAAACCTTTAATAATGCTTAAAAATGGAAAGATTAGACACCCAATTTATACCTTCTGCCCATGAGATTAAAAAATTTTATGAGCATATCCAGTTTTTCGGACTAAGCCCTTCCTTAAAAGACTTGTCTTTAATGTATCCTTTTATCAAACAAAAAACCTTTAAAAAAGGAGAATTACTTTTACAAGTTGGAGAAATTAGTCAAGAGGTATATTTCAATTATAAAGGCATGGCTCGAAGTTTCAACAAACACCCCAACGGTTCTGAAAAAACTTATTTTATTATTACTGAAAATACCATTTTTTCAGATTACGCAAGCCTAATTTCACAAACACCCGCTACTGAAAATATTGAAGCTATTGAGGATATGGAGGTGTATTGTTTAGGTTATAAAGATTTATTACATCTCTACGCAAATTATCACGTTTGGGAGATATTTGGGAGAAGTATCAGTGATATGAACTTTGTGTTTTCACAAAAACGTCTCCGCTCTATGATGAACGAAGACGCTTCAACTCGATATACTAAATTTATGAAATATCATGGTAGTGTAGCTCATCGTATTCCGCAACAAATTATAGCCTCTTATTTGGGAATTACTCCTCAGTCTTTTAGTCGGTTGAAGAAAGAAGTGGGTGATTTGTGAGAAAAGATATTTCCTAAAACCTTAAAGTTGAGGGCAAATATTTAGCCAAAAGCTCACGATAATATGGCTTCAAAGCCTCTGTATCAGGCGGAGTGGGCAGTTTTGAATACAAATCATAAGGATTAAATTTCCTTACCCATTCAAACATCTCGTGGTCGTGAGCATCCATTAAGTGATTATATGCCTCTTCACGATGTTGTGCGTAGAACGAATGATAACGTATCATGTACAAGGCTGGTTCTGGTAAATAGTCTTTCACCATTTGGTATAAATATTCATCATGCCCCCATGACATATCCACGTTTTTTAAACCACAATTGGGTTCGTAAACTCCATATTTTGTATTGAAACGTCCATCATCTTTATCAGGATTTAGTTCAAAATATTCTGGATAAACGATTTTATCTGAGTGCTTACATCCGACAGGAAAAGTGTCACCCACCACTGCCCATTGAGGTTCGCCAAATAGACACAAAACCTTTCCCATATCATGTAAAAGTCCTGTGAGAACAAACCAATCTGGATGTCCATCGGCTCTAATTGCCTCAGATGTTTGGAGTAAATGTTGCCATTGGTCAAGTGAAGTATCTGGGTCAGAGTCGTCCACAAGGGTATTCAGGAACTCAAAAGCATCCCAAATTGGCATTTCAGTCTTATTGAATTTTAGAAATTCAGCTTGTTTTTGTTTGACAAAATCAAAGGTTTGGAATTTGTGATTCAAACGGTAAAATTCACGTACAGTATCCCTCTCAGGATTATCGTAATTGCGATAATCATCCTTTGATTTTTGCGGAGATTCTTCTGGATAACGTAATAAAACATCATCTTCCCAAACGTCAAGGCTGGCTAAGGGAGCTATTTCTTTTTCTGAAAATTCCATTTGAAATAAGTTGTAATTATTTGATTTTGAGATAAATAGAATCAAATTTATGGATTTTGATTCAGATTTTCAATCAATTCTCTTCAAAAAACCAAAGCTAATAAAATACTGAGCAAAAATATACGTCCCCATGATTAATAAAGTAGGATAGGGGATAGGAGAAGCAAATTTATCAATGGCAATTAAGGAATCCGAAATCATGAACAAAACCGCTCCCATTAACACCATTCTATAACTTTCCGAATTTACATTCCTTTCTGAGGCACAAATTGCCATCACAGAAATTGCTAATAAATAGACAATGACTGGAATAAGTAATCCCGAATTTATTTGATTTTTGATGAATGAAAATACGATTCCTCCTAAAACAAAAATGGCTATTCTTGCCACAATATTTGCCTTCCCTTTTTGACTCAAAAAGACTCGTATCAAACATAGTTGAGTTATCAGAAATGACCCTAAGCCAAGCGGGAAATATTCTTCTTTTCCCAACATTAAAAATATATCACCTAACATGGAAAAGAAGAAAGCTACAAGCATTATTCTGTCTTGTGTATCAAGTTTTTCTTTTCGTTGAGAATAATAAAAAATGCCTATTGAAAGCATAATGAGGGGTTTTGTGAGATAAACTCCTTCTCTGAAACCAAAAGTGCCAGCTAAAATTTCGAGGGTTGAGATGGTGAAAAATATGATAGTAAAAATTCTTGGGGACATGATTTTTATTATTGTTTTTGTGATTAAAAGTAAATAGTGGATTTAGGTTACTCTTTCGGGCAATTTATGGAAACAAATACTTTTGAATCCATAATCTCGTTTAAAACAGAAAATCCTTCATCAAATGTTTTCAACGAAAAATATTGCTCTAATTTGTTCTTTGACCGTTTTTTGTATCGTTCATTGCAAGGCACAAACACCTTCATTGAGTCAATTATTTTATCCAAATATAAGTCTTCGGGCTGAATATATGCCAGAAGTGACGGCTGAAAATGGAACAAAATTTGGGTTTAATCGCACCACTGCATTAGGAATCATTCCTTTGAGTACCGAAATATCCACAGGTTTTGGTTTTGGGAAAAAGTTGGATATCGAAGCCAGACACTCACTTTTGATAGCCAATGTCTCACAAATTAGCCCAACAATTGATGGTTTAGAAAAACCAGAAGGGGGCTATAAAACGTTTGGGGCTACATTTTTGCAATTGAAAGCCAGTTTGCGTGAGAAATTTTGGGTTTATGGAGTTGGCGGAGGTGTTACACAGTCAAACGAAACTTTCTTTAATCCACAACCTTATTTTTATGGAGGTGCGGCACGTTTAAGAATCTTGGGATTGAGGACACAAATTTTATACGGAACAGCTATTATTTACAATCAAAAATTTAGAATAATTCCCATTTTTGGATTTACAAAAGCATTGGGGAATGATTGGAAAGTCTCAGGGATTTTACCTTTTAGAGCAAGTGTAACCTACAAAGCTAACCCGTGGTTGCATTTAGATTTGAATTCTATTTATGATGGATATAGTGCTGGTTTTCAAGAATATACGACCTCTGAAAAAATGATTCGTCGTCAGAATTATCAGCAAGTTCGATTTACTTTATCCGCCAATGCCCATGTTTTGAATGTTCTGAATCTTGGAATAGAAGGAGGAATTGGTACTTTCAGACAAGTCAAAACCTTTAACTCAGCCAACGAAACGCTCTCGAATGTGAGTTTACCCACAGCTCCGTATGTAGGTGTAAGCGTTCGTTACATCACGAGTAAATCCAAATTGTCTTCAAAATTTATGAAAGGGACGGGGATTGAGTTTTAGGTGGCTTTTGGCTATCGGCAATTGGCTTTCAACTCTTTGAAGTGGCTAATTATGTTGGAAAAATAATTTATTTTATTTTCCGTAAGCCGACAGCCGATAGCTGACGGCATACCGCCACCGCAATTTTAGAATCCGCCGTTCCATAATATAAAAAATATTTCTTCTTGAAATAAACCAATCCTTCAATAAAAACCACTTGATTTACTTGTCCAGTGAGTTCGTAGGGCTTTTCGGGCTTCATAAAATTTTCGTCAGTTCTGGCAATTACTTTACTTGGGTCGTTTTTGTCTAACAAAATTTGCCCTGCACTATACGCATCTGGGGGCAAACCTGCAAAGCCATTTTCATGCAAATTCATGGAATTGTAGAGTAACAAAATGCCATTTTTCGTAATCATGGCGGGCGGTCCAGATTCTACCAAACGACTATCGAATTTGTCGGGTCTTGCTCCAAAAATGGGCTTGGGTTTGCCTGTTTCTTCTTCCACAATTTCCCAATGAATCAAATCTTTTGAAGTTGCCAAGAAGATACTGGTGTCGCCAAAATACATCCAATATTTACCATTTATCTTGGTAGTAATTAATCTTGAACCGACTCTTCTGCAAATAATAGCACCCGATTTTGACCATAAATCTTTGTATTTCAATTGATTAAAAGCCAAACCGTGTTTCTTCCATTTTTGAAGATTGGGAGAGGAGGCAACGCAAAGTCGGGCGGTTTTGCCATCATAGGTTGTGTAGGTAACGATATATTTTCCATCCTCCGTTTCCACAATTCGTGGGTCTTCGCAACCACCCGCCCACTCGTAGGGCTTCATAAAATCATTATCTGGAAAAAAGACAGGTTTTGTTTGTCTTTTGAAATGAATCCCATCCGAACTCACCGCCAAACCAATGCGAGAAGTACCATCCACAGATTTCAAAGTATCTTCCGCCCGATAAAGCAAATACACCTTCCCATTCCGAACCACCGCCGCTGGATTATACACGTCCTTAGCCTCCCAATGCACTTTTTGCTTGCTAACAGGGCAATCAAATTCTGTGTTTTTGATAGGTAATAAAATGGGATTATCAGTGTCCTGTTTTATGAAAGGCGTTAATGTCCAAGCGGGTTGTTGGGCGGAGGTGGTGCTGATTCCAAGGGTTAATTGGAGGGTGATTAGGAGAGGAAAGAGATTGAATTTCATAGGGTTAATCATCGCTGAGATGACGTAAAAAGAGTGCTTTGGTTTGCTCAGAGAAACCTTCTAAATCCTCCACTGAAATCAATTTATCATGCAAAAGGGCAATAACTGTAAAATGAAGAGTTGAGTTTGATGGATTGTCATAACGACGAGCAATATGTTTGTCAAACTCTTTAACTGATTGGTAAACAGTATGATAACCTTCTCGATTATCATGTTTTCCATCTTTCCATGCTTGAATAATTGCATCTAATTTATTTAATCCAATGGCAAATTCTTTTTCAACACCTTGTTTGATTAATTCTCTACAAAGACGTTTGTCGGCTTTTGATAGTTCGTACATTTTTTGGAAAATTTAATCTAAAAAATCTTTGGGTAAATGTTCACTTACACATGATAACGAACGCAGTAGCATAGTGAAGTCAGATTTTCGAGAAAGCAATCTTTTCAGTTTTCCACGTAATCGTACTTCTTCTTCTAAGTTATTTTGTAGCTTATTTTTTTGCCATTTCATTATTGTTTCAATAAGATTCCGCTCCTTTTTACAGATTAGCAATCTTAATTCTGCCGTTTTCTTTTTGGAATCTTTACTCGTTCCGTTATGAATTTTGTCTAATAATTTACAAGTATTTACCGCTTTTATATTACCTTCATTTTTAGCATCAAAGAAGGCTTTTCCGCCCATTTCCAAGGTATAAACGATTTCTTTCTCCACATCATCACTTTTCTCGCAAGGGTCTAAATATCCTCCAACAGGTTCGGTTGTTGGTTTTGATATGTTTGCATCATGTGTACATGGGTATAAATTTTGCCATTCATATTTTAAAAGAGGATATTGATTAAACGATTTTGACTTAAAATGTTCAACATCCATTGCCCATGAATTTTCAAATTTTTGTTCTGTCAGATAACATTTTGAATAAAAGTCTCTGTCAAAGGCTTCCAAAACATCAGATCTTCTATATGCACCTGCATCAGGTTCTTTCGCCTTTTTCTTTTCCTCTTTACTGAGTTTATTATAAGCAATTACCTCCTTCAAATAGAGTTGTATTTCGGGTCTATCCAAAGATGTTGGTGTATCACCCCTTGTAATATTAATCATAATGACGGCTGGTATTGGTGGTTATTCAGATATTTTAGCTTCTAATTCAAAACGCATTGTTGGAGAAATAAAACGTTCATTTTCCTTCAAAATAGCTTTGAGTTGTTGATTTCTTAGTGGAATATTGTTTTTATTTTCCTTCAAAACTGTATTCACTTTTTCAAATAAATCATCCGTAAAATCTGAAAACTCATTATCCAAACCAAAATGAGAAACCATCAATTCTGAGAAACTTTTTCCGATGGCATCATCTGAGAGTATTTCTTTTGAAACTAAATCAAAAATTGTTACATTTTTAATACTTGAAATAATGGCTGCCGAATGTGAAGCCACAATAAATTGGACATTAGGAAATAACGTTGTTAGGATTGGTAATACATTATATTGTAATGAGTAATGTAAATGTGTCTCAGGTTCATCAATTAGAACAATTCCGCAAGGATTATAAGTTTTGTTTCCAACTTCATCTCTAATTAATTCTACTCTTAGAAATAAGTCCATAATGATACTCAAAAGTGCAGAAACTCCATCTGATAAATCATTGAAAGATAACTCTCTCCCGTCTCCCAATGTAAATGTTATTTTCAGAGCATCTTTGTTAAAGTTTATTTTAAGTTGAGGATCTTCAAAAATTTTTCTAAAACTTGATTCAAGATTATCAAAAAATACATTTACATGATTTATTTCCTCCTGATTATTTTCTAATTGTGCAAATGCCTGAGAAACCTTTTTATTTACAAGAAATTGCATAAAGTTACTTATGAAATAATTAGAAGAATTGGAATAATTTTGTTCCAACTGTTTCATAAAATCATCTTTTTTTGTTGGAACATTTACATCATTAACTTTACTACTACGAAGTGTAGAAAGATAAGAATAAACAATTTCTTTTTTTGAATTCAGTAAGGTTGGGACTATTTCAGCACTAAAAGAAGGGGTAATAATTTGATATTCTTTAAGTCTTTTCTCCCAATATGGTATCTTAGTGAGATTTGAAGCCCGTAAGTCATCACTACTTAAAAAGTTAAGATAGTTTTTTGCCTGTTTCTCTAAACTATCACCATTAACAACCGCTTCTAAAATGTGCAGATTCAAATTCCTCAAAATCGTACTCTTCCCCGAACCATTTTTTCCAGTCAAAATCAAATGACTAAATGGTTGATGTTTTATCAAATCAATGTTAAAATCTTGATACGTATAACAATCGTTTACATATATGGAAGTTATGTATGGGAAATTTTCTGGTAAAATCATAATGCTGGTTTTTTACAAAAATAAATCTAATTCTGATACAATCTACACCACCTCCCTCAAACTCTCCAAATTCGCCTCCAAAACCATCTGGATATGTTCATCGGTCAAAGCGGTTGAAAGAAACATTGCTTCGTATTGTGAGGGGGCGAGGTAAATTCCACGCTTCAACATGGCTTGGAAATATCTGCCAAATAGTGCCGTGTCAGAGGTTTTGGCATCTTCAAAATTGTTTATGGGTTGGTCGGTAAAAAATAAAGTAAACATCGAACCCACGTGATTGAGGGTATAATTCAAGCCTAATTTGTTCATGTTGGCTTTCATACCATTGGTCAAAGTATTGCCAATTTCTTCTAAACGAGTATAAACCGAAGGCGTTTCGTTCAAGTGATTCAACATCGCCAAACCTGCCGCCATCGCAATTGGATTGCCCGAAAGTGTACCCGCCTGATAGACAGGACCCGCAGGAGAAACACATTCCATAATTTCCTTTTTGCCTCCATACGCACCCACGGGCATACCGCCACCGATGATTTTACCCATCGTGGTCATGTCTGGAATCACGCCACAACGTTCTTGAAAACCGCCTTTTGCCAAACGGAACCCTGTCATTACTTCGTCAAAAATCAAAACAATTCCTTCTTCATCGCAAATTTTACGGAGTCCTTCCAAAAAGCCTTCTACGGGTTTTACTAAGCCCATATTGCCCACAACGGGTTCGAGAATGATACAGGCAATTTGTCCTTTATTAGCATCTACCAAGGTCTGAACCGCCGCTAAATTATTGTATTGAGCCGTCAAAGTATCGTTGGCAACGCCTTTCGTCACGCCTGGACTATCAGGTTCGCCAAAAGTCATTGCACCTGAACCTGCGGCAATTAAAAATGAGTCACCGTGTCCGTGATAATTGCCTTCAAATTTTATCATTTTGTCTCGTCCTGTATATCCACGAGCCACTCTGAGGGCTGACATCGTTGCCTCTGTACCCGAATTTACCATGCGGACTTTCTCGACAGAAGGTACAATCGAACAGATGAGTTCTGCCATTTCTACTTCTCTGCGAGTAGGTGCTCCGAATGAAAAACCGCTTTGAATTGCATCAGAAACGGCTTTTTCGACTAATTCGTGAGCATGACCCAAAATCATAGGTCCCCAAGAATTGATGAGTTCGATGTATGAATTACCATCTTCGTCGTGAAGATATGCCCCTTTGGCAGATTTGATAAAAATAGGATTCCCTCCAACCGCACGAAACGCACGCACAGGCGAATTCACGCCCCCAGGGATAAAGTTTTTTGCTTTTTGGAAAAGTTGCTCGGATATTTTCATGGATTTCATAATTGAAAGGATGTTTCGGTACACGGTGAACGGTTCACGGTAAACGGAATAACACGGAGTAAAACGTAAATGGTGAATAATTGAAACTGAATATAAAATTCCGTAAACCGTTCACCTTTTACCGTGTACCGTATTTCTTACCGTGTACCGTTTACCTTTTACAGTGAACCGTTCACCCCCTACTTCGCTAATACAAATTTATAATTCTGAAATGTTGTTATTGGTAATACTTGGTTGTCTTGTGATTTGTAATAATTATAGCCCGAAAGGATATAACCGTCTTTGTACGACTCTCGGCTGTCTAAACCTTTGCGGATATTGTTGCCATTTCTGCCTAATAACCGTCCCCAAAAGAGGGCTAAATCGTAGCCGTGAATGGCATAATACGAAGGCAAAATTCCGTATTTCATCAAATAATCCTTACGAAATCCATCGACTTCTGGTTTGTCTAAATCTACAAATTCTGGGTCGAGACAGAAAACTTCACGCCCTGAGAATGTGCCATTGCTCAAATTGGAAGAATTAAATGCCTCCGCCGTCGTGATGAGTGGCGTACTCGAATCCTTCTTATTCAAAGCTGTAATCATCGAAAGTCCCGCCTTTTTATCGGAAGTCGCCATGAAGATATGACTCACCTTATTGGCGGGTAATTTTGAACCAATATCATCGGAAAAAGGTAGTATTTTTTCAAACTTAACAATCTCATAACCAATCTTTTGCATTTGTTCTCGGTAGGTATTTGCCATCGTAGAATCATTCTGTGAATCGGTATAGTAAATGGCAGTATTTCGTCCTAAAAATGGTTTTTTTATGATAAATTCCTTTGCTTTCATGGCTTGCATGGCAGAGGAAGGTTGAGCCAAAAATGAGAGATTATATTCCTCCAACAACTTTTTATTATTCGACATTGGATTCACAATCGGAATATTATTGTGTTCGCAATACGTCATGGCAATTTTATTGGTTTCTGAATAAAGTGGTCCAATCAATAAATCCATTTTTTTGAACGATTCATTATTGACCAATTCCAACATTTTATCAGCATCATTAGCCACATCGTACGTGAAAATATTTACCGTAATTCCTTCCTTCAAAAGGACAGCCTTCGCCATTTTCATGCCTTGATAAATATCCAATGCGTATTGGTTTTTACGTATTTTGTCTGGTTCAAGTGTCTCAACGTCAAGGGGTAAGAGGATTCCGAAGTTGAAATATCCTTTCGATTGCTTTACGTTTGATGACGTTGAAGAAGTATTGATTACTTTGTTTTTCTTTTCAAATAAAATACTTTCTTCGGGGAATTTTTTGGCTAAATCTTGGAGGGTTTTCTGAGAAGTAATTTGTCCGAGATAAAAAGATTTCATTTCTGCCAAATCATCTTGGAACGACTCCGTGATAAGAGATTTTGCAATCGTAAGGGCATCAACGTAGTTTTTTTCCTCAAAAGCAATGTTTGAAAACAGATAATTTACCTCATCTTTTTTGCTCCAATTTGGATAAAGAATTAATAAATTTTTCAAAGTTGTTTTAGCCTCAAAATATTTCTGCAATTTTGTGGACGAAAGGGCATTGAAGTAAAAAGAGTAAGGCACAAGAAAACTCTCGATACGATTGTTACTCAAAGCGGCAAACTCCGACTGAGCCTTGTCGTACTCACCGTTTTTGTAAGTTTGCAAAGCCTTTTTGTAGGCAGATTCGTACTCAGCGGTATTTTTTTGAGCAAAAGCAAATGAAAATGAACTCAACAAAATAAGGGTAAGGATAAGTCTGTTAAGCATATTTTTGAGATTTATGGTCTGGTTTTTACAAAGATAATTAATAATTGAATGAACATCACTTGGTATCACAAACATTTCAAAGACTTAAATACAACGGAATTATACCAAATTCTTCAACTTCGCAATGAGGTTTTTATTGTAGAACAAAATTGCCCCTTTCAAGATTTGGATGATAAGGATTTTAAATGCTTTCACTTGATGGGTTTTGATACCGATTCTCAACAAATTATGGCATATACTCGTATTGTCCCTGCGGGAGTATCGTATGAGGAGGCATCCATTGGGCGAGTAGTTACGTCCCCACAAGCACGTGGAGGCGGAATCGGGAAGGAATTAATGCAAAAATCAATTGAATTATTGGAAGACCTTTACGGTGGTGTTTCGATAAAAATTGGAGCTCAATGTTATCTCAAAAAATTCTATGAATCCTTTGGTTTTCAGCAAATTGAGGAGATTTATTTGGAAGATGGGATTGAGCATATTTTGATGGTTAGAAAATAAATTTTTCATGAAAGAAGTAGCCACCAAGGCACTAAGTCACCAAGAATTTAACGTGCAAACTGTTGTTTCATAAAGGTACAGAGTACCGAAATATTTGTAGTATTTTCGTAAAATGTAGTCCCAAAGGTACAGAGTACCGAAATATTCAACCTTTTAATATTTCGGTACTCTGTACCTTTGAAACCAATTCTTGCATATTCTACAAATATTAAGGTGCTCTGCACCTGTCTGAATAATATCATCGGTTGCCAAAACTTTGAGTCTTAGTGCCTTGGTGGCAATGTCACAACTTCTTACAAATTGAAGATAGAAACTCAATAAAAAAATAATGAACAAACAACAAATCCAAATCATCTCAAATTCGGTGGGCGTGATGACCCACCAAGTACAAAATACCATCAATCTTTTTGACGAAGGTGGTACTGTCCCTTTCATTGCACGATACAGAAAAGAGGCAACGGGAAGTCTTGACGAAGTGCAAATTCTGGACATAAAAGAACTTTGGACGAAGCTAAAAGAGGCAGATAAACGTCGTGAGGGCATTATTAAGTCTATCGAAGAGCAAGGCAAAATGACTCCTGAGTTATTACAAAAATTACAAAATGCCTATCATCTTCAAGAATTAGAAGACCTTTATTTACCTTATAAACAAAAACGTAAAACTCGTGCTACCATCGCCATCGAAAAGGGCTTAGAACCTTTGGCGAAGGTTATTTTTGAGCAAAAAGAAAACAACATTCTCAAACGTGCCGAGGCATTTTTGAATGTTAAAGTTGCCAACGTTGAGGAGGCTTTGCAAGGGGCGAGAGACATCATTGCGGAGTGGATTAATGAGAACGTTGAGGCTCGTAACGCTGTCCGTAAAGTATTTGAGCGTGAGGCGATTGTGTATGCCAAAGTTAAGAAAAATAAGGAGGAAGAAGGAGCAAAATATCGTGATTATTTTGATTTTAATGAATCGCTCAAAAAAGTGCCATCTCACCGACTTTTAGCAATTAGAAGAGGAGAAGAAGAGGGCTTCTTGTCAGTAACTATTTCCCCTGATGAAGACAATTCTTTGGGGGCTTTGGATAGAATTTTCTTGCGTGGATTGCCCGAAGCTAAGAAGGAAGTTGAAACCGCCATCACGGATTCATATAAGCGTTTGATGAAGCCATCCATCGAAAATGAATTTGCTGGTTTATCGAAAGAAAAGGCTGATATTGAGGCAATTAAGATTTTTGCTCAAAACCTTCGTCAGCTATTATTGGCTTCGCCGTTGGGACAAAAAAAGGTACTTGCCATCGACCCAGGATATCGTACAGGATGCAAAACTGTGGTTTTGGATGCCCAAGGAAATTTATTGGCAGATACCGTAATTTATCCCTTCGATAAGCCTTCTGAGTCTCAGGATAAAGTTTTGACCCTCTCTGAAAAATATCAAATTGAAGCCGTGGCTATTGGAAATGGAACGGCTGGACGTGAGACTGAGGATTTTGTTAAAAAATTATTCCAAAACTCCCCTCTCCAACGGGGAGGGGCTGGGGGTGGGGTTTCACCTCAAATTTTTGCAGTGTCCGAACAAGGTGCTTCTATTTATTCCGCTTCACCCATTGCTCGTGAGGAGTTTCCAGATAAAGATGTAACCGTCCGTGGGGCTGTTTCGATTGGTCGGAGATTGATGGATCCATTGGCTGAATTAGTAAAAATTGACCCTAAATCTATCGGGGTAGGTCAGTATCAGCATGACGTTGAGCAAAATTTATTGAAAGATTCTTTGGATTCTGTCGTTGAAAGTTGTGTGAATGCGGTTGGGGTAAATTTGAATACCGCTTCCAAACATTTACTGAGTTATGTAGCTGGACTTGGACCTGCCTTAGCGGCTAATGTGGTGAAATTCCGTCAAGAAAATGGTAATTTTACGTCAAGAAATCAAATCAAAAAAGTTGCTCGTTTGGGCGACAAAGCCTTTGAACAATGTGCAGGATTTTTAAGGATTCACGAAGCAAAAAATCCTTTGGATAATTCGGCAGTTCACCCAGAAAGTTATCCTGTGGTAGAGCAAATGGCGAAGGATTTGAAATGTACCGTCAAAGATTTAATGACCTCCGCAGAACTACGTAAACGCCTGAATCTCAGAGATTACGTAACAGAAAAAACGGGACTTTTGACCCTTCAAGACATTTTAAAAGAATTAGAAAAGCCCTCACGTGACCCCAGAGAGCAATTAATGGCGTTTGAGTTTGACCCCAACGTAAAGAAAGTAGAAGACCTATACGAAGGGATGGTTTTGCCAGGCATTGTTACTAATATTACGGCTTTCGGGTGTTTTGTGGATGTGGGCGTGAAGCAAGATGGTTTAGTACACATTTCACAATTAGCCAACCAATACGTCTCTGACCCGAATCAAGTAGTCAAACTTCAACAGCACGTACAGGTGCGAGTGATGGAAGTAGATATTGCTCGAAAACGAGTGGCATTGAGTATGAAAGGCGTTTAAACTCATTATTACAATAAAAACTCTTATGAATTACTTAAAAACAAATGTAATGATTCTTTCATTGTTGATTTCTTTATGTATTGCTTGCTCTGATAGTGGCACTACTCCGCCTCCGCCTGCACCCGTGGTCAATTCACTCAAAGAGGCGAATCCCAAAGTTTTATTTGGGGCTCATGCCAGAGGGTTTGATATGAACCCCTCAATTGCTTCGATTACGAAAAGTGAATTTAATATCAGTCAGGGGCTTTGGTACGCTGGTTTTGGCGGGTGGACTGCCAAAGGAGTCTATAATTTTACGGATTTTAATAATCAAATTAATTTCTTGAAAGAAAATAAATTAGGGACGCATATACATATGTTGGTAGGTCCTGATTTTTATATGCCTTCTTGGCTTAAAAATCAGAAATGGACACCACAAGATTTAGATGCTCAATTGAAGGATATGATTGATAACATCATGGAGAGCAATGATAATAAAAACAAGGTAGATGTTTGGAACGTAGCCAACGAGTTGATTGATGACAACGGGGTTTATAGAACAGATATGGTTTGGAATCAGATGGGTTGGGAGGATGATAAAAGCGGTCTGACGGGCAATGATTACATGAATGATAAACACCCGATTTTTGTTAGAAAAGCTTTTGAATATTGTCGATTGAAAACAAGAGCAAAATTGGAATATCGTGATTATAATATTGAAACAGCCAGCCCAAGTTCTTTTAGTAATAGAAAGCAAAGAGCTGTATATCAATTACTTAAACACATGATTGTTAGTAAAATTCCGATTGATGCTATCGGAATTCAAGGGCATTATGATATTGGTAATTTTTCAAAATATGTCACAACGGGTGACTTGAAGTTTTCAATTGAGCGTTTCAAAGGTTTAGGTTTGGAAGTTTATATGACCGAAGTAGATTTTGGTACTGGCAAAAATAGCGACAATACACCAAAGCCATGGACAGCCGCTTTGGCAGAACAACAAAAAACGGATTACTATAATCTTATGAAAATTTCAGCCCAAGCGGGTGTAGCCAGAATTTATACTTGGGGCGTAATAGATAATTTCGACAAAGGTTGGAAATTTGATGAAAATCCTTTGCCTTGGGATAAAGACGGTAAGAAAAAATCAGCGTATGAGGGTTTGAAGCAAGGATTAATTGATGCGAGATAATTGATTTAATGTTCTGAATAAAGAATCCTACTGGTTATTGAAATTGGTAGGATTTTTTGTTTTACAATTATGGATAAAAACCAAACACAAACCCTCGAAGTCTGGATGCGTGGACCTATCGCAGGGCTAATACCATTACTTCAACCCGTTGCCCACGCCATTCTTCAAGCCCGTGAGGAGGTTAATCAAATGATGATTGAATTTCCGCACGAGTTAATTTGGGAAAGACCTAATGGTGTTGCTTCCGTTGCTTTCCATCTACAACATCTTTCAGGCGTTTTGGACAGACTGTTTACGTATGCCAACAATCAAATTTTGAATGAAGACCAATTAGAATTATTAGCATTGGAATCGGATGAGACACAATGCTTAACGATAAAGGGACTCTTAACTCGTTTCAACAATCAAGTAAATAAAGCATTAACTCAACTCAAAAATATCGAAGAAAAAACGCTTCTTGAACCCAGAGGCATTGGCAGAAAACAAATTCCAACCAATCAATTAGGCTTACTTTTTCACGCAGCCGAACATACTCAAAGGCACGTGGGACAGCTTTTGGTGACGGTTAGGATATTATCCAAGCGTTAATTTTGTGTTAAAAAATTATAACCCGTACCTTTGTATCAGACTATATTGTCAAGTGTTTTTATTTACCATTAAATGTCAAAACTTGCTGCCCAAGACAAATTTCTTGATTTGTCTGATTACGGAAGACCTGTCGCCACGGTCTTTGCCAACCAACTCAAAGACACCCGATTTACGCCCATTCATGTAACATTACTCTTCGGAATTTCTGGAATAGTTGCCATTTTTTGTATTCTGAAAGGATACTATTTCCTTGCAGGTGTTTTCTTAATACTGAAATCTGTCATTGATGCTGCCGACGGAGAATTAGCGAGAATTAAGCAAACGCCCTCATACACAGGGCGTTACCTTGATAGTGTGTTTGATATTATTCTCAATTTTATGTTTTTGATGACAATTTGTTATGTTTCAAAAGCAACGATTTGGCTTACTGTGCTGGCGTTTATCTGTATTCAGTTACAAGGTACTTTGTATAACTATTACTATGTGATTCTGAGGAATAAATTAGTAGGAGGGGACTCTACCAGTAAGATTTTTGAGTATAAATCCCCCAAAGCATTCCCACATGAAAGTCAGAAATCAGTCGATATATTGTTTGGAATTTATACGATTGTATATGGTGTTTTTGATAGAATTATTCACTTTTTGGATAGCGATGCACACAAAGTCAAATCCTTTCCTAATTGGTTTATGACCTTGCTTTCAATCTATGGTTTAGGTTTTCAGTTGTTGATAATTGCCATTATGTTGCCCATGAATTTGATTGAGTTTATCATTCCTTTTTTTATTATTTACACGTGTCTAATTTTTGTTTTGATTGGAATTCGGAAGATGATATTTAAAGTATAGACAAAATATTTTAACAAAAAAGTCCTTAGAAATGATTTCTAAGGACTTTTTTGTTAATTGTGGAGAATATCGGATTCGAACCGATGACCTCTACGCTGCCAGCGTAGCGCTCTAGCCAACTGAGCTAATCCCCCGTGTTGGTTTTGCAAAAATAGACAAGGAACTTTATTCTACAAAACCAATTTGGAAAATAACTTAAAAATTTAGTCGAACGCCCAGACCTCCTTGTGGGTGAAAATACAAAATGGCTGGGACAAGCTCCACATAAGCACCAACTTCCCCAAAAATAGAAAGCGGAGAACTTGATAAATAATACTCTAAACCTACTTGTCCAAGACCACCAAGACCAGTAGCAGGATTTTCTTGTCTGACACCGTTTTTAGTTTCATACCAATTTCGTGAAGTAAACTGAACTCCAAATCCGTAGTAATTTTTTAAATTAGAAGTCATTTCATTATGCCACAAATAAAGTCCGCTAAATGAAAATCCAGCTCCGTCAAACTGCCCGTCTTTATAGTTACTTTTCAGTCCCCAAATAGCACCATACACGCCTACATTGACTTCAACGGTATTTTTGTCATTCCCTAAGTAATGGCGTAATGTGATGCCAGAAGGGTCGCCAACTTTCGCTCCAACTGCCCAATTTTTTTCTTGTGAGTATCCAGTTAATGAACTGATAATCAATATTGTAAGAAGGAATATCTTTTTCATTTTGTCTAAGAATTTAATGGCTTGTATTGTTTTAAAAGATTTATTAAATGTAAATTCTCTTCTTCCGTTCCTACTGAAATTCTCAACGAATTATCACAAAGAACTACCTTTGAACGGTCTCTGACGATAAGTTTTTGTTCAATTAAATAATCAAAAATACGTTTGGCTTCAGTAAATCGTACTAATAAAAAATTAGCATCCGAAGGATATATTTTTTCTGTAATTGGAAGAGTCTTTAATTCTGAAATTAAACTTTCACGATTTTGATTTAAAGTTTTTACGGAAGTCTTTACGAAATCGACATTACTAATATTTTCTAATAAAGCCTTCTGTGTTAGCCCGTTAATGTTGTACGGATATTTGATTTTGTTCAATAACTTAATCAACTCTTCTCCCGCAAATGCCATGCCCAAACGTAAGGAAGCCAAACCCCAAGCCTTAGAAAAAGTCTGCAAAACCATCACATTTGAGAATTTATCTAATTCTGGAATAAAGGACGGTTCATCAGCAAAATCATTGTAAGCCTCATCAACAATTACAATGCCTTGTTGGAAGTTTTCGATGATGGTTAAAATAGCTTTTCTATCAATAACATTTCCAGTCGGATTATTGGGAGAACAAATAAAAATGAGCTTCGTTTTTGGGTTAATAGCCTCTAATACTTTATATGTATCTATTTGATAATCAGACGTTAAGTTGATTTTTTGAATCTCCACATTGTTCACAGACGCACTCACTTCGTACATCCCATACGTAGGAGGGAGGATGATAATATTGTCCTCTATGGGTTCGCAAGTCAAGCGAATAATGAGGTCAATTGGTTCATCTGAGCCATTTCCTAAAAAAATCTGCGAAGGGCGACAACCTTTCAAAGGAGCTAATTTCTCTTTAATTGCCCATTGATAAGGGTCTGGGTAACGATTCCAATTTTCGGGAGTTGCCGAACCAATTGGATTTTCGTTTGCATCTAAAAATATGCCTTCTTTACCTGTATATTCATCACGAGCGGAGGAATAGGGAGCAAGGCTAAGAATGTGCTGACGGACTATGTTTTGTAAGTTAAAAGAAGTCAAAATTTTAAAATATTTTTTTGTAAATGTCTTTCAATGAGACAGTTAGGCTGTCAATAATTGCTACGTTTTCTAATGAATCATAATCTGTATTAATCCAAACATTAGGTTCATTAGTTCTTGTATAAGTCGAAATCCAAGGTTTATCTTGTGCTACAAAAATGATTTGTTTGATAGTTTCGATGGCTTTGTAATTCACCAATTTCTCACTCATATCAAAATCTTGCGTTGCTTTTGAAAGGACTTCAACGACTATATATGGATTTAAAATTTCCGATGTTGAACCTTCTTTTAATTTTACTTTCCCATCAACTACGGTCATATCTGGTTGGTAGTAACTTTTGAGGGTTGGAATATGAACACAAGCTCCACTTTCCATAATTTCAAATTCATTATCAAAAGTTGCATAAAAGTTGTGTAAAATTACTCCTATTAAAAAGGATAATTTTGAATGATTTGGGGTAACTTTTCCCATCGTAGCAATAATTTCTTCGTTATGATATTCAATTTTCAAATCCCACTCATCAGCAACACTTTCGTATTCCTCTACTGACGCAGGGATTCTGATAAAAGGCTCTGTTAATAGCCTTTCACGAATTGAATCAAGTAATTCAGCTGTTTGTACCATGATAAATTTGAATTATAACCTTACCCGAACAGCATTTGCATGAGCCTCCAAAGACTCTGCCGTTGCCATTTCGATAATTGTTTTTCCTATATTTTTAATGCCTTCTTGGGTGATATTCTGAACGGTTATTTTCTTCATAAAACTGTCCAAACTAACCCCAGAATAGGCTTTTGCATAACCATTGGTTGGCAAGGTATGATTTGTTCCAGAGGCATAATCACCCGCAGATTCGGGCGTATAGTTACCTAAGAAAATTGAACCTGCGTTGTATATTTTTTCAGAAACTTCTTCGGCATTTTCTATCGACATAATCAAATGTTCCGCCGCATATTCATTCAACATTTCCAAGGCGATTTCTTGACTTTCGACTAAAACTGCCTGTGAATTTTCGAGAGCTTTTGAGGCAAATTCAGCTCTTGGTAAAACGGAAACTTGTTTTGTAAGTTCTTGATTTACAGATTCTATCATCTTTTCAGAAGTAGAAACTATCAAAACCTGTGAGTCAATGCCATGTTCGGCTTGGGACAATAAATCTGCCGCCACAAAAACTGGATTGGCTGAATCATCGGCATAAACCGCTACTTCCGAAGGTCCCGCAGGCATATCAATTGCCACGCCTTCTTTATTAACCAACATCTTAGCAGCCGTAACGTATTGATTACCAGGTCCAAAGATTTTATAAACTTGTGGAATGCTCTCTGTTCCGTACGCCATTGCAGCAATCGCTTGTGAACCGCCGACTCTGAAAATTTTGGAAATACCACACAATTGAGCCGCAAAATAAATGGCTGGATGATTGGAAGGCGTACACAAAACCACCTCACGACAACCCGCAATTTTGGCAGGAATTCCCAGCATCAAAACCGTTGAAAACAGTGGTGCAGTTCCGCCTGGGACGTATAAACCCACTTTATCAATACCCACTGATTTTCGCCAACAGGTTACGCCAGTCATCGTTTCAATTTTCTCTGGAACAGATTTTTGGGCTTCGTGAAATTTATAAATGTTAGCGTAGGCTTGTTTAATGGCACTTTTTAAGTCCTCAGTGAGTTTGCTTTCTGCATTTTGAATATCGCTTTGAGGGACTTCTAATGAATCCAAAAATACATTATCAAACTGTAAAGCATATTCACGAATGGCGGAATCTCCTTCGGCTTTTACTTTTTTCAGAATAGGCAAAACTCTTTCCTCAATCACCGAAATATCTTGGGTAGGTCGAGTTAATATTGCTTTGTATTCTGAATTATTGGGATATTTTATAATTTTCATTTACTATTTTTCTTGTAAAAATTTCATAATCCATTCAAGGTTTTTCTCACCGTTAAGTTCTACTTTTAATAGCCTGTTTTCCAAATTTAATGACTTCAAAACCAAGATTTCGGATTCAAATGGATAATCGTCTAACCAATAAAAATCACTCTCAAAATCAATTCCATCAGTTTTTAAAGCATCCCAATTTGTCTCTTTGAATGTTTTTATCTTTTCTAAATCATTGATATTGAGGTAATTTGAAAGATATTTAATGGAATTATTCTCTAATCCCTTACAATGAGTTGTAAGCCAAAGACATTCAAAATTAGTAGAAATGAAATCTAAAAAAACAGAGACATTCTCGGCTGGTCTAATTTGTTTCGTTGTGAGTAAAACTCCATCTATATCAATATAAAGACGTTTCATTTTTTAATAAATCATCTTCTCAATCGGCATCACCAAAATTCCCTCAGCACCTGCCTCACGGAGTTTCTCAATATTTTGCCAAAAATCATTTTCATTAATTACTGAGCTCATCGCCGACCAACCCGATTGTGCCAATGGAATAACCGATGGCGATTTCATGCCAGGCAAAAGTTTTGAAATCGCTTCAATATTCTCATTTTTCGTATTCAAAACCACATATTTATTGTTCTTCGCTCGTTGAACTGCATCGATTCTGAATAAAATTTGATTCAAAATTTCTTGCTTTTCTTGGCTCATCGTCGGGCAACCAATCATTATGGCTTGCGAGAAGAAAATCTTTTCAACTTCTTTCAAACCATTGCTCAAAAGTGTTCCACCTGAAGACACAATATCACAAACCGCATGAGCCAATCCAATGCTTGGAGCAATCTCAACCGAACCCGAAATTTCGTGGATATGAGCCGTTACTCCGTTCTCTTTCAGATAGTTACCTAAGATAATTGGATAAGAAGTCGCAATGTCTTTTCCTTCTAAATCTTGAATTGAGTTATAAGTCTCTCCCCGAGGAATGGCAATAGATAAACGACATTTTGAGAAGCCTAAAAGTTTTACTTCTGATACATTTTTATGAGATTCCACATGAACATTCTGCCCCACAATGCCAATATCCGCCACGCCATCTTCTACGTATCCAGGAATATCGTCGTCTCTAAGAAACAAAAATTCGGCAGGAAAGTTAGATGAAGTAGCCTTTAATTTACCCGCTCCATTGTCGAATTTAATGCCACATTCTTTAAAAAGGTTGAGAGAATCATCACTCAATCGTCCAGATTTTTGGACGGCAATTCTTAAAATTGTATTATTCACGATTTATCAATTAACAATTAAAGCAATTAACAATTAACACTTAGAGATTAGTAGATAAAGGTTTTGCAATCCCTTAAATCGTTCACCGTTCACCGTTTACCGTTCACCGCACAACAAAATTACTCAATGAAGTTTAGCTTTTGGGTGCTTTTCTGTAAATTGTCATTAATTCGCTTAAATTTTCTTATCAACAAATAGAAATTGCCACCAAGGCACGAAGTCTCCAAGATTTAAAACTTTGTGCCTTCGTGCCTTAGTGGCAAAGTCAAAACAACAAACGTATGAAAAAACTATTCATCCTCTTTTTACTTATTCCAGCCTTCGTTCAGGCACAAAAAAATGATTCGCCTTATCCGTTTACTGTTTCGCAAGATAGTGCGTATGTGAGACAGAATTATACCAAAACCGAAATCATGGTTCAGATGCGAGATGGCGTTAAACTTTTTACCCAAATCTATGCCCCAAAAGACATGACCAAGAAGTTTCCAATCATCATGCAACGCACGCCTTACACGTGTCAGCCATATGGGGTAAATAAATTTAAGAAGAGAATTACGCCTAATCCTTTTATGCTTCGAGATAATTATATTGTTGTATATCAGGATGTTAGAGGTCGCTGGGCATCCGAGGGGAAGTTTGTAGAAATGACTCCGCATCTTGATAATAAGAAAGCGAAAACCGATATTGATGAGGCCTCAGATACCTACGATACAATAGATTGGCTTATAAAAAATATCAAAAATAATAATGGCAAAGTCGGTCAGTGGGGTATTTCTTACCCTGGATTTTTCACTTCGGCGGGTTCGGTTTCTGAGCATCCAGCCTTGAAAGCGTCTTCTCC
The DNA here is from genome assembly GCA_013298125.1 of Cytophagales bacterium. Classification (GTDB taxonomy): domain Bacteria; phylum Bacteroidota; class Bacteroidia; order Cytophagales; family Spirosomataceae; genus Arcicella. The sequence continues at coordinate 44,389 of JAAFJP010000029.1, read as the reverse complement.
ACAAGCCCCAATGGCGGATTTATGGCGTGATGATGCTTTTCATAATGGTGCATTTATGATTGCGGCAAACTTTGGTTTTTATAATTATTTCCAAGACCAATCGAAGCCTACTACAACCAGTCCACCAGTTTATTTTGAAACAAATAATCCAGATGGGTATGACTTTTATTTGAATGAAGTTAAAACGACTAAAAATTCGGAGGAAGGCTTTTACAAAGGTAGGAACTCATATTATCACGAAAATTTTGAGCATCCAGACTATGATGAGCATTGGAAGATGCGTAATATTTTACCTCATCTCAAAAATATCAAACACGCCGTGATGGTTGTAGGAGGGTGGTACGATGAGCAAGATTTGTACGGTACATTCAATACTTACAAAGCCATCGAAAAGCAAAATCCAAACATCAAAAATATCTTTGTGGTTGGACCTTGGGATCATGGTGGTTGGTCTGGACCTTCTGGACAAACGCTCGGAGATATTGATTTTGGCTCAAAAGTTTCACCTTATTATCAAGAGAATATTGAAGCAAAATTTTTCCGTCATTATCTAATTGATGATTCAAAACCTCTTGATTTGCCAGAAGCAACGCTTTTTGAAACGGGAACAAACAAATGGCGTACTTTTGATACTTATCCAGCGAAAGGAACAAAGGAGAAATCTTTGTATTTTCAAGCGAATGGCAAATTGAGTTTTGATAATCCACAAACTGAAAATACTTCAACAGAATACCTTTCAGACCCTAATCGTCCAGTACCTTTTTACTCAAAAATCACCGACGGATTTTCGTCTTCGTACATGGTGGATGATCAGCGTTTTGCTTATTCACGCCCAGACGTGGTAAGTTTTCAAACGGATGTTTTAGAGAAAGAAATGACCCTTTCAGGCGAAATTAAGGCGTTTTTGAAAGTATCAACCACTGGTACAGATGCTGATTGGGTCGTGAAAGTAATTGATGTTTACCCACAAGATACTGAAAATCCAGCCCCAAAATCAGAAGTTGTTTTTGGCAATTATCAACAATTAGTTCGGTCAGAAATTATTAGAGGAAAATATAGAAATGATGTTTCAAAACCTGAGCCTTTTGTGCCAAATCAAGTAACGGACGTGAAGGTGGAATTACAAGATGTGCTGCATACTTTCAAAAAAAGACATCGAGTCATGGTACAAATCCAGAGTTCATGTTTCCCTTGGGCAGATCGAAACCCTCAGAAGTTTATGGACATTTTCAAGGCTGAATCGTCTGATTATCAGAAGGCTACGCATAGGGTTTATCACCAGAAGGGGGCGGAGAGTTATTTGAGGATAGGGGTATTAGAGTAAACTGACATAAAAATATAAATCATGGAAAGTGAGTTGAAAATTTTTGCAATACATTTTGAGCCAACGAAAGATAACTATTACAGTAGCTTTTTAAATCCTGATGGTAATTTTAAGTTCAATCCTGAATATGAAATTGAATTAAAAGATATTGATTTCACAGAGTTATCTGAGAAAATAAGCCTATTCCCTAAAAAGTTAGATGCAGACTGGATGTGTGCAGCCATATATAGAGATGTGCTGATTTGGCGAGATAATAATGGTCAGGTTGTAAAGACTTTTGAATTGTGTTTTAGCTGTGATCATTATCTTTTTTCAGATGGGGTAATTGAAAATATAAATATGCCAATACCTTATGGGGATAATATTTTTGTAGAGTTAATTGACTGGTTTAAATTAGTTTTCAAGAATGTAGATGAAAGTGTTAATTACAGTAGAATTGGGACAGAATTAAATACTTCTGAAAATGTCCCACCTACAATCAAACCTATTTCAAAGGAGAAAAAAATACTACCTATTAAGCGTCCATGGCTAAAAGAATGAAAATCCAAAAACAAAACGGCTTTGCAATTCAACCTGCAAAGCCGTTTCCATGTCCAAACCCTTAAAACACAAAAAAAGCAACCTCAACGAGACTGCTTTTCTGAATTACACTTCATCAACAAACTAAAAACCAAATTAGACTACATAGAAAGTAGTCTTTTTGATAATTTGAGAATAAAGGTAATAAATTAATGAGTTTTTATCAAAATATTTATCCTCAAATATTCAAATAATTGGCTGTAGGAGAAGGACTCGAACCTCCACGGTGTGATTAGATATAGTACAAAAAGCGGTGGTCCACCCCAGTCTATCTTGCGATAGGCATTATACTAATTTTATTTCATGTTCACCACCCCCGAGACAGGAGGGTACGTCTGCCAAATTTCATCACCCTACAGTATGATTGCCTTTACGACATGACAAAATTAGTACATTGGTATTTATATTGCAAATTTTTGATAAAAAAATAATAAAATTTACAATATTTTTAAAAATTTACTATATTTGTTATGAAAAATAAAAATTCTTATTTGAGAATAGCTTTTATTTTGAGAATTTTTCAATGGCAATTTTTAACAAATTTTTAATTTGTCATTCCGACTAAGGAGGAAACTGAGTATTTAACAGTTTCCTCCTTCGTTGGAATGACAAAAAGTAATGTATGATAAACAAAAACATAACAATCGACGAGGTGGATATGAAAATATTGAGCCTTTTGATGAAAAACGCCAATATGCCATATACCGAAATCGGAAAAAAAATCCATGTATCGGGCGGAACTGTCCATGTACGTATGACCAAAATGGAGGAAGCTGGTATTGTAGTTGGTTCTCAGTTGGTGATTGACCATACTAAATTAGGTTGGGACATATCGGCATTTTTGGGGATATACTTAGATAAAAGTTCCCTCTACGAAGAAGTGGCAGAACAATTATCTGAAATCCCCGAAGTGATTAGTATTAATTATACGACAGGGATTTATTCAATTTTTGCTAAAATCGTTTGTCGTGACACCGTGCATCTTCGTGAGGTTTTGCATGATAAAATTCAAAAAGTGCAAGGCATTCAACGAACGGAGACTTTTATTTCTTTGGAAGAGTCTTTGAATCGTCCTGTGCCTTTTTCTATATAATTACAGTAGCTCGAAGTGGTACTTCGAGAAATTGTACTCCAATTCTCGAAGTGCCACTTCGAGCTACTGTAATTAAGCTAAAATAGAAAAATTCTAAACAAGAGAACTATTCTACGTGTTTTAGAGTTAATTTTGTAGGCTAATGAATGAATTTTCATAACCACAAACCAATTTTTTAGACCAATAAAATGGCAAAGGAAGAAATAGATATTTTAGAAGAAGTAACCTCCTCGGAGTACAAATACGGTTTTCACAATGATTTTGATGCCGATGAATTTCCGATTGGATTGAGTGAAGAGACGGTTCGACAACTTTCGGCGAAAAAAAATGAGCCTGAATGGATGTTGGAATACCGCTTGAATGCCTATAACGTATGGTTGGGCATGAAAGAACCGAAATGGTCGAATGTGAATTATACTCCCGTTGATTATCAGTCAATTAAATATTATTCTGCCCCAAAGGCAGCCAAGGTTGTTGAATCAATGGATGATATTGACCCTGAATTGAGAGCAACTTTTGAGAAATTAGGTATCTCTTTGACAGAACAAAAGCGTTTATTGAATGTGAAAGATGGAGAGGAGAAAGAATTGTCAGGCATCGCTGTTGATGCTGTGATTGACTCTGTTTCTGTGGGAACAACATTTAAGGCGGATTTGGCAAAAAGAGGAATCATTTTCTGTTCTATTTCAGAGGCGATTCAGGAACATCCAGAATTAGTTAAAAAATATTTGAGTTCGGTTGTTCCTGTTAAAGATAATTTCTTTGCGGCACTCAACGGGGCTGTTTTTTCGGATGGTTCGTTTTGTTATATTCCCAAAGGCGTTCGTTGTCCAATGGAATTATCAACTTATTTCAGAATAAATGCAGCAAATACAGGTCAGTTTGAGCGTACTTTGATTGTTGCGGACGAAGGTTCTTATGTAAGTTATTTGGAAGGTTGTACAGCACCGATGCGTGACGAAAACCAACTTCATGCTGCAACCGTTGAGATTTTTGCTCATGCGGGTGCGGAGGTAAAATATTCAACCGTTCAGAACTGGTATCCAGGTGATAAAGACGGAAAAGGTGGAATTTATAACTTCGTAACGAAACGTGGTATTTGTGATGGAGATAACTCAAAAATCTCTTGGACACAAGTAGAGACAGGTTCGGCAATTACATGGAAATACCCCTCAGTCATCTTGAAAGGCGATAATTCAATTGGAGAGTTTTATTCTGTTGCTGTTACTAACAATATGCAACAGGCCGATACAGGTACAAAAATGATTCATATTGGAAAGAATACGAAGTCAAGAATTGTATCAAAAGGTATTTCGGCGGGTAAGTCGCATAATTCATATAGAGGTTTAGTGGAAGTGATGAAACGGGCGGATAATGCACGTAATTTCTCACAATGTGATTCCCTTTTGATGGGTGACCGTTGCGGAGCTCATACATTCCCGTATATAGAGGTTAAAAATAAAACGGCTACCGTAGAACACGAAGCAACGACTTCAAAAATTGGGGAAGACCAATTGTTTTACTGTAATCAAAGAGGAATTTCAACAGAGGCAGCCGTGGCATTGATTGTCAATGGATATGCTAAGGAGGTTTTGAATCAACTACCAATGGAATTTGCCGTAGAAGCCCAAAAATTATTGGCTGTTTCTTTGGAAGGTTCAGTTGGATAAAAAGTATCTTTCATTAATTTTAGATATTATTTCAAATTAACTCTTTGATTTCCAGTAGATTATCAATAGCGAGGGATTTAAATCCCTCGCTATTGATAATCTACTGGAAATGTACAAGAATATGAATTGTCAAATTGATTCTTTGCAAAAAAGGCTTTCGTTTTAATAAACAAAAGCCTTTTTTTTGTATTTTTGCAACATACCACCACAACGAAACTAAAATGAAGAAAATACTTTTATTTGCTCTTTTTCTTCCGCCATTTTCTCAAAATCTATTCGCAGTAGATTATTTTAAGGGAAATTATAAAGCCGCACTCGATTCAGCTAAAAAATACGATAAACTAATCTTTATGAATATTGCCGCCACTTGGAGTGGTGCGTCTAATCGTATGGAACGCAATATTTTTAAGGATGAAAAAATCAACGAACAACTTACCGAACACTTTTTACCGCTACGTTTAGAGGCTTCTTCCGAGGAGGGGCAGCTCATCCAGAAGCAATTTGGCATTGCCGCTTTGCCCGCTTACGTCATTATCAACAAACTTGGGGGGATTGTAAAAATGCGAATTGGCGAAACGTCCATGGATGCTTTTGGGACATTTTTGGTTGAATCTTTGAATGAACCAGAAGGCTACGATAATTTAGAGAAAGAAACGATTAGTTCTTTCAATGCTACTCTCAAAACTCCCAACGATTATTCGTGGGCGACCTACAATCTCAATTACTTACTCTCAAAGCCCGAGCTTGCTTTAACTTTATATGTAGGGAATAATTTTAAACCCAAAGGAGTTGCTTCAAAATTGGAGGTTCTTCATGTTTTGATAAATTGTGCCAGAAAGGCTGGGAAAACTAATAATGTGGCTTTATTGAACGAAGTAGGCATTTATGCTGATAAAATTGGGTTCGTTGGGAGAGAAAAAACGATGATAAATTTGGTGTATTGGCTCGAAAAAAATGATGCAAATAATACTAAAAAATATTTGATAGAATTGGCTGAAAGCAAAGACCGTTTTGCAGATTTCCAGTTTACGGGCGTAGTATTTTCTGAATTTGTGAGAAGTATCTCCGAAATTTATTACAGAACTGCCGACTCAGAAACACTTTTGACGACTTTGGAAAAAATTAAAGCTCAAAACAAAAACTTTGAGCAAGTTTATCCAGAAAGAATTTATAAATACTACAAAGCTATTTTATTAGAAAAAGTGGGGCATTCGGACGAAGCAAAGGCTCTTGCCAAAGAAATTTTGAAAACCTACGAGTTTGTTCCTGCCGATAAAAATTATGAGGAGGCTGTTGAGGAGTTGGAGAAAATTGTTGATGAGAGGGAGTAGAAAATCACCAAATCTCCCCCAATTCCTTAGCTCGCCCACGTAATCCACCCGTATGAATAACACAAATCGTTGAATTTTCTTTAAATTTTCCTCTTTGAATCATGTCATAAACGCCATACATCATTTTGCCAGTATAGACTTGCTCTAATTTTATATCAGGATTTCGTTTTTCAAATTCAATGATAAATTCCATTAATTCGGGGGTAGTTTTTCCGTAATTATTGAAAATATATTCTGTCGTAACGTCAAACTCTTTTTCTGTTAAACGAGCAACAGCGGGGTATAATAAGCCTTTATCCTTCAAAACGGCAAAGCCTAATGCCTCTGTTTCTCCTCTCAAACCCTCAGCTATTCCTGCCAATGTTCCGCCCGTACCAGCGGCTACACATACGTAATCGGGTATGATTTCGTCATAAATTTCATCCATCATTTCTACTACCCCTTTGATACAAAACTCATTACTGCCACCTTCTGGAATGACATAGAAATCATCTCGGTATTCTCTCGAAATTTTATCTTTGAATCCATAATTTAATCTTGGCATAAAAATTAAATCCATACCATTGATTTTTGAAAACATCAAAATTTCGTTTGACCAAGGAGCTAATTCTTCTCCACGAATTAGTCCCGTAGTCTCAAACCCAAACTCTTTTCCTGCGGCGGAGGTGGCGTAAATATGATTAGAAAATGCCCCTCCGAAGGTCATAAGGCGTGAATATCCTTTTTCACGAGCTTCAATTAAATTGTATTTAAGTTTCCTCCATTTATTGCCAGTGATTTCTGGATGAATTAAATCGTCCCTTTTGATGTACAGTTTTACAGGAAAATCTTTAAGAATTGGGTCATTGATTTGTTGTAAAGGAGAAGGAGGTAATTGAATCATGGCAAGATTGTTTTAAATTTGGGTTTTGATTGAAATAGTATCACAGGTTTCCAACCTGTATATCGTACTCATTTCACAGGTTAGAAACCTGTGGTACTGTTTTTTTAGTACAACAAAACAAATATATGCAAGATTTAGAAGAAGATTACGAAGAATTGTACGAACATCATAGGATTGTGGTCGATAAAGGGCAGAGTATGCTCAGAGTCGATAAATATTTGATGACGAAATTACAAAATGCTTCAAGGGTGAAAATTCAGGAAGGGATAGATTCTGGTTCGGTGAAGGTGAATGATTTGCCTGTGAAGGCAAGTTACAAAATAAAACCATTGGATGTAATTACTGTCTCATTAACAGAGCCAGTTCGTGACCACGAAATTATTGCTCAGGATATTCCATTGGATATAATTTATGAGGACGATGAGCTTTTGGTAGTCAATAAACCTGCAGGAATGGTTGTTCACCCTGCCCACGGCAATTGGGACGGGACTTTGGTGAATGCTTTGGTGTATCATTTTCAAAATTTACCGACCCATCGCAACGGGGAAATTCGTCCAGGTTTAGTTCATAGAATCGATAAAGATACGTCTGGATTGCTCGTAATCGCTAAAACTGACCAAGCCATGACTCACTTGGCGAAGCAATTTTATGAGCATACCATCGAAAGAACCTACAATGCCCTCGTGTGGGGAGAACCAAAATCAGACGAAGGAACGATTGAGGGCAACATCGGTAGAAGTTTGAAAGACCGTAAAATTATGGCAGTTTTTCCAGACGGTTCACAAGGAAAAGAGGCAATTACGCATTACAAAACTTTGAAAAAAATTAGGTATGTTTCCTTAATTCAGTGTAATTTAGAGACTGGAAGAACGCACCAGATTAGGGTGCATTTGAAATCGATTGGAAACACGCTGTTTAATGATGAAACGTACGGGGGAGATAAACCTTTGCGAGGTACATTGTTTTCAAAATACGAACAATTTGTCAATAATTGCTTCAAAATGTGTCCCAGACAGGCTCTTCATGCAAAATCGTTAGGTTTTATTCATCCTAAAACAAATGAATTTATGCACTTCGACTCTGAACTTCCCATTGAAATTCAGAATGTCATTGCGAAGTGGGAGGGGTATGTGAATAATGAGTAATTTTCAGGTATGAGGTCGTAGGTAGTATAAGTTTAGCCTATAATTCATATTAACAATCTCATCTCTACAACCTCATAACTCATACCTACGACCTCATACCTACTACCTAAAAAACGCCATTAATTTTTAAAAAATAGATAAAATCTGACAAACTTTTATTGCTAACCACTTGATTTACAGCAAATAAATTTTAATCAAATTAAATTCTAAACTTTTAAAAAAATGGATTCAGAAGTAAAATATCTTGATGATTTTATTGAATTTATGAGTGGTGTAGAACGTGATGTACGTCCGAAGAAAGCGAAGCCCCTCAAAAATTACATTGTTGGATATTACGAAGGCATAAAACACGTAGAAATTAATGCCCACAATGTGATTAAAGAATTGGAAAACAGAGACTTACTATTTGTGGGTCTCAACGGTGATGTAATTTATAATTTTTAGAAAATGTCGATAATAATTCGTGATGCTGTCCGTGAGGATGTCCCAGCCATGTTTGAGTTAATCAAAGAATTGGCTCTTTATGAAAAAGCCCCAGAGCAAGTAACCAATACCGTCGAACAGATGTATGTGGATGGTTTTGGAGCAAATCCAATTTACGGGACTATCGTTTCGGAGGTTGATGGGGAGATTGTTGGGATGGCTTTGTACTATTATCGCTATTCAACTTGGAAAGGAAAACGCTTGTATTTGGAAGATTTAATCGTTTCTGAAACCATGCGTGGACGTGGTTTGGGTGAAAAATTATTGGAAGCCACCATCGAAAAAGCACGTCAAACTTCATGTACAGGCTTAATGTGGCAAGTTTTGGACTGGAATGAGCCAGCCATAAATTTCTATAAAAAATTCGGGGCAAGGTTTGATGAGGAGTGGGTTAATGTGCATATTGATTTTTAATTATGACCAAATCTTACCAAATCTCCATAGACACAGGCGGGACTTTTACGGATTGTATTGCGACAGATAATTTTGGAACAGAATACCGCACCAAAATCCTGTCGAACAGTACTATCAGAGGAGAAGTTGTTGAACATATATCTGGAAATAAATTTAAAGTAAAACAATCTTGGCAATTGAAGAGAGATATTCTGACCGATTATCTCTTTTTGATTTTGGGTGATACCTTCGAGGCAAGAGTTAAGGCTTTTGATGTTGAAAATTCGATTCTTGAAATTGAAGAAAATTTACCACAAGTATTTCAAAATCAGGTATTTAGTTTTGCTCTGACCGCCAAAGAAGAAGCCCCAATTCTGGGAGCAAGACTCATTACTGAAACAAGTTTATACGAACAATTCCCAGCAATCCAGATGCGAATTGGCTCAACCAAAGGCACAAATGCCCTCTTGGAATTGAAAGGAGCAAAGATAGCATTTGTGGTTACGAAAGGTTTTAAGGATTTATTAGTCATAGGCAATCAGGCTCGTCCAGATATTTTTGCTTTGAATATAGTTCGTCCAGAGCCATTGCATAATACAGTAGTCGAGATTGATGAACAGATTGATTTTGAAGGGAAGATTATTAGAGAAATTGATTTACAGAATTCTGTCTTAGGTGGTGTCAGGTTCTCAAACCTGACACACTTGGGTTCTCAAACCCAAGACGATAATGGGTTTGAGAACCCATCAAGTGTCAGATTTGAGAATCTGACACCACGAGAAACAGAGAATCTGGTGCAACAAGAAAATCTGACACCACTTATTCAACATCTTAAAAATCAAGGCATTGAGTCAATAGCCATCTGTCTAAAAAACGCTTATCGAAATAATTTTCACGAGAAAATTCTCCAAGAGTTTTTCTCTAAATACTTCAAGTTCGTCAATATTTCTACTGAATTAAGTGGTCAAATAAAGTTTGTCAATCGGGCGGAGACTACCGTTGTGAATGCCTATTTATCACCAATCATTTCAAATTATCTTCAAAAAATCACCGATAAATTACCCAATCAAGATTTGAAAGTAATGACCAGTTCGGGCAGTTTGGTTCGGTCAGATGCTTTTTATCCAAAAGATAGTCTTTTTTCAGGTCCTGCGGGTGGAGTAGTAGGGGCTTCGGTGATTGCAGAACAAGCTGGTTATCAGAACTTTATCGCCTTTGACATGGGTGGAACAAGTACAGACGTTGCTCGCTTTGACGGTCAATTTGAATATCAATTTTCTCAAAAAATTGGAAATGCTCACATTTTTAGTCCATCCTTAGCCATCGAAACGGTGGCGGCAGGTGGTGGTTCGATTTGCAGTTACGATGGTTACAAACTTTCGGTAGGTCCAGAAAGTGCAGGTTCAACGCCTGGTCCCGCTTGTTATGGGGCTGGTGGACCACTCACTATTACGGATGTAAATTTGTTATTAGGTCGATTAGATCCTACCCAATTTTCCATTCCAGTTTTTCCAGAAAAAGCCGAGGAAAGCTTGCAGGAAATATTGCAAACATCTGGTAATCTATTAAGTAGAGAAGAAGTTTTAGAAGGATTCAGAGCCATTGCCAACGAAAAAATGGCTGATACTGTCCGTAAAATTTCTATTTCAAAAGGCTATGATACAACCAATTACGCCCTCGTAGCCTTCGGTGGTGCGGGCGGTTTACACGCTTGTGGGATAGCTAATTTATTGAATATCAAAACAATTCTTTTACCCAAAGATGCAGGGATTTTGTCAGCTTTTGGCATTTCAAAGGCTAAAATTGAACGCTTTGCAGAGGCTTCTTTAATCCAGAATTTCGATGAAAATTTTTGTAAAAATCTGTATCAAAATTTTGAAAAATTAGAGATTGAGGTTGTACAGAAATTAGAAAATGACGGTGTGTTGAAGGTAAATATACAATTCAAAAACCATTTTCTGTATCTCAGATTCAAAGGGCAAGATTCGAGTTTGGAAATAGAATGGTCTGATTATGAGGAAGTTATTTTTCATTTTAAAGAAAAATATGTGTCAATCTATGGGCATTGGGTAGAAAATCGGGCAATCGAAATTGAGAGTATTCGAGTGATTGCGAGTGAGAAAGATGATAAATTAATTAACGCTGGCTGGGTTCAAAACCCAGTCAGCGTTCCATACAGACCAGAACCATCTCATCATATCAATTCCTTGGTAGAAAATAAGTATCAATCAATTCCTGTTTTTATAAGAGAAAACCTAAAATCAGGGGCAAAAATTAATGGTTTTGCTTTGCTATTGGATAGATTTAGTACAACTGTAATTGAAGAAGGTTGGGAGTTTATTTTAGATGAAAATGAAACGGGACGACTAAACCTCACCCCCAACCCCTCTCCTTCTGAGAGGGGAGTATTCGTCCGAGTTGCCCCCCTCTCAGAAGGAGAGGGGCTGGGGGTGAGGTTTGCAGAACTCGAACTATTCACCAATCGCTTTATGTCGATTGCTGAAAACATGGGCGTTTTATTACAAAGAACTTCTCTTTCAGTAAATGTAAAAGAACGCCTTGATTTTTCTTGTGCTTTGTTGGATGCAGAGGCAGAATTGATTGCGAATGCCCCTCACATACCCGTACACTTAGGTAGTTTGGGCGTGTGTGTGAGAAGTGTTTTGAAATATATCAACATCCAAAAAGGTGATGTAGTTATTACCAATCACCCAAAATATGGTGGCTCACATCTACCTGATGTTACCTTGATTTCTTCGGTATATTCTATTGATAACCAATTGATTGGCTATGTAGTTAATCGTTGTCATCATTCTGAAATTGGTGGTATTCGTCCCGCTTCGATGCCTCCCAATTCTACTAATTTGGCAGAAGAAGGCGTAGTGATTCCTCCGATGTATTTAGTCAAAAATGGAGAAATCCGTTGGGAGGAAATTACAAATGTTTTGACCTCAGCAAAATATCCAACTCGTTCATTACAAGAGAATTTGGCAGATTTGAATGCCGCCTTGGCAGCTAATAGAAATGGCGAATTAGCTTTACAAAATTTAGTTGCTCAACATGGTTTAGAGAAAGTCCATTTTTACATGAATCGACTTAAAACGTATTCAACTGAGAAAATGAGAGAGCGTTTGAAGGCGTTTGGAGAAGGGGTTTATGAGGCGGAGGAGTTTTTGGATTTAGACAACCTCACCCCCAGCCCCTCTCCTGCTGAGAGGGGAGAATTTGGACGAAAAATCTCCCCTCTCAGTAGGAGAGGGGCTGGGGGTGAGGTTTTGCGAGTCAAAGTTCAAATATCTGATAATCAAACAATTATCGACTTCACAGGCTCTTCAAAAATACATTCAGGAAACTTAAACGCTAATATTTCCATCGTCAATTCAGTGGTAGTTTACGTTTTACGATTATTACTAAATGAAAAAATCCCTTTGAATGACGGCATATTGAAAGCCGTAAAAATCATTATTCCCGATGATTCAATTCTAAATCCCAATTTTCCAGAAGACCCAGAAGAGTGTCCTGCGGTGGTTGGCGGAAATGTAGAATTGAGTCAAAGATTGACCGATACACTTCTTAAAGCCTTCGGAATTGTGGCTTGTTCGCAAGGAACTATGAATAATTTTTTATTCGGAAATGCTAATTTTGGGTATTACGAAACTATCTGTGGCGGAAGTGGGGCAGGAAACGGCTTTGCTGGAACTTCGGGCGTACATACACACATGACAAATACCCGCATTACCGACCCCGAAGTAATGGAATTACGTTATCCAGTCTATCTGAATCGTTTTGAAATTAGAGAAAATTCAGGAGGAAAAGGGCGATTCAAGGGCGGAGACGGCATCATTCGGGAAGTAGAATTTTTGGAAAATGTAGAAGTTTCTTTAATCAGACAGCATCAAGAGCAAGAACCTTATGGTTTGCGAGGGGGCGGAAATGGTAAAACTGGAAAGCATTTACTTCAAAAAAAGGACGGTACAAGTTTTTCATATACCGAATTTTCAGCTGAAAAGGGTGATATTTTAACAATTTACACACCTGGGGGAGGTGGTTTTGGGTCAATTAATAATTAACGGTTTGTTTTGTCCGTGAGTATTTATCGAAAATGAATCTTAACTATCTAAAAACCATTATTTTAAGCATCTGGTGGGGAGCATTTACTTTCTATGCGGGCATTGTCGTACCCGTAGGAATGAGGGTATTGGGTTCGCATTTTGAGATGGGTATGATAACCCAACAAGTAACCATTTATTTGAATATTTTTAGTTTGATTATTTTCTTGATTTATGCTTATTGTCTTAAAAATGAGGACGTTACAATGAATAGTTTATTGGAAGAAATCATTGCCATTAGCTTAATTAGTTTTCAGTTATTGTTGTTTTTATTGCATTATTACAAAACAGATTTAATAGATTTTGAGCAACATAAAATCTTAAATCCTGACATTTTTTATCTCCTTCATCGGATTTATTTGATTGTTGAGACTTTGATTTGGGTGGTGGTGAGTTTTTTGATTTTTCGGAAAAGACACTTATGACTTACATCCAACTTCCCGAAAGTAGAAATAACTTTCGGGAAGTAAGTCTCCCAACAACTTCCCGAAAGTTATTTCTACTTTCGGGAAGTTCCTATGAATCAAACGTTGGTATGTTTAATTTTATATGCTCCCTTAAATAAACCATCCGCTTACTAAGTAATCACCCCCCTTTTTGCATTTCTTCTAATTATTCTTGAACTTGGCTCAATAAAATCCCCTAATCCATTGAGACCATTAATATTCTTCTTGTTATTGATTTTGTGCAAACCAATTTTTGCCCAAAATCTCAATCTTTCTTTCAATCACCTTGATAGAGAAGGTGGACTTTCCAACAACAACGCTTTTTCGATTTTATCTGACTCCAAAAACTTTCTGTGGATTGGTACTTTCAACGGCATGAATCGCTTTGATGGATCGAGTTGTAGGGTCTATAAACCTTTTAATTCCAATATTAAAGGCTTGAATTTCAGCAACTTAATCGAAGATAAAAAGGGCAATTTGTGGTCCACTTCCGAGTCTGGACTCAATCATTATTTACGAAAAACTGATTCTTTTGAAGTAGTTGATTGTATAAAAGACGGCAAAACACATCATTACGTTCCTTTTTATATTGATGATGAAGATAAAATTTGGCTCATTGTGGATGATAACAGCATTATCGTTTACAATCCTTTACAAAAAACTTACAAAAAAATAGTTTCAAGAGTCGTAAAATTTGCCCGTGTTTATGAACAAAAATTTCAGAAAGTTAAAAAGATTTTTTATGCAGATAATAACCCAGGATTGAATATTTTGACGGTTCAGAATAATAAAGTCAATAAACTACAAACCTTTTTTGAGGGTAAAAATCAGCAACCTTTGCTCAATCCTTCGAGGTATATTTTTGTTGAAAATGATTCGCTGGTTTGGCTGACAAGTGGTTCTTACGGTCTTATAAGATTTAATTATCTGAATCAACGATTTCAGTTATTTGAAACGTTCCAAAATACTAAAATCAGAGGTTTAACCACTGTTGCTTTTCGACCAAAATCCAGTCAATTATTTATTGGTTCAAATGATTTGGGGGTGATGGTTTTTGACTCAAAAAAGAGCAAATTTATTCAACAACTCAAACACGTTCCTACCAATCCCAATAGTATAAAATCTAATTGGGCGGAGGATTTAGTGATTGACAATAACCAAAATTTGTTTGTAAATATCTTAGGTTGGGGAATTGATTTTACCAATCTAAACTCTTCAAACACCCAGCAATGGCTTAAAGATGAGGATGTTAGCAAATATGGCTCAACTGAAAATGATGTCAATTACGCTTATGTAGGCAAGAAAAATATTTATGCAAAATTGCAAAACGGCAAATCATTCAAATTAGATTTTGAGGGTAATATTTTATCAAATAATAACGATGCAACGGGAATTTCCAGTTATTTGCGAAGCTCTGACAATCAACTTTATGGTTGCGAATACGGCTCTGTGTCTGTATATAACGAGGATTTTAAAGTTATCCAAAAAATATTAGTCAATCCTAAATCAAAAGATAGAGAGCAAATACTTTCCATGGCAGAAATTAGCCCAAATGAGTTTGTTTTGGGAGGTATGGGCGGACTGCATTCGTTTATCAAAAAAGGACAATCGTTTGAAATTCAAAGACTTGACGAGTTTAAAAAGGCTAATTATGAGATTACAAACGTAGTGTATTTTGATAAAAAATCTCAGCAATTATTTATTTTGAATAAATGGTGGAGTACGTTTACGGTTGCTAAAAAAATCAATCAAAAATGGGTAATTCAGCCTCATCCAAAAATGGAGGCGAGTATTTTCAACATCGTTCCAGATATTTTGGATGAAAATAAGTTGTGGTTTTGTTCCAATAAAGGACTTTTGAAATATGACATAAAAACCCAAAAATATGAGGTTTGGGATGAAGAAAAAGGGCTTCCTGATAATTCAGTTACGACCATTATTCCACAAAAAAATGGCGATTTTTGGTTGATTACCAATCGAGGTATTTCATTTTATAACAGTAAAACAAAAGTATTCAAAAATTTCTCGGGCAAAGACGGGGCAACCTCCTCAGAATACGATTGGTACGGCAATTTTTACCTCCCTGACGGGCGAATGATGTTTGCGGGTACGGATGGAATTACAGTCATTGACCCCAAGCAATTCAACTCGGCAACTCCACCAAAATTATACATTACTGACATAAAAATTGATGAAAAGTCTTTACCAATGCCCAACTATATCGGCGAGAGTTCTTCAATCAATTTAGAACCTAATCAAAACTCATTTTCCTTAGATTTTGTCGGAATTGACTACGCAAGACCCCAAGGTGTGCGACTGCAATATAAATTGGAAGGCTTTGATAATGAGTGGATTACGGTTAAAAATCCCGCAAATATTCACTTTTCAAATGTTCCAGACAATAGCTATGATTTTAAAATTAGAGCCTTGGGTGACAACGGAAAAGTGAGTTCTGAAAAATCTCTGACCATCCATATTGCTACGCCTTTTTGGCGAACTTGGTGGTTTAGGCTTTTTTGCCTTTTGGCTGTCGTTGGCTTGGCTTATGCTTTTTATCGTTATAGAATCAACCAATTATTACAACTTCAAGCCGTCCGAAACAGGATAGCGACAGATTTGCACGATGAAATTGGGGCAACCCTCAGCGGTATCGGCATCCTCGGGACGGTGGCACGTCAGCAAGTAGATATGGCTAATCCCGCCCACGCACTCCTCGGGCGTATTACGGACGATGCCCTCACGGTTGGAAATTCGATAGATGATATTGTATGGAGTATAAACCCTCAAAATGATGATTTGAGTAATATTATCGCCCGAATCAGAAGACATGGCTCTGATTTATTTGATGCCAAAGGCGTTGAATATCAAATACTTACACCCGATGAGATTTCTGAAATTAAACTGTCGATGGAACAACGTCGTGATGTGTATTTGATTTATAAAGAAGCCGTTAATAATCTTTTGAAATATGCCCAATGTACTTTGGTTGTGATTGAGATTTTGGTTGAGAAAAGAAAGTTTAGCATGAAAATTTCGGATAATGGCGTTGGTTTTGACCTCAAAAAACCCAATTCCAGAAATGGTATTAGGAATATGAAAAGTAGGGCTGAAAAATTGAATGGGACACTAATGATTGATTCTGAGGTGGGGAAGGGGACGAGGGTTTGTTTGGAGTTTTTGATATAGGAATACCGCATAACCTCACCCCCGACCCCTCTCCTTCTGAGAGGGGAGTAACTGGGACGAATACTCCCCTCTCAGAAGGAGAGGGGCTGGGGGTGAGGTTGTACAGATTCTCAACATCAATCACACAAAAGGGTTATTTTCTAAGAAATTTCTTTTGCCTTCCTTTGTATAAAAATTCTCTAATCATTCCATTTGAAGAAAGACTATGATGACAATTTCTATTTTTGAAGATAATGATAAACTCCGTGATTTGGTAGAAATGCTCATCGGTAGTTCCAATGAATGTGTTGTAAGTGGCTCTTATTCAAATACTTATGATATAGTCAATAAGGTGATTTTGCATCAACCAGACGTTATTATTATGGATATTGATATGCCCGAACATGATGGTATTGAGGGCGTAATGCAGGTAAAAAACTTCTTCCCCAACATCAAAATCATCATGCACACTGTTTTTGATGATGACGAACGACTTTTCACTTGCCTGAGTTACGGTGCAGACGGTTACATCCTCAAAAAAGATGCTCCGACACACCTTTTCAACGCTATCAAAGAAGTGCTTGCTGGTGGAGCTCCGATGTCTTCTGGGATTGCCAAAAGAGTTTTGCAGACCTTCCGAAAAGTAGAAAAACCTTCCAATAATTATCATTTGACTGAAAGAGAAAAAGAGATTTTGGAATTATTGACCAAAGGATTTTCATACAGAATGATTGGCATTGAATGTACTATTTCAATTGAAACCGTCAGGCGACATTTGAAGAATATTTACCAAAAACTCCATGTACAATGCGGTACGGAGGCAGTGGCGAAGGCGATTAATGAACAATTGTTAGATAATTAAAAAGGATATTTTACAAAATCCCCGAAGCCCCAAAGCCTCGGGGATTTTTTTATGAATGTGTATAAAGGGTTATATAAAAATTAGTTATCGGTATTGACTTTCTACAAAACAGTCTAAAAGAGTATAAATGAGGGATTTAAGCGATTCTGTTGGGTGTAAAAGGTTATTTTTTGATGGTTTTTGAAGGATTAGATTTGTAGCGTTAAAAAATATTTTTTTTGCGAAACTTACCCTTCATAAAACCCATAAAAAATTACAATGGAAAAGCACACAAAATTACCTCAGTTGTCTTTCGTTACGGTCAATCAAAAACAGAAATTGTATATCCAAACCGACACAATCGTGATGTTGGAGGGGCATAATAATTACACCCTCTTTCACCTCGAAAACGGAAAGAAAAAGTTATTTGCCCGTAGCATCAGTCACTTTGAAAAACAATTGGAAGAAAACCAATTCATCAGATGTCATAGAGCCTACTTGGTCAATCCCGCTTACATCAAAGGCTACGATAAATCACAATGTGTTTTGTATCTTACAAATGACCTAACTGCTTCAATTTCAAGGCGTAAGCAAGGGAATTTGGAAGGAGTTGTTTGTTAATTCTTTGGAAATACGGAAGCCTTCGGTTTAACCGAAGGCTTCCGTAAAGTACGAAATTAAAATCCCGTATTCCTCATCTCAAATCAATAGAACAAGCTGAAAAATAGATTCATATTTACCAAATTCAAACCCATACAATCATGAAAAACGCAATACTCATAACGGTCATTTTTTTACTTTTAATGACAAAAGTAAACGCTCAACTTTCTCTTAGTTCAGGAAATGTAGGGATTGGCAATGTGTCACCTCAAAATAGACTAACAATTGGTTCAACCATTTCTCCTTTTGCTGGAAACGACCTTGCTATCGGAAACTCATCAGGTGGAGGAATGTCCCTTTTTCAATCAGGAGGAGCAATTAATGGAAATTCTATTTGGTATTCAAACTCAAATTTTGCTTTAATGCCCGTTGGTGGAGGCACAGGAAATGTGGGTATTAATTTTCTTTCTCCAACCGCAAAGTTAGAAGTTTTTGGAACTGGTGTACCTAAAGCTGGATGGGGTAGTTTTATTAATCCACTCAGAGCGGGTTTAGCTGTAACTGGTTCACACGCATTGGTTAATGATAATTACAGTGCAATAGGTATAGCGGCTTTCGCAGCAAATGCAAACGCAGCAACTTATCATAGTAACATAGGTGTTTTATCTACCACAGGCTCAACGGGCAATAATAATATTTGTTTTTATGGCTATCAAAACGCTTCCTTTGCAAGTACTGTTATGGGAAGCTATAATGAGATAACACAAGCTGGGGTTGGAACACCATATGGGTCATTTAGCAGAATTGTTAACTCTGAAATTGGTTCAAGTTATGGTGTTTATTCAGAAGTAACCAGCTCAAAAGCCAGTGGATTGGTGAATAACTTTGGTTATACAACATATGTTACAAGTGCTGCGGCAAATACCAGTGCTACAAACTATGGTTTATATGCAAGTGTTGTAGGTGCTGGAACTAATTATGGTATTTTAACAGAAGCCACGGGTGGAGTTACAAACTATGCCTTAAAATCCGTTGGTAATACATGGCTCAACGGCAGTGTAGCTATTGGATTAACCGCTGTTCCAGCATTACCCAAAGCACAATTAGTAGTTACAGGATTTAACCCTTCTACAAATAGTCTATCCAGTTTCTTCAATCCTGGCAATACTACTTTGGCTTCGTCAGCTTCATCAAATTCTAATAATTCCATTTATGCCACTCACGGTATTGTATCGGCACTTTACATTGGTGCGTCACAAACGGTAACTGCCTCTGATAACCGTATCAAACATATCATTTCTTTATCAAATAATGCCGAAGATTTAGCACGTCTCCGTAAAATCGAAATCACCAATTATCGAATGAAAGACACCGATTCTTGGGGCAATCAAACCTTCAAAAAAGTCGTGGCTCAACAGGTAGAATCGGTTTATCCAGAGGTTATCAAAAAGCAAACATCTGTCATTCCAGATGTTTATGCTTTGGCAGAAAGTGTGGTGTATGATGCGGCTTCTAAAAAGCTATCTATTTCATTATCAAAAAATTACGGTATAAAAGTAGGTGATAAAATAGAGTTGGTTCATCCAGAAAAAGGTAAAATCCAGTCGGAAGTTGTGGAGGTTTCGGGTAAAAGTTTTGCGGTAAAAGATTGGCAATATCCAACCGATAAAATCTTTGTATTTGGTCGAGAAGTAAACGATTTCAGAAGTGTGGATTATGAAGCTTTGTCGATGTTGGGAATTTCAGCCATTCAACAATTAGCGAAGGAAAACGAAGCCATGAAAAAAGAAAATGCCAAGCAAAAAGAAGATTTCAACAAACGCCTCGAAAGTATCGAAGCAACGCTTAAAGCCATGAATCAATCTGTGATTAAATAAATTGTTAGTCTAACAAAACCTCACCCGAGCGTCGGTCGCCCCGACCCCTCTCCATCGGAGAGGGGAGAAAAAAACGGACAAATGCTCCCCTCTCCATTGGAGAGGGGTCGGGGTGACCGACGCTCGGGTGAGGTTTTGCAACATTACAAACATTCCAAAACCCAAACAACATGAAAAATACCTTCATCAACAAACTCAGCATTGCCATTTGTGCATTTGTAGTAGTAACTTTTGCTAATTGTGGCGAATCTGTCGAACCTACCTCAACGGGAACAGGTGGCGTATGTTCCATTGCCACCATTTCTTCAAGTGATGGTTATGCCGTTGGATATTCTTATAACAACGAGCAAAAAATCGAAAAAGTAAACGTAACGGGCGGTACAACCAACACAACTTTCACGCTTTCGTACGACAAAACCCAAGCCAATGGTCCAGTAGTATCAATCGGAAATCCTGCGAATTCTTCATTGACTGTTCTGACTTATTCCAAGGATAATTTACTACTAAACGCTACAACGACCATCGCCAAAAAGGATGGAGGTCTCATTTTGGGCAAACCCGCCACGATTACCAATTTCAAAAACGTATTAACTTTTGAATGGAATAGTAAAAAACAACTGGTCACACAAACTACTACTACCACCTCAATCGTAACAGTCAATGGCACAAGTGAACCCTTTGACATCGATGGGTATTTGTCTTATGAATATGAAACCAATGGTGATTTGTTGAGAGTAAACACCTATACCTTAGAATTGCTCATTGCAGGAGGAAAGGTAGTTTTAACGCCTGGGGAACTTCTTTCTTTTGTGCTTTTTGAATACGAAACTGCCATTCCAGAAGTTGTGCAAAAAACGGGTTCTACGGGACTTTTCATGGATTTTGCGGGTGATGGACAAATAGGATTTACTCCAAAAACTAAAAATGCAGTAAAGAAAACGATTTCTAATTTACCAGATGCCAATGGTGGTTTTGAACAAGTGATAACCACTTATACCAATACAAAAAACACCTCGGGTTTGCTGAG
Organism: Cytophagales bacterium; assembly: GCA_013298125.1. Classification (GTDB taxonomy): domain Bacteria; phylum Bacteroidota; class Bacteroidia; order Cytophagales; family Spirosomataceae; genus Arcicella. Next base: position 23,423 of record JAAFJP010000029.1, on the reverse strand, counting down.
TAAAGCGGTAGGTGTTGATAAATACAGTACCGAGACAATCACGTATAATTATAACAATTGTAAATAAAAAACATGAAAAAACAAATAATTCCCCTCATACTAATCCTCTTTGCAGGGTTTTCAAGCCTTGCCCAAGTAGGCATTAGTGCCACTAATACACCTGCCAATGCCTCAGCAATGTTGGATGTGAGTAGTACAACAAAAGGACTCTTGCCCCCACGTATGACCACCGCCCAAAGAACCACCATTGTCTCCCCAGCCGATGGATTATTGGTTTTTGACATCTCCACCCAAAGCTATTGGTACAGACGAAATAGCACATGGACAGAACTCCCCCAAAGCACCGCCGCCGTAAACTTTTGGCAACAAACAGGATTAGGCGGTAATGAGATTAAGAATACGAATACGGGTGGGTTTTGGTCGGTGGCTCCTGTTGGACTTACAATTTCTTCTGATGATACTTCAAATCCGCCCACTGCACCTATAAGTGGTGCGGGTACACGTATGATGTGGATTCCTTCGAGGTCGGCTTTTAGAGTGGGAACTGTTATTAATGATATTTCAAATGAATCCGCCTATTGGGATGCAAATAATATTGGTCTTTTTTCCTTTTCTTCGGGATTTAATACATTTGCTTACGGGAAATATTCATTTGCAATGGGTTACGGTTCAAAAGCAAATGGAGAATATTCGACCGCATTTGGATTTAATACATTAGCATTAGGCACTTTATCATTTGCATTGGGTCAATCAACAATTGCAAGTGGATATGTTTCAACTGCAATGGGGCAAGATACAAAAGCAAGTGGAAATTATTCATTAGCAATAGGAAAATTCAATGTAAATAATCCAAACGGGCTATTTATGGTAGGTAATGGCTCATCTAATCCCTACACTGCCTTCATCATAAGAGGTGACAATAACCGAGTAGGCATAGGAGTTGAAAACCCAATTGCTAAATTACACGTGGTCGGTACAGGGACACCCGTATTAGTAAACTACGGGGTTTATTTTGGAAATAATGGCGTTTTTTATCCATATTCAGGGGCAAGTCCCTCACCATTAGCCAATAATGCTGCCATTTATGCAGATGGTACAATTTGTTCAAATAATGTCATTGGCTCATATCTTACTGTTGTTTCTTCCGACTCCCGCATCAAAAAAGACTTCTCCCCCTCCAACAATTCCGAAGATTTAGAGTGTCTCAAAAAAATCGAAATTACCAATTATCGTATGAAAGACGTGGCTACTTGGTGCAATCAAACCTTCAAAAAAGTCATTGCTCAACAAGTAGAATCTGTTTATCCAGAAGTAATCAAGAAACAAACGCAGGTCATCCCAGATATTTATGCTTTGGCAGAAAGTGTGGTCTATGATGCACAGAGTAAAAAGCTAAATGTTTCATTATTAAATGATTACGGAATAAAAATAGGCGATAAAATAGAGTTAGTTCATCCAGAAAAAGGGAAGATTCAGTCGGAAGTAGTAGAGGTTTCGGGTAAAAGTTTTACGGTAAAAGATTGGCAATATCCAACCGATAAAATCTTTGTCTTTGGTCGAGAAGTAAACGATTTCAGAAGTGTGGACTATGAGGCTTTGTCGATGTTGGGAATTTCTGCCATTCAACAATTAGCGAAAGAAATAGAAGATTTGAAAAAAACGAATTTGGAGCTAAAAAATGTAAATTTGAATAACGAAATCCGTTTCCAAGCCCTTGAAAATGCCTTGAAAGCATTGTTACCGAGTGGGAAATAAATTTAAGGTCACGGAGTTTCACTAAGTTTAGCACAAAGTTTCACTAAGAAATTAATCTTTTCCTTCGTGGAACTCCGTGAAATACTCTGTGAGACTCTGTGACCCAAAAATCTTACTAATATGAAAAAAACACTAACATTCCTATCCCTTTTACTAACAAATCTAACCTTTGCACAAACAACGCAAACGGGTAGTATTTCCGTAACCAGTACCCTCCAAACGGGTAATCCCAGAACACGTAGTTTCACGTTCAGATTGCCCAGTAACCCCTTAAACTGCAATCGTCCCTTGTTGATTGCTCTGCACGGAGACGGTGGAAATGGAAGCGGATTGATGTCCTACACGGGTTTCAATGCCGTTGCGGATGCCAATAATTTTATCGCAGTTTATCCCGATGCTCAAAATACGGTGTGGGGCGTTCAATGGAATAAATATGCGGATGCTGCCGCTGGTTTTTCAGCCATTCCAGACCCAAACGCTGCCGACGATGTGCAGTTTATCTCAGATTTGATTGATTATTTCTACAATACTTACGGCATTGACCGCTCAAAAGTCTATGTAACTGGACACTCAGGCGGTGGGTTTATGGCGTACCATTTAGCTCTTGCTAATTTGACCAAAAACAAAATTGCAGGAATAGCTCCCGTAGCAGCGAATTTGTGGGGCGAGAATGCTTTTCTCAATGCTCAATTTGCCACAGGTACGTATGTCCAAACGCCCATTTTGCACCTCCATAGCCCCGCAGACGGCACAGTCGCCTTCCCGACCCTCAGTAGTTGGACTTGGCCCTTTGCTTCTTTCAGTAATAAAAATTGTAATAATGCAACATATACAACTACGGTAGTTTCACCCACCATCGACAAACACACTTTTTGTGGGACGGGCAACAAAGTGATTTTGATGGGACTAAAAAAAGCGGGCTTAGGTCACGGTTGGCCCACCCTCGCCAATGCAGACTATGACGCTCCACAAGAGATTTGGAACTTTTTTAGTACATTTTCAAAAGGGACTTACCCCGCTACAATAACCGACGTAAACATAACCTCCATATCACCAGCTACTTATACAGTCAATCAACAAATCAAAGCCTCGGAATATATCACTACCCAAGCACCGCCCAATATCATTATCAATAGTACAAATAGCAATAATTTGACCTATCAAGCGGGAAAATCAATTACCCTAAACGCTGGACTTGAAGTAAGTAACGGTTCAGTTTTTACGGCAAAAGTAGGAGGGTGTATCACAAACACAGCTACGACTGCCCAAACAATGTACGTGCAAGGAAGAAGTTTGTATGATGTTTTAGGAAATCAAGTCGTGCCGATTGGCTTAAATATTCCCACCGACTATTACCAATTTTCGGGTACAAATGACCAAGTGGCTCAATTCACACAGACAGGGGCAAATATGGCGAGAATTATTTGGTTTCAAAATGGACATCCTAATACTTCACACACCAATACAGATTTAGACCAACTCATCACAAAACTGACCGCTCAACGTATTTTCTCAGTCGTAGCCCTTTGGGACGGAGGTGGAGGTTGCCCAAATAATCCTAATAAACTCAACGACCCAAACGGCTACGTGTCATGGTTTATTGACCCCGCAAGAGTTATACTTTTGAATAATCACAAAAAGCACGTCATTCTCAATTTGGTAAACGAATTGGGTTTTGGTTATAGCTATGACCCTAACAATACCGCCGATGTTACGGCTTTTACGAATTGGCGAAATCAATACAAAATCGCCATCACAAGCATCCGAAATGCGGGTTTGCATATGCCCATAATGATAGATGCCCCACTGTGCGGAGGGAGTTTAAGTTTGGTAAATCAAGCCGCCTCTGAAATCATTGCCCACGACCCTGACCACAATATTATTTTCAGTATTCATACGTATTGGGCAGTAAATAACGAAACAAATCAAATCGCCACTTCGATAGCCAATAATGTTCCAATCATCATGGGCGAAGTAGCAAACAAGCAAGTTGGGGCGGATGATTATAATACAACACCAATAACAGGTTATTCTGAATGTTATTACGGAATTGACGGAACTACCATAGAACACGCCGCTCCGTCTGGTTTTTCGTACAAGAATCTTTTACCTAACAATCTCATTCCCAGTAATATAGGGTATCTTTTTTGGGAATGGACAAATGATGGTTGTCAGAGTAGGAGAATGAGTACCGATGGTAATTTTGGAAATTTGACCAATTATGGCATTGATGCTATCAGTAATACGCTTTATGGTATTAATATCAAGGCGGTACGTTCTGGGGCGGGGGCTTTTTAGGGTTACAAAGACCTCCGCTCAATAAACCGACTCTCATTCACAAAACGCCCTTTTTCTCTGGTCAAAATCATCTCCGCCGCTCGCTTCCCCATGAGAGCAAAATCGTTTGAAATTACTGTGATTCCTTCCGCCAAAATCTCTTTGATGGGGGTATCGTCGTACGAAATTAGCCCAATATCCTCACCCAATTTCCATCCTTTTTTATTCGACCAATTGATGAATCTAACTAAATCATTTTCTCGAAAAACTAAATAAGCATGGTCTTTTTGGAGGTGTTCTTCTTCTTCCAAATTAGAAATAATCTCATAGCTGATAGCCTGTTCTTTACAATATTTTTCAAAACCATTAATAATCCCCACGGGAGTATATTGAAAGTTTTTGCTACTCAAAACCAAAGAAAACGTTTCGTATTTTTTTATCAATAAAGTGGCTTTGGAGAGTCCATTGTAGATATTTCTTTCAAAATCTTGATATAAGATAGCATAATCATTTCCTAATTTTGGAGCATCAATATCCAGAATCAGGAGTTTTTCTTTGGGAATTTCTTGCAGTAATTTTGAAGTATCAACGTTGAAATGTGGCATCACAACGTAATAATTATACGAGCCAATATTATTCACCAAAAGGCTTTCAAAAACCTTCAAATTATGATGATGAAAAAAGATATTTACATTCACATTTCCGCCTAAACCCGCAATGAGATTATCGTACAAAATTTCTTTGTAAGGCGTAAGAGCATCAAACAACACAAAAATATTGAGTTGATTACGAGTATCAGTACTTGCCACATAAAAACCCTTCCCGTGATGTGAACTTACCAAACCCATCTCACGCAATTCTTCGTACGCCTTCGCAACAGTCATACGGGCAATCCCAGAGTTGGCGGAGACCTCATTGATAGAGGGTAATTTTTGCCCACGCACCAATCCTCCATCCTCAATCAGACCGACAACATATTCAATCAATTGTTGAAATTTAGGTTTACTTGAACTTGAACTAAATGTAATATTATCCATAAAAATCTATTTTGGCAGGTTTCGTCAAGGGCAAATATACTGATTTAAACTATTTATGATATGATTTTTGCATTTTATTCATATTTATTGTCAAATTGTTTTGATTAGCAAAAAATATTTTTATATTTGCATCACAATTAGTTAGCATAGTATAGCATTGTTTAAGACTCGTTAAACAAGGTTTCAAAATATAGTACAATGTCTTCTTCATGAAGACGATTTGGTTAGTTTTTGTTTATAAAAATGGTTAATGGTGTACAGTGTCTGCGGGGATGAAATGCATTCCCACAGACAATTGTCTTAAACAAAAACATTTATTTAGCATCATACTTCTGAATATTTTAACTCAGCCCAATGTCAAGCATTGGGCTTTTTTTGTATATTTCAAAAAAATAAGACACAGATGAACCCACAATGGAATTGAGATATTAAAAATAACACAGATTTTCACAGATTAAAGAATCAAAATCTGTGAAAATCTGTGAAAATCTGTGCTTCGCAGAATCTGTGTCATCTGTGTCCCATCAACTGTTACAAACAAACTTTTTACAGTTCAGAAAATATCCCCCAAAAACTATCATGAAAAACTTACTAACCCTCCTCTGTATTTTCCTCCAAATCAATCTCTTAGCTCAATCTCCTACCGAATCTTATCCAGAAGATTCAGCTTCAATCGAAAAGCCAAACGTTCCGAAAGGTGAGATTTTGAAATTTACTTTTGAAAATTCAAAGATTTTTTCTGGCACTTCGAGAGAGATAACTGTCTATATACCAGCACAATATCGTCCAGACAAACCCGCTTGTGTATATGTGAATCAGGATGGAGTATTATGGAAAGCCCCAACGGTTTTTGATAATTTGATTCATAAAAAAGAAATGCCCGTGACCATTGGTGTTTTCGTGATGCACGGGCGAGTGAAAGCCGCAAAACCCGATGAGGCATTGGATAGATTTAATCGAAGTTTTGAATATGATGGTTTGGGGGATGCCTATGCAAGGTTTATTTTGAATGAAATATTACCCGAAGTTGAAAAACAAAAAACGACTAATGGAAGAGCAATTATTCTTTCAAAAAATGGCAATGATAGAGCCATTGGCGGGATAAGTAGTGGAGCTGTTTGTGCCTTTACTGCCGCTTGGGAGCATTCAGAGGCATTTTCTAAGGTTTTTAGTTCTATCGGGACGTATGTGGGGTTGCGTGGGGCTGACGATTATCCAACTTTGATTCGGAAGTACGAACCCAAGCCAATCCGAGTTTATTTGCAAGATGGTTCAAACGATTTGAATATCTACGGCGGTGATTGGTGGATGGCGAATCAGATGATGGAGAGGGCTTTGATTTATGCAGGATATTCCGTAAAAAGCGTTTGGGGCGAAGGGGGACATAATGCCAAACATGGAACGGCGGTTTTTCCGAATGCCATGCGTTGGTTATGGAAAAATTATCCTGAAAAGATTACCCCAACTTACAAAAATAAAAACCAATATTTGAATGATATTTTGATAGAAAATCAAGGTTGGGAGTTGGTCGGGGAGGGTTATACGTTCACCGAAGGAACTGTTGCAAACGCAGTAGGAGAGGTGTTTTTTCAAGATATTCCTAATTCAAAAACCTATAAAATTGGTCTCGATGGCAAGGTTCAAGTTTTGAAGATTGATGCTAAAAAAGCCAGCGGAACAGCCATTGCAACGGATGGAATGCGATATACAGTTTCTGGAAGCTCTAAAAAGGTATTTCGTTATGATGAAAATAACAAAGAAACGACGTTTGCCGATAGTGTGGCAGGCAATGATGTCGTGATTGCAAAAAATGGCAATATGTACATCACCTCACCCGATGGTGTGGACAAACCCAGCAAAATAATTTTGATTCGTCCAAATGGTGAAAAATTGGTAGTAGATGAGGGATTAAAATTTGCTAATGGTCTAACCCTCTCACCCGACCAAACGCAATTGTATATCACAGAATCCGCTACGCATTGGGTTTGGATTTATCAAATTCAAGCGGATGGAAAACTCGTACATAAACAACGTTACGGATGGTTACACGGACAGGATGTGGACGGTGTAGCGTGGGCGGATGGCTTGAAATGCGATAAAGACGGTAAAATTTACGTTACTACAAACTTAGGAATCCAAATTCTTGACCAATTAGGACGTGTAAATGCCATTATTCCAATTCCCACAAAAGGCAGTTCTAATTTGTGTTTTGGAGGAAAAGATTTTGATACGATGTACGTTACTGCCATTGATAAAGTTTACAAACGAAAATTCAAAACTCGTGGTGTGAATACTTTTGAGAATCCATTTAAGCCTAAGCCTTCGGGGCTTTGAGATTTTTGCTGTATATTTAGTAAAAATTAAACTCTTAAAATATGATAAAGAAAACGTATGTAGCCTTGGTATTTTTAGTAATGTCTTGTTCAAATCCTCCGACCAATGAGGGTAAATTGCAAAGTAGAATTGACAGTTTAGAGAAAAAACTCGCTAACACTTATAGCCCTGGACTTGGCGAATTTATGAATGGTATTCAAGCTCATCACGCTAAATTGTGGTATGCGGGTAAAAATGAAAATTGGAAATTAGCGGAGTTTGAGGTCGAAGAGATTTTGGAATTGGTTGAGGATATTCAAAAATACAAATCCGATAGAGAAGAAAGTAAGTTGATGAATATGGTAAATCCGTCTTTGGACAATGTGAAATCTGCCATTGACAAAAAGAATCTGGCTGTGTTTAAAAGTAGTTTTTCCGAATTGACAAATACTTGTAACGCTTGCCATTTGGCGACAAAACACGAATTTAATGTCGTAAAAACTCCAACGACTGAATCGTTTAGTAATCAAGAATTTAGTTTGCAGAAATAACAAAAAACCCCTTTGGAGTCTCCGAAGGGTTTTCTTGTTAGGGATTATTATTTAGGATTTTTTTATTCTAAAATTCATATACCCCAAACCAATAAAAATCCCAATAAAAACCATTAGAGGGAAGAAAATCTTTGTATAATTCAAAGAACTCTCCTCGGTAAAAGTTTGAACCTTAAACTTTTCCCATTTTTCAGAACTCACAGGTGCTTCGCTGAATATTTTTGGGTAAAAATAAAGCCTATTTTTTTCGTGGAAATAAGTTACCTCATCTAAGAATAGTAACTGATTTGTCAAGCCAGATTTTGCTATTTCATTCAATTGAATTTGTAAATGAAGCGTTGGAATAAATTGAGCAATATTGGCACTCAATTCATTGCGTTTATCTAATTTTTCTCTTAATTCCTTCGACTGTTTTGCGGATTCATCATCGCCCATTTGTTGCATGGCGTAGTACCAAAGCCAATTAAAATCTCCTTCGGGCATTTTGAATTTCTTGAATTGGGGGTAATGGGCAAAGAATTTATCTACGGTTGCTTGCTTGTCCGTGTCCCATTTTTCGTGATAGCCTTTTCGTTGTTTCAGGGTCGTTTCTAAGGCTTCGGGCGTTGGATATTTATTGACTAAAAAATTGTTGATGGAAGCGGGTAAAATAATGATGAGAAATATCCAAATTGATAACAGAATCACCGCATTGAAATTTGAACTTTTATGCAAGGAAGCTACCCAAAAACATACACCAAACCAAAATAAAATGTATAAAATGGAGACCAATAAATACGTCAAAAAAGCTGAATCTAATGGAATTGCCAAGAAAATACAGCCCATGAAAAGTGTTACAAATAAAACCAATAGTACCACCAAAAATCGAACTGAAAATAGTTGAAAAATGAACGAAAAAGGACTTCTACTTTGAATCACGACTATTTTCCAAGTGCCACTTTCTTTTTCTTCGGAGATAATATTATAGGTAAATGCAATGATGATTAAAGGAAAAAGGAAGATTAAAACGAAGCTAAAATCAATGTTTCCTAATAACAAATTGTAGGGATTATTCAAATCAGCATCATACTTTTGGGCTTCTAAACCTCGAATAGTTACACTTTGAATAGAAGGGTTCACATCTCGCTGACCAATAGATAAAGCATTGATTGGCAAGGTGTTATTGACCAACGAAAACTTTAAATAATACAACAAAAGACCCATTTCGTCTTTGTGATTTTTCACATTATCGGCAATGTGTTTTTGTTGATATTGGGCTGTTTCAGCAACACTTTGCTTCTGTTTAGCCATGAATTGTTTACCCACAAAAAGGCTAATTATTCCAGATAGAAGCAAGAACAAAACGCCAATCTTTACACTATTTGACCGTAAGAAATTCTTTAAAATTAGGGTTATCATATTGCTTTGAGGTTTTTAGATAGTAATCTTATCAGGAAAAATAGTAAGCCAATCCAAAACAAAAAGGCTAAAATAGAAATCAATTCATTGCTGAAAACCTTACCAATTCCTGATGGTTTATACTGAAAATCGTGCATATCTTCCCAATGTTTTTTGTCGATAATATTACTTTTACCCGCCGAACTTTTAGCATTATTGCTGATGTACTTCATTTGAAGTTCGTTCATTTCTTGGCTCACGTGATAGCGATATGCCTCGGCTTGTTCTTGAAATTCCGTGTACGAACTAAAATCAGTACTTGATAATGCCATCGACAAGTTTTTTATTGCCATATAAGGATTTACAAAAGCCAATATTTTTGAAAAACTATTTTGTTTGTAATAAATATTCCAAAGTTCTTTTTGATGTTTTTGATAAATATTGGCACTAATTTTTTCACCCTCTTTCATCTGAAAACCTCCATAATTAAAGGGCAATTTTTTAACAGAATCTACTTTGTAAGTGGCTAATAATGAATCCTTTAACGATTTGTAGTAAGGGTCGTCGGGATTATGACTGTCGCCTACTTTAACCACATCTGCATCAATATCCGACTCAAATTTCACTTTTGAGGGAGTTGAATAAATGGCTTTCCCCAAGGCTTGTGTTGCTCTCGGAAGTACAATCGTGAGCATCAACCAAAGCCCAATTAATGAAGTCAGAGCTGTTTTGGAGGTTTTGCTGATGGCAGAAATCAAAACCGCAATCACACAAAAAATACTGAGATATACGAAGTATGAAATGATAATCAAAAGCAATCTGAGCGTTTCTTCCACGGTAATATTTTCGCCTTGAATCGTTATCCAAATCAGGGAAATGGTAATCATCACAGGAATAAAAATCGTCATTACCACGCCAATCAGTCCGTAACTTTTACCCAAAATCAATTGCTTCCAACTCAATCCTTGACTCAATAAAATCTTCAAAGTGCCATTTTCTCTTTCAGATGCGATGCTTGAAAAACCTAAGAAAAATATCAGCAAAGGCAACAAAACTTGCAAAATCATGGCAATACTGATTTCTCCAAAACGCAACATTCCCGTTGAAAAACCCGCTTCTGAGAAATTGGTAGTGTTTTGTTTATGAGCTTCTAAATAAATGGAATTTCCAAAGAAACTTTCCATCCCAAAATCAAAAACGCTCAATGGTGCTTTGGAACGAAAGGCAAAATTGCCGTAATGAGCCATTCTGTGCGGATGTTTATCAGGATTACTCAACCAATCTTTACGAGATTGTTCTTGATATTTTACCTTCATGTCATTTTGATACTTGAAATTTGTCCATCCCGAAAAGGCTGCATAAATCAATAATAATCCAATGAATAGGGTAAGGATAAAAACCGCCTTGTTTTTGAAGGCGGTTTTTATGAAGAGTTTAGCAATTAAAATTTCTGAGTTCATAGCCCCCTAACCCCCAGAGGGGGAATTTTGGTAAACCTTATAGGTTTTCAAAACCTATAAGGTTTCAACTGGTTAAAATTTATAAGTCAAAGTCAAAGTCGAATTACGTGGTGCTCCTGGGAATAAACGTAAATAACTTTGAGCTCCGATAAAATAATTTTCATTCGTTAAGTTATTGATATTCAAGGCTAACTGCATATTGCTTTTGGTTGGGGTGTAATAAAAAGCCATGTCCAACAAGGTATATGCTGGTACTTCAAAAGCTCTCGTGAACCAAGGAATTTTGCTGCCACTGTGTTGAAATCCTAAGCCAATGCCTAAATCTTTGAGGGCAGAATTGGTGTTAAAATTATAGCGAGTCCAGATATTGGCACTGTTCATCGGCACGTTTTCTTTGCGTTCGCCATTCAATTTCTCATTAAAATCCGTTACGATTTTAGCATCAATGTAACTGTACGAAGCATTGATTTGCCAATTTGGTAGAATATATCCCGCCAAATCCATCTCAAAACCACGACTTCTATCCGCCCCACGTTGCACTAACAAATCGGGTTGGGTAGGGTCGTTGGCATTCATCAAAATATTTTTCTGATTAATTTCATAAATCGAAGCCGTCAAACTGATTCTATTTTTGAATAAATTAGCTTTCATACCCACTTCTTTTAAATCACTTTCCAAAGGTTTAAATGCTGCCGCTGATTTGGCTGTCCAGAAAAAAGAACCCGTACTTGGCATCAACGTAACCGTGTTTGATTGTGGCTGAAAACCCTCTAAATACGTTCCATAGACGTTTATGTTCTTAGTAACGGCATACGTAAGTCCAATTCTTGGCAATAATTTTTCGTTTTTGAATGAACTTTCAGTGGGTGTTTGGTAGAAAGTAATGTCTTCAAACCACTCATTTCTTAGGCTCAATAATACCGTCAATTTATTCCATTGCAAATATTCTTGAATGTAAATAGCGTTGGTAGTTGTTAAAGCCGAAGGAATCGCTGTTCTTACGTTGGTGGTATAATCATTGACATTTCTAACGGTATAACTCGGATTATTCAAATCAACATAATTAACATTGGGTCTTGGTAAAACCACGCCACCAATCGTAACAGTCTGATAATTAGCGGCATTAGCTACTGTGAAAGCCCCTGCAACCGAACCATCTTTCAACAAAAATCCACGTGCTGCATTTTGCCCACCGCCTTTGAGTTTTTGCCAGCTTTGTAAATCATAACCTACCAATAATTTATGTTTGATTTTACCTGTGTTTCCTTCAAAATTGAAATAAGCATTTAAGTTATCAATCGTCCAAAATTGCTTGCGTTGCACAAATTGCATAGCCGCCAAAGAAGTAACCGATTTGCCCGTAATGTCGGGTGCGAAGGCATTTGTGGTGCGGTGTTCTTGTAAATCTTCCGTCCAAGTTTGCTTCATGTAGGACGTGTTGAAGCTAATATTTTTAGAAAACTTATGGGCTAAATTTCCCGTAATAATCAACTCTTTTGAATTGAAAAAATCATTAGTTGCTCCTAAATTTAGACTTCTGGGCGTACTATTTAGGTCGGTAACTACTCCCGCTACCACTCCAAAAATGGGTTGTCCTCGGTCTAAATTTCCCTGCATATTACTGACAATCATCTCTGCATTGATGGCAGTTTTGTCATTTGGAATATATGAGATTGATGGAGATAATAAAAAAGAGTTATTTTTAACCAAATCACGGTACGAAGCCGCTTCTTGATATGCACCGTTTAAGCGATAAAGTAACGTTTTTTCTTTGTTCAATGGTCCTGTAAAATCCAACGTTCCTCTTAATGTACTGAAACTCCCCACGCTCATACTGACTTCTTTTCTATCTATCGCCAAAGGTTTTTTGGTTACTAAATTGATACTTCCGCCTGGGTCAACCGATGAAAAAGTAGCACTCGCAGGTCCTTTGATTACCTCAACTCTTTCAATATTGGACGTTAAAGGTTGCAAAAAATAATACTGACGAGTACGCATTCCGTTGATGATTTGTCCCTCTTCATTTTGGCTTATTCCTCTGATATTGTACTGATTATAAAAACTCGAAGGAGCAACGCCACTCGCAATTTTCACAGCATCTGCCAACTGAAAAGCCTGACGGTCAGCAATCAATTCTTTCGTTACAGTGGCAATCGCTTGGGGAATATCTTTGTTCAAAACGGCGATTTTGGTGGCAGAAAAAGAGTATTCACTGTTATAATCTTTGGCTACTCGTCCCGTAACCTCAACGGTCTGTAATTCAGCTACTTGTGGCGTTAATTGGATGTCCAAAAATTTGTTTTTTGCCTTCATTTCAAAGGTTTTATACCCCACAAAAGAGACTTGAATCGAACCCGAACCTTCCAGAGAGAACTTCCCTTCGGCATCAGTAACAGTGCCTTTTTCAGTACCTACGAGTTTGATGGATGCCCCTACAATTTTTTCGTTAGTGGTGGCATCTGTTACTCTTCCAGTGATGGTCTGGGCTTGCGAATAAGTGGAAAAAAGTAAAAAGAGAAATGTAAATAAATGTTTCATTTTTGAGTTATTGTATTTGAAAAAAATAATTAAATATGATACCGAACATCCAAGATTGGATAACTAAATATCGAATCATTAAACTGTTTGTAAATAAAGTTGCTCTAATTCGTTGGCAGAAATCGTGCTGGCATCCACCACCGAAACCAAATTGCCTTCTTTCATGATTCCTATGCGGTGGGCTACTTCTCTGGCTCTGAAAATATCATGCGTTGCCATCAAAACCGCCGTGCCGTTTTTGGCTAAATCTCTTAAAATCTCAGAAAATTCGTTAGAGGCTTTTGGGTCAAGTCCAGACGTTGGTTCGTCCAATAACAGGGCTTTGGCATTTTTGGCTAAGGCAATGGCAATGCCCACTTTTTGACGCATTCCTTTTGAATATCCTTCTAAATATTGCGTATGGGCATTTTTTTGTAATCCTGATTTACTCAAAAAATCACTCAATTGTTCATCAGAATAGTTGAAACCCGCCAAAGAAGAAAAGAATTGTAGATTTTCGATACCCGTTAAATTCGGATAAAGCATCACGGTTTCGGGAATATACGCCACGTACTTCTTGGTTTCCAAAGCATTTTCAACCACCGAAATATCATTGATTTTCACCGTTCCGTTTGTGGATTCAATAAATCCCAAAAACAGGTTGATAGTCGTCGTTTTCCCCGCTCCATTTTGCCCCAAAAGAGCAAAAATTTCACCTTCTTTAATGGTAAGATTGAGGGCATTGAGAGCGGTTTGTTCTCCGTATTTTTTGGTAAGGTTTTGGGCTGATAGCATCTTTATTTGATTATTTTACGCAACAATGTTGCAAAATTAATCAAATAATTTTAAAATGCAATGGTGTTGCATAATCAAAATTTATGTACAAAATTTTGAAAGATATATGGAGATTTAATGAGACTGGATATGTTAGAAATAATTTTCAAAGGCACCTCAAAATGTCTAAAATATTGAAAATCATATCATTAGAACAATATTTTTATATAATTTCCAACCATTTGAATCAATTTGGAGTCTTTAAGAAAAAAACGAAGAAATCATGAAAAAAGCCTTTTTATTTCTATTTATCGGATTGTTTTCTTGTTCAAAAACCGAAGAAATTTTTATAGAATCGGACAAAATTCCAGAAGGAACGTGGAAATTACACAACTTGGTTATTAATGCAAAAACAGAAAGTTTATGTGACGGTCTTGCCAGCAAAGAACGTGTAGAAATTAGATTTGAAGGAAACACTTACAGCGGTTTAGCTCCGATAAACACCATAGGGGGAAAATTAACTTATTTAGGAAATCAGTCAATAAAGATTGAAACAGTTGGAACTACTTTTATTGGAGGTCCAGTTGCTGACATGAACTGTGAGTCACAAATATTAGAAATTTTATTGGATGCTAAGGAATTTAAAGTAATTCGGTCAACTACGAAACAAGGGGGGTCGAAAGATTCAAAAATGTTTCTTCAAATTGGAAAAGGTCTTCCAACTGCCAACGGTTTTGACCCCAAGGGTACTTACTTGATTTTTGTAAAAGATAATTGAAGGTTAAAGATGTATTAAAATGGCAGAGACATCTGAAATTGCATTAAAACTGTTTTAAATACGTCAATTTCATAATTGACAACTCATTTCTGAAACTATCAAAACGCTTAGTTGAGCCATTGTAAACTTGATTGTTATTTGAATTATAAACCAAATACAGAAACGAAAGTGGCTGAAATTCCCAAGCAAAACGGACGTTCCAAACATCACGATTGGCGGCTGAATTGTGTTGGTAAAATGACGTTAATTGTAGCCGTGGATTGAGTGCAAGCCGTATTTCGGGGGAAAATAGATGGGTAACTTTTGATTCTTTTTTCTCTCCTACTTCATCAAAATCGTTGCGGGTATAAGTAACTTTTGCAGAAATGTTGGGTACTGGCGAATACCTCAATTCAGAGCTAAGCGTGCTTAATTTCCCATCATAAAAACCGCCTAATTCGGTTCTCACAACGAACGAAAAAGCCTTTGATTGGTCTGACCGATATGAGAAATTATAACGAGTATAAAAGTAATTCTCAGGTTTAATATTGATTCCAACAATCGGAAACGCCTCATCCACCACTTGCCACGTGGGTACGAACTCTGCCGTCAGCCTATTGCCTGTATTCGCAATAATCCAAATCGGGAAAATTATCCATTCTGCTTGTTGAAATTTGCCATCAGATGCACGGTGGTACATATCTAACATCATACCTGGGTCCATTTGTCGCATAAATTTTGGTTTCCATTTGGGACGAGCAATTCTGTAACCGCCAAAATTGGTGTTTATCAGATTTGAGCCATACACAAAACCCATGCTTGGGTTGTAATCTTGGGTGATGATGGAAGTTTTCAAAAAGCCATTCCAGTTATTATTTTCAAAGTCAAAGCCACTTAAAGCCGTGAAACCATCGCCTCCATCACCCGAAGTTTGACTTTTAGTAACCATAAAATTCCAACTGAAAGGCTCGCTAATTCTAATAAAACCATCAACCGAAAAAGTAGCATTGCTAAATCCTGATTTACCGAAGGCTTCTTCCGTGTTTTGAAAAGTAATCATCGTACCAAAACGATTCTGTTTACCCACATTTTTGCTGTATCGCAACACGCCAAAATTGGTTGCCCCCAAATCATTTTCCTCTGATTGCCGTTGCCGAACCAATAAAGCCCCAAAACTTTGTTTCAAATTTCTGTTTACTAATCTTACACCGCCTTCTAAACCAATGGGATTACCGTTTTCAGAAAGTCCGATTTTACGACTAAAAAATGGTTGATTAAAGCTATCTCCCAAATTAAAAAGTGTTGCATTTTCCAGAAAAAATTGTCTGCGTTCTGGAAAAAGTACGGAGAAGCGAGTCAGATTTTGTACTTGTCTATCCACATCGGCTTGGGCAAAATCGGTGTTGAAAGTTACATCTAAGACCGTATGAGGTGTTATTGCCCATTTGATTTCTCCGCCAAGTTTGGGGGTAAATTTATCCGAAACAAGATTTCCATTTTCAAATTGACGGTTATAATCTGTCAAGAAATAAGGCTGGACACGTAGATTGAGCGAAGGCGTAGGCGGCTCAATTCCTTTCAAAATTCCTGCGTAGGGCATTCGATAGGGGTTATATGCTCTTGGATAGGGCGACCAAGACGATTGTTCTCCTAACCTTCGGGTTCGTCTGACGAACTGGATTCCCCAATCTTGTTTTTCGCCTTTTGGGTAACGAAGGGTTGCCCACGGAATCTGCATTTCAGCCACATAGCCTGAGTCGGTTCTGGTGGTGCGAACTTTCCAAAATCCGTCCCATTCACGGTCAAAAAAGGCATCATCAAAAGTCAATAAATCTCGCTGAACGCCATGAGGATTGGTTTGAAAAGAGATAGAATTTCGTTTATCCAAGAAAGGGTCAAGGCTAACACCTACTAAATCGTACTCAAAAAAATCAAAATCACGTTGTAAATCAGGGACTCGCACGCCTTTTTTTCCAAGAGAATCAGGGCAGAAAAATCCAAAATAAAGATTCTTTTTGTTGTAAAGAATTTTTATTTGGGTATCAAACTTGGGTTTACCACCTTGGTCGGGAAATTGCTTGAAAAAGCCATTCGCAAGCGGAGCAAGCCGCCACGAATCTTCCTCCAAACGCCCATTAATAGTAAGATTTTCCTTGATTTTTAAACCCGAAATTTCTTTTGGTGGATTTTGGGCAGGGAAAATATAACCGTCTTGGGCGAGGGTTGAAAAGCCAATTAATAGACTGATTATTAAGCAATTATAAAGTAAAATTAATTTCATTTACTCGTTAATTTAAGGTTTCATTCATGATTTAATTCCTTAACTTTTCCCATAAATCAAGCCCATGCAAACCCTTACCCACTACATATTTACCCCTGAAAGATTTATATTTTTCTAATGTTTGCGTGGCGGCTTTGAACAAAATACTATCAACTTCGGTAGGTTTATACCCTTTTGGGGTGGCATAAGTGAAATAGCCTTTTTCCTTGACAAAAACTGGAATAGCGAAAAAATCACGAGTTACAAATTTTTTATCGGGAGATGAATCTTGAATTTTCTGGGCTTCCACAAAAAAATCTACGGCGTGGGCGGGATAGCCAAATAAATAACCATAAGCTCGGTTTCTGTCCCATTTGGTTTCGTATTCAACTACTGCAAGCACTACGGCTGGGTCGGTGCTGGGCGTGAAACCCCACTGTCCAAAAAAGGATTGATATTGTTGAATTTTCTTGGCAAAAACTGATTTGCGAACAACATAAATTTCAATATTTCGAATGTTTTTATCTGTTCTTTCAAATGGCATCATAATAAATTGCCAATCTCCCTGACTTAAATCTTTACAAACCTTTTGATATTCCTCCATTTTTTTCAACAAGGAGTCTTTGGTTACAATTTTATAATCTCCGTCCTTTTGAGTGGAATCTTTGGCAACTGCAAACCGCAAAAATTTCACACTACTCATGGGTTTAAGCGTGTCTGTGAGCGTGTAAAGTGCCTCATGGTCAAGGGCATACGCCAAAACAGAATCTGCCAAAATACGATTTGAGAGGTCTGATTTTGTGTGATTTTGCGGTAATTGATTCGTTTTACACGCTATGAAAAAAGCGAAAATGAATAGAAAATATGCGTATTTTTTCATCTAAAAAAGGATTGAATAATTAAGTTGAATATTACTTCTGTGTGAGTCAAATTGAGCGAAAAACCGATTGTGCGTAGTTACCTGCATTGAATGAACCAAATTGTTTTTTTCTGGGATAATATCTATTCCGAACTTGGTATGAGCAATGGCAAAATTGCTTTTATGAAAATTATAATTAGGAATAATTAGCTCTCTAATGATTGTATTGCTGGTTCGGTTTACAAAAGAATTATCAAAAACATAACTGTAACCCGTTTCGAGTGAGCCGTTGAAACGGATTTTTTTATTGAGTTGTTTTCGGTAATTTAGTTTGCCCGAGAATTGTATTTTACTGACTAAGAATTGGGTACGAGTAGCTTGGTCTTTGTTGTCAATTGTTGAAAAATTAGTCAATATGGAAACTTGTGTAATTGATTTTTTTAATTCATCGGAAAACCACTTACTACCCTCAATATCAATGTTTTGATAAATTGAAGAAGCACTTTCCGCCCTAAAAATTACATCGTCTGCATAACCGTTTTTTGAATTAATTTTAAGATTTATTGATTTACCTTGATTTGCATTTCCTTTGTAAAAACTGACCAAACCACCGTATTCAATGCCCGTGAAAAAGCCGATACTTTGTGGGATTGCCACCCCTTCTGTAACATCGTCGTTTCGTTGTGAGGCATATCCAGCCAATAAAAATTGAGTATTTTGTTTCTTTTTTATGTAGTGAATTCGCACCGCCAAATCGTTTTGCACTCTTTTACGCTCGCCACTTACAAAAGGTGATTTACTAAAAGTTCCGTAGCCTCGAAGTCGATACAACAGCACATTATTACTACTATTTCCATAAAACCCCAATTCGTTTTCTTCTAACACAAACCCAATCGTTCCCGTGATTCCAATTGCTTGATTTTGAGTTAATTGATAGTTCAAAGCGGGTTGTAAAGCAATATTTCGATACCTAAAAAAAGGTTTTGGCTCAGATAATCTCGCTCCCGAACTTATCGAATAGACTATCTGTAAACCAAGGGATAGTTTTTTTGAAATGGGAGGTGGTATTATGCCAATCACCGTTTTTATTTCATCTTTTTGCCAATTTCCTTGACTACTATCCGCCCAAATAAAGGGATTGTCATCGTAGGCATCATAAACTCCATTCCATTTTACACCATTTTCAAAGGTTTTTTTGTAGGAAAAAAATCCATAATATCCCCAGTGATTAATTTTCTTAAATCCGCCCGTTCCCAGATTAAATTGGTTGAATGAACCAGCCTGCATGGGTTGCCTAAAATCACCAGAACCACCCAAAATATTTGCTGATGCAAAGCCTTTTTGGGGTCTTAATGTTTCCACATAAACCACATTTTGAGTTAAATTATAAACATCTAAACTTCGATTATCCTCTATAATTTGCACACTATCCAAAGCGGTTTTCTGAGCAATAACGGTTTGGTTGAAAACAGTTACGTACAAAAAACAGCGTATGAATTTTAACGATATTTCCTTGAAATAGAACATTTAGGTTGCTTGTAATGGGATTTTTAAGGTTAAGCATCTCCGATGCTATTTCGCTTTATATTTACTTTCTACAAAGGTTGCACTTCTCCGAAGTAAAGTGTAATCAGTTTCAAAGACTTCTTCGGAGAAGTATGACTTTTGTAGAAAGTATAAAAATACTGGTCTTAGCCTCGGAGATGCTTAACCTCAAACACCGTGTAATACCACTTATTAAAACCCTTTCGGCGTTGGCAAAACTATTTTTTCAAAATCGCTGGTGCTGTTATTGGTATCTTGCAAAACCCTTCTTCCATTAATAGTTGTACTCGTTTTCCTTCTGAAACTTTGCATATTATAGGTATCATCAGCAAACACAAATCCAGCATCTAAGGCGGTTGTTAATCTTTTAAAAGTAACGCTATTACCATCTTTAAGTGCCTCAAAGGCATCTATTACGGCAGTGTTTGGGACTTTTATTCTCGGTGGAATGGTGGAAGCTGCCCCAGGAATTACTACTTGCTCCAATTTTGTAAAATCTC
Organism: Cytophagales bacterium; assembly: GCA_013298125.1. GTDB lineage: Bacteria > Bacteroidota > Bacteroidia > Cytophagales > Spirosomataceae > Arcicella. Next base: position 3,441 of record JAAFJP010000029.1, on the reverse strand, counting down.
CTCTAAAAATGATAACTCCTGGTCCAAAAACAGGTAATAACCAATCGAAACCACCCGTAAAGTAGGTTTTTATCAAATTAGGAACGGCGGGTGCATCGGCATCTCTATTGTCGGGTCTTTCGTTATAGGTTTCCCATTCCACTTTCGATAAATCAACGGGACTATTTGGGTTCAATGTGGCATCTTTGTGATTCACACCGTCTTGGGCAATAACAATACTTTTACCAGGGGCTAAGGGATATTGTTTGCCCGTACCTGGAATTTGCCAAATACTACTTGCATAAACATTATCTTTATCAGTATTGAAAGCCGTTGGTAAAGAAGTGGCATTAATCAAGCCTGCATTTCCAAAAATATCGGCAATAAAAAGTCCGTCCAAAAACAGTGTATCCGTAGCATTATTATAGATTTCCACGAATTGATCACTGAAATACGTTCCCCCACTTGCCGTTTTGCTACCCGTGTAGTAAACTTCCTTTATCACCAATCCGCCCACGGCACCGCCTTGAAGTTGTAGTTGAAATTTAGGGTTTTGCCCACCCACAACAATTGCTCCATTCTGAGAAGCATTTAGTGTAACAGCGGCATTTATGCCCGTAAGAGGCTGAGCTTCGGTTGCGGCTAAATTTTTACTGGCGGTAATGTTATATGTACCAGGCAATATTTCAGTAAAAATAGCTTGACCTGTTGCATTAGTAGTTGCCGTCTTCACGCTTCCATCGGTAATATTTGTTAAGGTTATGGTGGCAGCACTTGCCAGAGGTTGCCCGTAAGTAACAGGGTATTTTGCTTCAACTGTAACAGTAGAAGTTACCAAAGCCTCAAAATTGTCTTTTCTACAAGCTGTCAAAAACACCAATAAAAAGAGAGTTAAAAACAATAGATTTTTCATAATTTTAAGCGGTACGTCGCCACGTTTTATTTGATTGAAATATTAAATTCAGCCCCAAAAAAGAGGGCTTCGTTTCTTCGCACTAAGCCCCCCGTATTTACATCGCCGTGGAGCGGTCGGATATTTAAAAAATTGTTAGCATAAAAAGAGAATCCAAAGCCCTTCGCCCACTCTTTGGTAAGCCTTATATTAAACAAATGTAAAGGAGGCAAACTGGTTGGAATCAGATTACTGACAGGTCTTATGAGGTCTTTATTGGCGGGCTTTTCTGCCTCATTTGTGTTAAAAAAAATAGTTTCTCCTTTTTTGTTTATAAACCCAATCGGTAAAGAGCTGAGAGCATCATTGGCACTTTTTGAAAGCCATATAGTTTGCCAAAGCATTGATATAACGATATTTAGCTTCGGTATTCGATGTATAAGTCGAATGCTACTATTAAGCCTTTCGGATGTTATTTTGGCAGAAGATTGATAAATTCCTATGCGTGTTGGTGTGGTGTTGCCACTGTATGCTTTTGTGGCATCGGTAAACTGCCCATCATCAAAACTGGTGGTTTGTATATAAGCACCCGTAATGTTAAATGAAGTTCTGATGGCTTTAATTTCTTGAATGTTAATATCGTATTCAAAGCCCTTATTTTGGATAAAACGGTTATTAACAGGCACATCATAAGCGGCAAAAAACGTATCTATTTTGATAGGAACGGGGTTCAAAACTGGAGGTAGATTCGGGGGTGTGCTGGTTGCAACCAATTTGGCATAAGTAAAAGGTTTCACCTCACGATTTATGCCAATTGCCCCAGTAGTAGTTTCTTGAAAAAACGAAACATTTACGCCAATTCCTTTTTTTTCAACATCAAATCCAAGTTCATATTTTTTTGATTGGTAAGGCTTCAAATCTTGGTCATCAAGGTTGATAGATTTTGTGGTAATAATTACCAAACGTTCAGCGGGATTAGTGGCAAAATAATTAAAGTTCACTAAGTCAAAATAGCGAATGCCAGGGTACAAATAGTTCAAAGTGGCAGATTTAGCGGCAATTCCATATCCCCCTCTCAACCAAATCCCCCTCTGAATTTCAATGGCAGTGTTAATGCGTGGAGCCGCTACCATTCCATATTTACTCTTAAAAATACTCGTTGGAGCAACATTATCGAATCTTAGCCCTGCTTGTAAAATCCACAGTTTCCCACCTATCGTTTTTGTGATTTTATCTTCAACATAATAGCCTAATTGATGCAACCCTGGCACTTCATTATACGCACGGGGACGTTCGCCAACACTGTAATTTTGTCTTGGTGGCGAAAGTACATCAAATTGCCGCCCATTACCATTATTTACATCATAACGCCATTCCGTTCCCGCCATAATTTTATGTTGAAACTGCCAAATATTTTTCAGCCATGTCCCCTCTATTCTAACATAACTATTAAATGGTTTACCATCTACACGGGTCTGGTTTAGGTATTCGCTTTTGCCATAAACACCTCGTTGAGTTGTGTCTTTTGTGGCAGTGGAAATTGGGAATAAATCTCTGGTGATAAGGGATTGATAATATGCCTTTTGTTCACTGTATGTAAATGAGGCTATATAATTGAGTGTCGTAATCCCTTTTTTATTTGCCCTCCATTTGCCTTCTGTGCTGATTTTCAGTCCATTATCATCAGCATTTTGTTCATTTTGATTCCGTAAATCTTCGGGGTTTTTCGTAAGGGCATCAATGCTTTTATAAAATGAAGCAATGCTGGTGGTAGTAAAAGTTTTATCCGAATTCCAAAACTTTTGCCAAGCCAATTGAGTCTGAAATCTGGTATATTTGTTGAAATTATCTCTCACATCATCCCGAGCGTTCAGTACGTCCAATCCAATGTTATAGGTATTATTTTTCTTTCTATTCGTAAAACCAGTAAACATTGCCACCTGAGCCAAATTAGGATTTAAACGAACCCGCACTTCTGGTTTGAAACTCCCAATCCGTGAATTGACGATGATTAAACCCGAAGTTAAATCACCAAATCGAGCCGATGGAATCCCCCTGACGACCTCAATACTCTCAATATTATCGGCAGGAATTTGTCTTAAATCATTCCCCCGTCCTGCCACAGACGAAAATGGTGGTGATGCCCCAGCACTCGAATTCAATATCGTAACATCGGTTTGAAGGTTACCATTATTACTAATCGGAACACCATCGACAATGATTTGTGTACCCAGAGCATTCGCTCTACCTGCATCTGCCGTACTTGGTATTTGTCTTAAATTAATCTGTTGTGCCGCTCCCAAATTAGGGTTTACAGCCAACTGACCTGGAATCAACTGCAACACATCTGCCAAACTGGTGGGTTGAGTGTGAATAATGGCAGATTTATCAATGATGGAAGATGAACCAAATAATTTAGATTTAGCCGTAACCACAACTTCATCTAAGAAGATGTTTAAATTTTAGTTTTTAATCAAAAAAGGGAATCGGTTTGTTATCTTTTAAACGACAAAATTTATAAGATATGCAAACTTGTTACGAAGTTTTAACCGATTCCCAGTGGGAAGTTA
>JAAFJP010000028.1 GCA_013298125.1 Cytophagales bacterium | reverse complement strand
CAACGATTGCTCCTATATTTTTGGTTTTCTCTTCCAATTCTTCCATAATTTCCTTTACGGATTGCTTTCTTTCTGACCAATCTTTTAAGTTAATTAAGCAAGTACCCGCATTAGAACCACGTCCTTCCGTCAGAATCTCGTAACCAGCCATTGCCGTTACGGATTTTACGCCCTCGGTTTCTTTGGCAATTTTCTGTAATTCAAGCGAAATAAGATTGGTACGTTCCAGCGTTGTGCCAGGAGGGGTTTGAATAATGGCATAAATTTGTCCTTGGTCTTCACCTGGAATAAAACCTGCGGGCAAAATTTTATTCATTCCAAAAATGCCAAAAGCAAAAATTGCCAATACGCCAAATGTTACCACTTTACGATTAACGATTACCATCAATAGCTTCGTGTATTTGCCTAATAACCAGTCAAAATTCTTATTGAACCAATCAATAAAACGATTGATTGGAGTCTTTTTAAGAGCTTGTCCATGCGTATTTTTCAGAATCATAGCACATAAAACGGGTGTAAGTGTAAGAGCCACAACCCCCGAAAGCACAATTGCCGAAGCCATCGTGATAGCAAATTGTCGGTAAAGCACACCCACAGGACCCGTCATAAATGCCACTGGTACGAACACGGCGGTCATAACCAAAGTAATGGCGATAATTGCCCCAGAGATTTCACTCAATACTTTTTTGACCGCTTGAAAAGGGGAAAGATGTTCTTCTTCCATCTTAACGTGAACAGCCTCGACCACCACAATGGCATCATCAACCACAACTCCAATGGCTAATACCAATGCAAAAAGCGTAATTAGGTTAATACCAATGCCAAAAAATTGCATGGAAATAAACGCTCCAATAAGCGAAACAGGAACTGCCAAAGTAGGAATTAGCGTAGAACGCCAATCGCCCAAAAAGAGAAATACCACCAACGAAACCAAGATAAAAGCCTCAATAAGCGTGTGTAACACTTGGTCAATCGAGGCATTTACGAAACTCGAAACATCGTAGTTAATTTCATAATCAACCCCAGGTGGAAAATTCTTTTTGAGTTCTTCCAATTTTGCCTTTACATCGGCAATGATTTTGTTTGAATTAGACCCAGGGTTTTGTTTTAACACTAAGGAAGCAGCAGCGTAACCATCTTTGTTTGAATAAATATCCACAAATTCACTTCCTACTTCTACGTTTGCTACGTCTTTCAATTTCAAAAGTTCACCCTCAGCATTCGCTCTAATGATAATGTCTTTATACTGTTCGGGTTTATTGTACCAACCCTGATAGGTAAAAACGTATTCGAGTGATTGGGCAACTTTACCCGAACTCAACCCCACACGTCCTGGTCGAGCCAAAACGCTTTGTTCGTCAATGGCTTTCAATACTTCTTCCGCAGAAATATTATAGGCTCGCATACGGTCTGGATTCAACCACACACGAATAGAAAACGCTCTACTTCCAATAATCTCAGAACGCCCCACACCACTAATACGCTGGATTTCAGGTACGACAAGGTTATCGGCATAATTAAATAAAAACTTTTGGTCGTATTCTTTATCGGTACTAAAAAAATTGACGTACATCAACATACTCGGCTGAACGGGCGTAATGATAACTCCTTCTCGCTGAACCAAAATTGGTAAATTTGCCCAAACCTGATCGACTCGGGTTTTTACACGTGCTGCGGCAATGGTTGGGTCGGTGCCAGGTTCAAAAATAATTTGTATGGTGGCTTCGCCCGCACTGGTGGCATCAGACATCATATACTGCATACCAGGTACGCCATTGATGGCACGTTCCATGATGGTAAGCGTGGATTTTATCAATACATCAGCATTTGAGCCTGGGAATTCGATGAAAATATTGACCCTCGGAGGAGCTATTTCTGGAAATTGAGAGATTGGTCGAGTAAAAATCGCCAATATACCCAAAAAGACGATTGCCAGTGACAAGGCAATTGCCAAGACTGGTCTTTGTATGAATTTGCTAAACATATTTTTCTTTTTAAAATTGCTTTTGGCTTTTGGCAGTTAGCTTTTAGCCATTGGCTTTCGGAGACAAAGTTTAAAATAAAGTTCAATGGCTAAATGCCAAAAGCTAATAGCCAACCGCCAATAGCCCTCACTCCGCATGAAGGTTTTTCAACTCTTCAATCACCGCCCTGTAAGGTTTGAATTTGGTTTTAATGTGGTCGCCGTTGGTAACTTTACGCAGACCTTCTACTAAAATTTGGTCTCCCGTATTCAATCCGCTCGTAACAGCGTAGATATGAGGCATTTCGAGTCCAACCTTTATTTGGGTAGAATGAATGACACCTTTTTTATCAACCACAAACACAAACTTCTTGTCCAAAATATCAAAAGTAGCTTCCTGTGGAATCAGTAGGGCATTTTTGATGTAGGCGGGCAGTAGAATTGTACCCGTTTCGCCGTGGCGTAAAATACCCTCTGGATTTGGGAATGTAGCACGGAAAGCAATGTTACCCGTTTCATTATTAAAATCAGCTTCGATGGTCTCAAAAGAACCTATATGATTGAAAATCTGATTATTAGCCATCAATAACTTCACTTTTTGAGGTCCTTCTTTTTTTAGTCGGGTGGCATAATCCAAATATTCAGCCTCTGGCACATTGAAATAAACCCAAAGTTTGCTATTGTCAGAAAGTGTCGTCAAAAGCTCTCCTTCTTCCACCAAACTCCCCAATCGTGAATGAAACTTATCCATGATTCCATTGAACGGAGCTTTGATATTTGTCAATCCAAGATGCGTACTTGACAATTTTAAATCAGCTTTTTCACGATTTAATTTTGCTTTTGACAAGGCTAATTCTTGTTGCGAAACGATGTTTTTATCGGATAGAATCTTCGTGTTTTCGTATTCAATACCCGCATAATCCACATCAGCTTTCGACTTTTCCATCTCAGCCTCATAGACCATCGGCATAATCTGAAACATTTGTTGTCCTTGCTTGACGTGTTGCCCTTCATCAACATATATTTTTTGTAAATAACCTCTTTCCAAAGACCGTATTTCGATGTGATTTGCGGCTCTGATTTGACAGACATATTCCTTGTCAATTGAAGTATCAACCTTTATGGGGCTACTTACCACAAATTCAGACTCTTCGTGTTTTGCGTGTTCAGCATGGTTACAACTTGCTATAAAAAATGCTGAGATTGCTATGAAAATGATTGAATATTTCATGTGTTAATTAGTTTTTTGAAAAGAATTATGAATACTTTATTTTCTGGAAATATAGTATTAGACTTTAACGATTTTGTTTTGGGGAATTCAAAATATCCTTTGTATCTATCTGTAAATCAGAAGATTGCAAAATGTCATACTGACAGATTTCTCCGCAGAGAACCAGTTTTTTTGATTACGGATAGCGTTGTCTCAATGCAGTAACGCACGAGAATTCTACGAAATAAAATTCGGGAACTTAGATTCCGATAAGAAAAGGGAAATTAACAGTGTAATTTGAGGGAACAGTAAAGGATAAATCGCTTTACAGATTGATGGGAATGAGAATAAAAAAAGGAATGATTTTGATATAATTTTCTGACAATTAAATGATTCTTTGAAGATATTGTTTCCAAAAAATCATCATCATCCGTATCGTCAGTATCTTCTTCGAGGTCGAAGTCTTCGTTGGATGAAGTATCTTCTACAAAACTATCAACAGAAACATGATGGAACTTTTGAGTTGCTTTAAATTCTGATTTTTTATTAATTTCATTGAGCGACACATTATCCACCACCACACCATTGATTGACAATAGCGTAATCAGTAAAATGAATATGTTTTTCAATTTATTCATCAGAAGCGTGTTTAACGGTTTTTTTAATAATGTTAAACAAATTTGCACTTTTTATAGAACACTGTGCTTATTTACTTGTAAAGGTATAACTTTTTTTAGAATTGAAAAGTATTTTAATGTTTTTTTAACGTGTATCGCTGGATTATATTCGAGAAGGGAGATGATTTTGTAGAGAAGAAAAAAGTCAATAAATTACAACAGGAAGTGTTTTAGCCGTATATTTTTCACCATTAGTTAAAGCATATTCTACTGTGAAAGTTAGGCTTTGTTTTTTTGAGGGTGGGGTAGCGAAAGTAAGTGATAAGCCATAACCCTGTGGAGAAAATAATATGCTTTTAAAATATTGATCAAGAGTCTGAGTAGAACCTTTTTGTCCTAAACCAAAATCATAAATTCTTACTAAATCATTTAATGAAGTATTTGCTTCGTGTTTGTCATCAAATGCTTTATCAGCTGTTATTTTAAGGTAATCAATTTTTTCAGTAGTTCCTTTATAGCCATATTCGAGCGGACTACATGCAAAAGAATTATATCCATTATTTTTTAATGAAGCGTAATATGATACATTTAGTATTATGGCTAATTGGTAATCTTTGATATTTACTTCTTCATTTGCAGTGGTTGAATGTCCAGATGCTTTCAGATTATTTACATAACTTATACCTTCAATATTAAAAAAAGGTAAGGGATTAACTGAACCACAAGGACGTTCGCACCCAACAAAATTGATAAAGAAGAAAAATAGTGTGAATAGAATTTTTATAGAAGATTTCATGACCTTGATGTTTTGGTTTGTAAGTATAGACGTGATATTTTGGGTAATGGTTGCATGGAAATATTAAACTTTCACCACCTCCCCAAACTTCACTATCTTTAATTCATCCGCCCCTATTTTCTTCTCTTTTTGTAATTGCTGTAAAACCAATGCTGGCTCATTCAACGGTTCATCTGATAAATCAAAAGTGCCAAAATGAAATGGAATGAGCCTTTTTGCCTTACAATCGTGAAAAGCACGAACGGTATCTTTTGGTTCTTGATGATTGTATTTCATAAACCAAGTAGGTGCAAATGCTCCTGCCCCAATCATGGCAAGGTCGATATTTGGGAATAACTCTCCTATCTTCTTGAAATGCGTTCCGTTTCCATAACCAGAATCTCCACCGAAGTATATTGTCTTTGTCGCTGATTTCAAGATAAATCCACCCCAGAGTGTTTCGTTGGCATCATTCATTCCACGATTTGACCAATGGCACGAGGGTACAAATACGATTTCAATTTTGTCATCGGTAATATATTTCTGAAACCAACCCGCCTCTTGGATTTTGTGATTTGGCATCCAGTCTTGCATAAGTGCCTTCATTCGTAAGCCCGTCAAGACTTTTGCATTGGGATTTTGTTTTTGTAAAGTCTTCAGGCTACCCTTGTCACAATGGTCGTAATGCGAGTGTGAGATGAGGATATAATCAAGATTTGTCAACTTTTTGGGGTCAATCGGGAAGGCAGAAAAGCGTTTACTCGAAGGCATAAATTCAAGGTATGGCACGGGGACATTTCCCAAAAGCGGGTCAATGAGAATCTGTTTGCCAGCCAAACGAATAAACACCGTAGCATGACCCAACATCACTACCATATCCTCTTTACTATTTAAAAACGAATCATCCTTCACAACCTCCGTGCCTTGCACTTCGTTGTCCTTGCGGTCTTTGTATTGATTTTTAGAAGTTTGCCATTTCAGAACATTACTAAACGAAGCCTTCTCGTAACCTACAATATCCATGTTCAGAAAACGCCCCTCAGCATCCAAAGGATTACCTTTCCAGTCTTTCCAAATCGTCTCTAAATCAGGATTTTGAGTGATACTTTTCATAGTTCTTTTTTGAGACAAAACAATTCCTCCGCCAACGGTAGAGACAGCGGTGATGGTGATGGTATTTTTGATAAATTTTCTACGAGATTTTAACATAAAATTATTTTACCACAAAGAAACAAAGAGAACAAAGTTTTTTTCTTTGTGTTTCTTTGTGCCTTTGTGGTATTTTTTTATTTACAAATTCTTCCTCCTCATTTCCCCCACCGCATGATTAACCGCTCTCGCCGTCAATGCCATGAAAGTTAAGGATGGATTTTGATTCCCAACGGAGTTCATACACGCTCCATCAGTTACAAAGACATTTTTGCAAGCGTGCAATTGATTAAAACTATTCAGTAACGACGTTTTAGGGTCTTTACCCATCCTTACACCACCCATTTCGTGAATATCTAAGCCAGGATTTTGGTGACTGTCCGACATTTGTACGTTCTTACAACCCGCCTTTTCCAACATTTCCGTTGCCTGATTGTGAAAATCCTTTATCATTTTTACGTCATTTTCTTCGTAACCAATCGACGTAACCAATTGCGGAATTCCCCAAGCATCTTTCAAATCTGGGCTTAATCGAACGTGGTTTTCATGGCGTGGGACTGTCTCGCCTTGCATCATAATAAACACTCCCCATTGCCCAGGTTGTGTTATCTTGGCTTTGTACTCCGTTCCAAAAGTAGGCGTTCCCATATCTTGATGCCAACCCTCACGAGCGGCTGCAAATGCCACCATGTAGCCCCGTTGAAAGTCCATTTCTTGTTTTTGGACGTTGCGAAAAGAAGGCATAAAAGCCGTAGTAGGTCGTCTGCCCGAGTAATATTGGTCTTCAAAACCTTCATAGGTTGCACTACCCGAACCCCTGTAATTATGGAAAGCTACATAACGCCCCAAAAGTTCATTATCATTACCCAAACCATTCGGAAAACGGTTTGATTTTGAGTTCAATAATATCAAATTTGAGTTCAACGTAGAGGCATTTACGAAGATGATTTTAGCGTAATATTCCATCACTTCCTTCGTCTCCGAATCAACTACTCGTACCCCTTTTGCCTTGCCTTTTTGTTCATCATAAATAATCGAATGTACAACAGAATGCGGTCTGAGGGTCAATTTACCCGTCTTTGCCGCCCACGGAAGCGTAGAAGAATTTGAACTAAAATATCCTCCATACGGACACCCACGATAACACAAATGTCGTGCCTGACATTGCCCACGACCTTGGGCTAAATGAATGGCATTAGGTTTGGTTAAATGAGCACATCGCCCGATAATTACTTGACGGTCAGCATAGCTTTCTTTGACCGATTTTTGAATGTGTTTTTCCAAACAATTCAATTCCCAAGGTGGTAAAAATTCTCCATCGGGCAGACTTTTTATACCATCTTTATTACCAGAAATTCCCACAAATTTTTCTACTTTGCTATACCACGGAGCAATATCTTTGTAACGAATCGCCCAATCAACCGCAAAGCCATCACGGGCAGGAGCTTCAAATTCGTAGTCGCTCCAACGCTGAGTTTGTCTCGCCCAAATCAACGATTTACCACCGACCTGATAACCCCGAATCCAGTCATAAGGCTTTTCTTGGACGTAAGGATGTTCCTTATCTTTTACGAAAAAATGCTGTGTGGCTTCATCATAGGCATAACAACGCTTCACGATGGGATTTTCAGTAATTTCTGCCAAAGGAATTCTTCCACGATGAGACAAATCCCAAGGGTCAGTCATGGCAGTTGGGTAATCCTGCACGTGCTTGACATCACGCCCCCGTTCGAGTACGAGCGTACGTAAGCCCGCCTCACACAATTCTTTGGCGGCGAATCCTCCACTAATTCCAGAGCCAATCACGATAGCATCGTAGGTATTTGATTTGGTCATTTTGTTGATGGTATTTATTCGATAAAAATAGTGAATTCTGAGGATTAAACAACAAAAAAGGCTCGTCTTTCGATGAGCCTTTTTTGTTGAGAAAGAAAAATTACTTTATTGTAATTTTCTCAGTGATTATACGGTCACCAGTAGCGGCTGGATATGAGTAATTTAAAATATATTGTTTTTTGGCAGGGTCATAAATATTAACCCCTGATTGTACAGTTGCTGTATTTGCATTTCCTTTAGGAATGAGAGTAACTGTTTTATCAGCATTAATTTTCAACCACATCTTCCATCCAGAACCACCTAAATCAGCGAAGTTTGTTTCTACTGTACTACAATCGACAGTTGAAAGTGTCTTTGCTTCATTAATGTCTCTTGGTCCATTTACGGGATGAGTAAAAATACCTGTTGCTTGATATGAACCCGCAAAAGGGTTTTCTGGAACAATAGCACTGATATAAGCTGTTGAGTAATTTCCTGCTACAACTCCTACCGAGGTTGTTTTGATAGCTATTGGTAATAAAAAACTTTCACATTTTGCTAAAGTCTTACCTACCAAGCTATATGCAATTTTCGCTTCTCTTTTACCAGCTTTAATTACCACACTTTTGTTAATAATATTGAATGCTGATGTTGGAATGGTACTAAAAGAAGCTTTATTACTATTGTTATAAGCTGCTATTGCTGCTGCATCAAAATCCACTGTAACTGTAACATCTTGTGTTTGTGGAGTTGACGAAGCAAAACTCACTACCAAAGTGTCGTACTTGGGCTTATCTGTTGCTTCTAAGATAACAGGACGTAGAGATGATTCGTTTCCAAAGAAACTTACATAAGAATTTTGACTTCCTACACCGTTTACGATATCAGTATAGCCTTTGTCTTCTAAACAAGAGCTAAGTCCGATAACCGAAGCAAATAATATCAGACCTGATTTTATGATTCTTTTCATTTTTTTAATATTTATAATTACGAATTTTTGTGATTTTTAATTTGACATATTTCCAAATTAAAAATTTTCAAATTTTCAAGCGGTACGCCGCCCGATTAGTTATATTATTTCTTAGCCCAGAAGATTTTATTATCAAATTGGCTTGTTACATTTTGAGCTGCTACGTTCTCTGAGTTGGTTGCAATTTCAGATGTTGGATAAAATAAACGTGCTGGGGCTTTTTGTTGAATAGCTCTCGTAGCCAATGGAACTTTTGGAAAGCCTGTTCTACGGAACTCACTCCATGCTTCTAAACCAGTCATACTAAACATAGCAATCCATTTCTGCGTAATAATTGCTTCAATTTTATCCGTTGATGCACTCCATGAAACATTACTTGTACTTGTTGCTAAATAAGCCGTTGCATTGGCTGCTGTTAAACCAGCCGCTGTAAATGCTTCTGAAACTCCTGCTTCGTATAAAGCCTTAGCATCACCCGTAATATAACCTCTTTGTGCAGCCTCCGCTTGTAAAAACAATGACTCCGCTGCCGTCATTAAAATCATAGGTTGGTCAAATGACTTAATAATTGCTGGACCAAACCATGAACGCTTAGGAAAAAGATTGGCATCATTACCATCTCCAAGAGGTACACCCGCATAAATCCCAGCATTATTTTTAGCTGCCAAACGTGGTAGTCTTGGATCTTTCAAATCATCTTGAATAGTTCTGATAAAGAAATCTGAACATACATACGCCGCTTTATTGGCAGCCTCTGAACCAGCGGCATTAGCCACATAAGCCTCCCAAAATGGATTCTGTAAGCCTGTTGATTTCAAATAGCCAGGTGTCGAACCTACGGTTTCACCTGCTTTTAAGAAACCAGCACCTTCTGCAGTAATTTTAGCTATTTCTCCTTTCAAATCTTTACCAGAAATGTTGGTTTGACGCATCAAGAGTCTTAAACGCAAAGTATTGGCAAATCTTCTCCATTTGTTTAAATCTCCCTTAAAGACAATGTCCTGAGCTCCTGGGCTTGGATTTGTTCCTGAGATAGCCACTTTCAAATCTGTTGAGGCAGCATCCAAGGTTTTTACTAAATTATCATAAATTGCTTGTGCATCATCGTATTTTGGGCGAATTACCGTTGTTCCTTTCAAAGCGTCTGTATAGGGTACGTTTCCATAAACATCCACTAAAATCTGGAAATTATAGGCTTGCATTACTTTTCCAATTCCTGATACAGCACTCCATTTTTGAGCAGTAGCTTTATCTACGATGTATTGATAGTCATTCAAGTTATCGTAGCATCCACTCCACACAGTAGTACCAAAGGTAGCATTATAATCATACTGACGTTCAGCGGTAAACCCTGAGTAAGTGCCAGATGGAGCCCAATACCCTCCGAAAAAGTTTCCAATTTGATTCTCAGTAGTTCTTCCTGCTGAATTGTTTAAAGCGTGAGACAATACCAATTCGGGTGTTGCCGCAACTGCTTGGTTGGGGTTATCGTTAATGTTGAGATAATCCCCCGTACAGCTACCCAAAAATAAGGCACTCGCTGTAAGCATTAAATATATTTTTAGTTTCATTTTCTATGTCTTTTTTTAATGTTAAACCTTTGTGATTTTGTCAATATTTAGAAACCTAAATTAATCGTAAAACCATACGTGCGAGTAGGTGGTGTTTGAGCCACAGAGTTCAAACCTACTGCATTACCTGCGTTAGGAGCATTCCCACCAATTCCAAGGTTTGTACTACTTACGTTATCATTCTGAGAATTTGAGAACTCAGGGTCTGTGTAAATATTTTCTTTTGGCAACAAGGTTATCAAGTTACGTCCTACTAAACCAATTGACGCACTTTTGATAAACTTAGTTTGAGACAAAATACCTTTTGGAATTTCATAAGTGATGGCTAATTCACGCAACTTCCAGAAAGCAGCACTCGTTACAAAGTTTTCGCCAAAATTACGCAAGTTGCTATCCCATGCTCCTAAACCTCCGTCTTTTACTGTTACCGTAGTATTTGGCGTAAATGACCCATCTGCATTCTCAATTACTGAATTAGGGAATACAAAACGCTCACGTCCGTAAGCTGCGGTGGCAGAACCTAATCCTGTAAACCAAGAAGTTGCTCCTGAACCGTGATAGATATAGTTACCAGCACGATATTCAGCTACTGCATTTAAACTAACACCTTTGAATCTGAAACCAGTAGTTAAACCTAATCTGTATTTTGCATTTGTTTGTCCAACATCTTTTAAATCGGCAGCCAAACTTGGATAACCCGTTTGAGCATTTACAATTACTCTACCTGCTGGGTCACGCTTATAAGCAAATACTTTCAATAATGGGTAAGAAGATCCTACTTGGGCAAATATCTGACCCAATGATGCATCTCCTGTTAAACCATAAGCATTTGACAAATTCAATTTATCAATTCCTTGGTATAATTCAGTTACTTTATTATCTATAATACTTAGGTTTACGTTGAAATTCCAAGTAAAACCATTAGATAATTTGATAGGAATGGTTTTCAAATCAATTTCAACTCCTGTATTCTCTACTGTACCTGCATTAATCAAAGCACTTGTATATCCTGTTGCTGATGAAGTAGAAATAGGAACAGTTTGTGCCGTAGATTTAGTGGTGTAATAAGCCAACTCCAAGTTTACTCTATTTTTTAAGAAACCAAATTCTCCTCCAACTTCATAAGATGTTGTAAATTCAGGGCTTAGATTTGGGTCAGGCAATCTATTACCTACCGTAAATCCAGCTAAACTTCCGTAAGGAAATCCGAAACTACTACCAAAGTTTGCCGTTCCAAAAGTTGTTTGTAAAGCATAAGGATTGACATTTAATCCCCCCACTTTAGTAGCAGACAATCTTACCTTAGCAAAATCTAAGAATGCTAATTCTTTCATCGAAGGAATACCCTCTGTTAATACAAATGAAAGGTCAGCTCCTGGATAAAAGAATGAACGATTAGCAACTCCTAACAAAGAAGACCAGTCATTACGTCCTGACACGTGAAGGAACAAGAAATTGTTGTATCCCAAAGTCAAATCTCCGTAAGCACCAACTAAACGACTTTTAGTATTTGACTCCAATACGTTTGGCTCACCAATACGGTTTGCGATATTGTATAGATTTGGAACAACCAAAGCACTGGCATTTGAACTCAAGAACTTTTGCGTTGTTTCTTTATTGTTAATACCCGCAATAAAAGTAGTTTGAATAGGACCTAATTTCTTATCAACGGTCAAAAAGAAATCTGAACTAAAACGAGTATCGGAATAATTAAAGTCAAAAACAGAACCATTCAAATCTCCACTTCTTGACAATGAAAAATCACCTACTGATTTAGCATAGTCACTGTATCTGAACTTTTCGTTGGTTACTTTTCCGTTATAATCTTTTTTAGTAATACCCACACGACCCAAGAAGCTCAACCAAGAAGTAGCCTTGTATGAGACCTCAACGTTTCCTGAAAGGTTAGCATTATTAACATTCTGACGCTTGGTATCTTTTTCAAAATATGGAGAATAGAAATAAGCGTTGAAGAAGTTATTGGGGTTTGCATAATTCAATGACCCATCAGCATTTTTAAAGTTTCTCCAATCACGGTAAGTATCAATCGGAACTTGACCTGGGGTATTCATAATCAAGTTATAATAAGGAGCCACAGTTTGGTCAATATTATTAGTAGTATATCCTACATTGAAAGCACCTTTAAACTTACCATATTCGTGCGAAGCATTCATACGAAGAGCTGTTTGACTTTTCTTATCACCTGGGACAATTGCTTTCGTTTCGTTTTGTTGAGCTGACATAAAGAATGTACTTGCTTTGTCTCCCACAGACAATGAAACCGCACTTTGTGTAGTAATACCTACATCAAAAGCATTCAATTTAGAGTTCGCTTTGTTACTGTAAGATGTTTTTTGGATAGAACCGTCTTCTAAAGGAAGACCCAAATCCACACTCGTACCTTTTTGAATCCCATGTCCATTTACAGGAACATCCCCAGTAGTATATTCAGGTCCATAAGATTGATTTTCAAATGAAATATACTCTCTACTGTAGTTTTCTGTACCACCTCCAAAACGCTCTTGGAATTTAGGCAAAAAACTAATACTCTCAAAGTTTGTAGTGTGTGACACTGTAATCTTTGGAGCTCCTGCCGAACCTTTCTTAGTAGTAACAATCAAGGCACCGTTAGAAGCATCTGACCCATAAAGAGCCGCTGCATTTGCACCTTTCAACACCGTTACGTCTTCAATATCATTTGGGTTCAAATAATTAAGAGCGTCTGAAGGTGCGACAGTACCATCAATTACTACAAGGGCTTCGTTGTTACCGAACAATGAACGGTTACCACGCAAAACAATACGGCTTGTTGGGTTTACACCATTATTCACCGTACTAATTTGAAGACCAGAAACCTTACCTTGCAAAGCACTTGCTAAATTCAACGCTTTTGCTTGGGTTAATTCATTGGCTTTTACAGTAGCTGCTCCATAACCTAACGAGGCAGCATTGCGTTGAATACCGAGTGCAGTAGTCACCACTACTTCTTGTAATTCCGAAGAATTAGCACCAAGAGCTACGTTAATACTGGTTTGATTGCCAACCGCAACTGTTTTGTTCTCAAAACCTACGAATGAAAATGTTAATGAAGCACCACTGCCAACACTAATTTTGTAATTACCGTTTGCATCGGTGGTTGTTCCTCGTGAAGTACCCTTCACGGCAATACTAACACCAGGCAAAGGTGAACTATCTTCCGAAGATATTACCTTTCCTGAGATTTGTCTATCTTGGGCATTTGACTGTATCACCAGCCCAAAGAATAGCACGGAAATAATGAGTAAGAGTTTTCTCATTTTGTGTTTGGTTTTAGTTTTAGTTAATTGAAATAATTTAGTTAATAGAAAAAAATATTACAAGTTTGAATGTGTAATCATCGCTAATACTGAAATCCGTACAATACAATACCCAGACGACGTTTGTGGTCATCTTTTTATTATTTGTTTAGATTCAGTAAGTCAAAAACTTAATAGAGTTTTTATTTTTGAAAAAATAATTAGGATTTAGAGGGCGGTTTAGCATGGTCATATCATGCTAAATACCTCAATAGAGATGTTTTTGGAAGCAAATTTTAGTTTTGGTTAATGTCTTAATTTAGCTTGGTTATGTTATAATTTTATAATTGATTAATTTTCCAGATTTAAAATTAATAATTATTTTGCAAAAATACTCGTAAACGAAAAATTTTCTCCATCAAATAATCCTAAGTCTGACAATTTCAAGTTCGGAATTACTAAAAGTGCCATAAACGATAGACTCATAAAGGGCGAAGTCAATGTGCAACCTAATTGTTTGGCAAATTTATCAATGGCAGCATATTCTTTGGCTACCTCATATCCATCTTCGCCTGACATGATGCCCGCAATTGGTAATTTTAAAATATTACTTTGTCCTTTTCCATCAACCGCCGAGACTCCTCCACGAGCTTCGATGATTAAATTCACAGCTTCACAAATTGACTTATCATCCACTCCCACGGCTATAATATTATGTGAGTCATGGGCAACTGATGAGGCAATTGCCCCTTGTTTTATTCCAAAACTTTTGATAAATGCTATTGCTGGCGGTGCATCTGAATAACGATTGACGACTACTATTTTCAGAATATCATTTTCAACGTCAGAGATAATATGATTTCCAGAATGCTTGAAATAATGTTCAGATTTTAGAGTAATTAATTGACCATCAAGAACTTCTATTACTCTATACTTACGGACTTCATCATCTTGTGGTTTCTGACATCTAAACTCTTCTTCATTTTTCTTTTGACAATTAAAGTTATTGACAATCGCACTTGGTAAATTCGGAATGTTTGAAATACCATTCTCCGCTACGATTTTGCCATTCAGATAAGTTTGTTGTATATTAAAATCTGTCAAATTATCTATCACAATGAAATCGGCAGGGTCGCCTTCATGGAGTAGTCCTACGGGTAAATTGTAATGCAACACAGGGTTGATACAAGCCATTTGCAAAGTTTCAAACAACAAATCTGGATATTTTGACAAGGCTCTTTTTACTGATAAATTGATATGTCCTTCTACCAAATTATCAGGATGTTTATCGTCTGAACAAAACATCATATTTTTGTAATGCTTTGGTAATAAGCCAATTAATGCTTCAAAATTCTTAGCGGCAGAACCTTCTCGAATCAGAATCTTCATACCGTATTTCAATTTATCCAATGCCTCCTCAGTAGTAAAACATTCATGGTCAGTTTGGCAACCTGCCTCAATGTACCTGCGTGCATCGTCTCCACGTAAACCTGGGGCGTGACCGTCCACGGGTTTGTTGTAACGTTGTGCGAGTGCGATTTTTGTCATCATGTCAAGGTCACCATTCAAAACCCCTGGAAAATTCATAACCTCCGCCAAGTAACCTACTTCTGGATATTTTAAGAATAATTCTTCAATGTCATCGGGTGTGATAGTCGCCCCTGCCGTCTCAAAGGTCGTTGCGGGTACACACGAAGGAGCTCCAAAACAGAATTTAAAGGGCGTTTGGCGAGCGTTTTCAATCATGTATTCTACGCCTTCTTTTCCCAAAACATTACCAATTTCGTGAGGGTCAGAAACCGTTGCGACTGTTCCATGAACTACCGCCAAACGAGCAAATTGGGTGGGCGTGAGCATAGAGCTTTCTACGTGTACGTGGGCATCTATAAATCCAGGTATGAGGTATGAGGTATGGGCGACAGCCGTTGCTGGTATGAGGTCAGATTCGTAAGTTATTTTTTGAATAATTCCTTTTTCGATTTCGATTGTACCGTATTGAATTTTTCTTTCGAGAATGTTGATGATATTGCCTGAGATTTGCATAAGATTATGATTTGGTAAATGGAAATTACCAATTTATCCTTGTTTATAATACGATACAACCAATTTAATCGTTAATTTTGAGAACAAAATCTTCGCTAACCCACTCATTTCAAGTAAAATTTTCTGATTACATTTAACTAAACATACTGATAGTCAGGCTTTTATTCATCTAATTTCTAAAACTTTCATGCTAAAACCCATAGCCCTATGGCATGAGTCGTTTTTACTAAATTCTCTTCCAATGAGTTTTAGGGCTAACAATTCTTTATGAAAAAATTATCGTATTTATTCCTTGCTATTATTGCAGTGTACATCACGGCTTGTGGCGTAACGCCCGACATCCAGCCCACAACAGAAGACCTTACTCTGCCTGTTGCAGATGGTAAATTAGACATCACTTTTACGGATGCAAAGTTGAACACCGACCCGAGTGTAGTTGCCGCCAGTGGTGACAATGTAAACGTATCTTTAGTTATCAAAAAAACGCCAACGGGTGAAAAGCCAAGAATTATGCGTGTATTCGTTTCGGATAAAGCAAATTTTCGTGCCAAAGGTGCGTTGCCTTTATTTGAAATAAAATTAAAAAACCGTGATGAGCAAACTCAAACGATTGATTTTGGCGTTTCGGCAACTTCGGGTAAAAATTACTTACACTTTGACGTATATGATAGTAATGAAAAAGTTACTCGTAAAACCTTAGTAATCAACATCTCAGCCGATGGACAAGTTGCTTCTTGGAATGGAATTGTATTAGGGGCTCAAACCAATGCTTTGGGGTCGAGGGTTTCTTCGGCAACGGGAGATATTTATACAGTTTGTGATTTAGATTCAAATATCAAATATGTGGATTTAACTTATGCCGCTTTTGGTTCACCAACGATTAAGGCTACGTTATTATCTAATCCAGAACGTCAAAAATTAGGTTTCTCTACAACTGTACCCGCTTCAAATACGATTTGTGGAGGCTCGAGTACGGCAGGAGGAACGCCAACATATTTTACAGTAGCACCTTCATCGGTTGATTTTGCTACGGTAACAGATGCTATTTTGAATGGATTAACTATTTCAGAAACTTCTCAGAATATTGTGGTAGAAGCGGGTAAAACCTATGCTTTTCTCAATGGTAGAAAGAAAAAAGGAGTAGTCAAGATTACGGCTATCGAAGAAGGTGTTGCAGGGAAAATCACTTTTGATATTAAAGTACAGAAGTAAGATAGAATACAACCCTACAAAAAGCCAAGACCAAAAATCTTGGCTTTTTTATGTCTAAATTTTCCTAATTGCCCTTTTCCCCTATCTTTGCAAACAAAATTAAAAGATATGAAAAAAACGATTATTGCTCTTGATGGTCATTCGAGTTGTGGCAAAAGTTCTACGGCTAAACGGGTGGCTAAGAAATTGGGTTATGCTTTTATTGATACGGGAGCAATGTATCGGGCGGTGAGTCTCTATTTTTATGATAATCATGTAACCTTGACCAACCCGAAGGAGGTTGAAAAGGCTCTTGCGGAAGTACATATCACTTTCCATTTCAACGAACATCATGGGGCGAGTGATGTTTTTTTGAACGGCTTGAATGTAGAAGAAGAAATCCGTAAAATGTATATCTCGCAAATGGTTTCGGAGGTGAGTGCCATTACGGTTGTGCGTAAGGCGATGGTGGCTCAACAGCAAAAAATGGCAAAACATCGTGGCGTAGTCATGGACGGGCGAGACATAGGCACAAAGGTTTTTCCAGATGCCGAAGTCAAAGTTTTCATGACCGCAGACCCAAGCATAAGGGCGGAGCGTCGTCAAAGAGAATTATTAGAAAAAGGCGAAATGGTGGATTTGGACTTGATTTTAGCCAATCTCAAAAAGCGAGACATCATAGATTCAAGCCGTGAAGAAGGACCTTTGACCCAAGCAAAAGATGCAGTTTTGATGGACACTTCTTTTATGACTTTGGATGAACAAGTGGATTTTGTCTTGCAATTACATGATTCTATTTTGGCAAAAATATGAGCAAAGTTCACCCTAATTCACCGAAAAACTACACCATCATAGGGCAGGGGCTTGCGGGTTCACTACTTGCTTATATGCTCATACAGGAGGGTCAAAAAGTTCAGATTTATGACTCTCCTGATATTCCTTCTTCTTCCAAAATTGCCGCAGGAATTTATAATCCTGTTACGGGTAAAAGACTGGTAAAAACATGGTTGGCAGATAAATTATTCCCTTTCTTAGAAGAATTTTACCCAAAATTAGAGACTGATTTGAAGGCAAAATTCTTTCATCCAGTTCCTATTTTTCATCCATTTCCAGATACGGCAACGCAAAAATTCTTCAAAAGCGACCATGTAGCGGATGATTTTTCGGATTTTGCTACCGCAGAATTTGAAAACATTTATAGAAAAGGAATCGTCAATAGTACGCTTGGAGGAATTGCTATTAGTCATACGGGGTGGGTGGATTTGAAGGTGATGTTAGCGGCTTTTCGGGAGTATTTTTTGGAGAGAGGTGTTTTGGTAGAAAAAGCCCCCCCCGCCCCCAGAGGGGGAGCTTTTCCGTTCGATTTGGAGTCGAAAGTTCCCCCTCTGGGGGCGGAGGGGGCTTCGGTACTTATCTACTGCCAAGGCTTCGAGTCCACCAAAAACCCTTATTTCAACTACCTCCCTTTCAATCCCGTAAAAGGCGAAATCTTGGATATTAACATTCCAAAATTCGATATCCAAGAAATTATAAATCAGGGTGTGTTTGTGATTCCATTGGGGGGTAATCAATATCGCCTCGGAGCTACTTATACTTGGGATGAATTGGATAATATTCCGACAGAAACGGGTAAGAGTAGTTTGACAGAAAAATATCAAAAACTGATGAAACCTTCGATGGAAATATTATCGCATCAGGCTGGTGTTCGTCCTGCTACCAAAGACCGTCGCCCGTTTATTGGTATGCACCCCGAATTTGAAAATATTGGCATTTTTAATGGTTTAGGCTCAAAAGGTGTGTCACTTGCACCATATTTTGCCAAACAATTTGTCGATTTTTTAGTCTATCAAAAAGAACTTCACTCAGAAGTCAATATAAATCGTTTTGCTTCGTTATATTTAGGGGTTAAATAGGGAATAGGTGTTAGGGGTTAGGTTTTATAAATACCTACCCAATACCTTACACCTAATACCCAAAACCTAATACCTTGATATTTTTCACATGAAAAAACTATTACCAATCATATTACTCCTTTTAGTCTTCTATTCTACGGAGGCTCAAAACTTCTTTCCTACGCAAGAACCTTTCGGAAAAAATAGGATTCAGTACCGTCCTTTCAAATGGCAGGTTTTAACCTCTCAAAATTTTGAGATTTATTTTTACGAAGGCGGACAACAAACTGCAACTTTAGCAGCACAGTTGGCAGAATCCGACTTTGACCGAATCACTGAGATTTTGGGCTATTCTCCTTTTAGCCGTACCAAAATATTTGTTTATACATCCACCCAAGACCTCAATCAAAGTAATGTAGGCTTGAATCTTTCAAGTGAACGTGAAATCAAAGAAGAAAATCTGGCAAAGTCTCGGATTGAAATTGCTTATTCTGGCAATTCTATTGCTTTCAAAAAAGACCTCATTCGTGAAATCTCACACGTGTTTGTACACGATATGTTGTACGGAGGAAGTATCAAAGAATCTCTCCAAAACTCCTTGCTTTTGAGTGTTCCAGACTGGTTTATGAACGGTATGACAACCTATATTTCAGATGGTTGGAGTACGGACATGGACTCATATATGCGAGATATTATTTCGAGAAAAGAACTAAAAAGACCAAGCCAAACCAATGGTAAAGAATCATCTTTGGTAGGTCAATCTATCTGGAATTATATTGCCGAACGATATGGAAAAGACAATATTTCAAACATTCTCAACCTTACCCGCATCATCCGTAATGAGCAAACTTCTATTTCAAGCACTATCGGAGTGCCTTTCAGTAAATTCATGAAAGAATGGCGAGAATATTACGCAACAATGGCTGAAGGAGTCAATGCGGGTTATGGTAATCCTGTATATGATTTTAAAGTAAAGGAGACGAAATTCAACAGCCCCGATAGAGTTAATAAGTTTAAAATTAGTCCCGATGGGGCATTTTTAGCTTATTCAAGAAATGAATTAGGTCGCTCGTCTGTGGAAGTAATGGATTTGAAAACTAAAAATACCGTAACACTTCTAACTTCGGGCTACAAGACTTTAAATCAATCTATTGATAACAACACTCCCCTCCTATCGTGGACAAAAGGCGGGACTTTGGCTATTATTTATGAAAATCAAGGAGATATTATTCTCAATGTTTATAATGATATTACCGAGAAAGATTTATCGGGAAAATTTGCTTCACGTAAGTTTTTAAAAGATTTTGAACAAGTTCAAGACTTTGATATTTCGGACAATGGAACATCGCTCGTTTTGAGTGCTATCTCAAAGGGACAAAATGATTTGTTTACTTATGACATCGCCCGTGGACGCATCACACAATTGACCAATGACCTCTATGATGACCTCAGCCCACGATTTGTAGGTTCTGCTGGTAAAGTCATTTTTACTTCCAACCGCTTGAAAGATTCTTTGGATACTGATAAAGGTTCGTACAAAACTCTGACCAATAAATTTAACCTTTTCCTCCATGAAGGAAAACCTAAACAAGAAACTGTAAAGCGTTTGGTGGACAATCTTGGCTCAATCACAAATCCTGTGGTGGCTGATGGCAGTACGGTTTATTTTCTGAGCGATGAGAAAGGAATTCGGAATGTATATAGACTCATTGCTAATGATTCTTTGATAGTTCAAGTAGGAAATTCAAGAAGCGATATTCAAGATTTTGATTTTTCGACAACAACTAATGGACTGGTTTTCAAAACATTAGAAGGGAATTCTGACATTGTGGCTTTTAAACAAAAAGCTGATTTTAGTGTAAAAAATAATCTATTACATACGGGTAGAAATGTAAAACTATTTGGCATTGTCCAAACTATCAATACGCCCAAAGATTCTCTCAAAAAAGATAATCCAACCGCAACACCCACGCCAGAGATTGTAACAAAAAAACCAACATTCATCTTAGAACCTGGTGAGATTGACACAGAAAATTATCAATTTGATTCAGGGACATACATTAAGAAATCTGCTGATAGTCAGGCAAATAACCCTAAAAATGATAAGAAGAATAAGGTAGAAAAAATCATTTCTCTAAAACAAAGTCGTAAAGAAAATATCAAAATTAGAGGACCCGTTGAATATAATAATCCGTTTGTTGTAAATAATACTGACCTTGATTTTGTAGTTGACCCACTCCCCCAACGTGGTTTTGGCTTGAAAGGGACAATCAACATGAACGATTTATTGGAGAATCATCATTTGCAAGGCGGTATTTTCATTACACCAAATCTAAAAAATACGGATTTGTGGGGGCAGTATTCTTACTTAGCCAAACGCATTGATTATAGCGTAAGGTTTGATAGACGTTCGTCGGCAGAAGATAATGAACAAAGTACAAGAAAATATCGCTTTAATAAATTGACTTTATCGGCTTCATATCCGATTAATACTAATACAAGAGTTACGTTTTCACCGTCTTACACATCCAATCGCTATTTAGACTTAACAGCTTCGAGTGCAAGTCAAGCTGTACCAGATGGATTTTCTGATTATGCAGGGGCAAGAGCTGAAATCGTTTATGACAACACTATAAGTCACGGACTTAATCAGTTAGAGGGTTCTCGTGCAAGACTACGAATTGACCATTATACAGGACTTACCAATTCAAAAGACGGTTTCAATCGTATTTATATAGATTTACGTAACTATCTGCGTTTCGGAAAAGGAATAATATTAGCTGGTCGTATTTCGGGAGGGCATTCTTTTGGAAATGCCCCTAAGCAAACCGTAATGGGCGGAATGGATAATTGGCTGGAATGTCAGTATGAAAATAGGACAGACAATAACAACCCTTTTGCCAGTTCCATTGCTGACAATAAAGATATTTTCTTTTTGGACTACGCTTCTCCCATGCGTGGATTCAATATTAATAAATTATCTGGTACAAGCCATTTGGCTATGAATATTGAACTCCGAGTACCATTGGCAAAATACTTGTATGATGGTCCAGTTTACAGTAATTTTTTCAAAAACTTACTTATCTCTACTTTCACAGACGTGGGTACTGCATGGACAGGGGTAGGACCTTTTTCTCGCAAAAATGGATTTAATACCAGTGTAATCGGTGGAGGGCTGTTACCTTTCCGTGCTACGGTTACTGATTTCCGAAATCCGTTTTTGGTTGGTTATGGTTTGGGAGCAAGAACCACATTGTTGGGCTATTATATCAAATATGACATAGGTTGGGGCTGGGAAAACAAGGAAGTTAAAAACCCAATTTCGTATGTTACTTTGGGTTACGATTTTTAAGAATTTTGACATTTTCATTAGTAAGAGCGTATCGCATACACCCGTTTCGTCCGAGAGAGGGCGTATGCGATACAACATTACATTCATCATCCTCAAAAATATCATTTCATCTAAAAGCTTTTCTATAATACAAGGGCTTTTTTACAATTATCTAAGACAATAATCCCATGAAAGCAATCCTTACTTCTCTACTTTTATTTATTCTTGAAATATCCTTAATTAAAGGACAATCAATTAGTTTCAATTCTTCCAATCTTCCCATTATTAAGGTTCAAACTAATGGAAAAGCAATTGTGAATGAGCCTAAAATACTGGCGGATATGGAAATGATTTATAACGGAGTAGGTAAAACTAACAACGTTACTGATAAACCAAATGCTTATTTAGGTAAACTGGGTATAGAATTCAGAGGCTCTACATCACAACAATTATTTCCCAAAAAACCTTATGGATTTGAACTATGGGTGGATTCAACCGAAAAAAGTCGTAAAGTTGCCCTATTGGGAATGCCCGAAGAAGCCGACTGGATTCTGAATGCTACTTATAATGATAAAACCCTCATGCGTGATGTCCTTGCCTACGACCTTGCTAACCGCATGGGACGATATGCTACTCGTACACGCTACTGTGAGATGGTCATTAATGATAAGTACGAAGGGCTTTACATTTTGATGGAAAAAGTCAAAAGAGATAAAAACCGAGTGGATGTTTCATCATTAAAAATTACAGATAATACTGGTGATGATGTAACGGGAGGTTATATTTTGAAAATAGATAAAACCGAAGGCTCAAAATCAAGAACTTGGAATACAGTTTTGGCTGTAAATGGAGTGAACTATAATATTCCAATTCAGATAGAATACCCCAAATTAGCAGATATTACAACTGCTCAATTCGACTATATCAAAAAATATGTGACTGATTTTGAGACATCTTTAAAAAGTGCAGATTATCTCAATAACAAAGCCCGTTGGCGTGATATGGTTGATATTGATACTTTCGTGGACTATTTTCTAATCACAGAGTTCACTAAAAATGTGGACGGTTATCGTTTGAGTACCTATTTTTACAAGGATAAAGACAGTAAAGGTGGTAAACTAAAAATGGGACCTGCTTGGGACTATAACCTGTCGTTTGGGAATGCAGATTATTATGATGGTTTTAAACCAACAGGTTGGCAGTATAAGGTAAATGATATGGCGATTCCTTCGGGAGATATTTATTTTCTCTCTCCAACTTGGTGGGAACGGCTTTCTGTTGATTCTACTTTTAGATATAAAGCCTCAAAGCGTTGGGAGGTTCTTAGTAAAAGTGTATTAAGCCCTGATAGAATTAATAGTTGGATAGATTCAACAGCGAAAGTTTTACAGGAGGCAAGAATACGAAATAATAATAGATGGACGGGTGTATTAGGATTCAAAATATGGCCCAATTATTACGTAGGAGCAACTTATGAAAACGAAACGGCTTGGATGAAAGACTGGATTCGTCAAAGAACCGTTTGGTTAGATGCACAACTAAAAGTATTTGGTCAGCCGCTTGCCAATGAAGAAGAAATTGCCAAAGAATTTCCTTTGAGAGTTTTCCCAAATCCAACGGAATCAGAAACGACGATTGAATATGATGTTGCAAGAAAAGGAAGAGTCAGAATTAACGTTTATGATTTTACAGGAAGGTTGATTAAAACGGTTTTGGATGAAGATAAAAATGCCAAAACTTACCAAGTAAAACTAAACAGCGAAAATCTCTCTTCTGGAATGTATTTAGTTGATTATCAGTTAGATGATGTTCATGTTGAGAGTATGAGGATGATGAAGAAGTAAAAATTTTCCAAAATATTACCGTTTACTCATTTGAATTATTTTTTACATCCAAATCAAACATTTACCTTCATTTTGTCGTATTTTTATTGAAACATATCAATAACACATACACAGATGAAAAAAAATATACTAATCTTTTCATTCATTTTTTGTGTGCAATTTTCAAGCATTGCACAATTAAGAAAATCAGCAAGGAGAAATATTGCAAGTGCCAAAGTAGCTTGCAATATTTGTCCAAATCCACTCATCACCCAAGATGAGACCATTTATGGCGATGCACTCAATGTAAATTGGCAAATTTTTCCAACGACAATATCACTGAATACCTCCAATTCAAGTCCTCAATTCATCAATTCTCGGTCTATAAAAGTAACAAATCCAACGGTAAATCAATTATTAGATTTAAGGTATAATAATACTTCTCTCAATACAGTGGACTATCCAGATGGTTTTGAGTTTTGGGTTTACAACGAAAGCACAAATTCATATCCCCTCACTATTCAGGCATTTACTACCTCCACAGGCGTATCAAGCCCAAATTTCAGTGTTATAGCTGATGCCAACAAATGGACTCATTTTCTAATAGATTGGAGTTTCTTAGGTAACCAACAAACCGTTGGAAGATTAACCATTAAATTGGATCAAACGCAAACGGGAAATTTGTATTTTGATGAAATAAAACTGGTTCATTGTGCCGATATGTACTCCACAAAAACAGGTAATTGGAACGACCAAACGCTTTGGAGTTGTGGGCGTTTACCTATCTTAACCGATGTAATCACCATTGACCCACAGCACACCGTAACGGTTTTGAATGGTGTAAGTGCCACACTAAACATCTTGCAACTATTAGGCACGCTTGACATCAAGCCAGGTGCTTTCTTCAATATGAAGAAGTTTTAGAAACATACCAAACTACTTGCTTAATAAATGCTATTTTATGAAAAAATTTCTCTCATTTCTGTTGCTTTTGCAGTATAGTTTGGTTGGTAAAGCCCAAGTAAATTACGATTTTTCAACGGCAACAGGCACTTTTACGCTCCTTACAGGCGATGTAGTTGCCCCGTTAGTGGCAGCATACTCGCCCACAAAGCCTTTATTGGATGAGTCATTCGCCAATAATATTCCGATTGGTTTCAGTTTTCAGTATAATGGTATTAACTATTCAACTATTCACCTAAACGCCAATGGGTTTGCTTCATTAGGGACTCCATTTTTGAGTAGCACAACCAATCCATCTTACGAAATCAACGAATTGAGGTCTATTAGTGGATTAAAAGCAACTATCCGACCCATTTTAGCTCCTTTTTGGGATAATTTATTGTTGAATACCGCCAACGACATAAGTTACAAAACCACAGGAAATGCTCCTAATAGAATTTTTACGAGTCAGTGGAAAAATATGATTTGGCAAGACGGAACATCGGCGATTACTTTTCAGCTTAAATTATACGAAACTACAAATGTCATTGAGTTTGTGTATCGTTCTGAGGCTGGTTCGGGGGTTGCGGTAAAGTCTGCGTCCATTGGCATTACTTCTGAAAATACCCAAATTGTAGTTGCAGACCATGATTCAACTAATTTTATTGCCTTGATTAATGCCAGTCCGAGAGCAATTGTTGATAGAATCACCGAAGTAGAGACCATTGATGTAAAACCAAGAACTGGGCAAGTTTTCAGATTTACCCCAAAGACTTGTATGCCTCCTTCGGGATTAATGGTACAGGATTTTACCACCACTACCGCAACCATAAAATGGACTCCCACCGAAGGAACTGCTAACTACGAATACGCTATCAGTAACATTGATGTTCAGCCCGTTGCGGGAACGGTTAGTAATCTTACTCAATTAAGTTTCAGTAATTTATCCCCCAAGACTGAATATTTCTTTTATATCAAAAGTGCTTGCGGAACTGTCTGGAAGAAGTTGAGTTTCAAGACTTCTGTCCTTGCTACTCTTCCTTATAATGAAGGTTTTGAGGATGCCATTGACAAGTCGATGCCCGGGACTATGACCACTCAAAATAGTAGCAATGCTTTTGCGGATATTTTTTGGCAAACTACTAACTTATTAACACCTGCATCTGGCACTAAGACGGCAATCAATGGTTCGCCTTTTACCAATTCAAAATCGTGGATATTTACGCCGTCTTTTAATTTTATTGCTGGCAGAACTTATGAATTGACTTACAAGGTTTCGGCAACGGGCAGTGCTGGAACTTTGAACGTAAAATATGGACAAAAAGCGGGTGAAAGTGCCATGAATACAACTATTGGTACAAACAGTAATATCTCAAATACTTCATATTCTAACAAAATTTTTACTTTTTCACCTTCTGTTTCAGGCGAACACACCATCGGATTTAGTTATGAGTCTGGCGTGAATAACCAATTGATTTTGTTAGATGATATTGCTCTTCGGTTAATTCCGTTACCTGCTACTGCAACCAATTTTAGTGTGAGTCTTACCAATGAAAAAGAAGTGAAATTATCATGGAAAACCCTCAATGAAGATACTCCTTCTACATTTATCATTGAAAGAAGTCCCGATGGAAAACTTTTTGATGAGATTGGAACATTGACCAAAACCATATTACTTCCCGAAATAAATGAGTATGAATATTACGACAGGAAACCATTAGTTGGCGTAAATCTTTACCGATTAAAACAAAAAACAGCCCGTGAGACCATTGATTATACTGCCACCGAAATTGTGAGTGTTAATGAGGATTTATTTGTTGAATTATATCCAAATCCGTCTGAAAAAGAAGTGTTTGTAAAAATGAAAAATCCAGAGACAACCAACATAAAAGTCTATACCATGACGGGCGGTGAATTACCGATAACAACTCAGATTATGAACACTTACGAAATAAAAATTACACCAAATCAGCCTTTGTATCAAGGAATATATTTGGTAAATATTATTACGGAAACTGAAACGAGAATTCTGAAATGGGTAGTTTTTTAAAGGAAGTATATCCACAATGTCGCAAAGCCTCACCCCCGCCCCTCTCCCGTGGAGAGGGGAGAAAACAATGGACGAACACTCCCCTCTCCACGGGAGAGGGGGCGGGGGTGAGGCTTTTAAAAACTTGCAAGATTAAGTTTTTTAATCTAAGAACACAACTCATATCTTCTTAAAATCAAGATATTATGAAAAAATATATACAAATATTTTCCATTTTTTTATTGACATTTTTAGTCATTGCAATCAAGGCTCAATCTACGCTCTATAACCTCACAGACGTAGTTTCTATTGCCACAATCAATGATAAAATCTATGAAAGTTGGGCTTCGCCAGGCACGATTGTTATTAGACGAACAGGCGGATTAAAAGCTCTCACTATTCCGCTGACTATTACGGGGTCTGCCACTTTTTGTGTAGATTATGGTGCTTCGCCTGTGGGGTCGAGTGTAACGATGCCGATGGGTAGTAGAGAGGTTTATATTCGTCTCAGACCAGATACGGACGAGCTTACGGAAGGTGACGAAACCGTAAGAGTAACGCTACAAACTTCACCCGCTTATACCATCTCAGGGTCAAATTTTGTACAACTTACCTTGGTCGATAAAAAAACGCTACCTGATGATGAAGAAGCCAGTCGATTCTTGATTCAGGCGGGATTTGGTGCAGACCCCGATGAATTAGCACAAGTAAAATCTTTGGGATTTGAGGCTTGGATTAATCAACAATTAACTCGCCCAAAAGGGTATTTACAACCCATCATTACCGCAAAACGACTGGCAGGAAACCCCATATACCATCCTGAAACAAAAATTGCCTTGTGGACACAATTCATGCGTAGGAGAAATCCGCCAGGGGGTGGAGTCGTCGCTACCGATATTTTACGACAACGAGTTGCCTATTCATTGTTGCAAATATTTGTTATTTCTCAGAATGTGGACATACTGTTATTAAATTCGGAAGGAGTAGCCAATTATTATGACCACTTGATGGATGGGGCTTTCGGGAATTTCAAGGATTTACTCTTAGATGTAACCTTGCATCCTTGTATGGGAGTGTATTTGAGTCATTTTAGAAATCGTAAGCCCGACCCTGTCAATAATATTTTTCCTGATGAAAATTATGCCCGAGAAATTATGCAACTTTTCAGTATTGGGCTTTGGGAACTCAATCAAGATGGGAGTCGAAAATTGCTCAATGGACAACCCATTCCTACCTATACTAACGCTGACATCACACAGTTCGCACGGGTATTCACGGGGCTATCTTTCGGAGGACCTTCAAATGTTAATGCGACAGATTTTGACAGTTCTGCCGAAGATTTTAACAGCTTAATGAAGGGCTATGACATTCACCATGATACTAACCCCAAAACGCTATTAAATGGAGTAGTTTTACCCGCCAATCGGACTACTATGCAGGATATAAATGCTGCCATTGATAATCTTTTCAACCATCCTAATACGGGACCATTTATAGGTAGATTACTTATTCAGAGACTTGTTACGTCAAATCCTTCGCCAGAATACATTAGTCGGGTGGCGGCTAAATTTGCTAATAATGGTAGTGGTGTTAGAGGTGATATGGGGGCAGTCGTCAAGGCAATTTTATTAGATAAGGAGGCTCGTAGCTATGAAAAAACCGAAGACCCAACTTTTGGAAAAATGAGAGAACCCTACATGACCCTCATGAACATGGCAAAGACATTTAATGCTCAACCCAGTAGTGGCAATTATGAACAAGCAACTTATATGTATGACCTTTACCTGCAAGAGCCATTTCAGTCGCCAAGTGTGTTTAATTTTTATTTACCTAATTACAGACCCCCAGGAGAGGTATCAAGTCTGGGTAAATTTGCCCCAGAATTTCAAATATTAACCGCCGCAACATCCCTCGAATCACAAAACAATCTTTACAGGTCTATTGATTATCAAATAGGTCGTTTTGGAGGTGCTGCCGACCCAACAAAGGCTCTCACCTTTAATTTTTCAGAAGAATTAGCCTTGGCAAATAATCCCGATGCGATGATAAAATTGCTTTCCAGAAAAATGATTGGAGGAACTTTGAAACCTCGAAATTTTCAAGTGATTAGAGAAGCACTCCTCAAAATTCCTACCACAGATGCAGGTTGGCAAAAAGCCCGTGTAGATATGGCAGCTTATTTAATCGGAGCAAGTGCAGAGTTTAATATTCAAAAATGAAAAATCATGTCAAAAACTAATCATATCAATCGCCGTGATTTCATGGGACAAATGAGTTGTGCCGCCGTGGGTTCAACTTCATTGCTCAGTACACTCACCAATTTTTTATTAACCAATTCGGCAGTAGCACAAAACACACCAAACTTCACGGATTATCGTGCATTAGTTTGTGTATTTTTACCAGGTGGAAACGACTCCTTCAATATGCTTGTACCACGAGGTTCAGCATATAGCGAATATAGTACCGTTCGGCAAGATTTGGCTCTGCCCGAAGCATCTTTATTACCCATCACTCCTCTCAATACGGCAAGTCGTCCTTTGGGTTTGCATCCAGGAATGACAGGAATGAAAACGCTTTTCGACAATCAAAAACTATCTTTTATTGCCAATGTAGGCAGTTTAGTACGTCCAACCACTTTGGCTGATTATAATAACAATGCCTTCCTTCCGTATGGCATTTTCTCTCATTCCGACCAACAGGAACAGTGGCAAAGCTCAATTCCAGATGTAAGAAGTGGCTTGGGTTGGGCAGGGAAAGCGGCGGATTTATTGGTAGGTGCAAACCAAAGTTCTAATGTCTCTATGAATATTTCTATCTCTGGAAACAATCTTTTTCAGGTAGGGAATAAAGTAGTTCCTTATACTGTCAATGCCGATGGAGCAGTAGCCTTACAAGGATATGGAGGTTATGGACCTTATGATGCTATTCGTAAAAGTGCCATTGACAATCAGTTAGCCCAAAGTTATGACAATGTTTTAGACCGAACTTACTCCCGAATGAAACGCAATTCATTGGATGCCTACGTTCAGTTTAAAGAAGCTACTGACACGCCAATCCCTGCCGATACGTTGGGCGGGAGTGGTTTGGCAAATTCATTAAGACAAGTTGCCAAAGTGATTGCGGGCAGGAACGTATTGGGAGTAAAAAGACAAATATTTTATGTGCAATGGGGAGGCTGGGATTTCCACGACGAAGTAATCAATAACATGAACGCTATGATTCCAGTGGTGAGCAATGCTATGAAATCTTTTTATGATTTAATGTTTGATATGGGCGTTCAAAACAATGTAACACTCTTCTCGGCTTCTGAATTTGGTCGAAGTTTAACCTCCAATGCAAACGGTTCAGACCACGCTTGGGGTGGACATCAATTTGTGATGGGAGGAGCCGTAAATGGCAAAAGAATTTATGGAGCTTATCCAGATTTATACCAAGGAAATCCGCTTGATACAGGGCGTGGACGCATTATTCCTACAACGTCCGTCGATCAATTAGCCGCAGAGTTAGCTATTTGGCTGGGTGTTTCAAAGTCTGATTTACCTTTGGTTTTACCCAATATTTCAAGATTTTATAACATCAATAGTACGGCAAATCCTTTGGGATTTATGATGGCGTAGATTGGTTTATTGGTTTATTGGTTTATTGGTTTATTGGTTTATTGGTTTATTGGTTTATTGGTTTATTGGTTTATTGGAAGGCTATTCGAAAAAAGTAAGTTCCCTAAAAAAGAATTTATTTCCACTAATAATCAATAAACCAGTAACCAATAAACCAGTAACCAATAAACCAGTAACCAATAAACCAATCAAACCACAACTATCCCTCAAAAGCCACCCTCACGTGTGAACCATCACAATAAGGTTTATTTTGCGAAGCTCCACATCTACAAAAAGCCGTCGTTTGAGACTTCAAGGATTCATTGCCCGCTTTGTCTTTGACCTTTAAATTTCCGTAAATCAACAAAGGACCGTTTTCTAAAACTTCCACTACGGTACTTACCGTTTCTTGGCTTTCTTTGTTTTCTTCGTCATTCATAAAATAACTCAAAGCCCCTGACGGACAGGCTTTTATCTGATTAATTATTTCTTCGGTTTGTCCATTTTCCATCGTTATCCAAGGGCGTTTACGTGGGTCGAATACGTGAGGTAGCCCACGAAAACATATCGCCGAATGAATACATTTTGAAGGTTGCCATACAACCGTTACTTCTTCGTTTGAGTATTTTTTTTTGATTTCCATAGTCTGTAACCCAAAGTTTCTACTTCGGAATTAATACACTTTTCTGAATTAATTTTTAT
Organism: Cytophagales bacterium; assembly: GCA_013298125.1. Taxonomy (GTDB): domain Bacteria; phylum Bacteroidota; class Bacteroidia; order Cytophagales; family Spirosomataceae; genus Arcicella. The sequence goes on along the minus strand of JAAFJP010000028.1, from coordinate 55,580 downwards.
CCTAAAATCTATGACCGTGGAACTTCCCGAAAGTAAAAAGAACTTTCGGGAAGTGAAGTAGTCGTTTTATACTTCTCGAAAGTTATTTCTACTTTCGAGAAGTTCTTTCAGAGAAATAAACTTCTCTCCAAAAACTTATTAAACAATGTAATTAATATGATTTTTTATTAAATGTCAAAAATTATAACTCACTGATTATCAGAATTTTAAATTTTTAATTTTACACTTTTAATTTTTAATTATTACCTTGCCATGAATTTATATAAAAATATTGAAAAATGGAATTGGAAACCTTAGAACTTCCTAAAACAATCATACCGCTTTTAGAGAAAACACACGCCGCTTCTGCCGAAGTCAGACGACTCGATGATACCCAAAAGAAGGGTATTCTCAATCGTTTAGCTGAAATATTGGTAGAAAATACTAAGAAAATCATCGCTGAAAATCAGAAAGATTTACTCCGTATGGATTTGGCAGACCCCAAATATGACCGCTTAAAATTAACTGAATCCCGCATCCAAGATTTAGCTGATAGTATGCGTGAGGTGGCAAATCTAACTGACCCTTCTGGGCAAATTATCTTAGAACGAGAATTGGGTAATGGTCTAAAAATCAAAAAGATAGCTGTACCAATGGGTGTTGTGGGAGTAATTTATGAAGCTCGCCCCAACGTTACGGTTGATGTTACCGCTTTGTGTTTGCGTTCTGGAAATGCTGTGGTTTTACGAGGTGGTTCAGATGCTTTTGATACTAATTCTTTTTTAGTCAATTTGATTCACGATGTGCTTCGGGAATTTGGCGTTGATACCAACTGTATCACCCTCCTCCCACCCGACCGTGAGTTGGTCAAAGATCTTTTGACTGCCACTCGTTACGTCGATTTAATCATTCCTCGTGGTTCAGAATCCTTGATTCAGTTTGTGCGTAAACACTCACTCGTTCCCACGATTGAGACGGGTGCGGGCGTGTGTCATACCTACGTAGAAGCAACCGCCGACCTACAAAAAGCGGCTGATATTGTAGTAAATGCCAAAGTTTCAAGACCATCAGTTTGTAATGCCTTAGATACGGTAGTGGTGGACGAAGCCATCGCCGAAGCCTTTTTACCGATGCTTCAAAACGGTTTTTTGAAATGGAATGTAGAAGTTTTTGCAGATGAAATTTCACATAAAATCTTCTCAGAAATTGATTATCCACATCTCCAAAAAGCCTCTCAGGATGATTTTGGGAGGGAGTTTTTAGATTATAAATGTTCAGTAAAAGTTGTCGCTGGATTCTCAGAAGCCATTGCTCATATCAATAAATATTCGTCAAGACACTCAGAAGCAATTATTTCTAAAAATCAGGGATATTGTGATAGATTTATCCAAGAAATTGATGCAGCGGCAGTTTATACCAATGCCTCAACCAGATTTACGGATGGAGGACAGTTTGGACTTGGGGCAGAAATCGGAATTTCAACCCAAAAACTGCACGCAAGAGGACCTTTTGCCTTAGAAAAATTAGTCACTGAAAAATGGGTCGTTACGGGTGATGGGCAGGTGAGATGGTAATTAGTTACTGGTTTATTGGTTACTGGTTTACTGGTTTCCAATAACTAATAAACCAGTAACCAATAAACCAATAACCAGTAACCAATCCATGAAAATAGAAGCCTACCAAATATCGGAAGTCATTAATTTAAAGAAATTCAGAAATGAATATGCCAGCCAACCGCTGATATTCAACAATTCTGAACTTTTTTATAAACAAGACGAAAACAAATATTGCTATCTGTTGAGCTACGGAATAGTGGTTTTTGCGAGTTTCCCAGATTTAGAAAAAAGTGAGTTTCTGAAATTTGTCAAAGGCTATATTGAGGACGAAGTAGAAGCAAAATACGACGAAAGTTTCGACCTCCAAACTGACCCTTCTGTATCGGTGGTGTTGAATTATAACTCTATCACCGTCTCCGAAATCACGGATGATACTATCAGAATTGTGATGTTAAATATTGGTCAATCAGTAGCCTTAGACCATTACGAAGACTTGACTTTCGAGATTTTTAATGACTCTCGTGAGATAACCGACGAACTCGAAAAAACGGGTACATTTAAGTATTCTAAGAAAGATTTATTAAAATTTATCGGTAGAACAATCAACATCAAAAACAGTATCATCGACAACCTCTATATTTTCGATGCACCCGACATCGTTTGGGAAAATGAGCATTTGGAGCGAATTGACAAGGGTTTGAAGAAAACCTTTGACCTCAAAATGCGGTATCAGGACATTGATTATAAACTCAAAATCGTTCAGGATAACCTCCGTCTCTTCACAGATTTACTCCAAAACCGAGAATCCACTCGTTTAGAATGGATTGTCATTATCCTCATCCTCATCGAAGTTTTCGATATACTCATCAAGAAGTTTTTTGAGTGATTTACCGTTTAATAAATCCATACTGACATTTGATGAAAATTAAATAGTAGTTGGAAAATGACGGCATTAAATTTGAACGTCTATAAACCAATAGATAATCAATTCTTAATTTTAAACTTTAACAAAAATCACAATGAAAAAAATCGTACTAACATTAATCACTATTTTTGCGATTAACGCAGTAGCTTCTGCACAAGTTATTAAAGTATCTCCTATCTCATTAGCATTTGGTGTTATCAATGCAGGTTATGAGCATCAATTAGGGGAGAAAAGTTCACTTTACGGAAGTGCCTCTTTTTATTCAAGATCTTCTGTATCTGGATTTGGATTAGGCTTACAGTACCGTAAGTATCTTTCTTCAAGCAAAGATTTTCCAGCAGGTTTTTTCGTAGCCCCAGAAGTTCAGTATGGTTCATTTAAGCAAAAAGATTTTGGAGATTTTAGTTACTCAGCTTTCTCAATTGGTGGACAAATTGGTTACCAATGGCTATTAGGTGATAGTTTCACTATTGAGGCAAGCATCGGACCATCATATTGGATTGCTGGTTCAAAAGGTACTGGTACAGTTACTTATGATGGTGTAATACCTTCAATCGGATTTAACTTAGGATATTTCTTCGGAGGAAAATAATATTGAAAAATTGATTTTTTTAAAAGCTCAGCAAAATTTGCTGAGCTTTTTTTATGCCCAAAAAAAATATTTTTACAAAAAACTAAGAAAATAGTTTGTAAACTAAAATATTAGTTTTATCTTTGATAAACAATATTAAAAGGTATCAAAATACAATTAAAATCATGCAACCAGAAAGAGAACTAACCAAAGCCGAAGAGCAAATTATGCAGGTGCTTTGGCAAATAGAAAAAGGATTCGTCAAAGATGTGTTGGACGAATTGCCCGAACCCAAACCTGCCTATAACACAGTTTCGACGATTATTAGAATTTTGCAGGAAAAAGGGTTCGTCAGTCATAATGCCTACGGGAAGTCGCACGAGTATTTTCCGATTGTGAGTAAGGAGAATTACAGTTCTTTTGCCACCGAGAAATTGGTAGAAGGCTACTTTGAAAATTCGTTTTCGAGTCTGTTTTCTTTTTTCTCCAAAAAAGGGAAAATTGACGTAAAAGATGCCGATGAGATTTTGGCGATGATTAATAAGATGAAGGAGGAAGAAGAAAAGCAGTCGTAAGTCAGAAGTCGTAAGTTTTATCAGCTCAAAAATAATTTGAGTATTGATATGGAATTATGTTACCTTCTGCATCCTATAAACGTAGAATTAATATGAAGTATATCATCATTGTACTAACCGTATTTGCTTTTTTTCTTGTAAAAAGAAAGATGAAAAATTTAAACTTGATAAAATAATTTTTCACAGTTCACATTGTTTTGGAAGTTGTCTTGTATATCATTTAGAGATTAACAGAGACCAATTTGCATACCTTTTTGCAGAAACAGTTTATAACAAGACAGGCGATTATGGATTAGATAAGCAAAAAATGGGATATTTTACTGGAAAAATTAGTGATGTAAATTTCCATAAAATTGACAGTCTAATTAAAGAAATTGGCATTGATACGGTAAACTACAAACAAGCAACTTGCTGCGATAGTCCCGTTTATACAATTATAGTTTATCACAATGGTAAACGCAAGTATTTAAAGTCAATGTATCCTCCTAAAAAAATGGATGGGATAATTAATGAACTCTATAAAACTTGTCAAAATAATAATTTTAAGAAAACGGATAAGATTCTCATCATTGAACAATAGGGGTATTTATATTTAAAATTGTCTTTATTTTAGAAAAAATAAAATTATTCTACGAAAATTAATAACATTACTGAGTACATAAAATAGAAATTAAAATGGTTCTACACCCTTAAAAATCTAATTGAGAACTAACAATTTTCCCATACGGATTTGGAAATCCGTGATACACTTTATGGCTGAAATATCTGCATCCGACCAAGCCGCAAAAGGCAAAAAAGCCCGTAGCCACAAGCTATCAACCAAAATCGACATGACTCCGATGGTAGATTTGGGCTTTCTGTTAATTACCTTTTTTATGCTCACGACTTCGCTGATGAAACCCGTGACCATGCAACTGAATATGCCTGTGGATGAAGGTCATTCACCTGTAAAATGTTCTCAATCTCTAAATGTAGTAATTGACGGAGACAACAAAGTACATTACTACCAAGGCACAGAATGTAACCCAGAAGTACACACAACCGACTTTTCGGATAATGGAATCCGTCAGGTTTTGTTTGATTATAAACGCAAAATTGGCGATGTCTTTACCGTAATTATCAAATCGACAGACAAAGCAAAATATCGTAATATGGTTGATCTATTAGACGAAATGACGATTACGAATAATAAGCATTACGCTATTGTTTCGCTAACCTCTGAGGATAAGGAACTAATAAGTTTAAAAAAGTAGGAATATTAGACTTATTATGTACTGATTATCAGATAGTTATCGTTAATTTCATTTTTTGGACATTTCAAATACCATTGAACATCCCCCTACCCCCTTCAAAGGGGGACTTGCACTAATGGTAAATCCCCCTTTGAAGGGGGTAGGGGGATGTTCAAGGGTGGTGCAAACTGTAACTACTTGATTAACAACAAGTAAGAAATCTAATTTTCAATTCACAATAATCAATGCTCAATGTTCAAGTAGTTGAACTCCTACCCACTTGAACATTGTATATTGAACATTGCACATTGAAAATTTTAAAAACATTCACTCATTTTATCATTCAATCATTGAACAAATGAACTGGCTCAACTACCTCCTCCAAGTGAATCTTTATTTGATTCTGTTTTATGGTTTTTATCGTATGCTTTTGCGTACAGAAACCTTCTTTAACCTCAATCGGGGCTACTTGGTGGCATCGGCGGCGTTGGCATTTTTTATTCCCTTGATGCAATCGGAATGGGTGCGGGGTTGGTTCGTTACAGAACAAATTTCTCAGACTATCACCACGTTTTATGACCCGCAGGTATTTTACGTACAGGCAAGCGAACAGGCTCATACGCTTACGTTGGGGGATTTTATGGCAGTTTTTTACATCGTGGGAATCCTGATTGGGATTGCTCGTTTTGGAGGAAATTTAGTTTTCTTGGGTAAGATGATGAAGCGTAAAATCGTTCAGAAAGACTCAAAACAGGCTTTTTCATTCTTTAATGTGTTGTTTGTAAGTAAGGAATTAAAAAACCGTTCTACCATTATGAAGCACGAATTTGTGCATATTCGTCAGTTACATTCCGCCGATGTGATGCTGTTTGAATTAATTGCGATTTTCAACTGGTTTAATCCTGTGGTGTATCTCTATAAAAGTTCCATCAAGCACATTCACGAGTTTATTGCCGACGAAGTAGCGAGTCGAAACGAAGCCTCAAAAGCCGACTACGCCCTCTTGCTTTTTCAAGAACAATTTGGGGTACAGGCAATTCCGCTGACGAATAATTTTTTCAATCAATCATTACTAAAACTACGTATCAAAATGTTACAAAAAGAACGTTCAACCCAAACCGCCATGTTGAAATATGGTTTAATTGCTCCCCTTTTTATGTTGATGATTGTGGTATCATCGGCAACATTAGCGAGCAAACAATTAGCGAAAATTGAAGAAAAAGTAGAAGAATTTGCGGAAGGAAATCTGGGAGAAGTCGTCGTAAAACCTTCGAAAACAGCCACTGAGGTATTGGCTGATGAGGATTTAGATTTATCTGATGCCTTGATAGTTAGCCCTGATTTGGCAGATGAGGTGACGAGAGGAAATAGTATGCCTGATTCAACTTATGATAGTATAGACCAACAAGCTGAGTTTCCTGGTGGAATGGAAGCATTTGGAAAATATTTACAAGAAAATTTAAAATATCCCGTCGAAGCTCAGAAAGCAAATATTAAAGGAAAAGTTTATACCCAATTTGTTGTAAATAAAGATGGCACTACAAGTGATTTCAAAACGCTTAAAGGTATTGGTTACGGTTGTGATGAAGAGGCTATGAGAGTTTTAAAATCTATTCCAAAATGGAACCCTGGAATTCATAAAGGCGAAGTCGTAAGAAGTACATTTATTGTTCCAATTAATTTCCAATTATCAGAATGAAAAAAGCAATCATCACTACCTTAATCATCCTGTACAAGTGTACGGCGGGATTAGCACAAAAATCAGATTCGGATTCATTAGTAAAAGGTAGCCCTAAGTTACCCCCAGTTTTGCAATTCAAAACTAAGGATGGAGTTATCATCAGTAGTGATAATATTGTTAGCTCGAATAAATCAAAAAATGGTCTTGACGGCTCAAAAAAGCCTCTCGTCATGATTGAGGGCAAAGAAATGAACGAATTTGATCTAAAAGGAATTGACCCAAAAGATGTTGAGAAAATGGAAGTTTACAAAGGAGAAAATGCCATTATGAGGTACGGCGAAAAAGCAAAAGATGGTGCAATTGTGGTTACTTTGAAAAAGAAATGAAATGAAGAAGTGGCTTATCTTTCTATTGATATTTTTCTGTAAAATTAACATTGGAGTTGCTCAGAATAAAAATCCTGATTCGCTTAAAATCATTGAAAAACCTGACCAACAGGCTGAATTTCAAGGAGGTATGAGAGAATTATCTAAATTTTTAACAAAGAATTTAAAATATCCAGAGAAAGCTGCAAAAGCTGGTGTACCTGGTAAAATTTATGTTGAATTTATCGTTGAAAGGGATGGTATTCTAAGCAATTTTAATGTTACAAAAAGCATTGGAATGGGTTTAGATGAAGAGGTTATTAGAGTTCTAAAATTATCGCCAAAATGGATTCCTGCAAAACAGAAAGATAAAAACGTAAGAAGTATTTTCAGATTGCCCATTCCTTGTATGCTTTTGAGTGAATAGATTTTCTGACAACTCAGTCTGAATTTGGATTCGTCAGATTAAAGGATTTTTAGGATTAGATGTAAAACTTATTCTTCCAAAATCCAATCAATCCATAAATCCAACGAATCCAAGTTCAGACTGAGTCACATAGACAGAAACATCCCCTCCCCCACCCTACCCGTGGGGATTTTTAAAAATCAAATCAACTAAAAAATTAGTTTCATCTTAAACAATTATTAATCATGCAAAATCACCAAGAAGTACCCGCAACATTGGAGGATATCGTCTTCCAAAATCGTAACAAAAGCTACGGAGCTTATTCGTTACGAACTGATTATCAGAATGTTATCAAAAAATCTCTTTTGATTGGCGTTAGTGTCTTTGGATTAGCTGTCGTTACGCCTATGCTTTGGGCGAAGGTGGATGATAGAGAAAAAATAGTAGTGGTTGCTAATGTAATAGATATTATTGAACCCCCATTAGAAGAAGTAAAACCAATCGAGCCAGTAACTCCCCCACCTCCAAAAGTTGAAGAGGTAAAGGTTAAAATGATTGATTTCAGAAATTTTGAGATTGTTGATACAGATGAGGAAATTCCACCAATTCCAGACCAAGATTTATTAAACACTACTGATGCTAAAATTGGTGATAAAAATCAGGACGGTGAAGTAACAGAAATTCCTGTGGATGACCCAGATGCAGTAAAAGGTAAAGAAGTTGATATGCCTGTTGCTGTTGAAACAGAAGAAAAAGATAAGGTTTTCTTATCAGTTGAACAAAATCCAGAATTTGCAGGAGGTATGAACGCCTTGATAAAATTCTTACAAAAAAATCTCCATTATCCTACCCCAGCGGTCAATGCAAATGTTTCAGGAAAGGTCTATATGCAGTTTGTAGTGGGTCAAGACGGTGCAATTCGTAGTGTGGATGTATTGAAAGGCATCGGTTTTGGTTGTGACGAAGAAGCCCAAAGGGTCGTAAAATTGATGCCTCATTGGTCGCCAGGGAGACAGTCGGGTAGAGCGGTTTCCGTGAAATTTACCTTGCCGATTAGTTTTCAGCTTGCAGAATAATTTAAGGAGAAAAGGAGACGGGAGAAAGGGAGGAATGGAAAACGATTCTTCCATTCCTCTTGTCTCCTTTATTCCTTTCCTCCTCCTCTTATTTCGGAAAGAGTCCACAAAGCTAAACCAGTTTCTGCCAAAGCAAAGCCTATTAAAACAGGTTTTGCCATTCCTAAAATTACGAAAGCCACTAATCCAGCACAGAAGAATAGTCGCCCTTGAACCGTAGAACGAATTATCTCTTTCCCTCCATTTTTGTACATGGCATAGTAATAAAATGACAATGCTAACACCAACATTCCCAAAACTCGAATCCAGATTTCATTTGTTGGTTCTAATCCAAAAATTCCCAACAAAAAATTAGGGAAAAATAAAAGCGAAATACCCGCTATGATAACATAGACAAATTGCCCCAAGATTGATGTGTAATGATTTTTTTGCATGATTGACAGTTCTTTTAAATGGTTGATTATCAATTTAGTAAATATTTTTCAGAAAACGAAAACTTAAATGCTATACAAAATCGTTTATATGAAAACTATCACCTCACCCCCGCCCCCTCTCCTTAATGAGAGGGGAGTATTCGTCCGCTTACTCCCCTCTCTTCGAGGAGAGGGGCTGGGGGTAAGGTGAAATTATCAAAACTTCAAAATCATGTCATCAAAAACTAAATTTATCGCCTTTATTTTCCTCCTTTTTGTAGGCTTATCTTCTTGTAAAAAAACAACAGATACCAACCCCAATGCTGACCTTCGAGATAGTGCATTTTACTATTCTGAACAGTTTTATTTATGGGTAGATAATTTGCCCAAATACGATGTTTTCAAGCCTCTCTCCTACTCCACTCCAACTGATGTTATGAATAAACTCAGGACTTATAGCCCCTTTGTGAATGCTAAATATCAAGACCGTTGGAGTTTTGTGATTGAAAAAAAACAATGGGATGACATCGTGAGTGGTAGTAGTTTAGACGTTGGGGCAGAGTACAAATTTGCGGCTGATGATGACTTGCGGGTAAAATTGGTTTATTCACAGTCTCCCGCAGGAAAGGCAGGTATCAAAAGAGGATGGAAAGCCTTGAAAGTCAATAATGTAGATGCTACAAGAGCCAACTTGACAGCACTGAATACGGAATTGGGCAAGGCTTCACAAACCATTACTTTCCAAAAACCAGATGGCACTCAACAGACGCTTACGCTCAATGCGGCGGCATACAAAGCTGACTTTATCATCAATCCAAAGGTATTTACCGTGAATGGAAACAATGTAGGTTATTTTAATTTTGATTCGTTTCTGGGTGAAGCCATTGGCAATCAAACGGCTCAAACAACTTTGAATGAATTAGATAAAGTTTTCGCAGATTTTAAGTCAAAAAATGTAACAGAATTAGTCCTTGATTTACGATATAATGGCGGTGGATATGGCTTGGTTTCGAGTTATCTGGGGAATTTGATTGCTCCTTCTTCGGCAGTCGGAAAGGTCTTTGTACAATCGGTTCATAATAATAAAAATACAAAATATAATAAGACTACTAATTTCATTTCATCAGCTAACGGACTGAAATTAAGCCGAGTATCTATCATTACGACCAGCGGAACGGCATCGGCAAGTGAAGAACTTATCAACGGATTGAAGCCTGTCATGAACGTTAAACTCATCGGAAGCGTTTCTCACGGAAAACCTGTGGGTTATTATGGCTTTCCTGTGATGGGACATTACGTTTTTCCAGTTGCCATCAAAAACGTAAACTCAGTAGGATTTAGTGATTTCTTTGAAGGATTTACGCCTGACAAAACCCAAACAGATGACCTTACCCGTGACTTTGGCGACCCCGAAGAAGCCTGTCTGAAAACAGCTTTGAATTACATCAAAACGGGTGTATTGCAGTCTGTCCCAAGTGCTGAACGTGTAAGTGCCGAGTTAAATTTAGCGAATGAGAAAATTGCGAAGGAAAGGGTTAAAATGACTTTATTTGAGTTACCGAGAAAATAGAGATTGGTTTACTTGGAAATTGGGGAATTGGTTTATTGGGGAAATTGGGAATTGGTTCATTGGTAGATTAAGTGAAATATCTGGTAATAAGTCTCAAACAGATTTTTCACTCCGTTCAACATGATAAATACCAGTTATTAATTCCCAACAAACCAATTCCCCAATTACCTATCATCAAACCAAAACAGGCTTCACCACCTTACCCGCTACATCCGTCAAACGGTAACGACGACCTTGATGTTTGAAAGTCATTTTTTCGTGGTCGATGCCCATGAGGTGCATGATGGTCGCTTGGAAATCGTGTACGTGTACGGGGTCTTTGGCTACGTTATAGCCAAATTCATCAGTTTCTCCAAAAGTAAATCCTTTCTTTACTCCCGCACCTGCCATCCAAACCGTGAAACATCTTGGGTGGTGATCACGTCCGAAGTTTTCGGGTGATAATTTCCCTTGTGAATAATTTGTACGTCCAAATTCTCCCCCCCAAACCACGAGCGTATCGTCTAACATTCCTCTTTGCTTTAAATCTTTCAATAAAGCTGCCGAAGCCTGATCAACGTCTTTGGTGATTTTTGCCATTTCAGAAGGTAAATTTCCGTGATGGTCCCAACCTTGATGATATAACTGAATAAACTTCACATCTTTCTCAGCTAATTTTCTGGCTAATAGACAGTTAGCGGCAAATGTCCCAGATTTGCGAGAATCTTCTCCGTACATATCAAAAATGTATTTAGGTTCTTTTGAAATGTCCAAAGTCTCAGGAACGGAGGTTTGCATTCTGTACGCCATTTCGTACTGACTCACCCTCGAATTTATTTCTACGTCTTTTACGTGATTAAATTGCTCATGTTGTAATTTTCCTAAATAGTCCAACATTCTTCTGCGAGCGGTTCTGTCCATACCGTTGGGGTCGTTCAGATACAAAACAGGGTCTTTGCCCGACCTAAACATAACGCCCTGATGCTCAGAGGGTAAGAAACCATTTCCCCATAATTTTGCGTAGAGTGGCTGGTCACCGTTATTTGAACGAGATAATAACACGCAGAAGTTCGGAAGATTTTTATTATCAGAACCTAAACCATATGATATCCAAGAACCAATACTCGGACGACCCGCTTGTTGATTTCCCGTTTGGAAAAATGTTACGGCAGGGTCATGGTTGATTGCCTCCGTATTCATCGTTTTAATGAACGTTACTTCATCTGCAATTTGGTGGTGATAAGGCAAATAGTCGCTAATCCACGCACGAGATTGCCCGTGTTGATGAAAAGGAACTTTACCGATTGCCAAAGGAAACGATTTTTGTGAAGCAGACATTCCCGTAAGTCGTTGCCCATTACGAACCGACTCTGGCAATTGTTGCCCAAACATTTGCTTCAATTTGGGCTTATAATCAAATAAATCCAATTGGGAAGGTGCACCCGATTGAAATAAATAGATGACTCTTTTAGCTTTCGGGGCAAAATGTGGACCCTTCAATCCATCGCCCGCAAGAGCCTCCAAAGGATTCAACAACGACCCCAAAGCCGCTGCCCCAAGCGTCAAGCCCGACTTGAATAAAAATTCACGACGGCTTAATTGATGTTCTACTTCTTGTATGTGATTTTTCATAAGTTGCTAATTTTTAAGTTGATAAGTTGTTAATATTAAGCTGTTGAATTGACTTGCAATTTTTAACAACTTAGAAAATTAAAACTTAATAACTACCTTTTGATAACCGTTCCATCAAAATTTATCAATGTCATTGCCAACACTGTATTTGCCGCTAATTCATTCTGATTCAGGGTTTTATCAACTTCTGCTTCTCCAACGCTCAATAATTCCTTGACTCTTTGTGGGCGTTTTTGAATATCGGCTAATTCTTCCTGATACATCTGTTTCAGAATATTTACCTCCTCTTTTCTTGGGTAACGAGATTCCATCGCTTTGTATGCCAACGTGATACGTCCCTCTGGCGTTGTGCCTCCTTCTCGCATCATTCTTTCTGCCAATTTTCTTGCCGCTTCGTTATACTGTGGGTCGTTCATCATTACCAACGATTGAAGTGGCGTTGATGTTTTCTGACGTTTCACCACACAAAAATATCGTTCAGGAGCATCAAACGTAATGGCAGAAGGGGGAGGTGATGAACGTTTCCAAATGGTGTACATTCCTCTTCTGTATAACGAATCACCGTGATTTTGTTTGTAGGAAGTGGCATTACGAGTTGCCAAGGCTTCCCAAATTCCTGCGGGTTGGTAGGGATAAACACTTGGTCCACCAATTTTAGGAACTAACAAACCACTACCAGCTAAAACAGCATCCCTAATTTGTTCGTGAGAATAACGATAACTTGATCCACGAGCTAAGAGTTTATTGTCAGAATCTATTTCCATCAAATCTTTTCTTTTCAAAGAAGATTGTTGATAAGTTGCTGACATCACAATCAGTTTTTGTATGGCTTTTACGTCCCAACCTGATTCCCTAAATTGCGTTGCTAACCAATCCAACAACTCTGGATGTGTAGGCATTTCACCCTGATTACCAAAATCATCACTGGTTCTTGAAAGACCGTACCCAAAATAAGTTTGCCAAAAACGATTGACTGTTACACGGGCAAACAAGGGATTTCTCTCATCTAAAAGCCACTGAGCCAACCCCTCACGATTGCGGGGGAATTTATCTTCAAAAGGTAAAATTTTATTAATAACACCATAGCTAACTTCCTCACCCAGAGCATCATACGCCCCACGATTGAGAATGAAAGTCTTGCGTGGTACCGCTCGCTCACTCATTGTCATAACCTCTCTTACGTCAGTAACAGTCTCCGTTTCGATGCCTCTGAGTTTCTTTAAATTACGAGAATACGCATCAAAATGAGGGTCAAAATTGAGTCGATAATAATCAAATAATGCTCTCTCTCGGGCTTCTGTCCAATCTTTTCGAGGCGTTTTCAAGATACTCGAAATCTGTTCTGCATTCTTTGCAATGCCTTGTACTTCGATAGGGGCTAATTGACGGGTATAAATCTTGAATTCATCCACCGCAAAATTATCCATCGTTTCTCTGAACTCTTTACCCATCATTAACGTAAAATCAGTCCAAGAACCCCAGTGTGATTTGTTTTCACCGTAAACCATAGATTTGGTTAGATTATCGGTCAAAACAGTAGTTTTCATCTCAGAACCATTCATGAAAATCTTAATGCCCGAAGCCTTGCTACTACCATCGTACGTGAGCGTGAGATTCTGCCATTGCTTATAGGTAACTTTATCAGTTGTGATAATATCAATACAGTTTGAGGGATAAACATAACTAAATGATACTTGCAAAGTACCATCTTTTTGAAGCCAGCAACGATACCCTCTGAAACCCTCAAATTCACCGTTGGAACTGTTGTAAATCGGACCACTATCACCTTTCTTCAAAGGATTTATCCAGAGACTAATAGAAAAAGGTTGATTTCTTTCAAAATCTAATGACTTATGAAAATCAACGCCTGATTCACCTCTTAACAACAATCCATTACCAATTTTACCTTTAATAAACTTTGGTCGTCTGTCCCAATCACCCGATAATTTACCAAACACACTGTCAATTGCTGTATTCTTATAGTAGTATTCACTTTGAGCCCAAGGATTATATTCTTCTTTAAGATTCTTAGGCTTTGGCTTGACGAAATTTCTTTCAAAAGGAAAATGAGCTACTAAATCTTTATTGCTCACCGCATATTTCGCTGGATTTTTTTGAGCCTCTACAAGCCATTTTTCAAAACCTTGCTTATACACAGGCTGATATGGTTGAACCGCACGATTATAAGGGGCAATTTTAGCCTTAATATAAGCTAATTTTTTCTCAACTTCTGGCGTTGGCAATTGCACCGAGGGCGATGCTTCACCATTGTAAGGGATAATGCCCGTTTCATTATTATTGTTGAAAAAGGCAGAAAGCTGATAAAATTCCTTCTGGGCAATGGGGTCATATTTGTGGTCGTGGCATCTGGCACATTCTACCGTCAAACCTAAAAATGCCTTGCCAAACATTCCCACACGGTCAATTACGTATTCGGTACGATATTCTTCATCTACGACTCCGCCTTCTTGGGTCTGAGGGTGATTACGAAGAAAACACGTGGCTAATTTTTGTTCACGAGTTGAATTTGGTAATAAATCTCCCGCCAATTGATAGGTTACAAATTTATCATAAGGCAAATTTTTATTGAATGAATTGATTACCCAATCTCTCCACGGAGACACATTTCGCATACCGTCGTCCTGATACCCATGTGAGTCGGCATAACGTCCTAAATCCAACCATTCAACGCCAATTTTTTCTCCGTAATGCGGTGATTTCAATAATCTATCCACCACTTTCTCATACGCATTGGGTGATTTATCTTTCAAAAAATCATCTAATTCCTTCACAGTTGGTGGTAGTCCCGTAATATCCATCGACACTCTTCTCAGCAACGTTTCTTTATCCGCTTGCTCAGAATGTTTGATTTTTTTTTCTTCTAATTTCTGTAAAACAAAATTATCAATCGGATTTTTAACCCATTGGCTTTCTTTAACTTCTGGAATATCTGGATTTTCAATCTTCGCAAAAGACCAATGTTCTTTGTATTCTGCCCCTTGTTTTATCCACTTAATGAGCAATGCTTTTTCTTCGCCTGTGAGTGTAAGGTTAGACTTAGGCGTGGGCATCATGTCCTCGGGGTCGTGCGAGAGGATTCTTTTGACCAATTCACTTTTACTGATATTGCCCGCAACAATGGCTGTTTGACCACTTTTGAGTTTTTCCGTTGCACCTTCAAAAGAAGCTAATTGTAGCCCCGCTTCAATCTTGGTTTTATCAGGTCCATGGCACTTGAAACACCTGTCCGAAAGAATGGGTTTGATGTGTAAATTATAGTCAATAGTTTCGGGTAACTTATCTTCATAAGCTGCCACCTCAGCAGGAATTTCATTGCCTCCACAACTTGCCAAAATAATACTGGATAGGATGAGTAAAATATGAGTTAATCTTCTGATTATCATTGTTTTAAAGTATTTCAAAATTATCTATGTAAATATAATCCTTTAAATATAATTATTCAAGTGGAATCTATTAATAAGATGATAAAATGGGGTGATTATACTCATAGGGCAGGGTAGTAAATTTCAATAATGATGGCTCACAGAAATACTCATTCAAGTCATAGGGTTTCTATAATTAATCGGGGTATATGAAACGAAATCAAAATATAATTTCTCATATTTTCATATACTAATTTTTACTTATTATTTTATAAAATATAAATATTTCAATAAAATTATAAATTAACCTATTGATTATTAGGTATTTATAAAAATATTTTTTGAATATTTGCAATATAAAAACCATTAGCAATTAATCTTTAAGTATAAATAACTAATCTTAAACAATTAACAATCATGGCAATTAGCAAGACGTATTCTAAAAGTAAACCAGTTTGTAAAGTAACATTTGAAGTATCTGCAGATGCGGTAAATGGTGCAAAATCAGTGAGTTTGTTAGGAGATTTCAACGAGTGGAATCCAACGGCTTTGAAAAAGCAGAAAGACGGTGCTTTCAAAGCATCAGTTGAATTAGAAAAAGGGAAAGAATTTGCGTTCCGTTATTTAGTAGATAACGACGTGTGGATTAATGACGAAGCGGCAGATAAGTATGTGCCAAGCGGTGTATCGGTTGATGAGAATTCAGTAGTGGTGCTTTAAAATTTTGGTAGTCTGACAATTTTTGTGGTAGGGGCGTATCGCATACCAATGCTGTCAACTTAAGGATTTACTTTTGTCAAAATATATTTAAAAAACCCGTTTGAACGCTGGTAGGGTTCAAAACCCTACCAGCGTTAGTCGGGCAGATTTCTTAAATTGACAGCATTGGTATCGCATACGCCCATTTCGTCCGAGGGCGTATGCAATACCGCCCCTACGATGTTTATCCACAAAAACTGTCAGAGAACCATTTTTTGCTACGCAAAAAAGCCTCTCCAATTGATTTTGAAGAGGCTTTTTTGATTTTAAGTATTTAGTAAAAAAAGGTTAGATTTGTCTAAATTCATACCTAACTATCGTATTGTAAATACTTAGATATTTTCGCATACTGCCTACTGCAAACTAAATTTTACTGCCTACTCATAAAACTAAATCGTAGTCCCACCATCGGCAGTATAAACGCCCCCTGTACAATACCCTGATGCCTCAGAGGCTAAGAAAAGAGCTAATCCTGCAATTTCTTCTACTGTTCCCATACGGGCGATGGGAAGTTTTTTTACAAAATGATTTAGTATGTTCTCGTTTTGCCAAAGGGCTTCCGAAAACTTAGTTTTGATTAAACCTGGGCAGATTGAGTTTACTCTAATACCATCAACGCCCCATTCTTTTGCAGTCACTTTTGTGAGCATATTCAAAGCCGCTTTTGATACTGAATACAAACCCAAACCTGGGTCTGGGGTGATACCTGCAATAGAGCTGATATTGATAACCGAACCTCCTCCACGTTGTTTCATGATAGGATGCACCATTTTGCTCAATTCAAAAGGGGCTTTTACGTTGATATTCATAATCTTATCAAATGCCCATTCCTCAGCATTCAAAACTGGACCATAAACAGGATTCGTAGCGGCATTATTGACCAAAACATCTATTCCTCCGTATAATTCTACGGCTTTTTCGATTAAGGCTTTGCACCCTGCGATGTCTCCTGCATTGGCGGCTATACCTGTACATTCGCCTCCCTGAGAGCGGATGTCTTCGGCTACTTTATCTAATTCTTCTTGTTTACGAGAGTTGATAATGACTTTTGCTCCACAAGCGGCATAAAATCTTGCAATGGCTTCTCCTATTCCTTTTGATGCCCCTGTAATAAGTGCGACTTTACCTTCGAGGCTAAAAATTTGATTTGCGTTCATGGTTTAAATTGATGAGTGATAAAAGATGCAAGGTAGCAATTACTCAGTTTAAAACCTTTAGAGTATGCCCAAAATTATTATGATAATATCCGTAGGAACAGCTAAGCGTCTACGAGACCACGGGTTTGCATTATCCTATTTGTCTGTTTATCGCAAGTTCTATTGTCATTGACCGTTTTAAAATCCAAAACCTTTAAAATAAATTCATCTGAATGAACTAAATTTGCAAGTATTTTCATTTTAAAGACGGGCAAACCTCTCAATTGGTTGCATCAGTTTTCATAATTAGCACAAAACCCAGTATAATGATAAATTACATCACCAAAGCCGTTACCAAAATGTTTGGCACAAAGTCTGACCGTGACATCAAAGAATTGATGCCTTACGTTGAGAAAACCAATGCCGAATATTCAAAATTACGTAACCTCTCTGACGAACAACTCCGCCAACAAACCGCTGAGTTAAAAGAAATTATCAAAAAGAATCTTGCAAAAATTGATGCAGATATTTCTGATTTGAAAATGGAAATCGAAGCCAACCCTGAAATGTCAGTGGATGCTAAGGAAACTATTTTCAACCAAATTGATACTCTTGGAACTGACCGTAATAAACAATTAGAAGTTGTTTTATTAGAAATTCTCCCACGTGCCTTTGCCGTCGTGAAGGAAACGGCAAGACGTTTTACGGAGAATGAAAAATTAGAAGTAACCGCAACGGTGCATGATAAATTTATTGCTGCCAAAAAGAAAAACGTCGAAATCGTAGGAGAAACCGCCATTTGGCATAACAAATGGATGGCAGCGGGTAATGAAATTGTGTGGAATATGATTCACTATGACGTGCAGTTGATTGGTGGCGTGGTGTTACACCAAGGAAAAATTGCAGAGATGGCAACGGGTGAAGGAAAGACTTTGGTTTCGACGCTTCCCTCCTACCTCAATGCTCTTGGCGGACAAGGTGTTCACTTGGTTACGGTCAATGATTATTTGGCAAAACGTGACTCTGAATGGAATGCCCCACTGTTTGAATTTCATGGTTTGACCGTTGATTGTATAGACAAACACGAACCTAATACAGACGAACGCCGTCAGGCTTATTTAGCGGATATTACTTACGGAACGAACAACGAATTTGGTTTCGATTATCTCCGTGACAACATGGCTCGCACACCCGAAGAGCAAGTACAACGCAAGCACCATTTTGCGATGGTCGATGAGGTCGATTCGGTTTTGATTGATGATGCTCGTACACCTTTGATTATCTCTGGACCAATGGCTCGTGGGGATGAACAAGAGTTTGATGCCTTCAATCCTTTGGTGGCTCGCATGGTGGAGCAACAGAAAAAATTAGTACAAGATTTCTTGGTAGAAGCTAAAAAACTGATTGCCGCTGGTGATAAAAAAGCGGGTGGATTGGCTTTATTCCGTGCCTTTAGAGGTTTTCCAAAATCTCGCCCTGTGATTAAATACCTCTCTGAGACGGGTATCAAGCAAATCATGCAGGAGACGGAGAACATCTATTTGGCTGAAAATCAGAAATTGATGCCAGAAGCCGATGCTCCTTTGATGTTCACGATTGAAGAGAAAAATAATCAGGTAGAAATGACTGAAAAAGGTTTAGGGTTTATGACTCGTATGGTCGAAAATCCTGATTTCTTCGTGATTCCTGACCTCTCAATTGACTTGAATGCTATCGAGAAAAAAGCGGATATTACCGAACAAGAAAGACTGATTCAGAAGGAGGCAATCATTCGTGATTATTCTGCCAAAACCCAAAGAATCCATACCGTTAGCCAGTTGTTGAAAGCGTATTCTTTGTTCGAGAAAAACGTTGAATATATTGTGGACGAAAACGATGGAAAAGTGAAAATCGTAGATGAATCAACGGGTCGTATCATGGAAGGTCGTCGTTATTCTGACGGTTTGCACCAAGCCATTGAAGCCAAAGAAAGCGTAAATATTGAAGATGCTACGCAAACCTATGCGACGATTACGCTCCAAAACTTTTTCAGAATGTATCACAAATTATGTGGTATGACGGGTACGGCGGAAACGGAAGCGGGTGAATTCTGGACGATTTATAAATTGGACGTAGTAACAATTCCGACCAACCGTAAAATTTCAAGATTTGACCACGAAGATAAAGTTTACAAAACCGTTCGTGAAAAATACAATGCCGTTGCCGATGAAATTCAAGAATTAGTGGATAATGGTCGTCCAGTATTAGTGGGTACGACTTCGGTTGATAACTCTGAGTTGTTGAGTAGAATGTTATCCATCCGTAAAATTCAACATAACGTCCTGAATGCCAAGCAACACGCTCGTGAGGCAGACATCGTGGCGGAGGCTGGACAATCTGGAAAAGTGACGATTGCAACCAACATGGCAGGTCGTGGAACGGATATTAAATTGTCCCCAGATTCTCGTAATGCGGGTGGATTAGCGATTGTGGGTACGGAAAGACACGAATCTCGCCGTGTGGACAGACAGTTGCGTGGGCGTTCGGGTCGTCAGGGAGATGTGGGTTCGACCCAGTTCTTCCTTTCGTTGGAAGATGATTTGATGCGTAAATTTGGTTCAGACCGTATCGCAAAGGTCATGGATAGAATGGGTATGGAAGAAGGCGAGGTGATTCAACATTCGATGATTACGTCTTCGGTAGAAAGAGCTCAGAAGAAAGTAGAAGAAAATAACTTTGGGATTCGTAAACGCCTTTTGGAATACGATGACGTGATGAATTACCAAAGAAATGCCATTTATAAACGTCGTCAAAATGCCCTTTTCGGAGAACGTTTGGCTTTGGATATTGCCAATAATACCTATGACGTTTGTTCTGAATTAGTCCAAAATAATGCGAGTTATGATGAATTGGAATTGCGTTGTATCGAAATATTAGGCATAATTCCTCCATTTTCGAGAGAAGAAATTTCTAAATTAAATACCCAGCAACGTACAACCCGTTTGTACGAAGCTGCCGAGAATCATTACCAAGCCAAAAACAAAGGATTGATGAATAAAGTAGTCAATTTTGCGAAAGAGGCAATCTCACACGGATATACAGGTATGCAAGTGCCTATCGTGAGTGGAAATATGATGTCGCAAATGTATGCGGAGGCGAAGGAAACGATTGATACCAACGGACGTAAATTGATTCAAGAAATGGAGAAATCTATTGCTTTGAGTTTGATTGACCAAGAGTGGAAAGAGCATTTGAGAGATATGGACGATTTGAAACAATCCGTTCAAAATGCTTCTTACGAACAAAAAGACCCTTTGCTGATTTATAAATTTGAAGCCGTGAAGTTGTTTGAACGCTTTTTGAGTAGAATCAACATCGACACCGTGAGTTTCTTGATGAAAGCCGATATGCCAGAAATTCAAGAAGCCCAAGCTCCAAAACAACAAGCAAGACAAGCTCCACAACCAAAATTACAAACCCAAAAAGATGATGCACTTTCGTCATTGATTGGTGGTTTGGCAGGTGGCAGAGGCGACGAACAAGACTACCACGACCCAAGTGCAGGCAGAACAGTTGAGAAAATAGCCCCACGTCAAGCCGTGAAAATTGCCGACAGAAATCAACGTGTTACAGTTCAATACAGAGACGGTTCTGTGAAAGAAAATGTCAAGTACAAAACTGTGGAACAGGACGTTGAGAAAGGGACAGCGATTGTGATTGCGTAGAGAATTTTTGGAGATAAAAAAAGCCGTTTCAGATTGTCTGAAACGGCTTTTTTATCTCCCTACGCATACTTCCTCTTCCGCAAAAAACCTTTCAACAAACCCGCCAATACCAACACCACCACAGGAATAATCAAATTAATTCCTTGCCAATATTCCCGTTCGTCTTGTAGGGCTACCTTGTCTAATGGGCGTAATACGATTTCTTTGTTACGGGCAGTGATGACTCCGTTATCATCCAAAAGATAGTCAATGGCGTTCATCACAAAATCTTTATTGGCAAAGGTATTGCCCGAATATTTATCAAAACCCAAAGGCAGAGGCGTATTTTGTTTTCTATCAAAATCATTAACTGGAATATCTCCGTCT
The DNA here is from genome assembly GCA_013298125.1 of Cytophagales bacterium. Taxonomy (GTDB): domain Bacteria; phylum Bacteroidota; class Bacteroidia; order Cytophagales; family Spirosomataceae; genus Arcicella. The sequence goes on along the minus strand of JAAFJP010000028.1, from coordinate 34,272 downwards.
GAACATACCACGATTTTAGAGGGTTTCCCTTCTGACTTGAAGGTCGATGCCCGTGGGTCTGAGGGTAAAATTCTGTTTTTGAATAAGGACTCAAATTTGCCTTCTAATAAAACCCCAACCGTTTGTACGCCCGCTTTGTACTGTTCCGCTTTTAATTCTTTATTGGCAAAATTATAGCTCATGATGGCGGGTGCGTTCAATATCTGCGTGTATTGAGATGTCATCAAAAGAGGAGTTTTCGTGATTCCATTTGCTCGCACGGTGTCTAATGTTCCTGCATATTTGGTGTAAACCGCATCTAAGTTCTTGACAATGGGTGACTTACCGAATGTATTGATTAATGGATAATATTGCCATGGTGTGAGTTCTATCTTGGCTTTATTCCCAAAATTACCTACGTCCAAAGGAATGGCGGCACACATCTGAGCATCTTTTATCAAGGTTGGATTGAGACGTACACCGTATTTAAACAATAAATCTTCCAGCCCAACACTTTGTACCTGAGCCATATTTCCTTCTCTCGCAACAGAATCAACCTTGACGGCATCAATGAAAAATAGGGCTTTGCCACCATTAATAATAAACTGGTCGATTTTGTATTTATCCTCATCATTAAACATCTGGTCGGGTTTCATGACTAAGATACCGTCCAACCCATCCAATGTAGGAGACTGACGTAAATCGACGGGATAGAGTTCGTAATTTTTCTTCATAGCCCCAATCAAATCCAACTGATTGACGGCAGGGAGTCTTGAATAATTAACAAAAATACCAATCTTCTTTTTCTGAGATGCTGTAATGGTTTTGATAGTAGAGGCTAACTGAAATTCCACGCCCTCATACGACTGATTGAGGATTTCTTGGGGTGAAGCCATTTTATTTCCCTTCAACAAAAGCGTAGCAATTTCTTTGTCTTTGTACGAAATTACCGCCCCTGGCACAACCAAAATCTTCGTCTGGCGACCATCTTCTTTTGCCGTTACGTTGGTAGGTGGAATACCTTTTTTAGCCAATTCTATAATCTTCTCATTACGGGCGGCTTCGTCTTTGATTTCAGTATTAAGGTCAATGAAGGCATATTTTATTTTTGTACCACCATGAATCTGAAACTCATCCAAAGTCTCCCGCACGGCATTTTCAAGGCGTTTGAAGCCTGCAGGGATGCCCTTGCCCGTGAGATACACCTTTATATACACCTCATCATCAAGGTTTTGGAGGAGGTTTTTGGTGGCTTCATTAATGGTAAAACGTTTCTCTTCGGTAAGGTCAATTCTGAAAAAAAAGCGGTTAGCAAGGACATTCAAGCCAATAACGGCAGCTACTACGAGAAGAATTTGGATTAGTTTATTTTTCATTATGGTTGTAATGCAATGGAAAACTATGCTTTTTTAGTGAAACGCTCATAAAGAGTTGTTATTCTAACGCTTTGAACTCCTTTGCTTGTATAAAGTCTTTTTGTAAAAATCACTTCAATCAATCCATCATTTCTAACTATTACAGATTCTGGCAAAACCCACCTATATTCGTTGATGTCATAATCTGAATATTTTTTAACATTAATTTTTTTAAAATCGGAAGAAAAAGTACAACGACAAACTGAAAATTGATTTGCGTAACTAAATGAATAGTGCTTTTCAGGTTTATATTCTTCGGGTTGTATTCCATTAACAAATAATTGTTCTTGCCAACCCATTTCAAAAACATAACTCCCATCCCCAATTGGTAAAGTTCTTTTTAGAATACGTAATGAAAGATAAGAATATTCTAAGTCTGGAATTTCTTTGTCTATTTCAGTTGATGCTAAACCATCTAAATTTATATCAACAGGTTTATCAGAAGTACAACGAACAATTTTATATTTACCATGAAATTTTTCATAGGTAGTATTATAAAGTTCTTCTTCCAAGTCAATAGTTTGGCAACCCCAAAAAGAGATAGCAAGAATAAGACCGCTTAGGGTATTACGAAAAAGAGTTTTAGTTTTCATAAGATGTTTAGATTTAATTATTTCTACACAAATCTACAAAAAAATCAATCGTTTCACCTTAAATATTCAATACTCCCGCCACTTTCAACAATGACCTCGAAGCTACCAAAGCCATTGCCTCCGCCGACTCGGTTGCGAAGAGATGTTGAGTCATCATTATAACATTTTGAGTATAATAATCAACCTTAAACACCTGATTATTAAGCGTGTAAGCGACATCACAAATGACTAAATGATAATGCCGAGAGATGATGTCATAGACAATTACAGGATTAGATTTGTTCGTATTTCGCTCAAAACAGTGCAAAAATATGGGGAAATCCAAAAGTCCAGCTCCTCTCATTGAATCGTTAAGTTCGGTATCAAAATACTCGTATTTGAGGATAGAATGTTCAAAATTTCGTTGGGTCAGGCATACGGAAAGTTCCTCTAATTTTTGCGTCATTTCTGCCAAAGGCGTTTCTTCATACTCATATTCCTCAAAGGGTTTCCAAAGATTATTTTTGATTTCAAAAAATTCGAGAGAGGTTTTAGAGAGTTCTAATTTATAGTCAAAAACCGAATGATTAGGAGCAAAATACCCTGGGTAAAAATAGCTCATACCTTGTTGTTTTGAGAAATTTATTTTCTGCAACATCAAATATTTCCCAAGGCTATGTTTCTGATAATCAGGGTCATAAAAACAGACAATACCCATTGAAGCATCTTGTCCCACATCAAAAATCCCACAAGCAATGAGTTTATCTTTGTCATAAATACAAACCTGTTGAGACTCAAAAAAATCGTTGAAACTGTCTTCGTACAAGACATGATGCAGGGACTCGGGAGCATCGAAAGAAACGGAAGTTCGATATTTGTTATAGAGGATTAAATGTTCAGGGCTAAGGTCGGTCAAAGGCTTGATTTCTACCTTAAATTTAGCATTGAGTTTCGCAAGTTTTTGTTGGGTTTTACTGGGCAAAAAGGTCGTTAAATCAATCCTGAGCCAGATAGCACTGAATATTTGTCCGTTATATTTCAGGAAATTAGTCGTAAAAATAGTTTGCCCCATCCTAAACCAACCCATTGTGAGGTATTGGTCTAATGTTTCGCCTTTGAGGGTCTGATGAGGGTGATGTAATTGAGCAAACATCTACGTTTTTTTAAGGGGTTTTACTTCTTGAATTTTCCAAAATAAGGTTAAGAGCATTGATAAACATCTCCATATTGGTGTCACTATCGGCTTTTATTTATGTAAACTACAATACTTCAAGTATTACAAAATTAAAATAACTAAACGACCATTCCTCATATTTTCGTTGGAGAGTACAATATTTTTTCTCAATTTCGTTACTCCTAAAATACTCCCAATCTTATGTCTGTTTTTGATTCCATAAAAAATCTCTTTCGTAAAAAAACAATCACTGATACTGTCGTGGTCGAAACGCCTGTGGTTGAGGAAGTTACGTCTGAACTTGAATATACCGACTCGTATATACCCACCGAACCATACGCACGCACCAACGAACCCGACTGGCTCATCAACAATGACATCCTACGAGACGAAGGCGTAATTTATGGTTTGTCAGGCTCAAATCCTGATGAAAAGGTGTCCATTATTCGACATTATTTTGCTCAACAAACCGCTGAAACTGACCGTGTTATCGAACAAAAAGAAGAGAAAATTGGGGAACTGAATTATTGGATAAACGAAAAGGAAAGTTTAGTCAAAGAATTAGAAATAAAAATAGAAGAGCTTAAAAATCAGGAGTTTACCGAACAACATCATTTACCCCGTACCATCGTAGGATTGCTTTTAGCTTTTGGAATTGCCGTAGGAAACTACTTCCTGATTGAAGAATCTCTGCGTGGGCACTTTCAACAAAGTGGACTAATTGCGATGGGCGTATTTTGGGCAGGGATGTTTAATCTGTTCGGGAGAATTTCCTTCTTACACGATGATGATAAAACAAGTTCTTGGCGAAGAGTTTTAGAAGAAATCGGAATGCCTTTGGCTTCGGCTTTCTTTGTATTTGCACAGATTTATGCAACCCAGCCCGCCTTGAAATCATATGCTCTATTTGCTTTTATTTTCTTTCTGTTTATGTTTTCGGGAAAATTATTATTAGGAAATCTCACCGTTTTGAAAGACGATTTGAGTATTTTTCAGAAAAGAAATCAATTACAAAAAGATAAAATCAAGAAGGTGGCAGATTGGGAAAATGAGATTTCAACATACAAAACCGAAATCGAAAAATACCGCCAAGATAAGCAAAATGTACTACCCGAATTAACCAAACTCAGTACCCAAAACTCCAAAATAAAAGCCCAAAGAGATATGCTAATCAAGGTTTTTGAGAGTGAATATCATTTGGCAAGCCAATATCGTAATCGGTTGAGTGGTAGGCAGATGAAGGGGATTTTGGGGGATGGGGAGAAGTTATAAAAACAGATTACAAATTTGAAAACATACGGATATTAAATTACTAAAACTTACAAAAATGAATAAAATAAAGCTACTAATCGTAATATTTTTTTGCTTATCTCTGACATCAAAAGCACAACAAAAATATGTATTAAAAATTGACAAAAATGACTCTAATTTAAGAATCACGATACCTGTCCGTGAAAATTTTTATATCTCTAAAATTGTAGATGGTCGGACATCAGATACTTCACGCATAGGATTTATTTATAAGCGAGGTGCAAATGGTGAAGAAAAAATGGATGTAGTATTTCAAGATGGGTTAATACCAACCTTCAACGATTTAATTCGGATGAGTAAGCTGGATGAAAAATCAAAGAATACACAAGTACCCTATGGTTTAATGGTAACAGATTTAGAAATATCTGGTGTAGAAGGAAATATTAGGAATAATGGACGTGTTGGATTATCAATAACTCTTTTGAAACAAGAACGTGATAAATTTGCCCCAATTTATTCCACAGAATTATTCGTAGAAGCAGGAAAAGGGACAATTCAATCAAATATGATGAAAATGAGAGTATGTATAGAAAAAACATTATCTCAATTTGAAAATTACCTAAATAAGAATATTCAGAAAAAAGTGGTGGGGTCAGACACAACTATTGTATCTAATACAGAGGTTGAAATGGACATGGAGTTTGATAAAGAAGCAAAGAAGTTTGGGCTAACCATAGAATCATATTCCACCAATACTTCTGAGGAAGTATCGCTTAATATTCCTCGAAAATATGGTATATATAATTCTTTTGACAGTTTTAAAAAGAACCAACCAGACGTTGTAGGTAATTTCGTTATTGAACCAGAGGCAGAGGTATTCAAAATATATTCAAGTACCCATAAACAATTAAAAGGAAATTATTTTTGCTTTTCTGACGGAAAAAATTTCTATATGAATACTTACAGATACAACCAATATAGGTCTTTTGTGAAGACTTATATATTTGGGAATATGATTGTATGGAATAATGCTTCATCTCTCAGCATAAATAGACAAAACAGTTATGCTACCACTGGTGCTATAGCAGGAGGGTTAATGGGAGGATTAATAGGCAGTTCGATGGCAGGAGAGCCTGGTGGCTGTAAAACATTAAATTTCAAGACTGAAACATATTCAACGGTGGATAAACCATATCTTGAAAATTTACTTAAAAATGATTCCGACCTTTTAAAATTATACAAAACGGCTCCTAATCAGAGGGATAACGAAGTGTTATTGTACTATATAAAAGAATACTATAAAAAACATCAGTTATAATGTGTAAGTATTTGTATATCAATTGTTTATATTCTTTTAAACGACTACTTTTATAAGTATTGAAAAGAATTTATGACTAAATTGTCGTGCCACTGGCACGACAATTTAACTGAACAAATTACATAATTTACGGACTTACAGAAATACAATGAATAATAACGAAAACAACGAACAATCCCATACCGAAAATTACGATTTTCAACACGGCTATCACAGCGGTTTAGAATCGGTTGATAAAAATACTTACGAAGGCTATTTGTCATCGCAGGTTAATTTTGAGTGGCTTAGTCGTCAGTTAGGCGAAAAAAAGCATGAACTTTCTGACTTAGAAAAAGTCATTGACCATGTAAAAGTTCGTTTCAAAGAATCGTACGATGCTCTCCAAGACCGTATTTTGAAGGTAAATTTGGCAGGTAAAAACAAAGATAGAATTGATAGTCAAGTAACTGAAAATCAGAATTTCATTCAACAATTTTCAGATAAAAGGCATTCTGTTGGTCATAAATATTCACTCTTTGCGGGGTTTATTTATCTCTTCGCTGGACTTTCTTTCGTGGCGGGTGATTTGATTATCTCTCACGAAATCGTAGCCTACGCACTAAACATCCGCAACAACTTTGAAGCATGGGCTTTTGCGGTTGGTCTGGCGATGGTTTCAGTCTTGTTAAAACCCGCTTACGAACGTCTAATTGAGAATCCATATTCAGATAATCCAACGCCCCGTGCGAAGCGTGTATATGCGTGGTTCAAGGGCGTAACAGTTGTATTTGCGGTGGTGACTTTGTTTATTTTGGGATGGTTCAGGTACGAAGCCTACAAGACTGACAAGATGAAAGAATCTGTCAATAAATCTATCAAACAGCTTCAAAATCAGATACTTGACCCTCTGAATCCATCGGCAGCATTACCACCCGAAGTTACTGCTCAGATAGAATCAAAGATGAAAGTTTTTGATGCTTTGAACGAGAAATTGGTCAATAGTCCTTGGGCTTTGGCATCATTTGTTTTATCTGGGATTTTGTTTGCTTTGGCAGGTGCAATTTGTTTGGGAATTGCCTTTCCAGTGTTACAATGTTACTGGCAAAGATGGTTACAAATCGACCCTAAACTCAAACGCTTACGCAAAGAACAAAAACGCTTAACGACTGAATTACAGGCAATTGAAACAGAATTAGCCGAACAAATCGTTCAGAAAAACATTTTAGAAAACGACCTAAAATTATTGCCAAGTTTAGAGTCATTACAAAGTCAAAAACAGGCTTTGCAAGAAGAAATAAAAGCCATCGAAAACGAAACTCGTTTGGCAGAAACCGATGCAAGAATCGGAGCGTATAACGATGGATTCGGGAAAGGCTCAATGGTGCGAGAAGTAATTAACGAAGACGAAGTAAACCAATTTGTGAGAGATAACTATTTTGATACCAGCACCTTAGCTCATAAAGCTAAAAACTCTTCGAGTGATAAAGCGATATTTTCAAAACGCCCAAATCTTCGTCCGCATCAGCAATTGAGGAAATTGATTTCGGAGGATTTTTCGGAAGAATAATTGTTTTAATTAGTAGGAACGTCGTGGAGGTTTTGAACCTCCACGACGTTAGTTCCCACACAAATTATAGTTGAAACATCAATTTTTAATCATAACCATGAACATACAATTCGCCCAAACTGCATCAGAAATCAAAAAATGTTGGTACGTTTTTAGTCTCTTACGCCCTCATTTACAGGAAGATACATTCGTAGAAAAAGTAACTGAAATGCTTTCGGAGGGCTACCAAATTGCTTATATCGAAGAAGATGGAGAGGTAGTATCAGCGATTGGTTTTCGGTATTTGCAGATGCTTTTTAACGGCAAGCAAATCTATATTGATGACCTCACAACTTCTGATAAAGTAAGAGGAAAAGGACACGCAAGTGCCTTGTTAGATTTTGTGGTAAATATAGCTATATCAAAAGGTTACGATTGTATTTCGCTTGATTCTGGTCCATCCCGACACACGGCACATCGTTTATATTTGAACAAAGAATTTCAAATTAATAGTTTACATTTTGTGAAGGATTTGTAGATATTAGTGTTTGAAAGACAACAATTTGTTTAGGTAACCCCGTCTGTACGACCCCGTCAGAACACGATTTTAGGATTTACAGGATTTTTATGATTAATCTTGTTAATTCTACTAATCTTAACGGTACGGCGTTTCGCAAGCGTGTTCTGAAATAAGAATAAGACAATTTAAAGTTTTCTGAACATTAGTTTAAAAATATCACTAATATAAAGTTCTTCGATTACTTCTATCAATAATACAATCCATCCCTCAAAATCCCCTCAACCGCTTTATCTTCATGTTTTTCAAATTTTTGAAAAATACTTTTTGAGATATTATTTGGAACGGGAACATACGTTTTTTCTATGCCCTCCAATATTTCATCAAAAATTAATTGTACCCTTCGTAAATGATATTCGGTAGTGATGATGGTTACTTTTTTAAAAGTATTTTCTAATAAAATTGCCTTTGATTTGGTAGCATCTTCGACAGTATTACTCGAAAGTGCAAAAGGTAGGAAATAGCTTTCTGCAATTCCTTTTCTCATCAAATATCGCTTCAAATACGCTGCATGAGGCTTTTCTGTTGTATTAAAATGCGACCCAAAACCACCAGTACACAGAATCATATCCGTTTCAGGATTAAAAATTTCGAGGCATTTATTTACCCTTCCGATGGCTATTTTATGAAGCCTGCCTTTTGGAGAATTGGGTGAACCTAAAATGATGATTACGTTTCGCATAATAAAACAGATTTTTTATATGCAAAATACAAACTATCTTCTAAACCTTCTTTCAAATAAAACCTCTAATTTTGAAAAATAATCAATACAGAAACTATGAAAGACGCTTTTCTTCTAATGGTATTTTTGTTGTCTTGCAATGAAATATCAGCACAAAGCAATAACACTAAATTTAAAACCAAACCTAAAAACATTATATTCATCTTGGCAGATGACCACCGTTTTGATGCGATGGGTTTTATGAACACCATTGCGGGACTGAAAACACCGAATTTGGATAAATTAGCCAAGGAGGGGGCTCATGTCAAGAATGCCTGTGTTAGTACGGCTTTGTGTTCACCGAGTAGGGCGAGTATTCTCACAGGTCAATATGCACATACACACAAAGTGGTTGATAATTTCGCTCCTCTTCCTAACCAACTGAAATTCTTTCCGCAATACCTCCAACAGGCGGGTTATCAAACAGCATTTTTAGGGAAATGGCACATGGGAAATACGGACGATGCTCCCCAAAAAGGTTTTGATTATTGGTTGAGTTTCAAAGGACAAGGAGAATATTATCATCCCACGTTTAATATAAATGGCAAGCAAGTCAAGCATACCGATAGTACACACATCACAGATTTATTGACTAATTACGCTCTTGATTGGCTCAATACCGTTAAAAAAGATAAACCATTTTTTATATATTTGTCTCATAAAGCTGTTCACGCCAGTTTTGAACCTACCCAAAGACATAAAGATATTTATAAAAATCAAAGCATTAATTATCCCGCTTCGATGTATTTAACCGCTACTGATTCGAGTAAAAATTGGGGAGGAGAAAAGGATAAATTAACGCAATCAATTTTTGGGAAAGCCAACATTATTGATATGCCCAAATGGGTGAAAAATCAGCGGTATAGTTGGCATGGAGTGGACTACTTGTATCATGGAAAAATTGGATTCAATGATTTTTATCACCAATATTTTGAAACCCTATTGGGAGTAGATGAAAGCGTAGGGAAATTATTGGAATGGCTGAAAATCAATGGATTAGATGAAAACACAATGGTAGTGTATATGGGTGATAATGGTTTCAGTTTTGGCGAAAGAGGGCTAATTGATAAACGTCATATGTACGAAGAATCTATGCGAGTACCACTGTTGATTCGCTGTCCATCAATTATTCAACCCAAAACAGAAGTAGAGCAAGTGATTCAAAATATTGATATTGCCCCTACGTTATTAGCTTATGCCAATCAAGCCACGCCAAGCCAAATGCAGGGAAATTCATTCCTGAATATTCTCAAAAAACAAAGTTCTGTTTGGAAAGATAAGGCGTTTTATGAGTATTATTGGGAGACAGATTTTCCTCAAACCCCTACTTGTTTTGGTGTGAGGACTGAACGTTATAAGTATATTTATTATCACGGGGTCTGGGATACAAACGAACTGTACGATTTGCAAACAGACCCAATGGAAATTAATAATTTGATAAGAAGTAAAGAACATCAAGAAATTGCTCATCAGCTCAGAGACCAAGTTTTTGACTGGCTTGAAGCTACTGGCGGAATGCAAATTCCTTTGAATAGAATTATCCAGAAACGTTTTGACCATCAAAATAGAGGAAATTATTGAAAAATATGCGTAGTAAAATTACCATTCTGTCGATTTCTGTTGTGTTATTTTTTAGTGTATTTTTTATTTTACAACAAAAAATAAAACCCCAAATCCAAGCCTTTGAAGGCATGGCATACGTACAAGGTAACGACAATATCAAACCTTACTTCATTGACAAAACACCTGTAACTGTCGCACAATTTCGTGATTTTGTGGAGGCTACTCATTACAAAACTGAGTCAGAAAAATTTGGAGATTCTGGTGTATTCGATTTCAAAACGGGTGAGTGGAGTTTGGTGAAAGGAGCGAATTGGCAATACCCCGATGCGAAGGGTAAAGCCCCTGATAATCATCCAGTTACGCAAGTTTCTTGGAATGATGCTGTGGCGTATTGCCAATGGGCAAAGAAGCGTTTGCCCACAAAAATAGAGTACGACTTTGCTGCCAATAATGCCGAAGAGAAGTTCAAAACTTATGCTTGGGGAGAAAAAGCTATCGAAAACGGGAAGTACAAAGCCAACTTCTGGCAAGGCTCATTTCCTCAGTATAATTCAAATGAAGATGGTTTTTTGACGACTTCGCCCGTAGGATTTTTTGGCGAAAATAAACTCGGACTATCGGACATTGGCGGGAATGTTTGGCAATGGGTACAAGACAATGACCCCGAAAAACCCAGCGAAAAACTACAATGCGGAGGCTCATATCTCTGCGACCCAAATGTATGTCATGGTTTTAAGATAGGCAATACTTCAACCACAAGTCCAGAGACGGGTTTGATGCACGTGGGATTTAGATGTGTGAAAGATATTTCTCAATAATTTTACCGTTTTGATAGATTAAAATTAGCTCTGATATAGGGGAGAGCATAACCGCTGTTTCCACCTGCAAAACCAACCAGCCCAAATCCAAAAGATTGTCTTCTTCCAAATGTTTTTAGTCCAAAGCTATAGGTAATAGCAGAACTACTGACACCACTCAGTAAAAGGTTATCTGTAACAAAGGCAGCTTTTTCACCTATTTTGAAACTCCCAGCTAATGAAATTGAAGGGGTAGAGGTAATTCCAGAACCTGTTGCATAAAACCAACTTGTACTTAAAGAGATATTATTTAAAGAATTTCCAAGGGTGATACCAGGTGAGATAGCTCCTATAAATCCAGTACCACCGCCTAAGATGGCAACGTTTTTTGAAGATACGAAAAAACCTACATCTTTTCCAATTGGTGTACCATATTTCGCCCCGAACAATAGTGGAAAAGCCGAAAATGTAGGAATAAGAATTCCTCCAACACTCAACGAAAAATTCTTAGAAATTCCAAACTCAAAGTTATTGTAAAGCCCATAAATATTTTGGAGTTCAACAGCCTTCTCTTTGAGCATAAACGCTGAGTTGCTGTAAAAATATTGATTGGGACTGATATACCACTCATCAGTTGAGGAGTTTTCAGTAGCAGAGGTAATAGAGACTACATTTTGCATATTCACATCAACTGTACCTAAATTTTGGGTCTCAATCTTAACTACTTGCTGATTCTGACTTCTGATAATGCCTTTTAAGACGGTACCATCTTTGAGCTTAATTTGCATCAGAGGAGTATTCTGAGCCTGTTTTTTAGTAGAATCTACCCGATAGTAATCTTGGGAGTGTGCAGCATAACACAAGAAGAAACAGAATAAAAGCGAGAGTGTAGTTTGGATTTTCATTAGCGAGTTTTTTATCGAAAAATGATTTTAAATTTTGATAGAATGACAAATAATAGAGAATTAACCCCTATGAGTTTTTCAATGAACATTAAAAATTAATTACTTTCCCTTTAACGTATCACCACCCCAGGCTCGCTCAACGGATTTTTTCTTGTTCCACGGGGCGGTGGTGTTCATACCCATCTGTATCGCAATAGCTGCCATCGTAAGCGTAAAAATTACAAAGACCCATCTGAATATTTTTTGATTTCGATTCATATAATTTGCTACCAATTATCCGTTATTGGTATCGGTTATCATAAATTTTGGCTTAAAATTAATGAATAAACCTCAATCCATTACGATTGTTAGAATAATCTGATTATTTTGCATCCAAAATTAACCACTGTTTAGGGCGACCGACGTTCGGTTAGGGATTTGAAGATTAGGAATTAGGGGAATATACTGTCAATAAATAGGTGTATTATAAACTAATCTGAATCAACTATTTCTTAACAAATTTAAAATACGACATTTTACCAATGTCAAAAAATCCATGAAAAATCATTTAAAGTATTATTTCGTAATTATTCCTTCCACTCTGATTCTGAGCTGTTCGGATGCGGGTCAAAAATACCAAGAAGTCGATGAAGCAAAGACTTGCTCTATGATTTTTATTGACAAATCAGTGAGCGTGAATGTCAATAAAAAATTTGTTAATGAAAAATATACCAAAATCATTAGCCAGCTTATTGATGAAAACGTAAAGGCAAAGGGGGATAAATTAGAAGTATATTTTGTGCATGAAAACACAGGCAAAGGCAAAGCTGCCGAGGTGGTTTGCAAAACAGAAAAAGGCGATTTGGCAGGAGCAAGTTCGACTGATTCTGAGGCAATTAGCACAGAATATGGGATGTCTTTGGAGAAAGAAAAAAGTATTTTCAAGAAAATTGTTTTTGCTCAATTGGCTTCTCAGAATACCTCTTCGAGTAAAGATAACACCGACCTTTGGGCAGCACTTCCTTTGATTGATAAGGCAGTTGCGAAGGGATATAACGTTAAGGTATATTTCCTGTCAGACATGGTAGAAAGTATGAGAGCCGAGAACAGAAGGGATTTTCATACAAACCCACCCGTGGACGATGCGGCGGCTGTGGGTTGGGCAAGAGAAGATGTAGTAAACATGAAACCCAATTTGACCAATATCGGTTTAGCCCAAATATTTATCGCAAAACCCTTTGAACCAACTGCCTCACGCAAGAAAAACAATCCAGCCATTTCAGCCTACTGGCAACGCTTATTTTTGGAATTAGGTGTTGCGGGAGAGGTAACAGAACTTTGATTTTTAGGAGAAGGGAGTTAGGGAGGAGAGGAAGAAGGGGAAAAGGGAGAAACGGTAAACGTAAGAATATTTTCCCCCTTTCGCCATTCTTCCTTTCCTCCATTCCTCCTTTTTTCCTTTCTCCTTAAATATTATGCTAACCATCAGAATACCAGCTACTTCCACAGAATGGGAGCAATATTACGACCTCCGCTTCAAAGTCCTTCGTGAACCTTGGGGACAATTGAAAGGGAGTGAAGTCTTGACCGATGAAGACCAAGCCGACCATGCGATGGTGATAGATGATGAAACCCAACAAATCGTAGGTGTTGCTCGTATGCAGACCAATACGCCCACACAAGGACAAGTACGTTGCGTGGCAGTTTCGCCCGAAGTGCAGGGAAGAGGAGTGGGTAAATTATTGATGAGTTATTTAGAAGATATTGCCCAACAAAAAGGCATTCAAGAAATTGTCCTCGATGCCCGTGAAAATGCTGTAAAGTTTTATCTTTCAATTGGTTATGAAATTATCGGGGACTCGTATTTACTGTTTGGAGTGATACCACATTTTAAGATGAGGAAAGAGTTTCAATTAAACTTAGAGAGATAGAGGATTAAAGTTAATATTTTACCTTCTCTCTAATTCTCTAAACCTCTAAGTTTACCTATTTTTTAATTCTCAATAATTTGCCCCAGCCCTCCCCAATCTTTGCTTAATCTTCTTCATAAACCCCTCTGGTTCAAGGACTTTCATGATTTCTCCGAAGCCCAAAATCTCTCTTTCTAACTCATAATTGTGTTGTACTTGAATCTGGATGATGATGCCATTGTCTGTCCTTTCTAATACTTGTTGAGAATGATGCAGTGGTTTGGTTTCCACATAAGGAGCGTGCGATTTTTCTACAAATAACTTTAATTTCATGGGGCGGAGATTGGTTACGGTTACGCCGATGATGTCTTTGTAAAATTCATCGGGAGTCATGCTTTCGTTTTCTATGTAGGGTATTTCGTCTGATAAACTTACATCAATAATTCTATCCAAAGCCAAGTTTGATAATCCGCCGTTTTCTTTGCGTACGCCCACGGCAAACCAACGATTTTTGAACTCTTTTAACCACCAAACGTGAAAGAAAAATACGTTTGCCTCACGAGCCGTGAAGGATTGATAAGTCATTTGGATAGCCTTTTTCTGAACCACAGATTGATACAAAATATCCAAATACGACAGTCCTTTCAAGCTATCGTTCTTCTCAAAATCAATCACTGAACTCTTCTTTTTACCCGTAGAATACACGTGGTCTTCTAATTTCTGGACGACTTCATTGAGTTGTTCAAAGTGCGAAAAACCTTTAAATTGTTTCAGCATTTCCACGGCTTCGTTCATTCTGGAAAGGTCATTTTCAGAAATGGGTGTGTTGGTAATGCTGTAATTTGGGTCTTCGTAGGTATAATATTTTTTATCCAAAACCACGATTGGAGCAAAATAGCCCAATTTATCACTCCGCATCATCTGAATATCGTTCTGGATAGTCCTCTTGCTAATGTCCTTGTCTATGCCCTCATATTCATAGAGCGTATCAGACACTTTCTGGATTATATCTTCCAAAGTCCATTTTCTGAATCGGTTTTTCAGACAAGCATCAATGGTTTTATAGCGAATGAGGGCGTTGCGGTTTGCGGGCATGGTTTGCGGGTGGATTTATTATGACTTTATGAATGATTCCCAAATTGATATAACTCTATCTTTCCGTTGATTAGAAGAGGAATATTCTAAATTTGAGACTATTTCTTCTTCAATATAAGGGCGTTTCATAAGTTCTGAAATACTTTTTTGTAAATAAATTTTGACTTCATCTGTACATTCAATAAGCTCGTTTTTGATATTTATTCGATTATCAAAAATATAGATAATGTCTTCAAAATCACTGTTATACCGATAATCTTTGCCGTGTCGGTCAGATTTTAGTGCCTCGAATTTTGAACCTAAAAAATATGGTAAAGTAAAAATCTGGATTGTTAAATTATCCTCCAAATCAAACGAAATACTATTCTGTAATCCGTCTTTATACCAAATATTAGTGAAGCCTAAAATGTGTTCATCAGTAGGCACTATGTCAATCACAATATCGTGATATTTATAACGACACATAACAGATGAAAACATATCATGATTGAAACCAATTGCTCTCAAATCTTCTTCCAGAGTTGCGTAAGAGCCTAAATTTACAATTTCGACAACCACATCAACATCGTCAGTTGGTCTGACCTCTCCTCTTGCGGAGTCATCACAATATAATTCCACGACTGCACCACCGACAAAAACAACTTTATTTTTCAACTTAGAAAAAGCCTCCGCCAATACTTTAATTCTGACTATATTTTTAAAACTATTTACCATCCGTTCAATATTCTATTTTCTAATTCTTTTACTGCAATATTGTTTATTCTTGAAGTACCTGTGCGTATGCAATCAACCAAAGCCAATAATTCATACAGTTTTGGGTCTTCTTCAACAATTTTGGGAACAGTATGATAAAGCGGTTCTATGGCTTGTCCTCTTACTATACCCTCTGGATGTTGCCAAACAAATAATTCATCCGAGACAATTTTATCTTTCATAGGTAACGCTGAATGTGCCGTCGGAACTCCACGCACTAATGCCCCTGGGTGTACAGGAAAGACATATTTTATCCCATAAAGTAAAAAATCCAAGAAAGCTCTTTGATTTACTTTTTTGGTAATTTTATCTGTAATAAGTCCTGCATATTCAGACCTCCTCAGTGATTCTGAAATTTCAGCCTCACTCATTTGTAAGTTTTTGGCAATATTTTTATTATTCAAAACCTCACTTTTACTATCGTCTAATTTATTTTTTGTTATTGAAGATGAAATTATTTTCAAAATAATAACAACATCTTGTGGACGCATTCCATTGTGCTTTTTCATAATCGTGTTCTTTATTTCGCTTCAAATATACAAATTAATTCACGATTTGCAATTTGCAAATCGTGAATTAAAAATATTTTTCAATTAATTTTTATCTACGCAAATAGACTGCGTACTGGCTTTCCAACTTTGTATCATCAAAAGCTGGTCAAGATTATTTTACTTCAACTTCCTTCCACGAAATCAAAATTGTCAATTACCTCTTTTGAAAAATGAAACAGTAGCTCAGTTGGATAGAGCAACGAAAAGTTTTGAAATTATCAGGTCAAATTAAACTTACTTCTCTCGGTAAGAATCTCCTCGGAGGTTTTTAGGTTCAAGTCCTAAGTTTGATAATTTTCAGGTCAATCAATACTTACTCCATAGCCTTTCACGCCGTGGGTCGCAGGTTCGAATCCTGCCTGTTTCGCAAAATTAATGGTCAAAGAAGACTTACTTCTTCGATATGGCTTGCGGGTCATCGACTCCAAAAAGTCTTCTAATTACCATTAATTCAAAAACAATTTAGGTCAAAAGTTTCTTACTTCAAAAAACTCTCTTTGGTAGAACTCAGAAACTTAATTACCTGATTTTCAAATATTTAAACTTAGAGATTTAGAGGATTAGAGTTATTAATTTTTCTCTTCTCTAATCCTCCAAACCTCTAAGTTTAAAATACTCACAATTCAAAAAATGGAAAATTTATTAAGCGTTAGCCTTCGTCAATCAGCAATTTTTATTGCAAAAACAGACATCAAAAATGACTCGAAAATCCTTCGAGGAACGACATCTGTTTTGGTTGCCAATCTCGGAAACTTGGGCTATACCGTTTCCGAAGATTTATTGATTGCCTTGAACGGAACTACGCCAGTTTTTCAAGCAAAATTGTTAGAGATTTTTCGTCAAAAAATGGGCGTAAACAAAAACTGGACTCCTTTGGTGAAAGGTTGGGACGTGCCTACGGGCGAATCCGTAATCGACCATATTCTTACTTTTTATACTAATATTTTTGGTGGAAAAGGTACGCAATTAGCTTGCGGACACACAATTCCTGCCAATACTTTTCCATTAGAACGCTACAATGGTTGTCCATTTTGTGGAACGCCTTTTGAGTTCGGAAAGATTGAAAAAACTGGACAAGGTTCAAAGAAAAAACATTTGACTTTATGGTCGGAAGAAGATGCTTCGGTATTTTTGAAAGATTTATTATCGTCAAAAACGGCTTTGGATGCCACCCAAATGGATAGTCTAAAAATCCTTTTGACCGAATTGCCAATGCCAGAAGTTACTATCGGAATGAAAGAAACGTTAATGGCGGTGATAGATGTATATGTGGCTAATAATCAGTCAGATAAAGCGAATGATTTATTCACTTCGCCAACGGATATTTTACGATATTTATGGTTTAAACATACTGGTTTTTTACAAATCATTGAGCCAAAAACGATTGTGAAACGTACTAAAAGCAATCATGCACACATCTATAACCCACTTGATGTGAGTGCTTCGGCTTCTTTGTCTAAAAAACAAGAATTGAAGTTAAAATACACTCGTAAAGAAGGTTTGATGGTGGCAAAATGGTTGAATAATTTAACCATTGACGCAAAAGCTGCTTGCGAAATCATGCACCCAAAACGTGGTATGTGGGTACGCTTTATTCGTGCTTTGCGTTTGTCGGAATACGCCAAAAGAGACGGTTTCCAACATTTGAACGAGATTTTAGATGTTTTTTACAACGAAAATTATACGGTTTTTCAAGGTCGAGTAAATGAATTTCGTTTACGAATGGATGCCGACAAAACCTTTAATTTGTTGAAACAACGCCCAGGATTATTTGCCCGTTCGTTGTTTGCGAATATGCTTTGGTTTGGGGCGGATGATACGGTAAAGGCATTTGAACAAGTGATTGACAAAGTGCCAGCTCGTTTGGTTTTTACGTTGAATATGTACGCCCAAAACTATTTCAATAAATCACAAAATCGCTCTGTGAAGCCATTGGGTGGGGTTTCTAAACGAATTCCAGCTAATCAATTATTGTCGATTTATGACCAAGTGCAATTGGATTTGATGAAAACTAAGGTAGAAGATTTGTGTTTATCAGCGATGATGAATCGTTTTATGAACATCGAAAATGCCAACAAAACGATGTATATCGAACCAAATCTTTTCAAAATGCCAGTGTCAATCGGTGACCGTTCAGACAATGTTCAGGACTTGCCATCGGCATTGATGGGAACACGTTTTGCCGTCGAGGGTGATACCGTCCGTTTGTTTATGCAGTGGGGCGAAGGCTTACCTGCCCAACATTTGGATATGGATTTGAGCTGTAACATTGCTTACGAAAGCTATACTGATTATTGTTCATACAGTAACTTGCGTACTACGGGTTGTAAACATAGCGGAGATATTCGTAGCATTCCAAATAAAATTGGTACTGCCGAATATATCGAATTGAATATCAACGAATTAGCGAATGCTGGGGCAAAATACGTAACCTTTACGTGTAATGCGTACAGTGCGGGGAGCATCACGCCAAATTTGGTGGTAGGTTGGATGAATAGCCAATTTCCAATGAAAATCTCGGAGCGTACTGGCGTTGCCTACGACCCTTCGTGTGTGCAACACCAAGTGAGAATCACGCAAAATTTAGCAAAAGGCTTGGTGTTTGGTGTATTGAAAGTAGCGACTCGTGAAATTATTTGGTTAGAAATGACCTTCCACGGACAAGTTGTACAGGGCTTAGATACCCAAAACGTAGAAGCCATTTTGAATAAATTAGATGCCAAATTAAGTATCGGTAACTTGTTGAAAATCAAGGCAGAAGCCCAAGGTTTAACAATTATTGAGACCAAAGATGCAGACGAAATTTATGACCTCACGTGGGCGAGAAATACGGCGGCGGTTACGGGGTTATTAGTGGATTGAGGTTGGAATCCCTGCGAGATTTTTCTTGTGGGGATTTTTATTTCTAAGCCACAAAAAAAGTGCTAACTATCCAATAGTCAGCACTTTAATTTTTACTTCGGCGGTCTGAACGGGAGTACACAACCCCTTAAATAACAGACTTTTAGCTATATTTTAAGGCTCTGGTAGCAATTTGAGTACCAAAAATAGTGCAAAATTGTGGTAATTCGTTTATTTTTTTCTTGAAAATATTATTCCTGATACAGACTTAGAAATGCTATTTTATTTAACTGTTACACACTAACCTCCCAAACAATCATTAAAAGTCTATCCCTAATCTTCAAAAGCGTTTCTAAAACCTCTTTATCCTTCGGAAAATTACCAAAAACTAAGTTTCTAAATGTGCCATTGTAAGATTCTTTTAGAGACTTCCAGACGGTTTCAGTATCCGCAAAAATTAGAGCTTTACTTGGGTGAAATTGAAGCCATGAATTATTATTTTTATAACTCTTCACATCATCATTTGCCACTCTCAGAAGCATTGTGTCAAAGTCCTTTGAATAGAAAAATGATTTGATTTCTTTCAATTTCTAACAACTTATGCAAATCGTAAGGATGGCGAACTTTGAACCCTAAATCAACGACTGGATTATCAGTATATGAAAAGCGAACCAAACTCATAATTTTCTCACAAAATGTACGTCTGGGGTCTAATACCAAAACATCAAACGGCATCAATCCATATTGTTCGGCAATACCTTCTTGACCAACACCCTGCATCATTTGATAGATAAACGTACTTACTTTTCTACTCACATAAGGCTCAAAATACCCTAACCATGTGGCTTCTACAACAATGATATTTCTTATTTCTCCAAATTCACCATCAAATATTTTAGGGTATTCGTGTGCCGTTTTACGATTCATACCCATTTTCTGAGTTATATTATCTACTGCAACTTCCGCCAAAATATCTTTGACCACTTTGCTTATCCTTTTGACTCTATTACCTAATTGATTACTGGTTTCATTGCCTTCCCTAAGTATCACTAAGTCAATGTCTTCTGAAAATCTTTGAATCATTCCATCACATTTCAACAGAGCTGTACCTCCTTTGAACACGGTATATTTGCCGATTTCATCTTGAAAGATTGTGCGAATTGCATACGTTACCCAATAGTCTTTTTCAATGTAAAGTTCTGAGATATTTAGTTGCTCAGATGTCCGTAAAATCGCTTTTTTAAATAAATCTGAATTGTTGTGTAATGTCATTTGATATTCCAGTTTATAACAGTGGGTAAAAGCGTAGGAGAAATCCCTATGTTAATTTCCGTAAAAGGGTTTAAACTATTTTTTAAGGATTCTGTATATTGAAAAAGTTTTTTAAACTCTAATAATGCCCCCAGTAATGCTCTGGCACGTGGTGGATAGACCAGTGCATATCTAACCAATTCGCTTAATGCTCCTCTATCTTCTAAATTTGAAATAATACGGCTTAACCTGCCCAGTGCTTCATCAAAATCTACATCTGGAATAATTTTAATGTCTTTGAAAGCATCTAAAATGCCTAATAACTGATAATTTTCTTCTGTTACCAAAGCATAACTCTTCACAGGCTTCGCAACGATATTCCCTCTATTAATGTAGATAGTTTTTGAAAAGGATGCTACTCTGACTATGTGGGTTAATTGAGTGGTAAGCCCCAATCTATTATAGAGATAAGACCCTGTAATATAAGCTATTCGCTTACCATCTTTATAAAGAAAATCTTTTAAAATCTCACTCTCGGAAGGACGTAGTTCTCCAAAAATGGATTGTTTAGGTTTATAAAAAACACCCTTTGATAGTTTTTTAATAATCCCTTTTTTGTATAATCTTTCAATGGCTTTTGCGGCAGTTGTAAAGTCTTGAAGGGCAATATTAAGCTGCGAATATCCAAAAGTTTTCCCTTCGGGTATTAAGTTGATATTTGTAGCTATTTGGGTCGCAATATTCATAGTTACAAAGATAAACTATATTAGATAAATGTCAAGTTTTTAATACAAAAAACTTGACATTTATTGTTATAGAAGCAAAAACAGGTCATAGAATCCCATTCTATGACCTGTCTATTTTCTCTCTCAATTTCCTCACACTTTCAAATAAGAATACCCCAACCGTTTCAATTTATCAAAGTATAAGTCACTGTACATTTTTCTTAATTCCTCCGAGAGAAAAGAATTAACTATTAGTTGATGGGTCTGTGAGTAATCTTGCTGAAAAAAGAAGAGAATCACTCATTGATGGGTGTAATGGTTATCGCTCCAATAGTGTCATATTGGGCAGTGGCAAGTAATAGTCCAAAGAAATCATTTTCATCAATTCGTAGTGAACGACAAATCATTTCTTTGTTTGCTCCTTCGGGTAGCATATTATAAAAAACTGGGAAAAGCGATGGATGAGTATAAGTTTGTTGCGTTTTGGGCATGGTCACACTTACAGCTCGTTGTGCAGGATTTTGAAAGTAAATATCGTCGTATTTAAACTCAAAACCCGACTCATTTTCTGCTAAAATTCCTGCAGAAATTCCCTTAATATTTACGATTGCCTTTCTCATAATTTCACATTTAATTGAAGTTCCATACCCAAAACTTCCGAGATTTTGAGCAAAGTTTCCAAAGAAGGATTCCCCTCACCACGTTCTACCAAAACAATGGTACGCAAAGCCACATCCGAAATTTCAGCCAAATCCTCTTGCCGAATTTTCAAGATTTTTCTTCTTTCTTTGATGATTAAGCCTAAATTTTCTTTATTCATTTGTGCATCATATTGCGTTTATTGGTGTAAATATAAGATAAATTTCTTTATGAATAGCGAAAAGTGTATCAAGATGCACTTTTTGAAACAAAAACGGGTTACAGAATCAAATCTCCTGTAACCCGTCTTTATGCTGACTCCGACTTCTATATCTTATGTCAATTATTATCACTCCTCAAAGCTCTTTGAATTCATTTATAAATTAGGTACATCTAATCCCTAAAAAGATTATTCCCTCCATAAAAATCAATCGACCAAATTCTTTCACAGATGCGTTGTGCTAAGGCTTGGCGTTCTTCTATATCGTTTCTTCTAAACTCCAAATGGTATTTAAAACCTAATTCTTGAACGATTGGAGAATTTAAAAAATTAGGGTTTCGTACATAATAATGCGGGTGCAAAGTCTGTGCATACGTGTTTTCCCTGATGTAATATTCAACTTTTGCATTATATCTATCGCTATTAAACGATTGATTTGTGCCATGAGGTAAAAGTATTAAAGCTCCTATTAAGTTACGATAATGCCTAAATTCATCTTGCTGTGAAAACTCGTCAAGATGCTCTTCAAATTTATTAGCCCAAATATGTTCAATTTCAAATAATTTACCGCTTGGCTCTCTGTACGTTACGTAATTGCTATCTTTCCCAACCAAATTATCAACAAAACTTGAAATCCTTGACAATAAATGTTTGATAAACTTTCTGTTCATCATGTGCAACCCAAACCTCTGCATAGAGCTAAATTGTTCAGAAATTTTCCCAACTTCTGCCACAAGATGATGACTCAAAGCATCCAAATTATTATCTCTGATAATTTTGATGGTATTGAACATAGAATATTTAATTGCCGTTTGCCCATATTTACGATAATTGACACTTCGTCTCACCGTAAATGTTTCAATGTATCGAGCGACATAATCCATTTTTTTCAAAATAATGTCTTCACTATCAGAATATTCTATCGGAGATAATAATAGTGGCTCTTGCAATGATTCGGCAATACCACAGTGATAAATATAGTGGAGATGTGGTGTGTCGGCATGGTATTCTTCCTGTCTTTTACGGCTTTTCAAATACCATTTTACAAAGAAAGGAAACTGCCTTTTGAAGTACAAATAAAAATCATCGGAAGTATTGAGATTGAATAATTCTTTGTGCTTATCCTTGAACCAACTATGAAACCGTGAACCTATCAACTCAAAATCTTGATTCTCTGAGCCTACCTTTCCCGCTCTCATCGTGACGGCATATTTAGACCTAAACCATGCCTGAAAAAAACTTTGTGAGGTTATGTCTCCGTATTCATGGAGTTTCTGGATTTCAATTTTCCAAAGTTTATTGATTTCTGTTCGTTTCTCTTTATCTGTTATTTTTGATAATATATAACCTTTCAACATTTCCGTTGGAGTCAAATTCAACCCTCGGTCATTCATGGTTTCAAAAATAGTGTAGGCATTATCATCCGAATAGGCGGTTATCTCAACGATTACTACATTTTCAATGAGCCAATCTATAAAAAAAGGTAAACGAAAAGCATCTATCTCTTCTGGAAAACTCTCTTCAATATCATCATAACGCTCTTTGATGTTAATTGTACTTTCTTCGTCACCCTCTTTTGTGAAATAATGCCCTGTCTCAAACAATGCCGACAAACACTCTTCACGTGATTCGTCAGACATATTAAAGGATTTTTCGCCATATCTTTCCGAAAAAATCAGGTCACTGATTGGTACTTTCTGAGAATTATCTTTCTGTAAGTGATTTAGATAAATTAAAATCAAAGTCAAAGATGTAATCCTTTGCTGACCATCAATAATAGATTTTTTATTGCTCTCTACATTGGTATTAAACACAACTGGACCCAAATAATAGCTCTGATAATTTGGAACATCACTACGTCTATCGCCTTCATTGTATGACTTTAAGAAGGTATTGGTAAGGTCTTCTACCAACGATTTCATGTGTTTTTCTTGCCAACGGTATTCCCTTTGAAAATAGTCAATCGTAAATTTTTGATTTTTCAGTAGATTACTAATGCTTTTATCGGTGGCTTCAATTTTGTTTTTTATTCTTTGGTTCATAATGAATTTTACGATTTTATGTGGAGAATATTTATACTTTTTATCATCATTCCACCACCACTTGCCCATTCATCAACATCGGTAATAACCAATCTCGTAAAGTAGATAAGTGTTGGTTTTCTTGTTCAATTGCTATCTGTTTGTCTAAAATTGGAGATATTTTTTTATCTAACTTTTCAATCAATTCATTATTTGAAGGCACAGCAATTCTACTTTGTTGTAAATGTTCTTGTGTAATGTGTCCCATTGTAGTTTTACGATTTTCAGCAAGCATCTTGAAATGCTGTAAGTAGTTTGCTAATTGAAAATAGTAAAATGATTTAGGGTATTTGTTTGATGTTACTTTAAAAATATGTTGATTCAAAGCACCTCTACCTTTTGCCCAAATGATGACTTCTAATGATGCAGACCATGAAAATAATATGTCCCCATTTTCAACAATTACTTTTTCTGGTATATCAGAACGTACAAATTCGGAGCTTTCAGAGAATCCATCTTTCATTTCTCTGATTTTGATAACCCTCAGATAATCATCATTTACAGGTCTAAATTTTTGACAAGCTAATCCATTTGTATAGGTAGCAATATCTAATAATGTTTTCACCTCCCACCCCGCAGGAATCTCCCTTTTCAACTCATCACTCCAAACCATTGCCCCACCGCTTGATTTGTAGGGTTTTCCTTCATTTTCTCCCCTACTGGGGGTTGGGGGGCTTGGAAAATCAAACTGTACAAACCAGTAATCATACAGCGTTTTTGCCATTGCTTCCAATTCGGCATTGATGCGGTTATTGAGTTCTATTTTGGCATCTAAACTGGATAGAACGGAGGCTATTTTTTGTTGGGTTGGGAGGTTGAAATCGGGAATTAAAAACTCTAACACTTGATTTTTATCACCTCTTGGCATTTTTGTACCTTTTGACCCCTTCATCATGTGGTCAAAAAAATCATCTCTAAATAGTGCGTAGTACACATATTTAGGCTCATAATTTTCATCTACATTCAATACTAAAACATCCGCAGAAGCACCTCCATTTCTATCTGCAAACCATATTTTTTTTAAATAAGGACGAATATTTCCTATCAAAATATTACCTTCTTCATAAGCTGGCATTGCTCCATTTTGTGGGGGTAAATTAGTAGCTTTTGTAATTCCCGCTTTATTTTGAAGCAAACTATCTGTTGTAATAAAATCATTAAGCGTAACTTCTGAAATCTTTATTCTTGTGTTAGAATAAGATGCTATATTTTTTAACTTTATTGCCTTACTCATATCTCATTCCCTCCCCTTGCTTTTGTATTATTGTTTTGCGGGCTATTTGCTTTGTGCATTTTTATGATTATTTTATTTTTTGTATTACCTAATCGTTTCGGGTATATCGAGATTTGACAACTTTTAAAAAGTTGTCAAATCTGTATAATCAATAAGTGAGAAGGCTTCTCACTTATTAAAAATTCGTATGTTTAGGGAGTATTTCCATATATTTTTTGAATTTGTCAAATCAACAGAAGCTGTCTGCTGATTTGCTTTTGACTTTAATTACCAAAACTGCTACGCTGCGTTGCAGTTTTGTAGTCATTCTTTTTACTCATATTTCAGCCCCTCCAATTGCTTTTGTATTTCTGTTTCAAGGCTTTTTGATTCTGCAAAGAGCTTGCTCAAATTCCCTTTAAAACCGTCCATTTTTTCTTTAAATTCATCGGCGGTAATGTCAGTATATTCAATTTTTACTTCAAAATATTGCCCCGCACTAAACGAGTAATTCTTTTCGGCAATTTGTTCGTAGCTCAACACCACCGAAAAATCCTCAACGGCTTCGTGGCGGTTGAAGGTGTCAATAATTTTCTGTTCTTCTTGGTGCGAGAGTAGCGTTTTTTGATTTTTGCCATCCTTTACCGTAGTGCCGAGTTTGGAGGCATCCATCAACACAATATCGCCTTTGGTATTGGCAGCATCCAAGAACAAAATCGAGACGTTTGTTCCTGTCGTAGCAAAAATATTGCTGGGCATCGATACTACGCCCCGTAGCATTTTATCATTCACTAATTTCTCCCGAATCTTGCGTTCAATGCCACTCTGAGCCGTTATAAAACCCGTTGGCACAACGATGGCGGCTCTGCCTTTTGTGGTCAGCGAGTACATAATATGCTGAATAAAAAGCAAATAGATTGACATTTTATCCTTGTCTTTATTCGGAATATTAGGCACACCCGCAAAGAAACGCTCATTGTTGGTTTTGGCGTTGAGGTCTTCGTGATAATCACTAAAATCTAATTTGAAAGGCGGATTCGAGACTACGTAGTCAAACTTTCTCAGGTTACCCTCTTTGTCTTTATGATAAGGTTCTTTGATAGTATTGCCCTGAATGATGTTTTGGATAGAATGTACCAAATTATTCAGTACCAAATTGAGCCGCAACATCCCCGATGATTTTTGGGAAATATCTTGCGAATAAATCGAACAGCGGTCATCGCCAATTTGGTGGGCGAGGCTCATCAATAACTGCCCCGAACCCGCCGAGGGGTCATAGCAAGTAACGTTTTTAGGAGCATTTTCGACCAAAATTTCTGCCATGATTTTGGCAACGGCTTGGGGCGTATAATATTCGGCGTATTTACCGCCACCGTCTTTGTTGTAGTCTTTAATGAGATATTCAAAGATGGTCGAGAAGAAGTCAAATTTTTGGTCAAAGACTTTTTCAAAATTGAAAGTAATCAACTGATTGACGATAGCACGGCAAAAATTATCTCGTTGTGAACTGTCTGAAATATAGTTACTCAATTCATCAAAAAGAGTGATTTTAGAGCCTGTACCTGTCTTTACCGAGAAAATATCGTTGTTGTAAATCGCAATATCACGAAGGGTATCGTCAAAAAGTTTGGCAAATTCTGGTTGGTTCTGACGGTCAAAAAGGGTTGAAAGAAAGTGGTCACGTTTGAGTTTAGCACTGTCGGGCTTCAACTCCATCAATAGCATTTCGTATTCATCATCCGAAAAGGTCAGAATGGTTTGTTCCCAACTTTCTGCACTTTTGAGTTTTTCATCAATCTGTTTGACATCATAGCCAAACTTATCGTTCATAAATTTATACAAGAAAACCTGCGTAATGATTTTGAACTCGTTTCCATCATTTCCGAGTCCGTAAGACGTACAAACGGATTTGAGGTTATCAATTAATTCTTTTGTTTTTACTGTAAAATCTTGTGTTACCATGGGGTTTTTCCTAAAAATTCATTTGTGTATTCTGTCACGATGGCATGATTGACAAATCGGGCAGAATCGGGTTCTAATTTAATGGTTGATTTTTTGAAGTTTTGGATAACAGACCTCTGAATCATTTGCTCAAAATAGCCTTCATTATCCATTATTCGATTGTTTAACAACACTTTATCGTCAGCTTCCTGTTTGATAAGCGTGAGGGTTTCGTGGATTTCTGACTCACGCTTAGAGATTTTGCCTTGTTCCACAATACGCTTATGTACACGGACGTACTTAGTATCGTTATCGTATTTGGCTTTCAATAGATTATTCTTCCGATTGATTTCGAGAGCTTTGTTGTAGATAATTTTCAAAGCTCCGATGTTGGCGGTCATTTCGTCCTGAGAGACTTCATCTAATTTTTTATTTTTGAAAAGTCGTTTCAATTCCTCAAAAAGTGAGACAAAAACGGGGTCGTTTCGGTCAAAATTATGAGCCATTTCTTCCCGAGTTTTACGAAGCGTATCTTTCAGCTTATCAGCCAAAATTAACTCATTCTCCGAGACTTTCCGAAACATAAAGAGGATGTTTTCGAGAGCCACGTTCAACAGATTGGTATTTTCAGAATCATTTTCGATGGCTTCTTTTTGATTAAGGGTAGCCACGTGCCTGTCAGCTTCTTTGTATAGGTCATTGAAGAGACGAAAATCTGTTTTATCGAGTAAATCAAAATGACCATACAGACGGATAAGATTATAGATATTTTTCAGATTAGCCAAAGCCTTTCTTATATCCAAAATCTGTTTTTTGTCTTGAATCTGTTGAATTTGTCGTGAAAAAAGTTCACGATTTTTCAAGTCAAAATGAAACAATAATTCTTTGATTTCCTTGATTTCCGCCTCAATTTCTTCTTTGGATTTGAAGAGATTAGAATACGTTTCTAACTCATCGCCTGTAACGTCTTGAAGTTCATCAAAATAGGCTTTGTTGGTGGCATCAAATTCTTTCTGAATATCCGCAAAATCCACCACAAACCCAAATCGAAAGTCCTTATATGGACGGTTTACACGGGTAAGGGTTTGCAAGAGATTATGGTCTTTTACGATACGTCCAATGTAGAGTTTTTTCAAGCGTGGAGCATCAAAACCCGTCAGGAGCATCTGATAAACGAAAAGAAAATCTATTCTTCCTTCTTTGAAATCCTGAATCTGTTTCTTTATTTCATCTTTTGAGCCAGCATCATGCAAAATCAAAGCCCCTGTAAGCGGTTTAGGTAGTTTATATTCAGAAGAATCCTCGGCTGCCATCGGGTACTGACTCTTAAACTGAGCCATTGAGACGATTCTTGGAACAACGTATTTTTCATTGAAAATCTTGAATAATTGTTCTGCCTGTTCCGAACTATCACAAACCACCATTGCCCCAATATTTTGCTTGCCAAATTTGATTTGACTATTCTCAAAATCATCAACGATGTATTTTAACATAGGCTCAACAAAACGCTCATGGGCGTAGATTTGCCTCTTTTCGATGCCTCCTTTCTGAATATTTAATTCTTTCAGAATCTCTGCCAACTGCATTTTGTACTGCGTTTCAATTCCCTCACGAATCAATTTGAGGGTATAACCATCGGCAATGGATTGGTTGTAATAAAATTTGTGAATATAATTCCCGAATGTATCTTTTGAGCGTCTATCGGTGGCAATCAAAGGCGTACCTGTGAGTCCGATGATGATAGCATTTTTATCAGCATTGAAAAGATTAGCCAAGAAACTTCCAGAAGGATTATAACTGCGGTGTACTTCGTCCAAAAAGTAGATACGTTGTGTATTTAAGTCATAATCATCCGTTTTGAGGACATGGGTTTCTTCCTTGAATTTTTGGATATTGACAACCGTAATTTCTCGTTGTCCTGTTATATTATGAATAGCTTTTTTAGCCTGAAAATCAGTAATTAATTCTTCTTTTGAATTTACCGTATGAACTTTCAACCCTCGACTGTTAAACTCTCTAACGGCTTGGTCTAATAAATCAAGTCTATCAACGATGAAATAGAATTTGGGAACAATATTTTTACGTTGGTAATAATCAGTTAAATAATGAGTATTGAAGAAAGCCAAAGCCGTTTTCCCGCTTCCTTGTGTATGCCAAATAATACCTTTTTTCTCACCTCTTTCAATGGTTGCTTCGATGGCTTTGGTCGCAAACAATTGAGGATAACGCATGATGTGTTTTTCGAGTCCTTTCTCTCCCTTCACGTATGCAATCCCGAACCTGAGCAAAAACTCAAATCTTTCCCTATTGAACAAAGAAGTAAGAATTCGATTAGTGGGCGTATTGGTATCTTTGTTGGTAATAAACTCATCAGAATGTTTGATAACATTGAGGTTGTTATCTTTCAAAACAAAGGTTTCTAAATCATCATCTTCTGGTTTTAGTAAGGTATCAAGGTCGAAAGTATGTTCTTCTCTAAAAGTATTAATTCGTACATCTGAATAGGAACTTGTGGCATAAAAAGCCCCTTGAATTGACACAATTGCCTCTGAGTCATATTCCATATTATTAGAAAAAACTAATAATTGAAACTGATTGATAAACTTTCG
Organism: Cytophagales bacterium; assembly: GCA_013298125.1. Lineage (GTDB taxonomy): Bacteria > Bacteroidota > Bacteroidia > Cytophagales > Spirosomataceae > Arcicella. Next base: position 4,667 of record JAAFJP010000028.1, on the reverse strand, counting down.
GAATTTTTTATTTTTATTTCGAGAATCCCGCATCCTGTCAGTTTCAGCAAGAATCCCACGTTCGTTATCAGGCTTTTTTACCTCAATAATTGCCAAAGGCATACCATTGATAAACAGCGTAATATCTGGGCGAAATTCATCTTCCCCATTTTTGAAAGTATATTCCGTAACAACGTGAAACGAATTATTATCAAAATTTTTAAAGTCAATTAATCTCACGCCCGAAGTAGCCGTAATTTTTTCATAGAAAGCCTTTCCCAAATCCTCATTTTCGAGTACGAGAGAAACATCTTCAAAAATACGCTTGGTTTGTGAAGGCTCTAAGGAAGGATTAATCCGAAGAATACTCGCCGTGAAAATATCAGTAAGAATGTTTGTAGAGCTTTCGGTCTCCAATTCTTTCAGAGACAAATAGGTATATCCAAGGCGACAAAGGTGAAGTATTGCGGGGATTTTTACACGGGTGTTTTCGTTAAAAGCCATATAGGTATGTTTGATTTTAAATAGAATTCAAATGTAAAACAAAAAAGCCAACTCCCAAAATAGAAAATCAGCCTCAAAAAACAAAAATCTCTAAAAAACACCTACCAGTAACCTCCTAAAACACGAATAGCACTTCAAAAGAAGTGCTATTTGCGGTCTGGACGGGACTAACGACCCTTAAAACGCCTATTTTCTGTAAAGCCTAAAAACTTATATAAATATCTGAATTTAAACAACTTATGAAAATAATTTTCAATTTGAGTTTAAATTAATACAAGTTAAATGCTGTTTTGATAAAGAAAAATGCTTAACCATGTGCTTAACCAATTTGAATTTAACTATATTTGTGTGTCGAATACAAAATTACTAAATCACAAATCGAACACATGGCAAAAGCGTTTTTCTATTTACGCAAAGCTACTTCCAAAAAGTCAGAAATCATATATCTTGGATTGAGGTATGGGCAAGAGCAATTGGTGGTAGGAACTGGAATTAAAGTTTTGCCCAAACATTGGGACTCTAATAAATGTGAAGTGAAAACAAGTGTAGGATTTCCGCAAGTAACACTACCTAAAAATTTGCTCACAGGTGCTAATGGTCAGGACGTGGCAACCTTCACAAATAATTATCTAAATAGCCTAAAATCCTTTGTCGATGAAAGACTGCATCTAAGTAAGGATATAATGAAAAGCGAAATTATATCCTACCTCAATGGAAAAAGTGAAGTAGAACAATTTGCAACCGATATAAACGACTTTATGAGTACGTTAATCGTAGAATCAAAGAAAGAAAATCGGTTAATATCAAAAGACGAATTAGTACAAGCCCTATTTAACTACCTCACCCCAGAGGATGATAAAGTAAATTTATTTGACTTCATAGAAACGTTTATCCAAGACTCAGAAAACGGAAAAAGGTTAGTAGATGGAATCAGAATCAACAAAGCGACTACAATAGTTTACCGCACTACCCAAAAAGTCCTGATAGAATTTAATGAGGATAATGAGTATAATTTAGATTTTGATGTCGTGGATATGAAGTTCTACAATGAGTATATTAGCTATATGTCTAATGAAAAAGGTTACGCCCCTTCAACGATGGGAAAGCATATCAAGACACTCAAAACATTTCTCCACGAAGCAACCGAACACGGGACAAATAAAAATCTTGCGTATCAGTCAAAGGGATTTAAGACCATTACGTCCGTTGCAGATGAAATAGCATTATCAGAACATGAAGTATCAGAGTTGCACGACTTGGATTTGTTCGACAATTTGAAATTAGACAAGGTGAGGGATATGTTTATGATAGGAGCGAATACAGGCTTGCGTTTTTCTGACCTTGTTAAACTTGATGCTGATAATGTGAAAAAGTCTGGTACTGGCTTCAATCTTGAAATCATTGCTACCAAAGGCAAGGCACGAAAAAAAGAAAAAAGTAAAGTCATTATTCCTATGAATCAAGTAGTTATGGGAATTTTCTATAAGTACAATAGCGGTTTTCCTCCGCCAATCAGCAATCAAAATTATAACGAATATCTTAAAGAGGTGGCACAGTTAGCCCCAAGTCTTCACGAAACGTACACCCGACTAAATCCACACGGTAAAGAGGAGGTATTACCAAGATGGGATTTAATATCGGCTCACAGTAGTAGGCGAACATTTGCGACCAATCAGTATAAAAAAGGCGTACCTATCAAGTCTATAATGTCAATGATGGGGCAATCAGACGAAAAGGTATTCTGGGGATATGTCAAGGTGTCTAAAAATGAACACGCTGAAATTATGCGAAATCACCAATAATTTAACCAATCCTTAACCACGTGGAGGAATGGCGTTTTATGGCGTTTCCTCCGCTTGAAAACATAATATTATGAAAACCTTAGATAGTTACATAGAATTTATTTTTGACGATATGGTACAGTATGAAAATGAGGTATCAAAGGAATTTTTAGGTAAAAAAGCATATTTTCAAAAGAACGGGGATTTATGGATTGACGGAATAGAAGAGGAGGTTTTTGAGCGGGAGCATGAAAGTGTATTTATTCCTAATTCTCGACAATGGGAACGAATGGAGGAGGAGCTTAGAAGCCACTTAGATATAATTGAAAGTTCACTCGAAAATAATATAAAACGCTCAAAGTCTATATTGTCCGAAATAGAAGTATTAAAAAACGCTTTTATAGATATTTGGACAGTTGATAAATTACATTTTAAGCAAGAGTATTTAGAGGGCAAAAGAATTGATTTAGAAAGTAGAAATTTAACGATGAATAAGGCTTTAAATATGCTTGCAATGGATTTGGCAAACGTTCACCACTATAATAATATTGAGAGTAGGATTGAGGAATTAGAGGATATAAACCCACAAAACGCCCTTGTTAAAAATCAAGAAAAAAAGACTAAAAAATTAGAAACAATCATCAGGGATAAAAATATGGTATTAGATTATTTAGAAAGATTAAAAAATGGAGAACCAGAAGTTAAAGCCCAAAATAACTCAATGAAACTTTTTGAAATAAAGGAAAAGACGTTTAAAACGGCTGTATCTGAAAATATCGAAATAGTACGCAAGTTTAAAGAAAAAAATAATCTATAATTGTCTAAATATCAGTACATTACAAGGTAAAATTTAACGCAAAAAGTCAAATTTAATAATCAGATTTTATTTTATAGAACTTTGAGCCGTCAAACGAAATACAACGTTTGACGGCTTTTTTTATGACAACCCCCAAAATGTTACAGGTGCAACAAATTGACTTCGTAACACTTCTAAATGAAATAGATGGAATTATAGAAACCCGTCTAAAATCATTCACTCCCCCGCCCCCGACCCCCAACGATGAGGAGAAAATTATGACTCAGGATGAAGTTTGCGACTTTTTAGGAATAACCAAACCTACCTGTGTTGAGCATGGCAAAAAAGGCTTATTAATTCCTTATAGGCTTGGTCGTGGTGTACGGTATAAACGTAGCGAAGTGCTTTTGGCTTTAAAGGCTATACACGCTAAAAAGAAGTCGTAAAACCATGAAACGCCAATCATCAACACGGGAATACTTAAACCTCAGTAGGCTTTTATTCTCACAGGAGAATGCAATTAAAAACGCAATAGATGAACTCTCAACACTCGAAAGTATCATTCAGCTATGGGAGACAGATTTTTATACTTATAACCCTTTTAGGAGTTTTAAAAGTACGTTGATTGCTCCACAATTAAAGCACCAATCGAAAATCTATAAAAGAGAATTGTTTGCATTTCCACTCAAAAGAATCCCTCAGCATATAGACGGGTTTTATTCTCATTGTGAAGCTATGGCAAGCGTGATGGTATGTTTTGCACAGTTCAAAGCTATTGCCAAAAGTCCCGACCTGTCCACAGACGAAGCCGCATTTTTAGCGTTTGATGAGTCAATGAAACATCTTGAAAAAGCGTTGGAACTTGTCCAAGATGTGAAGAACAGAAACGGTATAATTTAGAAACTTTAACCCCAAATAGTATTATGGAATCTTACGGAATTGAGTTCAAAATGAAAGACTATGTTACTTCTCCATTTAATAAAATGGTGAATAATGTAGAACGTGGCTTTGACACGATGGAGAAACGAATGAGAGATTTTGAGAAACAGTTTAGCGGTATTGGTGGCATAGTGAATCGTATAGGATTGTCCACCCGTGGACTTGAAACCAGACGAACCATGTCAGTAGATACCCGACAGCTAAGAAGTGCTGAAAATCAAGTAAATAGGCTTAGAACTCGTTACGATGGACTTTCCAGAGTTCAAAGGTTAGCCAATCCAAACGCAAACAATCAGAGCGGATTTAATGCCCCAACTGGTAGCGGTTCGGGTGGTGGTGGCTTGCTTGGTTTAGCGAGTAATCCGTATGTTATGGCAGGATTAGCGGGCGTAATGGCTATTAAAAAAGTGGCAGAAATTGGCGGTCAGTTTTCGGATAAGGGTTACGAATATGAGCGAAATCGTTTCGGAATAACTCAATATACTGGCAATCAAGCAACGTCCGAAAAGTACATCAATAAGCTATCCAAAACCCCCACGGGAAAAATGTTTGGAGCGGATGCCGTGGCAGGTTTTCAACAGGCAATAATGGGCTTTAATGATGCTGAAAAATCCTTTCAGTTTGTTACAAAAAAGCTGTCCAACATTTCGGCAGGGTCAGGGTCGAGT
>JAAFJP010000027.1 GCA_013298125.1 Cytophagales bacterium | reverse complement strand
TTTTGAATTTGTCTTTGAGGTATTCTCCAAAAGACTTACGTCCTCTGGACTTAATTGTATAAATCTGTATCCCATAACACAAAAGTAACCAAAATAAAACGTCGTTTATTTATTAGCGACTACTTAAGTACAACATTGAAACCTCGGGCATGATGTCTATTTTCATAATTTTAAATCATTTTTAAATGAAAAATTTATTTACCTCGTTTCTTGTATTATCTTGTTTATCAAGTACTTACGCCCAAAACTATATTTCGTTAAAACCTGCCATTTTATCGGAAAGCCCAAGTGCCATTATATCAGACCCAGGTACTATAACACCTCCTGCTTTGGGGTCAGGTACACGCCTGATGTGGATTCCTGCCAAAAGTGCTTTTCGGGTAGGAACAGTAGTGGGTTCGCAATGGGATGCTGCTAAAATTGGTGCTTGGTCATTTGCCAGCGGATATAATCCAACTGCAAATGGTGTTGTTTCAACCAGTTTAGGTAGTGGCACAACTGCTAATGGTCTTGCTTCAACAAGTATTGGCTACCAAACGACTGCTAATGGTGATGCTTCTACAAGTATAGGCAGTAATACAACTGCCCAAGCGTATAGTTCAGTGGTTTTAGGAAGATTTAATCTTTTAAACAATGCCTACAATCCAACTACTTGGATAGCTACCGACCCGTTATTTGTGATTGGCAACAGTAATGATGTTAATACACCAAGCAATGCCATGACAGTTTTGAAAAATGGCAATGTGGGTATTGGAACAGCTACACCTACTAATGCGAAACTCCATATTTTGGGGTCAAGTTTTTGTTGTGGGACACCCTCAACCGCCGAATTAAGATTAGACCAGACCTCAGCCTATGATTTCGCTCGTCTCAAATTCACAAACGCTAATTCTACCTCTAATGCTTTTTTTTGGGATATTGCGGGTTTAGCAACACCTGCTGGAAATGAAGCGTATGCTGCCTTAAACTTTTATTATCAGAATGCAACCAATACTGGAAGTAATATTGTATCAATGACTGGTAATGGCAATGTGGGTATTGGCACAGATTTCCCTAATGCACCGCTGCAATTTAGGAATGCCGTATTAAACCGAAAAGTAGTTTTATATGAAATCGCCAATAACGACCATCAATTTTTGGGTTTGGGTATCAATAATTCTATTTTTCGCTATCAAGTGAGTTCTACTTTTGATGCTCATGTTTTTTATGCTGCTACAAGTGCAACTACATCAAATGAATTGATGAGAATTCAAGGCAATGGGAAAGTGGGTTTTAGCACACCAACTCTATCTTTAAACAATGGTGAAATAGTAGATATAAATGGGCGTTTGAGAATAAGACATACGGTAATTTCACCATCAACGGCAAATACAGCGGGGGTGTGGTTCAATAATTCCGCAAATAGTACCACATTTACAGACGGTGCATTTCATGGCATGATGAACGATAACCAAACAGGAATTTTCATTGGAGGAAATTGGCGTTTTTGGGTAACGAGTTCAGGCAATGCCACACTCTTAGGTACACTCACGCAATCATCTGACCGCCGACTTAAAAAAAATTTATCTTTGTTAAATAATTCATTATCAGATATTTACAAAATAAATGGTTATCACTACAAATGGATTGAAGCCTCTCGCAGTCAAGATTTACAGACGGGATTAATCGCCCAAGAAGTTCAAAAAATATTTCCAGAATTAGTACAAACCGATGAAAAAGGGTTTTTGTCAGTCAATTATATTGGCTTAATTCCACACTTGATTGAGGCGGTGAAGGGGTTGAAAGATGAGAATATAAATTTAAAAAGTGAGAATGAAATATTGAAAAGTCGTTTGGATAAAATAGAGGCTATTCTTTTTGTTTCAAATCCATCATCTGGTAAATAAAAAAATTAAACAACCTTAAAACATACTGAAATCATGAAAAAATATCTTCTTTTGAGTTTTATTCTATTGGCATTTTACTCTGTGAATGCTCAAACAACATTGAAATATTCAGGCACAGGTACTTTCACACACGTTTTTGACAATACATATAAAGTTGGTGGTGTGGGCGAAGTTGATGCACTTCCTGCCACCAACTATCATGTTGGTCTAATTGGCTATGGCAAAAATGGGACTCTTAATAACATCGGTGTTATGGGTTCTACCAAAGCCAATACACAGGGATTTCCTTCAAGATACATCGCTGTTTACGGTGATAATGCCAATAATTCCTTAAATATCAACTTTACGGATGTTTATGGTGGTCTTTTCCAAGGATTTAATACAGGTACAAACACCAAAGTATATGGCGTAAAAGCGGAAGCAACCGCTTTTAATACCACCAATACGGAATTGTATGGTGTAGATGCAGTAGCCACAAATTTTAATAATACAGCCGCAGAAGATGTGATTGGGGTCAGAGGAATCAGTAATTCGGGCATATGTACCCTGTCGCCATTCATTATTGGTGTTGCCAATCCTGGTGGGTATTTTTCGAGCAATACTGGGCAAGGAATTTATGCCACAACCACGGGAGGTTACAATTATGCTCCAGGAGGTAAATTTTCTCAAGCCATTACGGGTTATAGTAACCAGCCAAATATTTACATGAATAATGGCGTTTCGGGGGTTGCTGCTGGTACAGGTAGCTATAAATATGGGGTTTACGGAATCGTGAATGGTCAGGCAGCCACAACATTTGCTGCTGGCATAATAGGTTCAGATAACATAAATGCTACGAACTCATACGCTGGCTTATTTTATGGTAAAGTTAGAGTTGAAGGAAATGTATTAATTAATGGTAATCTTGCTCTTGGTAGCACTAATATTATTTCGGGTTATTCTGCCAACTTTACTTATACCGTTTGTGCATCAAATATCGTCTGTTCTTCTGATTTGCGATATAAGAAAAATATAGCCCCCCTTGAAAATTCTTTAACTAATATTCTGAAAATCAATGGTGTACGCTACGATTGGAAACAAGAGGAATTCCCAGAAAAGCATTTTTCGGACAAAAATCAAATCGGATTTATTGCCCAAGAGATTGAAAAAATCTTTCCAGAAATGGTTTTTACTGATGAAAAGGGTTTCAAATCAGTTGATTATGCCCGGCTTACGCCCGTGCTGGTTGAGGCAATCAAAGAACTGACTCTGAGAAATCAAAAATTGGAAAATCGCTTGGATAAAATTGAGGCTGTGCTTAATAATTCTCAATTATCAGCCAATAACGTAATCAATAAATAAAACCAATCCATGAAAAAATCACTCACACTCATCATCCTCATTTTCTTCTTTTTTAATTCTTGCAAAAAAGAAGAAATCAAAAGTAATGAAGCCAAAATTACTTCCTTTACCGTTGCCAATGTCAAAGGAACAATTGATGAAGGTAAGAAAGAAATTATGGTTATTTTACCTTCATTTTCAGAGGTAACTTCCTTACCCTCAACGTTTCAGGTTTCGGCAGGAGCAATTTTATTACAAGGGACTATAACGCAACAAAACGGTATTACGACTAATAATTTTACCAATCCCGTTACCTTCACGGTACAGGCAGAGGACGGAACGAAGGTCAATTATAATGTTATCGTAACGGTTACGAAAAGCAACGAAGCCAAATTATTGTCTTTCAGTTTTAAGAAAACTTTGAACAATACGCTCATGGTTTCGGAGGATGTGGTGGGGTGTCTGAAAAATACCACCATGACGATGAATTTGTTGGAAACCGACCTTAATTTTCCGAATACAGTTTCGATTATTCCAAGTTTCAGTATCTCAAAAGGAGCAAAATTATTGATTGAAGGCATCGAACAAACGAGTGATAAATCAACGTATAAGTTTTCGAGTTTGCCCACCAACGTAACCGTGAAAGCCCAAGACGGAACGGAGCAAAAATATACACTCAATTTGACCTCGCAAATTCTGAATATTGAAGAATTTATGAAGAAATGCCCTACGGATGATATTCTATTCTCAAAATTCATCAAAGACTTTGAAATCAGGCGTAATGGCGTGGTCGTAACGAGCTATGATTGCAATGATAAATTTGATGTTGTGCTTCGGATTTTGCAAGCCATTCGAGTGATTTATTACGTGGATATTTACAAAAAATCAGCCTATTTACCATGGACCAATATGCGGTATTATGACTGGCTAAAAGACAGAGTACAAGGCTTTGATATTGTGGACGATTTGGGCGGTGCAGTGGGCGTATGTTGCAGAGATTATAACGGCAGAAAGTTCATTTCCTTAGCTTCAACCAAGAATCAATCTTCTGCTGTTATAAAATATACTTATCAAGAATGGGTTTATTTTGCGGGTTTTATTTCCTTAGTCGGGCATGAAAGAAGACACGCTGACCCTGGGAGTTACCCTCATAATGGCAATTGCAATGGCGTATCAGGTGACGCTGAATATAACGAAAAAAATCTCGGTGCTTATGGCGTTGCTTACTGGCTTTCTAAGGCTTTCAAATCGGGGATTTTGGAAGTGGGCGTAAAGTGTTTATCAACTGCAAAACAAGATGAAATCAATAATTTAATTGGCGTAAATAATTGGGCAGCAACCTACTTTTGTCTTAATCCACCGCCCGTCAATATTCCTGCGAGTTATAAGGAATGTACTTGTCAGTAAGTGATAAATAATGTTCAATTTGCAACTATCAATATACAATTTTCAAGTAAACATGAAAAAGAACATAATCCTAATTCTCTGTTTAACGCTCTCAACCTTTTACAGTTGCAACAGCAAAACAGAAAAAAACACTAACACATCTGAAACAAGAGAGGCGGTAAATCAAGATGATTTTTATTTCACTTTTACCATTGACGGAAAGGAAATCAGCATTAAGCCAGACGATGTTTCAACGTCTTACAACACGGCATTACCCAAGCCAACGTTCAAAATTATGGCAGGAAATTATGGTGAAATTTCATTAGTTTTGACAACGACTGCCGACATGACAAAACCATCTTCAACGCCTTCGGGTTCAACCAATTATGATGAGCAAATCACGCAAGGGAGCGTATCTTTACAGAATTATCCAGAGAAGAATTATGTCTTCAATAGTTTCGATAAAGGCTCTCATGCCACTTCCACGCCCGTACCCAATGCTTTTGTGATAACGAAAACGGAAAGAGTTTCAGATGGTAGAATTATCACGGGAACGTTTAATGTGAAGGTTTTTGGAGGAGATAATTCCAAGAACGACCCTAATATCAAGGATAGAATGGTGGTAGGGAAATTTAGGGTGAAGCATACCTTTTCTGATAGTAAATTTTAATAATTAATTTTCAATGTGCAATATTCAATTTAAAATGTTCAAGTAATTGGCAGACAATGAATGGTTTTGTGTTTTTTTTACTTGAACATTGCAAATTGAAAATTAATAACTGAAAACTTTTATTCCTTACTTCCCTGCACCTTCCCCCCCGTTTTCTTCTCCATTCCAGGCTGAAAAATCTCAAAATTTTCCTTCTTCTTGGCATCGGCAACTATCTTTTTTACATCTTCCAACAATTTTTTAGCATCATAAATCACGCCGTCTTTGATGGTATATTTTACGCCACCTACTCGCACCACTTCATTCTTCTCAGTTAATTTTATGGCTCCTGTTCCGTAGAGATTTTTCAAATTTTTCAATGGATTTTCTTCCATAATTACCATGTCCGCCAACTTCCCAACTTCTACCGAACCAATTTTATCCGCCATGCCCAAAGCCTCAGCACTTTTGAGGGTGGCGGCTCTGATTACCTCCAAAGGATGAAAACCTGCCTCACGCAACAATTCTAATTCACGAACGTAGGCAAAACCGTATAACTGAAAAATAAATCCTGAATCTGAACCCGTTGTTACTCGTCCACCACGATTTTTGTATTCATTAACGAATGCCATCCAAAGTTTATAATTTTCCTTCCATTGCACCTCCTGTTCCGTTCCCCATTCTTGCCAATACGACCCGTGCGAAACCCTCGAAGGTTGATAAAAACGCCACAATTGAGGCAAAGTATATTCCTCATGCCACTCCGAACGACGAGCTAACATCAACTCACGATTTGCTTCATAAATATTAAAAGTTGGGTCAATCGTGAAGTCTAATTTCAGTAACTCATCCATTACCTCATTCCAACGTTTTGAGCCAGGTTTTGCTGCCTGTTTCCATAATTTCCCCGCTTCTTCAAAACGATTTTGTTCGTTAGAATAATTATAATCCGCTGGATAATCTTGAATCGTCTGACTATCAAAAAGTGCCTCTGGAAGCCCGTACCAGTGTTCCATCGAAGTTAAACCTACCCGAGCCGAACTCAAAACATTCCAACGAGCCACGTCCACCTGTGCGTGGTGACAGGCAGAACGCAAGCCTAATTCTTTATTTCTACGCAAAGCCGCATCCATCACTTCGGGTCTTGCACCAAAGAATTTTATGCCGTCCGCACCCTTTTTTGCATTTTCTTCTACCCAAGTTCTGGCTTGTTCTGCGGTGGTGATTGACTCCTTTGATCCCATCCCAAAAGCGGTATAAGCCAAGATTCTTGGGGCAGTAATTTCATTTTTTGAAGACTTCATTTTTTGGTCGAGTGTCCAGTCCAAACCATTGCCCGCCGATGGGTCACGGATGGTTGTGATACCGTGTCCGAGCCACAATTTATAGACATATTCAGCGGGTGTTCCTTGTTGTTTTCCACCAATGTGTCCGTGCATATCCACAAACCCTGGGAGCATATACATACCAGTACAATCCAACTCTTTATCGCCCGAATTCAATTGCGGGCGGCTCTTTGGGTCAATCGGAACGCCAGGGTAGCCCACGACTTTTATCTCCACGATTTTATTTTTCTCTACCACAATATCACAAGGTCCTTGCATGGGTGAACCTGTACCATTGACAAGATTTACGCCCCTGATAATCAGACGATTAAATTGACCGTCCCCCTCAGCCCGTGGAGGAGCTTTTTCAATTTGGGCATTCAGAAATAAAGGGAATAATACGACAAATAATGTCAGGATTTGGGAGATTTTTTTCATGAGTTTGTTGATTTTATTTACTACAAAGGCACAAAAGAAAACAAAGATTTTGATTGTAATTTAATAAAAAACTTTTGTTTACTTTTAAAATTAACCCTACCAAGCGTTTAGAACTTGGTAGGGTTGCGTTGTGAATCCGAAAAACTATCTTTCAAACAAAAGTCTTTTACCTTGTACACTTTCATCAAAAATACCTTCTTGAAAAGCTAAGTGTCCAGACACAAATGTATGGGTAATTTTTGAATGAAACGTTTTCCCTTCCAACGGAGACCATTTACATTGATAATAAATATTGTCTTTTGAAACCGTTGTATCACTATTTAAGTCTACTAAAACCAAATCCGCCCAGTAGCCTTCACGGATATAACCACGCTTAGAAATCTGAAAACAATCTGCCACGGCGTGCGACATTTTTTCGGCGATACGTTCCAACGAAATTTTACCTTCCTGATAAAACTCTAACATGATATTGAGAGGATGTTGTATCAAAGGCAAACCTGATGGTGACGACCAATAGGGGTTTTGTTTTTCCTCCCAAGTATGTGGGGCGTGGTCTGTCGCAATCACATCAATCCTGTTGTCAAGCAATGCTTCCAAAATTTGTTGTTTATGCCCATCAGCTTTCACGGCTGGGTTACATTTTATTTGATTTCCGAGGGTCTCGTAGTCACGGGCATCGAAGTACAAATGATGTACACAGACTTCTGAGGTGATTTTTTTCTCTTTTAAAGGAATATCATTACGGAATAAATGTGTTTCTTCGTCTGTCGTAATGTGGAGAATGTGAAGGCGAGTATTATGACGTTTTGCTAACTCCATCGCCATCGACGATGACTTATAACAGGCTTCCACATTTCTGATTTCGGGGTGAACTCGTGGGTGTGGATTGTCACCGAAGCGTTGTTTATAAATTTCGGAATTGGCTCTTACTGTAGGTTCATCTTCGCAGTGAGTTGCAATCAGCATAGGGCTTTTTGAGAAGATATTTTCTAAGGTTTTTTCATTATCGACCAACATATTACCCGTGGACGAACCCATAAAAACCTTGATGCCGCAGACATTTTGAATGTTAGTTTTCAGCACTTCCTCAATATTATCATTGGACGCTCCCATGTAGAAGGAATAATTTGCCAAAGAAGTACGGGCGGCAATCTCGTATTTATCCGCCAAAAGTTCTTGTTTGAGGGCATTAGGAACAGTATTGGGCATTTCCATAAAGGTCGTAACGCCACCTGCCACACCCGCACGAGCCTCCGAATGGATGCAAGCCTTGTGTAAAAGTCCAGGCTCTCGGAAGTGTACTTGGTCGTCTATTACGCCTGGAAAGAGGTATTTCCCCGATGCATCAATGATTGAATCTGTCTGAATGCCAGACAAATTATTTCCAATTTTATCAATCAGTCCGTCTTTAATAAAAACGTCTTTTGTTTCGATTTTGCCTTCGTTTACTACTTGGGCATTAAGGATTAATGTTGTTTTCATGGTGTAAATTTACGGAATATTGAGTTTATTTTTTCTTGGAAATAAAAAAACGTAGAGTCTTTGTAAAAGTTCTACGTTTTTTGTTTTGAGAAAGTATAAATCGTCCGAATTTTAAAAATTACCTACCAAATTCCAACAACCCCGCATCATGATTATACCTTACTTCACAAGTATTATCAAAAAACATCGTTGTTCCTTTCGTTGAGTTGTATGCTTCCCATTTAGGTAAATCTTTGTGATTTGGATTACCCGTTTTAGCAAAATTTATCCATGATTGACTCATTTTGTCGGCTAAAACGTAGGCTTCTTTTCCGCCACCAGTCATTTCTTCGCAACGAGCAATATTATTGAAAACGAACGGTAATTCCATACAATGAACCGCCTTAAATTTTCCATCTAAAACAGGTGACTGCCACGAGAATAAGTACATATAAGTAGCCGCACCACCACTCAAAGCTGATTTTTGATTCGCTTGAAGCACTGCCCCAGGTCTGAACGAAAAATCAATATCCAATAAATCAGAAGGTTTTGTATGAGTTGGATAGGCTTTTTTGACGGCTTCCAGATAGGCATCTGTTTTGGAGTTGTACTTCTTTTTGAGAATTTCCATCACTTGTTCTTGCGTACTATTAAAAGTTGCCATACCTGCAAAAGGTGTGAACTCATTTTTGGTAGTACCGATTAACAAAGGGATATTTTTAGACATTTCAAAGGCTTCATTTGAGAACAATTGATAAGGTAAAACTTCTCCGTCACGGCTTGGTCCCCAACTCAATCCAAAACCAATGACGGGCTTACCCTCGGCTTTCATTTTGTCAGCTACTAATTTGAGGGCTTTTTTACCTGCCGCACTCAATTTTTCAAAAGGAATTTTCTGAATATCGTCAATCTGAGAAGGCTGCAAATCAAGGGCTTTCAAGACTTCGGAAGCAATTAATTGCGTATCGGTTTTCTCCAGCATGGCAGTTCTGAACGAGCCGCTTTGATTGATTGCTTTATGAAAAAGCCCTTTTGCCGACGGCATTGCCATTAAAGTATTTACTTTTGCCCCGCCTCCCGATTGTCCGAAAATCGTGACATTATTGGGGTCGCCGCCAAAGTTTTCGATGTTGGCTTTTACCCATTCCAAAGCCGCTTTCATGTCCAAAATGCTCAAATTGGCAGATTGTTTGTATTTTTCACCATAAGCCGATAAATCTAAATAACCCAAAATATTCAAACGATGATTGATAGAAACGACTACCACATCGCCCTTCTTCGCTAAACTCTCTCCATCATACGAAGGTAATTCTTGCGAAGAACCTGCGGTGAATCCGCCACCGTGAATCCAGAACATAACGGGACGTTTTTTGCCGTCGTTGATATTGGGAGTCCAAACGTTCAGACGCATACAGTCTTCGTTGGTGAAGCCCCAATCGTGATGAAAAACAAATTCACTTTCATCTTGAACACTCGTAGTTGGGTCAATCAAAGGTGCAACAGGTCCATAGACCATCGAAGAACGTACACCAGTCCAAGGTTTTGGCTTTTCGGGAGACATAAAACGCTTTGCCTCTGCATAAGGAATACCCTTGTAGGTGTAGATAGCGTTGTGAATATATCCACGAACTTTGCCCGATTCGGTACTGGTAACAGCTACATTTTCACCCGTTTGGATTTGGGCGAATATTGGTTTTTGTAAACAGCAAAAAGCCGTTATTAGTAGGAGAAATGATGTTTTTTTCATGGTTTGTTGGGGTTGTTATTGGTAGGGGCGTATCGCATACGCCCTCGGACGAAATGGCTCGGACGAAACGGGCGTATGCGATACGCCCCTACCTGTATTCTGTCAAATAATCGTTTTATGTTTTACTTTTTATACTTCGTAACCCTCACATCCTTAATCACCCCTTTCCAATTCATCCCAAAACCAAAATCATAGACATTTCCCTCCGAATCTTTATGACATTCCATATCGTAAGGCAAATCTTCAGCTTGTTTTTCTACAATCGACATATTGGCAGGCATTTGCATTGGTAACAAAGCGGATGGCTCTGATTTACCAGCAATAGTTTCCAAAAGTGCTTGGTCTTGTACACCAAAACTCAACAAAATAGCCGAAGATTCTTTCTCAAATTCAGAAAAAATCATGGGATTTATCGTGTTTATCGACACAATGACTGGCTTGCCTTTCATGGCTTCTTTCGTATCTAAAACCAATTTCAAATCCGTAATATTGGACGTTTTCGTTACTTTATTTTTATACGAACGATTCGCAGATTTTTCCATTGGGTCACCTCCTGCAATACTTATTTCACGAGCATCAGTTGCGGTATAATCGTTGTATTGAAGGCTTATAGGCACATATCCGTTACCACCATTTTTCAAATCTTCTTTGTCATAACCAATCGAAGCACTTGGATTTTGAATAAAAACTAAGGCAAAATCAGCCTCATTTGGATTATCGGTAACGTTAAAATATTTTTTAACGATAGCCATATTTACTGGATAATCTGTCGAAGCGGGTGTTTCCATTCCTAAGAAATTACGACTTGCTGGCGTAAAACGTTTTGGAACATAAACCGTTTTTGTTTTGGCAATTGGCAAGGCATTATTTTGGTTTTTCAACAAAACAACCGACTTCAATTGAGCTTCGTACCCTTCTTTCATATAGGCAAGATTACCCACAATTTTTTTAGTGGATGATACTTCCAAATACGGATTTTCAAAAACGCCCACTCTGAAAATATTACGCAACAAACGAACTGCCGATTGCTCCATTCTTGCTCTCATCTTGGCTTCTCCCAACTCTTTGATACCCATTTGATAGGCTTCTAAAATGGGTTTCGCATCATTATTTCCACCGAATTGATCAACGCCCGCCATCAAAATCTTGTAATGACGTTCGGCAATGGTCAAACTTTCAACGCCCCAGGGTTTTCCATCTACGAAACTATCCATCACATTGTGGTTGCCCGTAACGCTCCAATCCGTACACACCACGCCATCATAAGCGTATTTCGTTCTGAGTAAGTCATTGATAATGAATTTGTTATAATTATTGGCAATGTTCTCACCGTTCTTTCTATCTTGATTCCACGAAATGGTATAATAAGGCATCACGGCAGAAGCCATTGATGTTTTTCCCTTCAATTTGAACGCTCCATTAATAAAAGGAATCATGTGAGCATCAAAATTATTGCCTGGATAAACGGCATATTTTCCATTGGCATAATGAGCATCACGCCCAGCCTCACCCGAACCACCGCCAGGCCAATGTTTCACCATAGCATTCACACTCCCGAAACCCCAACCGTTGGCAATTTCTTTTGTATTTAATGAAGTCTGAAAACCATTGCAATACGCCTGTGCCATTGCCGCTGAAAGCTGTGGGCTTTCGCCAAAAGTGCCATTAAAACGACTCCAACGAGGTTCTGTGGCAATATCCACCTGTGGTGAAAGGGCAGTCGTAATCCCCAAAGCACGATATTCTGCCGCCGCCACTTGTCCAAATTTTTCTACTAAGGCAGGCTCAAAAGTTGCCGCCATACCCAACGAACTGGGCCACATCGAAATCTCTCCACCCGAAGCCGCATCAAATTCTGCACGGGCTTTTGTGCCGTGTCGTGGGTCAGAACTGTTATTGGCTGGAATTCCCATGCCTACGCTTTCACAAAAAGCCTGTAATTTATTATTCCATTGGGCAGCAATTTCGGGCGTTTTTACGGTTGTCAGCAAAACGTGACGAAGATTATCTTCTTGCAAAAATTTCTTTTGTTGATCGGTTAAATCTGAGGGGTCTGTTTCACCTTCTTTGAAAGGTTTTCCATTATAAGTTCCCGCAAAATACCCTCCCGAACGGGCAGGAAGTGATTGATGAGAAGAGTAAAGCATCAAGCCCGCAATTTGTTCAATACTTAATTTTGAAGCTAAATCTTTGGCTCTGATATCTACGGGTAAACGCCAATCTTCGTACTTGTCTAATTTACCATTTTTGTTTAAATCTTTAAAAGCTAAACCATTGATTGTTAATATTTTAATGCCAGAATTTGGTGAATAGCCCAGCGTTTGTCCACCCTGATTTTTGATGATACTATTGCCGTCAACTGACGTTTCTGACCATTTTTTTTGTGCAATAGTGGGTAAAAAATATGAGCAAATAATGCTCATTAAGATTAGTTTTTTCATTGATTTGATTGAATTGGTTTTTGGATTAATTTATAAGGCATCCTGATAATACATAAAAGTAAAGCCCTATTTTCATTTATAAAAATAATCGTTACTTATCTCTAAATATTCTCGACAGCCTCCCTTATTTTATCGACCACTTTCTCTTTCTAAGTACCATCACTTACTCATTTTCAGTAACTTATAAAGCAAAATGTCTTTCAAGCAAAACGTCATTTCCACTAAAACATACTCATTTTAACATCAATTCAGATGAAAAGAAAAGATTTCATAAAAACCTCCTCAATGATAGTTGCAGGCAGTTTATTGTCGTCCTCATTGACTTCTTGTAAAGAAAAACCCAAAGCAATTCGCAAAAATTGGGCGGGTAATTATCAGTATAAAGCTGAGTATCTGCACGAACCTAAAACGGTTGAGGAAGTACAATCTTTGGTCAAAAAATTAGATAAACAAAAGGCTTTGGGTTCGTGTCATTGCTTCAATGATATTGCCGATAGTCCGCTCAATCAAATTTCAACCAAAAATCTCGATAAAGTAATTTCTATTGACGAAAAAGCCAATACTGTCACCGTAGAATCAGGCGTAAGATACGGTCAATTTGCCCCTGAATTGGATAAAAAAGGCTATGCTCTCCACAATTTGGCATCACTTCCGCATATATCTGTGGCGGGGGCTTGTGCTACGGCTACGCATGGGTCGGGTGTGGGAAATGGCAATTTAGCCTCGGCAGTGAGGGGTTTGGAATTGGTAACTGCCAATGGCGATATTGTCAATTTGAGCCAACAAAAAGATGGTGAAAAATTCAATGGTACTGTCGTAAATTTGGGTGCTTTGGGAATTGTTACGAAGGTTACTTTGGCTATTGAAAAGAGCTATCAAGTACGACAGGATTTATTCCAAGATTTGCCCTTAGATTCGTTGAAAGACCATTTTAATGAAATTTTATCAAGTGGATATAGCGTTAGTCTTTTTACCGATTGGCAAGACCAAAAGATTAGCCAGGTGTGGGTAAAACGCAAGGTCGAACCCAATATAAAAGACTTAGGAAAAGATTTTTTTGGAGCAAAAGCCGCTACTAAAAATCTGCATCCTATCACCAAATTATCATCTGAAAATTGTACTGACCAAATGGGCGTTGCGGGTGTTTGGTACGAGCGTTTGCCACATTTCAAAATGGGTTTCACGCCCAGTAGTGGAGAGGAATTGCAATCTGAGTTTTTTGTCCCTCGTGAACACGCCCTCGAAGCCATCCTTGCTCTTGAAAAGAAGGGAAATCTCATTTATCCAGAATTGATGATTACTGAAATCAGAACCATTGCGGCGGATAATCTTTGGATGAGTACCGCCTACAAACGGGATTCGGTGGCGATTCATTTTACATGGAAACAACACACGCCCGAAGTGATGAAATTATTACCTATGATTGAGGCAGAATTAGCTCCTTTTCAATACCGTCCGCATTGGGGTAAAATATTCACAATTGCTCCCAAAGATTTGCATTCACGTTATGAAAAATATGACGATTTTATGAAATTGGCAAAAGAATATGACCCAAAAGGTAAGTTTAGGAATCCTTATTTGGATTTGAATTTGTATGTGTAGCTAACTGAAATTAAGGTTTTTATTACAAGATATTTCAAATAAATAAGTTATTTTCGTAATGAAATTAAAACCAGAGAAAAATGTTTCACGAAGCTATTTACGAACAAATATTAGAACTACCTGATGCTCCGATGCTCATCCAACGAGTGAGTCATACGCTCAATGAAGAACGCAAACGACGGGAACAGTTTTATAACGATATTGATGAGTCTATGAAAGTAGAATTTATCAATGGAGAAATCATAGTGCATTCGCCAGTGATGAAAAGGCATAATGATGCTTCAACCAAGCTCTTCAAGTTGATAAGCACATTTGTCGATATACACGACTTGGGATTTGCTGGTTATGAAAAAATCATGTCCACCTTCACACGCAACGACTATGAGCCAGATATCGTGTTTTTTGGTAATGAAAAAGCCTCAAAATTTAAACCTGAACAAACACTTTTTCCTGTTCCTGATTTTGTGGTAGAGGTTTTATCAAAAGGTACTGCCAAAAATGACAGAGGTATCAAATACGATGATTATGAAACCCACGAAGTAAAAGAATACTGGATAATTGACCCTAAAAATGAAGTAATAGAGCAATATATTCTGACAGAAGGAAAGTATGAGTTGAAACTAAAATCATCAAATGGTACGATAAAAAGTGACGTAATAACAGGCTTTGAAATACCCATCCAAGCTATTTTTGACAAAAAACTTAATGTGGTAGCGTTGAAAAAAATATTAGCGTAATGAAAATAGGTAGCTAAAATCTATACATTGGTCGCAAAATTATAGTTTCATTTTTTCAAGTTTTTAAAAGTGTTTATTATTGATAAAGTTTTCTTAATCAATTACTTACAAAAAAAATACAAGGATGAAAAAATTAATTATTTTAGGGGCTATCTTGTTGTTTTCAGCAACTACTTTTGCTCAAACTTGGGAAGTGGATAAGGCACATTCTAAGTTAAGTTTTACGGTAACTCACCTCGGTATTTCGGAGGTGGATGGTACTTTCAAGACAATTAACAGTAAAATCACTTCTGCAAAAGAAGATTTTTCGGATGCGGCTTTTGAATTGACTGCCGATGTGAAAAGTGTTACCACCAGCAACGATATGCGTGATGGACACCTCCAAAAACCAGATATGTTTGATGCTGAAAAATTCCCAACTTTGACTTTTAAAAGCACCTCTATTTCAAAGGTTGCTGATAAAAAATACAAATTGAAAGGCGATTTAACCATCAAAGGCGTTACCAAACCCTATACTTTGGATTTAACGCTTCTCGGTACAACAGTTGACCAAAGAAGTAAGAAACAAAAAGTAGGTTTCAAAGCAACTGGAACGGTAAAACGCACAGATTTTGGCGTAGGCGGAATGCCCTCAATGGTGGTTAGCGAAGAAGTAGAACTTCGTGCCAGTGGTGAATTTGTGCATGAATAAATACACAGTTTGAAAAGTTTTCATACAACATAATTAGAACACGATTTTCAAGATTTGTAGTATTAATATGATTTTCAGTTCCAATCTTGTTTAATCTGATTAATCGTTAAAATCGTGTTCTGAAAAGTAGAAAAGAATGTGTTAAATTCTGTAATAAATCCTAAAAAATATTGTTATCCCAAAAGTCCATTATAATTTTATTGTAATGGACTTTTAGTTTTAAAGACGTTTGTAGGGGCGTATCGCATACGCCCATTTCGTGTAGTATTTGGGCGTATCGCATACCAATGCTGTCAATTTAAGGTTTTTAATAACCTCGAAACGTAGTTTATTTCCAGTTTCAACGCTGGTAGGGTTTTGAACCCTACCAGAGTTCAGCAGACAAATTGCTTAAATTGACAGCATTGGTATGCGATACGCCCCTACACAATTGTAAAATATCAATCCCAATTCCCATGAAATACTTTTTTACGCTTCTTTCAATCCTAACACTTTCGGTATTTTCAAGCATAGCCCAACAAGCTAAACCCTTGATTATCAAAGAAAAACAAGAAAATATTGTCGCCCGTACTAAGGAAATCAGAGACAAAGTACCTGCCAAAGTTGCGGAGGGTTTGCAGTTTAGTCTGTGGGCTTCGGACTCGCTTGCACCTGACCCTATTTGTATTTCGATTGATGACTTGGGAAGAATTTATTTGACTCGTTCAAATCGTCAGAAAAACTCTGAATTTGATATTCGTGGACACCGTGATTGGATGACAGAATCTATTGGTTTCCAGACTGTTGAAGATAGAAGAGCATTTCTCAGAAAAACTTTTTCTACGGAAAATTCTTCTAAAAATGGATGGCTAAAAGACCTCAACGGAGACGGCTTGCACGACTGGCACGATTTGACCATCGAAAAGGATGAAATTTGGCGTTTGGAAGATAAAAATAATGATGGAATTGCTGATATTTCTACCCGAATTTTCAATGATTTCAACGAAGAGGTTTCAGACGTTGCGGGCGGATTGATGATTCGTAAAAATGATGCTTTCGTAGGTATTGCTCCTGATTTGTGGCGATTGAAAGATACCAACGGAGACGGAATTTATGATAAAAAAACATCCATCAGTCACGGCTATGGCGTACATATTGGTTTTGGCGGACACGGAATGTCGGGCATTGTAGAAGGTCCAGATGGTAGAATTTACTGGAATATTGGCGATATTGGAGCAAATTTAACCTCGCCAGATGGCAAGAAATTTGCTAATCCCAATTCTGGAATAATCGCCCGTTCAAATCCCGATGGTACTGATTTTGAGATATTTGCCTCTGGTTTACGCAATACGCACGAGTTTGTTTTTGATGAATATGGAAACTTGATTTCGTCTGATAATGACGGCGACCACCCAGGCGAAAGTGAGCGTTTGGTTCACGTCGTACAAGACCACGATGCAGGTTGGCGTTCAAACTGGCAATACGGAAAATATACCGACCCCAAAAACAACAAATACAATGTTTGGATGGATGAAAAACTCTTCAAACCACGTTGGGAAGGGCAAGCCGCCTACATTATTCCGCCCATTATGAACTACCACAATGGACCGACGGGCATGGTTTATAACCCTGGCACAGCTTTGGGGTCAGTCTGGAAGAACAAATTTTTCTTAGTAGAATTTGTTGGAACACCCTCACGTTCACCACTTTGGGCGTTTGGGTTGAAACCAAAAGGAGCAAGTTTTGAATTGGATGGAGAACAAAATATTTTGAGCGGAATTTTACCCACAGGTATCAAATTTGGACCCGACGGTGCATTGTACATTGCCGACTGGATGAATGGTTGGGATGCTAAAAATTATGGTCGTGTTTGGAAATTGGACGTAAGTTCAGACAAGAATGATTTTGAAGCTATCCGTCTGGAAACCAAGCGTTTAATTCAGTTGGATTACACCAAACAGACCAACGACATGCTCTACACACTACTCGGAAATGCGGATATGAGAATCCGCCAAAAGGCACAATTTGAGTTAGTCAATAGAGGTGCAGTTGGTTTGCCTTTCTTGAAAAAAGCAATTGCCCAAACAGAGAACCAATTAGCGAGAGTTCATGGGATTTGGGGTGTGGGTCAATTGGCTCGCTCTAACAACAACGCTGGCAGGGTTCAAAACCCTGCCAGCGTTAAAAACAAATTTGACTCATTTTTAATCTCTTTACTAAAAGACAAAGACTCAGAAATCATTGCCCAAACTGCCAAAATCATTGGAGATGCTAAAATTCTTACGGCAGGAAAAGACTTGATTCCGTTGTTGAAAAATGAAAATCCGAGAGTAAAATTTTATGCCGCAGAAGCCCTCGGGAAAATAGCTAATCAAGAGGCAGTTGAACCTTTGATTGAGATGTTGAATACTAATAATGACACAGATTTATACATCCGTCATGCGGGAGTTTTGGCATTGTCAAAAATTGGAAAAATTGAGCCAATCACTGCCTTAGTAAAAAGCCCAAGCAAGGCATTACGCACGGCAGCGGTCTTGGTTTTACGAAGAATGAAAAACGAAAACATCGCTTTATTTCTCAATGATTCAGACGAATATGTCGTTACAGAAGCCGCCAGAGGCATAAATGACGATTTGTCCATCGTGCCAGCCTTGCCAGCTCTTGCCGCCACTTTGAAAGAAACGAGATTTACCTCAGACGCACTTTTACGCAGAGCTATCAATGCCGCTTTGCGTGTGGGAGGAGATAAAGAATTGGATATTTTGATAAATTTTGCCACTCGCACCGACCTCAAAGACGATATCAGAACGGAAGCCTTAGCTACGATTGGCTCGTGGGTAAATCCATCGGTTTTGGATAGAGTCGATGGGCGTTATCGTGGAAAAGTGCAACGAGATGCGATGGCAGTAAAAGCCAAAATTCAACCGCATATTGCCAATTTTTTGAAGGAAACAAAGCCCGAAACCCAAATGGCAATGGCTGGTTTGATTGCAGATTTGAACCTGACAGATGCTTCTGAACCTTTGGCAAATATTTATACGGAAACAAAAAATGCAAAGGTAAAATCCGCCATTCTCCCTGCCCTTAATCAATTGAAATATGCAGGTATTGAAAGCGTGGTGAAAAGTGGAATGGAAGACAAAGAAGAGAGTGTAAGAGCCGTTGCGATAAGTTTGTTGAATAATAACAATGTCTCAAAAGAAGCCCTCCCAGCCCTTTCAAACGGTATTTTCACGAAAGGTGGCATCAAAGAACAGCAACAATTATTGATGGTTTTGGGCAAAATGGAACCCGATAAAACCAGAGTAATTTTGTCGGATTTGATAGAGCAATTAAAGAATAAAAAACTCTCGCCCGACCTCACCTTAGAACTAAAAGAAGCCCTCGAAACATCAGGAGCTACTGACTTGAAAAACAGTTTAGCGAGTCTCAAAACCAATACTTTTTTAGACGAATTCGGAGAATCACTTTACGGTGGAAATTGGCGAGAAGGCAGAAATATTTTCAACTACAACAGTGCCGCTCAGTGTACTCGTTGCCACACGGCAGGGGCTGTGGGTGACGGCGGGGCAGTTGGTCCTGCGTTGAAACGCATTGCGGGTTCACTCACCCGTGAGCAAATCCTCCAAGCACTCGTAGAACCAAGTGCCAGAATAGCCCCAGGCTATGGTTCGGTTTCCTTGAAATTGACAGACGGACAAGAAGTTTTTGGAACATTAGAAAAAGAATCAGAAACAACCTTGACCATCAAAACTTCCGATGCTGAACCTTTGGTCATTCCAGTTTCAAGAATCAAAAAACGAGAAAATATGCCTTCGAGTATGCCCCCGATGGGTAGTTTATTGAGCAAAAGAGAAATTCGGGATGTGGTGGATTATTTATCGACTTTGAAGTAAGGAATTTCGTAACAAGTTTTTTTTTGATTGGCATTTTTATTTAATAAAAACACGATTAATTACCGTTAGATAGAAATGGAGCAAAAAAATCAGTTCTCGATTGGATTTTCTCTGACTTATTCACGATTTTTTTCTAACTTTATTACTTGTCTAAAATATTCCCTTGTTTGGTTGTTTTTATAAATATCATTTTATCCTTAAAAACTGACATTTAACACAACATTAACTCATAATACATTGACACTAATAAAATCTATTTCTGGCATCAGAGGCACAATCGGTGGAAAAGTTGGCGAAGGTCTTACCCCTCTTGATGTAGTAAAATTTACCGCCGCCTATGGTACTTGGCTCAAACGCAAAAAGCCTGAAAATCAACTCATTATCCTTGGTAGAGACGCTCGTTTGTCGGGTGATATGGTCTCTAAATTAGTATCGGGAACGCTCCAAAGTTTGGGACTAAACGTTATTGATTTAGGATTATCCACTACGCCAACTGTTGAAGTTGCCGTTCCTGTTGAGAAAGCGGCGGGCGGAATTATTCTTACCGCAAGTCATAATCCGATTCAGTGGAATGCCCTCAAATTGTTGAACGACAAAGGCGAATTTATCTCTGGACAAGACGGTGAAGATATGCTCGAAATCGCTGAAAATGAGGACTTTGACTTTGTGGACGTTAAAAAATTAGGTTCATACACTACCGACGATACTTGGCTTCAAAAGCATATCGACATGATTTTGAAATTGCCTTTGGTGGATGTTGAAGCTATCAAAAACCGTAATTTCAAAGTAATCGTTGATGCCGTAAACTCAACGGGAGGTATTGCCGTTCCGATGATGTTGGAGGCTTTGGGCGTTACACAAATCACAAAGCTACACTGCGAACCAACGGGACACTTTGCCCATAATCCAGAACCATTACCCGAAAACCTTACCGATATTACGAAGGCAATTCAAAAGGAAAAATTTGACTTAGGAATCGTCGTGGACCCTGACGTGGATAGACTCTGTTTTATGTGTGATGATGGTTCACCTTTTGGCGAAGAATATACCCTTGTGGCGGTGGCAGATTATATTTTACAGAATCAAAAAGGTAATTCAGTTTCCAATCTTTCATCAACTCGTGCCTTGCGAGATGTTACGGAAAAAGCGGGTGGAAAATATTACGCATCTGCCGTTGGTGAAGTCAATGTAGTAACGTTAATGAAATCTTCAAAAGCTGTGATTGGTGGTGAGGGAAATGGAGGGATTATTTACCCAGAACTCCACTACGGGCGTGATGCTTTGGTAGGTATTGCCTTGTTTCTCACGCACTTAGCTAACTATGGCAAAAAAATATCGGCTCTGAGAAAAAGCTATCCAGAATATTATATTTCAAAAAATAAGATAGAATTGACTGCCGATATTGACGTGGATAGTGTGTTGGAAGCGATGAAAAAGAAGTATTCCAAAAATCCAATAAATGACATTGACGGCGTAAAAATAGAGTTTGATAAAGAGTGGGTGCATCTTCGTAAATCCAATACCGAACCCATCATTAGGATATACTCTGAATCAGATTCTATCAATAAAGCGGATGCTTTGGCAAAGAAATTAATGAGTGATATGAAAGAGTTTGTGGCGGGGAAATAACCCTTTTCAGGAGTAGGCAGTTTTTAGTTGGCAGTAGTTAGTAATACTTGTTCATATTACTAACTACTGCCAACTTTTTGTTTTGAACCAAATTTTGTAGCCTACTTACAAACTCTCAATTTTTAATTCTACACGACGATTTTTCTTTCTATTTTCTTCCGAAACATTGGGTACGATAGGTTTATTAGGTCCATAACCAATTGTCTTTATTCTGTTTTCACTTCCTCGTAATTGACTGACAATAAACGTTTTACAAGCCTCCGCACGGTCCTGTGAGAGTTCCATATTGGCTTGATAATCTTCTTGGGTATCTTCTTTAAATGAAGAAGTATGTCCTGACAATTCGATGCTAAGGCTTGGATATTTTCTCATCAAATCAATTACTTTATTTAATTCTGTTTTCCCATCGAGCAATAAATCACTCTTACTTTGCTCAAATTGAATAGCATTCAGAGCAATGCTTTCACCCTTTTTCAAGACTTTACCATTGATAATAACCGATGGTGGTGGTTGTACAAAAGTAAGATTAATATTCAAGGGCTGACAACCCGTTTGAGCAATGGCTTCAAAGTCGATATTGCCTCCACGGTAGTTTTGAGCTTGAATATCGAAAAATCCTTTCTGCCCAATTCTTAAATCTGATAATTGTACTTTTCCGTCACGGTCTGTATAATAAACTTTTCCATCAAATAAAATCTTAGCTCCGCCAACTGGTTTTTGCGTAGCTTTATCACGAACCGTTATACAAAGGTTCTGAAATCTTTGTTGCGGTGGTTCAGGTCTTCTTTGTTGAGGCTCAGGTATTCTTTGAGGCGGTTCTTGACGATAAACTACGGGCGGTCTCTTCTTGTGGGTATAAACTTTGATTGGAATTCGGAGATTCAGCCAAATAGATTTAGGAGAAACATCGGTCTCTTCAATGCCCGAAATGCGGTTGCTTTGGTAGTAAGAAAACCGTTCGGTACTCAATGGATTTCCAAGCGATTGTTGATAAGAAAGGCTTAATTCTACTCCGATTAATCCTTTAAAAACTACCCCAATTTCAGGAGCAATCGTTAAATTACTTGTTTGAGGATTGGATGCTACATAAGAAACGCCCGTGCCATTTTCAAGATACGTTTGTCCCCCAGATTTGAGATTTTCCCACACGCCTCGATTGTCATATTGCCCCTCCACATTGAAACTGTACATAGCACTCATTTGCATAAAATAACCCGTTGAGCCATTATTTTTAAAGCCAAATTCCCTTCTTAATCCTGCCTGAATACCCGTTTGACGAAATATATTGACAAATCTATCCAAAGTGAATGACTTAAAAGAGAATGTAGGGATTTGCGTACTTTGGATATGTGTCTGTCTATAAAAACCTAAAATACCTCCCCAAGCATTACCACTGTTTTCATTAGTCAATTTAAACATTACATCCAACCCAAAACCATCATTTCTGAAATTATTGGGGGATTCTGTACCGTTTGGAGATACGAGGAATCCTTCGTTTTTCCATACTAATTCAGGACTTGTAAAACTTTGTCCACTGACCAGTCGGTAGCTTAGAGGCATAGTGAACCCAGAACTGTATCGAGGCAATAAATGAACCGTAAATTGCTGGCTAAAAGAGCGAATATTGAAAAATAAAACGAGAAAGAGCAAGAAGAGTTTTTTCATAGAATTATTTGATTTTTGAGTAAAAATATACAGAAAACTCATAAGAACAATAAAGCCTATTCTATCAATGAGTAATCGGTGAAATCTCAATTTCAGAAGCATCTGACAAAAGAACAATATCAATAACCGTTTTAGCCCCCCCAAATAGTTTTTGTTTAAAACCCACATAGCTAAAACTGACTGTCGGGTTAGTTAGGATACTAATTTTAATAACGTATTGGATATGTATTGGTGAATATTTACTTAATAAAATCTTTGAATGCTTTTTAATAAATCAATCCCCAAAAACCAAGACCCCATCAAGCCACACAACCATTCTTAACATAGAAATAGGGTTTGATTGAATAGAATCGTTAATATTGTAGGTAGTTTTTATTGTCTGTGCGACTCAGTCTGAATCAAGAATATATATTTTAAGATTTATAGGATAATTAGAACCCTGTCATATATGTTCAGCAATATCAAAATTAATATTTTAATACAGTTTGTAATTTACTATGAAAAATAGTAAATTCCAGAAAAACTGTTCAACTGTGTAACTATTCAACTCTTTAACTCAAATGGAAGAAGAAAAAAGTTTTGGGCGTAAATTATTGGGATTTTTTATCGAAGAAGACACTACGCATACCCAAACGCAAACCACCTCTACGCCCACACAGGCAGGAACGCCTCCGAGGGTACAGGTACAACAAACAGTAGCCGTACAAAATGCTTCGGGTACGGGCGTGGTCGATAAAAAATTTGTGGATCATTTTGTATCTTTAATCGAAAACTCCAATTTCAAAGGACCTGATTATTTTGAATATATGCAGGCTTTGAAGAGTTTGGCGGGTTTGGGTTTGTCAGAAGACAAACAGTATCAAGCAGCTTGGGCGAGTTTCAAGGCTATGGGAGGTATCACGGACGTATCTGTACTCAGCACCACCGCTAACCAGTACATAGGCATCTTGGACTCTGACCGTCAGGCGTTTCTAAAAGATGTTGATGCCGCCGTGGCTGAAAAAGTAGGAGGTTTAAAAAATAGCCTAAAAGCCACCCAAGACGAAAACGAATCAATGGCAAAGCAAATCATTGATTTACAGAATCGTATCAATGCTAATAACGAAAAAATTACGAAGATTACGACTGATATTTCAGAACAAAGTGCCAAGATTACGACTAATAAGAGTAATTATGAAATCACGTATAGTTCGTTCGTAGAACAGATTAAAGGCGATATTTCTAAAATTCAGCAATATTTGAGTTAATTTTTTTCAACAATTCAAACATCAAAAATTCAATAATTAAACAATGGCAGCAGACTTATCACAAATTGGAGGGGAAGCCCCTCAAAAATCATTTTGGAGCAAACCAGAAGGCATTACTTCCATATTTTTCTTGGCAGCATTGGGGGCTGTTGGTCTGTATTACTTCAATAAAATCGTTGAGTTTCTAATAAAAGTTACGGAAAATACGCTTTATCTTTCGGGACTTTTGGCGGTTTTGGGCTTAGTGATTTTCTTGGTTACGAGCAAAGACGTACGCACGGCTGTTTTCTTTCTGTACAAAACATTGATGCGTAAAATTGCGGGCTTAATCGTACAACTTGACCCCATCGCTATCATGAAAATCTATATTTCTGATTTACGTGAAAAGAAAGAAAAAATGTCGGGTCAGATTGATATTTTGGCGGGTCAATTGGTGAAATTGAACAAAAAGATTGGTGAAAATAACGATACAATCAAAGCAAAATTTGCCGAAGCCAACAAAGCAAATACCATGACTGATAAACCAGGTATGAGAGAGGCGGCTTCACTCGCTACCATCGAAGGGGCAGGTTTGCAAGAGATGAACGAAAAGTTGTTACCACTACAACGAAACATGAAGACGGTCTTGGGTTTTATGGAAAAAGTATCGTCTTCGGCAGACTATATCATCAAAGAAACTGAAATCAAAGTTAAGCTCAAAGAAGCTGAATATGAGATAGTTAAGTCGTCATCGAATGCTTTAAAAACTGCCATCAGCATCTTCAAAGGTAATCCAGACAAGAAGTTTTATTTTGATGAATCAATGGAATATATCCAAGATGACATGGGTAAAAAGTTGGGCGAGATGAAACGTGCGATGGATTATTCAATGGATTTCATTAATTCGGTGGACATCCAAAACGGCATCTTGACCGACAAAGGACAACAGATGTTGGATGCCTATAATCAAGGAGAATTTAAGCTAATAACCTTAGATGCTCCCGTTGAAAAATCAAGTGAAATTAATCCTCCGAAAGATTCGAGTTATCGTGGATTACTGGATTAGAGAATTTGCAAATTCTTATAAAAAAAGCTCAATCATCGGATATGATTGAGCTTTTTTTCATTATTTTTGATAAAACATTCGTAATATTTATGAAAGATTCCTTGAAAACAAAACCAATTTATCAGTTCAGAACGCATAAATCGTATTCTGCGGAAGAGATTTTGGCGGCTGGTGGAACGAGTGCATTTGCACACAAGACAGGATTGACGGGCAGAAAGCAAATGGAGGCAATAGCAAATATTGATGCCGAAGATTTCTTGACTGATGAAGAAATGGAGGCTGCACTGAAAATTTTAAGAGAAAATAAATGAACATTTTACTTGATTCTAATCTCTTGATTTATTTGGCAAGAGACTCAAAACAACAATTTCTGAAAGATTATATTATTCCATCTCAAAAAGATACTTATGTTTCCATTGTTTCAATTGCCGAAGTGAAAGGTATTGCTTCAAGACAAAAATGGGGAGTCAAAAAGCAGTTTCTTTTGGAAGAAATTATTGATAAATCAATCATAATTGAAGTTACTAATCTCCTTGTAAATACATATATCGAAATTGATAATTTCTCCCAAAGAGTAAACCCCAACTTTACAGAATACAGTTTCGATACACCCAGAAATATGGGCAAAAATGACCTATGGATTGCTTCGACAGCTTCATTACTTGGCTTAGAACTTTATACAACAGATGGCGATTTTGACCATCTCGACCAAGTCTTCTTAGATGTGCGTAAATTTAAGCACGAAGATTTCATTTTGTACAAATAAAAATGCCCAATAATCTCACGACTATTGGGCATTTTTTATGAAATCTCAATCTATTATTTTATATCAAAACTCCCATCTCCAATTTTGAAACCTTCTGAGAATAATTCAATTTTATAATGTCCTTCACGATACTGAATGGCTGACCCACGACCATAGATAATTTCAACACCTTGACCGTTATTTTGGAACTGGATATCTTTCTTTACGGTATAGGTTGATTCCTTTCCGAACAAATCAAAATTACCTGAACCTACTGCAGAATCATACAAAACCGCTCCGTCTGGATCCATTACTCGCATGAAAATAGTTTTGATGTCTTGCTTGGCAATTGGATTAGGCTGTAACTGAAAAATCACCTTAATTTTATCCACTTTCGAGGCACGATATACACCTCCGTCACGCTCCTTATTTTTATCAGAAAGGGCTATCGCTTGTACGAATTGTGCTTGTAGAGCTGATGCACGGGTAACTTTAGCTGTTAACTCACGGTTACGACGGTAGGCATTATCAATCGAATCTGCCAAACTTTGCTTATCCGTTTTCAAGCCCATGTTCTCGTTTGTGAGGGTACTATTTTGTGAGAATAAGTCTTTGTTTTTAGCAACTAAGCTCGTATTTTCACGTTTCAATTGTACTAATTCAGCATCTTTGGCGGCTAATAATGTTACGAAATCCGCAATCTTTACATCGTATTGTTGTTTAGAAAAAGCATTTACTTTTTTCAACTGTACTTTATCGGCTTCTAACTGTATTTTGGCAGCTTCTAACGATTCAATGTTTCCCCCCAAAGCTTTGATTTGTGCAATTTTAGCATCTAACTGTGAACCCACAGAATCAAGTCTAACTCGTGCCGATGCTAATTCTTCTACTTTCTGATTAATGATTTGGACTTGGTCTTTATTTTTAGTTTTTTCGTCATTCAACATATAGCCCAAAAGCCCTGCGACTATCGCCAATATTGCCACAGCCACTTTCCAAATGCCGTTACTTTGTGTTTTTTCTTCCATAAAATTTAATCCTTAATTTTGGTTAATGATGGTTTGTTTCTGCTCTTTTTTATTTTTAGAGTGTCGAATTTAGTTATTATCAACGGATTAGCGAAATTTTCAGTATAAAATTATGCAGGTTATTTAGTAATCGTTTAGCTTTGCCTGTGAGTTGGTTGATTGGTTGATTGGTAAACTGGTTGATTGGTTCATTGGTTACTGTTACTGGTTTTTCAATTCCCAGTTCCCTAATAAACCAATTCCCAGTTCTCTAATAAACCATTAGCCAATAAACCAATAACCATTCAACCAATAACAAAATGCCCCAATACGACTTTTTAGTGATTGGCTCTGGGATTGCAGGGCTTTCATATACTGCCAAAATTGCGAACCATTTTCAGGAGCAAGGCAAAGACATAAAAATTGCAATTATCACCAAAACGGTTGCCGAAGAAA
Organism: Cytophagales bacterium; assembly: GCA_013298125.1. GTDB lineage: Bacteria > Bacteroidota > Bacteroidia > Cytophagales > Spirosomataceae > Arcicella. Next base: position 61,065 of record JAAFJP010000027.1, on the reverse strand, counting down.
GTAATACCAAATACGCACAAGGAGGCATCGCCACGGTCTGGAAAGAGGAGGATTCTTTCGAGAAACACATTGACGATACAATGGTAGCGGGTGATTTTTTATCAGACAGAAAAGCTGTCGAAATTGTAGTCAGAGAAGCCCCAGAACGCTTAAAAGAGCTGATTGAGTACGGAACAAAATTCGATAAAAAAGCCGATGGAACGTATGATTTGGTGAAAGAAGGTGGTCACTCCGACCAACGGATTTTGCACCATAAAGACTCAACTGGCAACGAGATAGAGAGGGCTTTATTAGAAACCGTAAAAGCCTTTAAATCAGTCGATTTCTTTACGCATTATTTTGCGGTGGACTTGATTACGCAACATCATTTAGGCGAAAAAGTTACGAAAGATACGCCTGATAAAAAGTGCTTTGGAGCGTATGTTTTCAATACTCAGACGGGCAAAACTGAAACATTTTTAGCTAAAACTACCCTCTTGGCAACGGGTGGCATTGGACAAGTTTATCAAAGTACCACTAATCCGACAATTGCCACGGGCGATGGTATTGCGATGGCGTATCGAGCGAAGGCTTTGGTGGAAGGTATGGAGTTTATCCAGTTTCATCCAACTTCTTTATATCAACCTGGTAAAAAACCTTCATTCCTGATTTCTGAGGCTGTTCGTGGACACGGTGGCATTTTGAAAAATATTGACGAAAGCACTTTCATGGAGCGTTATGACGAACGTCTTTCGCTTGCTCCCCGTGACATTGTAGCCCGTGCGATTGACTCCGAAATGAAAAAAAATGGAGTTGATCATGTCTATCTCGACACTCGCCACCTCGAACCCGAAGACTTCAAACACCACTTCCCGATGATTTATAAATATTGCCAAGATAATCTCGGATTGGACATCACGGGTAAGGACATGATACCCGTTGTACCCGCTCAACATTACCTATGTGGGGGCGTGAAAGTCAATGAATTTTCGCAGACAAATATTAATTTTTTATATGCTGCTGGTGAGTGTTCGGCAACGGGCTTGCACGGAGCTAATCGTCTGGCTTCCAATTCTTTATTGGAAGCGATTGTCTATGCTCATCGTGCATTTTTAGCTTCCATAGAAACCTTTGAAGACAACGTTCTTCCAACCAATATTCCTGACTGGAACGATGATGGTACGACTCATCCAGAAGAGTTGGTTTTGGTAACAGAAATGACTCGTGAGTTAGAATCAATCATGAGTAATTATGTAGGAATTGTGCGGACGGATAGACGTTTAAAACGTGCTTATGACCGTTTAGAATTGATTTATATTGAACACGAAGAATTATATAAACAATCAAAAATTTCAGTACAAGTTTGTGAACTTCGGAATATGATTAACGTGGCGTATTTGGTCATTAAAGATGCCCGAGCGAGACATGAGAATCGGGGTTTGCATTATAATTTGGATAATATCAAGTAAGATGATGCAAAAACTCCTAATCCGCTCCTTCATAGCCACAGTAACAATGCTTCTCATCTGGTTTGGACTAAACCAAACCCTTGATGGAAGCATCTGGCAAGGCATGACCATCAGCCAATCAGCCGTGAAGGTGGAGTATTGCGAGTTTAATAATCCTGACAGATTCTTTCATCAATCCATGAATACCTATTCCAATTTGGTGTATTTCTTTTTGGGAATATTGATTTGTCAGATTGCATGGTGGGATTATAAAAATAGGAATTTTGAAAACCGTTTGGCAAATTTTCCTTTGTTATCGGCTTTGATGGGTTTCTGTTTTATCTATCTGGGTTTCGGGAGTGCCTTTTTTCATGCTTCTCTCACGTGGGCGGGTCAGAGGGTGGATATGAACGGGACTTATGGGGTTACGCTCACACTCGTAGGTATTGGGCTTTATCACGTATTACACAAAATCAATTTTACGGAACGTGCCAAACGGATTTGGATTATTACGATGGTGCTTATTATCATCTCATTTTATCAAGTCCACCTCTTGGTTTCGAGTAGTATTTTAGTGCCAGTTTTGATACTATTGATGATGATTTTCATGGGAATAAATTACTTCCAATTCCCCAGACAACGATACATACTTTTGGGGATTTTGAGTCTGATTTTAATAATGGTAGCCGTCAAAATCAGGATAATGGATGTCCAAAAAATCAATTGTGACCCTCATTCGTGGTATCAGGGGCATTCAGTCTGGCATTTATTGACGGGGCTAAGTAGCTTTTGTACTTACGCTTTTTTTCGGTTTTGGAAAACTACTCGTTGATTTCTAAAATACCTATCACTGTTTCATAAACCGCTTCAATCTCCTTTATCGTTTCTATTTCATTACCATTGAACGTAATAAAATAGTAGTCATTCTTCAATCGAAAAACCTTCACTTTACCTTTCTCATTCTTAAAAATAGCTTTTTTACCTTCTTCTAAATTGCGTAATTCTGTTTGGATATTTTGTTGATTGAATGTCATTATAAATGATTTTTTCTTACATTTAACTACAAATATCGGATATTTTTTGAAATGTTAAATGTAATCCAAGAGTTCATGAAAAAGCTAATCCTTTTATTAAGCCTAATTTCAACTACCACTTTCGCCCAAAAGGCTGTTAAACTCTTCAATGGCAAAGATTTGAATAATTGGTTTGTGGATGTCCCAGCCATGGACAATGACCCCAAAGCCATCAATCCTTTTATCATCCGCAAAGGTTTGTTAGTAAGTCTGGGAGAACCGCAAGGGCATTTGATTACGAAAGAAAAATATTCTAATTATCGTTTGGAGGTGGAATATCGTTTTGCTGGAAAACCTGGAAATTGTGGCGTTTTGGTTCATGCTTCTTCACTAAGGGCATTATACAAGCAATTTCCAAAGTCAATCGAAGTACAAATGATGCACGAAAATGCGGGAGATTTTTGGTGCATTGCCGAAGATATTAGCGTACCAAATATGGAAAAACGTAGAGGTCCAAAGAAAAATTGGGGCGTTACAGAAGATAAAGAAAGAAGAATTCCGAACCTGACGGATAATTCTGAAAAACCTCTCGGAGAGTGGAATAAAATGGTAGTAGAATGTCGTGGTGACAAAATAAAAGTATGGCTAAACGGCGATGTGGTCAATGATGGATTTGGGGCTACAGTTCAGAAAGGGCAAGTGGCTTTGCAAGCGGAAGGGGCAGAGGTTGAGTTTCGTAAAGTGGAATTAACGCCTTTGAGATAAATAATAATTGGAACAGGACATACGCAATAAAGCCTCATCGGGGCGAAATTTTGGTAAATAATACAAAACCGTTATTCTAAGCCCCATCGGGGCGACAGTTACTTGACTAAATTGTCGCCCCAGTGGGGCTTCGCTTAACTGAGAAACTTGTAAATTACCAAAATGACAGCCCTTTGAGCTTAAACTACGTTTTGCGTAAGTCCTATTGAAGTTAATAGTCTTATTTTCAATGTTTTACAAAAACTATTTCGTAAAATAAACCTCATAAACCATTCTACTCGGTATGGTGGGATTCGAAGAACCCCAAGTTGGTAAATTCGACACAATGCCCCCGTATATGTAACCAATGAGTGTTGGCGTACCCGTAGGGAGTCTATTGTAGCTAATAACTTCATATTGGGCATTATGCATCGGTACATTTGGAGCGGAAACAAATATCCCTTCTGCACCCATAAACGTAGGCAAACTACTTGGATTGACTATTTCTGTCGTTGCGTTGGTTCGATTATTTTTACTAATCGTCATGATTTTTTGGGTAAAAGCATCTCTACCCTTTTTAGTTGTATCATTGCCAATGCCCCCAAAAGCCGTAGTGAGCATTACGTCATTAATCGCATCATACATTTCGACATTTGCCGTTGCATAAATATTGGAAGTTTGGATATAGGTTTTGTCTAATTGATAATTTGGAATAGCTCCGCCTTTCAAATAAATAGGATTCCGAAAAGGTAAAACATTGGTAGTAAATACCCCTCCGTAAACGGTCAGCCCGATGCCTTGTCCTCCTCTCTGAATGGCAGGAACTACCAATAAATCCCTCCGTCTAAATTGGGTAGTATTATCAGATAAATTATCAGAAATATACTGCCTTGAACCTGGGGTTATGGCGATACTCGAAGGCGTTTCTGTAAGTTTGAAAACATGAACTGAATCAAGGTAAGTTTGTCGGGTCTTGCCAGCCGTAGTATCTGCACTATATGTTCCATCAAAACGATGTCCAAGCACTAAATAAAATTTTCCATCGGGAAGTTTATACATCTCTCCACCCGTTGAGGCAGTTAAATTATCCTTAGCATAAACAACTGAGGTTCTGAACTTTATGATATTTTTGGTAAGTACAGCATTGATAATTTGAGCAATATTAACTCTCGATAGCGTTGAATAAGTCTTATAAGTAGAGTCGGGACGTTTAGCATGAAATTCACCGTAACCACCTGAAATATAAAGATAATTCCCTACCTGAAAATGTTGCATATTAGAAGACGTATATTGCTCTTTGAGGATTTCGGGCAAGAAAGCGGTAGCCATACTGTCTAATTTATTGGTGGCAGTATTGTAAACATAAACAAATTTATTTGCCTTTTTGAAAGGAAAATCTTGATAATTAGAAAATCCATGAAAGCCATTTGTCCGACCACCAATCAAAAGCCAATACTGCCCCGATTGTCCAAAAACGAAGGATTGTAAAGCAGGAAGATTTTTGAGATTTTGACTTGGTTTGATAGTAAAACCTGTCTGTGAATAAGCATTTAAAGAGAAAAATAATGCAAGGAGGACGATTAATTTGTGGACGTTTTTCATGTTAATTTAAGATTTAATGATGGTATGTATTTTTACCAAAATTAAATCTTAAATATTTCTCAAAACAGGGTAAAAATACCTGTTCTAACAGGTTCTAAATGAATTTTTATTTTCTATTCTAATGTTTGAAAAACAATAATTTGTCAGAACACGATTTTAGGATTTACAGGATTTTTATGATTAATCTTGTTAATTCTATTAATCTTAACGGTGCGACGTTTCGCAATCGTGTTCTGAAATAATAATAAGACAATTTAAAGTTTTTTGAACACTAAAAATTATAATTAAACCCCACATAAATCATCGAAGATTTTGCTCTGAATCTATCATTTGCTGATGGAATCGTCTGCACTTTTGTAGTAGTGGTTAGTTCATTAAACAAAAACTGGTAGGCTAATTTCAGCCCTAATTTTTCAGCAATTTTATAACGAACAAATAAATGAGAATTCAATGAACCTTTGTCGTTGTCTCCTATCAATAAGATATTCGGTGAAGTTGGACTTGCAGGAGTTACAATAGCCTTTCCGTTTCTGATATAATTGAGCATTCCAGTTGGTCCAAATGAAATACCGATGGCATCAATATTAAACCCTACGTCTAATTTCTCAGAGACTTTGTAGCCCAAACTAATCATCAAATTAAGAGAACTCACCCCTGGACTTGGAGCTAAAAGCGTATCAATGTTTTTGTCTTCACCCGTTAAATCGGCAGGGGCAGTCGTGAAATTGACATTGCTTCCAAAAAATGAGGTGAATCGTACGCCCGTGCCCACATAAAATTTCTTCTTTGAGCCAAGTCCCCAATTCTGAAAACCCGATGCACTAATACTTCCGACAGAAGAGCCAATTGCTCCGCCTAATTCAAAAGATGTGCCACTTTGAGACATTGCTCCGAAAGTTAAAATTGAGAGAGAAAGAAATAAGAGTGCTTTTTTCATAAAAAAAAATGGTTTTGTTTAAATATTTGAACGGCAAATTATGAAAATTGTTACGTAATAATTGTCATTTATCTGACAGTTTGAGTAACCATTTTTATCAAACCACCTCAACCACATTTTCGCCAACACTTTTTAAATATCCAATGGGCATTACAAACTCTTCTAATCCATTGTATTTCAATACTTTAATCACTTCATCCGTTTTATTTTTATCCACCGAAATCAACAATCCGCCAGAGGTTTGTGGGTCGGCGAGGATAGCCCATTTTTCTTCGGACATTTTGCCAATTTTATGACCATAACTATCTCTATTTCTGTTAGTTCCACCTGGGACAGAGCCTTTTTCGATATATTCAAAAATAGACGGAGTAATTAAGGGAATATTCTTAAAATCAATCACTGCACTCAATCCGCTCCCTTCTGCCATTTCGGTAAGATGCCCCAAAAGCCCAAAACCCGTCACGTCCGTCATGGCGTTTACTGAATTTAATTTACCTAACTCCTCTCCTACCTTATTCAGTTGCATCATTTGATTAGCGGCCAAATCTTTGTGTTCGTCTTTGAGAAGGTCTTTTTTCTCGGCAGTTGTCAAGATTCCAACGCCCAAAGGTTTAGTCAAAAACAAGACATCACCGTCTTGGGCTTTGTTGTTTTGTTTGATGTTTTCGATAGGAACTATACCGTTTACTGCCAAGCCAAAAATAGGTTCGGGTGAGTCAATACTGTGTCCGCCCGCCAAAGAAATTCCCGCTTCTTTACAAATACTTCTACTGCCGTCAATGACTTGTTGAGCCACTTCGGGAGACAATTTATTGATGGGCCAACCGAGGATTGCAATCGCCAAAACGGGCTTCCCTCCCATCGCATAAACATCGCTGATGGCGTTTGCAGAGGCAATTCTACCAAAATTAAAAGGATCATCCACGATGGGCATGAAGAAATCAGTAGTCGAAATCAAAGCTGTACCATTGCCCATATCCAAGACAGCGGCATCATCTTTACTATGATTTCCGACAATCAATTTATCGTTATCGGGCATGGCGATATTGCCCTTCAAAATTACGTCTAAAACTTGCGGTGAAATCTTACATCCACAACCCGCCCCGTGTGAATATTGGGTTAATTTTATTTGTTCCATAAATCTATAATTCTTTACAATAAATCACTTCTGCAACCTCTTGGAGTTCATTTATGATACCCGCCATTTTATAATTAAGCTGATTTAATAAGGTAATCATTGGCAAATTATCTGCTTCTGTGGAAGTAAACAGTTTTTCATCTTTACATTTTTCTTCGATGAAAATCATCATCTTTTTAGCTACATTCTTTCTTCTGAAATCGGGATTAGTTATAATGTATCTGAGAAATGGTCTTTCATAAAATGAACGGTCAAAAGTTACAAAACCTGCAATTTTATCTTCTAAAACCGCAACCCAAACTTCATTTCTAATAATTTCAAGATTTCTATACCCTCCAAATTGATCAAAAGCGTCTATCGCTTTTTCATCTTCTAATGTTGCTTGTCTAATAATCATTCTTAGTAATATTATTCATTAAAATATCCGTATTAATCTCATTATCAACTACTTGCCCTTCTATTTTCCTAATCAATGATTCTACATTGTCACGATTATACAAACCTTTTTCATACCATTTATCATAGTATTTCAAGAGGATTCTAAAACTTTCCTTGAAGTTATTTTCCAATAAAAAATTAATGGCATTTTTGGTTTCCAAACCACCCAAACGCTTCTGGATCCGCATGATGGCGTTTACCAAATCTGGTTTTGGAAGATTACCGTATTCTTTGGTCAAATACTCCAATCTTCCCTCAAAAGGAATGTCTAAAAAGTAAACTATACTTTTACGCATGGTGTGCCACATCGCCATCGGAATTTGCATATTTCCAATTCGTTGGCTTTCATCTTCTAAGAAAATTGGGGTTTGTAAATCATGCTTTGATAACTCCATTCCCAACAAATTTTCAAACATTTCTTGCGAAGGTTGAGGCTCTTGTCCGATACCTCCCAAAGCCGAGCCTTTATGATTCGCAATGCCTTCTAAGTCAATAATTGAAAGTTTATTTTTCTGTAAACCATATAATAGAGGTGTTTTCCCAGAACCTGTAAAACCCCCAATTATTTTGAAATTGTAAGGCTTTTCAAATTGCTGTAAAATATAATTTCGATATGCTTTATAACCTCCTTCGAGCGTAAAAATTTGGAATCCGTACAAGTCCAAAAGCCAAGATACCGCCCCGCTTCGCATACCCCCACGCCAACAGTGTACAAGGATTTTTTTAGTCGTATGTGGCTCTTTTTCAGATACTTTTGAAAGCAATTCAACACGCTCAACCATCTTCCGCATATTAGGTCCGAAATAATCTAAACCAAATTTTATGGCATTCTCACGGCTCAGTTGCTTATACGCCGTTCCTACAACCTTACGCTCTTCATCCGAAAATAGAGGTAAACTTTGGGCGTTGGGTATGTGGGCGTGAGCATACTCACTTGGGCTACGTACATCTAAAACGAGGTGCGTTTTTGCCAAATCCAAAAAGTCTTCTATACTGATTCGTTTTACTGCCATGATGTTTACAAACAAAAAGAACACCTGAAAATGGTGTTCTTGGTTTAGTCATTTTTTGATTTTTTCTCTCTCTTCTCTTGCTTTTTTTCTTTCGCTGTTTTGAGAGGCTCTTTTTTAACAGCTTTCTGCATCGATGTTCCTTTTGCCATGATTTCGGATATTTAGATGTTAATGATGGATTTTAAAACTTCGTAAAAGTAAAAATTATTTTTTGGAAAGAACAGATTTTTAAGAGAAAATATAATTTGTCGCACCTTATTGCCAAATCATATACAATTTTGAGCTAAAACAGAAATCCATGTAGGCTTTCAATAATTTAAGCCGTATTTTCGAGTATAATTTCAAGAAGCTATTTAAACTTTTCGTTTTGATTGGAAATTGAATTCATTTTGAATCTAATCGTTCTAAATCTTTGAAGAATAGCATCGCTATTTTGAATAAATTTTGGGCAATTAGGTTTAAAATGAACCTATTTACAACAAAAGGAATAAGTTTAAATAGCTTCCTAATCAACATTTGTAAACTTATGTCAAAGATTACCAAAAATATTTTAACGGTTTTAGTCATACTCTTAATCTTGGGGCTTTTTTTCTATCCTAAACTCAAAACCTTATTCAAACCCAAAGACGAAAAAGATAAGAAAGAGATGTCGGGCGGGGGAAAAGATGGCAAGGGAGGTAAAGGGGGTAAAACCTCTGTCATTGTAACAGTTGTACAACCCAAACGCTTGGATGATTTAGTCAATACCAACGGGACGATTTTACCCAATGAAGAAGTGGAACTCAGAAGTGAAATTTCGGGTAGAATTGTTACGTTGAATATCAAAGAAGGGGATTTTGTAAAACGTGGAACGACTTTACTTCACATCAACGACGAAGACTTGCAAGCTCGTTTGAAAAAGTTAGGTTTCAATAAAAAATTGGCGGAAGACAATGAGGCTCGCCAGAAGAAACTCCTTGAAAAAGAGGCAATTAGCCAAAGAGAATACGATATTGCGGTAAATTCTGTCAATACCATTTCGGCTGATATTGAAGATTTGACGGCACAAATTCAGAAAATGACTTTGAAAGCTCCTTTTGATGGAACGATTGGATTCAGGTTTGTGAGTATGGGAAGTTATATTTCACCAACTACTAAAATCGCTACTTTGACGAATACCAATCCTGCCAAAATTGAGTTTGCCGTTCCTGCCAAATATTCGTCTATCGTGCGAGTGGGTGGTAAGATGGATTTTACAGTAGAAAATTCTGAACAAAAATTTATTGGAACGGTCTATGCAATTGACCCCAAAATCGACCCTATCACTCGTACTTTACAGATTCGTGCGATTGCTCCAAATCCTTCTCACAAGCTAATTCCAGGCTCTTTTGCTCGTGTTGAATTGGTTTTGAAAAGTAAAGGTTCAGCTATTATGATTCCTACGGAGGCAGTTATTCCTGAACAAAAAGGTTCAAAAGTTTTTATCGTAAAAAATGGCAAAGCAACGCCTACGAAGGTGCAATTGGGTACTCGTGGCGAGCGTGATGTAGAAGTTCTGTCGGGACTTTCGACGGGTGATACGCTGATAACGACGGGTATTATGCAGGTGAAACCCGATGGGGAAGTGGAGATTCGGGAGGTGATTAAGTAAGTAAAATAAAGACCTCACCCGAGCGTCGGTCGCCCCGACCCCTCTCCCGTGGAGAGGGGAGTATTCGTTCGTTTGCTCCCCTCTCCACGGGAGAGGGGTCGGGGCGACCGACGCTCGGGTGAGGTTTTCGTACATAGTTCCTAACATTTTCAAAAATATCAACAAAACTATGGCATCAATTTCTGAAACTTCTATCAAACGCCCTGTCTTGGCGGTGGTGATGTCGATTCTGATTATTCTTTTTGGAGTAATTGGCTATACTTATCTGGGAATCAGGGAGTTCCCGAGTGTGGACCCGCCTGTGGTAACGGTGCAAACTAACTACACGGGGGCAAATGCGGACATTATTGAGTCGCAAATTACTGAACCTTTGGAGGAATCTATCAATGGTATTGCGGGGATTCGTACGCTCACTTCAACCAGCCGTGATGGTCGCTCGACGATTTCAGTTGAGTTCAATTTATCGGTTGATATTGAAGATGCTGCCAATGATGTGCGTGACCGTGTGGCTCGCTCTTTGGCAAATTTGCCCAAAGATGTGGACCCGCCCGTGGTTGCCAAAGCCGATGCGGATTCAAACCCGATTTATTTTATCAACGTAAAATCTGCCAAAAGAGATTTGTTAGATTTGAATGAAATCGTAACTCGAAATATCAAAGAGAAATTTCAGACCATTACGGGTGTGAGTTCCGTGCAGATTTGGGGAGAGAAAAAGTACGCCATGCGTCTGAGAATTGACCCCGTGAAATTATCTTCTTTCCGCCTGACAGCTCCTGATATTGTCAATGCTTTGACTAAGCAAAATATTGAATTACCCTCTGGAAGTATTGAGGGAGCAATGACTGAATTGACCGTGCGTACGCAAGGAAGGCTGACAACTCCACAGGATTTTGATAATTTGATTTTGAGAGAAGAAGGAGATAAAGTGGTGAAATTCAGCGATGTAGGGTTTGCAGAATTAGCTCCTGAGAACGAAAAAACTTTTTTCAAGCGGGATATGGTGCCGATGGTGGCGGTGGCAGTAATTCCACAGCCAGGGGCAAATCAGATTCAGATTGTGGATGATATTAAGAAGAAATTAGTTCAAATAAAAACGACTATTCCTGATGATATTGAAATCACTTTGGGCTTGGATTATACCCAATACGTGAGGCGTTCTATCACGGAAGTTGAGGAAACTATCTTCATCGCTATTGCTTTGGTGGCTTTGATTATTTTCCTTTTTCTGAGAGATTGGCGTTCAACATTGATTCCATTGACTGCCATTCCAGTTTCATTGATTGGCGTATTTTTCATCATGTACATCATGGATTTTTCGATTAATGTGCTTTCACTTTTAGGAATTGTACTTTCAATTGGTCTTGTGGTGGATGATGCCATTGTGGTTTTAGAAAATATTTTTGCCAAAATTGAAGAAGGAATGTCGCCTTGGGAAGCATCTTTGGAAGGTTCAAAAGAGATTTATTTTGCAGTTATTTCCACAACGGTTACGCTTGCTGCCGTGTTTTTGCCCGTTATTTTCTTACAAGGAATCACAGGAAGATTATTTCGAGAATTCGGAATTGTGGTGGCTGGTTCAGTGATTATTTCTGCCTTTGTATCGCTGACTTTGACTCCGATGTTGAGTTCAAAACTCTTGAAAGGTGGACATCATAAGCCCTGGTTTTATCGGGTTACTGAACCATTTTTTCAAGGATTAACTCGTGCTTACGAAAATTCATTGGCGGGCTTTCTTCGGATTCGTTGGTTTGCTTGGGTGTTGATGGTAACTTTTATCGGGATTATTTATGCAATGTTCAAATTCGAGGCAATCCCATCAGAATTAGCTCCTATGGAAGATAGAGGCGGTTTTAGGGTTTCGGTAACAGGTCCAGAAGGCGTTACTTTTGACTATATGTTGGGCATTACGGACGAATTGGGACGGTTTATGATGAAAGAAATATCCGATAAAGAACGTCGAGGCGTTATCACGATTACTTCACCACCTTTTGGAAATGGAGCGGCAAATACGGGAGCTGTTCGGGTGGTTTTGAATGATACTAATCGGAGAGCTCAACAGGCAATTGTAGAGGAACTTCAACCAAAACTAAAAAAATATACAGGGGCAAAAATGTTTGTAGTACAAGAGCCAACGATTCAAACAGGGCAACGTTCGGGGGCAGGATTACCTATACAATTTGTCATTCAAGCACCAAATTTTGAAAAACTCAAAAAGACCATTCCAGAGTTTATGGCGAAAGTGCGTGAATCGTCAAAATTTGAAGTGGCGGACGTTAATTTAAAATTTACCAAACCAGAACTGCGATTAGAAATTGATCGAGAAAAAGCACAAAATTTAGGCGTTTCGATTCAAGACGTTGCCCAAACGCTGCAATTAGGGCTTTCGGGAAGGCGTTTTGGGTATTTTTTGATGAATGGAAAACAATACCAAATCATCGGGCAAATTGACCGTCCAGAAAGAAATGATGTTTCAGATTTACGCTCTTTGTATGTGAAAAGTAATATGGGGAGTTTGATACAATTGGATAATTTAGTGAAAATTACGGAGCAAAGTACGCCGCCACAATTGTTCAGATACAACCGTTACGTAGCTGCCACCGTGCAGGCACAAGCGGCGAAGGGCGTAACCTTGGGTGAGGCATTGGATGAGATGGACAAAATTGCCAAAGAAACCTTAGATAACTCATTTTCAACGGCTTACGATGGACAATCAAAGGAATTTAAAGAGTCTTCATCATCATTAGTCTTTGCATTTGCTTTGGCTTTAATTCTGATTTACTTGATCCTCTCGGCACAATTTGAGAGTTTTATTGACCCACTGATTATCCTTTTAACCGTACCTTTGGCGGTTGCAGGGGCATTACTTTCTTTATGGGATTTTAGTCAGACCTTAAATATTTTCTCACAAATCGGAATCATCGTTTTGATTGGATTAGTAACCAAAAACGGAATCCTGATTGTAGAATTCGCCAACCAACGAAAAGAAGCAGGAAGCAACACCATGCAAGCCGCAAAAGAGGCAGCTGTTGCTCGTTTTAGACCTATTTTGATGACCTCACTTTGTACGATTTTGGGTATTTTACCAATAGCCTTGGCATTAGGGGCAGGTTCACAAAGTAGAGTTTCGATGGGAATTGCCGTAGTGGGCGGGATGCTATTTGCCACATCCTTAACGCTTTATATCATTCCTGCGGTGTATAGTTATATGTCAAGAGATTTGAAAGTGCAGGGCGGGGCGGTGAAGGCTGAGGAGGTTTTGGAGGTGGTTTGATTTTACTATAATAATTTGTCATAAAATTGAGAAAATTTATGATAATGTTTTCGTTTTAATAGTGTAATTTGGTAGCATAAATTTTGCGAACATATTGAAAATTTAATAGAAAACTGTAAAATCATTCATTATGAATCTTAGAACACATAACTCACCTTCGCTAAAATCAAGAACAAAGTCTAATTCACCGAAAAACTCAGTGAATGGAACTGCGTTATTGGAAGATAATTTTTTGAATAAAACTGAATCAGAAAACCACACTTTATTCAAATCCAGTTATCTTGATAGTGCCTATACACAGGCAATGAGTCAGCCAAAGGTTACTAAAAAGCAAAAAGCAATGATTTTGAGTTTTTTTGAAATGTTTAGAGACTTGACAGAACAAATCCATCCGGATTTATCCATAATTCAATGTGCCAAATCAAAAGACGATGAAATTTGTATTTATCGTAAATCGTTGGATGGGATTTCAATGATTGCCGTTGATGAAGATGGAGACGGTTTTTACAACTTTACGGGTTATAAAAATGGGCTTGAAACCGTTTTTTTTGAGAACGCAAATCCAGATATTGAAAGCATTACTTACAAATTCTTTTCCAAGTAAATTTAATAGTGAATACTTGCGACCTACCACACATTCCAGAAAGATTACATACAAAAGAGAGACCAGCATTAGAAGAATTTTTCATTGAAGAAGAACTTTATTGGCGATGTAAACCAGAAATCGACCTTCCATATCAAGAAATATCATTGACCGAAATTTCCCATAATAGACAAGGAAAATCTGATGTTCCACTGTCTATTTCAACAGATGTTTTATGGAATACGGATAAGAACAAAGATTTTGAAAAATACAATTATGATATTATTGTATTGAAAATCAAAGAGTTACATTCGGATTCTAATTATACAAAAGAATTTAAAGAATTTATAAATGAAGAAAATGTAAAAGTTCTTATTCAACTTCTTCACGACCCAATTGCTTGTAATTATGCTCATTCTATTTTTAGATATACTTACAAAGAAACTCTTGTGACATTTGAAAACTACAAGGAAACTCTCGGACACAAAAGAGCAAAAAGATTAAGAACTCATTGTAAACTTGAATTGCAAGCAATGATTATTAGAAGAGAGTTGAGGTTAAATTATTAGAGTACAAAGCCATTTCAGGAAGCTGAGATGGCTTTTTTGACTTTAATGTAGAATGAAATTTCTTATAATCTGCGGAATGTATGTATTTTGAGGTACATTCCGCAGATTATCAAAAGAAAATCTGCGGAATCTATACTAAAATGGATAGATTCCGCAGATTAGAGAAAAATAGTAAGCTATAATTTTACTTTTACCTAAAAAATCCAGGTGGTAAAAAGTTTATAAAATCATCATCAAAATCGCTTTGGATTTGATAATCTTTCAAGAATCTCCGCATATTTTCTTTGACTCCGAGGGCAATAATATCTTGCTCAACCATCTTGATATTGTTTTTCAACTTATTAACTTGACGAGTGATTTTTGCCTTCATGGTCTTTTCATCACCGCCAAATCTCGATAATAAATCTTCGCCTCCCATCGGTCCAGAACCTTGCATACGTAGTTGCCAAAGGGCTTCTTCTAACTCTCTGACTTGTTCTTTCAAGATTTTATTGTAATACTTCAATTGCTCATCCGCCATCGTAAGTGATTCAATATCAGAGCCTTGTAGTTCTATTTTTAATCTTAACAATTCAAATAAATCATCTTTCTCATACGCCTGTGTAACCCGCTTCATGATTTCGGTCTTGCGGTCACGTTCGGTTTCGTCACGTTCACGGTCGGGGTGGAAGGCTTTTACTAAGTCGGTATAAATACTGCGGGCGGCTTTGCTGATGTTCTTGGCTTCTTCCTTTATTTTTTCCTCTTTCTCGATTTGCTTATCCGTTTTCTTTTTCTTTGCTTTTTTGGCTTCTACCTCGGCTTGTTTTTCCTCCATTTTTCTCGCCATATACTCCTGCATCTTGTGCGGGTCGCTCACGTCTGCGTCGTCGTCAAACTCTACGCCAAACATTGACGACATCATATTTTTCATCAAATCAGCCGTCAAACCTTCTGCCTCGGCATTCATTTCGTCAAAAGATTCATCGGCATATTTATCATAAAGGGCTTTCAATTCTTCATTTCCCGTGCCTTCAATCAGCTCTTGGGATTTATTAATGATGAAATCCGCAATCTTGGCTTTTTCTTTTTTCTTGAAAAACGAATCATCATGGTGTTTATCGAAAACATACACCAATTCCGTAATTTTCTCAAAATGCTTTTGCTCAACGGGGATAATCTCAGCTTGAATCTTGGTAACAATCAGTCTCAAAGCGGCTTCATCGTCCTTTAACTGTTGTTTTAACTCATTGATTTTCTTTACATTAGCATTAAATTGCTTTTGAAGTTTTGATAAATCTTTACCTGCCTTCTGAGTTAGGATTAGAGATTGATGGGACATATGAATAGTTTTTGATTGAGTATTAGTAGTAGGCAGTATAAAGTTTGCAGTGGGCTGGATTTGGTATCATTTTTTACTTCATCTGAAATGGAATAATTATTATGTTTGTTTTACTGCCTACTAAATTTTACTGGATACCTTTTACAAAATAAGAGGATGAAAATTAAATATTCTAATTTTTCTCAATCTTCCATGCAACTTATCTCTCTGCCCCTGCATCTCTTATTTGAACTTGATGAAAAAGTCTTCAAAATTCGTTTACCATTCATCAAATTTACCCTACCACTCATCGTTAAAATCAGCTCAATGTCCCGAAATTTTACCATTCAATCAAGTAAAATGACCGATTAGCTAATATGTATTGCATGGTACTGGTTTTAACACGTAACTTTGACTCAACAAAACGGAACAACAAAGCTCTAAACAACATTAATACTAAATCTAAAATCACGAAATAATACTAAATCTAATAATTTTAAAAAATAATTTCTCTAAACATTTAAAATCATAAACAACTATAAATCAATTAATTAAACCTATTTAACAAAATAAAATAAATTTAACCTATCTGTGAAAAATTATAATTTATCTAAACAAAAAAATTTAACAAAAAACATTCTAAACAAATAAAAAAATGAAAAATTTAGCAAAAACTTTCGCAATTGCAGCTTTGTCTGCCATGACTTTTATCTCAAACGCTTCGAATCGTGGCGTTGCTCCTACTAAATCAAAGACTTTTGAAGTAGGAATGTATCAATCCATAAATACGTTGAAAATGAACGTTATGATTGAAAAAAATACAGATGCTAATCTGACAGTTGTTTTGAAAAATGAGAGTGGTGAGGAACTTTACTCGGAAAGAATCGGCAAGAATTCAAAGAAGTATCATGGTAAGTTTGACCTGAGTGGTTTGGAAGATGGAAAATATACTTTTGAGTTTATTAAAGGCGGCGAGAAAATTGTAAAAGAAGTGAACTTAGCTACTGAAACACCAACTGAAAGTAATCGTCAGATTGTGGTTGAGTAAGTAAAATGTTCACAAGTGGACAATGATTGTATCAAAAACGAACAATCTTATTTTCAAAATAAATATCTAAATCACTGACTACCAATTATTTAATATTTTGGCACAAATATTTTAATAGTATTTCTAAACGTTATTTAAAATTTAAACAACAATTTCTAAACAAATAAGAAAATGAAAACATTAGCAAAAACTTTCGCAATCGCAGCTTTGTCCGCCCTCTCTTTTATCTCTAACGCAGGCGATAAAAACGCCGACCCAACCAAAGCAAAAACCTTTGATGTTGGAATGTACCAGAGTGTGAACTCATTGAAAATGAACGTGTTAATTGAAAAATCAACAGATAAGGATTTGACCGTTGTTCTAAAGGACTCAAAAGGAGAAATTTTAGTAACAGACCATGTAGGTAAGAAAGATAAAAGCTATCATGCAAAGTATGACATGAGTGAATTAGAGGATGGAAAATATACCTTTGAGTTTTCAAAAGGTAATGAAACCATAGTAAAAGAAGTAAACTTGGTAACGACTAAACCCACAACAGTAAGCCGTCAAATTGCTGTTCAATAATAGTAATAAACTCTTTAACCTATGCTATGAAAAAGCCGTAATCTGATTCGTCAGGTTGCGGCTTTTTTATTTTTTTTCAAAAAAATGAGTTTACCATTTTCCAAAACGATTAAGGATTGAACTTAAAAGTCAATTCTTATGAAAAAGAAAATTCAATCCTCCATTTCAATCATTTTAACCATCGGAATCTTAATTGGTTCGGGGTTTATCGTGAATCCTTCTATTGTCAATGACATCCAGATTTGGGGTGTCATTTTAGCCCTCGTTGTATTGTTTAGCACGCAACCTCCCATGAGTAAATCTGATTTATTGAATCCAGATGATAAATACTCTATGCTAGGTATTTTGGGGATGGCAATTATCATCCACAACCTCGCCGTGGTTGAATGGGCGTTAAAAACGACTCATAAATTTTCAATCAGTACCTCCTCAATTGTAGGCTTCGGAATGATTTGGGGTGGAATGGCTTTGAGGATTTATGCTATCAAAAAACTCGCTTATTATTTCAGTAATATTACCGAAATCAAGGAAGGACATCAGATTGTCGATGTAGGCATTTATGGTAAAATACGACACCCAAGCTATACAGGGGCTATTTGTACGATGATTGGAACGCTTATTTGGTTGGAAGCATGGAATGTTTTTGTAATCTGTTTGGGACTAATTACTCTTACGTATTGGCATAGAATTACACAGGAAGAGAAATTATTGACAAAGCATTTTGGAGAAAAATATATTCAGTATTGTAAAAAAACGGGGTTGTTATTTCCTAAAATGAGTTTAAAGAATGGGAATCCAATAAAGTAACGTTCCTAAACATATTTTCTTTCAAAAAAATGTACTAAAAAAATGAGACTGTTAATCTGATAAACGATAGAGGGTAAATAAACTTAAACCCTCTATCGTCATGCAAATACAAATCAAATTAGCGGAGAGTCCAGAACAGATTTTGGAAGCTCATGATTTAGTAAGAAAAGTTTACAAAAAGTGTTTTGGTGGTTTGGATATCAACAAGTTAAAAGGTCGAAAATTTAGGCACGAAGTTCTGATAGCCGTATCTCCCGAAAATCAGAAAGTGCTGGGTACGCTCAGTTTTATGTACCCCGAAGAAGACAAATTCCCCTGTGAATCTTCGTTTGGATTCAAATTGAAGAATGTCTTAAATGAAAAAAACGATTACGTTGAAATTGGTCGTTTTGCTACTTCTGATGAATGCAAACAACATCTAACAGTCGTGATTTCGTTGTTTTTGGGTATCGCTTTTTACCTTGAAAAAAAACAAATTAAAGGCTGGGTTGCAACGATTAAAGACCATATTTTTAATTTTTTCGCTAAAATAGAATTGCCCATGAATAATATTGACCAAAAGCCTATTTTACGCAAAAATAGCCTGATGTGGAAATATATCGAAGACCCCAAAACGCTTCATTTATTTGATATTACCTCTGAAAAATCCATAGAAATATTTAAGCAAAAGTTTCAACATTATACTAAGAACGGCTCTATCATAATAGATTTTTGAAACTAAATAAATATACCCTGCATTTGCGGGGTATATTTTTGGAGAAGAGATAGGATATTTGTATCATTAAAATCATAAATAGCTAACATCGTGCTTTAAATCAATGACTTATGAAAATTAATCAGTCAAATAGCCCTATAAAAATCTTGTTTGCCGAAGACCATCGTGCTATCATCGACAGTTTTTCAAAGTATTTAGAAGACTCCGAAGATTTCAGTATTCTAAAAACGGCAAGCACTGTTCGAGAGGTTTTAGAACAATTACAAATGACTCATTTTGACGTAATTATTTTGGATTTACAACTTCCCAATAATAGATTAAATGAAGACCCTTTTTTGAAAGGTTATGAGATTTTGGATTTTATCAAAGAAAATAAAATAGACATTTTACCCATTATTTTATCAGGTGAAGAAGCACCAACTTACATCATAAATTCAAAAGCAAAAGGGGCAAAAGGTTATTTGAGTAAAAAAGTTGAAGCCCAAGAATTTAGAGAAGCCATTAGAGCGGTGGCGTGGGATAAAAAAGAATATATCGAAAAAAATCTATTCAAAAAAATGACCTTCCCTGACGATGCAGAAGCAATTGTGATTAATGACCGTGAGAGAAAATTATTGAGATATATTGCAGATGGTATCACCAGCCGAGAAATTGCCAATAAAATGAACCTCTCTAATAATACCATAAGAGATTATCGAGATACACTATTGAAAAAATTTGGGGCAAAAACTGCCGCAAACTTGGTGATGATTGCCACGAAGCATGGATATTTACAGTAGGTGTTAGAGATTATAAGTTAGGACTTATTTGTGTATTTAATTGATTATCAGTTATTTAAAGGCAAAATTTTCTAATTTTAATTTCATACAACACATAACACAAAATGATAAAATTTTTACGGGTCGTATTTCTGTTTTTAATCTCATCTTTTAGTACGCTGGCTCAGTCAATTGTACAAGTTGATTCATTGTTCAAAACTAACGAAATGACAGCTCAGTGGGCATTTTCTGAAGAAAAAAATCCCATAAAAGACTATAAAATTCTATCACAAATCAAGGATTGGAACGATACAAAAGCCATTCCAATTGCCTTTGAAAAACACGTAAAAGCGGTATGGTTGAAGACTGTTTTTTATAATAAAAGTAATGCTACAATTCCCGTCAGAATCATTACCAAAGGGATTGATAGTTTGAATGTTTTGTGGGCAGATAGTGCAGGGAAACTCAATAGTTTTCATACTGGAAGAGTTGTACCGTTATCTGAGAGGTTTGTTGCCAGCCAATATTTGGTAATTCCTGTAAATCTTGAACCTAAACGGAACACGACGGTTTACATCAGGATTTATAACGAAGCCTACCATTTATCATTACCTTTTTTGATGGTGGCAAATCCTTCGGAGACCAATCTGATAGTCAAAAAAGGGGAAATAGTTTATAATACCTACCTCGGTTGTTTGTTTTTGATGATGATTTTCAGTTTTATTCTTTTCGTTTTTTACAGAGAGAAGCTGTATTTGTACTACTTCTTTTGCTTGGTTTGGTCGTTTGGAATTGCCTTTTGTTATAACGATTTTACCTATTTCATTTTTGAAAAACTACCCGAATTTGTCAGAAATAAAAATGCTTTTGCTACCTTTTTGTGCTTGTCCAATATGAGTTATTTACTCTTAGCAGAACAATATTTAAAAGTAGATACTCAGAAGCCTTCGTGGTTTTTTAAAGTAAGTAGAATTACAATGATTATGATGTGTGTACTTCTCATCGGATTTATTGGATTTGGGGAGGTGCTTTATTATGCTCGAAATCTGTTTTATCCTTTAATTACAGTCAATGCCGTCATTACTTATTATCACTTGTTTGTCAGTATCAAGAAAGAATATTCGCCTTCGTGGTTTTTTTTGGCGGCAACTGCCCCTATCGTACTCATTAGCACCTTAGACGTAATGTCTGATTATAGCGGGATTCCGATACAGACGGTACACGATTTATTTTATGCAGGAACTTTTGTAGAAATGTTCTTTTTGACGATTGGCATTGTGTATCGTTTCCGACAAGAACGCTCTGACCTCGAAGTAGCCCGTCGTAAAGTTTTTGAGTCAGAAACCATCATTCAAGACGAAGAACGCAAACGCATTGCGAGAGATTTGCACGATGAAATAGGGCATGATATTTTACAGATAAAGAAATTTTTTAGTAATTTTTTGAGTGAAAAATCGACTACTGAAAATGCCTCAAAAACCTTTGAAGAGAAAGTAAATGAATTAGATGATGTTTATAAAAATCTCATGAAAATCCCTCATAGATTAAGTACGAACTCTCTAAATAACAAGGACTTAGTTAGCGAATTAATAAGTCTATACGAGCATAATTATGACCCATCTTATAAATTATCATTGCCTAAAACACCTTTAAATCTTAACCCTTTTGTGGCTGAAAATCTATTTAGAATCATTACTGAGTCGGTTCATAATATCGAAAAACACGCCAGAGCTACAGAGGTTGGGATTGACCTCAGTAAAGACGAAAAAGAACTCAGACTAAGGATTGATGACAATGGAATCGGCTTTGATATGAACAAAACCCGAAAGGCGGGGATGGGTCTAAAAAACCTAAAATTCAGAGCCGAAACTGAACTAAAAGGCAAACTAACCGTTGAGAGTAGCCCTGGAAATGGGACAATTATTTTGTTGAAAATTGACTTAAAAAACCTACCAACATGACCGAAGAAATACTTTATACCAGTTTATTGAAAGGGGCAATTATTGGAGATTTGCCTTATGCAAATTACATGGCTTACGGCTACGCTAAACAGATAAAAAATAATCAGTTATTGGGTCAAAATATTCAAACTATATACAACAAACTAATTATAAATTATGGTAATTTATTAGAAGAAAAAGAAGAAGAAGATTTAGAATTATTATTGCAAAGCTCTGACAAACAGCCTATTATAGATTATTTACTTTATTTAGAAGAGATTTATAATCCTTACTTTTTAAGATTAATTTCCAAACGTTGCCATGAGGTGCAATTGGTGTATGATAATATTACGAGTCGTATAAAAAGCTGGCATTTTGAGGACAAAGAAATTAAAGATTTGAAAACGGCTGAAAGCAGTGGCGATTTTGACCTTGCGGGAAGTATTTATAAAAAAATAGAATCAAATAATAATTCAGCCATTATTGAATTACACGAAAAAACAGAACATCCAGTTGAGCATTATATTAAGTCAAGAAATGGAACAAAAGAGGACTCAGATGCTACTTGGAGTACCGCTTTTAGTTCTTTCAGTAAACGATTAAAAATAATACCCCATAAACCCATAATCGTTGGTTTTTATGAATGGCGACCTATTGATACCGACAAGCAACAGAAAGCAACAATTTTTACCTATTTTATTGAGATTTGTCATCATAAATGGATTGATGAAGTAAGGAGAAGAACGAGAATAGCCAGAAGAGAAGTAGAAGGACTGAGCGATAATTATCCAATTTTGGGTGGAAGTATTGATGAAATCAACGATTTTTATGATTTTGAGGATTTAAAATTCAGATTACGAAGAGCAATTGATAGACTTGGCGACACTTGCAAGAAAATCATCAATAGTAAATACTTTGGGGGTAAGTTTGGTGATGGACAAACAAGTAAAGAAACTGCCCAAGAAATAGGGATAGTAGCGGGTACAATTGATAATAAACATCCTAAATGTTTGGAAGAATTACGCAGATTAATGAAACTCCAAACCCAATAAATAATGCTTTCAGACAAAGACATACGAGACATTCAAGGCTATTTAAAGGGGCTTCTTCCGCCAAACAGAGAGGAGCGTTTCAGAGACAGGCTCAACAATGAACCCGAATTAAAGGCAAAATTTGATGAATTAAGCCCCATGCTGAATGCTCTGGAAGAGATTAGTTTTGAGTATAAAATTCGGGAGATTATTACCAAGAAAGTACCTGATTATGAGCCTGTTATGCAAGAAACAAATACCCCTCAAAAGGTAGTTCCATTATACAAGCGTATGTGGGTGTATGTGGCAGCGGCTTGTGTGTTGGTGGTTGTGGGGGGAGTTGTGTGGGAGTCAAATAATTTATCCAAAATTTCAAACTCAATTGAGTATCAAATTGATGAAGGTTTGGGAGCTAATGAAAATGCTTGTCCAGACCCCATTTTATTAAATTTATATAGACAAAAACAGTATGAGAAATTTGTTAAATTGATTGAAAATAAATCAAATACCAATTGTGAAAATCTATACAAAGGTGTAAGCCTTTTAGCTTTAAATACCAATAATAAAGCAATTGAGGTATTGAAACCCCTCAGTTTGGATTCTTCCGATACTTTTATTCAAGAAAATGCACAATGGTATTTAGCATTAGCGTATCTGAAAACAAATGATAGGACTATGGCAATTGAACAACTTAGAAGTATAATCAAGATAAAAAATCATGAATACGGGCAGTTGGCAAACGAAATGTTAGCTACATTAGAAAAAGGTATATTCTTTTATAATCTTAGGTTTTAAAGCATGAAAAAATCACTAATGCTACTTTGGAGCTTTATTTTTATCACTATCCAAGGCTCTTCACAAAATAAAAAGGCTTTACTTATCGCTATTAGTGACTACAAATATTCCAATTCATGGGAATCAAAATCTTCACTTAACAGTTCAATCTTTATAAAAAACGCTTTAATCAATCAGGGTTTTAATGATAGTAGTATTTCCTGTCTCTATGATAATAAAGCTACAAAGGATGGAATATTACAAAAAATTAAACAATTAAAAGATGAAGCAAAGAAAGATGATATTATAGTTATTCACTATGCCGGGCATGGAAATCAGATAGAAGGTAGTAACAATGAGACCGATGGAAAAGATGAAGCAATAGTACCTTATGATGCCTTCACTACCAACGCTAAAAATGTAAAATCTTCCTTAATAATAGACGATGATATAGGAAAATGGATTAAAGAACTTAGACAAAAAGTAGGTGAAAACGGTGAAATATTCCTGATTTTAGATTGCTGTTACTCCGGTACTGGCGATAGAGACAGAGGTAACCAAATAGGCGAACGTACACCCATAAATGCAGAAGGTAGCATAAATTTTTCAGGTTATTATGATTTATTGAAAGTAGATAATAAGCCAATTGGTCTTGGAAAATATGTTTTATTTACGGGTTCTGATGATAAACACAGAAGTTATGAATTCAAATTAAAAAATGGTCAAAATGTTGGAGGGTTATCTTATTCTGTGGCTTGGGCTTTGAATAATATGAATGCGAGAGCGACTTATTCGCAGTTATTTGATAATGTAAAACAAACAATGAGGGCAACTTCAAAAAAACAAGTTCCAACCATTGAAGGAGATTATGATAAAGAGGTTTTTGGAGGAAAAATTAAACAATCTCAAAATAGAGGGGACTATAACGACCTTATTCTTGATACTGAAAATGAGTCTGAAACAAAAGGAGAAACTTATGCTGTGGTTATTGGGGTGTCGGAATATGAAAATATTAAGGATTTGAATTATGCAGATAAAGATGCCAGTTATTTTGCTGGGTATCTTTTACATAATCTTAAAATTCCACAAAAGAATATTCACTTGTTTACGGATTCAACAGCGTTACGGTCTAATATTATGAACAAACTGACTAATATTAAGAAAGATTTGAGACCGCATGATAGAGTATATTTTTATTTTGCAGGTCATGGAGATACAGAATCAGGTGATGAAACTTTACTTCTTCTCCATGATTCTCCTAATGGAAACTATTTTAAATCAAGCGGTTCAGGCTTTTTGAAATTATCAGAATTAAAGAATATTTTTGAAGATTATATCCGCAAAGAGAAAGAAGTAAAAGTAATCTTTATTGCAGACGCTTGTCATGCAGGAGGTTTAGTAGGTGGTGAAAAAGGGCAAAAGGTTACAGCATTACAATTAAATGATGACTGGGGAAATTTTATTAAAATTCTTTCATGTCAACCAAATGAAATATCCAAAGAATCTGACAAATTTGGCGGGGGTCGTGGTCTTTTCTCTTATTATCTGATTCAAGGATTACAAGGATTAGCGGATGGAATAAAGGCTGGGGAGAAGAAAAACAATATTGTAACCCTCGGAGAAGTAGAAAAATATATAAAGGATAAAGTCAATAAATTTAATTCAAAACAGAATCCAGAAGTTAGGGGGAATAAAGATTTTGTCCTTGCTGATGTTATTTCTGGAACTATTAAAGAAGAAATAGATTATTCTGATTTTACTAATGATAAAAATGTTGTAATCGACAAACTCTTAAAACAAGCAAAATACAAAGCTGATAATGCCACAAAAAAAAATTACGAGTTTTTTCAGTCAGCTTTTGAAAAAAACAATCTTATACTTCCTGAAAACGATTGTGCTTTATATTATTTTGAAAAGATACCTTCTATCCCTGAATATCAAGAAGGTAAAGATTTCTTAAAAAGTAATTTGATTCAGGCATTACAGATTAAGGCGAATCACTATTTTTTAGAAATTGAGGATAGAAATTTATCACTTTTAGGGGATAAGTTGAAACAGAATAATCAAAATAATGAAATTAAAACGACCATTCAAGAACTCCAAGTAGCACTAAATTTGTTAGAAAAAACTCAATTTGATTATCCAAGAATAGAGGCTATGAAAGTGCATTTGGAAGTTAAAGATAACACGATTGCGTTCCAACAAGCTACCTTTCTTAATGAAGTCCAAAAGGAAATTATTAGGCAAAATATAGAAAAATTGGACAAAGTTATACAGTCATACAGTAAGTTATCTGAAAATTATTTTGAATTAGGCTATCTAAATCAGTTAATAGGAAATGATAAAAAAGTTATTGATAACTACAATGAATACTTACGATTAGTCCCAAATAATGCAAGAACTTACAATAATTTAGCTTTACAGTATAACCGCCAAAAAAAATATGATATTGCTAATCAACATTATCAAAAAGCAATATCATTAGACAGTCTCTATAATAAAGCATACTATAATTGGGGTAATTCCCTGAATGAACAACAAAAGTATAGTGATGCTATAAAACTATTTGAGAAAGCAATTAATATTGATTCTACCGCTGAAATGGTCTATTTAGGTCTTGGAAAAAGCTATTTTGGATTGAAAGACTATGAAAAGTCTATTAAGTTTTTCCAAAAGGCAATTCACTTTAATCCAAACTATGCTGAGTCATACTTTTGGTTAGGTCTTTCACATCATAATAGTGGTTTAAATATTATTAATAAAGATTCATTTGATGATGCAATTGATAATTTAAGGGTATTCATTAACCTTCAAACAAGTTGCAATGAATACCTTTTGATAGATACTTACGTAACATTGGGGTCGTGCTACGCACATTTAGTTTTAAGGGAAACAGATAACTTAGGAGACTACCTCTGGTCATATCTTTATTATCAAAAAGCCATCAAGATTAATCCAAGCTATCAGAATATTCCACAAATTGTATTTTCAGCAAAATATAAAAATGATATAAAAAATACCATAAAATTAGTAAAAGAAAATACACGCTATGAGACCTTAACGAGTAATTCTTTCCTATTGGCAGCATTTTACTCAGAGGAAGGTGATGTAAATAATGCCATATACTGGCTAAAAAAGGCACTAAGTAAGAAATATATCTATGACTATGAAACAAAAAATAAATGGTTAGATTATCGTCTTAGAGATTTAGATGAAACAAAAGCATTCGATAATATCCGCCAAACAAAACAGTATAAATCTCTCATAAAAAAATACTTCCCAGAAAATTAAAACCCTCCAACCCCAAGCCGTTCCAAACAGGACGGTTTTTTTATTGCCCAATAAATACCCCGCATTCGCAGGTTGTTCTTGCAAAATAATTCGTGGAAATTTGAACGTATAATTTTTAATTATTGAAATCAAGATTTAAATAATCTAAATCATGAAAAAAATCTTACTTCCATTTATTATTTTTTTGAATTTAACTTTTTCCAATTTAGTAAAAGCCCAAACAGAAACCCCTCCCGTATATTCACCAACGGGTCGAGTAAATGCTATGATTACCAGAGGAGACACATTAATAGTAGGGGGCAATTTTACCGCTGTGGGGAAATATACGGGTGGAGGTGCTTTATTTACCACAACATCTGACCAACCAAATCTCAACTTCCCTAAAATTATTGGTTATATTTTTAGCAGTACACCAGACGGTAATGGAGGTTTTTATGTTTTTGGTAGTTATTACCGTGAAAGTGAAAATACCACTTTACCAAGTGTACGAATAGAACACATTTTGGCAGATAATACTTTTGAGCCTAATTTTTCAATCCCTGTAAGTGTAGGTGCTTCTGTACAAGCAAGAATCCTTTTTCACAATGGAATACTCTATTTTGGAGGGTTAAACGTAAGTCAAATTGGGGGACAAACCGCTGGGAATTTATCGGCAATAAATGTAACTACAAAACAATTATTATCTTGGGTACCAGCCGTTACAGGAACTAATACCGCAACTGGCAGTGGCATAACGGGCATATATGCCAGAGGAAATTCACTTTATATTATCGGAGATTTTAATATGGTTGGTGGTGTAAGTCGTTTAAAAGCTGCTTCTATTCAGATTGGAACTGGCAACGTGAGGGCGTGGAATCCAACTCCAAATTGGGCAAGCGGATTAACAGGTACATATTCGGATTTAGATTTTTATGAAGATAAAATAATTATTGGAGGTGGTTTTTTCAATAATGCCGCACCTGTTCTAAGTAATCAAAAACATAATTGTGCTTCGGTAGATACTACGACAGGGCAAACTTTTACTTACCTTTTTCAAGTATCAAGTTCATCTGGAAATATTAATAACAGTCTTTACTTTGTAGCTGAGGTAACTTCTTTAACAGTTCATAACAATATTCTTTATGTGTTTACGAGAGGCACTTTCGATACAAGAATTACCGCTATAAATCTATCACTGATAAACTTACCTACTGCAAGCGGGGTATTGTGGACAAAATATTTTAACATGATAGCAACAGCCAAAGAAATGAAGGTTGTAGGAAACTCTTTATTTGTGGTTGGGGAACATTTAGAGAAACTATTTATAACCAATAATGATAATTCACAAGCAAATTTTGAGCGAAAAATCAATGATGCTGTTAAGTTAAACATCACCAACGGCAGTTTTGAAAGTTGGAGTCCAGAACCAGTCGGAGATATTTTGAGTGATGTTACGACAATGACTTTTGCCGGTAACAACCTTTTTATGGGTGGAACTTTCAGCCACATCAACGGGGCTAAACGAGATGGAGTTTATATGGTTAATTCTCAGACGGATGCCTTATTACCATTTAATCTTATCAAAAACAGTTCAAGAGCAAGTGTTCATGCTCTAAAAATTATTGATAATACATTATACATTGCTGGGTACACATTAAAAAACTTGGTTAACCAAAATACCTTTCAAACAAGTTCTGTTGTAGGGTATAACATCAATACTGGTACCATCCTAAACTGGAATACCCCTGACCTGGGATTTGCCTACTCATTAGAAGCTAATAATCAATTCGTGTTTATAGGAGGACAATTAAATGAACCAAGTGGAGGTAGTGGAAGACAAAACTTATTTGCTATTGATAGGAATACAGGGGTTTTAAATAGTTGGTCACCAAATCCTAACAGTAGTGTCCTCGCAATGCACATTTCCAATAATCGGTTGTATGTTGGAGGTGAATTTAATACGATTTCAACACAAACCAGAGTAGGAGGTGCATCCTATTTATTACCATCTCTTTCGCTTACTAACTGGAATCCAACTCTTAGCACATTTGGTAGAATCAGAACTCTTTTCTCTACAAGCACAGATAATATTTGGATAGGCGGGTATTTTTCATCAATTGGGGGTGTCCAAAAAAAAAGTTTTGCATCAGTTAATTCAACAACAGGAAGTGTTTTAAATACTCCAACTCCGTCAATAAATTCTTTTGAAACTTTCAATTCAATTGCATCGAAGGGGTGTTACTTATTTTTGGGCGGTGATGTGAGTATTGTTGGCAGTACTACTTGCAAAGATTTTATGGCTTACGATTTTTATAATAAATCTTTTGTATCTACCAGTAATTTATGTGTTGATATTAAAGATTTTGACAAAATTAATAGTACAGCTATTAGTAAAAATGATGTGTTTTTTGGAGGTGATTTTATCAAAATAAATGGTAAGGCAATAGCTCCATACATTGGCAAAATCCGCTATCCAGCCAGTTTCTTTGACCCTTGTGGGGATTATGTAACAGTTGAAAGTGGCAATTGGAATTCTCCTACCACTTGGAATAGAGGAACTGTTCCACCACCATCAGCCAAAGTAACCATCAAACATCAAGTAACCCTTACGCAAATCACCAGTTGCCAATCAGTCTTTGAAGATATTGGTGGTAGAGTACACCTGAATACGGGTATTCATTTAAATTTATTGAAGGATTATTAACGAATATTGCTAACAACATCAACTTATCTCAAACCCCATGAAATCAAAAATTTATCAATTCGAAACAGTTAAAGATGATTATCTAATTCTTTTCAAAAATAAAGTTAGAGTTCATCTTTCCGAAATAATCCTCCTTGAAGCAGAAGAAAACTATACGCATTTACATTTGCAAAATGGTAAGAAAATCACCATCGCAAGAACTTTAAAAACCTTTGAAAAAGCCTTAGGCTGTTACCAGTTTCACAGAATTCATCGAGCTTTTTTGATAAATGGCAAACACTTAAAGAGTTATAATCTGACTATTGGGGAGGTACTAATGACTAATAATTACAAAATTTTTGCATCCAGACGTAGAAAATTGAATTTTGACGAGCATTTTAGCGTGAATATTTAATTTTAACTTTAAAAACTAATTCGTAATGAAAACTTTTTCTCTATCATACTTATTTCCATTAGTAATTTTAACTACTTCATGTGCCACCGTTAATGATTTGAATAGAAACTTAACTAACGCAGATAGGGGAATTAAAAATACACGTAATACAGCTGGGAAAGCTGAGAAGCTTTACCGTGAATCAAAAAATACAGTTGAACAAACTGGTTTAGTTAAAAGTAAGGCTAATGTAAACAGCCGTCCAAAATATTCAGAAATCCGAGAAAAAGATTTTGTAGAAAACTCGAAAATTCCAGAAAAGAATCCCAAGAATACCAGAGTAAGGTTAGCCAAGAATCTTGCGATTGACGTAGAAGGAAAATACCCCGAAGGATATAGTCCAAAATGGAGATTCATTACCTACAAGTCTAATCTGAAATTCAGAATTGAAAATTTAGTAAAACCCAAATCTGCTCTTACGTATATTGATAAGCCTGTTTACTTGGGTGAATACAACAATAAAGCAGTTTTGAGACTCAGTCCTTACAATGATTGTGAGTGTTATGCAGATATCATCACAAAAGACAGTTTTGCTCTGATTACTCCAAAACCACAAGTTTTTGAGGTAACAAATTTTAGAAAAGTTAGAGAAAATAAATCCATTGGTGAACCTTGCGTTAGTAATTCAGCATTTTCTCCAAAAGGCGGATGGGCTGGCAAAATAAAGCTATCTACTGATAAAGATGCTAATATATTGATGGATTTGATGCTTGAAACATATACAGCTGGAGGAGAAGATAGATATGAAAAAAGTAAAATTACGGGTCGTAATCAGAAACTATATAATGCTGCCAAACAAGTTCATTTCAGATATACCGTAGAAAATATTGAAGTTGAAAATGAAATGAGTGCCAAAAAAGCACAAGAAAAATTGGAAGCCGAACTGGAAGCCAAAAGAAAGTATGCCGATTACATGAAAAAGAGTAAAATTCAAGTAGATAATTTACTGAAATCTATTGACAAAAAATATGGAGGATATG
Source organism: Cytophagales bacterium (assembly GCA_013298125.1). GTDB lineage: Bacteria > Bacteroidota > Bacteroidia > Cytophagales > Spirosomataceae > Arcicella. The sequence continues at coordinate 30,376 of JAAFJP010000027.1, read as the reverse complement.
ATTGTAGGGTCTGTTATGAGAGAAATTCAAGGTATGGAACTGAGACTCAAAAATATAAAACACTCTGGTCTGATGGAGATGTAACCACAAGCTATGACCAAAGTATTTATAACACCATGAAATTAGAAAATAGATGCAATCAGGAAATAACAATTGTTGGGATTAAACAAATTTACTCAGAAGAATCGGGTTATAGTTTTGTCGATGTATCTAAGAAACTGCCCGCAAACTTTGTGCAAGAGTCAAAAGAAGGGCTTTTAGAATCCATTTTTACTTCTATGACAGGTTTAGATGGAGACATCAGATTGAGAAAAGAATATAGTATTGAGAATGCTTCCGTAAATTCAGTTCAGTGGATAAAAGTTGTTGGCAAGTCTAAACCTCGCCCGAGATAATCCGAGATTTTAGTCATCTCTAAAACCTCGGATTAATAACCTCCAATTCTCTACTCTTAACAAACTTATAAGCCAACATTATCTCATGCGAACCTGTACTGTAATTTCCTTTGTTGGTCGCTAAATTATAGGCATACCCAAAACGGATTTGGTCAGTCAATTGTACTTCCATCATACCTATAAAAGCGTCTCCTAAGCGTGTTTGTCCACTATTTTCGTTGAATTTATCATTGGCTGTTCTGAGTGAGCCACCTAAGAAAAACTTATCGTGAAAACCAAATTTAGCATTATAATCAAATGCTACTGGGGCATTTTCTATGACTTTTGCTAAGACGTTGGTTTCTAATTTAAGCATTCTATTCAATCTAAAATCATAACCCACCATACCGAATAAAAACCTTGCGTTGGAAGCACTGTACTTGGAATTTGGATTGACGATGATACTCAAATCTGTTCGGATTAATTGGGGTACGGAGACCGCTACAAACCATTTTTCATTGCTCAATTTAAAACCCGAACCTACGCTCATCAAAGATTTATTGATGTTCTGACCAAAGTTTGGATCACGGGGGTCGATGAGTTGAACGCTGGTAAAATCTGCCCTAAAATTGGTCATTCCTGCCTGTATGCCCATGGTGAGGCTCAAATTATCGTTGAATTTGGCTTTATAATTATAGATTCCGTAAGCACCCGTCGATTTGATGATACCCGCCACGTCATTATAAATTTGTAGTCCCAAATTCATCTTTTCGTTTGCCAAAGGTAATTCTAAGGCTACAGCTTGGGTTTGGGGGTCGCCCTCAAAGTCTCCACCCAAAAATCGTTTACGGTAAATAACCCTACCGTTGATTTCGTTTGAACCCGAAGTCATCGCTGGATTGATAGCGGTGGGGTTGAAACTATACTGGGTGTACATGGCTTCTTGTTGTGCAAATATTTGCATGGAAGCCAGCAAAAGGGTTATTGATAAAATATATTTTTTCATTTTACTTAGTTCTTAGTTGAGCATTTGGAAAAGATATTCTCATCATAAGCCCTCCCAAGGGTTTTGAACCCTTGGGAGGGTTGATAGAAAGGATAATAATTGATTATATTTGAGATTAGATTTGAAAAAATTGTCAAATCTAATCTCTGGATACTTCTGACACCACAAAAACAAAACTTTGTAACCTCGTAACCTTGTAATTTAAAATCTTATTTCCTCCCTGATTTAGTTTTCACAACACTATACGGTGCACAAATATTTGGTTTACAGCATGAAATCATGACAAAAACAGCGGGACAACAACCTCCTGCGGGGCATGAACCTTCAAAAGTTGTGAAGGTGTATTCTCCTGCGGTATTCACTCGAAGGGTTGAACTTGTCGCTCCTTGAATGGCTACTCCGTTTTTGTACCATTGAATTTGGCTATATCCTGATGGAACAGAAATATCAAATTCATCTCCTAAATTTTCACACATTTCTACGGGTACGTAGAAGCACGTTGAGGCGTAGTCATCTTCTAATAATGGACTTTTTCCACCGTTTTGGGCGGGTGTTTGCATAGAATTACCTACCTTAGAATCTGGGTCTGTGCCGTCCATCGTCAAAACTTCTGCACGGTTAAAGAATGTTCCTTGACCTAAAACTTTTACGGAAATCAATAAAGTTACTGTTTGACCTGCGGGGATTGTTCCGATATTCCAAATGCCCGTTGCATTACTGTATGTTCCAAATGCCGTGGCATTGGTTTGGTACTGAACGCCAGCGGGCATCATGTCTTTGACCGTTACGCCCGTTGCAGGGGTTTGTCCTTCATTTTTTACCATAATAGAATACGTAACCAAATCGCCCACCGCTACTTTTTTCTGCGTGACCGATTTAGTCAAAGACAAATCCGCCATCGTACTCACAGGGGCTGTCACGGTAAGCGTTACGATTGCCTTGCTACACATTTTTGGATTTCCATTATCGCATACTTCGTATTGGAATAAATCCACCCCGACAAAATTAGGATTTGGGGTATAGCTGAAACTTCCATCTGGATATAAAATCAATGTTCCGTTTTGTGGAGCAACTGATGGCGTTGTAGTTACGGTCAATGGATTTCCGTCGGGGTCAGTATCGTTTAATTTTACATTACCTGTAATCTGATTTCCTGTAAAAGTATCATTCTGAGGCGTTGGAGCTTTGTTTATCACTACTGGACTCGTTACTTCTACTACCAACCAAGCCGTTGATTTTAAACCATTTGGGTCTGAGATTTCGTATTGAACAGAATCTTTCCCCACAAAATTTGGATTGGGTGTGTATTGAATATTTCCGTTTGGAGCAATACTTGCCGTACCGTTTTTAGGTTGTGTTTTTGGCGTAGTGTTGATGGTAACTCCACCCGTTGGCGTATCATTGGTTAATACATTTTTAGTAATTGGACTGCCTTTTGGTGTGGTAACTACATCATTTTGAGCCACTGGATTTGGTCCATTTACGGTAAAAACTGCATACGCTTTCGACTTCATTCCGTTCGCATCCGTGATTTCGTATTGAATAGAATCTTTGCCTACGTAACCGTTTGAGGGTGTGTAAGAAAACCCTCCATTGGTACTCATGGTGAGACTACCGTTTTTAGGGGTTGGAAAGGGGTTTATGATAACTGTCACCCCACCCGTTGGTGTATCGTTTGTTAAAACATTACCCGTAATTGGTGAATTTACACTTCCCACGTATGTATCACGCACTGCCTGCACAGATGCCCCTGTAACCGTAAACACCGCCCAAGCCTTTGATTTTAAGCCATTGGCATCCGTGATTTCATATTGAATGGAATCTTTACCTACGTATCCATTGATGGGTGTGTACGTAAATGCCCCGTTTGAACTCAATGTTAAACTACCACGCAAAGGCGTTGGGAATGGACTGATAATGACTTGGACACCACCCGTTGGGGTATCGTTTGAAAGAATATTTCCCGTAATGGGAGCGTTCATTGCACCCGTGAAAGTATCACGAACTGCCAATGGGGCTGGTCCCGTGACGGTGAAAACTGCCCAAGCACTCGACTTCACGCCATTTCCATTGGTTACTTCATATTGCAAGGAATCTTTACCCACAAAACCGTTGGATGGTGTATAAGTAAATAATCCGTTTGAACTTATCGAAACTCCTCCTTTTTTAGGATTGGATAAGAGATTGATATTCAAAGTCAAACCACCAGATGGGGTATCATTGGTTAATAAATTACCTTGAATGTTGTTGTTGATATTTCCAGCATACACATCTCTGACTGCCAAGGGATTTGGTCCTGTGGTATTAATCACCAACCACGCTTTTGAGCAAACATTGGATGAATTACAGGCTTCGTATTGGATAGAATCTTTGCCCACATAACCCGAAGCGGGTGTGTAGGTGTATGCTCCCGAAGTTGAAATATTGATTGAACCGTGTAGTGGTTGGGTCAAACTGGTCAATTTTACCGTCAAGCCCGTCGATGGAATATCGTTAGTCAAAACATTTCCACTCACCGCCATATTCATACTGGTATTTTGTACATCTCTGACTGCCAAAACACCTGCATTGGCACCATTGACGGTTATCACAATCCATTCGTTTTTGCAGATATTTACACCATTACAAACTTCATATTGAGCGGAGTCTTTGCCTACAAAACCACCATTAGGCGTGTAAGTATAAGCACCGTTGGCGGCAATGGTCATTGTACCGTTTTTGGTATTGGTAATAAAAGTAGTATTTGCCCATAAAACTGCCCCAGCGGCATCTGCGGTGGCAATAATGTCATTACTCAAAGCATTTCCATTCACTGAAACACCCGATAAAGTGGTGTTGTAATCACGAATGGCATAAGGTGCTTTGGGATTCAATACGCTGATGTACAACCATGCTCTCGAACATACATTTGCCCCATTACAAATTTCGTATTGCAAGGAGTCTGTTCCATAAAATCCGTTGTTGGGCGTGTAATTATACGTCCCATCGGCATTGATGGTGGCTGTTCCGTTTTGGGCGTTTTTGATAGCATTGGTCTTGATGGTGATACCCGTTGAAGGGATGTCATTGAGGATAAGACTGCCTGAACCTGATGTATTATACGTCAGGAGTTTATAATCGTTATTAGCAAGGATTGCTGCATTTTTTACGTTGAAATAAATCCACGTTTTGGCACAATTATTTACTTCATCACAGACTTCGTACTGGGTTGAATCTAAACCGACAAAACCGTTGTTGGGAGTATATGAGAAGTCGCCATTGATATTGAAAGAAATAGAACCGTTTTGGGGTTGAGTAATGGGCGTAGTTTTCATTTTTAGCTTACCCAATTTTATATCATTCAAAAGGGCATTGCTACTGTACATAGTATTGTAAGCCACATTGTAATAATCTGGTTTTGCCATGATGACATTACCGCAAAGCCCTTGAATACAGATGGTTGCTTGGGTATCAATATTTCCTTCTTTAAATTCAATCTCTTCATACCCTCCTGGGGCATTAGGGTTGAATACAATTTCGGTTAGTCCTGAAACTGGGAAATCAGTGGTGGATTTGATACGAATATCAACACAATCTGATTTAATATCATCAAAGGGAATTGCTACACAGACTATATTTATCCAGTCTTTATCTACTCTCTTGGCTCCCGTTCCGTTGCCCGAATAGATGATATTAACCGAATAAATCCCCAAAGAACCATCGTTGGATAATTTTGAGCCATTGAGATTGAGGGCATTATAATTGAAATCACTTGATGGAGCAACGCTCGAAAAGTTTTCGTGTGAGACAACTCTCGCCTTTCCAAAGAATCTCCCTGGAACTTCAAATCGGAAATTGGCATTTCCCATGTTGAATGAATTGGCAGTATTAGCATCTTTGGCTCTTACTTGAATGACTACAATGACTTCTTTGGTCGCACAATCGTACGACTTAGGGACTAATCTGAGGTCGAATCTGGCGTTTTGAGCAAAGGATGCCCACGCAAAACAAGACAATATCAGACAAGTAAAAGTGGCGGCAATTACTTTTCTCATGATTTATAAAATTGTGTAATATTTTTTACCTAAGCGGTGAATGGTTTTGTGTGCAATTTTCACTTGCACATTGAGCATTGAAAATTGAGCATTGAAAATTAAAAAATGGATTTAATTCTCAATGGTCAATTTTCAATAGACAATGTCTTCCCCGTGGCTGGTGTCCTCACCAGACAGTCAGGCGTAAGCATACATAAGTATTGCTGTCGCACAAGTGTCTGGTGGGGACACCAGCCACGGAAAAACACTAATCCCTAATCCCAAATTCCCTAATCCCTAATCCCTAATCCTAATGCAATATCGTCATATAACGAGTAAACGTTTTACCATCTCCACGTTTAACCACATAATAATAAGTACCTGGTTTTACTGGACGTTCTTGTGAAAAACCTTCTTGGTTGGCTTTTCCGTCCCAATCGTTTTTGTATTCTTCGTTTTTGTAAACGACCACGCCGTTGCGGTCAAATACTTCAATGCCGAGCGATAAACCATCGGGGTTTTTAATCACGAATTTATCGTTTGCTCCGTCTCCATCGGGTGAAAAACCTTCGGGAATAAAGAAAGAATCTGCCCCTTGGATGGGTAAAGAGCTACTTTTGCAAACCTCAGCAAGGTTGATTGAAAGTGACTCGAAAGTGCCTTGGGCTTGGGTAATTTTTAGGTCATAATCCAAATTACCCGATGCGTCCTTGCGGGCGTGTACTTCGTTCATACCCGTACATGGGAAGCTCTTACCTTCGCCCTCTTGCCATTTGATTTCGACTGTTTTTTTCAAATCAGCGATGTCAAATTCAAGGGTCGAAATCGTCATAAAATCCTTATTATCAACCTTTTGGGCATTTCCAGCACCTGCATAAAAAGTATTCAAAGAGATGATACCTTCGTTCATACGAGCTACACTCCCATTGAGGTTGTGTGACCCATAATTAGGACTATTGGTATCGCCTACATTGGTAAAATTTACTTGTTTATTGATGCTGGGGTTACGGATAATGGAAGGATTGTAATTCAGACGGTAGTTGGCATCGCCCATGAAAAAAGTTGATTTTTCATCATGTGCTTTTACCTGAACGTCCACCGAAAGTCTGCCACTGGCACAATTAATTTTGTTAGTAGCAACTCTCACATCGAACTGTCCAGACCCCAACTCTTGGGCGAAAATACCGCTACTCGAAAGTAACAATATCCCCAAAACTGGAATATTTTTTTTATTCATGGCGAATAAGATTTGTGCCGACTTGTTGAAGTTGTTAAGTTGTTAAGTTGATAAATTGTTAAGTTTTAGCGTAAACAAAAACTTAACAACTTTGAAACTTAATAACTTAATAACTTAAAAAAATATGGCGGTTATTTTAGTATTTTTTCTTCTGAAAATTCAGCGAAATTTTGCACAAAAATCTAATGAATTGAGAGCAAAAATTAAGCCAAAAGGTTGCTTTTTTTGTGTAAATATTTAGTCCGAAGAAAAACCTCACCCCCAGCCCCTCTCCGATGGAGAGGGGAGCATTCGTCCGCTTTCTCCCCTCTCCATTGGAGAGGGGTCGGGGGTGAGGTTTTACGGACATTCCCTATCAATGATCCACTGCCGAGTATCTACCACTATTCAATTTCCACAAAGCACTATCTTGGAAATTGGTGTCTGCATTGAGGTTAAAGTCGGTGTGCATATATCGGTCAAATACGCCCGATAAGCCTTTCCAAACTTTGGAGTCATTGGCATTGATATCGTAGTTGTCGATTTTCAATGTTTTATTGACATCCCCTGCATACATCGTGTATTTACCCGTCGTGGTATTGCGTTTCTGACCAAATGAAGGTGGATTCGAGATAGAATAAGAGTCCTGAGTGGTAAAATCGTAGATGATTTTTCCGCCCGTCAAGGCTACTTTACTACTCGACATCACGCCCATGTGGTTGCGGTGTTCTACAACAATGTGGTAACTTCCCTCTGGAATATCAAAACATGGATTCACAAACGTAATCGTTCCGTCATTGTGGAGAAGACCCGCCGCTCTCAATACCGTGCTATTCGCCAAGGTGCTGGTTCTTAATGAAACCAAAACCCAGTCCGTCACCGTCGTTGGATAGCTCGTCAAACTTTCTGTACCATTATAAGCAAACGGTGGAATCGCATAAGGCTGACCCGCTGGCGTTGGAACGCCAAAACCACCCACAGGTGACTGCCCTGGCAATAATCCTCTTTGGTTTAAGATGGTGGTCATTAAACCCGTCGATGAATTATAAGGTCCTTCCAACAATACTTTCAATTCGATTTCTTGGCAGGCTTTATCCAAAATAGTGATATAAGCCGTTGCGTTGGTACACAAGCCCAAGTTGTCGCAAACTTTGTAAGTAAAGTAGTCGTTTCCTACGTATCCAGCGTTTGGCGTGTACGTATAGCTACCGTCTGAATTAAATACTACCGAACCTCTTTGTGGATTAGTCAATTTCGTGAACGAAATCGTTTGTCCAAGATTTGGGTCGTAGTCATTCATAGCAACGGTACCGCTAACGGGCGTTCCTTTGGTCGTCATTTTCGAGTCGTCAATGGCAACTGGTGGAAGATTTGGTGGTAACACGGGTCCAGGAGGAGCTACAACATTGATGTAAGCCGTTGTAGTAGCACATTGAACTGGTGAACCATCATCACAAACCTGATAGGTAAATGAATCCACTCCCGTAAAGCCCGAATTTGGCGTATAGACAAACATTCCACTACTATTCAGAGATACTGAACCGTTTAAAGGATTAGTCAATTTGACTGGTAATCCTAAAACTCCTCCGTACAAATCGTAGTCATTTGACAGTACATTGATAGTTACTGGCACGTTGCGAGGCGTAGCAGCGTAATCTACGATGGCTACTGGTGGCGTATTCCCCCCTCCTACTGGTGGTGTCAAATCTGTAACCGTCAATGTTACCGATGCTGCCGAACACAACATTGGATTTCCGTTATCACACACTTTATACGTGAATACATCCACACCTACGAATCCTGCGTTTGGAATATACGAGTACGTTCCGTTGCTATTGAAGAATAGTGTTCCGTTAGCTGGCTGAGACGTTGAAGTATAAGAAAGCGTTTGACCTGCATCTGGATCCATGTCATTGAAGGCAACTGAACCAGAAATCAAGCTATTTTTCACTCCTGTCTTCGAATCATTCGTAGCTACTGGTGGATTATTGGTCGTAATTGGCGAACCAGTTACATTCACCGAAACAATCGCTTCGCTACACAGTCCACCACCATCGCAAATACGATACTTGAACATATCCATACCCACAAAACCTGCGTTTGGCGTGTATTTAATCGTTCCGTCGAAGTTTACAATTGCCGTTCCATTCGCTGGGAATTGTGATAACATTGGTAAGCCCAATACACCGTTTGAACCCGCATCAAGGTCATAATCGTTTGATTTTACATTGATGTTGATTGGCGTATTCATTGGCGTTGCCGAATAGTTATCAATCGCTACTGGTGGACGATTTACTGGATTGCCCCCCCCTCCTGGATTTGGATTCGATACCACTAAGGTAACCGTTGCGAATGAACACATTTTCGGAATACCATTATCACAAACCTGATACTGGAAGGTATCCGTACCCGCAAATCCAGGTGCTGGATTATAGGTAAACGTTCCGTTCGTATTGAAAGTAATTGTTCCGTTTGAAGGATTCGATACCAAGGCATACGTCAGTGGATTGCCGTCTGGGTCAGTATCGTTCAAACTTACATTGCCTACAATTGGATTTCCTGTATTTCCTGCATAAGCATCATGCGAAGCCGATGGAGGATTGTTCTTCGGAGTCGTTGGATTGGTATCTTTTACATCGACACAAACCAAAGTTGAAGAGCATTTTTGAGGAATTCCATTATCACAAACCTGATACGCAAAAGCATCTTTACCCACAAAACCTGCATTTGGCGTGTAAGTAACCGTTCCGTCTGGATTGACGACGGCATTACCATTTGTACCTTGGGTGATGATGGTTGGATTACCCAACAATTGTCCCGCATCAGGGTCTGAATCGTTGGCTTTTACGTTGATTACCACAGGTGTACCTTTAATAGTTACCGTTACATCACCATTTGCCACGGGAGGATTATTTCCCCCTGTACCTGGATTTGTATCGACAATATTAATCGTCACCGTAGCAATGCTACACATTTTTGGTATTCCGTTATCACAAACTTCGTACTTGAACGAATCCGCTCCCGATGTTCCAGGGAATGGTGTATAAGTATAAGTTCCGTTTGGATTCATCGTTACTGTACCCTTCGTTGGTTGAGTCGTTACACCTGTAACGGTCAATACGCCTCCGTCTGGGTCAGTATCGTTGGTCAAGACATTACCCGTTGATGGCGTTCCTGGCGAAGCGATATTGATGTCATTAACCGCAACTGGTGGGTCATTCACATTCTGAATCGTTACTGGGAACGTTACATTGGTACATTGTCCGTAAGAATCACACACTTTGATACAGATTTGGTCTGAACCGTAGTAGTTTGCCACAGGCGTGTAGGTAATACACAATTGATGTGGATTTGTACTATTGTTCACCACTGCATTTACGCTTCCGTGCATAGGTTGATTACACAAAGAAACCGTGTGCGAATCTCCTGCATCTGCATCATTAATCGGAACACAAATCGTAGCCGTGCTATCTTCTTTTACGACAAATGGTTGTACCACAATCACTGGTGGTTTTGGCGTACCAATCACCGTGACAGGATATTTCTTCGTCGTACAATTTCCGAAGCTATCACATACTCTTACACAAATAGAGTCCGTTCCTGAGAAACCTGCATTGGGCGTGTATTCTGCACAAACTTGATGCGGTGTAACGGAATTATCTATCGAATAAGAAACCGAACCATTCAATGCTCCACAAGGCGTAACGGTATGTAAATCAGCCACATCGGGGTCGGTGATTGGCAAGCAAATCTTGACCTTCCCACCCGCTGGTACTTGTGGCGTGGTGGCTAAATTACCCAAAGATGGTGGCGTATTGGCTTTTGGTTTGACTTGAATATAAGCCGTTGCCATCGCACATTTCTGAGGAATACCATTATCACACACTTTGTACGTGAACATCTCATTACCCACAAAATTGAAATTAGGGGTATAAACATACGAGCCATTTGGTTGCATTACTACCGTTCCATTCGATGGATTATTCATTACCGTATAAGTCAAAGTTTGACCTACGTTTGGATCTGAATCGTTGGCTGCCACCGTTCCCGAAACCGAAGTATTCGATTGCGTTTGGGTCACATCATCTACGGCAGTCGGTGGTAAATTCACCCCAGGATTGCTCGGGTCAATTGGCGTATTTCCGTTTAATACGTTAATCGTAACTAAGGCGGTATCTGCCTGTGCCGTGTTGGCTGAGTTATAAATCACGTATTTGAAATAATCCACGCCCGTAAATCCATTGTTTGGCTTGTACGTAAATGTTCCGTCTGCATTGGTAATCACCGTTCCGTTCAATGGTCCACTACCTGATAATAAAACAGGATTCGTCAAAACACCTCCGTTGGTGATATAGTCGTTCATTTTTACATAAACTATCACGTTGGTATTTTTCTGTGTACTGGCATTGTCGTCCGTTGCTACTGGTTTCACCGTTGTAATTCCACCAGGAGGCATCGTTCCGTTACTTACTACAATCATCACGGTATTCACGGCACACATTTGAGGTGTACCGTTGTCACAGACTTTGTAAGTAAACGAGTCTGAACCCGTAAAACCTGCATTTGGTGTATAAACATACGAACCGTTTGCATTCACAAAAGCTGTGCCGTTCAAAGCACCCGACTGTAAAGAGAATGTGAGTGTTTGCCCAACGTTAGGGTCATAAGCCAAGAAGGTTAAAGCTCCCAAAAGAGGCGTATTCACGACTGTTGATTTAACGTCAAGATTTGCAACAGGAGGTAAGTTGGTCTGTCCGCCCCCAGGGGTTGTAGGAGGACCAACTACATTGATGGTAACTGTTGCGATGTCACATTTCTGAGGTGTGGCATTGTTACAAATTTGATATGAAAACGAATCTGTCCCTACAAAACCTGGTTTAGGGGTATATAAGAAAGTTCCATCTGCATTCTGAGTTAACGTACCGTTTAATGGTCCAGAGCCACTAACAATTGTTGGTGTTCCCAACAAACCTCCTTCTGGATCATAATCGTTAACTTTTACATTTATTACTAATGGCAAGCCTGAAGGGGTTTGAGTGTTGTCATTAATGGCAACAGGCGCCAATTGGTTTCCCGAGGGTGCGTTTGGGTCAACAACCTTAATGATGGCTGTTGCTTGTGAGCATAGCTGAGGATTCCCGTTATCACATACTTTATACTTGAACGTGTCTGTACCCGTAAAACCTGGATTTGGTTTGTATGAGTACGTTCCGTTAGGATTCAAGACCAACACACCGTTTAAGGTAGTTGTAACTAAACTAACCGTCATTGGGTCATTGTCTGGGTCTGAATCATTGATTAACACATTACCACCTACCGTAGTACCAATCGTGGTGATGTTAATATCGCCCGTAGCAATGGGTGCATCATTACGATTCAATACCGTTACAGGTACTTTTACGTTAGTACAAAGTCCCGTTTGGTCACAAATACGTACACAGATAGAATCCTGTCCGAAGAAATTAGGATTGGGAATGTACGTAATACACAACTGTCCGTTTACCACCTGAGCCTGAGCCGTTCCGTTTTTGATATTTCCACAGAAAGTAACCGTGTGCGTATCACCTACGTTAGCATCAATGATTGGCGTACAGATGGTTCCGATAGAATCTTCTGGTACGACAAATGGAGGGAAAATAACTACAGGAGGTACAGGTGATTGAGCAATCGTAACGGGTACATTAATATTTGTACAGTTGTTTTGATTATCACAAACTTTCACACAAAGCGTCTCTGTGCCTGATGTACCCGCATTTGGCGTGTAGGTTACGCATACTTGCTGAGGATTTGTACTACTATTTACTGAAACCGTTGCTGTCCCTTTGGTAGGAGTTGAACAAAGACTTGCTGTAAATGAAGTGCTACTTGCATCTGGGTCTGTTACCGTCATACAAACCGTCTTAGGTGTACCTGGCGAAGTCGAAATTGGACTTGGCGTTGATACCACAGGAGGGTTGTTGGTTGGTGTATAGACGATGGTCGTGGTTTGTTGTGAACATACCGTTGGGGCATTGGTGTCACAAACTTTTACACATAAAACGTCCACACTTGCCAAAGCCAAATTACTTGGCGTATAAACAATACAAACCTGATTATTCTCAATCGTTGTCACTGCCGTTCCGTTGGTGGGTACATTACAAAGTGAAACCGTATGTGGGTCATTTGCACCATCTAAATCTGTTATTGGATAACAAACTTTTTGTGGCGTTGAACCTACTGGACTCGTTGTTGGCAACGTAAACACAGGAGCATCAGCCACTGGCGTAACCGTGATGGGGAAGTTCACATTTTGAACATTTCCGTTAGCATCGGTCAAAGTCAAACAAATATTATCTGGTCCGCTGTAATTTGCCACTGGCGTATAGACGATACAGATTTGTTTGTTGGCGTTGTCAGTCGTTGCGGTGTATGAACCTTTTTGAGGATTTCCACAACTTACAATACTCACGATTCCGTTATTGGCATCCGCCGAAGTGAAAGGCACACAGTAAGAATTATTCTGTGAATCTTCTGCAACGGTTTTGGTTGGTGGTGTGATAATCAAGGGGTCTGGTGTATTAGTTACGGTGATATTAACCGTTTTTTCTACACAATTGCCTGTATTATCACAAACCTTCACACATACTGGTACGACACCGTTATAATTAGGTGCGGGTGTGAAAGTTACACAAACTTGATTGCCTACCATTTGCACAGTTGCTGTTCCTACCGAAGCGGGAATTGCTGGCGTGCAAAGACTTGCCGTGAAGGTATTTCCTGCATCTGGGTCGGTTACTGGCATACAGAACGTGTATGGACCACCGTCTTCTGGGGTCGTAACAGGTCCTGATGGATTTCCAATCACAGGAGGATTATTACTTGGAACAATCACTACGTTGGTCGTCTGAGTTGTGCAAACCGTTGGATTATTGGTATCACAAACTTTGATACACAATACATCCGTACCCGCTACATTTGGATTGGTAGGCGTGTAAGTCACACAAACTTGTCCGTTTTCGATGGCTACTACTGCCGTTCCGTTGGTTGGTGTATTACAAAGCGAAGCCGTATGTGGGTCGTTTGCACCGTCAGCATCTGTTATGGTATAACAGTTTTTCTGAGGTGTTGAACCTACCGTAGTGGTGGCTGGCAAAGTAAACACAGGAGCATCTGGCGTTGGTGTTACCGTAATCGGGAAGTTCACGTTTTGTGTTTGTCCGTTTACGTCCGTGATTGTCAAACAAATATTATCTGGTCCACTATAATTCCCGATTGGGGTATAGGTGAAACAAATTCTTTTGTTGGCATTATCCGCCGTGGCTGTATATGAACCATTTTGAGGATTTCCACAACTTACCAAACTTACCGCTCCATTATTGGCATCCGCCGAAGTGAAAGGCACACAGAAAGTATTATTCTGAGAATCTTCTACAACCGTTTGTGGGGTTGGTGTAATGACCAATGGATCTGGTGTATTGGTGACGGTGATATTGACCGTTTTTTCTACACAATTGCCAAAGCTATCACATACCTTCACACATACAGGCACGATACCATTGTAGTTAGGTGCTGGTGTGAAGGTTATACACACTTGACCGTTTACAATCGCTGCCGTAGCTGTTCCTACTGATGCTGGAATCGCTGGGCTGCAAAGACTTGCCGTAAAGGTATCTCCTGCATCGGGGTCAGTGATGGGCATACAGAAAGTGTATGGTCCACCATCCTCGGGTGTTGTTGGAGGAGTCGCTGGATTACCTACTACTGGTGGTTGTGAGGCAGGAGCATTTATGGTAATTAATACCTGTGCCGTGCTACACAACTGAGGAGTACCATTATCACAAACTTGATACGTAAATACGTCCGTACCCACAAAAGTAGGATTTGGTGTGTAAGTAAATGTACCGTTTGGATTTAAAGTAACTGTTCCATTCAAAGGTAATGCTACTGGCGTTGTATTGACCGTTAGAATTTGACCTGAATTTGGGTCGCTATCATTCAATAAAACATTACCCGTTGTCAAAGGAACGCCTTTGCCTGTGATATACGCATCTTGGTTCGCTGTTGGTTTTTGATTGTTATTACCACTTCCCGACGAACTTGGATTGACATAAATCGTTACTTTGGCAACACTACACAAGGCAGGATTCTGATTATCACAAACCTGATAATCAAAAGAATCTATCCCCGTAAAACCTGGATTAGGCGTGTAGGTGTACGTTCCATTGGCATTTAGTACGACTGTACCATTCGTAGGAGCAACTACTGGCGTGGTTGTTACCGTCAAAGGATTTCCGTCTAAATCATAGTCATTATTCAATACTTGTCCAGAAACGGGCGTACTTGGATTGGTCGAACTTTGGTCAGCCTGAGCGACTGGTTTAGTATTCGGACCAGCTACTACGCCTTTGGGCAGTACGGTAATGTATAAAGTTGCGGTACTGGTTTTGCCGTTTGCATCCGTAATTTGATACTGAACAATGTCAGTTCCTACAAAAGTTGGATTGGGCGTGTAAGTATAAGTACCGTTTGCATTAAAAACAATTGAACCGTTTAAAGGTCCACCAGTTTTCGCAAAAGTTAGACCTGTACCAATATCATTCAATGCCACTGTACCGCTTACAGGGGTGTTAAATGGAGTTTGGTTGATGTCATTTTTCGCTAAAATAGGCGTACAAATGTCATTCACACAGACACTTAGATTTCCGAATGTACCGCCCGCATTAACTGAAAGTTCTTTATAATCAATTAATGACCCGTTTGATGCGATTACAGAATTGTAAACCCCTGTCATTCCCGTTACAGGAAATGTCACATTGTCGTCCCACAATAACTGAAAACAATTGGTGCTTGGGTCAATATCAAAAGCAACACAAACCACCGTTGTCCAATCATTTGTTACTAAAACTCCTGGCTTATTACCTGCAAATATGGTATTCACAGAAATTAAACCATCCGTCGTACCTTCCGATGAACCGTTTACCGTAGTGGCATTGTATGCTGAATTATTGGCAGGAGAACCACTCGAATAGTTATCCTGACTCACCAGAATTTGACTCACAATGGGGTCTCGCTTAATGGGAGGTGGGTCATTGAAGTAACTCCTGATTTGGGTGGATTTGTAACGAAAACGATAGTTCGCATTACACATACGAAACGTATCGGCTGGGGTTGTTGCCCTCACTTGTAGCATTACGGTCAGCTTTTTCGGAGAGACGTTACAATCAATGGCTTTGGTTGTAAATCTCACGTCGTACTTTCCATAAGGACCTACATCATCTTGTGCTTGGGCGGTCCCAACAATGCTCATCATAAAAAGCATCGTGGAGAACAAGGAGAATAGTAGTTTTCTCATGTGAATAATTTGTTTGAATTGTTTAATTTGTAGTATTGAATTATTCTGAATCAATTAAAAAATGAATGAAAACGGAATTAATTTCATTGGCTCTTTTACTTGTTTGGGAATAATCTTTACTGTTAATTTTTCATACCCTATCTGCCTTACAGCAAATTAGCGGTGGATATGCAATCTTGGCGGAGATTGGTTGAGGTGGATTCAATTGTTGAAATTTGAATGAGATAATGAATGAATGTTTTTTGTTCATTCTCAATCAATTACTTCTACATTTTTGGCACGCTCAAACAACTCAATTAATATTTAAAAACTACTTTTGGATTTTCTGATTTTGATGTTTTTGTCGCAGAACCTCACCCCCGACCCCTCTCCAAAAGAGAGGGGAGAAAAGAGAAAGAATGCTTCTCCCCGTGGCTGGTCTCCCGACCAGACACTTATGCGACAGCAACTCTTGTGTATGCTTACGCCCGATTATCTGGTGAGGACACCAGCCACGGGAAAGAGAAGTTTCAACCCTACCAAGGGTTTTGAACCCTTGGTAGGGATTTAATTTACCTCATCAATGCTGCACCGCCGAGTACTTACCACTATTGGCTTTCCAGATGGCACTATCATTTGAATTGGTATCTGCATTTAAGTTCAAGTCGCCTGAACGATATTGGTCAAAGACCCCTGACTGGATTTTCCAAGTCGATGAGTCATTGGAGTTAATATCGTAATTATCAGCCGACAAGGCTTTTCTCAAATCACCTGCGTACATCACGAACTTAGGATTAGTCGTACCTTTAACTTTTTGTCCAAATGATGGAGGATTCGAGGTAGTATAGCCTTCTGCCAAAGTAAAGTCATGTGTCAAGACCCCATTGGTTACTGGTACTGGCGTTGGTGACATGACTCCCATGTGATTGCGATGTTCAACTAACACGTAGTACGAACCATTGGGAACACTAATACATGGCGACAAGAAACTAATCGTTCCGTCTTCGTGTAATAAGGCTGCCGCTCTGAATACCGTGCTGGCTTTGGTTTCATCCGTACGAAGTGAGACTAAAACCCAGTCCGTTACCGTTGCTGGATAACCGCCTACTGGCATGGCTTCCGTTCCTGCATAGTTCCAAGGAGCACCTGAGTAAGGCTGTCCGTTTGGTGTTGCAATCGCAAATTGACCGATTGGTGTTTGACCTGGCAACAATCCTCTTTGGTTCAATGTCGTTGTCATTTTACCCGATGATGTGCTATATGGTCCTTCCAATAATGCTTTAATCGTGAAGGTTACACACGTTACGGCTTGTGGTTGATTCACACTAATATAAATCGTGGCGGTATCACACATTTGAGGAATACCATTGTCACAGATTTTGTATAAGAATTTATCAGTTCCTACAAACGTAGCGTTTGGAGCGTAAGCAAAACTACCGTCTGCATTCATCGTTACCGTTCCGTTGGCAGGGATTGAAATCGCTGCGTAACTTAACGTCTGACCTGCATTAGGGTCGCTGTCGTTGAACGAAGCATTACCCGAAACACCTACACCTTTGTTAGTCGAGTACAAATCATCGTTCGCCACTGGCTTGATGTTGCCACCGTTGCTATAATCTGGTGTAACCTTGATCGTTACCGTCGTCGAAGCACATTGTACGGGCGAACCATTATCACAAACTCTGTACGTGAACATATCCGTACCTACGAAACCTGTGTTAGGCGTGTAGGTGTATGCTCCCGTGACTCCGTTGAAGGCAATCGTTCCGTTCAATGGATTCGTTAGTTTGGTGTATGACAATAGCTGTCCTAAATCTGGGTCACTGTCGTTGTTGGCTACTGTTCCGCTTACTGGCTTGTTCACCAAAGTTTGGTTTACGTCTGGCATCGCAATTGGTGGATTCGTTGGCGTAGTCGCTGGTGGACTTATTACCGTGATATACACCCATGCTTGGTCGCATTCCGCTGGCACTTTGTTGTTACAGATTTCGTAACGAACCGAATCTTTGCCTACGAAATTGTTATTTGGCGTGTAGGTATAAGCCCCGTTTGCACCCAATACCAATGTTCCGTTTACGGCTGGTGTCAGTATAGTGGTCGTTACTGGCAAGCCTTTCTTATCATCATTCGTCAAGATATTACCTGTTACCGCCGTGTTTTTAGGCGTTAGGTTAATATCATTAATTGCCAATGGAGCGGTGGCAGATGGTACTGGCGTTGGTAAAATGGTTACATAAACCGTTGCCGTATCACATTTGCTTGGACTTCCATTGTCACAAACTTTGTATTTGAAACTATCACCACCCACAAAATTATTGGCAGGGGTATAAGTGAATGTTCCGTTTGCTTGCATCGTAACCGTTCCGTTCAATGGCGATGAAATAGTGGTAAACGTAAGCGTCTGTCCTGCATTTGGTTCAAAGTCGTTTGGTGCGGCTGAACCTGTTACAGGGATATTCTTCGTTGAACTCACCGCATCATCTTGTGCCATTGGAGCATCATTTGCACCCGCTGGGGTTGTTTTCGGGTTTACATCAATCGTTACGCTGGCGGTATCACATTTTACTGGATTGCCGTTGTCACAGATTTGGTATTTGAACTTGTCTTTACCGATAAAACCAATCGCTGGGGTGTAGGTATATGTTCCGTTTGGATTCAATACCAATGTTCCGTTGCTCGTTGGTGATAATACCGTTGCCGTCAATGGTTGCCCTTCTGGGTCGGTATCATTATTCAAGACCGTACTCGTAATGGGCGTATTTGCCAAGGTCTGAACGGCATCTGGATTTGCCACTGGCTTATCGTTCGAGGTCGTTGGTGGAGCAATCACATTGATGTACAACCACGCTGTGCTACATTCTACTGGTACGAGATTATTACAGATTTGGTATCTGACAGAATCTTTACCGACAAAATTGGTATTCGGTAAATAACTGTACGAACCATCTGGATTCATCACAAAGACTGTCGCTTTACTTGGCGGTGTCAATACCGTGAACGTTGCTGGCAAACCTTTTTTATCGTCATTGGTTGCGACACTTCCCGTGACCGAAGTATTCATCGGTGTACTATTGATGTCATTGACTGCCAATGGTTTAGTCGTCGATGGTGTTACCAATAAGTAAACCGTTGCCGTATCACACTTCGCTGGATTTCCGTTGTCACATACTTTGTAAATAACGGTGTTTCCTCCAATGATTAATCCCGTAATTGGGTCAATCTGAGGCGTGTAAGTCAATACACCCGATGGTGAAATCGTTACATTTGGATTTCCTCCGATTGCTGTGAACACAAGCGGATTACCGTCTGGGTCTTTGTCGTTTGTACCCACATTGATGGTCAATGGTTTTCCTACTTGTCCGCTTGCAACGTCATCAACTGCCACAGGAGGATGATTTCCTGTTGGTGGAATCGTTGGGTAATTTACCGTAATGGTTACGCTTGCCATATCGCAAAGCGATGGATTTCCATTGTCACAAACTTTGTATTTGAAGGTATCATTTCCTACAAATCCTGGGGCTGGCGTGTACGTGTAACTTCCATTCGGATTCATGACCACCGTTCCGCTTGGAGGATTTCCGAGACTCACAAAAGTCAATGTTTGTCCTGCATCAAATTCTACATCGTTGCCACTTACATTACCCGTTACAGGCGTGTTCATTGGCGTTGTGTTCACGTCGTGTGAGGCAATTGGAGGATTGTTGAATCCTACCAAAGGCGTTGGTGCAACGTTGATAAATATCCAAGCCGAATCACATTCTGTCGGGATTTGGTTGTTACAGATTTTGTATTGAACAGAATCTTTACCCACAAATCCAGGGGTTGGTGTGTACGTATAGGCACCCGTCGTTGGATTGATAACAATCGTTCCGTTGGTCGGCGGTGTCGTCACTGCAACCGTCACTGGTGAACCGTTCAAGTTGTCATTCGTCAAAACATTACCCGTCGTAGGTTTGCCTGTTTGTGTGATGTTAATATCATCAACAGCATCAGGTTTGGTACTCGATGGGTCGATTTTGATAATCACCGTTGCCGAATCACATTTTACAGGATTTCCATTATCACACACTTGATAAGTGAACGAATCTGTACCCACAAAGCCTGGGACTGGAACGTATGAGAAGGTTCCGTCTGGTAGCATCGTTACGCTTCCGTTCGTTGGTGAACTGGTTGCGGTGAAGGTCAAAGTCTGTCCCAAATCTGGATCACTGTCGTTTGGAGCTGCCGAACCTGTTACGGGTTTTCCGTCCTGAGTGGTTACCAAATCATCATTAGCCGTTGGTTTTTTGTTGTCCAATGGATTGACCGTTGGGTCGATTGGTAATACCTTTATCGTTACCGTTGCCGTGTCACATTTTGCTGGAACACCATTGTCACAAACTTTGTATTTGAATACATCCGTACCCACAAACGTTGGATTTGGTGTATAAGTAAATGTTCCGTTTGGATTCAAGACTAATGTTCCATTCGTTGGATTATTGACTACTGAAACCGTCAGTGGATTACCATCTGGGTCAATATCATTGCCCAAAACATTTCCTGAAACTGGTTTTCCTTTGTCCGTAACCGCAACATCTGGCATCGCAATTGGCTTATCATTTTCCGTTGGTGAAGGATATGGAGCAATGGTTACGTATATCCAAGCCAAATCACATTCAACAGGTATCAAATTATTACACAACGAATACTGAACTGAATCTTTACCGATAAATCCTGTCGCTGGTGTATAGAAATACTCCCCGTTTGGTAGTAAGGTAATCGCTCCGTGTTTCGGTGTTCCGTTTGCACCTGATACTAAGGTGGTCGTTACTGTATTTCCATTTGCCTCATCATTCGTCAAAGCATTTCCAGCTACTGGCACATTTACGAATGTTACGTTGATGTCGTTGATTGCCAATGGTTTAGTGATTTTATCACCCGTCAATACCGTAATCATCACCGTTGCCGAATCACATTTTACAGGATTCCCATTATCACAAACTTTATATTTGAATGATGTATTTCCTACAAATCCTGGACTTGGCGAGAAGGTATAAGCACCCGTCGTATTATTGAATACCAATGTTCCGTTTGGAGGACTTGTCAATTGCGTAAATGTCAATACTTGTCCTGCATTTGGTTCGATGTCGTTTGTACCAACATTACCCGATTTAGGCGTATCCATTTTCGTAATCAAGGCATCGTCATTGGCTTGTGGAGCAATGTTTGTTCCCGCAGGCGGCACAATAGCTTTCACTTCAATTTCAACCGTTCCCGTATCACATTTTACTGGATTTCCATTATCACAAACTTTGTATTTGAAGGTATCTTTTCCTACAAATCCTGCAATTGGCGTATAAGTATAATTCCCGTTTGGAGACAATACCAACGTTCCATTACTTGGATTCGCACAAACCGAAGCCGTCAATGGGTCGCCGTCTGGGTCTTGGTCATTGCCCAAAACATTTCCTTTTACTGGCGTTCCTTGTGGCGTGGTGGCTACATCGTTGCTCGCAATTGGCTTATCATTTTGTGTCGTTGGCGTATCAATTACGTTGAAGTAAATATATGCCGTATCACATTTTGTCAAAGGAATCTCGTTCACACACATCACGTATCTTACCGAGTCTTTTCCTACATAACCTGTTGTTGGTGTGTAGGTATAAGAACCGTTTGGATTTATCGTAACGACACCATGTTTAGGTGCATCTCCTGAGATAATACCTGTAATAACTGGTTGTCCTTGTGGGTCGTCATTCGTCTGTACATTTCCAGAAACCGAAGTATTCTTTGGTGTATTGGCAATGTCATTGACCGCATCAATTTTCGCTGGCGTAATGGTTATATAAACCGTTGCGGTGTCACACAAACTTGGTACGCCATTATCGCAAACTTTGTAGGTAAACTTGTCTGTTCCTGCATAATTATTGGCAGGTGTATAGACATAGTTTCCATTTGAAGAAATCGTCACCGTTCCGTTTGTTGGTGCTGAAACTGGCGTAGTTGTATATGTCAAAGTATTTCCGTTTGGATCAGAATCGTTTGGTTTCATCGAACCTGACACTGGCGTATTTACTTTGGTCAATACTGCATCGTCTTGTGCGTTTGGTTTGTCGTTGGCATTTCCATTCAAATCTGGTGAAACTGTTACCGTTACGCAAGCCGAATCACAAGCATTTTTTGAATCACAAACTTTATAACAGAATTTATCTGTACCTACAAAACCTGGGTCAGGTTGGTATGTATAAGTTCCGTCAGGATTCATAATAACGCCTCCATTTGATGGCTGACCTAATAAAGTTGCCGTCAATGGGTCGCCATCTGGGTCGATATCATTGTTCGTAACCTTCCCAGGTACTGGCTGATTCATCAATGTTTGTGCATTGTCGTTTTGAGCAATCGGAGGATTGTTAGTCGTCAATGATGGTGAAATCACAGTCACATAAATCCATGCCGTATCGCAACGACTTGCTACATTACAAACTACGTATTGAGCTGAATCTTTACCCACAAAATTCAATGCAGGTTGATAAGTATAAGTTCCGTTAGCTGTCAATGTTAATACTCCATTTGAGGCAGGAACTGTCAAGACTGGATTGGCGGTCATTGGTAAACCATTGTTCGAATCATTCGTCAAAACATTACCTGAAACAGGCTTATTCACAAAAGTTATATTGATGTCGTTTTGAGCATCTGGTGAATTTGGCATGACGGTAATATAAACCGTTGCGGTATCACACAAACTTGGAGCTCCATTATCACAAACTCTGTATCTAAACTTATCAGTACCATAGAAACCTGGGGCTGGTGTGTAAGTGTAATTACCTCCTGTTGAGATACTTACCGTCCCGTTGGTTGGTGGTGTTACTGGCGTTGTTGTATATGTGAGTGCATTACCATTAGGGTCAGAATCGTTCGGTCTTAATGAACTGGTTACTGGTTTACCCATTTGCGTAATGGCTGCATCGTCCTGAGCATTTGGTTTGTCATTAACCGCTCCGTTGATGTCTGGCGTAATCGTAATCACTACGCAAGCCGTATCACAAGCTCCCTGAGCATCACAAACCTGATATTGGAACTTATCCTTGCCCGTGAAATTAGGGTTTGGCGTATAAGTATATGTTCCGTCAGGATTCAAGACTAATGTTCCGTTGGCTGGTTGTGTTACTACCGAAGCCGTCAGCGGGTCGCCGTCTGGGTCAAGGTCATTATTAGTCACCTTGCCATTTACAGGCGTATTTTTTTGTGTTTGAGCTACATCGTCATTGGCAATTGGTGCATCATTGATGGCAGGGTTTGGATTAATTACCTGAATCATCAACCATGCTGTATCGCAAAGTGCGGCTGCATTACAAATCACATATCTAATAGAATCTTTCCCTACAAAACCAGCGGCTGGCGTGTAAGTATAGTTTCCGTTTGGAAGAATCGTTATCGTTCCGTGCGATGGTGCTTTGATTGGCGTGGTGTTTAAGGTCATCGCTAATCCTCCGCCATTATCATTCGTCAGAATATTACCCGAAACTGGTTGGTTGACATTCGTGATATTGATGTCCAACTGAGCATTTGGTACTGGTGGTTCTACTACGATATAAACCGTAGCCGTATCACACAATCCAGATGGGTCGCAAGCCTTGTATTTTACTTGGTCTGGACCGTAATAACCTGGGGTTGGTGTGTAAGTAAATGCTCCCGTCGTTGAGTTCAAAGCAAATGTTCCATGAGCCGCAGGTGTTACAACCGTAGTTGCTAAAATGTCACCATTAGGGTCTGAATCGTTGTTACGAATGTTTCCTGTTACTGGAATATTCATCGGCGTACGATACGAATCGTCTTGTGCATTTGGCTTGTCATTCATATTTGGTCCATTCAAATCTGGACGGATATAAATCGTCGCCTCCGCAATCACACATTGATTCAATTCATCACACACTTCATATTTGAAAGTATCAGTTCCGATGTACCCTAAAACTGGCGTATAGACATACGTTCCGTTTGGATTAATCGTCACCGTTCCGTGCGTTGGGAATACCACAGGAACAATATTAGTTCTCAATGGACCTCCTTCTGGATCAAAATCATTGCTTACCAAATTCCCTGCAACCGATACGCCCATATTGGTTTGAGCCACATCATTTTGAGCAACTGGTGGAAGATTTTTCGTAATATCTGGTTTCACAACCGTCAAATACAACCAAGCCAAGGTACAGTTTCCTGCACTACAAAGCGAGTAGCGAATCGAATCTTTACCCACAAAACCTGTTGCTGGTGTATAAGTATATGTTCCGTTTGGATTGAATACGATGCTTCCGCCCTGCGTTAAGTTTGTGAGTTGTGCAAAAGTATCGGTTGGTAAAATTTTGGTATCATTCGTCGCTACACTTCCCGACACTGGCATATTCATCATCGTTGCGTTGATGTCATTAATTGCCAATGGAATTGGTTGAATCGTAACAGGGACTTTGATTTCTGAACAAACGCCCGTCACAGGGTCACATACTCTCACACATACCGAATCCGTACCTGAGTAACCTGGTTTTGGAACGTAGGTAATACAAATCTGACCTGCCACATTCGTAACCGTTGCCGAAGCCCCTGCCACCAATGGATAACCCGAACAAGCACTAACCGTACTGTTTGGAGGTCCTAAATTCACCAATGGAACACATACTTTTTTGGTAGTGTCTTGTACTGTCACAACTGGTGGAATACAAGATGCTGGACCAAACAAAGCCGTCGATACTGAATCTGATTTACAAGGGAATACGACTTTTATTTTCGTATAAGAACCTATGCCTAAGCCAGTTATCGTAACTTTTCCAGTCAAATCTGCCGTCAAACTATTCAATACTGGTGTTCCTCCGTTCAATTGATAACTTACTGAATAAGTCGTTGAAGCGGTTAAGCCCGATACTGAAATACTGCCGTCTGTTCCTCCGCAAGTAGTAGGATTCGTTTTAGAAGCCACCGCCAATGGATTTGGGCAATTGATATTTACCACTGGACAAGTATTAATCGTTACTTGAATTGGTGCTGTTGGACTGTAACAATTATTCAGAGCATCTTTATACGCTACATAATACATCCCCGCACCCACACTTGATGGATTAGCCACTTGATTGGCAGCCGTTGCAGGTGTACCTGTATGATATGAAACTGTCGTTCCAAGAGGTACTGGCACTGTTAAAGTTACTTGGGTCAATAAATTAACCGTCGTAGCTGGACAAATATTGGTTTTAGCAATTGGTGGTAATGGAGGGCAAGCATTGATAGTTACTTGTATCGGATTACCCGTCGGACTGTAACAATTATTCGCTGCATCTTTGTAGGCAGGATAATAAATACCCGCCGTTACAATTGATGGGTTTGCGATTTCGTTGGCAGCCGTTGCAGGTGTACCTGTATGCCAGCTAAGGGTTGTACCCGCTGGTAAAGCTGTCGTAAGATTTACTTGCGTTAATAAATTAACCGAAGTCGCTGGACAAATATTCGTCTTCGCAATCGGAGTCAAAGGAGGACAACCATTAATAATTACTTGGATTGCCGTTCCCGTAGGACTGTAACAATTATTTGCGGCATCTTTATAAGCTACATAATAAAACCCTGCCGTTACAGCACTTGGACTTGCTACCTCATTGGCTGCCGTTGCGGGTGTACCCGTATGATACGAAACCGTTGTACCTACTGGAATTGCCGTCGTGATATTTACTTGGGTCAATAAATTAACCGTTGTAGCTGGACAAATATTATTTTTAACAATTGATGTCGTTGGACATGGTGCTACAATCGTAACGGTTACGCCTACGTAAGGGGCAGGACTGTAACACATATTCGTAACATCATGACACACAGGATAATACGTTCCTGCCAAAACTGCCGTTGGAGTCAAAACCGTCGTAGCTGCACTCAATCCTGTATTAGTTGTATGCCATTCTATACTTGACCCTACTGGACACGTTCCAGATACCATCGAATTTAAATCTGCCGTTGTGGCTGGACATACGTTTGATTGGGCTGTTCCTGTTAAAGTTAAAGCTGTTGTTCCTGCATTACAAGGCGGTGGAGCAACGGTAACCGTATATTTACCTAAAACACAATTTGGTGTTGGTGTCGCACTGTCACAAACCTTGATACAGAAAACATAAGTCCCTGGTGTCGAAGGAGTTGTGTAGCTATATGCTCCTGTACTTGCATTCACCGTTAAGTTGCTACTTGCTGGCAATGCTGTTGAACCTGATGGTACTGTACAAAGAGGGTCATTTGTTCCATCTGAATACGTCAAAGTTCCCGTTCCACCCGTTGGAGTTAAGTCCGTTGGGGCTATGCCTGTTTTTGGTGTATTTGGTAAACCTGTTTGTGTTGGTGGCGTTACAATTGCCAAAGGACTTGGCGGAACTGTAACCGTATATTTTCCTAAAACACAATTTGGTGTTGGTGTCGCACTGTCACAAACCTTGATACAGAAAACATAAGTTCCTGGGGTCGAAGGAGTTGTGTATGAATATGCTCCTGTACTTGCATTCACCGTTAAGTTGCTACTTGCTGGCAATGCTGTTGAACCTGATGGTACTGTACAAAGAGGGTCATTTGTTCCATCTGAATACGTTAATGTTCCCGTTCCACCCGTTGGTACTAAGTCCGTTGGGGCTATTCCTGTAACTGGTGTGTTTGGTGTTTTTATCGTTGGTGTTGGTTGAACAATTGCCAAAGGACTTGACGGAACTGTCACCGTATATTTTCCTAAAACACAATTTGGTGTTGGTGTCGCACTGTCACAAACCTTGATACAGAAAACATAAGTTCCTGGGGTCGAAGGAGTTGTGTATGAATATGCTCCTGTACTTGCATTCACCGTTAAGTTGCTACTCACTGGCAACGCCAATGAACCTGATGGTACTGTACAAAGAGGGTCGTTTGTACCATCCGAATACGTCAAAGTTCCTACGCCTCCCGTTGGCGTTAAGTCCGTTGGGGCTGTTCCTGTAACTGGTGTGTTTGGTGTTTTTGTCGTTGGAGTTGGTTGAACAATTGCCAAAGGTGGTGTACAAACCGTTACAGTAACAGTCAATGCCGATGATGTACCACCAAAACAATTACTGATTGGGTCAAAATAAGCTACATAATATGAACCAGAAGTCCCCACCGCCGTAGGATTCGCTACTCGGTTAGCGGCGGTTGCGGGTGTACCTGTATGCCATGAGACAAACGTCCCTGCGGGTTTTGAGGTACTATCAACTTTTGTATTCAAATTGACGGTTGTCGATGGACACGTATTTGTCAAGGTAAATACTGATGGAGGACAAGTATTTATGGTAACATTCGCCGCTACTGATGTTGAACCATAACAATTACTGATAGGGTCAAAATAAGCTACATAGTATGCACCCGAAGTCCCTACCATAGAAGGATTCGCTACACGATTGGCAGCGGTTGCGGGTGTACCTGTATGCCAAGACACAAAACTCCCTACGGGTTTTGCGGTACTATCTACCTTGGACATCAAATCCACAAAAGCTAATGGACAGACGTTAGTATAATTCATTGGAATACATGAATTAATTGTAACCGTTAAAGGTCCAACAGTACCACCATAACACATCGCTACGCCATCATAGTAGGTCGCATAATACGTTCCTGCCAAGGCTGCGGTGGGATTAGAGACTCGGTTGAGAGCCGTTGCGGGTGTACCTGTATGCCAAGTTACGATTGCTCCAAGGGGTTTTGTCGTGCTATCAATTTTGGTCATTAAATTGACCGTTGTAGCGGGACAAATGTTGGAAGCGGTCTGTGCAGAAATTTCATGGATTGAAATAAAAGAACACAAAAACGCTATCAGTAAAGTGTATAGTTTTCCTTGAAGAAACCTTGAATTTACACTCACAGACGGATTATTCTGAACCTCCGAAAAATCAGATGTTCGAGAACTAAACGCAGTCTTAGCGTTAAAAAATGAGTAAAGTAGCGGCTTTCCCATAAGTATTTTTTAATTAATTAAATTCTCCAAGAAATAATTTTGTATGATTATTTCAATTTGAATACGTTTTATAATGACTTGGCAATGGTTAATATGTATGATTATTCGTAATAGTAAATCGTTAAGGAAATTAATTAGATTTCATTTCCGATGAAAAGAACGTTGTGGGCATATTTCACCCGTAGCGGAATTTGGCGTAAGTCAATAAACTTCTACCCCTCTGATTTTCAGAAGGTTGATTAAATTTAACTTAGGCTTTTATTCCAGATTAATATTATTTCAATAATTCAAGACTCCTTTAAGTATTTGAAATATTGGTATCTTTGCAAAAAAATAGGTAAAATCATTCTCAAATTTATGGAAAAGAACAAATTAGGTTACGACCCCAACGATATAGCCCTTGCTTACAATCTCCAAGTCAATAAATCTTGTCAATCCTTAGACTATTGGCTATCTTCTACTTTTGAACTCAATGATTTTGAAAATGCTTTTTTTGAAAAAATCCTCAAAGATGCTCAAACCGATGCTTCGTATTGGAACGAAGAAGAATTGAAAATCAAAATGGTCGGATTACTTTTCAGTCTCGCAGACATTGAAATGTCAGAAAAAGCCAAAGTATTTTATGAACGTCCTATTGCTGCAAAAGTTGGTGATTATGATTTATCTGTCATTTGTGATTGCCTTGTGGCAACTTCTCTTCCTTTCAACAAACCAACTCATCCCTATTTTTTCCTTCAAGAATTTAAGAAAAAACGTGGTGAGAAAAATGACCCCGAAGGGCAACTTCTAACTGCCATGCTTATTGCCCAAGAACAAAACCAAGAGAAAAAACCCATTTACGGTGGGTATCTGTTTGGTAGTGTTTGGAGTTTTGCGACGCTCTTGGATAATCAATATTGTGTTAGCAAAGAATTTAATGCTACTCGTAAAGAAGACCTCCTACAAATCGTTTTCATCCTCCGAAAACTAAAAGACCTTATCCTTAATCGTTAATTTAGCTTTTATCCCAAGAAAATAAACCATAATATTCCTTCAAATCAGCAATTTGTTTTACAATAGCTAATCGTTAAATAATCAAACGATTAGCTACTGTAAAATGTCAATTCTTAATTCTTCAAACTCGGTACTGCCGTACCTACTACACACGCAGGAGGAGTTACCGTAACTTTATAAGTCGCAATAGAGCAAACAGGCGTTGGAGAAGTTGAATCACAAACTTTGATACAGAAATAATATACGCCTGCCATTGCAGGAGCTGTGTAACTGTATGTACCATTTGAATTAACTACCAAGTTACTTGATGCTGGCAATGCTGTTGCTCCTGCTGGTGCTACACACAATGGGTCTGAACTTCCATTTGAGTAATTGTACGGAGCTGTTCCACCCGTTGGGGCTAATTCTGTTGCGGCATTTCCAGATTTTGGTTGATTGGTCGTCGCTGTTTGTGTTGGCGATGCACCTCCTGGTCCACCGAAGGTTACTGAACCTGGGGCTGCTACCGTGATGGTATATGTCGAAATCGTACAAATTGGCGTTGGCGTTGAGCTATCACAAACTTTGATACAGAAATAGTATGTTCCTGCCGTAGTCGGTGCGGTATAACTATACGAACCATTTGAGTTTACTACCAAATTACTTGATGCTGGCAATGGCAACGCTCCTGAAACTGGTGCTACACACGCAGGGTCTGAGCTTCCATTGGCATAATTATATGGTCCTGTTCCGCCCGATGGCACTAATTCTGTTCCTGCATCTCCAGATTTTGAACCTCCTGATGGTACATTTTGTGAAGGATTACTTCCTCCTCCGCCTGTGAAGCAAAGTTTAACCGTTGTGGTTACGCCCGTAGCTGGTGCTGGACTGTAACAAGCGTTCGTAGCATCAAAACAAGTAGGATAATAAGTTCCCGATACGGTAACTGGATTCGTTACTTTATTGGCAGCACTCAATCCCGTTGCAACATTATGCCATTCCAAGGTTGAACCTGCTGGACATGAGCTTGTTACCAAACTATTCAAGTTTACCGTTGTCGTTGGACAAGTATTTGTTGCCGTCGTTGCACTCAATGTTGGTGCTGTTGTTCCTGCTACGCAAGCTCCGATTAATGTATTGGCTGAACTTGAATTATAAGTAATTCCTCGGAAACCAGAAGTTGGGTCTGGTGTTACGTTAGCCACATTTTGACCTGTTTGTGCAAGCGTAAATGTACCTGTATTAACATCAACCGTGAGTGTCAAACTTCCATTGGCTGGTACATTCAAATCACGAATTACCATTGACGTTGAATCTCCATAAGAGGCTGGGGCAACAATAGCTGCACCTTGTCCTGTAAGTGTTCCAGCTACGTACTTGAATGAACCTCCTGCCGATGCTGGTAAATTATCTTGGAACGTAGTTTTCACCACCGAAGCATTCGGATTTGTAATCACATAGGTATATTTCAATACTTCATTTTGTCCTGCGGTAGCTTTGTTTACCGTTTTTGTTACGGTCAAATTAGCCTC
>JAAFJP010000026.1 GCA_013298125.1 Cytophagales bacterium | reverse complement strand
CTTTCAGTTAAAATAAAATTGTATTATTCTTAGTTCTATAAAGCGTAAAATGAAAAATCCACCCAAAATTGAGTGGATTTTTGAAAGCAATATTCTTGAAAAGTAATTTCCAAGGGAAGCCTAATTAAATCTACATCATTCATTTTTAAAAGTTTTACAGTTGCTTTTCCTGTTTTTGTTAGTGGAATAATCTCACCATTTGAGGCTGTAAAATGTTCTGACCAAATATTTATACGAGGATTAAAAAGAGAAACAATGTCGTTATAATTATCAACAAAAGTAACTAAATCAGAGCCTTTGTGTTGATTACAATGTGGGCAAGCATAAGCCAGATTGTCGATTTCATTTCCTCCTCCATGCTTCTGTGCGATAATGTGGTCAAGTTCAAAAGCAATAAACATATCATCCTGATGTATTCTGCAATATTCACAACGATATTCGGCACGTTCCGCAATATGTACTCTTACTTGCTCAATTTTGGATAGTCTTTTCATTGAGTTAATATCATTCTTGCTCTTGCTTTGGCGAGACTTATAAATAGATTTAATGTTAAAAAACGCTCTAACTCGATAGATTCATCAACATTGATTAAATCTTGTTTCTTTTTTGAAACAAGTTCCTCAACTCTATCTGACATTTTTTTAGATGCTTTCATATCCACAATTTGCTGAGGATTAAGCATCGCTATTGTCTCAGCAATATCACCGAAGGCTTCCGAAATCTGCATATTTTTATTTATTTTCTCCAAATATACGAAGTATTGACGAATTCTAAATTATAAAATTCAATACAATAATTCCTCAAAAAATCTGAGGAAAGCAATCTCTTACAAAGATTAACTATGAGTAAATGCTATTTTAAAATTAAGCCTTCTATACAGATAATAATTATTAGTAATCTGATGTTAATGGGCTAATTTTAGCGTTATTGATAAGATTTATAGATACGTTATAGATATGTTATAGATATTTCATAAATTTGGTACCATTAGAAATTAGAAAAAACGACAAAATTTTCCATGAAAAAAATACTATTTTTCCTACTAATTACTCTCCATTGCTTTGCCCAAAAACCACAACAATTCACCACAGGATTAGCACCCGAAAAGGTAGGGATATCCGCCGAGAGATTGAACAGAATTGAGGAATTAATCAATCGAAAAATTGCGGAGAAACGGATTCCTGGGGCAGTCGTGTATGTAGCTCGTAAGGGACAAGTGGTGATGGATAAATCCTTCGGAATGAATGACATAGAGGCAAAAAAGCCTTTGAAAAATAACGATATTTTCAGGATAATGTCGATGTCAAAAGCCTTGACAACCACTGCCGTGATGATGTTGTATGAAGAAGGGAAATTCACCTTGGACGACCCTATCTCAAAGTATATTCCTGCCTTCAAAAACGCTCAGATTTTAGACACCGTTTATGCTGATACGACTTATAAATCACATCCTGCCAAAAACGAAATTACGATTCGTCATTTACTCACGCATACGGCTGGAATTCCTTACGAAAATCCCTTGCACACGAAGGCGAAGATCCCGTTTTTCTTTTCTGTAAAAAACGAGAAAATATCGGAGACAATTCCACGTTTGGCGGCTTTGCCAAAACTGCATGAACCTGGCGAAAAGTTTACCTACGGTTTGAATACGGACGTTTTGGGCTATTTTGTTGAAGTAATTTCTGGAATGCCTTTCGACCAATTTTTGAAGAAAAAAATCTTTGAACCAATGGGTATGAACGATACAGGTTTTTATGTAGAAGATGCTAAAAAAGACCGTTTGGTGAAGGTTTACGAAGAAATCGGAAAAGAACCTGGCATTACGCCAAGACCAAAATCTGAATGGACAGAGTACCCAATCTCAGGAGCAAAAACCTACTTTTCGGGTGGTGCGGGCTTGACTTCGACGGCTCAGGATTATGCAAAATTCTGCCAAATGATGTTGAATGGAGGGATTTTTAATAACAAAAGATTGCTCTCTCGCAAGACCATTGAGTTAATGACGATGAATCAGATAAACGATTTGACAGTTTGGGATAGGAACAATAAATTTGGTTTGGGCTTTGAGATTTATACACAAAAAGGACACGCCAAATTACCGAGTTCTGAGGGGGCTTTTGAGTGGGGCGGGATGTATTATACCCACTACACCATCGACCCGAAGGAGGATTTATTGATGGTCGTTTTCTTTCAAGTATTTCCGACCAAAGGCTGGGGAATCGAAAAACAAGTACAACAATTGATTTATCAGGCGATTATTGATTAGTTTACTTGACATTTAAAAATCAAACCCTTATCTTTGCACCTCAATTTATAAAAAAGATTTTAAACAAAAACATAATATGCTGATTATCAATATCAAAGAGAACGAGTCAATCGACAAAGCGTTAAAAAGATTTAAGAAAAAATTTGAAAAAACTGGTGTAGTTAAACAACTTCGTCGTCGTAGTGCATTTATTAAGCCATCTGTAACACGTCGTACAGAGATGATTCGTGCATCATACAAGCAAATCACTTACGGTAACGAAGAGGCATAGTCAATTGATTTGATTTTTAATAACATTTTTGTTATCAATTTAATCGTGAATTAAGCCGATAACCGTCAGCAACAAAAAGCGTTAGAATAAACTTTATGGTTTGTTTTAACGCTTTTTTATTGTGAAATTGGGGTTGGAATTTGTCAAAAAAATCAAAGACTGAAAATGACTACTCATAGATTTTTTTTAAAGGCTCTGAAAGTGCTTAAAATAGTTGGTCTTCAACATATAATTTTATGTAACCTAATATATTCAAAGTCGGATAGCATTAAGCACAACAATTTTACAGTTAATAATGACTCACTTAGTTTGATAAAGTGTATTCCCAAAAATACCTTTTTAAAAAAAGGAAATATATCAGTAAAATATATTATTTCAGACACCACTTATGATATTCAAATTAAGATAAGCAAAGTATCTAAAAAATTAGGGTATCATTTTGATTGTAACGCTCCTTTGTCAATAGTTCCACATTTTGAATGGGCAAATAAAAATATTTTATCTTTAAAAAGGAGTTGTGGTACTTTTTGTTCAATTAATTATTTCTATCAAATCAGTGGCAATAAATTATTCGAATTTGAAAGGGAAAATGTTATTTGTTTTGAAAAAAATAAGAATTTAATAGCTTATTTAGCTACTGATGGCATTAATTCAATAGTAGTTGAAAAATTAGGTACAAAATATAAAAAA
The DNA here is from genome assembly GCA_013298125.1 of Cytophagales bacterium. GTDB lineage: Bacteria > Bacteroidota > Bacteroidia > Cytophagales > Spirosomataceae > Arcicella. The sequence goes on along the minus strand of JAAFJP010000026.1, from coordinate 87,831 downwards.
ACTTTTAAACTGGATTTGACAGTGAATTGTGATTCAATTATTGAATGTATTTCGGAAGCAACATTTATAGGTAATAATTTGGTATTAAAATATTTGGTACTAAAAGAAGGCAAAGAGATTGAAACAAAAAAAGTATTTAATATTGATTGAAAGTGATATTTCTTCCCCTACATTCACTCTGAAAATCCAAGTGAGGGTTAAACAAATTCAACTCAGAACTCAGTAAAAAAATGAACGAAATCATCCCCTTTTTCCTCAAATACATCAAGTACGAAAAGCGTAGTTCTGACCATACTACTATCGCTTATGGTACTGATATGAAGCAATTTGCGGAATATTTAGTTCGAGCTTATGACTTTCATCATCCAGAACTCGCTGATTTTCAGATGATTCGTTCTTGGATTGTGGCAATGGTAGAAATGAAAGTAGAGAATCGTTCGGTGAATCGGAAGATTGCTACTTTGCGGACTTTTTACAAATTTCTTTTACAGAAAAAGGTTATTGAAAAAGACCCGATGATAAAAATATCGGCTCTGAAAACGCAGAAAAATATCCCTGAATTTGTGCGTGAAAAAGAGTTGGATAATCTGTTGGACGATGTTGAATTTCCAGATGATTTTGCGGGGGTACGAGATAAACTAATCTTAGAATTATTGTACGGAACAGGAATGCGTTTGTCGGAAATGATTGATTTGAAGGAATGTGATATTGATTTTTATAATAGGACAGTGAAGGTGTTGGGAAAACGAAACAAAGAAAGAATTATTCCGATAAATCTGCCTTTGGTGAAATTGATACAAGATTATCAAAATTATAAAAACTCAGAAGGATTAGCCCATGAATATTTGATAGTTTCAGAAAAAGGAAATCAAGCCTATCCCGTTATGATTCAACGGATTACGAAGAAATATTTGAGTTTAGTAACGACTCTTGCCAAGAAATCTCCACATATTTTGAGACATTCCTACGCTACGCATTTACTTAATAATGGGGCAGAATTAACGGCAATTAAAGACCTTCTGGGGCATACTTCGCTCTCGGCTACGCAAGTCTATACTCACAATTCGATGGAGAAAATTAAGAAGATTTATCAACAAGCACACCCGAAGGCGTGAAGTTTGTGATTACTGTCATTGCGAGCGTAGCGAAGCAATCTTTTAGACTAAGAAATGATATTTAAACACCCTTCCATTAATCACACAGATTGCTTCGTTTCACTCGCAATGACAAGCACTTATACATTTTCTCTATCTAAAATCATCCTCTTCCTCATCAAATTTGAAATTATCCAAATCGAAAAGTGAATCGGTCAAGTCTTTGAATTGTAAGCCTTTTTCTAAGGTTTTCTTCGCAATGATTGAGAATTCTGAAAGTCCGTGCAAGACGAATTCCATCATAAATAATTTCTCACGTCCTTGCATTTGTGGATAGACTTTTTCGATTAAATCGTCTAATCCGTCGATGGTTCTGAGTCGGGCAGAATAGTCTTTATCACCGCTATCGTTCAAAATATCCATCATATTTCCATCCATAAACCAGTCGATAATGGGTTTGTATGGATTCTTTCCTGCCTTATCTTTTGCCGCTTTTTTGATTTTTTCGGGGTCAGGGAAATAGTTTAAAAATTGCGTTCTGATGGCTTTCCCGATAAGGTTTTGAGCCACGATTACAGGTCCTTCTACTTCACCTTCATAAACCAATTCCACTTTTCCGCACACCGCAGGAATCACGCCCACGAGGTCAGCTACCCGCACATACGTTTTGTCTTCTCCGTTCAATAAAGCACGTCTCTCGGCGGCAGAAACTAAGTTTTCGTAGGCTGAAATGGTCATACGGGCAGATACTCCCGATTTCGCATCCACAAATTCAGAGGCACGGGCTTCGATGGCAATTTGCTCAATTAAATCGTCCATGATGTGGTTGGTCGTAACCATTTCCTCCTGTCCGTCCTTTAATTTTGCTTCTTGTAAGGTAATCTTTTTACCAATCTCCAAAGTCTTTGGATAATGCGTAACTATCTGAGAATCAATGCGATCTTTTAGTGGCGTAACGATTGAACCACGGTTGGTATAGTCCTCTGGATTGGCGGTAAATACAAACTGCAAGTCCAAAGGCAAACGGATTTTGAAACCTCGAATTTGAATATCACCTTCTTGCAAAATGTTGAATAAAGACACCTGAATACGAGCCTGTAAATCGGGTAATTCATTAATCACAAAAATACAACGGTGCGAACGTGGAATGAGTCCGAAGTGAACCACTCTTTCATCAGAATAAGGTAATTTCAACGTTGCCGCTTTGATGGGGTCAGCATCACCAATAAGGTCGGCAACTGATACATCGGGCGTTGCTAATTTTTCGGTATAACGGTCATCACGGTGCATCCACGTTACGGGCGTTAAGTCGCCGTGTTCAGCGATTAAATCTTTGGCAAAACGTGAAAGCGGTTGCATGGGGTCATCGTTCAATTCCGAACCTTTTACCACAGGTACATATTCGTCCAAAAGATTAACCATCAAGCGGGCGATACGAGTTTTTGCTTGTCCACGAAGCCCCAAAAGATTGATGTGATGTTGAGAAAGAATGGCACGTTCTAAATCAGGAATTACGGTATCTTCAAAACCCCAAATTCCTTCAAAAACTTTCTCTTTATTTTTAATTTTTACGATAAGATTCTCTCTTAATTCGTCCTTAATAGACTTGGGTTGATACCCCGAAGATTTCAAAGCTCCAAGGGTTTGGATATTTAAAAGGTCGCTTGATTTTAGGTTTTTGTATTGCATTATGGTTGGTTTTAATCCTATTTTATGAAATGTTGATACTTACTATTACAAACAAGATATTTCCCAAAAAGTTCTTGGACGTTTATCTGAAATATGTTGGTAAATTGATTGAAAATTCTTAAAATTGTGAGTATAACCAAAAATTACTACGCTATGTATGTATTTTTTGCTGCAAACAATCAATATCATTTTTGAATGGAACGACTTTAAGATTCAGACAGCCATAAACAAAAAAGCCTTCAAAATCAATTTTGAAGGCTTTTTTACTAAATTACTAAATCTATTTCTTATCAAAATCACGGTGATTAGCCATTTTGAATAATTCATCTTTCGGTAAAGATTTGAAATATTCATACGTAATTTTCAAACCTTCTGCACGGGCAACTTTTGGCTCCCAACCCAGAATAGCTTTTGCTTTTGTAATATCTGGTTTACGCTGTTTGGGGTCATCGGTTGGCAAGGGTAACGAAATCAATTTCTGATTTGTACCTGTCAATTTAATAATTTCTTCTCCAAATTCTTTAATCGTAATTTCATCTGGATTACCCACATTCACTGGTTGAGCATAATCCGACATCAACAAGCGATAGATTCCTTCTACCAAATCATCTACATAACAAAATGCTCTTGTTTGTGAACCATCGCCAAACATTGTCAAATCTTCTCCACGTAAGGCTTGCCCGATGAATGCAGGTAATACACGTCCATCATTCAGTCGCATACGAGGACCATACGTATTAAAAATTCTAACGATACGAGTCTCCAAACCGTGGTAAGTATGATACGCCATCGTCATAGCTTCTTGGAAACGTTTTGCTTCATCATAAACGCCTCTTGGACCAACTGGATTTACATTTCCCCAGTATTCTTCGGGTTGCGGATGAACCGTTGGGTCACCGTAAACTTCTGAGGTTGAGGCGATTAACACTCTTGCATTTTTGACACGAGCTAATCCCAAGCAGTTATGAATACCCAAAGAACCCACTTTCAAAGTCTGAATCGGAATCTTCAAATAGTCAATTGGAGACGCTGGTGAGGCAAAATGAAGGATATAATCCAACTCACCTGGCACGTGGATAAATTTTGAAACGTCGTGATGATAAAATTCAAAATTGGGCAATGGGAACAAATGCTCAATATTTTTTAAATCACCCGTAATCAAATTATCCATCGCAATCACGTGGAAACCTTCTTTAATAAATCTATCGCAAAGGTGTGAACCCAAAAAACCAGCTCCACCTGTTATTAATACTCTTTTCATTTATAGTTTTGAGCTATGAGCTATGAGCCATCAGCTTTTTTAAATTAAAATTATTTGAAATAAGCTCAAAGCTCACGGCTCATAGCTTACCGCTAAATCTATTTCACTACTTCACGCCCAATCGAATAATACGTATATCCTTTCTCAGCAATTTCTGGAAGTTCATACAAATTACGACCATCGAAAATTACTTTATTTTTCAACAAAACATTCATTACTTCAAACTCTGGCGTGCGAAATTGAGGCCATTCAGTCATAATCAAAAGAGCATCAGCATCTTTCAGAGCCTCGTAAGGTCCTGTGGTGAAGGTAATTTTATCCCCCACAACTTCTTTTACATTCGGCATTGCCTCTGGGTCATACGCCTTTACGGTTGCCCCAGCCTCCAAAAGTGCGTCAATATTATACAAAGCGGGTGCTTCACGAATATCGTCGGTATATGGTTTGAACGCCAAACCCCACATCGCAAAAGTTTTTCCTTTCAAATCTCCATTAAAGTGTTTTTTGATAGTAGGAATGAGTTTTGTTTTTTGGTCTTCGTTTACATCCATCACCGCTTTCAAAATACGGAAATCGTAGTTATTTTCAGCCGATGTCTTTTCCAAAGCCTGAACGTCTTTTGGGAAACAACTTCCACCGTAACCGATACCTGCAAATAAGAATCTTTTACCGATACGAGAGTCCGTTCCGATACCTCTACGAATGTCATCAACGTTTGCCCCTACCTTTTCGCAAAGGTTAGCAATCTCGTTCATAAACGTGATTTTTGTAGCCAAAAACGCATTAGCAGCATATTTTGTCATTTCCGCTGAACGCTCATCCATAAAAATTACTGGATTTCCTTGACGAACCAAAGGAGCGTATAACTTATTCATCAAAGCCTTTGCCTTATCAGATTTCGTACCAATCACCACTCGATCAGGTCTCATAAAATCCTCTACGGCAACACCTTCACGCAAAAATTCTGGATTTGAAACTACATCAAATTCAACTTTGGCATTTTTTACGATGGCAGCATGAACTTTCTCTGCCGTCCCTACTGGCACAGTGCTTTTGTCAATGATGACTGCGTAATTCTCTAAAAGTGGACCCAAATCATCGGCTACTTTCAAGATATATTTCAAATCAGCCGAACCGTCAGCCCCTGGAGGCGTTGGTAGAGCCAAGAAAATCACTTGGGCATCTTTGATTCCTTCGGCAAGCGAAGTAGTAAATTGTAGTCTTCCTTCATGGGAATTACGAAGGAATAATTCCTCTAATCCTGGTTCATAAATTGGAATGACTCCACTTTTCATTTTTTCGACCTTCTTTTGGTCAATATCAACACAAATTACTTGATTTCCTGTCTCGGCAAAGCAAGTTCCTGTTACCAAACCCACATACCCAGTCCCGACAACGGCTATTTTCATATACTCTTTGATTTTTTACTTTCTTGAAATAGTTATAGTTTATTTTTCAAAATTAAGGTTTTTTATTGGTATAATCTAAATTCAATTATCAAAAGTAAGAGTTTTTTTTACGAAAATTATTAAGTGGCATTTCCAAGATATTTTTTTCAAATTTAAACAGTCCTTGAAAAAAGAATACAGACTTGTACAAAAACCATAATTCATCAATAGTTTTGCAAACTTTTGCATATTTTTTGCAATTTTTTTCTTAATTTCAACATATTTTTTGTGTAAAATATTCTTTACTCAGAAACATATTACCATTTTTATAAAACAATCTATGACCACTCCCGACTCGTATGAGGGTTTTCGCCAATTTTGGGCGAATAATCAACAGACGGCTATTTCTTCGTATATAGCTAATAATCAATCTTTTATATCTAATTTGCTTCCAGAACAGGCAGTACAAATGCCTGCCGTACAATTAGCATATATTTTAGAAAAACGATTTGGTCAAAGTATTTTTTTTCAGGCTCTAAATCCTGAAAATACCATCGACAGCCCCGTGCAAGAATTTGCGGATGCGTCGTGGTTAAAGACAGTAAATATGGTCGGTATTAATGTACGGACGATAAACAGTTTTTGGAATGTTGTCAAGTATGCCCTCACGCTACCCAAAACCCAATCTTCGATTCATCTATTACCCATTTGGGAGTGTGGCGTAGTGGCGAGTTTGTATGGTATTGCGAGTTGGAATATCAATCCAGAATTTTTTGATAATGAATTAGCCATTGCTTTTCCTCATCTCAATACTGTCGAAAAGCAATTGAAGGTGGTCATAAATATTTTGCATTTGATGGGTAAAACCGTTGGTATGGATGTTATTCCTCATACGGACAGATATTCTGAGATTGCCATTGCCAATCCACAATTATTTGAATGGTTGCAACGTAGAGAGTTTGAAATAACTGACCATTCTGCCAACCTCCACGAGAAGGTTCAAGAACGAATTTTAGATTTTATTTATCAACGTGGCGGTACTTTTTCGGAGTATTATCCACGACAAAAAGAGAAATTTTTTGATAATAATATCTTTTCAGAAGAGAACCGTTTACGTTTTCTTTTTGGAGAAAAAAATAACCTTGAAGGACGTACAAAACGTAGAAATGAAATTATAAATCATTTATTTTCAGAAGGTTACGAACCCGTACCCGCCACAATGGCTCCTCCGTATAGAGGTTTAGAAGTAGATAATAGAGAAGAAGCCAAAACTGTTGATGAAGATGGAAGAGTTTGGCGTGACTATGTAATTACTAAACCCGAAAAAATGTCAAGGGTTTTTGGTCCTTTGGCAAGGGTAAAATTGTACGAAAGTAAAAATGATAATCGTGATTGGGAAATAAATTTCACCCAACCGAGAACGTTTGTGTGGGAATACATGGCTCAAAAATACGGTAAATTTGTGGCAGATTACAATTTTGATTTTATGCGAGGGGATATGTCGCACGTACAGATGAATCCGAATGTAAGTACCAGTGAATCAGATAAATACTACGATATTCATAAATATATTAAATCTACTATTTGTCAAGAAAAACCATCATTTGGCTATTTTGCGGAGAGTTTTTTAGCTCCCCCAAACACGATGGCTTATGGCGTTGAAGAAGACCATTTAGAACACTCTGATACCGATACAACACTGGGCGATTTACAGTCGATGGTGGTGGGTTCTGAGCGTTTCGTCTCAGAGTTTGCAAGGTATCATCACTTATTGACTACTCGTAAATTTGCACCCAATTTTACCATTATGACTGCCGATAAAGACGACCCCCGTTTTGATGAATTTTATCTGAAAGGAAATGAAATCAGAATGTTCATGGGACTGTTTTTGACGGATATGCCTTCGTACGTGGGCTTGGGCTTTGAGCAACGTGACCCTCACCCCTACCCTGCCCCTAATGAACATTATACAAAGTTGTATGTTTTTCAACTTTCGGAAGGGGAAAAAGCGACTCATGGGAAATATCAATGGGGACAGAATGGGACATTGTTTCAGAATTTGAATATTCTAAAAATTATTTCAGAAAAAATCAATCAAGATATTGAAAATCAGCCCATTGAATGGCTTATTGAGCCTAAAACTTATGGACAAGGTAAGGTTATCGCTTGGACTCAGAAGATTAATGCGAAGTACATCTTCATTGTAAATTTAGATACTGATAACAAAGTTAGAACAGATGATGTGTTTGAAAGTATAATCAAAGGGAAAACGCTTTATTATTCCACAACAGATACCACAAGGTACGATAATGGAAATACTAACCTCACCCCAAACTTTTTAGCGAAGGCAGAATGTCGGATTTATAAAGTCTGACAACATTAAAAAAATATTTTTTTTGAAACATTCTAAAAAAACAAAAAGTTCGGGTCGTATAGTATAATCGTTCAATTTGCAATAACCCTTATGACAGAGAAAAAGATTGGCTTTGGAATGAAGAAAAATGTTACTTTCTGGAATGAAAAGTGGGTAGATATTCCGTTTCCAGAAGTAGAGAATCCACCAAAGTATAAAATATCGAATTATGGAAGGATAAAGAGTTTCCAGAATGACCCCGAAAATGGTGACATTATCGGAGGTTCTAAGATTCAAGGATATAAGTCGTTGAATATCAGAGTACAAGGAAATAAATCACTGAATAGATACATCCATAAATTAGTAGCAGAATTTTTCGTCTCCAAAGACGATAATGAGGAAAGAAAGTTTGTACTCCATCTTGATCACGACAAATTAAATAACTATTGGGAAAATATTAGATGGGCAACCCGTGACGAAATGACCCTCCATAACCGTGAAAATCCTGCGGTAAAAGATAGAGTAATTCCGAAGCGGACGAAGAATTACAAACTGACTGAAAGTAAAGTGATAATGATAAAGAAGATGTTGAAGTCAGATAAAAGTCGCTTAAAAATGATAGCAAAACAATTTGGCATTACACACACGCAACTCAACCGTATTCGCTCAGGCGAAAATTGGGGTCATGTGAAATTAGAAGAAGATAAATAAAAAGAGGTTAGCGAGATGCTAACCTCTTTTTGTTATACCTAATCCTTCTTCTGGCTCGCATTATCATCCATCATATTTCCTAAAAAATTAACGACACTCGTTTCTCCGTGGCTTTGCCCACCACCTTTGTATTCAGTTTTGCTCATATTTCTAAATTGAATATAAGTGGCAGTTCCGAAAGAGATAAACGAAACTACTACGGCATATTATAAAAAGCAAAACATAATTGATTTTCAATTAGTTAAAAGCAAAACAAGCATAAAAACCTAACCACAAAAAATGGAAAAATTCTTACAAAGTTGGATTGCAGTTTACGATAAATGTGAAGAGAGATGGCATTCAATTCAAGCCTCGAAATTGACCAGTAATTTAGTGGTTCTATTCTTTTTGATAGGAATAATCATAACACTACTATCTCATTATAAACTAATAGAATACCAAGTCGGTAAGTTTTTTGCCATCGAATTGGCTTTCAGTATTCTTCTGATTAGTGAAATTTTGGGGTTGGTTTTTATTCTCACCCATTCTGTGGCAGATTCAGTAGGAAAGCAATTTGAGATAATTTCACTTATTTTATTGAGAGATGCTTTTAAGGAAATGGGACATCTCCCCCTTGATGTGAAGTGGAGTACGGAAACTTTGTTAGAACTTTTGCCACTGATGACAGATGCTCTTGGTGCAGTGTTTATTTTTCTGATTATTGGGTTATTCTACAAAGCTCAGAGACACGTCAGAATTACGAATAGCCCCCAAGAACAGTTGCGGTTTATTATGTTGAAAAAATCAGTAGCAAACGTTCTATTGATGGTTTTTATCTCCATTTGTATATACGATGTGATTGAGTTCTTCTTGACAAATCACTACCAAAATGCCTTTAATATCTATTATACCATCCTGATTTTTACGGATATATTGATTCTAATTATTTCATTGCGTTATAGTAATCTATACATTCATTTGTTCCGTTATTCTTCCTTTGCCTTAGCCACGGTCATTATTCGTTTGTCTTTGTCTGCACCCAAATACTACAATGTTTTACTGAGTGTTTCGGCGGGTTTATTTGTGTTGTTAGTAGCCAATATTTATAATATGTTGAATAAGAACGAGATAACGAAGTAAATAAAATATTCAAGATGTTTTGAATTGACGCACGTAAAAGACGAATTTTAATGCTTAATTTCTGTAAAATAATACCGTTTTCACCGCTTGATAAGTTTCATACAAAAAGGTCATTCAGTTATTGTTATCTCCAAATAAAACCCATTCCTTTGCGTACTTCTTGTACTTCAATCAAACAGTTGCTCTTAAAAAAACATTAACTAAACCACTATTCCCCGTTTATTTGGGAGCAAAATATTACCTTTTCATTTCTTTTATCATTAACACTTTAACGGTGCGTTGGCACTATTGTATTGACCATGAGTTTAAAATTTAGTAATCAGGGCGGCTCTGACCGTGAGATTAAAGGGTACGACTACCTAACCCCAAGTGCAGATGCTGAGAAGTACAAAGCATCATCAACCATCAAGAGTATCACACTCCCTCCCAAAGTAGATTTGCGTGCCTTTATGACTGCTGTCGAAGACCAAAAAAGTCTCAGTAGTTGTACTGCAAACGCCGTTGCGGGGGCGTATGAGTATTTAATCAAGAAATTTTTGGCTAAAAAAGCCTTTGACGTAAGCCGTTTATTCATCTATTACAATGCACGTTTGAGAGCTGGCTATGAAATTGAAGACTCAGGAAGTCATATTCAGTATGCCGTAGATAGTTTAATGAAAATTGGAGCGTGTAAAGAAGAAACTTGGGCGTATGATTTGAAAAGTGTCAATAAAAAACCACACGAAGAAGCCTACGTTGCGGCGGCAGATTTTAAGATTGAAAGAAAGAAATTTGTGCCCATCAAATTAGAAACGTGGAAACAAGTTTTGGCAGAAGGTTATCCAATCGTTTTCGGAACTGCTTTGTTTTCATCGTTTGATACTTGCACAAAAAACAAGGGAATTGTATCAATGCCATCACCTGCTGAAACGGGCAGAAAAGCACACGGTTTGCACGCCATGTTGTGCGTAGGCTACTCTGAGGTGGATAAAATGTTTATCGTCCGTAATTCTTGGGGCGATAAATGGGGCGATAAAGGTTATTGTTATATGCCTTATGAATATTTAATGAATCCAAAATTCAACTTGGGTGACTGTTGGATATTCGGACGCTCAACGCCAATTCCTGATGCTGATGAAACTTGGATTGATAACAAAAAATCAGTAATTGATGGAGGAAAAGGCTATAACAGAAATGATTTCCAGTTTTATAAAAATAGTGATTATGCAACTTTCGATATTTGGGAATTCGTAGATGTATATGAGTACGACGAAGAAGTAACCGAAGAATATGACGAATTAGAATATGAAGGCGAAGGTGAGTATGATGATATTTTAGGTCAATACGAAGAAGAGGAAGAAGAATCGGACGAAGAAGAGGAAGAAGAATCAGATGACGAAGAGGAGGAAGAAGAATCGGATGACGAAGAAGAGGAAGAAGAATCAGATGACGAAGAAGAGGAGGAAGAAGAATCGGACGAAGAAGAGGAAGAAGAAGAATCGGACGAAGAAGAGGTGGAGGAAGAAGATGACGAAGAAGAGGAGGAAGAAGAATCGGACGAAGAAGAGGAGGAAGAAGAATCGGACGAAGAAGAGGAGGAAGAAAGATCTGACGAAGAAGAGGAGGAAGAAGAAGAGAAATAATGAAAAAGCACAGGCTATTATGTAGTCTGTGTTTTTGTTTTAAAGCACTAAATATTTGAAAATATAACGTAATAGGCGTGTGTGCCGAAACAAAGTTTTTGAAAAAATCCCTCTGACATAAAAATTATATCAGAGGGATTTTTTGTTTAAGCGGTTGTATTAAATCTGCACCTCGATATTCCTCTTAAATCCTTTTTTGTTATCATCAAAAGGCATCACAATTTTCCATTGGTGATTATGATAACGGGCTGAAATATTGTCCACATCCACAAAATTGGGTAACATCAACTGACCAATCGTTTGAGGAACAAAATTCTCGTGTACTTCTTGTTCGGCAGTTTTCAAGACGGGTTGTAAGGCATACAACCACAGACGATTCTCTTCAATATCTACTCGTAAATGGTCCGCTTTAAGTCCTGCCATTTTTACAAAAACTTCATAAGAATCAGGCGTTTGGTTTACTTCAATTTTAGGTTCAACTCGCCCACCGTTGAGGGTATTACTAAAATCTATATTGGCTAATATTTCTCTGGGAATACTTATTTTCTTTTCCATGATGTATGCGGTTTATTTGATTGAATATTATTCTTCAAATCCTGTACCATCGTAAAAAAGAAGACATTATGGCTGTTACTAATAGAAATAACGGTCATAATGTCTTCAACAGATTATTTTAATAAATATTTCCCTGACTCATCTACTGAGACAGTTGGTAATAAATTCGTCTTTTCAAAGGCATCAAAGCCTGGTTTTAACCATGACCAAAATTCTAATAAAGTAGCATTTGAAGCAAATTCAGTTTTAAGAAAGGCATAATTTTCATCCGTCATTTTATTAGGGAAAATATGCACAGGAATATCTTGCTCTCCCGCTTTTGCTCGAGCCGTTAGCAAATATATTTCCTTAATATTTTCATCTCCTACGGGTATGCACCCAATCGAAATACACGAACCATGAATGAAAATATTATCCCCAGGATTGAGTGGGTCAGCAAATTTTTTATCCGAAGCATTTGGGTAGTTCACTCGGAAAGAGAGATAATAATTACTCGTAGGATTAAAAGCATCAACTGTATAAAACCCCTCGGGCATTTGTCTATCTCCCGAACGGCGTTTAGGTCCTAAAATACCCGTGGTCGCACAGAAATCGTAGATTTTTAGGAGTTTAAAAGTACTTTCTCCTTTATTTTTTGCCCACATTTCAAATTTCTGTTCTTTCTTAAAAGCTCGAAAAAATACTTCAAAATTGGTTGTGCTAATGCCCTTGGATGATAACATTTCGTCCACCGTTTTGCCTTTCGTTTTCAAGGCTTCTCGTACTCTCGGAAAACGAAGTTGGGCTTGAAAGAAGTCAATGGGAGTTGAGGAAATACTCATTAAAAACAACAAACATGAGACTAAAATGGAAAGTTTTTTCATAGTGATTTTGTGTTAAGTAATATTTTATCGCAAGTTAAATATTTTGTTGATAATCACAATGGTCAAGTATAGTAGGATATTCTAAAATTTATTTAGCGTTAATTTTCTTAATAATCTCAAAATAAAATAAATAAAAAGATAAATACCCTAATTTTGCAATTCAAACAATCACCAAAACCATGACATTTTCAAAAATCACGGGAATCGGGCATTTTGTACCTGAAAACGTAATCACTAATCAATATTTAGAGTCAATTATGGATACTTCCGACGCTTGGATTACTGAGCGGACAGGTATCAAAGAACGTCGATATTTTACCTACGGAAAGGATACCAACGCATCTATGGGGGCAGCGGCGGCAAAAATAGCCATCGAAAGAGCGGGAATTACGCCACAAGATATTGACTTTATTGTTTACGCAACCATCACGCCCGACTACTATTTCCCTGGTCCAGGTTTCGTGATGCAACGTGAGTTAGGAATGCAAGGCATCGGCGTTTTGGACATACGTGACCAATGCTCAGGTTTTATTTATGCCCTCTCCACTGCTGACCAATACATCAAATCTGGGATGTATAAAAACATTTTGGTTGTAGGTGCAGAGGTGCAATCAACCTTCTTAAATCATTCAAACGAAGGTCGTGGAGTGGCAGTGATTTTTGGAGACGGTGCAGGTGCGGTTGTTGTTCAAGCTACTGATAATCAAGAGCATAGTATCCTTTCGACTCACCTCCACGCTGATGGTACGTATGCGGAAGAACTATATGTAAAAGACCCAGGGAGTAGTCGTCCGAAACGTTTTTTTGATGATTTAGTTGAAGATACCAAAACGGGAGATGTATTTATGAATGGAAGTGCCGTTTTCAAACACGCTATTGTTCGTTTTCCAGAAGTTATCCGTGAAGCATTGAATAAAAATAATCTAAAACCCGAAGATATAGATTTGTTAGTACCACATCAAGCCAATCTCAGGATTTCGGAATATGTCCGTCAGCAAATGGGAATGCCCGAAGAGAAGGTGATGAATAATATCCAAAAATACGGTAATACGACTGGTGCATCTATTCCAATTGCCCTCTGCGAAGCATGGGAATCTGGGAGAGTTAAAGAAGGAGATTTAGTATGTCTGGCTGCCTTTGGTAGTGGATTTACGTGGGGTTCGGCTTTGATTAGGTGGTAGCTACTCCGTAAGTTTAAAGATATTTTGCATACGAAGTTATTAGACTAAAATACCCACAGTATAAATCAAAACGGGTCTTCAAAATTGAATTTTGAAGACCCGTTTTCTAATAACTAATGTTTGAAATACACTAAATTGTCGTATTCTTTATTTCAGAACACGATTTTATGATTAGTAGGATTGTCAAGATTAATCATAAAATCTTGACAAATCTATAAATCGTGTTCTGACAAAATAAAGTTATTCAAACACTAATAACCAATTAACTAATTTCCAATAACCAGTAACTACTTCTTATACTGTTCAATAATCCTAAAAATAGCCTTCTGTGTCTCTAAATTTCTAAAATATTGGAACATGATTTCATGTCCATCATAATTCAAAACCAAGGCGGTTTCTAAATAATTGAACGCTTCTTTGTATCGTCCAGATTTGATGAAATAGACTGATGCACGATAGTATAATTCCGCTTCTTCGGGCATTTGGTCGATGGCTGAAAGCATCAATTCTGCCGCCATTTCAAAATCCCCTTGTTCGTGATTCAAGACCGACCATTTTATCCATGCTTCTGGATTCATCGGTTCTAATTCCGCTGATTTTTGATAGGCTTCCATACCTGTCATGGTATTGCCCATGCTCGCCTCAGCATCTCCAATAGCTAACCAATAGTAAGCGTTTTTTTCGTCTAAGGCAAGGGCTTTTTTCAAGAAATGAATTGCCTCGAACCAACGTTGCATCTCGCATAGACATACACCAACTCCAAAATAGCCATCATCCCAATTTGGGTCTAATTTGATAGCATCTTTATAGTAATGAATTGCCTCCGCAAAACGTTCTTGTCGTTCGATACTTGCCGCAAAACAACAATAGACTTCGGGCGTAACTTTCTCATATTCAAGGCAGTGACGATAAGCATCTTCCGCTTTCGCCCAATTGCCGAGATTCATATAAGAGTTCCCGAGGTTAAAATATCCCGAAGAAAACTTATCATTAATCGCTACCGAAAACTCGTAAGCATCGGCAGCTTCTTCAAATTTTCCTAATTTAGAATAGGCAATTCCGATGTTGTACCAAGCATTTTCTGAGTAGGGGTCAGTATCAATAAAATTTTGGTAATAAGGTAAAGACTCCTCTAATTTTCCAATGTCATCTAAACTATTCGCTAATTCATAAAGAGCATTTTCGTTCTTGATATTTATCTCAATGGCTTGCTTAAAAGCCGCAACGGCATTATGATTTTTTCCCCAACTCTGATACGCCAAACCTATGTGAAAATAAACTTCGTCCTTTTCTTCGGCAATATCCAAAATCTCGGTGAGCATTTCGATGGCGGTTTGATAGTCGCCTTTGAGATTGTAAACCGTACTGCGGAGATAAATAATATCGGTATCGGAAGGATTGTATAATTCAGCTTTGTCGATGAGTTCGAGAGCTTCGTCGTGCTTACCTTGATTAGCGAGCAATTCCGCCTTGCAAAGCATCAGCTCCAAGGAATAGGGGTATTGTTCGAGTGCCAATTCGCAAGCCTGCATGGCATCAACAATCTTCCCTTCGTCCATATAATGTTCCACGATTTGTTCGTAGGTGTCCAAGTCGAAAAAGCCTGATTCCATGCGTTTTAGCATAGATTCAAAACGCTTTACCGAGTGCAAAGTCTCTTCTCGACGGTCTTCAAAATCTTGTTCCATCATGTATATTTTAGGGTCGGTTGTGTCAATTAACAGGGAACAAATATCAATAAACAATGAGTAATAATCAATTAACAAAAGGCTAAAATACTATACTTCTTTTTTGATAATTGTTTATTGCTACTTGATGATTGTTCCCGATTTATGCTAATTTAATAATAATCTTTTATTCTACCAAAACCCTTGATTATTACTTATTTACAGCAAAAATTGTGCTAAGGATGAAAACGTACCACGATTCTCCTGAATCGTAATACACCAACTTACGATTCAGGAGAATCGTGGTACACTTTTTTTAATAAATTCTTACAAATTCTATCTAAACTTTCGTCCAAATTTCTGAATGAAAAGCTCAAAGTATTTTTTATTTTATCGTTCTGATATTCAAAAGAATGACTTGACGAAAGGGCTGTTTCTTTGGTAATCAGTGGGGCATTTCCTGTGAAAAAAGTCCTGATAGCTTCTAATCTCCAAATGATACCCGTTAAAGACTTGCCAATTAAAATAGACGGTGCTTTTTTCTGAAATCTTGGGGCAACTTTCTCAAAAAAATCTTTGTACATCATTTGCCCAGCACTCAAAATAAATCTTTCATCCGAAACATCCGAAACAGTCAATTTATAAATACATTCAGCCACATCTAACACATCTACATAATTGAGATTGCCTTCTGGATAAAATTTATGTTCGTCATACACAAATTTTAAAAGTTGGGTGCTACTCTTATTCCAATCGGCTTCTCCCAAAATTAAGGATGGATTTACGATAACCGAATCAAGCCCTTCGGACTGACCCCGCCATACTTCCATCTCGGCTAAGTATTTGGTTTTGGCGTAGTTAGAGTTTAACTCGCTTTCTTCCCACGTAGCTTTTTCGTTTATTTGAATAACGTGATGAGCTTCTTTTTCGTTCGGTGGTTTACGCCCCAAAGCGGCAACGGAACTTACGAAACAGAGTTTTTTTATTTTTTTATCCAAACAAAGATTAACGACATTAGTAGTCCCTTCTACATTGGTTTTGAACATTCTGTTACGGTCTTTGGGAGCAAACGAAACGATGGCAGCGGCATGAATAACGTAGTCTGCACGCTCAATGGCTTTTTCGAGAGCTAAAATATCCAGAACGTCTCCTTCGTGCCAAACTATCTGATTTTCAATATCTTGCAATAAAGAAAGGTCACTATTTTCTCTTTTCAGCCCCATCACTTTAAAGCCTTCTTCTAAAAAACGTCTTGCCGTAAAACTGCCTACCAATCCAGTGATACCTGTTATGAGAATATTTTTATCTTGTTCCAAATCGTTTATTTTACATCAAAACATTGACCTATCTTTGTGAGAAGGTTTCAATGGTATCACAGAGTGTCTCAGAGTTATATACGAAGTTTCACTAAGTTTTTTTCTTTGTGAAACTCTGTTTAAAAACTTTGAGAAACTCTGTGTCCAAAACTCACACAAAGGTAAATCACAATCAACGAAAAACACGTGATAAAGAAAGCAATTATTGATTTAGGAACGAATACTTTTCAATTATTAATCATCGAACAAGATGGACAAAACTTCAAAACTGTCCACGAAGAAAGCTACGCCGCCAAGATTGGAATGGGTGGTATTTCGTCAGGAATTATTACCGAAGAAGGAATCCAAAGAGGCGTAAAAGGTTTACAGTATTTTCAGCAAGTATTTGATAAAGAAGGAGTTACGAACGAAAACGTTTTAGCAACTGCCACCAGTGCCGTCAGAAATGCCAAAAATGGAGATGAGTTTTGTCAAAGAGTTTTGGATGAAACAGGTATCAAAATCAACGTAATTTCGGGCGAAGAGGAAGCTACTTTGATATACGAAGGTGTGAAATTGGGCATGGACATTGGTACAGAACCGTCAATGATTATGGACATCGGTGGTGGTTCGGTTGAGTTTATTATTTGTGATAAAAACCGAATCATGTATAAGCAAAGTTTTGAAATCGGAGGACAACGTTTGATGGATAAATTTATGACATCCGACCCTATTTCGCCTCGTTCGATGGGAGCTTTGCGAGATTATTTGGAAGAACAATTATTGCCCCTCACCAACGCTGTGCATCAATACGCCCCCGTGTGTGTGATTGGTTCGGCAGGGTCGTTTGAAACCTTGATTGATATGTTTTGTATGAAAAATTACGGACATTTACCCCCGTCCGAACAAATTTCTTTTGACTTACCTATTTCAGAATTTTATGATTCATTCTTACAATTAGTTTCCAAAAATCATGATGAAAGAATGGCTTTGGCAGGTATGAAAGAACTGCGAGTGGATATGATTGTGGTGGGCGTATGTTTGATTGATTTTGTATTGAAACGCTTTGATATTCAACAGATTAAGGTTTCTAATTATGCTTTGAAGGAAGGGGTTTTGAGTAGAATTTTACAGAAATAAATTTAAGAATTATATGAAAACATTAATCATAGGAGCATCAACAAATCCAGAACGTTACGCTTTTAAGGCGGCGAATAGTTTGTTGGCTCATGGGCATACCATTGAATTAGTAGGACAAAAAGAAGGAGAGGTTCTGGGGCATAAAATCCAGACGGATTACCCTGATTTTGAAGAAGTTGATACCGTTACGATGTACGTAGGTGCAAGAAATCAACCTGACTTATACGACTATATTATCAGACAAAAACCCCGCAGAATTATCTTTAACCCTGGGGCTGAAAATCCTGATTTTGAGGAAATTGCCAATAAAAATGGTATTGAAACAGAAGAGGCTTGTACTTTGGTTTTGTTGGCTACGGGACAGTATTAGGGGGTATATGGTTTTGTAGGGGCGTATCGCATACGCCCGTGGATGCATTGGGCGTATGCAATACGCCCCTACGTTTTAAAAAAATCCCCACAAAATTCAACCATCAAGGAAGAACAATGTGAGGATTTATGAGAAACTGTTTTTATAACGAAAGAATCAGGGCAATATTACATGGTAACAGAAATCAGTATTAAACCTAATCCCCAATTACCCAATCCCTAATCCCCAATTTTACTTACCAGCTACCAAAGTAATATCTAAGTTAAATACATCATCAATGGCTTTGTCACCGATTGAGTCAAAGAATTTCTTAGAACCATATTTTACACCGAAATCCGTTCTATCAACTGGGATAGAAGCCGTTGCAGATGCTTTTCCTCCTGTCATTGTAACTTTTGCTGGAAAAGTGATTGATTTTGTAACACCGTGCATGGTCAAATCTCCTGTGATATTACCGCCAGCTACTTTTGTAATTTTGAAAGTTGCCGTTGGGAATTTTTCTACTTCAAAGAAATCACCAGTAGTGATGTGTCCGATGAATTTTTTGTTGTAATCTGCATCAGCAATATCCGTACAAACGATTGATTTCATATCAATTACAAAATCTCCTCCCGTTACAGTTTTACCATCAGATACCAATGAGCCAGATGTCAAACCGATAGTTCCTTCGTGCTGACCTGTTACTTTCTTAGCTAACCAGTGAATCTTACTTGATTTGGTATCAACTGCTAATGTTACGGGTTTTTTACCTCCTTTTTTAGGAGTTGTTGCTGATGCTACATTTACGAATAATGCAGCTACTAAAATACTGGCGAAAAATTTAATTGCTTTCATTTTATTTTTGAATTTAATTGTTAATTATTGAAATAGATTGTGTTATTTCTGTCATTGGAGAAACGTCTTTCGACTGCCTCATTTTGTCTAAAAGGTCGCTCAATTGTAGAGCTTCTTCTTCGGAAAGCCCGTGTAATTGTTCTTCCCATTTATTTTGTAAAACATCTAATTCTGCCAATAAATCTAAGCCTTTTTGGGTAATTATAACGTCAACTGCACGTCTGTCGTTAGGACGTACTTGTCTGATTACTAAGTCTTTAACTAAAAGTTTATCGACCAAGCGAGAAGCATTAGACATTTTATCCAACATTCTTTCGATAATGGCAATCACAGTAATAGGTTGCGGATATTGACCTCTCAGAATTCTCAGTACATTGTATTGTTGCAATGTCAAATCATAAGGTTTGAATATATCCATTTGCAAAGAAGCTAACCAACTACTCGTATAAACAATATTGACAACCGCCTTTGCATAAGGAGATTTAAAATTGGATTGCTTTATATCTTTTTCGATACTCATTGTTTGATGATGCAAAATTAATGTATAAACATTAAATGTCAATGTATTTATTTGTTAATCTTTTGTTAATATTTCTAAAATCCTGATAATCAAATATTTGACGGACTTTTTTTTCTTAAACGTATGAGTAAATCATTTAATAATTGCAAGTCAGATTCATTTACTTCAAAAAATGATACCTCCCATTTCATTATTTTTACAATTAATTCATCAATGAAAGCTACTCCACTTTCAGTTAGCCTAACATCAACAGAACGGAGGTCGTTGATGGATTTCTCTTTTACAACTAATTT
The DNA here is from genome assembly GCA_013298125.1 of Cytophagales bacterium. Classification (GTDB taxonomy): domain Bacteria; phylum Bacteroidota; class Bacteroidia; order Cytophagales; family Spirosomataceae; genus Arcicella. The sequence goes on along the minus strand of JAAFJP010000026.1, from coordinate 67,876 downwards.
TTTGGCAATTAGTTTATCCACCAATCGAGAAGCATTGGACATTTCATCAATCATATTTTCAATGATATGATTAATTGTGACAGATTGGGGATAATTATCTCTGAGAATTCTGAGAACGTAGCATTGTTGCTCAGTGAGGTTATAGGGTTTTATAACCTTGGCATACTGATTAGTAAGCCAACCGTTGGTGTACATCAAATTGACGGTCAGTTTGTTGTAGGGGTTCTTAAACGATTTTTGTTTAATCTCTTTTTCGATGGACATAGATAGCGGATATTCGGTAAGTTAAAGAAAATTATGTAGTTACGGTTAATGTATAAACATGAATTTAAGGATTTTTTGATGAATGGCAAAGTTGGCTATTAGGAAATTATTAAACGGTATGTTTTTGGGTCGGAGAGGTATAGAAACTGTTTAAACTTATTCCTTTCGTTGTAAATGGTTTCCTTTTAAACCTACTCGTCCAAAATTTATTCAAAATAGCTCTGCTATTCTTCACAAATTTTGAACGAGTAGATTCAAAAGGGATTCAATTTTCATTCAAAATGAAAAGTTTAAACAGCTTCATAATTTTCTTTACTTCAAAAGTGCAACAAAGGGTTGCACTTTTGAAGTAAAGTATGGAGTAATTAATGTACTTTCTCAGGTGATTGGTAGTAATATAGAAAGGAACAGCGGACTTTGTAATGCAATTTGTAATGCACATAACTCCACAGAATAATTCACGTTAAACAAAAATCCTGATAACCAATTGATTATCAGGATTTTACTTTGTCGGGATGACAGGATTTGAACCTGCGACCACACGCCCCCCAGACGTGTACGCTACCGGACTGCGCCACATCCCGATTATTCCACAAATTTAATTTGAAAAACGCTAATTTGAAAATTCTACAAAAAACATTTTCTAAATCTTCAAATTAAAAACTTATCTCCTAAAAACGGTTCATTTTTTGTCTTTTCAAAAGATAATTCGTTAATTCACAATACAATTTCAAAAACCATCTCCGTGAATAATATCTTAGGTGTCATCCCCGCTCGTTATGCTTCGACTCGTTTTCCTGCCAAACCCCTTGTGGATATTGGAGGTAAATCTATGATTCAGCGAGTGTATGAACAGGCGATGAAAGCCAGTTCGCTCTCGAAGGTGGTCGTGGCAACGGATGATGATAGGATTTTTAATCACGTGCAATCCTTTGGTGGTGAGGCAGTTATGACTTCTGCGAAACACCCCAGCGGGACGGATAGATGCTTTGAGACTTTCCAGATTGTATCAAGAATTGAGCGAAAAAAGCAGGGAAAATTATACAGAAAATATGACTATGTGATTAATATTCAAGGGGATGAACCTTTTATTCAGCCTGAACAAATTGATATTTTAGCTGGTTGTTTAGTGGAAAAAACGGAATTGGCAACGCTTGTCAAACAAATTGAAGATGAAGCTACTTTGTTTAATCCCAATACCCCAAAAGTAATTTTTGACCATAATCACGAAGCCATTTATTTTACTCGACAGACTATTCCGTATTTGCGAGGTATTGAAAAAGAAAAGTGGTTGGATACTCACGCTTATTACAAGCACATTGGTATCTATGCGTACAGAGTGGATATTTTGAAGAAAATCACTAAACTTCCAATGGCTTTATTAGAGCGTGTAGAATCTCTTGAACAATTGCGTTGGTTAGCGAATGGCTTTAAAATAAAAATTGCCGAAACTCCTTACGATAGTTTCGGCATTGATGTACCTGCGGATTTGGAGGAGGCTATTTTGCGGTTAGATAAACAAAAGGAATAATACACTCCTCCAACGACACCCCTCCATGCTGAAAAGTATTCCTGTAATGACTCACGTAGTGATTATAATTATTAGGATATGCAAAGAAATAATCCTCCATCGTAAAAGCGTAAGTCGTTGATACATTGAGCTTTGGTAAAAAATATCTTTCTGGTTTACGACAAACTAAGAGATGACTATCATCGTCCCAATTTAAGTTTCTACCTTGTTTATATCTCAAATTCGTATTTACCGAACGGTCTCCAACTATCTTGGTTGGATTTTGTACTCGAATCATTCCGTGGTCAGTGGTGATGACTAATCTACCTTTTTTCTCCGAAATTTTCTTTAATAAATCAAACAGCGGTGAGTGGTTAAACCAACTCGCCGTCAGACTTCTGTAACCCGATTCGTCAGGGGCTAATTCCTTAATCATCGCCATGTCTGTACGGGCGTGTGAGAGCATATCCACGAAATTGTAAACCACCACATTCAAGTGATTTTGGGATAATTTCGAGAAGTTTTCTACTAAATTTTTCCCTTGATTGTTGTGAATAATCTTGTGATAGGACGCTTTTACTGGAAATGGCATTCGACTTCTACGGAGTTGTTCTTGAAAGAAAAACTCTTCGTGTTTGTTAAAACCTTCTTCCTCCTCACTATCGCCAATATCCGCAACCCAGTGTTTTGGATATTGTTTTTCGATTTCAGAAGGCATCAAACCCGAGAAAATGGCATTACGTGCGTAGGCGGTTGTGGTCGGGAGGATGGAGTAATACGTTGATTCATTTTCAACTGAAAAATAATCTTGAATTAATCCTTCTAAGATTTTCCACTGGTCAAAACGAAGATTATCTATCAACACAAAAAACAGTGGAGAATCCTCTTTTAACAACGGAAACACCTTTTTTCGCATCAATTCATGCGAAAGCACAGGGCGATTTGCCTTGGGTTCGTTCAACCAGTTTTCGTAGTTTTGGGTAATAAATCGAGAGAAATTGGCATTGGCTTCGGCTTTTTGCATATTCATTACCTCCGCCATAGATTTATTTTCAGTACGGTCAATTTCTAATTCCCAGAAGAGTAATTTTTTATAAATTTCCGCCCATGCCGCATGGTCAATATTGTCTTGATATTGCATAGCGATTTGGCGAAATTCTTGTTGATAAGAAAGATTAGTTTTCTCTTCTTCCAATCGTTTTTTATCCAAAATCTTCTTGACCGAAAGTAGTATCTGATTGGGATTCAGGGGTTTAATCAAATAATCAGCAATCTTTGAGCCGATTGCTTCTTCCATAATATATTCCTCCTCCGACTTCGTAATCATAATCACGGGCAGATTTGGCTTCAATTGTTTTAGCTTTGGGAGAACTTCCAAGCCCGTCATACCAGGCATATTTTCATCCAAGAAAACAACATCAAATTTCTTTTTTTCGACTTCATCCAAGGCATCTGTTCCAGAGTTTACCGCCGTTACGTCATAGCCTTTTTGCGTAAGGAACATTATATAAGGTTTGAGCAAATCTATTTCATCATCTGCCCAGAGGATTGAATACTGCATAATTATTGGTTTGATGTTTATTGGTAAAGTAACGGAATCGCCTGCAATTTGTTGCTAAGAAAAATAATTTTAAGAAAATTTAAGAGACTGTTTTAAACGTAAACAAATACTCCTAACTTTGAAGAGTTAATCATTAGGAATTGTTTGAATTGAGTTCATCTCCTATTTTACAAAATAACCATAATTATCTCGCTTATGAAAACACTTTTTCTCCTCTGTGCATTTATCTATGCAAGTATCTCATTTTCTTTTGGTCAGACCTCGAAGGGTAGTAAGTTTTGGATGTTGAGTGGAAATATTCAAGGTCGTAACACTGAAAAGAGTTTATCTACTAATGCAAATAGCTCAATTACGAATGTTTTTGATAAAAATAAATCATTTTCACTTGCTTTTAGTGGAGGAAAATTCCTGAAAAACAATCTTGCACATGGGATTAGTTTGAGGTATGAATATGAAAACGTTTTAAGAACAAGTACTCCTTTATTAAGTAGTAATGAGAATTATAATTCTTATAAAAAGACAATCGAATTGAATTATTATGTTTCTCAATTTATCTCAGTAACACCACAACTTTATTTTTACGGCGAACCTAACATAGGCGTGTCACATTCTTTTGGAAATTCTACTTATTTTACCAGTGGGAACAATGTAGATAACCACATTAAAAGTAATGCAATTACTATGAATTTGAATATTGGAATACGTTTTATATCTAAAAAAATGTTTTTTATTGATGCAAAATCTTCAATAGGAAAAATTAAATATGAATCGAAAAAATTTGATGATGAGCAAATTTCAAGCTTTGAAATTTATAATAACCCTTTTTTTTCTTTCTTAAATCTTGGTATAGGTAAAAACTTTTAATTGGTACATCTTATGAATATTCAATTTTTATTAAAATTAGCTTTTCTCTTAACTCTGATTAATATTAATTCGTTCTCACAAAAAGATACTCTTACAACTAAGAGTAGAAAGTTCGTTTCAATATCAACCGATTTTAATACATCTGTTCAAACTCAGAATAATCAGAGTTCTATCCAAAATTATTATAACAGTTCATATTTATCAGCTAATTTATCATTGGGGAAGTTTGTCAGAAAAAGAGATGCTCGAATTTTTAGTATAGGTATAGCAAAATCTGAAAGAATCTACGAACAGCAAATATTTAAAGGCTCAGATTTTAGGCTCAACATTTCTTATGCTTATGAAAAATATAAAGTGTTTTTGAATAAATTTGCTGTTTTAGGTGGACTTGAAGTCGGAATTGCATACAAAAAAGGAGTGGGGGAACAAATTGCAAATATTCCAAATTCAATTTTCAATAGTTATGGAGAATCAAAATATATAAATGGATACATTAAGGCATATCCAGGCTTTATTTATTTTATTAATTCGAGATGGGCTTTAACAACAACTATTGGCAATTTAAATCTATTTGAACTGTCAATCAAAACATCAGATACCTCGAAAGAGTATGGTGTAACAAGAGGTGGAAATACCCAAATTTATACTGCCTATGAATCTGAGACAGTAACAGATTATTCTTTCAGCCCATCATTCTCCATCAACAACAGCGGAATAGGCATACGTTATTTTCTAAAATAACTCATTTCTCCTCCAACACCACCCCATTCTCACATTTCAAAATCTGAGCGGGGAATTTACAAATCATATCAAAAAGTCGAGAGTCGCCATCAAAATAGCTACTCATGCTTTATAATTCATTCAAGTTTTTTCTTATTTTCTAAAAATATTGTCGCATTCAATTCTGTTACTACTTTTTTACCCGTTTTTGCTTCTAATTCTTTTCGAGCATTGCCAGCAATAGTACCGCCTTGTTGTGCAATCGTTTTACTTTCTTCAAAACTTGTCGGATTTACTGCCTGGGAAATTTCTTTGGTAGATGCTTCCGCCAACATATTGAGTATCAGCTCAGTATTAGTCATATTGTCTCGAAGGTTCTCCTTCTTCAATCCTTTCAAAGTTTTATATTCTTTGGTATTTTTACCTGACCAGCTTTTAGTAATGATATCGGTTAAGGTAGCAAATTGTTGTCCTTCTTTTAATCCAAGCCTTTTCCATTCATCAGTCAATTCCTTTCGGATTTCGATACTTTTCAGGCGTTGATTTATCCAGTTTTCGCTGTACCCAAGGTTAAGATACTGTTGCAAAGCCCTGTCTATGCTCAGTTCTGGGTCTTGCATTTCATCTAATCGCTCGCTGGCTATTTGTGCCAACCATAGTTTAAAAGGTTCAGCTTTTGGTGATGGAATAGACTGTATCAACCTAAAAAGTTGCTCTGTATCAGCCACGTCTGTTTTGTAAAACTTTCCATCGGAAGATTGCATTTTCAGTTGTCCGATTTTTTCGGACAACTCACTTCCTTCTTTTTTAAGTTTAGTTTTTAAATCGCTCCAATATTTTCTTGGTCGGTCTGTTCCTGTCAAGGCTTCTATCACATCAATAATAGAAACATACCATTTTTCTACTTCGGCATCCCATACGGTGCGTACTTGTTTATCTTCAAAAAGTTTAATGTTGCTCATCTATGGTTATTTTTGAAAGTTTTGTGGTTATTGTTTTGGTTTATTTGTCAGTTATCAATCCTCCTCCAAAACCACCCCATTCTCACATTTCAAAATCCGAGCGGGGAATTTACGAATCATATCAAAATCGTGAGTAGCCATCAAAATAGCCGTTCCTGCCTTGTTGATTTCGTGAAAAAGTTTGATGATTTGTTCTGATACTTCGGGGTCGAGATTGCCTGTGGGTTCATCGGCAAAAAGGATTTGGGGTTCGTTCAACAAGGCTCTTGCTATTACGATACGCTGTTGCTCACCCCCTGAGAGTTGGTGGGGCATTTTATCTTTGGCGGTGGACATTCCTACTTGCATCAGCACTTCCGCCACACGGGCTTTAATCTTGCCTGAGTCTGTCCAACCCGTAGCTTCCAAGACCCAAAGGAGGTTTTCATAGACATTCCTGTCCATAAATAATTGAAAATCTTGAAAGACTACGCCAATTTTACGACGAAGGAATGGTCTATCGGTGGGCAGTAATGTTTCTATCTCATAGCCAACCACTTTGGCTTTACCACGTTGTAGCCAAAGGTCAGCGTATAGGGTTTTGAGCAATGAACTTTTGCCGCTTCCAGTGCGTCCAATCAAGAAAACAAATTCGCCTTTATTGATAGAAAAATTAACATCAGAAAGCACTACACGCTCTTTTTGATAAATAAAAGCATTCTGAATGGAAACGACTGGCTCGGAATTAAACATATTCAATTAAATTAGATTTTAGATTATACTTTTCTCAAAGTTAAGTATAACTGAGAATATTAAAATATGATAAATAAAAAAAAGCCAATTTTGAACAAATTGGCTCTTGAAAATCTTATAGAATCAATGTTATAGCCCCTTTCCAGTAGCTGCCCAATAAATTCCTCCATAAACATGGTCTAAGAAAGTTTGGTCTGAATAAATGGCTGGGATGTGTCCTAATGCTGTGTAAAAAGCACGACCACCATCGTAATTATGATACCATGAAATTGGGTGCATAACTCCCATCCCTTTTCCTTCTTTGTCACCCCATTTTGCATAAGGATTGTAAGATTTTTCATCTACCGAAACCAGGATTTTCAAATCGTCAGCTTTCTTTTCGCCAAACTCATACCACTCGTCTGTCCACAATAATTTTTTCGGAAAACGCTCCATTCCTGGGAAATTACTATCTTCAACTTTCAGATAAGCGGTTTGCTGTGCTGGGTGAATTTTGAACATCATGCCTACCATTTTAGTGTACCATGCCCAATCATATTCTGTGTCAGAGGCTGCGTGGATACCTACAAAACCTTTACCCGCTTTGATAAATTTCTCAAAAGCGGCTTGTTGTTCTTCGTTGAGTATATTTCCAGTGGTGTTCAAGAAAATCACTGCTTGATATTTTGCTAATTCTTTATCATTAAAAATCGAAGCATTCTCATGCCAATCTACACTAAACGTATTACGACTTGCTAAATGTTTTATGGCTGTAACTCCGTCGTTGATTGACTCATGGTGAAATCCGTCTGTTTTGGTAAACAACAAAACCTTGAATTGCTGGGCGTAAATACCACTTGAAAACACTGAAAATAATAGTACAAGAAGTACATTTTGAGGTAATATTTTTTTCATTTTGAAAGGGCTAAAAATAATTGTTAGTTGTATATTGCTAATTGTTAACTGGCTTAGTGAATCTATCAATCTCCCAACAAATCATAAAGGAAACTGTACAAACCCACAGCCCACATGCTTCACGGGCGAGTTCTTGATTGTGCGATTTCATCGAAAGTCCGCCACCTTCTGAGAAAAAACCTTCCCAAGATGTCATCATATTCCATGAATTCATGCCTCCTACAAAAGAAAGGAGTATCAAAACCAAAAGCATTTCGGGATTGGCTTTGCCTTGAAAGGTTCTGAAAGTAGCATAGGCGGCAACAAGATAGATTGGAATCCAAAGAATTGGGTCTGGGTCGTTATATTGCCAGCCTGCAAAGAGGACAAAAATTAGAGAGAAAATTAGGGCTATGTATTTCATTTTGTTTTTTTTCGTAAATATAATAAAATCACTGACAAAAACTATCCACCGCCGTCTTGGCATCTGCATAACCCAAACGGTTTGCCATTTTCATATTCATACACGCCTCATCCATTTTTTTTATTTTTTGCTGAACTACCGCCAAACCATAAAATGCCTTACCAAACCTTGAATCCACTTTTATGGCAGCTAAAAAGTCTTTTTCGGCTTTCTCAAAATCATTGGTTTGATAGTAAATATTCCCACGATTATACAAGGCGTTTGTTTCTTTGGGATTCAGTTTCAAGGCTTTATCAAAGGCATTGATTGCTTCAGGAATTCTCAATAATGCAGATTGAATAATACCACTTTTTACATAAATCTCAGCCGTATCTGGTTGAATTTCAGCGGCTTTCTCACAATCATTCAATGCTCCCTCCCAGTCCGACTTTTCCATTTTTACCGAGGCACGATTGAAATAGGGCTTGTAATCTTTGGGGTCAAGTTGAATGGCTTTTTCATAGTCCAAAATGGCATTGGCATAGTCTTTCAGCTCAAAATTTGCCACTCCACGCATATTAAACGCCTTTGCATTTTGGGCATCTTTGTCAATGGCTTGGTTCAAATATCCGATGGCTTCTTTGGGATTACCTTTCACTAATTGTTCTTTGGCTTTTTCTAAAAATGCCTCGGATGAGCCTGTGCAGGAAGTAATAAGTAGGCAATAGGCAGTAATCAGTAAAATAGGGTTCCAATCTGTCTTACGAAAATTTGACAATATGATTTTAGATAAAAGAGCAAGCATTATGTATGTTTTTAAAGAAAAAATAAAAAATATTTAAAATAAATTATAGCCTGTAATCGACTGATTCTAAAAAGTTTATCTACTAAATAAATCATTTAAGAAATCAAATTTTACAGACCCATTTTGTAAGCTCAACAAAATCCACCATCTTTGTATCGGCAAATTACCAGCTCCCTCCGAATCCCCCAGGTCTTGATCGAAGCAAGGGTAGGCAGGTCGTAGCGGTGAATTTGCCTTTTTTTATGCCTTTTTCGGAAGGAGAGAGGAAAAATGGAAACAGGAGAAATGAATTTAAGTATTTTATGAAATCTATTAATCCTTTATTTTTCCATTCCTCCTGTCTCCCTTAATCCTTTTCTTCCTTACAACTTCACAAACTTCTTCACAAATCTTTTCTCTCCTTGTTCAGCATTCAAAAAATATGTTCCTTCGGGGAGATTTTTGATGTCGATTGAATAACTTTTCTGCCCTCCTCTTATTTCAAATTCTGACACCATTCTTCCAGTTAAGTTATTGATTTTCAGTAGGAATAAACCTTTTGTGAATGCTGGAATTTCTATTTGCAAACTCTCTTTACTTGGATTGGGATAAAGTTTTATGTCGTCTTCAACTTCGTTTTCGATTGCCAAAACAGTACCACTAAGAGCCTTCCAAGGCACTAAATTAGCTTCGGGTTTTGGTAATTGGTTGGTTGAATAAATATGGAATTCGCCTGCCTGAAATGAGAACGTTCTACTCAAATCGGTTACGTTGATTTCTTCACCTGTAAAGAAGTCATACCATTTCCCGAGTGTTGGAAAAACATCACTGATATTACGGTTAGTTTGTGAGAAATTCGCAATTGAGATTAATTGGTTACTACCACTTTTCAATATCATTTTCTTGGCAATTCCTGATAAATCAGATTGGAAATCAGTAGTTTTAAAAATATCTTGGGTTGTTTTTAATTTTATCAATTCCGAATAAACCTTGTATAATTTCAAACGTTCTGCATCTTGAAAATACTCCCATTTGATTGGTTTTCTGCCCGTTCTACCATTTTGGTCAATGGAAATATCATAGCTTAATTCTCCAAATTGCCAAATCATTTTAGGTCCAGGGACGGTCAAAAACATAGCAGCGGTAGTTTTGAGTCGTTCTATCATTTGTGGAGTTGCTCTTGCATCAAAAGCAATTCTTTCTTCGTCATGGCTTTCGATATATCCAATAGCCGCAGGATTTTTGAAACCCCTTTCCTTGTAGGATAGCCTTGAGAAATCGCTACCATTTCCTTTCACAGCGTTGCGAGCATCGCCATTTTGATTTCCCCAAACCATCATGCCCATATCCGTAAGCACTTGCTCCTCTTGGTCATCCGAGAAGAGTTCCAAAATCACATAGGCATCTTTGTCATAAGCCCTGATTTTGTTGTAATAATTTTTCCAAATATCTACACGAGTTTGGTCATAAAGTTTAAAGGCAGCATCATTATTTGTTTTTTTCTGAGTAAATCCTTTTGCCAAATCAAAACGATAACCGTCTATTTTGTATTCTTTTATCCAAAATTCATTGGCACGTTCTACATAGTCTTTTGTTGCTTGGCTCTCATGATTAAAATCAAAAAATACACTATATGGGTGCGTAGCTTGTTGATTGAAAAATGGTGAATCCGTAGATGGTTGAGCACCATCCCAATACATTTTTACGTATGGGAATTCATAGTCTGCTTGATTATATACCACGTCCAGAACTACTGCAATACCATTTTCGTGGCATACATCAATAAATCTTTTCAAATCGTCTTTCGTTCCGTAAGCCTTGTCTGGGGCGAGATAATAAATCGGATTATATCCCCAAGAATCATTACCCGAAAACTCAGAAATAGGCATTAATTCAATACAATTCACGCCAAGATTTTTGAAATAGGATATACGGTCAATGGCATTTTTATACGTACCATCTTTATCAAAATCTCTAATGTGCATTTCATAAACAACCAAATTACTTTGAACTGGGCGTTTAAAATTGGTCACTTTCCAAGGATAAGGCGTTTGTCCAGTCTGTAAAACTGAGGCAATAGATTTAACATCTGCGGGTAAGGTTTTAATACCTGGGTAAGTAGAAGAGGGAATAAATTTATCATTATTAGAGTCAAGAATTTTCTCGCAATAGGGATCTCCTACGGGTAATGTTCCGTTTACTAAATATTGAAAAGCGTATTCTTGTCCTTTCGTAAGTCCTTCAATATCAATCCAATAGCGGTTTCCATCGGCAGTTCTTTTCATCAAATATTGAGAAGTAGTTTGCCAATTATTAAAGTCTCCGATGAGATATACAAAGTCTTTTTTAGGAGCATAAAGCACCAGCGTAACCTTAGTATCTGAAATATAATTAATGCCATCTCTTACGCCCGATGGCAAGGCTGCGGTTTGGGGCGTTGGCTTCACGGTTACGGTAAATTCGTTAGTGGCAGTTTCGGTAGCAGTTTTTGAAGTAATTTTCACGAGCTGAGATGCTCCTGAGACTTTCAGAGCATATTTCAGGGAATCTTTATTAGTAGCTGTAACGACAGAAGTTCCATTGACGGTCAATTCTAAATTGGCTTTCTGAGAAGACACCGCTACCACCGAAATCGTGCTTCCACCGTCTGCAAAGAAGTTTTTTTCTTTGGGCGAAACAAAAGCAACGTTCAGTTTACTATCGTACATGGTTACGAAAAAATCCTCGGTTTGAGAAGACCCGTTTCCACTTTTCAACAAAACCCCCAAACGTTTGATGGTAAGGTTGGCAGGCACAGAAAAATAATCACGGGGTTTCATTTTGATACTCCATTTATCGTTACCCAATGAAGTCATTTTGCCTTTCTCAAAGGGAACTGCAAAATTAGTTTGTCCAGCGGGCTGAAACTGAAAGGCATCACCCGTTTCGGTTGTTCCTGCCCCTGACCATAAAAATACGTCACTCGTTTTGCCCAATAACCCTTTGGCACGGGCATCTTTGGCGAGCGTGAGGTCGAAAATGAGGGTAATTTCTTGGTCACCATTTGGGAAGGCGGGTTCTGTTGTTACGGCTTGACCAATAGCAGGAAGCCATTTCGTCCATAAAAGGGCGAATAGTAAAATAAGTTTTTTCATATTTTGTTTGATAAAATGGTTGATTAATGGGAATGCACTAAGAAACGAATTATGATTTTTGTGGTAGGAAATAAAGGTGTTTTCTAAGCTACTTGTTCCAACTCTCTAATATGAAGCATATCACGAGTAGAAATAGCTCTTATTTCAGAGGAATCCAATGTTTGAACAGCAACAGTACGCCCTTCCTTTGTCATGAATTCTACTTCAAAACCCGCATGATTATTATAAATTTCAATAACAACGCCCACATCTCCTTTCAATAAACCAACATTTGGCTTATCATTCATAAGGACTATTTCTGAATATAATTTTATCTCGTTCATACTGGATATGCGGTTATTAATCTTGGAAATTCACTTTCATTATCAATCATCCAAACACTTGAAATAGTTGCTGTTCTGTTATTAGCGGTAATTAACTCCATCTCAATAACAAATTTAACCCCAAATTTTGTTTCTTCTTGTTTGGTTATTTGTCCGTGAAGAGCAACTGATTTCAAATCTTGAATTAAAACTTCATAATTATCTTTAAAATACCCGTAACGATTGAAGAATGTACTTTTTCCTTTTGAGTTTTCTTCATCTAAAAGATATTCCAATAATTTCTCTGTGGCTATTAAAGCGTTTTCAGCGTTAGGTAAATACATATTCATAAATTTAATAGATTATTCCCAAATCAACTCAAAGAGACTATAAAAAATACTTCGATAATCCCTCATAAACCTTATGCACAGGCAGACCCATGACCGTAAAATACGAGCCTTCCATGCGGGGAATACCCACCATTCCGATAAAATCCTGTACACCATAAGCACCCGCTTTGTCAAACGGACGGCAGGTTTTGATGTAGTAATCTATCTCAAAATCGCTTAATTCACGAAAGAAAACTTGGGCAATATCAATGAACGATTCTGTACTTTCATGAGTCATTATACATACACCCGTGATGACTTGGTGTTGTCGTCCTGATAATTTTCTTAGCATCTCGCTTGCTTCTAAGGCATCTTTTGGTTTATTTAGGATTTCGTTATCAATGACCACGATTGTATCAGCCGTTAAAACTATCTGATTATTAAGCTCTTCACGAAAAGCCTCCGCTTTTTTACGAGCCAAATATTCAGGAACTTCAATGGCGGGCATAGTTTCTGAAAAATCCTCATCAGTATCTTTTACCTTTACTGTAAATTCAAAACCTGCATCACGTAAAAGTTGTTGGCGACGGGGTGAATTTGAGGCTAAAAGAAGTGGTCTGTTGAGTTGTAGCATTTTTATTTATTTTCTTATGAAATTGATTTTACAAAATTATTCATATTCTCTCAAACAAACGATTAAAGTTTTGTTCTTGGTGATTGTTTGTGCTTCTTCTGGGTTTGCTCAGAAAAAAGATACAACTCAATTAAAACCTGTGGAAACTACCCAAAGTAAATCCGCAGAAACCTCTCAAAAAAAGTCCATAGAAGTAGTGAGTACAAAATCTACGAAAGATAGTTTGATGTTTACGAAGCTAAAAAAACGTTTTTCTAAAAATAAAATTCTTAATGAAATCTATAACGCTCTTTTCAGAGATGTTTATACCCAAAGCCCTGATGGTCAAGAAGTTCTGCAAGTAGAAGAAAATCCTTTTAAAGATTACGAAGGGAGAGTCATTCGTAAAATTTATGTAAAAAGAAAACAAGTTTTTGGTGAAAGTATCGTCGATACCACCCGCATTGCCGAAGGGTTTGACCGTTTTCTAAACTCATTACACACCAATACAAAAGAAAAAGTTATCCGTAAATCCTTTTTGATGTTTGACGTTGGTGACATTATTGATGCTGACCGTTTGCGAGATAATGAGCGTTTGATGCGTAGAAGTTCTATCCTACATGATGCACGAATTTTAATTTTGCCCGATGCTCAATTTCCTAATTTAGTTGATTTATTGGTCATTACCCAAGATATTTGGTCTATTTTACCAGACGTTGGTTTTAATAATTTTAAAGATTTTTATGTAGGGATTAATCAGGTGAATTTCAGAGGCTTAGGGCATTCTTGGCGAAATAATTTTTATTTGAATTATAACGAAAAACCTGCCTTAGAATATTACTCTCAATACACGATTCCTTACATCGGGCGGACATTTGTGACGGGACAAGGTGAAATAGAATTACGCAGAAATACAACCCACTATGGCTTACGACTTTTCCGTCCATTCCTCACGCCCGAAATGAAATTGGCAGGTAGTTTTGAATTGAGCAATGACCGTAATCTAATCAATTCAATTAGAGGAAATGATGGCTCAGTTTATAAAATTAATGATTCTACTGCTTTGACCTTTCCACTCAATCGTAATTCAATAGATTTTTGGATGGGTTATGCCTTCAAAGTGCCGTTTTTGAGTAAAGAACTTCAACAAAGAACTCGTGTAGTTGTGAATGCAAGATTTGCCGATATTTCCTACACAGTACGCCCAGAGGTTTCGGCTGATACTAACCAACTATTCAGAAATCATCGTGATTATTTGATGGGTATTGGTTTCTCAAATAGACGTTACAAACGAGATTTTTTGATTTATGGTTTCGGAATAACGGAGGACGTTCCCTACGGATATTTGGCAACTGTTGTAACAGGTTTTGAAAATTCTGATGCCTTTGGTACACGACAATATATCGGTTTAAAGCTCGCCAAAGGACAGTACATTGGCAAAGCTGGCTATATTTATGGATTAGTAAATGTTGGAGGATATTCAAACGGCACGACTGGTTTGAGTATAGAATCTAATTATTTTAGTACACTTCATCTCTATCGAGGCAGGATTCCAGTACGTCATTTTGTCAATTTTAGATATTCTCTTGGACTCAATCGCTACACGGGTGAATATGTAAATGTCAATCGTGAAAATGGGATTTTGGATGTGAATAGTGACAGACTTTGGGGTACTAAAAAATTAGGATTGGGGTATCAAATCGTTTTCTTTTCGAGACTTAATTTTGTCGGTTTTCGTCTTGCTCCATTCTTTCAGGCGGATATTGCTTTTGTCAATCCTAAAAATCAATTTTTACTCAATAGAGTGCCTTATACAGGTATAGGCATAGGTATTCGTTTGCGTAATGAGAATTTAACATTCAGTACCTTTCAGCTCAAATTCTCTTATTTTCCTAACGTTCCCGATGTCCAAACACTCAACTTTGCGTTTAATGATAGTTATAATCTTCGTCTGCGAGATTTTGATATTTCAGCTCCTGAGATTGTTCCGTTCAGATAGGAATCAGTTGTTAAGTCTCTAATTTATAAGTTGTTAAGTTATTGAATTACAAAATTAATAACTTAACAACTTCTCATATCTCCCTCTCCCACATCTCCAAGTATTCAACCAATTCCTCGACGTTTGGGCTTGCTCTGTTGGTGATATATGTACCCGAATTTGCCATGCCTAAGAGCATCGTTTGTTCAATGGGTAAGTCAAGCACTAAGCCCAAACAAAAACCTGCATTCAAATTGTCTCCCCCACCCGTGAGAATTCTTGGCTCAGGAACGAGCCTACCTTTCACTTCAAAAATTTTATTTTCAGTCGCTACAATCGAACGGTCTGTTGGATGAATTAAGACTTGATGAACCGTTATTTTATCAAAAATATATCTCGCAACGGTCTGTAAATCAACAACACTTGAGTTTTCTCCATCTAATGATTTATATACTTTTCGGGCTTCGTTTTCATTCATTCCCAAGGTTACTTTACCGTAAGGTTTATAACGATTGATGACTGAAAGAGCGGCTAAAATTTCTTCTTTGGAACGTTTTGAAGGGTCGCAGAGGTCAAAGAAATAGTTTTTATGTCTCATGCCTATTCCTTCTTCATCGGCTATTTTTTTATTCACTTCATAATACCTTCCTATTTCTTTTTCGTTGGGAGAAGGGTTTAATGTCACGACAATATCTTCTAAAACTCCTTCCCAAATATCCGTGCAGTAGTTCAAATTTGCCCAATCTACGAAGGAAACTAATTGACTTTCATAAATCCATTTTGATAGGTTTTCCATCCCAGTCACTGCCGCTACGTACGTCCATGTGAGTTGCTCAAAGGTACTTACTTCTGAAAAAATCAGTTTACCATCATCAAACTCCATGGCATTCGTTTGGGCGGGTTCGGCTATTGAAACAACCTGACAATTGGGGTGCATCTCTTCAAAAACATTATTCAAATCTGGATAACCCATCGTCCCGATACAAGTATTTTTTATATTCAAAGCCCCCAGAGAATTTGCCATGATGGGAGCATTACCGCCTAATTTGAGTTCTAAGTTTCGGATTTCTATTTGTCCACTCACACCCGCTAATGTCGCTACATGGTTAGCAATTTCTGTAATAGTGTTGTAATAAACTGACTGTGAGCCATTTTTGCTCCTCACTACTTTCTGAATTTTATCAACATAGCCATCAAAACCAACGATAGCTTTAAAACTTTGCCCTGATTTTTGATACGTATTGAGAGCTTTGATTAAGGAATTAAATAATGTTTTCAAAATTGTTTTCTTGTTATTGATTCAACGGATTGTTTATCCTATTTGAGACTTTTACCTTTACGGATAAAATTAATGATTTTCCACTTAATTCTTGATACGTCTTATCATAATTTGCTAATGTAAAATTAGGCAACTTGACTTGTATATACAAGTTGAGAGAAAAATATTTTTAAGCATAATTTTATAACTCAATTACTCATAAAAAACTAACTCATGAAAAATCCAAAATCTCCCATTCTCAGACTATTCCGCCGTGCTTTTTTACAGGCTCAGAATCCTAATTTTGATTTTGATAATTCACGAAGAACATTTATCAAAAATGCGTCTGTGGCTTCCTTAGCTACTTTTGTGGCAACTGATTTTGTAAGTTGTGTCACGAAAAAAGACATAAAAATTGCCATCATCGGTGGAGGAATTGCGGGATTGACCGCCGCCCATTATCTCAACAAGGCGGGTTTCAAACCTACTATTTATGAAGCTGCCAAACGCACAGGCGGACGCATGATGAGTGCCACAGGGTTATTGGCAGAAAATATCACGACAGAATTAGGAGGTGAATTCATTGATTCATCGCATAAGGATATGTTAGATTTATGCAAAGAATTTGACTTGAAATTATTGGATATGCAAGCCCCAGAAGAAGTAAAACGCAATCTGGTCAAGCATGATTTTTATTTTGACAATCACAGAATTTCTGAAAAATCTTTGATTGAAGCCATCAAACCGTATTTGTCAATCATCAAAAAAGATGCGGCTTTGGTTGCCACCGACAACTATAAAAATCCCGCTTTGATGGCTTTGGACAAATTATCTTTGGATGAATACCTCCAAAAAATTGGTATCACAGGGTGGTTGTACGATTTATTGAGGATTTCTTACACGGCAGAAATGGGCTTGGAGTCTGATATTCAGAACTGTATCGCATTTTTGGAATTATTAGACACCAACACCGCCAATGGTTTTGATATTTATGGAGAAAGCGATGAACGATATAAAGTCATTGGTGGAAATCAAAAAGTAGTGGATGCTTTGGCGAAGACTTTGGAAGGACAAATTGAGCGTGAATATCAATTAGAATCTCTTACTGAAAAGGGGATGGAGTACAAATTAGCCTTCCAAAATGGCAAAGAAATCATGGCAGATTTTGTGATAATAACGATTCCGTTTTCTGTTTTGAGAGAAGTAAAAATGAATGTAGATATGTCACCTAAAAAAGAAAAATGTATCAAAGAGTTATCCTACGGAACAAACTCAAAAATGTTCTTGGGCATGAACAAAAGAATTTGGAGAGAGCAAGGTTTTTCGGGCTATGTACTCAGTAATTTGATGCACAACGGTTGGGATAGTTCACAGATGCAAACGAACAATGAGGGGGCGGGAGGCTATTCCGTTTTCTTTGGCGGAAAAATAGGTAAAGGCTTGAATGACAACCAAATAGGAGATTATTTAAACAAATTAAACATAATTTATCCAGGCATAAAAGAACAATTTAACGGTAAAAAAGGCACTTTTAATTGGGGTAATTCTCCTCACGCAAAGGGCAGTTACGCCTGCATGACGGTTGGGCAAAAAACGGCTTTTGGCGGAGTAGAATCTGAGCCTATCAACAGTATTTTATTTGCAGGAGAACATTGCTCAAAAGACTCGCAGGGATATATGAATGGTGGGGCGGAGACGGGTCGGATGGCAGCGGAGGAGTTGATTAAGCGGGTGAATGGCTGAGATATTTTTGCAAATAATCCTTAACTTGTAACGTTATAACATTTCAAAACAAATTCCATGAAAAAAATATTCTTATTTCTTACATTCATTTGCACATCCATTTTTGCCCAAAAAGCCCCAAAACAGAAAATGAGTAGTGATTTTCACCTTTTGGTTGGTACATACACTTCTGGAAAAAGTGAAGGTATTTACGTGTATAAATTCAATGTTCAGACGGGTGAATTTATGGAAGAAAGCATTGCCAAAGGCTTAAAAAATCCTTCTTTTTTGGTAGTCTCTCCTAATGAAAAATATGTTTATTCGGCAGGTGAAGTTGATAAAAATGGAGCGATTTATTCCTTTGCTTTTGATAAAAAAACAGGTACTTTAACGCAACTCAGTACACAATCATCCAATGGAAATTATCCTTGTCATGTTGATATTGATAAAACTGGGAAGTGGGTAATTGCGGGAAATTATGGAGCTGGAAACTTGACCATTTTGCCCGTAGAAGCTAATGGAGGCTTAGGAAAACCGACACAAACGATTCAACACGAAGGTAAAAGTGTAAACCCAAATCGTCAAGAAGGACCTCATGTGCATTCGATAAATATTGCTCCTAATAATGTAGATATCTTTGTACCAGATTTGGGAATTGATAAAGTTATGAGCTATGCTTTGGATGCAAAAACGGGCAAATTGACAGCTGGAAATCCTGCCTTCACGAAGGTTCAAGATGGCTCTGGACCAAGACATTTCACCTTTCATCCTAACGGAAAAAATGCTTACGTTATCCACGAAATGACGGGTGAAGTAAGTGCTTTTGATTACAAAAAAGGTTCTCTGACGGCAATACAGACCATTTCGACCAAGCCAGCTAATCATACAGGAGATTTTAATTCGGCAGATATTCATATCTCGCCCGATGGTAAATTTCTCTACGCTTCAAACCGTGTGCATGATAGTTTAGTGATTTATTCGATTGACTCAAAAACGGGAAAATTGACCTACGTAGCACATC
Source organism: Cytophagales bacterium (assembly GCA_013298125.1). Lineage (GTDB taxonomy): Bacteria > Bacteroidota > Bacteroidia > Cytophagales > Spirosomataceae > Arcicella. The sequence continues at coordinate 48,846 of JAAFJP010000026.1, read as the reverse complement.
AATCTGTCATAGGCAAAAAACCAAGAAATTTTATGATTGACCCCACTGGAAATTTTGTTTTAGTAGCCAATCAGGACTCAGATAATATTACGATTTTTAAGCGTGATGCACAGAAAGGCACACTCACACCTACGGGAAAGGAAATTGCTGTGCCTAATCCTGTTTGTTTGAAGATGGTTAGTTTTTAATCAAATCTTTTGTCTTAAATTACAAACGGGGGTTATTATTTAGAAAAATTCTAAATAATAACCCCCGTTTGTAATTTATTGATTAATTTTACCCAAAATCAAAGAAGACAAAAACATAAATCAATAAAACAATGATAAAATTACTCATCTCATTTCAAATTTTCTTGTTCGGATTTGGAGCATTTTTCTTTGCTAAAAAAACAGAAAGAACCTCTCCAATCTCTGAAATCGCAGTTTGCCATTCAGATTTAGAGGGAAATTCTTTCTCGAATCTCAACCCTGACGATACGACCAAAGCCTATTCGATGCCTTTGCTCGCACAAACGCCCAAAGGTGAGGTCATGCTCTCGTGGACGGAGAAAGACCCACAAGGCATTACCTCTTTTTGCTTGGCTTTTTCAAAAGATAAAGGCAAAACGTTTTCTGATAAAAAAGTAATTTTTGCGGGAACAGGCGTAGGAAATAGCCGTATGATGCGGGCAAAAGTGCTTACGAAAAAAGACGGAAGTTTGGTAGCTATTTTCTCAAATAGAGATGTTGTTCCAACTGCCTCGACCTCAACTACCCCTCCCGAAGGTGGACGTGGTGGTGGTAAGCGTTCTTCAAATATCGTTTATTGTGTTTCAAAAGACAATGGCACAACTTGGACGATTCCTGTTTCAGTAGATTCAGACCCAAAACGAGGTATTACGAGAGGCTTTTTTGATGCTGTTGTATTGCCAAATGATGAAATTGCAGTAGCTTATTTGAAAGACGTAGCCAACAGCACCAAACACGAAGAGCGTGATTTGAGAATGGTTGTTACGAAAAATGGAGCATTTCAACCCGAGAAAGTCATCGACCCTGTGGTGTGCGATTGTTGTCCCATAAATATGTTGATTGATGCCAAAGGTACTTTGACCATCGTTTATCGTGATAATAATGACGACATCCGAGACATGGCAAAAATGACCTCTACGGACAATGCGGCGACATTCTCGAAATCTCAGATTTTGCACAATGACGAATGGAAAATAAGCGGTTGTCCACACAGTGGAGCGGTTTCAACTACTGCGGGCAAGGGTTCATTGTTTGCGTGGTTTTCGGGTGCTGATAAAGAGAAGGGAATCAGATTAGTAAGTGGTGAGGGGAAGAAATTAGTGGTTTTAGACGATGCTTCTGCCAAAAATGCTTTTTTAGCCAATGGTTCACAAAATCAAGTGATGCTTTGGGAACAAAATAAACCAGAAGGAAATCTTACGCAGATAGCTTTCAAGAAAATAAATAACAGTAAAGTTTCTGAAACAGTTTGGGTAGATGGTTCATCGAACGGCATCAATTCAACGGGCTTAGTAATTGATAATCAACTACTTGTGGCTTATGAAGTAAAACAAGCGAATAAGCGGAATGGATTGAAGGTTAGTGTGGTGGGGTTGTAGAAGAATATAAAAAAAGGCTGGATTTTGAAATTTGAGAGTGTCTCCACCAGCCATAATGCGAAAGGTACTGTCTGAAAAATAATTATATTTAAAAATTATTTTTTCAGACAGTGCCTTTCGCACTATAGTACGTTGGTAACACCGACCAAGAATACGAAAAGCGAATCTTGTAGCTTTGTCAGTTACCCGACATTCTAATCTCTACAATTCTATAAATTGCGTACGCAAACTCGCCAATTTTACGTCGCAATTCCATGAAAAAATTAGTACTTCTCTTTATTCTCATACATATTTCAATCAGTTTACAGGCACAGGTAATCTCAGGGCAGGTCTTTAATGCACGTACCCGTGAGCCTTTGCCTTTTGTGTCGATTTCTATCAAGAACACTACGAAAGGGATAATCTCAAAAGATGATGGCAGTTTTTCGATTGATGTAAATAGTAAAGATACGGAGCTGATTTTCAGTTCGATAGGATATTTTCCGAAGGTCATAAAAGCCTCAAAAGCGAGTGTTGTTTTTTTGGATGAAAAAGAAAATCAGTTGAGTGAGGTAACGGTACGTTTTATTAATCCCGCCCATAGAATTATTGATGCCGCCATCAAGAATAAACCAATCAACGACCCCGAAAATTATCCTTCTTTTAAGTATGAAGTCTATCACAAAAGCATCGTCACTGCAGATATTGATTCACTGAATCCTAATAAAAAATTAGGTAAAATTCTTCAAAAGAGTGATTTGTTTGTCAATGAAAGTTATGCAACTCGGCAGTTCATTCGCCCTAATCTGAGCAAAGAAATTATCACCGCTTCTCGTACATCAGGTACAAAAAGTACGCTATTCACGAGTCTAACGCCACTTTTACAACAATTTGGATTTTACAGAGACTTCATCCAATTTCAAGGAAGACAATTGAGCGAGCAATTAATTTACGTAAATCCACTCGCCAAAGGGGCAACCAATCGTTATGATTTTGATTTAGTCGATACGCTTGTCATTGAGCCTGGCGATAGCACTTTTGTCATAGAATTTGCTCCACAAAAACGCTCAAATTTTGAAGGATTGAAGGGTGTTTTGCATATCCACTCGGGCGATTTTGCCCTACAATACGTGGAAGCCGAACCAGCAGAGAAGTCTTTATTGTATTTCAAGTTAGAACAAATGTATGAGCGAGTGGGTAATAATCAGAAATGGTTTCCCACAGATTTATCAGCTCAATGGCTTTTGTCGGAGTTTAAAGTTGGCGGGCAAAGTTTACGGTTCAATATTAGAAGTTCTATCAAAAACATTGAAATTGACGTACCGATGTTGGCTTCGTATTTTGATGAAAATGTGCTTGAAATCAAATCTGATGCGGTTTATCAAGATGAAAACTTTTGGAAAATACATCGACCTGATTCGCTTTCGATTAGAGATAAAAATACTTTTCTGTATCATAAATCAAAAACGATTGCTCAAAAATTTATCCAAAACGCCTCCCTCAATGCCTCCGAATGGTTTGTGTCGGGCATGATTCCTTTGAGCAAACATTTAGATTTATCAATTCAAAATCTCTTCGATGCCAACGTCTATGAAGGCATCCGCCCAACTTTTAATGTTTTGACGAATGAAAACTTCTCAAAATTCATCCGATTAGATACCAAAGCGGGCTACGGATTTAATGACCAAGCATTTAAATATGAAGGCAGAATCAGATTTTCATTGGACGAAAAGACCCGAATGAGACTGAGTCTATCTTATCGAAGCGATATTTCTGAACCTGGCAACGTTCAGTATTTTATCTGGAATTCACCCCAAATTCCGTATGAACTCATCCGTACTTTCCAGATTGCCAAAGCTGATAGTTTGCAGCAAATAAAGGCTGAACTCAATTTTAGAGCATTGAAGTACGCAACCGTATCTGTCTCATTTACAGACGAATACCGTAATCCTACCTACAAATACAAATACCACAATCCCATGCACGACCCCTCAAGTCCGATGATGGATGATTTTCATACCTCTGAGGTAAGTGTAGGAATTCGATATGCTTTTGGCGAGCAATTTTCGCAAATTGGGCGAGGTTCAATTATCACGGCAATCCCCTCTCCTACCTTTGCACTCAATTTTATTCAAGGTGTTTTATATTTTCCAGAAGGTAAAACGTATTACTCAAAACTCAACGCACGAGTTGAATATAACCTCAATACACCAGGTTTTGGGCAAACGTTTATCAACCTGACGGCAGGAAAAACGTGGGGAGAAGTGCCTTATCCATACCTATACAACGGGCGAGGAGGAAAATCAGAGGATGGCGGTAATTTAATTTGGGTAGCCAACCATTTCAACACGATGGGACTATATGAATTTACTTCCGACCAATACTCCAACTTATTCATTACCCACAGTTTTGGAAGTTTATTATCAAAACCCAAAACCAAATGGTTTCGTCCAGATGTATCTGTTTTTCAAGGAGTTGCGTTTGGAAGTTTCACCAACGACAGAAACGCCCACGAAGGAGTCGACTTCAAAACCTTAGAAAAAGGCTACTTTGAATCAGGCTTGATGGTGGATAATTTATTCAGAAAAAGGTTTATGAAATTATTTTACGTAGGGGCTGGAATTGGCGTTTTCAGAAGATGGGGAGCAAATGAGTTACCAAACAGTCAAGATAATTGGGCTTATCGCTTGGTTTGGAATGTACGGTTTTAGCATATAATCTTTCGGAACTATGTACTTATTAATGCAGATTTCATTTTCTCAGTCAAACTTTGAATTTAGACCACAGATGAAACGGATTTGACTGATTTTTACGGATTTTTATCAGTGTTAATCAGTCTAATCCGTGTTATCCGTGGTCTATTTTGAACTTGCATCAACAAGTATCTTTTATCAAAGTAAACCCTCTGAAATCTCAAATTCAAAGGGTTTTTCAGAGTATTTTTTTTACCAGTGTTGGTCTTCCCTCACCCACCATTGCAGCGTGTTTTTCACCTGCAACGTTCTGAGTAATTTTTAAGCCAAGTTTGCCTATCAAAAATAGGTAAACTTGGCTTTGTATTTTACAAGTAAAATTCCCTACCTTTAAATCCAAACAAATCCCCTTCCAAAGACATGAAACAAAAACTAACCATCATCACGCTTTTATTCATCGTAAATTTTAACCTAACTGCTCAAAAAACTGGTACTGATTTAACCATTGGCAGTCCTGAAAGTGTTGGGGTTTCAACGGAATTACTCAAAAGGATTGATGCTCATTTTAAAGACCATTTGGATAAAAAGTGGATTCCTGGGGCGGTGGCAATGGTGGCTCGTAAAGGCAAAATTATTTACTCTACCACCATCGGTACGAGTGGCATCAATAAGCAAGAAATGAAATCTGACGATATTTTCAGGTTGGCTTCTATGACAAAGCCCATCGTTACAACAGCGATTATGATGTTGGTGGAAGATGGTAAATGTCTATTGGAAGACCCCGTGTCTAAATACATTCCTGAGTTCAAAAATCCTGTGGTTTTGAAGGAAGTAAATGCCAAAGATTCTACCTATACCTCTGAGCCTTCGCCTTCGGAAGTTACTATCCGTCAGCTACTTACGCATACTTCGGGGATTGGTTATGGGTTTACGAATACCAAAGTTTCGGGGGTAGTGTATGGCAAAGCGAAAATTCCAGATGGGGCAAATATGGAGAATGTAACCATTGCCGAGAAGATGAAACTCTTAGCAAAACAGCCTCTCCTGCACGCCCCTGGCACTAAGTGGACGTATGGTATGGGTATAGATATGGCGGGATATTTAGTAGAAGTTCTCTCTGGTAAATCGCTTTCAGATTTTTGTGAAGAACGAATTTTGAAGCCTTTGGACATGAAAGATACGCACTTTTTCAGACCCGAATCAGAAGAAAATAGAGTAGCACATTTATATACAGAAATCAATGGAACGTTACTGGATGCCATGCCTTTTCCACAGGCTAAAAACGCCTATTTCCCTACTCGTGGGGCTAAAACGTACTTTTCGGGAGGAAGTGGTTTGTCGGGAACTGCGGCAGATTACATGAAATTTATGCAAATGATTTTGAATAATGGTACGCTAAACGGTGTTAGAATTTTGAGTAGAAAAAGTATTGAATCTATGAGTAATAATCAAATCGGCGACCTCAGTATCAATGCCAACGGAACGAAATTTGGTTTGGGGTTTTCAGTAGAAACGGCTCAAAGTTCATATCATAAATTGGGTTCTCCTGGTCGTTTGGCTTGGGGTGGATTATACAACACAACTTTCTGGATAGACCCAAAAGAGCAAATTGTAGCGGTGCTAATGACTCAAATTTATCCAAGTTCACACCAACGAGAATTGTATGATAAGTTTGAGAATTTGGTTTATCAGGCTATTGTGGATTAGTTTATTGGTTACTGGTTTATTGGGAAATTGGTTTATTAGTGGACTGGTGAATTGATGAATTGGTTACTGGTTTATTGGGGAATTAGTTTTGAGAAACTACTGACTATTATAATACAAAAATGGCTTTCAGAGTCACCTAAAAGCCATTTTTGATATTTTTTCTAATAACCAATCAACCAATTCCCCAATAAACCAGTTCCCCAATAAACCAATAAACCAATCAACGAATTTCCACCATTTGATGTCCTCTTAATTCTGGTAAAACAAATACAACTCGTCCATTTTGATAGTCAAAAGTTAAGGGTTTATTTTCTGGAACGAGAGTCAATTTTGAGGGTTTTGAAGGTGTTTTTATAGAAATTTTAGTGTTGTAAATCGGAATAATATCCTCAATCACATCAAACTGACTTCCTCTGCGTTCGGGTACGTAATATAGCACGTGTAGCACCTGACGATTTTGAGCTTTTTGTTCATTCAGAGTCGCTAACATTGCCGTTGGAGCATTAGGCATTTTTACCAAAGGCTCGGGCAATAACATTTCCAAAGCATTCAAGAAAATTTCACGACACCAACGAGGGGCATTTTGGGCGTACATCGTAAAAATTGGATGAGCAAAATAGATATTTTTACCGTTTTGAGTAACGGCTGGATAACCTATTTTACTGGTCGAAGGCGTGTGTCTGTGTGAGTTAAAATGCTCCCAAGTTCGGTTGAAATAGGGGACATTGGCATTGGCTAAAATATTGGCAGTCGTAGGTTTAATTTCCATGCCTTTCAAGTACATAACCAACTCAGTTTGAGGCAAATTCTTACCAATTCCTTCACCAGTAAGTGCAATAAAATCAGGGCTAAAAGGTGCATCTCCCACCAATGATATGCCAAAATTTGAAACAGCAAAATTCTTTTTATCAATCGTTAATCCAGACTGAAAACTGGCGATAATCGAACCACCTTTTGCCGTATAATTTTCTAATTTCTGTTTTAAAGAATCATTTACAGGAATACTATCAGGCATGATAATAACCTTATAGTCAGATAGTTCTGAATATGAATCAATAATATCAAATTGATGTTTGCCTTCTTGCAACATCCGAATTGCCCCCATCATTTGCTCAGGCGTTCGTGGACTCGAAACCGTATTGTATTCCTCCGAAGAAAATAATGCAATATCCGTTTTTGCTTTTGCCCCTTCACACCAAGGCTCTTTTTGGGCAACTTTTCCAAACACATTTCCAATCAAATCGTAAGTTGCTCCGTCCAATTTGCCTTTGGGGTGAAGTTGGTCGCCGATAGAGCATTTTGCGTTTAAAGCCAACATCGAAAACGTCTCAAATTCGAGGGCAGCTTGATTTTTTAGCGAATGAAAATCGCCCCAAGAAGTATGAAATTTGCCCGTCATTCCCATAATATCTTTCCCCAAATTTCGAGCATATCGTGAGGTCAGTGGGAAGTGCAAATACCCCCAACCGCCCGAAGGCAAAGACTCTAATTCGAGGTGACTGAAACTGGATAATTCAGGTCGAATAGAAGGTCCGATGTGTCCGCCATTGAAGAAAACGCCCGCTTTTTTATCTAATTTTTTAACATAATCCATGAATTCTTGCTTGAATTCACGCATCGTTTTTTTATAAAATTCATACCGAACTTCCTCTTTCGCAGGATTCAATCCTTGCTTAATCATAGCCTCGACGGCAACAAAATTGGCATTGGGAAATACATGAAAAATATCAAAGAAAACCCCATCAACGGGTACAGATTCAAAGAGGTCAGTGATGTGTTCTTTCAAAAAATCACGGTAGGAAGTCATCACGTCCAAATGCTCATAAAAACCTGCATCAAATGCCTTCTGATTGCCCGAATATGGCTTTCCGTCTTCATCCCGAATCAACCATTCGGGGTGTTTGAGGGCAGAAAATTTATCCCATTGTACCGTTGTATATACGGGTACACGGATGTTGAGTTTGTGGCACGCCTCAATCTGTTCTTTCAATAAATTTCGTTTTAAAAAAGGATGGTGGCGTTCGGGATTATTTTTGGTATCGTAATAAATATACCCATGATGACATCTCGCAAAACACGTGACAGAGTTCACAGAAGCCTTTTTTAGGGTCGCTGCAAATTCTTCGGGGTCAAATTGAGTGGCAATATCTTGGATGCTTTCGTGGGTATGAAAGTCCAAATGAATTTGTCTGAATCGAAGGCTCTGACTTTCTTCTGATGAAAGAATAGCATTGGCAAAAGTCTGATTCATCATCGAGTCTGCCACTAAAAGACCAGCCCCTGCGAGGGTGCTGTTTTTGATAAAATCTCTGCGGTTTGTCATTGTTTAATATGGGTAAGTTATGCTAAATATTCCACCAATAATTCCATCCAGTGCCGTCAGATTCTCAAATCTGACGGTTTGGGTTCTCAAACCCCAAACTTCTTGGATTTGAGAATCCAAAAGTGTCGGTTTTGAGAAACCGACACCACATAATTGGAGTAAAATAGAACTTTTCAATACCAGTAACCAATTTCTAATTCACCAATAAACCAGTAATCAATAAACTAAATATTCCACCAATAATTCCATTTCAACACAATCGAACGATTTTTAATACCTAAATCTGAGGGTAAGTAATTGTCTGAATACACCAAGAAAACATCCGAAGCGGGCTTGTATCTCCACTGAATACGGCTGTTGAGATTCACGTTTTTGACTTGTTCGTTATACTGAAAATAAGTCGTCCAGAAGATTTTGTTGGTAAAAGTTATATCAAATTTCGACTGAATTAACCAAAAATCTGTCCCTGCCAATGTAGGTTTGTTGTCGGCGGTTTTAAATACATTTACATCTTTTATGCTATTGTATTCCGCTGATAATGAAAGACTTACGAAAGGCTGAAAACGATAGCCAATCACACCATTCAGACGTAAACGTGTCCCATCACCAAAGTATGTCCCGTAGCGTGAATTGACTCCATACGTAAAAAGATTGCGGGGAGAAGAAGCAAAACTTACGCCCCAAGAAGCCCATGTGTGTTCGCTTCGATTTTTGACATAAAAATCTTTCAGAAATGGGTTGATAGGATTGAATGCCGAGAACAAAACGATGTTGTCAGTCGCTGTAAAAAGTTCAAGAGTAGCACGGTCACGAAACCCAATATTATACCCCAAAACGTGCGTAGTTGAATTATCAGAAGACAAAGAAACATTCTCAGGAACGTCTGTACGGTTGTTTCTGTACAAAAAACTAAACACTTTTGGTCCGTGAGAAATAATTGGGCTACTGGCATTTTTGACATAATAAGTATAACCAATATTTGGATTAAAATAGGAATATCCCTTGCGTGGTACAAAGCCCGTTTCAGCTTTGAAGTTTTCGCCTATTTTGGTGTATGTCAATCCAATATCCCATACTTGTGTAGCGTAAGATACATCATAATACTGGGCATAATCGTCTGTCGTAACCTCGGGGCTGATAGATTTCATAACAGCAAATTTCCCCGTCCATTTATTAGATTTTGAGGCTAAGTTATACTGCAAAACTACATTCCGATTGTACTGACTAAATCCTTTTTTTGTATTCTCTGTCCCAAATCCAATACCCTCTTTGTTCACAATCATCATGCTGATATTGGAACGTGAAAAGACTTTCCGTTGTAGAGCAAAAACTGAATAATTGTAGGTAGGAAGCCCCACAGCCGTATCTTTATTGGCACTTGTCTGGATGTTCAGGACTCCAATTCGCCAATTATTATCCAACTTTCCGCTCAATCTTGCTCCGTACTGAATGGGTGTTCCCAAGCCTATTCTACGAGAAAAAAATGGGCGGGTTTCGTCACCTCCAAAGCTGTTAAAAATATCTGAATTTTCTAAGAAAAACTGACGACGTTCTGGAAAAAATAATTCAAAACGGTTGAGATTGGTAACTTGTTGATCCACATCCACTTGCGAGAAATCTGGATTAACGGTGAGGTCAAGATTCAATGACGGAGAAACAGCGATTTTAGCATCACCTCCAAAATCTTTTTTGAAAACAGCATCTTCTTTTTTCTCAAAATTCTGAGAAACACCACCCAAAACGTAAGGAATAATGGAGATATTAGTTTTGGGTGCTGGCGGAGGATTGTCCCAAATCAGCGAACCCGTGTAGGCAAGCGTAATCGAAAAGAATTGTCGTGGTACAGGAGCCCATACCGATTTTTCGTTTGTTACCAAATCTAAACGGCTCATGTTCATTCCCCAAGTGGTTTCGTTGGCTTTATAACGAAGCGAACTAAACGGAATCGCCATTTCCAGAATCCAATTTTGACCATCAAAACTGGTCTGAGAAATCCAACGATTATCCCAATTGGGATTCAGATTTGTGCCTTCGCCAATCTGTCCATCAAATTGAGCCCCAGCGGCATTTGAACCAAAAACCCAACCATTGGTGAGGTCATTAAAAGGTTCAAGAATGAGCCAAATATTATCATTTCTACCAAAATTGAAGTCCCTTTTTAATGATTCTACGATGTAAGGTCCTTTTTTTTCCTGAGAATTAATGGCAGAAAAATAAAGAAATTTATCATCATACGTGAACCTTGCTACGGTTTTACACCTTGCCCGTGAGGTATCTGCGGGTGTCACCATCCAAAAGTCCGTTGCAGATTCACAACGTTGCCATTGGGCTTCGTCCAATTTACCATCAATCCTGATTTCGGAGGTAGCTTTATTGATATGATACTGGTATTTTTCGTTAATTTTTTGAGCTGATAGGGTCAGGCTGATAAACGATAAGGATAAGAAGAGTAGTATTTTTTTCACTGAGAGACTTATTTGTTTGATGATGATTTGAATAAACAAAGGTATCTCTAAATTACGATTTTTCAGTGCTTGTTTGTGTGTAGAATCTACGAAATGGGAGTTTTTAGAGACGTAGTTTCTGTCAGTCTGTTACAACAAAACGCACAGACTACATAATAGCCTGTGCGTTGAGTAAATTCAATCAAAAAATTTAGGATTCCTACAAATTCCCCTTCCGCATCTCCTTCACCGCATAATCAGCCGCACGGGCGGTGAGAGCCATGTACGTTAAGGATGGGTTTTGGGTTGAGGTGGAAGTCATGGATGCACCGTCGGTTACGAATACGTTTTTGCATTGGTGCAAAGCGTTCCATTTGTTCAAAATCGACGTTTTGGGGTCTTTACCCATTCTTGCTCCGCCCATCTCGTGGATGTCTAAGCCAGGAGTGCGGTTGGTGTCGTGGGTTTGTATGTTTGTGAAGCCCGCTTTGGTGAACATTTCTTTAAATTGCTCAAAGAAATCTTTGGTCATTTTTACGTCATTGTCGTCATAATCCACGTTTATTCTCAATTGTGGCACTCCCCACGGATCGACTAAGGTTTTGTCTAATTTTACATAATTACTCTCTTTCGGAATCGTCTCGCCCATCATGTGTGAGTTTACGCTCCACGCACCACTGTACTTAGGATTCAATAAATTTTTCTTCAAATCCTCACCCAAACCATTTCTATCTTCGTATTGATAGCGATTAGAATAAAAACCTGCCGCATAACCCCGTAAGAAATCAGTTTCTTGTTTATAAACATTTCTAAATCGTGGGACATAAGCGGCATTTGGATTTTTCCCATCAGTAGTACTATCCAAAAAGCCTTCATACTCAGCGTGGATGGTGGCTCTGTAATTATGGAAAGCTATGTATTTTCCGAGTACACCACTGTCGTTACCCAATCCATTCGGGAAACGGTTTGAGGTAGAGTTCAATAAAATCAAGTTACTATTGATGGCAGCGGCATTTACGAAGATAATTCTTGCGTAATACTCGGTCATTTGCTTAGTGTTGGCATCAATCACTCGCACGCCCGTTGCCTTCTTTTTCTGTTCGTCATAAATAATAGAATGCACGACAGAATGAGGGCGTAAGGTCATTTTACCCGTTTTGGCTGCCCAAGGCAAGGTCGAAGAATTACTACTGAAATAGCCTCCAAAAGGACAACCACGCTCGCAAATGGTTCGGTTCTGACACGTTCCACGTCCTTGGTCGTAATGAATTTTGTTGGGTTTGGTCAAGTGTGCCGCCCGCCCGATGATAATATGGCGGTCATTGTAATGTTTGGCAACCTCTTTACTGAAATGTTTATCGACACAAGTCATCTCGTGCGGAGGCAAAAACTCGCCATCGGGTAAGTTTGGTAAGCCGTCTTTATTGCCCGCAATACCCGCAAATTTTTCTACGTAACTATACCACGGAGCAAGGTCTGCGTAACGAATGGGCCAATCTACTGCAAATCCATCACGGGCTGGACCTTCAAAATCAAACTCCGACCAACGTTGGGTTTGTCTTGCCCACATCAAGGATTTCCCACCCGTCTGATAGCCACGAATCCAGTCGAAGGGTTTTTCTTGTACGTAAGGATGTTCAGCATCTTTTACGAAAAAATGCTCTGAACCTTCGTAGAATGCATAACATTTACTCACGATGGGATTGGCATCAATGATTTCTTTGGGGAGTTGTCCACGGTGTTCAAACTCCCACGGTTGTTTCATGGTGGTTGGGTAGTCGGTTACGTGCTTTACCTCACGTCCACGCTCTAATACGAGTGTACGTAAGCCTTTGCCTGTCAGCTCCTTAGCTGCCCAGCCGCCACTAATTCCAGAGCCAATTACGATGGCATCGTAGGTTTGATTTTTCTTTGAGTCTATATTGAAATTTGACATTTTATGTTCAGTTGTATTTGGTAGGAAAGGTATTTAACTGATATTAAATTTATTTTCTGAATTAAAGACTCTAAGTCGCATAGTCCGTAGAACCTCACCCCCGACCCCTCTCCGATGGAGAGGAGAGTATTCTTCCGATTTTTCTCCCCTCTTCATCGGAGAGGGGTCGGGGGTGAGGTTCTGCAACTTAAAGTAAATAATTACTTACTTTTTCACAGGCACACACCCATAAAAGTGGGCCGGAGCGAATTCAAAAATTCTGAGATTTGTCATTACATATTCAGAATTCAAATAGCCCTGAATGGTTAGGTTTTTAACTAAGCCCACGAAGTTTTTTTCGTCTGAATTCTCGGATTTTGACATTTTATCCAACACTTCTAATCTTTGTTTGGCATCACAATCCATGAAAGATTTTGAGAAAGCATTTTTAGCATTTTTATCTATTAAATCAAAACCTTTTGTGAAAATTCCCTGAGCGTTTTTGTCATAACAATCTGTTACCATTTTGGTCGTAAACTGGTGAATATTAAGCTCTTTTGCTCCTGGGGTATTGGTTTTAGGAATAATGGTTTCAACGATTTCTGCCAAGAGGGCATCTTGTGAAGGAGAAATTAATCTTGAATGCTGTACAGATTCTCGATTCCAAGCATTTGCCCACGAAGGCAAGACGATTGCCCCGCCAATGGTGAGGGCTATATTTTTAATTGCTGAACGTCTTTGCATTTTTTAATTTGTTTTAGGAATACTCGTAAAAGGTAAATTTTGGCGAAATATACTAACTAATTGGTGATGGTCTGTATTGGTTTAACCTAATCTTGATTTTAAATACCTGTTGTTTTCAAACGGGTATTTATTTTTCAAAATTAATTTTGGCTAAATAACTTGGTAAAGTTTGCTGAATTGCTTTTAATTTTTCATTTGAAATCTTATTTTCTTTTAAATACTGATTTCTGTTTAAAAGAAGGAAATACATTAAAAGTCTATTGTAGTCGTCCACGTTGTTATCAGTAATAATTTTGATGATTTTATTTTCAAAATTATTAGAATTTGTAGATTCTGATATTGCTCTTCCCAGACGTGAAATATTGCCAAAATAATGATTCTGACTACTATTGTCAAATCTTAACGCAATTCCTACTAATAAATTTTCAACATCAATCTCCAAAACTTCGAGTTCTTTGATGTATGTATTTCTCTTTTTTTGTCCAATATTTGAGTCTGCAACTCTATCAAATTTATCATTCATAATGTCTAAGTGAGCTCGCAAGAAAATATCCCAATTGAGAGTAGAAGCTGCCAATTTAGCAATAGAAAAAGCGTGATTTTGAGGACCACTATCTTGGCTACAATGTCCGAAAACAAGACGGTTTCTTTTTAATTCAAGAGCCAGTTTTGGTGATATGAAAGTTGCAACATATTTCTCGAAATCGTTGATATAGCCATGGAAAACACCGCCCTTTAATTTTACTTCTTCCAATGCCTTTTCAAATAATCTATCAAAAAGGATTGTATCTATCTTTCGAATACTATCAACTCTGGCAACTTTTTTACTTTCCCAAAGAACAGTATTTGCTTCATATTTAGAATACGTATTCATGGTAAATTTTCGGAAATCGGGTTTATCCGAATCAATTGCTGTATTTACATACTTTATGAATTTATCTAACTCGGGCATTGAATATTTCTCCAATGTACTAATATCCACATTATCTTCACTCCTTGCATTTTTAAAAAAGATTTGTGTCGTTGTATCAATCATACACTCGCTATACTGAATCATCTTGGCATATTCCAAAGGAATCTCTGTTTGCTTGAATTCATCCACAAAATAATATGCTTTGAGGGATTTGTATTTTGAGTCATACTCATAAACCCATTTATTTTTTAGAGGCTTCAATTCAGTTTTAAGGCTATCACTTTTAGTTATCGTAAATTTTCGATAGTCAGTTGAAGAAGCATTTATGAATTGAACATTATCAATTCCTTTTTTGTCTTTAATAATATTTCTAATGACGAGCAAGTCTTTATGCACAATGGAGGCTGGATATTTTGTAATGAAGTCTTCAATAGAAATATTGTTATCAATATCTCTCTTCGCATAATCAGCCATTTCTTTTTCTAACATGACAGAATAGGCTTTCGCTTGAAATTTAGAGTAATAGATTTTACTCAAATCACAAGATTTAAACTTCAATTGTAGCGAATCAACAATATATTTGAGCTGTTTTATTGTAGAATCTGGATATATTAATCCACTATCTTTTTTATCGAATTGACTCGTTTGTGAGAAAGAAGTCATGCTAAAAAGCACAAGGACAATTATTTTTTTCATGGTAGTGATAAGATTTTTTGAAAATAAGATTTTGCAAAGAACAAGATGAACACTTTTCATTGAAACGCTGAGGGACTTGGTTACATTGCTATTCTATGTAAGTACCCGTTAGTATTTAGTTTATGGTATTTGTCATGTTGAACGTAGTGAAACATCTGATGTCGTAGTATTCAAACAGATGTTTCACTACGTTCAACATGACAAGAATAACATAAAGTATTTTCAAACGGGTACTTATAGATTTTAAATATACTGAAAAATATTTCCAAATCAACTTGTATATACAAGTTGAAATTATTAATTTTACATCATCAAATTTGTTAAGCCAAGAAATCCGTTAAAATCAGACAATGGAAACAACTCTCGACATCACCACCACAGCTCATTATATTGGTGGAAAACCTTTCCCAACTGTTCATGAAAGAACACATGATGTTTATTCTCCTTGGAATGGTGAAATCATCGGTTCTGTGTCACTTGCTACTGAATCTACTATTGATGCAGCCATAGAAGCTGCCCAACAAGGTTTTAAAGTTTGGGGAAATACCTCAGTGAAAAATCGTGTGCAGGTGCTTTTTAAATTCAAGCAATTGGTAGAAGAAAATATGGCTGAACTGTCAGCTTTATGTGCGGCAGAGAACGGTAAAACAGTCGCAGAAGCAAAAGCTGAAATTGAAAAAGGAATAGAAGTAGTAGAATATGCCACTTCTTTACCACAGATTTTAGGTCAGCAAATGGTGGAAGTAAGTTCAGGAGTTGATTGTCAGACGAAGCGTTTTCCTTTGGGTGTGGTTGTCGGTATTACCCCTTTCAACTTCCCTGCCATGGTACCGATGTGGATGTTCCCGATTGCCTTGGCGTGTGGGAATTCTTTTATCTTGAAAGCCTCTGAGCAAGTACCATTGACACCCGTAAAATTAGGAGAATTATTAACCAAAGCGGGTTTGCCAGACGGTGCATTTAATGTAGTTCATGGTGATAAAGATGCCGTGAATTTATTATTAGAAAATTTAGCCGTAAAAGCGGTAGGTTTTGTGGGTTCTTCAAAAATTGCTAAATACGTTTATGAAAAAGGAACATTGTCTGGAAAGCGTGTTTTGGCAATGGGTGGAGCAAAAAATCACTTGGTAGTTATGCCAGATGCTGACCCTGAATTGACTGCCAAAAACGTAGTGGCTTCGGCAAATGGTTGTGCAGGACAACGTTGTATGGCTGCCAGTGTGTTGTTGATGGTGAAAGGTAGCGAACCAATTTTAGAAAAAATACAAGTCGAAATCGCAGCCATTCGTACAGGAATCGACATGGGAGCGGTAATTAGTCCCGTTGCCAAAGAGCGTATCGAAGGCTACATTACTCGTGCTGAGGCTAATGGAGCAAAATTATTAGTGGATGGTCGTAATGTGGTAGTTGAAGGAAAAGAAAATGGGTATTATGTTGGTCCAACCCTGATTGATGGCGTTATGGCAAGTGATGAATGTGCTTGTGACGAAATATTTGGACCCGTACTTTCGGTTGTTCGTGTTGATTCATTAGACGAAGCTCTTGTTATCGAAAATGCCAATCCTTATGGAAATGCAGCCGCTATTTATACGAGTAACGGAGGTACAGCAAGATATTTCTCTGAACGTGCCAGTGCAGGTATGATTGGGGTAAACGTAGGCGTGCCTGTACCACGTGAGCCTTTCTCATTTGGTGGTTGGAATGACTCTCGTTTTGGCGTAGGCGACATCACGGGCGAAGACGCTATTCGTTTTTGGACACAGACAAAAAAAATTACCACTAAATGGGAAGTTTCGGCTGGTAAGAATTGGATGAGCTAGTATAAAAATAACCTCACCCCCAGCCCCTCTCCTTCTGAGAGGGGAGTTTTTGGACTCGAATGCTCCCCTCTCAGAAGGAGAGGGGCTGGGGGTGAGGTTGAAAATCAATATAAAAATGAAAGCAGCCGTTTTTCACGATAAAGAACAATTAATAGTACAAGATGTAGCCATGCCGACCTTAGAGGATGGTGAAGTATTATTGCAAATAGAAGCCTGTAATGTATGTGGTACGGATATGCGTATTTACTACCACGGGCATCATAACATCAAGCCACCGAGAGTTTTAGGACATGAATTTGTGGGACGTGTGGTAGAATCAAAAGCTCCGAATGCCAATGTGAAAGTTGGAGATAGAGTTGTTATGTACATCGTATTGTCGTGCGGAGAGTGTAAATATTGCCGTGCAGGACGTGAGAATTTATGTTCAAACCGTACCACGATGGCGTATAATTATGATGGGGCATTTGCTGAATTCATGAAAGTACCTGCCAAAGCCGTAAGCCGTGGACAATTATTTAAAGTCCGTGAAGATATGCCTTCTGAGCATTTGGCATTGGCAGAACCCTTGGGTTGTGTGATTAATGCTCACGGAAAAAATCGTTTGGAAATAGGTCTAAAAGATACCGTAGCCGTGATTGGTTCAGGTCCAATCGGTATTATGCACGCTTTGGTTGCAAGGGCTTCGGGAGCTCAAAAAGTGTTTATGTTAGATGTCAATCAGGCTCGTTTAGACCAAATGGCTCAGTTTGATATTGACGGAACAATTTTAGTAAATAAAGATGGAAGTCATTATGCAACTTCACAAGAATTAACTGATGGTTTTGGTTTTGATGTCGTGATTGTGGCGGCTTCGGTAGCTTCTGCACAGGCAGATGCTTTGGAAATTGCTGGAAAAGGTGGACGAGTTGAATTCTTCGGAGGTCTTCCAAAATCTAATCCGATTTCAACGCTTAATGCCAACCATGTTCATTATAAAGAATTAAGAATCAGTGGGTCGTTCTCTGAAAAAATGAGCGATTTCCAAGCGGCAAAAGCATTGATTGAAGGCGGACGTTTTCCATCAGACAAAATCGTTACGCACGAATTACCATTAGCAAGAATCACAGAAGCCTTCGGATTGATGCAGTCGGGCGAGGCTTTGAAAGTTTGTATTAGACCTCAACAGTAGTTTTTAGGACACAAAGTCACATGGAGTCTTTCACAGAGTTTCTTAAAGTTTTTTTAGAAACTGTTTTGAAATATATTCAGAGCAAAATGTTTAGTCGTCGTAGAGGTCACACAGAGAACCACAGAGTTTGAAAAAGAGAGCCTCTGAGAGCTTAGAGAGTGTTTTCTCAGTGGTTCTCTATTATTTTCTCTGTGGTTCTCTGTGTAACCTCATTCCCTCAAATCCATTTTAAAACGACTTCTTAGTGAAACTCTGTGAAATACTCTGAGAAACTCCGTGACCTAAAACATCAGCAATAATAAAAAATATGCAAAACGCAACATTAGTAGAGTCTTTGGTCGGGTTAGACTGGGGGCTTTTTATCAACGGAGAATCAGTGCCTTCTTCTGATAACCAAACACTTAAAGTCTATTCTCCTGCCAATAACGAAGTAATTGCAACTATTGCGGCTGCCTCTGGGCAAGACGTGGACAGTGCTGTACAGAACTCACAAGCGGCATTCTCGAAATGGTCGAAACTGACAGCATACCAACGTAAAGCAATCATCGAAAAAGCTACGGGCTATGTACGTACACAAGCCGATAGAATCGGGATGTTGATGGCTTTGGAACAAGGAAAACCTTTCAACCAATCACGCTCTGAAATCATTGGTTCATGTGATACTTTGGATTATTACGCCGAGGAAGGAATCAGAGTTGAGGGCGTAATCAGCCCAACTGAGGCGAATAATTTACGCTCGATGATTCAGTACTCACCCGTGGGAGTTTGTGCATTAATCACACCGTGGAATTATCCCGTTTCATTATTGAGTTGGAAATTAGGTCCAGCGTTGGCTTCGGGTTGTACGATGGTCGTGAAACCTACTACCGAAACCCCCCTTTCACCAATGGCATTTTGTGTGGCATTGACAGAAGGCGGGATTCCTGCGGGCGTTGTGAACGTCTTGACGGGTAAAGGTTCAGTAGTCGGGGAAGGCTTATTGAGACACAAATTAGTGAAAAAAGTAGCCATGACGGGTTCTTCAAATACAGGAAAACGAATCATGGAAGTTTTTGCACCGAGCCTCAACAAAGTGTCCTTAGAATTGGGTGGTCAATGCCCCGCAATTGTGTGCGAAGATGCTGACTTAGAGCAAGCCGCAGAAGTAATCATCTACAAAGGAATCCGTAACATGGGACAATCTTGTAGCTCTGTAAACCGTGTCTATGTTGCCAAAGCTGCACAAGCTAAATTGGTTTCGATTATGAAAGCCAAAGCTGAAAAAATGTCAATTGGTGATGGCGTTACAGACGGTTCGGTTGATTTAGGACCAATGGTTCAACAAAGTGGCGTTGAGACAGTCAAAGAACACATTGCAGATGCCTTATTGAAAGGAGCAACTTTGGTAACAGGTGGGAAAGAACCAGAAGGAGAGCAATACGAGAAAGGAAATTATTTCTTGCCAACTATCTTGAATAATTGTAATTCGACCATGATTGTGATGGAAGAAGAGACTTTCGGACCCGTTGTGCCAGTAGAAAGTTTTGAGAATTTGGAAGAAGCAATCGCCAAAGCCAACGATACCAATTACGGTTTAGTGGCGTATGCTTTTACGAAAGATATGGCAACAACTTTCCGTTTGGCGGAGGCATTGGAAGCGGGTACAGTTTGTATCAATAACGGAAAAGTGAATACCAATTACGCTCCTTATGCAGGATGGAAAGATTCTGGTTATGGCGTAGAGCTTTCTCGTAAGGCTATTTTTGAATATTTGAATACAAAACACGTTAAAATAGAGTTTTAAAAGATGTTATTAACTCCACTTGAATCAAGAAAATTATTAACGCACGCTCTTCAAAATCAATATGCGATTTTGGCGGTCAATGCCGATAGCCACGCTGCCATAACCGATTGTTTGGAAGCGGCGTATCAGATGAATGCACCCATTATTATCGAAACCAGTCTTTGGCAATTAAAAGGACATAGCTTCGGAGCAACTGATTCTATTTTAGGATTAAGACGTTATTTGGCTGATATTCAGGCTATTGCTAATTCTGAAAGATATAAAGCTGTCCCCGTTATTTATCATACCGACCACATAAAAGGGCCTGAAACGATGAATATCCTCGGTAATGCTATCAAGGGTATTAATCTTTCGGGAGAAGGTCTGACATACGCTTCAACCATTTCCTTAGATGCTTCTGAGCTTTCGGAGGAGGAAAACGTAGCACATATTTGCCAATTAATAGAAATTGCCAAAGCGGCAGGCGTAACCGTTACTTTGGAAATGGAGAGTGCTGTGGACGATGGTATCACCCCAGAAGACGAATCTCGTAGATTGTTGGGGGCAGTTGAAGAAAAATATCCAGGCGAAATTTACTTGTATGCTCCTGGGGTAGGCACACAACACGGTTTCACCTCAGACGATGGATATTCAGGTTTTTCACCCGTTACTGTTGAGAAAAATATCAAATTAATTCGTGAAATTACTGGACGTGATTTTGGCATTGCCCTTCACGGTTCGACAGGGCTTTCTTCTGATAAATTAGCCGCCGCCGCAAAGGCAGGTGTAACCAAAGTAAACTGGTCGTCAGAGAGTCTTTTTGTACGTTCGAGTGCTGCCCGTGAATTCTACCTAAGTCACGAAGCCCAGTTTGAACGCAAACACAAAGACTGGAAAAATACAGTAATGGATAATGGCGTAAATGCCTATGTTTCAAAACGTTACGTGCCTGTGGTGATGGATAAGATTAGGCTTTTGGGGGGGGAGGGGCAAGGGGGTAGGTTTTGGTAGGAACTTGTCTTAGCGACTTATTTTTACGGTTCGTCTATAATTTATACATTCAATTCTGTACAAATTACAGACGAACTTTTTTACTTCTCCAACAACCCCTCTTTAATCCACTTATTAACCAAATCCATTTCTGTTTTATTAAGTTTCGTTCCATTTTTGGGCATAAAAAGTGGGTCAGAAACGTCTTTTGTTATCCTGCCAATAATACCCGTAATCAACGTTTTGGAAGTATTATATTCTACATATTTATTGTTTCTATCTCCTCCCGCTGCATGGCATGGTGAGCATTTTAAAATAAACATCGGCTTGATGTCTTTATTAAAAGTTACGACTGAACCGTCTTGAATAATAAGCTCTTCTTCAACAGGATTTACGGTACTTTTCTTGCAAGAAAAAATCATTAACCCTGAGATGATAATTGCGAATGTAAATTTGTAATGTTTCATAAATTGATAAACTGATAGAAAATTGTATTGTTTTGATTTTCAAGGAAATATAAGTTAAAATTGAAAAATATTGTGTAAATTGAAAAGCATATTTACAGACTAAAACAAAAAAAATAAATGAATAGTTAAACTCCATTATAAACAAATTTTCCTATGAAAAAGGCATCTATCATTTCACTTTTATTATTGTCTTTCTCTTGTACAGATTTACAAGAAACTCCTTTCAGTGAACAGCAAATAAAATCTTATTATACCACTGATGAAACGCTCCTAAAAGCGCTCGTGCCAGCGTATTCAAAACTCCGAAATTATACTTGGGCGTATTGGAACTTAGTTCAAGTCAGTAGTAATGAAACCGCTATAACAAGTCTCCATGTATTTGATTATACAGGTACACTTTTTAAACATGATTTTTTTGCAAAAGATGGAAACATGGAAGACTGCTGGAATTGGCTCTATGAAGGCGTTGCTGCAAGTAATAATGCCTTATATGTGTACAACCAGTTAGATAAGAAGCCTTCAAAATTCATTGCCGAAGCAAGACTTTTAAGGGCTTTTTATTACTATATTTTAATGGATACTTTCGGAAATGTTCCACTGATTACCAAGTCCCCCATCCCCGATGATGTCAGGCAGGTTACTCGAAAAGAGCTTTTTAACTTTTGTGAGAAAGAAATAATCGAATCAATCAACGATTTACCAGAAGGTGGGCTAAACACTTACGGAAGAGTGGATAAGGACGTAGCCTATGCAATTTTAGCAAAAATTTATTTGAATGCCGAGGCTTACACAGGGCAATCTAAGTGGCAAGAATGTATTAATGTACTTGATAAAGTCAAAAGTCGAGCATTGTCCATTGATTACTTCGATAATTTCAAGATTCACAACGAAACATCCAAGGAAATCATTTTCCCAATAGTGTTCTCCTCTAAAATTGATTTGGGTTGGCCCAACAATAATTTCTACATGCGAACTCTTCATTACAATCAGTTGGCTGTAAGTCCGTGGAATGGCTTTTGTACCATTGCCGATGTGTATGATAGCTTTGAAGAAAATGATTACAGAAAATCTGTCTTGTGGGAAGGCGTACAATACAGCAACCTCACTTGGCCCAAAAAAAGTACAAAAGGTGTTCCTCTAAAAGATAGACCAGGAAATCCTTTGACTTTTACGAAAGGAATTTCTTTGTTTGCCAATGCTGAATACAATGGAATCAGAGTACCCAAATATGAACCTGATGTAAATGCACCCGCTGGACAAGCCGAAAATGACTATATAATTTTCCGATACTCAGATGTGTTATTGATGAAAGCGGAGGCACTTTTTAGATTGGGCAAAACGTCAGAGGCATTAATTTACATCAATCAAATAAGAGAAAGAGCCAAAATTAAGCCTATCCAGACCTTGAAATTAAATGACATTCTGACCGAAAGACAGCATGAGTTTTTTTGGGAAGCCTTTGCTCGACAAGATTTGATACGTTTTGGCTTATTTAACGAACCCAATAGTGTTAGAACAAAAAAGAGTGCATCATACAAAACACTATTTCCAATTCCGCAATCTGCTTTAGAGCAAAATTTGAACTTTAGGCAAAATGTGGGGTATTGAATAGGATTGCAACTATTTTACACAAATTAAATATCAATTCCGATGATAAATTATACTTCATTCTTCAAAAAAACGCTACTGATAGCAAACACACTTTTGCTACTGACGACCTTTGGACTCAACGCCCAAAAGCGACTGACTGATTTTTATTCCAATGATCTTTCAACCGAAGTACCTAATAATTTCATCGAATTTAACGAGAAAGCCTATTTCATGGCTACTGACGCTATACACGGACGTAACCTCTGGACAAGCGATGGTACGAAGGGAGGCACAAAGTTTTTTCTTGAAATAGACCCAAATCGCCCCGAAGTAAATCGGGTTACTTACTTCAAAACTGATTCAATCCTTTATATTTTTAGTCAGCAAAACCTTTGGCAAATTGATAAAAAGCATATTGCTAAACAACTTAATCAGCAACCCCTTCTCACAACCTATTTAATAAATATCGCAGAATTTGATGATAAACTATTTTTCAATGCAATAGAATATTTTGATTTGAAAACTAAAACTTTTCAAAAAATCGCTATCAATGACCCCAAAGCCTTGATAAACGACAATCTGAAAAGTTTTACTGAATGTTCTCACGGGAAACTACGTGCTTTTAGTTTTAATAGAAGTGCCAATGAAAAAGATAATAAGTTTTACGTTCTCGAACCTAAACAAAATACCTATAAGGCTTTGGTTTTGGGTTCATTTTCTGGGGGAAGTTTTCCGACTTATATCTATAAATTGAAAGAGAATTATTTTGGAATTACCAATCCACAGGGTATTTACAAATTTACTCCAGACAAAGAACCTGAAAGAATTGGTGGTTATTTTCAATCAGTTTTATATCAAAAACAGCTGGGGGAGAAACTTTATTTTCTATCATCTGACGGCTCTCAAATTACTCAGTATGTTTTTGATGGAGAAAAAATAGAACAAATTTCCAATAAAGTTTATGAGTGGGCTAACGTTGGTTCTCTTCGTCAAATATCCAATGACTCACTTTTTTATTCTACCATTCGCTATAGTACAGGGGTAGATAAAGTCCAGTTTGTCCAATTAGATAAATCAGGTGAATTGACCGTAAAGCTAAACTTGTCAGATGTTACTAATATTGGTTCAATCGTGAGGATACTCAATGATTCGCTTATCAGTTTTTCTTATCCGCTTGATTCTTACAATAATTTTCAGAAAACGACAGTGGTTAATTTTAAAAGATTCACCACAAGGTTTATTGATTTATCAGGAGAATCCATTTTACTTCCCAACGGTACTTTTATTGGTCAGAAACTAAAAGACCCTTCAAGAATAAGTAGTCTGAGTATTTTTAATCTCAATAAAAATGAGTTTTTAATTGATTTATTGCCTTCTAAATCACGTCCAAAATCACTTGGAATGGCGTTTGATATTTTGAATAAAACGCTGTTTGTGGGTCTGAATGAATACGATAATCTAAAATCTATTTATGCCTTCAAACCCGACAGTAAGCAAGGGGAAAGAATTTTAGTTCAAAAAGATTCTGCCTTTATTATTAGAAAGCGGCTTAATTATAATGGCGAACCTTACATTTCTGATGATATATATTTATACACCACCGATAACTCTGAAAACATTTCACTGATTGGCGAATATGGACTTTCGGAAGATTTAAGGGAACGTTACAAAAGCTATATATATGACCATCGCAAAAATACAACTGTCGAATTAAAGAATTCAATTGTACCACTTTATCAACTTCAAAAACGAAACTATGAAATTGATAATGATAAAATCAGAGAGGTTGATTTTAATTATCGTTTTAACACCCTCAAAACATTTTATTTCCCAACAAAATTTCAAGAAAATCGAGTGTTTAAACTTGATGATAAACTCTATTTTTGGGGACAAGAAGGAGGAGAATTTGACAATCATCTTTTTGTATTTGATGGAAAAGACAATACTTTCAGAAGACTTGTGGATGAACCCGTAAACTCCGTTTATACCTTCAAAAATCGGTTGGTAGTTGTTTTAAAAGCGGGTCAGGTGAGGTTTTTAAATACAAAAAACGCTTTTGAAAGTTATTTTTTGATGAATATTGAGTTAGGGGAAACGCAGAGCTATAATTTTTTTACAGATTTCAAAGACTTTTTCATCATAATCTCTCAAAATCAGGTTTATTTTTCGGATGGTGATTGTCAAAATTCGGGATTGGTTTCAGTACCGCAAAGAGATGGATTTTGGAATGCTGTTAGAGTCATTAATTCTGAGTACTATTTGCTCAGTAATCAAACTGAAACCTTTATTTGTAAAGGGAAAAGTGCCAGAGTATTTCCAGAAAATAAGTTTGTGATATTAGGGGCAAGTAATAAAAATATTTATTACATAGAAGTGATAGAGAACCAAAGTTCGGGCAATCGAGATAAAAGTGCAATCTATCAGTATAATTTGGAAACTGCTAAAATTGCCTTTATTGACACAGCTGCGAGGTATTATTATGCTTTTCAAGAAGTAATAAAATCAAAAAAATGGGAATTAATCATTGGCAACAAGCAAATTACCATAACTGATGAAGGGAAAAATGTTGATAAAATTGAAATCACACAATCTCAAAATGTAACAGGGTCTTCTTACTTATTTTTTAGTGATAATAATAATACTCTTTTGACTGTAGGTAAGGAATTGATTTTGAGAAAAAATGCAACAAATACAACCCTCACAGCTTTAAAACCAACCGAAAACTGGCAACAATTCAATTATGCACAGTTGTATATGCAGAGTGACGAGTATCTCTATTTACCAGTAAGTGAAGGTTTGATAAAAAAGGTAATAAGAGTGAATAAAAAAGATTTTACTCTAAAAATCATTGAAATCCCTTTTGGTGTGAGGGCTTTCCGTACCAGCTTCGATTCAGAAACTCGTTATCCAATTATCTTAGTCGCTGACCGTCTTTATGCCATTATAGAAAGTCCCAATGAAGGTCGTCAGTTGTGGTTATTGGATGAAGCAAAACAAAACCAAAAAGATCCTGATTTTAATAATCTCCAAGTAGCGGATGTAGAATTTATAGGCAATAAAGACTGTGCAATCGCAAGACTCAATCAGCTAATTCCAGCTCAAAAAGTGGATCAATACGGTATTTTCCCAAACCCTACTTCAAAATATCTGTTCCTAAATCTACCCAAAGACCAAAGAAATAGTATTCAGCAAATAGAAATTTATGATAGTATTGGGAGGCTAATTTCTAATCAATTGACTCAAAATAACTTCCCAATAAATCCTGATTTAATAAGCCTAAGTTTACCAGATTTAGCAACTGGAATGTACTTTTTGAGAGTAAATTTACCCTCAACTTCCTTGAATTTTAAGTTTGTGGTGGAGTAATTTTTTATCTCATTTCAAACCTCTCTCCTACCGTTACCACTCTGAACCCACTCTTAATCAGACTTTTACGCTCTTTTGATTTACTTTGCAAAATTGGATTAGTATGGTTGAGATGAATGAAATGGACTTTCCTTTTCTGTGCCAAGGGTAAATCTTTGAGTAAATCCATCGTTTCGGAAATGAAAGGGTGTGGTACTTCACTCATGGGGCGGGCAATTTCTCCGTCTTGGTAAAAAGTACCGTCAAGCAATAGAATATCATTGGCTTTCACCACGTCCACCAAAGACTGATTCCATTTTTGCCATTTGTCAATATCAGGGATAAAAATGAGGGTTTTGTTTGGCGTAATAATTTTGTAACCCACCGTCTCCGAAAACTCGTCTCGGTGAGGTACTCTAAACGGAATCACTTTTATTCTTTCATTCAAAACAACAGGCTTATCTTCCTCAATCGCCTGAATATCAATATTTTGCAAACTCACCAACTGACTCCAAGGTCCATTATTTTCTAAAAAAGTCTTCATCTTGGGCATCGCAAACACCTTCGTATTCTTCGCTCCCATTGTTTCTCTACCCAAATATATCAGCCCCGTATAATGCCCAATGTGTGCATGAGTCAAGAAAATTCCGCTGATATTTCCTTCATTCTGAGTCGTTTTATTCAACAAATGGATTTGTTCTGTAAAATCTGGCGTGGCATCAAACACCCATTTTTCCTGACTAATTGGGTCAATCAGAGCAATGCAAGAGACAGTCTGTTTCGGAACTTTATGCTCCCAAACCGCTTGACAACAGACTTTTTTGCACCCCACTTGCGGATAGCCACCATCCTGTGCAACACCCAACACAAGCACATAAGGAGATTGAGCATTGGTAAACGACCAGAAGATGGTCAATAGAAGTATCGTGGTTAGTTTTTTCATTGTGAATATGTTGAAACTCAAAGTTAAGGTAAATTCAAAATAAATACACAAAACCTTTTTGACTTAATTATTCTCACAGATAAAATAAAAAAGTTTCCACAAAAACC
The DNA here is from genome assembly GCA_013298125.1 of Cytophagales bacterium. Classification (GTDB taxonomy): domain Bacteria; phylum Bacteroidota; class Bacteroidia; order Cytophagales; family Spirosomataceae; genus Arcicella. The sequence continues at coordinate 21,634 of JAAFJP010000026.1, read as the reverse complement.
TTGTGGAAACTTCTTTACTAATGAATATTTTAGCCAATCATTCTATTTGATAATACGAACATTATCAATATTTAAATCTTGTGCCTTCCCTTGGTAATTATCAAATCCAAAATACACCATGGTAATATCTTTTGGATTAAGTGCCGTAACACCATTTGCTTGTCCATACCATTTTTCTGCATCTTTGATATTGAAAGTAACCGACTTCCATCCATCCCAATCAACGTCATATCTTTTAATCCATTCACCACCGCCATTTTTAACTCTAACTGCAACATACATTCTGGTAGTTTTTACGCCATTATTATTAAGATCAAGCTTTATGGCACTTTCTGCGGTAACTTTTGAAAGATCATATTTAATAGCATCATCATGACCTGAACCGCTATAACCATCCTTCAACGTTCCTTTAAGATTTGTCATTTTCATGAATCCTCCATCTAATGCAGTTGGTTTGTCATTTGCAATTGCAAAACTTCCATCAACATCGCCATAAGTGTACCAATAAGAAGCATCTGTCGAACCGTTTGTTTTGCAATATGAGCAATTAAAATTAGCCATTAAGTGAAGTAATGTTTCAGCCTCTAAATTGTAAGTTGTTTTAGCCACTTCACTTCCTAATGCTACTTCCAATGGACCAGTCTTAGCCGTTGTAACCCTAACAACCATCTTAGTTGCTTCTTTCGAGACAATTTTACACTCAACGCCACCTAAAGAGACTGTTGGTTCTGGATAGTTCAAACCAGTAAAATTATCACCCAAAATAGTAATAAGATCACCGTTACCAACTCTACTTCGAGGTTGAACATCCACCAAAATTGGTTTTGGACGTGTCACTTCAAATTCAACAGTTCCAATGGTTGCTTCACCACCAGTGTTATAAATGGTAATGGCTTGTTTTCCAGCTTCTGCACCAGTTGGAACTCTAATTAATAAAGCACCGTCCGTATTATAAACTGGATTGAATGTTGCTTCTTTTTTACCAAACAATACTTTTTGAACTTTTCCTAAATTAGCTCCTTTTATAGTTAATAAAGTGCCAACACCACCTGATAAAGGGGAAACAGTTAAATCTTTGGGAGCAACGGGAGCATCTTCTTTGCTACAACTATTGAGGAAAAGTATATTTCCAATGGCAAATATTGCTAATATATATATGTGGATTTTTTTCATCTTTAATTACTGAATAAAAAATGTGTAATTTTTAAGTCAAGTGCGTAATGATTAAACACTTGACTTAAAAAATATTAAAATTTATAAGGTACTGGCTCATCTTTTAAACGTGGAGCTCTATCTAATTCACCAACTGGAATTGGTAAAGTCCAGTCAATATCGGCTGCTGTTACTTTCCGTGTATTCACAGTTGTCAAATAAATAGTTCCTCGCTCTTGGTTTACAAGGTAGTTTGTAGCTTTTGTTCTGTTCATACGTTGTAAATCATACCAAAAATCAAATTCTCCTGCAAATTCGATTCTTCTTTCCTGCATAACATCATCAACGGTAATACTTGCTTTTTGAGAAAGACCTGCACGTTTACGAATTTCGTTATAATTAGCCAGAGCTTTCGCATCAGAAGTTGAAGTTCCAGTACCAATCGTTGCTTCCGCATTCATTAATAATATGTCAGCGTAACGGATTACATTCGTGTTAAGAGCAGTTCTCATGAAATCTACGAATCCATCAGTACCTCCATTTTTAGCTGGTGAACCAACAATTCCTTTTCTCCAGTTTGCACCCGTTGTTGAAACAACTTTGTTCACAGGATAGGTATAACCTTTTGGATTTGCCGTTGAAATCAATTCAGGGTAAGTCTCTCCTGGTGTCATAACTGTCCAACGTTTACGTTTGTCCCCAGCCTCAAACCGACCTAATAAGTCAAGACTTGGCAAAAACAAACCCCAACCGTCACCCACTTCAGATATATCGCCCGAGGGAGCAAGGAAAGCTTGAAGCGTATTTTGTGCTGTCCAGTGATCAGTTCCGTGCCACTGTAGAGCAAAAATTGATTCTGTTCCGTTGTCTTTTAGAGTACGGAAATTATCAAAATACTCTGAATACAAGGCATATTGACCAGAATTAATAACTTCTTCTGTCTTAATTTTTGCATTCGCATAATCCTTTTGTTGTAGATATACTTTCGCCAACATTGCTTTTGCAGACCAGATACTGATACGTCCTTCAGCATTCTTATTCAAAAATCCATTTTGCTCTGCAAATTTTAAATCACGAATGATAAATTCATAAACAGACTCAACTGTATTTCTTGGAATATTTGAATCCCCAGCAACTAAAGTCTCTGGATCTTCAACAATTGGAACAGCACCCCACAAGCGTACTAAATAAAAGTAAGCCGCAGCACGCATAAATCGTGCTTCCGCCAATGCGTGTTTCACATCATCAGCAGGAACGGCACTTGATACTTTAATTGGTAAATTTTTAATAATACTATTTGAGAAACCAATAACTCTAAAGAAAGACCCCCACATTAAGTTCAACTGGTCTTGATTCCCTTGCACATTGAATAATAAATACTGTAAAATAGTACCATCATTTGGATGGATTGTATTACCTGCCATTGCCTCAATATAGTGTGGGGCAAGATAATGATAGTTAAACCATGGCTTACTATATAAAGAAGCCGTTGAGGCATATACCTGTTCTTTGGTTTGATAAAAATTATCAAGGGTGATTTGAGATTGAGGCGTTTTATCTAAAAAGTCCTCGCTACAGCTGAAAGATGCCAATGAAAGCACTGTGATAGCTGTGTACTTTAAAATTGCTTTTTTTATATTAGACATATCTGTATTTTTTAAAATTCAATATTTAAACCCATAGTTGCTGTACGGGGAGTTGGATAATTCCCTCCGTCAACATTTGATAACATTGCATTTTGATTAGCTGAGCCCAATTCTGGATCATAACCAGTATATTTTGTAAAAGTTAAAATGTTTTGTAAAGAACCGTATACTCTGATTTTCTTCACAAAAGTTCCTCTGATTAAACTCGTTGGAAGTACATAGCCAAATGAAATATTTTGAATTCTTAAGAAAGAACCATCCTCAATAAAACGGTCAGAAACACGACGGTTTGAGTTAGGGTCATTAGAGACGAATCTTGGTAAACCACCATTTGGATTAGCAGCAGTCCAACGATTTACTACCGTTTTCAACTGATTTGGAAATACATCTCTCAATCCTTCCAATCGGCTACGAGTATAGTTATAAATCTCAGCTCCATAAGAACCAGTCAAGAAAATTGAGAAATCAAATCCTTTAAAATTCAAGGTATTTGTAAATCCAAAAGTGAAATCTGGATGTGGAGAGCCAATATATTCTCTATCCTCAGAATTGATTTTATTATCCCCATTAAGATCTTGGAATTGAATATCACCAGGAGCAGTTTGGGAATTTTGAAAAGGGGCCTGTTTAACTTCTTCTAACGATTGGAAAATTCCTTTTACTCTGTAACCATAAAATAAGCCAACTGACTGACCTGCAATAGTTCTTGTAACGGTCTCTCCTGAAAAATCAATACCTGACAAGCTGTTATCTATAATTGTAGTTGGACTATCTAATGAATTTAGACGGTTTTTATACATTGAGAATACTAAATTTGTATTCCATTTCAATCCATTTGGTCTTTCAATGTTTGTGGTATTGATAGCCAAATCAAAACCAGTATTTTGCATTTCTCCTGCATTGAAATATGGAACTTGAACGTCAAACCATTCTTTACCAACCCCTGTATAATTTGGTACTGTACCTAACAATAAGAATTTGTCAGAAATTTTCTTATAAACGTCTAACGTAATGTTTATTTTATTATTTAACAAACTTAAATCAACTCCTCCATTATACTGGTTCGAAGATTCCCATTGAACTTTTGGATTTGGTAAACGTCCTTGCGTATAAGCAATTCCATAGCTTGAAGGGAAAGTATTTAAAGTTGTTCCAAAAGAATAGCCAGGAATGTTTTGATTTCCAACTTCTCCGTAACCAGCACGTAATTTTAAACTACTAACGAATGGAAGACTCTTCATGAAATCGTGCTTAGTGAGTGTCCAAGCAGCGGCAAATGATTTAAAATTACCCCATCTATTTTCTGAACCGAAATTTGAAGACCCATCTCTTCTGAAAGTTCCTGTTATGTTAAGGAAATCATCGTAAACATAATTTGCTCTTACTAAATACGATTCCATTGCCCAAGGACTATCTACATCACTCAAATTATGAGTAAGAGGATCTGAGATATTGAAAGATAAAACTTGGTTATTGCTTAAACTTGTAGCCTGTCCTCCCAAACTTTTATAGGTATTCGCTTGGGTTTCATGTCCTGCAACAGCAGAAACTCGGTGTTTTGTATTGAAAACTTTATTGTAGTTTAATAATTGTTTTGAATTCCAATAACTATTGTTTTCATAGCGACGTAAAAGTCTTGAAATAGTATTTTTTTCACGACCATATTCATACGTTGGGTTGAAAGCTAAATTGTCGGTAAAACCAAAATCACCACCTATTTCTCCACGGAAACTTAATCCTTTATACAAAGCCACATCCACATAAACGTTTCCATTTATTTTTAACTGCTCACGAGTCATTGTTCTTAATGATGCTTGTGCAACTGGATTGATGTTAAAATACGAGTTTGGATCCTCAGGAGCTCCGAAAGAACCGTCCAAATTTTTAGCTGGAACTGCGGGAGATTGAAGAAGAGCAGAACCAATAACACCATCGTTTGTATCGGTCAAACTAATTTTCTGAGAAGTTTTACCAATGTTTGAAGATATACCTAATTTTAACCAAGACTTTACTTGATTATCAAGGTTAATACGAATAGCTCCACGATTAAAATCAGAGCCTAAAACGGTTCCTTGTTGATTGAACAGGTTTGCTGAAACGTAATAAGTGAAATTATCTTTTCCACCAGAGAATGATAACTGATGATTCTGAATTGCACCTCTACGGAATACTTCATTTTGCCAATTGGTTCCTTGACCTAAAACCGAAGGATCAGCAAATTCTTCAACAGCAGTTAATCCTAATGGTGGACGAATCTCATTTTGATAGGCTGCATATTCTTGCAAATTCATAACCTCCAATTTCTTAGGAACAGTCTGAAATCCGTAATAACTATCTAAAGTAATTTTTGACTCACCCGCTTTTCCCCTCTTTGTCGTTACGATTACAACACCATTTGAGGCTCTCGAACCATAAATAGCAGTTGCAGAGGCATCTTTCAAAATATCAATTGAAACAATATCACTTGGATTAAGGGCAGAAAGAGCATTTTGTTTCGTCTGTCCGCCACCACCACCAAGGAGTGAGAATGAAAAAGTGTTATTACCTCCACTTAATTCACCATCTCCGCCCATCGGAATTCCGTCGATTACGTACAGGGGTTCATTAGTAGATGTAACCGAAGTTATACCTCTGATACGTACAGAAACGCCACCACCAGGTTGTCCTGTGTTATTATTAACCGTAACACCCGCTGCCCGTCCTTGCATAGCTTGGTCGAGTGAGGTCATGGCTTGGTTTTTAATATCTCCCATTTGGATAGAAGAAATAGAACCAGTCAAATCTTTACGTTGTTGAGTTCCGTAACCAATCACGACAACTTCGCCCAATGCTTTTACATCTGGACTAAGTGTTACATTGATTAACTCTCTGTTTCTTACTGCAACTTCCATTGGGTTATAACCAATCATCGTGAAAACCAAAGTAGCATTATTTTGCTTTTCGGGAACATTGATTGAGTAATTACCATTGATGTCTGTTGTTGTTCCAACGGTTGTACCTTTGAGGCGTACACTTGCCCCTGGCATTGATTCACCGTTTTCTGCAACCACCTTTCCCTTAACAGGACCAGCTACCTTGTCAAGTTTATTCGCCTTTGTGGCCACTTGACTCTCATTTTTTGCCAGCAATTGAGAACTCTGGCTTCGGGCAGATACCTCAACAAATCCACTTAGTGTAGTAACTAAGCAAAATTGTAGAATTGCCGAACGATAGGAAAATTGTTTCATAAGTTTACTTAACTTGTTTTTTGATTTAATTTTAATTTACAGAATTACTCAGTTTTTTTTATTTTACTATACTGTTCTGTCAGGAATTATGTTATTATGAAAAGAAAAAATATTAATTTTATACTATCCTAAATTTAAAAATATACTCATCTTAATAGGTTTAGTTAGTCATATTTTGATATTTTTGAAAAAATCAAGGAAAAACAACTTCAAAATTTCTAAAATTATGCTATAATTGGTCTTTCATCTCAAATTCCAAGAAAACGTTTGAGACACAGAAAAACAACAATTTAGATAAATTTAATAATGAAATAAGTTCATTTTAAACTAAACAATATTTTTTTGTACAAATACTTATAAGAAAAATTACATTTTATGGAAACTTACGGAAAAATATTAATGGTTGCGAGTCCAGCCTTTTTGCTTTTGGTTCTGGGTGAAAAACTCTACGCATGGTTTTTCAAAAAAGAGCCGTTCCGCAATATGGACATGATTTCGAGTTTGAGTTCGGGTTATACCAATTCCGTCAAAGATGTCTTAGGTATTGGTGTTTCCATAATTACCTACAAATGGATGGTTGAACATTGGGCGGTTTTCAAGATAGAATCTTCAATCGCTGTTGGCATTATTGCTTTTATTTCGCTTGATTTGGCGGGTTATTTGGGGCATCGCCTCAACCACCAAGTTAATTTTCTTTGGAATCAACACCTCATTCACCATAGTAGCGAAGAGTTCAATTTGGCTTGTGCTTTACGCCAAAGTATCTCATCCTTGGTTAATTTTTTCACGATTTTTCTCTTACCCGCAGCTATTTTAGGTGTACCCGCACAGATAATTGCCATCATTGCCCCTATCCACTTGTTTGCTCAATTTTGGTATCATACCGTCCACATCGGACGAATGGGTTTTCTGGAAAAAATCATCGTAACGCCTTCACACCACCGAGTACATCACGCTATCAACCCTGAGTATATCGACAAAAATCACGGTCAAATTTTTATTATTTGGGATAAACTATTCGGTACTTTCCAAGAAGAATTACCTAACGTTCCTCCTGTGTATGGTATTACCGTTGCGGTGTCCACATGGAATCCAATCAAAATAAACTTTCAACATATCTGGTTGTTGATGCAAGATGCTTGGCGTACAAAAAACTGGAAAGATAAATTTACTATCTGGTTCAAGCCCACAGGCTGGCGACCAGCGGATGTCATAGAACAATACCCTCTTCATAATAAAATTACAAACCCATACAGTTTTCAGAAATATAATCCCTTGGCTTCCAGTAGATTAGTAATCTGGACTTGGTTTCAATTCATTTCAACTTTTGGGCTTTTATTATTTTTCTATGGAAATATTGCTAAATTTGGCGTACCTAATATGTTCATTTACGGAGGCTTTTTGATATTGAATATCTATGCGTATTCGGAATTAATGGACAGGAATCCAAAAGCAATTTGGTGGGAATTAGTTAAAACAATCTGTGGATTTGCTTTAATATTTCAGATGGGAAATTGGTTTGTAGGAAGTCAAATTCAAACGATTTTTGTAATGATGTACTTAGCAATTTCGATGGTGGGAACGGCTTATTTTGTGTTGCGAGAATTTCAAAATTCTGAATTGATGCAGACGGCTTAGAAGTGTAATATTTGGGGTTATGTTAGAAGTTAAAAGTTTATGAGAGTAAAGTTCTAAGTAGTGTTCAAAAAAATTTAAGTTGTCTTATTCTTATTTCAGAACACGATTGCGAAACGTCGTACCGTTAAGATTAGTAGAATTAATAAGATTAATCATAAAAATCCTGTAAATCCTAAAATCGTGTTCCGACTGGGTCGCACAAATCAATGCTGTCAATTTAAGGTTTTACTTTTATCAAAATATATTTAATAACCTCGCTTGAACGCTGGTAGGGTTTTGAACCCTACCAGCGTTAGTTGGACAGATTTTTTAAGTTGGCAGCATTGGAATAGCATTCGTCCCTACCACAAAAAATATCAGACATGATTTTTTTTAAGATTTACCATATCAAGTTCTTAGGCTAACGTAGGCTGGGTTTGAACCCAGCCTACGTTTCAATTTATTATTTCACCACCGCCAAACGGCTCACCAACGTCTCCTCCCCTTTTGCATTGCCACTAAAAATCAAATAAATACCCGTCTCCACTCGTCCGCCTGAGAGAGTACGCCCATTCCAGACGGCTGTACCACCGTTTGCACGAGTTTCATAGACTAAATTTCCCGCAACGTCCGTGATTTTTACAAAAGCATTTTCTACTAAACCCTCAATCCCGATTTGCCCTTCAAAATCTGGTCTGACGGGATTTGGGAATACTTTTACCGCATTTTCATCTTGCTTCAAACTCCCCTCCGTAGCCGTCCCACGATAAGAAACCATACCTTTTGGTGTGCGGATATAAACTTCACCTGTATTGGGTTCAGCCGTGATGTATGAGATTTCAGAAGTAGGTAAAGGTGAGTTTTTTTCGTTAAAATTACTGACTAATTCAGTACCATCTGGACTAAAAAGGAAAATACCATTTCGTGTTCCCATCCACTTACGATTACCTCCGTCAATGGCGATTGACGTAACCATTTCATTTCCCAAAAGCCTCCTCCGCTCGAATACAGGCGTATAAGCATCAAAATTTCTACCACTAAACACCGCAGAAGGATTATCAAAAACCACTACTCCCCTATCCGTCCCGACCCAGACTTGTCCGTCTCTATCCAAGGCTATACTCCTGACATTATTACTCGGTAAATTCCCTGAACCTTTTTCCGTTTTAAGAGTTTTTTGTTTCTTTTCAACATTCTCTACTACAAGTCCGCCAAAATCTCCTTGTCTAATCCATCGGTTTCCATCTAAATCAGTAACAATCGAATCTCGACGATTTTGATAAAGCGTATCTAAACTACTTGGACTAAATGTTTTATAATTCCCTTCTGAATTGCTCAATAATCCATTCCGATAATCAGCAATCCAATATTTACCCTGTAAGTCAGCTTTTAATTGCTGTGGTAAAATTATTTTATTTTCAGATATTTTATTTATTTTAAAATTATTGATATTTAAAATATTTATAGAATTTAAAGTTTTTATAAAATATTCTTGATTAATTATAATTTCGATATTTTCAATTTTTTCTGAAAATTTGATAAAATTAGAATATTTGCCATTTTGATACGTAAAAATCTCGCCTATGGCAGAGGCAAGGATTAAACCATTTTGGAAATTACTGATAGAGAAGATATTATCATTAAGTGTTTTCCAATTACCGAAAAATTGCAAATTGATGTTTGTAGCAAACTTTGCCCCTCTTATGCCTTGTGAAGTTGATAGATAAATACTGTCAGGGGTAAAAACGGTCTTATAAATATTAATGGGCGAACCATTATTCCCAAGATTTTGATAGGTTTCTCGGATATCTTGTTTTTCTAAATCCAATACCACTAAACCAAAGTCGTAAGCCAGGTAAGCAATTTTATCTTTGAATTCGATATGATTAGCTTGTTTGTTTCCCTGAATGGCGGTGGTTTCCTTCAATAATGGGATATTGATAATCTTTGAAGGCTCGCCTTTTTCATTTATTTTCAACAAGTCAATATTACCTGATTTATAGGCAATTACGAGTGTTTTTTGGGGTGAATTATACGCAATTTTAGAGATGCTAATCTCTGTAAAACCATCTAATTTTGAAAGTTTTATGGCTTGCTTTTCGGCAGTATCATAATAGAAAAAACCGTTTTCAGAAATACAATAAATATTCTTTTCAACGATAGCTAAATCTTTGGTATTCAGATAGTTGAAATGAGTTCTCCAAGTACCGATTTGGGCTTTTATGGAGGAGAATAACGTTAGGGATAAAATTAAAAATATGATTATTCGGGACGTTGCTGTCGCACGAGTGGTCTGTGGAGACACAGACCACGGCGGAGAGATTTCTGTCACACGAAGGCTCTGTGAGAACACAGACCACGGCAGGGAAAATGATACAGGTATTTCATGACTAACACCTAAAACCTTAAACCTAAAACCTCCTATAAATGAAAACATTTTCTGCATCTTGCTTCGTAGCTATCGGTTTCACCCAAAAGTACCTGTTCTTGGGCTGCCGTTTTTCTGTATGAATAATTGGCAACATCTCCGCATACTACACATACGGCGTGTACCTTCGTGATATATTCTGCAATTGCCATGAGTGCGGGCATTGAGCCAAATGGTTTGCCCTGAAAGTCCATATCAAGTCCAGCAACGATGACTCTTTTACCAGAACTGGCAAGTTTATTTACGACATCAACTATCTCAGAATCAAAGAATTGCACTTCATCAATACCCACGACATCACAATCGCCCGACATCAATAAAATCTCTTGTGATGCCTGAATAGGCGATGAACGTATAGACAAGGAATTGTGCGAAACGATATCCTCTTCGTGATAACGAGTGTCCAAAGCTGGCTTAAAAATTTCGACTTTTTGTTTGGCTATTTTTGCCCGATTGAGTCGGCGGATGAGTTCTTCGGTTTTTCCAGAAAACATCGAACCACAGACTACTTCTATCCAGCCCGTACGTTTTTCGTTTTGTTGATGTTGGTTATGATAAGGTTCAATAAACACTTTATGACAATAATTTAAGAATGAAAACTGTTCACGAAGATACGAGATTTTGGCGGAGCATTAAAGGAAAATCGTAGGTTTAAAATGAGTGCTTCAAAAGTTGATAATTATCAAAAAACCTACACAAAACACATATTTTATTTGATTATTCAAAGATTAATTTGTAGATTTGAACCTATCATTAACCATAAAAATCACTAATATCCCATGAAAACCATTAATCAATGGCTTGCCGAATATGGCGAGAGTCACCAAAACCCCACCAACAAGACTGTCCACTGGATATGCGTTCCCCTTATTTTTTTTAGTGTAGTAGGTCTTTTTTACAGTATCAAAATCCCTTTTTTTAGTCTTGGAAGTATGCAAGGGAATGTTGCTTTAATAGTCTTAGGGCTGACCTTATTGTATTATTTCACTTTATCAAAGCCCTTGACGGTTGGAATGCTACTATTTGCGTCCTTGTGCATTTATCTTTGCTTTCTTATTGAACAATCAGGCTTTGCTCCTCTTTGGCAAGTTTGTGTAACAGTATTTGTTTTAGCGTGGATTGGGCAATTCTGGGGGCATAAGGTGGAAGGGAAAAAACCTTCGTTCATCAAAGATTTACAATTCTTAATGATTGGACCTGCGTGGTTGATGAGTTTTATTTATCAACGTTTGGGGATTGCTATTTAGGTAGTAGGTAGTAGGTAGTAGGTAGTAGGTAGTAGGTAGTAGGTAGTAGGTAGTAAAAATTTCTCATTCCAATCAATGAGTTCCGTAAAACAATTATTTATTACCAAAATTTTCTACTCCACCTCATACCTACTAACTCATAATTCATACTTAATAATTCATCAAAAAAGCCCTTCAAACATCCATTTGAAGGGCTTTTGCGTTTCAGAAAGCAACTAATCCAGTATTCGTTTCACTTCTTCTTGGCTCACCACTACTGGATATTTTGTCTTTAATTGGTTCATTAAATTATCAAATAAAATCTTCTGATAATCTTTGATTACTTGTCCACGAGCTTCTTTGAAAGTCTTTGGGCGTGGCTCTTCAACTTTTTGAATATTTATTAAAACTTGTCTGCCTTTGGCTTCGTAGTTGCTCTCTCCTACCATCCAAGCTGCCATATCTACAAATTCATTTTCTCCCTTTTTGAAATAATGTTCCTCAGCGGTAAGACTTCCAGGTTTCAAGGCATTAAACCTTTTTACGACATCTTCCATTGAATTTGAGTAAAACTTAACTCCCGCACGCATATTTCTCGAACGATCCGTTTTTGAGACTGGCTTATACTTACCATCATCTTTTTCAATGATTCTTGTAGGACTTATGTTCTTGTTTATCAAGAAGTTGACAATTTTTCTGGCTCTTTGGGCAGATACAGACTCGGTTTCTTCGGGGTCAGAATTACCCGTAATTTCAACGGTATAATCTCTATTCTTAATCATAATAACGACCAATTCTGACAATTTCTGTTGTGTCTCGGCAGAGAAATCTGATTTATCTTTTTCAAAAAATACATTCGGAAAAGGGCGATTCATCTGATAAGGAGCTTTCAACAAAGCCGCTCTGGCTTGCTCCATCGTTTCACGGCGGTCAGTTGTGATGACCTTTGCTAAAACTCGGTTGGTATATTGATAATTCTGAGCGTTCTGATTGAAATATCGTAATTGTGATAACGAATCCAAAGATTTGTCAAGAACATTATCATTCAAAAAATCTTTCTGTAAGATTCCTTCTCGGTAATCTTGTACCTCCGCACGAAACTCTGGGTACTTGATTTCGAGGTTACTTTCTTCGTAACGAAGCACTCTATCCTCTACAAAAAGGTTATACCAATCTTTCTCTGATTTATCATTCAATGCTCCAATTTTCGCTAATTGTCTTTGCGTTTTTGTAACAAAAGCATAAAATTCTCGAACTGATGATGGACTTTGATTGATGGTAAAAACTGTTTTTCCTAAATAATCTTCATTCCCGATTCTATCTTTATAAAAGTTATCAAAGGCTTCTTGTTTCACAGAAATCGTTTCTTGAAAGTTATTGTCTTTCCTCAAACGCTTTACCAAATTCCCTTTGATAATTGCCCCTCTCGAAGGATCTGAGGTTACTTTTTGACGAATAAAAGGAGCCATTTCGTCAAATCTAAGAAGAGCTTTTTTATCTACTAACTTAAAAATATGCCAACCCAAAGCCGTTTGTATGGGTGCTGTGTATTCGCCTTTATCTCTAAGAGCAAAGACAACCTCCAATACTTTATCGTCCAACATTCCAGCCTCAAACCATTTAGACATCACACCACCTGAGTTTTTGGTTTTGGTGTCATTGGAATACGCACGACAGACTGCCTCAAACGATTCACCTTTTTTTAGATAATTATATACTTCATCAATTTTTCTCTTAGCTTCGCCCACTTCAATCGAATTGGTTGGCACTGCACTAATCAAAATTTGAGCAAGTTTTACTTTTCCTCTTGATGAACGTTTTTCTAAAACTTTGATGAGATGATAGCCTTTTTCTGTACGTAATGGAAACGACAATTCTCCTTTATTCAGCGTATATGCGGCTGTTTCAAAAGTGTAGTGATTACCCAAAACCGAAATGAAACCCATATCGCCTCCCCTTGCTGCCGAACTTACATCTTGTGAATAATTCTTTGCAATTTGTTCAAATGGCTCACCTTTGAGGATTCTTAATCTCAACGTTCGGATTTCATCAAAAGCCGTCATTGTATCGGCTGGGCTTGCATTTTTGGGTACTGGGATAAATATTTGAGCAACTCGTACCTCCTCACGCATACGTTCGTAGGTGTCTTGAATCATTTTTTCAAGAATAATTTTATCCACTAAATACGGAGTCGCCAATTCTTTACGATACGAATTTATTTCTTCTCGAAAGGCTTTGGTAGTATCTTTTCCCATTCGTTGAGAAGCATACACCATCAACTTATAGTTAATAAAATCTTGGAGAAATTCTTTTGATTTATCTTTCTTGATACTATCACTTTGAAGAAGTTTTTTGTAAGTCTGTGATAGTTCTGAGGGAGGAATTACTGTATTACCAATTCTAATTGCGTAAGATTCTGTCTGTGCAGATACAGCATGAATACCGAATAAAAAACAAGTAGTTAGTATATATATTACTCTAAAAAATGGATTCATAATTTTCTAATCTTATGGGTCTGAAAGGGCGGTATTTCAAACGTTTTATATCAGAATTTCTTTTTATCCCAAACACCCTTTTGACGAATCTGATATAAGATTTAACTAATTAGCGTGTTAGTTTATTGTATTGGGGCTACAAAAATACTAAAAAATATCCAGACGAACTATGGCAAAAGAAGAAAATCGTATTGGAGGTTTATCATCATTGATTTGAGGTCTAAAAGAAGCTGTAAATAGTTGGCAGTAGGCAATAATTAGTAGGCAGTAGTTGGTCAGACAGAATCATATGACTATCTAAACTTTGCCTACTGCCTACTTAACACTCAGTTCATAACTCAATACATAATGATACTTATTTTTCATATTTTCACCCTCAAAATTAAGTGTAATAGGTATCGTTTTTTGGCGTTTTTGTAAAAAATCAAGTCCCAAATTGTACATTTTTTGACCCAAAATATCATCTTTATCAAACTTATCAATGGCTTTTATACCTATGCCTGCCGCCTGCAAACTTGCAAAAACCACTGCCAAAGGCGTTTCGTATTCTCCCAAAGAAATAAACATCGCAGGGATTTTACCTAAACCACCCACAGTATTAATATTATTTACTAAATCTTGGGCTTTTTGATAATCTTCTACTTCTGTTAAAACCAACGATGTCATCATCTTGCCTTTCGTCGGAATTGTCAATTCAATAGGTTTGAATTTATCCGCCAAAACCTCTTGATTTTTCTTCATACTTTCTACCCCCCAAGACCCATTGGCAACTTCTACAATTTTATTGTTTTCATCCACGGTAGTTAATGAATAAGTCAAGACTATTTCATCTGCCAAAGTCAAATCTTCTTCTAAATCAATGGCTTTCAAGGATTTAATTTGAAAAACCAGTGTTTTAGGTTTCTCAATTTCTTGCTTAGTAGATTGATTGGCAGTGATAGTTTTCGTGTTTTTACAAGAAGAAAAAACGATGATAAAAAATATTGCGAGAGGATGAATTAACTTCATTATTTTAAGTGGATTTGGTTGAAATATGGTATATGTAAAAAGTCAGTCATACAAACATAACATTTTTTTTAGAATAAGAAAAGCCTTTATGACAAAACAAAGGAAAATTGTATTATTTCAATATTGTCATATGGCAGACATATTTAAAACTAAAAAATTACTAAATTTAAGAATTAATCTACAAATTAAGTTGTTAAAAATATAACAAACTGATAAACAATTACTTACAAGAAAATTGCAAACATTTTTTTGTATTAAATTAAAATTTTCAATATTCATTACGTAGAAATAACATAGTTTTCAGCGTTTTTTTATTATTTTGTGTTAATTTTAGGGAGAAACAAAAATAGAATAAAACCGTTATTTATGTATCTAAGGATGTAACGAATAAAATTTAGATTAGTCTCTGTTACATTGTTGTTATAAAAACGTTTAAACAATACTTCTCAACAAATTCCAAAACATTCAAACTTATGAACTATCAAATCCACGAAGGCAACGGCTATAAATATATCGACGAAGGCGAAGGCGAAATCCTTTTGCTTTTGCATGGTCTTTTTGGGGCGTTGAGCAACTGGGAGGGCGTTATTGAGGGCTTCAAAGGCAAATACAGGGTAATTATTCCGATGATGCCCATTTATGATATGCCCATTTTGAAGGCAGGTTGCGAAGGACTTTGTGAATTTATTGAAGGTTTTGTAGATTGGAAAGGCTTTGACGAATTGACATTATTAGGCAATTCATTAGGCGGACACGTTTCGTTGATTTATACTTTGAAAAATCCTGAGAAAGTAAAAAGATTAGTCCTCACGGGCAGTTCGGGGCTTTTTGAAGATGGTATGGGAGGTTCATATCCAAAGCGTGGGAATTATCCATACATAAAAGAACGAGTTGAATATACTTTTTATGACCCAAAAGTTGCCACCAAAGAATTAGTAGATGAGGTTTTTGAAACGACCAACACGGCTTCAAAAGTTATCAGAATTATCTCAATTGCAAAATCCGCCCAGCGGAACAATATGTCAAAAGAGGTTGTTCATATTAAAGTACCTACTCTGTTAGTTTGGGGCTTGAATGATACCATTACCCCCCCACAAGTAGGACATGAATTTAATCGTTTGATAGAAAATTCTGAATTACACTTTATAGACAAATGTTGTCACGCACCAATGATGGAACGTCCTGAGAGATTCAATGAAATCTTGGAAGGATGGCTCGAAAAAACGCCCATCCACACAGAGGAGTTAGTTTGAAAATAAATTTGGAAATTGATTGAAAACCAGTAATTTAGTGTGATAATTTCACATTCATCAGAAACACGTATGCTCGCAAAAGAATTTATTAATCCTATGTTGCCCATCCTGAAATCAACTGATACCGTCGGTGAAGTTATGGATTGGATGGAAGAGTATCGAATAGCACAACTCCCGCTTGTGAATGAATCAGAATATAGAGGTTTAATCAGTCAGGATATTTTGATAGATGCTGACGAAGATTTACCGATGTTAGCCCTTCAACCAGAATTTGGACACGTTTTCGTTTCTGAAAATCAACATCTCTTTGAGGTATTATCAACTACGCAAAAACATGATTTACAGGCAGTTGCGGTATTGGATGAGGCTCAAAAATTTACGGGAACAATCAGTGTGAATGAATTATTAAATCAATTTTCAAAGAATCTCGGCACGCAAGAATTAGGGGCTGTTTTGGAAATTGAGGTAGAAAATAGAAGTTACTCCTTAGCTGAAATTAGCCGATTGATAGAATCTAATGACACCAAAATCATTAGCTCTTATTATACAAGTGGTTCATTATCAGACGATACCAAGAATATTTTAACTCTAAAATTAAATCGTCAGGATATTACTCCCGTAGTAGCTACGCTCCAACGTTATGAGTATGACATCGTAGGTGCATACAATTCTGACCCTATCGAAGCCCCTGACCGTGAGCGTTATGATATGTTGATGAAGTATTTAGAAATGTAATTTCTCATCACTTGGGTCGTTCAAAACTGGTATCATCTATTTTGGTTTTACCGTCTTTGTCTTTATACAACTTTATGTATGAGTGTTGTCTGAAACCATCTTTATAAATTTCCTTTCCCTTAGTTTCCACAGGTTTTGTAGTCGTCACTACGTTTGCAGTATTTGTAGCATTGTTCGTCGTAGGATTTGTCACCATCAAAGATTTGGCAACTTCTTCTGGCTTAATGGTCTGAGTATTCGTATTTTTAGCCAAAGTTACAGGAGACTTTTGGGCAGTATCCATTCTAATTCTTCCTTCGCTATCTGTATAAACTTTCACATATTGATATTGACGAAATCCACTTACCCGATTTTCTGATTGCACTTCCTCAGCTACTGATTTCATGGTTTTTTGAGTATCATTCACGTTCGATGCTACAGTCTGACTTTGGGGTTCAGTCTTGGCAATGACAGGTCTTGCTTCGTAATTAGTAAACTTGGGATTTTGAGGAGCAACTGAATATACTTCTTGTGGCGTTGGAGGCGTAACTATCGTAGAATCAAGACGATAGCGTCCGTCGGCATCTTTAATAACACGTATATATTTATGCTGACGAAAGCCCATTTTATCACCTTCTTCTTGTTTTTTTCTAAGACTATCCGCAATGACAAATGATTCTGTTACAGGCTTAGGCTGTACACTGACAGGCATTGGTGTTGGGCGGTAGGCAGTGTCCAATGTCACCTTGACTACACTTTTCCCACTGATTTCGATGGGTTCGTATTGCGTAAATTCACGTTTGAATTCATCTTTTATTCCTGCATAAAAACTCGGAATACTGTACTCGGGCTTATCCATTGCCAGAACTCTCATCTCTACGGATGCTTCGCCTGGACCCAAAAGTTCTAAGTCTTTGGCAGCGGCAAAGGACAAATCTATCATTCGATTATAAGCAAATGGACCTCGGTCATTAATTTTGACTACTGCCGTTTTATTATTAGTCGTATTGATAACTTCTACGATGGTATTGAAAGGAAGTTCTCGATGGGCTGCTGTATATTCAGCACGGTCATAAATTTCTCCACTGGATGTGGTTCTACCATGAAATTTGTCTGCGTAATAAGAGGCTCTCCCATAATATTTTTCCCCAACCTGAGCATGTACGTTTGAAATGACAAAATAAGATAAAGTAAGAAAGAAGAATGTTTTGGCGAATTTCATGCAATCATTTAGTTTTATGGCAAGGAATCAACAAATACTTAGAGAAGGACAAAGCAAGAATTTAATGTTTTGATTATCAATACATTATAAAATGAATGGCGGTAAACTTTACGAAAAATATCTTAAATAATCCTTAACTATGATGTAAATATACATAAATTTGTGGAGAGAAAACCTTTTTACCTGAGAAAAATAGCTGAAATTCCCTATGCAAAGTAAAGCTGAAACCGTAGAACAATACCTTGACGAATTGCCCGAAGATAGAAAATTGGTCATTTCGACCTTACGAAAAACCATTCTTGATAACCTTCCAGAAGGATTTGCGGAGGAGATGAGTTATGGCATGATTGGCTACGTTGTGCCACATTCAATCTATCCTGCGGGCTATCATTGTACGCCCAAACTGCCTTTACCATTTATGAATTTGGCTTCTCAAAAGAATTTTATTGCCCTTCACATGATGAGTATGGCTGATGAGCCTTTGGCAGAATGGTTTGCAAATGAATATCCCAAACACTCAAAAGCGAAGTTGGACATGGGTAAAAGCTGTATTCGTTTCAAGAAATTAGACCAAATTCCTTATCAGTTAATTGGTGAGGCTGTTACAAAGATGAGCGTGAAGGATTGGATAGATTTTTGTGAGAAAACGTATAAGAATAAATAGGGGTTAGGGTTTAGTGGTTAGGTGTTAGTGAAAATATATTACTGATAATCAGATGTTTAAACTTGAAATTTATTTCTGAAATACAATTTAAAACAATGAACAAAAAAGAAACTTTCCAAGATATTATTGATGGGGACACACCCGTTTTAGTAGATTTTTTTGCTACTTGGTGCGGACCTTGTAAGACAATGTCACCAATTTTAGAGGCATTCTCCAAACAGATGGGTGACCGTGTGAGAGTTATTAAAATTGATGTGGATAAAGCCACAGCAACGGCGGCGGTTTATAAAATCCAGAGTGTACCAACTTTAATTCTATTTCAGAAAGGTGTCATTTTATGGCGAGCGTCTGGCATTGTTCAGAAACAACAATTGGAGAATATTATTAAAGAATTGACCGTAAAAACGTATCAGGAGTAATTTTATGAAAAGTCTAAAAAAAATATTTCACGAATTAATGTCCCGATACTCTGATGATAGGTACATCACTGAAAATATTTACAAAAAATTAGATGAGAATTATTCAAAAGTAAACAAACGCCCTTATCACAATTGGCTACATATCAGCGATTTACTTGTTTTTTTAGAAAAGTATCAATCTAAAATTGAGAACAAAGATGATGTACTTTTTTCTATCTTTTTTCACGATGTGATTTATAATACTTTGAAGACAGATAATGAAGAAAAAAGTGCAGTTTTTGCTCAGAAATATTTGTCTCAAATCAATTTCCCAAAAGAAAGAATAGACAAAATTTTTGAGTACATCATTGCTACAAAGACACATCAAAACACTACTCAGGATTCAGATTTATCATATTTCTTAGATTTTGATTTAGCAATTTTAGGTTCAGAATCTTCTCGTTATCAGAACTATACAAAAGAGATTAGAAAAGAATATTCTATTTACCCTGACTTCATGTATAAGCCTGGACGTAAGAAAGTTCTGATTCATTTTTTAGAAAAACCAACGATTTTTAAGACGAATATTTTTCAAGAATTGTTGGAAGAAAAAGCGAAAGAGAATTTGCGTTGGGAGCTTGATTTGCTGAATGGGTAAAAAGAACCTCACCAAATCAAATAAATCCTTGATTCATAAGGCTTTAACTTATATTTTTGATTAGAAATATCATTCTCAATTTCAACATTTGCCAACAATAACTCTTTTGTATTTATCAAAAAATCTACCTCAAATTCCTGATTTAGACTCGTAAAATTATTCATCACCAAGATTTTTTCTCCTTCATGCACACGAGCATAAAGCCAGATATTGTTACAGTCTGGACGTAAATCTTGATATTCACCGTAAATTAATGCGGGCGTATTTTTCCGTAATTGAATCATTTTTTTGTAATAATTCAGCACAGAATTTTCGTCTTTTTCTTGGGCTTCAACGTTTATCTTTTGGTAATTCTCATTTACTTTTAGCCAAGTTTTTTCAGCCTTACTAAACCCTGCATTTAGGGTTGAATTCCACTGCATGGGTGTACGGGCGTGGTCACGAGCAATCTTGTTGCAAGCGGCTAAAAATGCCTTTTTATCATGTTTCTGAGTTTCTACAAGGGTTTTGTAGGCATTCAAAACTTGTACGTCATTGTATTCTGAAACCTCTTGAAAGTTGGCATTACTCATCCCGATTTCATCGCCTTGGTACAAATAGGGCGTTCCTCGCAAAGTCAATAAAACGGTGGCTAACATTTTGGCGGATTCTTGAAAATATTGCTCGGTATCGCCAAAACGTGAGAGCATTCTGGCGTTGTCGTGGTTGCCAAAATAGACGGTATTCCAACCATCATTGCCCGTGGCTAAGTCCCATTTACTGAAAATTTGCTTTAATTCTGTAAGCGTAAATTCTGGTTTTGGGTCAATAAAACAATTTTCATCACGGGGAACGGCATGGTCGAAATGGTAAATCATGTTCAATTCTTTTCGCTCCTTGCCTACGTATAGATTCGCCTGTTCAGCACTCACGCCAAAGGCTTCCCCAACGGTCATACAGTCATATTTACTTAAAACTTCTTGATTCATTTCTTGCAAATAATCGTGTACTTTTGGACCATTTGCATAGAAACTCAAATCTCCAAAACGTCCTTCTGGGAAGTTTGGATAATTAGGGTCTTTCGAGATTAAAGAAATAACATCCATCCTAAAACCATTCACGCCTTTATCCAACCAAAATTTCATCATTTTATAAATCTGCTGTCGCAAAACTGGATTTTCCCAATTCAAATCGGGTTGTTTTTTGACGAAAAGATGGAGGTAATATTCATTCGTAATTTCGTCTAAATCCCAAGCTGAACCAGAGAAAAACGAAATCCAATCGTTGGGTTTATGGGATTTCCAAATATAGAAATCTCGGTAGGGATTATCCTTAGATTTGCGGGATTCTTGAAACCAATAATGTTCATCAGATGAATGGTTTACGACCAAATCTATGATGAGTTTCATACCTCTTTGGTGTATCTCAGAAAGCATTTCATCAAAGTCTTCCATCGTGCCGAAATCTTCCATAATGGCTTGATAATCAGATATATCATAGCCATTATCGATATTGGGAGATTTGAAATGTGGACTTAACCAAATAACATCAATGCCTAAATTTTGGAGGTAATCTAACTTGGAAGTAATGCCTTTCAAATCTCCAATGCTATCAGCGTTTGAGTCTTTGAAACTTCGTGGATATACTTGATAAACAACGGCTTCTTTCCACCAAGATTTTTGTATTTTCATGTGTTTTTATTTATGCCACCAAGGCACCAGGACTCCAAGTTTTTTTTAAGATAAAAAGAACGTCGTCGAGGCTTTGAGCCTCGACGACGTTAAGTTTTCTCAATGCCTTTGTGCCTTGGTGGCTCTTATCTAATTTAAGTTGTAACCTACATTAAAATCTAAGAATGGTCATCCTGCATTAATTTTGAGTTTCCAAACAACAAATTATATGCTATCTGACACATTCTCAGACAATGTTTTAGTCATTTATTGTTTT
>JAAFJP010000025.1 GCA_013298125.1 Cytophagales bacterium | reverse complement strand
TTTTGTTGGCACATCTAAAATACAAAAATCCCCGAAATATGCCAAATTAGTGCATATTCGGGGATTAATTTCAATATAAAATATTGATTATCAATTAGTTATATCATTCAAGGAAAGCCTATTTATGCTCAAAAGATTGGGGATTTACTTCTTTGGATTACTATTACTCATTTCTATTTCTGAAATTTTCAGCTCAATGAATGATTCAAGTGGTTATCCCTGGGGATGGGAAGAGGGTGGTTGGAGATACGAAAACCTTAAAAACTATGTAATTTCTTGTGGAATATCCTGTTTCTTACTTGTAGGGATTATTGTTTTTTTATGGAAGAATAGATTTTCCTTATCTTTCCTCACTATGATTATTTTCTTCACACTAAATTATTATTCACTCTAAACTAATCCTAAAATCCTCTAATCCCACGAATCCAAGTTCAGACAACAATTTTCATCAAAGTCTCAATTTTCATCTCTGTCTCATACCATTCTTTCACAGGATTTGAGTCTTCGGTAATGCCACAACCTGCATAGAAAGTTGCTTCATTCCCTTCAATTTTCATGGTGCGAAGATTTACGAATAAATGACTTTCTTCTTGCATATTTACTGGACCTAAAAATCCACTATAAAACTCTCTTTCGTGTAATTCTTGTTCAGCAATAATTTGTAAGGCTGGGACTTTTGGCATTCCACAGACTGCCGAAGTTGGGTGTAATAATTCTAACATCACCGTTCCCAATTGCGGGAAATTAACTTCCTTAGTATCAACCACATAGTCCGTTCTGAGGTGCATTAAATTTCCTGCCTGAACCGTTTTTGGACCACTTTCGAGGTATTCCCTCAAACGAATTTTCTTGAAACATTCAATGATATAACGACTCACAAAAGCCTGTTCCTCAATCTCTTTGTGCGACCAACGAATCTCTCCAATGGATAATTTTTCACCATTCACTCCAACCGCCGATTGCGTACCTGCCAAAGACATCGTTCTGAACATTCCATCCTTATCCATACTCACCAAAGTCTCAGGCGTTGCACCCAACCAAAAGCATTGATATTCAGGTAAATAGACTAAGGAGACAAAGGCGTTTGGATAAGCAACACACAATTTTTGGAAGGCTTCAATGACCTCAAAAGTATCGGGCAAAGTAATATTTTTGGTACGAGATAAAACTACTTTTTGCACCTCTCCATTTTCGATTTGGTTAATGGCGTTGCTGACCATTTCAGCAAAAAGCATCTCGTTGTATAAACCCGTACTTTCGTTTGAGAACGTTGTTGATTTGTTTACTTCTACTGACAAATCCGTTTGTTCGGCATTATTAAAATATTGCTTTTCAAATACTTCTTGCTCAATAGTTTTATTGGTAACTTCTTGATTATCAGTATCGAAACGATAATGTAAATCACTTTTTATGAACAAAGATTCTCCCTCAAACGGACTCATCACAAAGCCCGAAGGCATTTCTTCCAAATCCACTTTCAAGCGTGAAGCACGCCCCGAAAGGTCGATAATGAGTTGTTTTTCAGAAGTTTTGGGTAATCGCCAAAGAGCAATTGGGAAACCTTCTGACAGGGCAATTTTCCAGAGATTTTGAATCTTTGGAGCGTTGGTAGCAATATGTTTTTCTGAAATTATGGACATTACAATGGAGAAACATTTTGTTTTTAATAGAGGTTTCAGAAAGTTAAGATTTTTGAGAAAATTTGACTAAAAACTCCTCAATACAACCATAAATATAAGTCAAATCTTCTTCCGAAATACAGTAAGGCGGCAACAAATAAATCACATTGCCAAGCGGACGAATCAAAATTCCTTTTTCGATAAAAAACTGATAGGCAACGTCTCTAATATTGTTGAAATATGAAGTCCCCTCAGCAGTCTGAATTTCGATGGCTAAGATTGTGCCTTTGATTCTGATATTGTGTTCTAAAACGCTGGATGAATTATGCGAAACGGGCGTATGCGATACGCCCCTACTGCTATATCCGTTGTTGTTTGTAGGGGCGTATCGCATACGCCCGTTTGTTTTAAATTCATTATGTAACTGATTGATTTTGAGTATTTTACCATTCGTCTCGTCTGTCAATAACAAATCCAAACTCGCCAATCCTGCCGTGCAAGCTAATGGATTTGCAGTGAAAGAATGACTATGAAAAAGTGTTTTTTTACGGTCTTGTGAAAGGAAAGCATCATAAATTTCTTGCGTACATGAGGTTACGCCCAACGCCATTGCTCCTCCCGTGAGTCCCTTCGAGAGGCATAGAATATCAGGTTTTGTTTCTATAAAATCAGTCGCAAACATTTTACCTGTTCTTCCAAAACCCGTCATGATTTCGTCGGCAATGGTTAGCACGCCATTTGCTTTGGCTAATCGGATAAGTTGTTCCAATATTTCAGGTTCGTACATCACCATTCCTCCTGCCCCTTGTATGAGAGGTTCAAAGATAAAACAAGCGATTTCGTCCGCATTTTGCATGAGATTTTTCATCGTTTCCAATGAATGTTCCTCTTGTCCTTTTGTGGGTACTGGCAAATAGATAGTTTCGTATAAAAAACCTTCAAATGGGGCATTAAAGGCAGATTTCGCTCCAACTGCCATCGTCCCGAAGGTATCACCATGATAGCCATTTTCAAGTGCAATTACCTTTGTTTTCTTCGTAAATCCTTGATTATGAAAATACTGAATTGCCATTTTTAAAGCCACCTCAACGGCAGTCGAACCATTATCAGAATAGAAGATTTTTGCTTGATTTTTGGGGAGAATTTCTAATAATCTTTCCGCCAATCTCACGGCAGGTTCATGGGTAAATCCTGCAAAAATTACTTGCTCTAATTTAGCAAATTGTTCCGCCACTTTTTGGGCAATGTACGGGTGCGAATGTCCATGTAAATTAACCCACCAAGACGAAATCGCATCAATATATTTTTTGCCTAAATCGTCATACAAATACGCCCCTTCACCCCGCACAATTGGTATTGAAAAAGGGGCTGTTTGGTGTTGTGTAAAAGGATGCCAAACGACTTTTGCATCTCGTTCAGCGAGTGATGAAGTGGTAATATATGATTGAGTATTTTCTACTGGGAATTCTATTTTTTCGTCCATATTATTTTTTGCCACGAAGATACGGAGGCACAAATTTTTACATTTTACTTAGAGACTTAGTGCTTTGGTGGCAAATATATCTGCATACTTCATTACTACATCTTTATCAATATTCTCCTCAAAATTCACCCTCCCCAAACACTCCAATTTCGTATAATTCAAAATAAAATCTTCTGAATATTTATTTTGTTCTCCGTTGAAAATCAAACCTTTAACTGGAATATTATTCATTTTCAAAATCTCCGCAGACAGCAACGTATGGTTGATTGAACCCAAGTAATTTTTAGAAATCAGAATGACTGGAATATTCAATTTTTTGATTAAATCTAAATTCGTTTCGTGGTCATTCAAAGGCACCATAATTCCTCCTGCCAATTCTACGATAAGGTGATTATCCGTTTGTGGCAATTGAAATTTTGATAGCTCGATTTCTACTCCATCAATTGCCGCTGCGGCGTGTGGAGACATCGGTTGGTTGAGGCGATAGGCTTCTGGATGAAAAACGGTTTTGTCATTAGAAATCAAACTTTTGACCGTATCAGAATCCGTAAAATCCAACGCCCCTGACTGGATGGGTTTCCAATAGTCTGCCTGCAAAGATTCTGTTAATATACTGGAAATGAAAGTTTTGCCGATTTCTGTTCCGATGCCTGCGATG
Source organism: Cytophagales bacterium (assembly GCA_013298125.1). Classification (GTDB taxonomy): domain Bacteria; phylum Bacteroidota; class Bacteroidia; order Cytophagales; family Spirosomataceae; genus Arcicella. The sequence goes on along the minus strand of JAAFJP010000025.1, from coordinate 88,306 downwards.
ATGTATTGCATATTTTAGCTTTGAGTTATGAGCAATAAGTTTTGAGATAAACGTTCTATATTTTTCAATACTTCAAATATTCTCAAAATCTCTTCTTCTGTATTAAATTCATGTAAACAAATCCTCAATCTTTCTTTCCCTTTCGGAACGGTTGGAGAGACTATTGGACGAATATCTAAGCCCTCATCTTGTAATTTTGAAGCGACTAATCGACAACGCTCATTTCCTGAAATAATAATACATTGAATCGCAGAAGAACTCTCAATTAGTTCTAAATCAGGCACTTGTTTGGCTTGTTCTTTAAAAAAACGAATCAGAAAATGAAGTTTATCGTTTGAAAAATCAGAAGATTTTAATAACTGATAGGCTTGTCTTACGCTCTCATGCGTGTGCATGGGTGCGGCAGTTGTGTAGATAAACGGGCGAGCAAAATTTATCAAATAATCTCTAAGATTGCGACTCCCCAAAACAATCGCTCCGTGACAACCCAAAGCCTTTCCGAAGGTAACGACACGAGCAAAAACTTTATCTTCTAAACCCAACTCAGAAACTAACCCTCGACCATTTTTGCCAAAAATACCTGTTGCATGGGCTTCATCCACAATTAAGTTAGCTCCATATTTTTCTGATAAATTAGTGATGGCTTCTAAATTAGCTAAATCACCATCCATTGAGTAAACTGATTCGATAGCTATGAAGGTAGCCCCCCATCCCCCAGAAGGGGAGTCAAAATCAGATTTTAAATTTACGTCGTAAGCTCCCCCTCTGGGGGCGTGGGGGGCTATTCGTCTCTCCAAATCTTCAATATCATTATGCTTAAATTTATACCTCGTAGCATAGCTCAATCTCGCCCCGTCAATCATGCTGGCGTGGATGAGTTCGTCGGTGAAAAGAAAATCATTTTTTTGTGGTAAACATGAGAGAAGTCCTACATTGGCATCATAACCAGAATTAAAAATTAATCCCGCCTCAGCCCCGTGAAAATCAGCAATTTCTTGTTCTAAATCCTCTACGAATTGAGTATTCCCCGCCAAAAGCCTCGACCCCGTTGCCCCAGAAGGAAAACTATAAATATCAGAATTTTGCTTTATTTTTTGAGAAAATCCCAGATAATCGTTGGAACAAAAATCGACCAAATTTTCTTTGGTACGTAAAGAACGAAAAAGAGATTGTTGTTTTCGCTCTTGGAGAATGGTTGAAAGATGTTGTTCTATTGGTTTCACAAGCCTATTTTGAGGCACAAAGTTAGGCATAAAATACAAATTATGCCCTTTCATCGTCCGTTTAATCAATTTTGACGTATATTCTATAAAATAATCTAAATTTCTCTTGACATTGGTTATAAAAAAGGTATATCTTTGCACTTAATAGGTGTAGAACTATTTACTAAGATTGCCCAGATGGTTTCCGTCTGGGTAACTTTTTTTATAGGGGGTAGGGAGAAGTTTATTTAAACGTAACTTGATATTGATAAGTAATAATGCCACTATTAAATGCAGATTGAAAAATACAAAACAGAATCTACCGTTAGAGGTTTAGTTTATACTTTTGAAAGTGTTGGAGAAAAGGTAATAAAGAAAATGGTGGTTTATTCGGAAATCGAAAATCCAGAAGATATAGGGCTTCCATTTGACTCAATTGTCTATAATTTAGGTTTTGGTGATTTTAATGATGAAACTGGTGAATTGGATGACCAAATAATTAGTAGGAATGGGGATACTGAAAAAGTTTTAGCTACGGTTGCCGATACTGTTAATAAATTTTGGTTACAATATCCTAATGCGAGTATCTTCTTTATGGGTAGTGTTCCTGAGGGAGAAAAACCTCGGAGGACGAGATTATACCAAATGAAGATAAACAGATATTTCTCAGAAATAAGTAATATTGTGGACGTTGTGGGGTATGGTGATGGCGAATGGGAAGATTTTATAAATAATAAAAATTATAGAGCTTTTTTAATTTCACGTAAAAAACAATTATTTTAGCATTATGAAAACAGCAACTAAAAATATCGAACCAAGTAATATTACATACAATCCAGCTCTTGATTATTTAGAAGAAAAAGTTTTTTTTAAAGAAAAAGTAGCCAGAGCAAGAGCGTTCCTGAAAGAACATGGATTGCCAAAAAGGTTTTATGAGAAATCAAATTCATAATAACAAAAATGCCTCTGTCATCAAACAGAGGCATTTTTGTTACCCTTAATTCTTAGCCCCTTGTACCGCATTTGGCTTTGCTTGTTGCTGCATTGGATTCGGCTGTGGTGGACGTTGCCCTTTGAACACTTGGAATCTCGTTGGTTGAGCTGGCTCTCTTGGGAAAGCGTTGTCTTCCGTATCAATATCCGCAATTTCAAAGAATGGGTCTAATGTCCATTTTGTTACTTTTTTGTCGGTTGGAATTACCTTTTTTACTTCCTTATCATTCAAACGCCAGATTTCGGCTGGGATTCTGAAAACTTCGTTTGTGCCGTCTTCATAATTCGCTCGCACGATTACGGGCATGGGTAAACCACCTTTGTTTTTTACATTCAATACATAAAAATTCTTGTTGGCATCTACTAATTTCTTTTCATCTTCTGACAACCCCGCCATGTATTGGTCGTATTTCTTTTTGTCACCTTCGTTTGTGGCAAATCTGTCGTAAGAATTATAAAAATCTTTCATGTCTGGATTTTCTTCTACGACTGTTTTTTGGATGTCCGTTTTATTACGAATATTACTCATCGTCTCACGTTTTGCAGCGGCATCTTTGCGAGCAATATCGCTTTTTTGAGTTGGGTCAGCTTTATCAATTCCGAACCATTCCACGTTTTCAAGTGATTGATTTACAGGCTCTACCGTATAAAACCACCCTTTCCAAAACCAATCTAAATCCACACCCGACGCATCTTCCATCGTGCGGAAAAAGTCGGCTGGATAAGGTTGTTTGAACGCCCAACGACGAGCATATTCTTTGAAGGCAGCATCAAATAACTCACGCCCCATAACGGTTTCACGGAGAATATTCAAAGCCGTGGCAGGTTTTGCGTAGGCATTTGGACCGAAAGTTTGGTCTGAAATATTCTCAGAATTAGTCATAATCGGTACTTGTTGTGTAGCATCCAATTTCATGTAAGGCACGATATTTTGTGGCTCTCCACGACGTGAAGGGTAATTTCTATCCCATTCTTGTTCTGCCAAATACTGACAAAAAGTATTCAACCCTTCGTCCATCCATGACCATTGTCTCTCGTCTGAATTAACAATCATCGGGAAGAAATTATGTCCAACTTCGTGGATGATTACGCCAATCATACCATACTTAACTTGCTCAGAATAAGTACCATCTGCTTCTGGACGACCACCATTAAACGAAATCATCGGGTACTCCATACCACCGCCCGCAACCGCATGACACGAGTAGGCAACGGGGTACGGGTATGCAACCGTATGCTTCGAGTACGAGCGTAAGGTGTGTGCAACAACCATCGTAGAATATTGTCCCCAAAGTGGATTGCCCTCTTTTGGATAAAGCGACATCGCCCACACTTTTTTGCCCTCTACATCGACTTGCATTGCATCCCAAATGAATTTACGAGAACTCGCAAAGGCAAAATCACGGACGTTATCTGCCTTATAAATCCATGTTTTTTTGCCTGATGGCTTACCTTTCTCTGCCTTTTCAGCTTCTTCTTGCGACACAATCACGACGGGACGAGTGGTATTTTTTGCCTTCTCCCAACGCTTAATTTGTTCGGCAGAAAGAACGGCATTAGGGTTTTGCAATTCGCCCGAAGCACCTACCACGTGGTCGTTTGGAACGGTGAGGGCAACCTTATAATTTCCAAAATTCAAAGTAAATTCTCCACGACCCAAAAACTGTTTGTGTTGCCATCCGTAAACGTCATTATAAACCGCCATTCTCGGAAACCAATGAGCGATAAAATAATTAGCATTGCCATCTTTTGGATAAAATTCATAGCCACCACGTCCATCGTATTCAGGAACTAAGAAATTCCAATCAATTGAAAATGAGACGCTTCCGCCAGATTTTACGGGTGTTGGCAAATCAATCCGCATCATGGTAGCATTGATGGTATATTTCAAAGGACTACCCATTTTATCTTTTACCGACAAAATATTATACCCATATTTTTTAGGGTCAGTCAGGTCTTTGAATTTGTCGAAACTTGCCTGTCCACTAATTCCACCCGTTTCTGTGACATGACCGATAGCATCTTGCTTGAATTTATTTTGGTCTAATTGCAACCACAAATACCCTAATTCATCGGGCGAATTATTGAAATACGTAATGGTTTCAGAACCCGTGATTTTGCGTTCAGCATCGTCCAATTCGGCTTTGATGTCGTAGTCGGCACGTTGTTGCCAATATTCACGTCCAGGACTACCCGAAGCTGTGCGGTAGGTATTGGGCGTTGGTAAGTTAGTCAATTGTTCAAAGCGGGTGTTGGCATTGTACTGGCTTGGTGCTTGTTGAGCCGTTAGCCATGAGCTTTGAGTGATGATAAGGAGGGAAAGAAGGAATTTTAGTTTGTTTTTCATTTGGTATTTAGATTGATGGAATAATTTTATTTACACGAATTTAGCTAATTTAGGATTATCATTCAAAAATTTGTGAATTTGCATAATTGTAGTGAATTTTGATTAAACTTAAATGATTAAGAATATGATATTGAAGGCGTTGAAATATAAGGAAATCTGGTTTAAAGGTTGGTCAATTGTTAGTGGTTCTACAAATGATGAGTTTGTAGAATTTGAGAATATAAACTTAATTGTGGGCAGAAATGCTTCTGGTAAAACACGATTAATTGAAGCAATAAGATGGATTTCAGATATCTTTAATGAAGGGCTGAGTATAGAATCTCGTGCTGATGAGCCATCATTTGAAGTAATTTTTAAAGAAGATAGAAACCTAATAAAATATAAATTGGAATTTAATGACCAAGCATCTATTATTCAGGAAAACCTATTTATTAATAATGATATGAAACTGAATAGAAGAGAAGGACAATTGTTTTATGAAAAACATAATGGTTTTCTTGATTTTAAGATTGAAGATAGAGCCTTAATGGTAAACCGTAGAGATAGTTTACAACAACCCTTTTTTGATACTCTGCATAATTGGGGTAAAAAACTTGCTCATTATTCATTCGGAGGAAATATGGGTAAAGGGTTAATTCAGAGTTACACAGAAAATCGTGGTAAAATCAGTTTTAAAAATCACAATAAAGTAGATATAGTTTATTCTCACGGTAAGGCAGAATTTGAGTCTCAATTTGAACAAAAAATAATTGATGATATGAGACGAATAGAATATGATATAACAGCTATTGGTTTGAAGGTTGAGTCTGATTATTTATTTTTATCCGTCAAAGAAACAGATTTACCCGCTTCAACTCAGTTCAAAGATATGTCCCAAGGCATGGCAAGAGCCTTCTCTTTAATCGTTCAATTAAATTACTCCTTAATGGCAAAAATACCAAGCTGTATTTTGATTGATGATATTGGCGAAGGACTGGATTATGACCGTTCAAAAAAACTCATAGAATTAATTATTGAAAAGGCAGAAGGCTCTAATATTCAGGTATTTATGACGACCAATGATCGTTTTGTAATGAATAGCGTACCGCTGAAATATTGGTCTGTAATTCATCGAGAAGGTAATAAATCGGTGTTTTATAATTATCAAAATTCAAAACAAACTTTTGATGATTTTGCTTTTACAGGATTAAATAATTTTGATTTTTTTGCCACTGAATTTTACCGTCAAGGTTTTGAGGAATTTATAGCCACTGCACAATGAAGAAAATAGCCATTTTTGTTGAAGGAGAAACAGAGAGTGATTTTGTAAAACGATTATTAATTGAAATTGTAGGAGAGCATAATGTCAAAATTGTTGGACATAAAATGGTAGGCGGAAATAAAAATTCGGGTATTCCAAGAACTGCAAATCTGCAATTTGAATCAGAAGTCGAGAGTGCAAATTTTGAAGCAACCATTTTCATTTCAAGTCAATCAGAAAACGTTGATTCGGATATTATTGAGCAAAAACAGACCTTGATAAATCAAGGTTTTTCTAAGATTATTGGATTGAAAGACCTTCGTGGAGACCAAAACGGACGAAAATTAACCCCCGAAGACTTACCAAAAATCGAATTAGGTTCTCGGCTTACAGAACGAAGAAGTCTGCCAATACCAACCAAAATCATCACCGCCGTCATGGAAATTGAAACATGGTTTCTGGCTGAAACTAATCACTATGTATGTGTGGATGATAGATTAACGAAGGATTTTGTGCTATCGAAAACGGATGATTTGGGTTTTAATCCATATTCAGATAATTTAACTTTCCGATTAGAACCAAAAGAGGATTTACAAAATCTATATGGATTGGTCAAAAAGACTTATAGTAAAAAAGAAACTGTTAGAAATAAAACCATCAACTGTTTGGATTACAATAACTTACGCAATAATGTTGAGATTGAACCAATTAAGCAATTGTTCAAAAATATTGATGATTTTTTAGAATAATTAAACAAAAATCTTTGACACTAAGTTGGAAGGTTAATTGTTGAAGTTTGAGTTATTGAGTTGTTGCTCAACATCAAAATTCTCAACAATTCAAAACTCAAAATTCAACAAATAAAGATATGGCAACAGCAAATCCAGATTTAATTAATGCTCTTCGCATTACTGCCAAAAAATTAGCGGAAGGCGGCAACTATCAGTGGGGACACATGGGTAGTTGTAATTGTGGAAATTTGGCTCAGGAATTAACCAATCTCACCAAAGCTGAAATTCATCAGTTTGCTATGCAAGGGCGTGGAGATTGGCGTGAGCAAGTGGAGGAATTTTGTCCTACAAGCGGTCTGAGCATAGATTTACTCATCGCAGATTTATTGCACCGTGGACTAACCGTTACGGATTTACAAGATTTAGAGTGGCTATCTGACCAAAAGATTTTGAAAAGAATTCCGTTGGAAAGAAGAGACAAAATGCGTCACAACGTGCGTGAGGACGTAGTGCTATACATGACCGAGTGGGCGAGAATGTTGGAAGAACAATTGATTCCGCACATCAAGATTGACTTGTCGTTTATGGATGACTCGGCAAACGGTGAACGGTCAAAGGTGAACGAATTTTCGATGGTTTTGTCAGAGGCGACCCCGTCAGAACAGGATTGAGATTAATTTGATTGATACGATTATTCGAATAAAATCTTGTCAATCATGTGAATCTTTTAAATCTTGTTCTGATAAAATAAAAACACTCAAAAGAGGCAAAAGACCAATAATCTTCTGCCTCTTTTTTTGCTTAATAATTTATTCAGAATCAGGATTTTAGCATTAGATGGTTTTCAGGATTGTATGTCGTCAATCTTGTATTATCCTAAAATCCAGCAAATCCTGATTTATACATTTTTGTTGAATAAAATCAATGAAAAGTTAAACACGACCACTTAAAACGTAATAACTCACCTCTCAAAACTTCCCCCATTCACTCCCCGAAACTTCCTTCTCACACCCTTTTTGATGGCGATTGACTCCTGAACGGATAACTTTTAGGGGCTTTCAGACGGTTATTGTAGTGAAATTCATTGTTAAACTTTTCAAACAAAACTCATTACAAACATGAAAAATCTAAGAAAATTAATCGCCCCCCTGTCTATCGTTTTTGTTGCTGTTATGGCACTTACTTCTTGTAAAAAGGATGATCCTGTGGTTACTCCTCCGAAGGACATTGTTGGTGTTGCATTGGCAGATAACCAATTTTCAACTTTAACGGCGGCTTTGACAAAAGCTGATTTAGTAAAGACTTTACAAGGTGCTGGACCTTTCACAGTATTTGCTCCAAATAACGCTGCTTTCACAAAAGCTAAAATTACAAGTTTAGATGGATTATCTAAGGAAGCATTAACTCCAATTTTAACAGCACACGTTTTGAGTGGAACTGTTAGGGCGGCTGACGTGAGAAGTGGAACGGCCCCAACCGTAAATACCGCAAATCCTATTTACCTTTCTAAAAACGCCGACGGTGTATTTATTAATGGAAAGATTAAAGTAATTGCTACTGACGTAACAGCATCTAATGGTGTAATTCATGTAATTGATGATGTCATCATTCCGCCTACTCAGAATATTGTTCAAATTGCAGCTGATCCTGCAAATGCTTCAAGTTTTAGCGAATTGAAAGATTTGGTAATTGCTGCTGGCTTGGATGGGACATTAGCCGCTGCCGCTGCAAAAGGATATACAGTTCTTGCTCCAACCAATACAGCTTTTCAAGACTTATACAAAGGTGCTGGAACATCAAAAGCGGCTTTGATTGCGAATAAGACACTATTAACAAGAGTTTTATTGTACCATGTAGTTGAAGACCGTGTATTCTCAACAGATTTGCCTAATGTAGGTGCAGCAGAAGTATCAACTGTTGGTACTAAAACAAATGCAGCGGATAAACTTACATTTGATTTAGCTGGTGGTGCAAAGGTGAAAGCAACTGGTAGCGGAAATTCAAACATTATAATTACCAATGTTTTGGCAACAAATGGAGTTATTCATGCAATTGACAAAGTATTAATTCCAAAATTATAATAGATTAGGAAAAATCACTTTCGCACAAAATTACATTACAGTTTTATAGTGGTTAGAGAGTGTTTGCAAAACCCTGAGCTTATGGCTCAGGGTTTTCTTAATAAAATTTGTATTTTAGTGCTGTCATTACTGCATTCTGTCATTGCGAGCTTTTTCAGCGAAGCAATCTTTTTGATTGATGCAAATAAAGTAAGTCTAACATTAATGTTAAACACTAACAGATTGCTTCGCTGAAAAGCTCGCAATGACACATTTTTATAAACCCCAAAAGTCATGTTTTCACATCAATACCGTTATTTGTTTATCGTACTGCTGGCGGCGTATTCGCTCTTGAATACATTGATGGTGGAGATTTTTGTGCATTATCCAATTGATATTTCCAATACGGAATTATTCGTCATTTTTCTTTTGCTCACGTTCGGTGTCTGGGAAGCTAACCGTCTGTGGGACAATTATTTACAAACTAAAATATTCCAAAACTTATGGACACGTATCGCAACGATTTTCGGAGGGAGTATCGTGATGACCACCCTCATAACATTGACTATTGGGCTATCGGCAGCATATTTCACCATGCCCTTCAATCTCCCCACCCTGCTCTTGCCGATGAAACTACTGATGATGTTTGCGTTCAGAATCAACCTCTTCCTGAACGTGCTGAACGTGATTTATTGGTATGTTAATCAGTTAGAAAAAACCCAAATTGAAGCCGAGAAATTCAAAAAAATCAGTACCCAAGCACAACTACAAGCCGTTAGAAATCAGGTAAATCCACATTTTCTGTTTAATAACCTGAGCGTATTGACCGCCTTGATTCCTTTGGACACCAACGCCTCGGTGGAGTTTGTCCGACAGTTTTCAAAGGTCTATCGCTACGTCTTGAAAAGCCACGAAAAGGAATTGATGGAGTTAGATACCGAATTAGATTTTATAGATTCGTACTTGTATCTCTTGAAAAAACGGTTTGGCGAAAGTCTCAAAATTAGTATTCAGGTAGATGAGGAAGTTCGACAACATTATATCGTGCCAATGGCGTTGCAGATGTTGGTCGAAAACGCTGTGAAGCACAACATTGTCTCAAAAAATAAACCCTTGCAAATTAATATTCTAACCAAAGACGACCAATTACTCATTGTCCAAAACAACTTACAACGGAAAGAGGTTAATGATTTAGAATCGACCCAATTTGGCTTGTCGAATATATCTCAACGGTACGAATTCTTGACTCACAAACCGATAATTATCGAGGAAAGCGAACAATATTTTACCGTAAAATTACCCATTATTAAACTTAATTTAGCTAAGAAAAAATTAGTTGCCGAAGAAGTGTTAAGTTATTGATTTTCAAATTGTTGAGTTATAGAAAGGCTTATTTGAAAGTGTACTAACTTAGAAACTTAGTAACTCTATAACTTAGCAACTTTTAACTATGAACGTACTCATTTTAGAAGACGAAATCCTCTCCGCCCAACGAGCCAAAACGCTCCTACACGAGCATGACCCTACGATTTCAGTCATGGAAACTATTGACTCCGTGGAGGATGCCACCGACTGGTTGAGCCGTAATCCCGAACCCGATTTGATGCTCGTGGACATTCATTTATCGGATGGATTGAGTTTTGATTTATTCAAAAAAATCCAAGTGAAAAGCCCCGTCATCTTCACGACTGCCTACGACCAGTACGCCATCCAAGCCTTCAAAATGAACAGTATTGACTACCTCTTGAAACCTCTGGATAAGTCAGAATTGGGTTTTGCTTTGGGCAAATTCAATGCTCTTTCACAGGAAAGGAAAGGCTTGTTAACGTCTGATATACAGCGAATTATGCAGACTTTTCAGACATCCACTAAAAAATACAAAAACCGTTTCTTGGTAAAGTTTGGGGATAATATCCAGTTTAAGAATATGGATGAAATTGCCTATTTTTTTGCTGATGATAAGATAACGTATTTAGTATCAAACGAAGGACGAAGATTTATCATTGATTATAAATTAGAACAATTGGAAGACCTGTTAGACCCGCAGTTTTTTTTCAGATTAAATCGTAAATTTGTGATTAATATAGATGCCGTTCAGAAAATAAAGACTTTGATGAATAGCCGTTTACAAGTATTTTTGAAACCCAATTTTGAACAAGATATTTTTGTCAGCAAAGAAAAAATGAGCGAGTTCAAGACTTGGCTTGACCAGTGAATTGGTTTATTGGTTACTGGGGAATTGGTTTATTGGTTACTGTTAAATTGATAATTAGGAAACTATAAACCAGTAACCAATAAACCAATAACTAATCCACCAATAAACCAATTCCCCAGTAACTACAAAGTAACCATGAAAAAAATACTAACCTTCCTCCTCTGTCTTTTTGCTATTAATACATTTGCCCAAAAAATGAATGATGATGTTCTGTATTTAAAAAATGGTTCGATTTATCGAGGAAAAATCATTGAAAAGAACGAACAAATCGTCAAGATAGAAACCTACGAAAAGAATATTTACGCAGTACAAGTTGCTGATATTCAAGAAATTAAATCAGAAGAGAGTTTAAAGAAACCAGTTATTTTGTACAAAGAAAAAGGTTACGTTCACTACACTGAATTAGGACCTTTGGCGGGGAGTAATCGGGCTTCCAATGGCGTTACGACTTCCGCTTTTTCTTTCCAGACCGTCAATGGTTATAAGTTCAATCAATATCTTTTTACGGGAATAGGCGTGGGGGCAGACTTGTATGCCGTCCAGACCTTCGTGCCTATTGTACTGAGTGTGAGAGGGGATTTTACGAAAAGAGGAAATAAGATTCCGTTCTATTTCGTGGAGGGTGGATATAGTCTCAACGCCACTTCCAATGATGTCGATGGCATCAAATACGAAGGGGGCAATACCTTTGCGGCGGGGATTGGTTTAAAGATTTTATTTAATGAAAATACAGGCTTTGTCATTGGGGCTGGCTACCGTTTTCAGCGGTCAGAATTAGTGGAGAAAACCAAAACCAGAATTGAGGATTTTGATAGATTGACTCTTAGAATTGGGTTTTCTTTTTGAAAAATTTTACTGCCAAAACTCCGCATCACGTATCAGTGTCAAGGCAATTCCTAAGACAATTCCTGAGAGAATTAAATTCCAATCGTGCTTTTTGACTCTAAAAGCATCTAACATCAACGAGCTGATAATCAACACGATAACTACAATAATCAACTGCCCCAATTCCAATCCAACATTAAATGCAAGCAATGGTTGCCAGATACTTTGCTCGCTTCCCAACAAACTTCTGAGGTAATTTGAAAAACCCATTCCATGGATTAATCCAAATGTCATGGCGACTGGATAACGGAAAAATGATTTCTTCTCAACATCCAAAGAATACTCGGCTGATTTGTGAAAAAAGTTAATCAAACACGTCAAAACGATGGTTACAGGAATCAATAATTCTATCAATTTTGTACTATATGTGATAAGATTTAGGGTTGCCAAAGCCAAGGTGATGGAGTGACCAATCGTAAAAGCCGTTACCAAAAGAGCAACTTTCTTCCAATCTTTCAAACGATAGATGGCACAGAGGGCTATGACAAAAAGTATATGATCGTAACCTTGAATATCAGTAATGTGCTTAAAACCAAGTGGTAAGTAAATTTCAAAGTCAGACATTTTTTAGGGATAAATAGTTTTGGAAATAATATGTACAAAAATACACTATTTTCATTATCCTTTTACCCTTAAAAACTGCATTATTTAACGATAAAATAGTAATTTACATCTCTGATTCATTCACTCATTCACTCATTAAAATAATGAAACCCGATTATATCATCATAGGTGCAGGTTCGGCTGGTTGTGTACTGGCAAATCGTCTTTCTGAAAACCCCAAAATCAATGTACTTTTGATTGAAGCGGGTGGAAAAGACAAGAGTATGAACATCCATATTCCAGCGGCATATTCTAAACTAAATTATGACAAAACCTTGAATTGGGATTTCTTTACCGAACCCCAAAAGCACGTGTTGAACCGTAAAATGTATCAACCACGGGGCAAGACTTTGGGAGGTAGTAGTTCGATAAATTGCATGGCATATATTCGTGGAAATCGTGAAGATTATAACGATTGGGAACGTTGGGGGAATAAAGGTTGGGGTTACGATTCGATGTTACCTTATTTCAAGAAATCAGAAAATAATGAACAATTTGACAATGATTTTCATGGTCGAGGTGGGTTGCTGAATGTAACCAATAATCGGAACATTACGCCCTTAGCTGAGGCATTCGTGAAAGGAAACATTGAATGTGGAATACCTGAAAATCAAGACTTTAATGGTAAAAACCAAGAAGGGGCAGGTAAATTTCAGTTTACCATTAAAGATGCCAAAAGACATTCAACAGCTTCGGCTTTTTTAGTGCCTGCCTTGTCTCGATCCAATTTGAAAGTTTTGACAAATTCATTAACCAAGCAATTATTAATCGAAAATGACCGTGTAATTGGCGTAGAATTTATTAAAAATTCTTCTGGAAATACAGAGAAAATTTATGCTGAAAAAGAAGTAATCGTATCGGCGGGAGCATTCCAAAGTCCACAGATTTTGATGCTTTCGGGGATTGGGGATGCTGATTATTTGAAAGGTTTTGGGATAGATTCAAAATTGGACTTAAAAGGGGTAGGACAAAATCTCTCTGACCATCTTTTTGTCAATATGAATGTCTTTTGTAACCAACGATTGACCTACAACAATGCCGAGCGTTTTCCGTGGGTTTTGGGAAATGCCTTCAAATATTTCGTCCAAAAACAAGGACCTCTGACATCAAGTCCGTTGGAAGCCTGTTCATTCTTCAAAACCTTGCCCGACCTTGACCGTCCCGATATGCAATTTCACTTTGCCCCCGTGATGGGCGAGGACATCCACGATTTGGCAAGTTTACCCAAAACAGAAGGATTCACGATTTTACCAACGATAATTACCCCCAAAAGTCGTGGGTACGTGGGCTTGCATTCCAACAAAGCCACCGATGCCCCATTGATTGACCCACAATATTTTTCGGATGCTAATGGAGAAGATTTAGCGACCATGTTGAGGGGTGTAAAAAAGGCGAAGGAGGTGCTTTTATCAGATGCCTTTGCCCCTTTCAGAACAGAAAACGAATTAAACTTCCCAAGAAATGCCGACACAGACGAAGCGTTAATTCAACATATTTTAAAGAATTGCGAAACAGTTTATCACCCCTGCGGAACGTGTAAGATGGGTGTGGATGATATGGCGGTAGTATCGCCTGAGTCCTTGAAAGTGAGAGGTTTATCTGGTTTGAGAGTAGTAGATGCTTCGGTAATTCCCGTAGTGATTTCTGGCAATACTAATGCCCCAACGATTGCGGTAGCGGAGAAGGCGGCGGATTTGATATTGAATTCGTAACGAATTTTTGAATATTTTTGTACCTGAAAACAACCACTATTATGAAACGAGACGATGCCCTTTGGAAAGGACTCATTGAAGACCTTTTTGATGATTTTTTACGATTCTATTTCCCAGAATCAGTTGATTTATTTGATTTTAACCGCAAGTTTGTATTTTTGGATAAAGAACTTGAACAGTTATTCCCACAATCTCAGGATGATTTCAACCCAAATTATGTAGATAAATTGGTTAAAGTATTTACCAAAAAAGGTAAGGAGGAATGGATTTTGATACATATTGAAGTACAAGGTTCACGAGATAAGAATTTTGCTAAACGGATGTTTACCTATCGTTACAGGATTTTGGATAAATACGACAAACCCATTACCTCATTAGCCATTTTAGCGGATAAGTACAAATCCTACAAGCCCAACGTTTATAGATATGAACTTATGCGCAATGAATTGTACTACAAATTCAACATCTATAAAGTGTTGGATGCCAACGAAAAGGAACTAAAACAGAGCGATAATCCTTTTGCAGTAGTAGTCAGGGTTGTGCAAACCGCCTTGAAAAAAGACAAACTCTCTGATAATCAATTATTTGACTTGAAATTAGAATTGGTTAAAGAGCTTTTGAAAAAGAATTTTACGAAAGAAAAAATTAGAAATTTACTGCAATTCTTGAAGTTGTATATTCGTTTTGATAATCAAGAATTAATCAATAAATTTGAAACAGAATTAAGCATAATCCAAAACCAAAAAACTACCATGGGACTCGAAGAATTTGTATTAGATAGAGAAAGAAGGGTTGGAAGAGAAGAGGGAATGAGCATTAAAGAAATAGAAGAAAAAACAAACTTTACAAAAAATCTCCTCACTCAAACTGATTTTGATGACGAAAAAATCGCTTCATTAGTAGGTGTAGAAGTTGATTTTGTCAGACAAGTAAAAGCATCATTATAATAGTCAAAACGCCCTCTAAAATCATTCAGAGGGCGTTTTTGTTATTAATTCGTTTTAACAATCTTTCTAACCAAAGATTTCTCACCTACTTGTATTCGCAGAAAATAAACGCCTTCGGGCAGTGATTTCAACGAAACATTACTTTCATGTTTATTACTTTTATTTGATGAAGTTTCATTTGCTAAAATGTTTCCATTCACACTATTCAAAGTCCACTCCATTGTATCTGGTTTATCCAAAACTAACTGAATACTCACATCTTCCCTACTTGGCACGGGGAAAACATTGAGATTAATCCCTTCTTCTTGTTCGCTCGAAAGAATTAAAACTTTGATATTGGCAGTTCCCGAAATTGTACCCATACCGCAAACATTTTTGACTTCCGTTAAAGTATAATTGGTTGAAAATTGCGGTCTTAACGAAACCTCAAAAGGTGATTTTGTGGCTGTGTATTCCTTTCCGTCTGACAGTTTAAACGTCCACGGTGAATAAGAGGTAAATGCAATTGATACTTTGACAGTATCGGCATAATTGATTTCCTTGTCTCCCGTGAGCGTAGCCGTAGGTAGAATATTGGCTAAAACTTTTGCTCGTACTTTTGGTGTATAGTTCCAACAAATCCCATTTCTGTTTAATGAACGATAAATACCTGCTTGTTTTACTTCCAGCGTTGATTTATTGGCATCTTTGATAAAACCGCCATCACGTTCCCACAAATAAGACAAAGCAGCATCTTCGGTAGTTTTTAGATTGACATTATTTGTTTGACAGAATAATGCAGAATCTGCGTAATTGATGGCGTTGGAGACTTTAATGGCTTTTAAGACTAAATCATTGGATGTCCCTTGACATTTACCTTGCTGTGTTTTTAGGCTATATGTGCCTGCTTCTTTTAAAGATAAAGGTATGTAGGCACTTCCTCTCCCAGCCGAAAGTACAAAGCCTTTATTTTGCTCTTTTCCATCTTTTAAGAATTGATAGGTAATCTTGGTAGTATCTGTTTTAGCTGAATCCAAAGTAGAGACTGGCAATCCATAAACATAAGAATTTAATGTTGTGGTTGTTCCATCACATATTTCAAGACTTTGGACATCGGTTAATATTACATCCATTTTATTTAATTGAACTTTTAGGGGTGTTGCACTGGCTATA
Organism: Cytophagales bacterium; assembly: GCA_013298125.1. Lineage (GTDB taxonomy): Bacteria > Bacteroidota > Bacteroidia > Cytophagales > Spirosomataceae > Arcicella. The sequence goes on along the minus strand of JAAFJP010000025.1, from coordinate 72,219 downwards.
CAACCACCTTTAAAAGTCGTTTCCAAAATATAAGTACCTGACTGTTTGACGGTTAAAGATATTGATTCATTGGCATTCATTATCTTTTTTACGACAACACCATCTTTCTTCCAACTGTAACTAATGGGACGCTGATTGGGTGAATTCGTACTGCCATAAACAAGCGTAGAGTCTGAGCATGAGAAAATATTTTGAGGTATTTTTGAGCCTATATTGGTAGGAGAACCTACTTGAACTGTCATATCTCCGTGTCTAAATTTTAGTTTCGTACTATCTTTCAAGATTACTTCTTCTGTAACATAATATGTCCCAGCACCTCTAAAATATAGATAAAAATAATAATCATTTGGATTGAATCTTAAAGACGGGTATACATTTGCACCCTCCTTATAAGTTGGTAAAGGTTTATCGTCTTTATAAGCTGTTAGTTTACGATTCGCAACCGTATTTGACTGGGACTCATGAGGATAACCATAAAATGTTTGAACGTTATTAGTATCACATAACTGAACTGTGCTGGTTGCATAATCATAACTTCCATTAAAATATAAATACCTCTTTTCAGAATTATTACTTGTTCCGCTTAGTCCTTTGTACTCTATCACATTAGAAACTGCTTCACAATCGCCTTTTGTTACTTTAAAGAAATACTTACCCAAATCTTTAATAATGATTTGGCTTTGTCTTCCTTCGGCAAATAGTTGATTATCTTTAAATAATTGGTACTTGTAAGTTCCGCTGCCTAAACCGTTAGTATATATGATGGTTTGCATCTCTTTGTTATTATCAGTACTTTGATAGGTAGAGGCACTCAAATTAATGTTTTTATTTGTGTTTTGTCTCACCACTACTGTATCAGAAGTTACTTTACAAGTTTCTTTTGAAATCTCCACAGTATATTTTCCTGCCGTTGTAGCACTGATGTATGAATAACTTTCTGTCTGTAAGATTCCATCTTGTCTCCATGTATATTTGGCATTTGTATATTCAGGTACGCTGAGGTATATCGACTCATTAAAACAACTCAATTCACTTACTTTATCTCCATATAATTGTGGTTTGTCTAATTTTCCAATGACAACATCTTTACTAAATGAAGCCTGACAGCCTGACGATTCAGTACCTACAAAAGTGTATTTCCCTGATTTTGTGGCAGTTATTGTTCTTCCAGTTTCTTTTTTTAAAGTATCACCATTCAAAAACCATTGCGACTTTCCATACGTATTACCATAACCTAATGTCAAAGGCAAAGAAGTACATTCAGAATTCCGTTCATATCCATTGGCATCTGTTATGTAGTTGAAATTAGTAGTGTTTGTATAGATGAATTGACTTCCGACACCAACAATACTATCTTCTGACTCTACTTTTATGTTATAATTGATTCCATTTTTGAATCCACTAACTTTGATGGGGCTTTTTGTTGCTGAACCCAACACAACTTTTCGGGTTTTATACTGGTTATCAGCAGTATAGTAACCCTCTTCGGCATAAGCTCTGAAAACAGTTCCAGTTTTGAAAAGTCCCGTAGTTTTGAAAGGTATTTCAATGGTTTGTTCTGCACAAATATTTTTTTCCGAATTATTCTTACCAATTGATATACTTTTACATGCGTTGGAAGTATCAACAATTAATTCCGTAGTAGTTTTGATATAGCATTCTCCTTGATTTCCAAAAATTGTAAAATTATAAACTCCTGCATCTTTTGAAGTTACGTTTGTTAAATAAAAACTACCTGAATATGTATTTTTATTAGGAGTAACAGTATAATAATTACCCACCGTTTCAGTAGAGTCAGTCAGCGGTTTTGAGACTAATTGATTGAATACAAAGTCTGAACCTGCACAGGCAATAATCGTTTTGGGAAGTATAAAAGCTGGATAGTCATTGACTGTTACCTGAGTTTGGACGTTAAAAGTACAGCCCGCTTTATCGGTTGCAGATAGTTTATAAAGACCTTGATTAGTCTTACTGATTTTAGGGATAATTAGATTTGAAGAACTACTTTTTAGACTATTAGGTCCTGTCCAATTATAAGTGATAATATTTTCATTTTTTGTCAGAAGTTTTAATGAGTCTCCATTACATACAGTAGTAAAATCTGGAATTGATAACCCCGTTCCTATACTTACTTCCTGCGAACTCGTTACACATCCATTTCTAAAAGCCTCTACTATATATTTTCCTTCTTGGGGTGCAATTAAGACTGTATCTTTTAATGCAATAGAAACACCATTTTGATACCAATTGTATTTTACGCCACTGACGTTATTTACACTTAACTTTACAATATTATTTTTTGAACAGGATTGGGCAATAGAAATAGATGGGATATCTTCTTCAATAACTTCTACTGTATCAGAATAAAAGGTACATTGCCCATTTGTGTATTCATACCAATATTTTCCTGCTTGTGAAACGTTTGTAGCAAAACCCCCTTTCACATCATAAATCTTATTATCTTTTTTCCAAATACCTGAATTTGAATATTTATTATCTTGAATAGTTAAAGTCCTTGAACTTTTCAAGTTTTTACAAATTGTTGTTTTCTTAGTAGCTGGATATGCTATTTTGAAATATTGCCGAGATGAACCAGTTGGTAATACAACGTTTATCTTTTCAGACTCACCTTTACATCCTGTTATAGTATTTTCATATTTTGCCTGATAAATGGCATTTGAGTTTGGAGACAAAAGATTAGTAGAGTAAAAATCATTATTTTTATACCATTTTATACTTTCTCCATTAGTAAGTATATTATAGTCTTTTCCATATTCAACCGCAGAACTACAAGATGGATATTCATATTTATTAATAAGGATGTCAGTCGTTTTTCCGTATTCTAATTTTAGTGTATCACGTGAAAAGCACCCTCCATTATTGGTTTCTAATATATATGTCCCTGATTGTTGAGTTACTGAGTAATAACTATGAATGGAAGGAGTTTGCCATAGTTCCCCATTTTTGAACAATTTATGTTCTCCATCTCCTCTCACATTGATTGAGATAGAGGATGTATTCGTACTACAAAGTTTAAGACTCTTTTGCTTTTCATAAACATTCGATCCAGCAAAAAAAGCAAAAACAGGTTTCACTTCATCAGCTACTTTAATTGCTAAAGGTTCTGATATTGCTTCACATAGCCCTGCTTTAACTCTATATTGATAATTTCCAGGCTCTCTTGCAATATACTGAGAATGATCTTTCAATAATACGTTTGGATTATTAAAAGAGGATATTGCTTCTCCATTTTTATACCATTGGCAGTCTGCAATCTCATCTGAAAAAGGGTTGGAATATGTTGAAGCAAATAGGGTTGTTTTACCCTGACTACTACATATTTTTTCCCCTTCGGAAACGCTTATGCGTGGAAGTAAAACTGTTTCTACGATTGTTACTTGAGCTGTTTTATAGCTACATGAACCTTTTGTAATTATAGCTTGATATGTTCCTAAGCTCTTAGTGATATATTGATTAGACGTAGCATTGAAAATCAAATTATTTTCTTTGAACCATTGAATTTCCCACCCTTTTCCCCAATAGGTTGTATCTGCTTGTAGGGTAATTTCAGAACCTTTACAGACACCTACACTGGTTTGATATGATCCTACTAAGGTTTCTTTCTGCCCATTTTTTCCACTTATAATAAACTTAGGAATGTATGGACAATCAGAAATTTCAATCTTTGTAGAAGCATTTAAAACACATCCAAATTCATCTCTTGCAGAAACGCTGTATGTTCCTGCATTGATTTTACTAACACCATTGATATAGTCTTGGCTTTTTGCACTTCTGAAATTATTAGGACCAGTCCATGACAAACTAATATTTTGGGCATTATCTAATAAAGCATTAAGCCTAAGGCTTGCACCTTCTATCACACTGTAAGTACCCAATGAATATATGACCTTTCCAATCTTCATCCCTGTAGTCAAGCTCGTCTTCCCATCCACCACACAAGTATAAGTCCCTGCATTTGAGGTAGTTGCTTTGCTAATCGTTGGGTTTTGTTGGTTGGAAGTAAAATTGTTTGGTCCCGTCCATGCATAGGTACTCCCGCCAGAGGCTTTGAGTTCTAAGGTTGGTGAATTGTCCGTACATAGAGGAGAGTTTGAAGAAATGCTTTGTGCAAAAGTTAGTGAAGTTAGTAGTGTGGTTAACAGACTGAATAATAGACGTTTTATCATGATTAGTTTACAGTTTTAATTTTCTTACAAAGAAAACACAAAGCCCTCAACCAATCAAGCCCATTTATTAAAAGGTAAAACCCTCTTTTTCTCAACCCAACGAATTATTCCACAAAATTTATCGTTAAATTTGAAATGTTGTCTCTAATCAACAGTTCAACGATTATTATGCTTCCAAAACCATTCTTAGAAAATCTTTGCCAAAAGCACTCAAAACCCAATACTTTCCCCGCTACGTCGGTGGTGAAGGAATTATTTACGGATATTGTATTCACGCTCTTTCCAGAACAAACCCAAAGTCATTTTGGCTGTATGGATGAAATCCAAGAGGCTTTTGACCAAATAGAATTACGACTGACTCGTATTCTCCGTTCGATGCAACAGCACCTCGAACGTGATGCAAAAGGTATTTCCCATGATTATATTCAACAAATTCCAGATATTTATAATGTCCTCCTGACTGATATTCAAGCGATTATGACGGGAGACCCTGCCGCTCAAAGTGAGTATGAAGTCATTAGGGCATACCCTGGGTTTTATGCTATCACGTTGTATCGTTTGGCTCATGCTTTGTTGAAATTAGACGTTCCAATTGTACCAAGAGTTCTGACGGAATACGCTCATTCTAAAACAGGAATCGACATTCACCCTGGGGCTGAAATTGATGAATATTTTATGATTGACCACGGAACTGGCGTAGTTATTGGCGAGACAACCTACATCGGTAAACACGTAAAAATCTATCAAGGCGTAACACTGGGGGCATTGTCGGTTAGTAAAACAATGGCTTCGATGAAACGCCATCCTACTATTGAGGATAATGTCGTGATATATTCAGGAGCAACCATTTTGGGCGGTGAGACCGTAGTGGGTGCAAATTCAGTGATTGGTGGCAACGTTTGGCTGACTCGTAGTGTACCTGAAAATACCAAGATTTATCATCAAGAGCAAGTTAAGATTTTACAATAATTTATGATTAATTTTGATACAAATGGTAACATTGAACCATACGAGATAATTGAGGTCTCTCTAAACATTATTCAAAAAGAATTTACGTTCAACAACCATAGAGAAGAGATTTTTGAAGAATATTTAGCTTTTTGTGATACTTTAAAGTCGATGGAAATAGAACATTTCTATCAATTCATTGATGGAAGTTTTATCACTAAAAAACCATTTCCAAAAGATATAGATGTAGTCACTTTTGTTGAAGCTGATTTTTTCAATAATAATGCCGTTAAACTCTTAAATTTGAGGGATAATTTCAGTAAAATTGATTGCTTTTTTGTTCCAAATTATCAACCACAAGAACGAAACTTTTTTGTGACCCAGTTTGGACTTTTCGAGTGGGAACAATTATTCAACACAGACCGTGCATACAATCCAAAAGGTATTCTAAAAATCATATTCTGAAAATGGAAATAGTAGAAAATAACCGAAATAAAATTCTTCGATTATTGGATTTAATTGAAAGAATGAATGTTGCTATCAAAACCCATCAAGATATTGAAGGAGCTTCTGGTTGGGCAATGGTTAAACAATACCAAACTGTTAAAGATGATTTAACAAAACAATTACAAGAGGTTTTAGCGGAATTTGATGTTAAATTCTCAGGTTCTGTTACAGCATAAATTTTGGTAGTAATCATCAGGAGCAAGTTAAGATTTTACAGTAAATATGTATCTTTGAAAAAAATAATGATATGGAAACTGAAAAAAAACCAAGATTACAGCTAATTATCGAGCAAATGTTGAGGGACAAAGAACTCATCAGAGAAGTAGGTGTAGAACGTGCCTCAAAAGAATATGGACTTAAATTTTCAATCCCTGAAACCTTATCTCACTTACCAAGAAGAAAACGATAGTGAATTTTTCTTTACTACTGATAATGGAGATGAATACGCTATCTACTACCACGAAACAGACGGGTATTTCCCAGAATTATCTTATGTAAATCATGTCAAATTGTTTGGCTTTGACTTAACATCAAAATCATCAGAAACATTATTCGACAAACGAATTTCGGATACTATCATAACTTCTATTTTTGATTTTTTGAAAGATGATAAAAATATTCTTGTCTATGTTTGCAGTCAATCGGATAGCCGACAACGACACAGAAATCGACTTTTTAATCAGTGGTTTAGAGAATATAGTCAAAATAGGTTTTTCAAAGGTGATGTAACATTCGATGGTGATACTTTTGTTTCTTTTATCACATCAAGAAAAAATCCCTACACGGGAGACTTTAATCAGGCTTTTTTTAATTTCGGAAACGAATACAAATGACAATATTAGACTTAGTGGGCAATACGCCTATCGTTGAATTAAACAGAATCAATCCGAATCCTAACGTTAAGATTTACGGAAAATTAGAAGGACATAACCCAGGTGGGTCTGTGAAAGACCGTGCAGCTTTAAGTATGATTAAAGGTGCGGTAGAAAGAGGAGAAATTGAGCCTGACATGAAACTCATTGAGGCAACTTCTGGGAATACGGGCATTGCCTTAGCTATGATTGCACGATTGTATAACCTTGAAATTGAGTTAGTTATGCCTGAAAACTCTACTCGTGAGCGTGTACTCACGATGGAGGCATTTGGAGCAAAAGTAATTCTCACTCCTTCCGAAGACGGTATCGAAGGTTCACGGGATTATGCGGAGGCACAGATGAGCAAAGGCGGATATTTTATGCTCGACCAATTCGGAAATCCTGATAATTTCTTGGCTCATTATCGTTCGACAGGTCCTGAGATTTGGAAAGATACTAATGGGGAGGTTACGCACTTCGTTAGTTCGATGGGAACGACTGGGACGATTATGGGAACTTCGATGTACTTAAAAGAACAAAATCCAAATGTGCAAATTGTAGGTTGTCAACCAACAGAAGGCTCAAAAATCCCAGGCATTAGACGTTGGTCGAAGGAATATTTACCCATGATTTTTGACTCCTCACGGGTGGACAGAATCATGGACGTTTCAGAAGCGGAGGCTCGTGTGATGGCAAATCGTTTGGCGAGAGAAGAGGCAGTTTTTGGAGGAATGAGTAGCGGAGGGTCGGCGGCGGCGGCGGTCAGATTAGCCCAAGAATTAGAATCAGGAGTGATTGTTTGTATTATTTGTGATAGAGGGGATAGATATTTGTCGAGTGATTTGTTTGGATAGATTTTTGCTTAGGATTATGGTAAATAATCATAATCCATCCCAACAAAACACTTATGAAAACAAGTTTTACCATCGTTTCACTGTTATTTATTCTATCGTTTAAAGGGTTCTCACAAGAAAATCACTTGGCATCTTCAAACGAAGTCATTAGTATTTCGGAAGTAAAAAATCCAAAATACTTATTTGATAAACCTGATAAATTACCCCTTTCAATGACCCGAAATTTTTGGGGTAAAAGACGTTTTTACGAAGGGGATAATGAAATTTCAAACCAAGAGTTTGCTCAGATACTATCTTCAAAACCAAGTAGTCGAGATTTATTGTGTCAATCCAATAAGAATATCAGATATGGAAATATTGCTACGGGTGTTGCGTTGGTTGCTATGATTGGTTCTTATGCCACAATTCCAAAAGATAGTAAATATATAGGAGTCTTTTATGGTAAGCCTGGTTGGGCTATTGCTTACGGTGCTTCTATTATAATTGGAGGAATTTTTCATTATAAAGGACGTGAGAATTTTGACATGGCTTTAGAAGCATATAATGATAGATTTACGTCGAGTACATTTCTTAATTCTGACGTAAACGGATTAACCCTTTCTCTTAAATTTTAGGACATCAAAAAATCCTTGTTGATTAATTTCAACAAGGATTTTTTGTGCTTTTCCACCAAACAAAAAAGCCCCACACATAGGCAGGGCTTTTACTTTTTCTGAACAACATAATACTAAAACGCCCAACCATATACTTTTGTTTTACGCTTGAAAAATTATGAGATTATTTTTCATTTTATATTTTCATCCATTTACTATCCATCCAAACACTCCTAAGATTTTATCGACTTCTGTAATTGTGAAAATAGTAGGGTCAGCGGTGGCAATTTTTCCTTCTAATTTAATAAAAATCCATTCTACACCGATTGATACACAGCCATATACTGTGTCATTATTTCCATTTAAAGTTTGAGCGGCATACATTTCTGCAACACACTGAGGAACACCTGAAAGTAAATCTTGCCTTTTAGCTTCTACAAGCACAAAATAGCCTCCTTGTGGATCAAAAGCCATTGGGTCTTTTGTGATTAAAAAATCACACACTCCTGATAATTCTTCTGTTGCAAGTGGCTCACCAGAAAAAATCCTGATTTTATCTTTATACTTATCCTCAACTGCCATCAAGACAGGTGCAATAAACGCTTCTGAAATTGATTTTTCAGTACGCATGGTTGCCAAACTTCCTCTACGACTTTTTACAACGTGTTGAAGCCAAGAAGGAACAGGCACAGGTTCTACATGAGGCAAAAAGATTCCTTGAAATATATTTATTCCAAAGTCGTTCAAAAGGTCTAATCTCGTTATCTGACTAAATGATTTCATTTTCTTTTTTTGTAAAAATATGAAAATTACGTCCAAAAACCTATCAGATTTTGTATCATCGAACTCATCGCTACGATAATCTTTTGACATCAGCATCTCTATCGACTATCAAATGGACAGGCAGCTTTTTCTTCCTTCTACGTGTATCATCGCTATTTGTTATTGAACATAAGTGATGTAAATCTTATAAGTAGCTCTCAAAGTACCCGTTGTATTTGCAAGGTTAGAGCTATTTCCATTATTCCTTAAGATGTAGATATTTGTTCCATCAAATGATGTGCTGAATTGATAGCCAGCCAGAGGTGTCGTTGGACGGTTATCCGTAAAGCCTTCGCCCACAACATTTCCATTAGGATTCTTTAAAAACACTCTCACATCAATAATTTTATCGGCAGTTAAACCATGAGTGACTATTGTTGTAAGCGAAGCATTGGTTTCAGTGGCAGCCCCTGCTGTGATAGTTCCTGTCAAAACTTTTGTTTTAATGTCAGGCACATCAGCACCAGAGCCTAATTTTGTAAAACCATTCACAGTCAAATCACCATCACCTTGTAGGGTCATCATCGGTGTTGAAACACCTGGACTAATACCATTATTCAAGTGCTTCCATGCGATGTTTGCCAAAGCGGGTGTATTGTTTGAAGTTGAGGTTTGAATCAAACTATTGGCATCAACATTGTTTCCGAGCCTAATCACATTGGTAGTTCCTTTTAAATAAATATCGGGATTTGCATCTGTTCCTGCCGATGACCTAATTTCGACTCCTACACCCGTAATAGACGAAGCCGTTCCGATGGTCAATTTTCCACCAAAAGAACCTGTCCCACCAACTGTACTTGTACCCGTAACCGTACTATTACCACCAACTGTACTATTTCCACTTGCATTAATCGCACCATTGATATCAAATACGCCAGCGGAGTAGCCAAACAGAGAAATGGGTGAACCCGCAGTGTTGATGAACTTCCAGTTAATGCTCGTAGTTGCGTTTGTTTGTCCAGGCGAGGTCTCTTGAGTAACTGCCCAATTTGATCCCGTATTTCTTGTATATTTTATCGTAATTGGGTTGGTGGCATCATTCATCAAATTGATTAATGGGTTTGTATTTAAAGTAGATGGAGTACTACTTACGTCTAAAAGTGCCATTGGTGTTGGTGTATTGATACCCACTCTACCTTCTTCATTTATAGTCATTCGAGTAGTCAACGCAGCATTGTTGTTAGAAGGTGTTGTGGCAAATTCTAACTGCCCAGGTGAATTTGTGTTGCTAAACGTTCCTTTGGCTACTGCTCTAATTGCTGCTCCCGCTCGCCTGCTACCAAAATTTGTATTAGTAGAACCGCTAAAGGTAATAAGTCCAATTTCGCCAGCGGTTATTGGTGCGGGTGAACTTTCGGTTCCACCAATTTTAAGAAAATCTTGATAAGGCGTTAAATTATTTATTCCTTCTATTTGAAAAGCGGGTTGGTCAGGTCCTGTACTACTCAGCCTAACAACTAATGGATAAAAAGGAGTAGTAGTTCCGATACCCACGTTATTAGTATTACCAACGCCATAATGAATATTGTTGCCTAAGGTAGTCCATTGACTACTGCCACCAGAAGTCGCATTCCCCAAAATAACATTCCCCGAAGCATCTAATGATAATACTTTTGTGGGGGTTGTAGAGACAGTTGTGTTAACATTCAAATTATTAAATTTCAATCCACTTGTACCAACCGTGGGAGCATTGATATTAAGTCCTGGGGCGATGGTCATGGGTTGTTGAGCCAATAATTGATTAGAAGTAAATAATAGCGATAAGGCTACTATGTATATTTTTTTCATGTTTTTAAATCTTATGAAATTGTCTCTGTTGATATTTTTAAACGGAATTGTCTATTATTTGTCGCAAGTCGATAAAACCTCACCCGAGCGTCGGTCGCCCCAGCCCCTCTCCGATGGAGAGGGGAGCATTCGTCCTCTTTTTACTCCCCTCTCCATCGGAGAGGGGCTGGGGCGACCGACGCTCGGGTGAGGTTCTGCGACGAATAGTAGATAGTTCCGTTTTTAAATTTACACTCCCCTAAAAACTCCCCACAAACTGCCGTCTCCTTCTTCTCGAAATTTCTACCTCATGTCCATCCACTAAAAACAACGAAGACGTATCTGAATCGTGTTTGAGAATACAAGTTTGATTGACTATAAACCCTCGGTGGACTCTCAGGAAGCCCTTGCCGTCCAAGAGTGGTTCATAGTATTTAAGTGTGTGAGCGGTGATACGCTGTTTGCCGTTTTTGAGGTAAAAGCAAGTATAATTGGTCATGCCTTTCATCATGATGATTTGGTTGATAGCAATGACTTTTTTACGTCTTTGGTCAATTGTTAGCAAGTCTTCTTTTTGTATTTTGAAATTTTCCATTATTTGAAATGAGTGTGTTAGTGGTTATGGAATGTAAGTGACAAAAATTTTATATGTCGCAGTAACCCCCGCAGCCGAAATGAGACCAGTACTACTTGTCGTTGTAGAGATATTTCTCGTAATATTAATATTTGTTGCATCTATACTTGTGTTAAACAGATAACCATAGGTTGTACCTCCAGCTGATAGCGTTGGCGTATAGTTATCAGAAACGGTAAGACCACCAGCCCCAGTTATTAAAGCCCTTACTTCAATAATTTTGCTTGCTGTAAGTCCATGTGGTACAGCAATAATTGTTGTTACGGCATTGGGCATAGTTCCTGTTAAAAGTATCGTTTTGATGGCTGGTGAAGACCTCGTAACGCCCGAAGTGGTGGTGGTAGCTTCTTCACCTAACTGAGTAAAACCATTGACTGAAAATGTATTCGTACTACCCGTAAAACCAAACAAATTAGTAATCACTTGCGGATTTGACTCATCTGAATATTTCCAAAATATACTTGAAGTTGCACGAGTAAAACCCGTAGTTGATTCTTGAAAAACTGCGGAGGTTGTAGATGAACGACCATAACGTAGAAATGTACTTGCCGTCCCAAGTGTGTTAATCAAAGGACTTGCTAATGAGGTGCTTATTTGTGAAGTAAAACGTCCCATCTCAACACCATTGGGAAAACCTCCGTTTGCTTCTATTCGACTACTGGCATTTACTGACCAAAGTACTCCTCCTCCTCCCGTGCCAGGAGCATTTCCCAAAATTACATTCCCCGAAGCATCCAATGACAATACTTTTAGGGGCGTTGTCGAGACGGTTGTTCCAGAATTCAAGTCGTTGAATTTCAAGCCGCTCGTACCCGCTGTGGGAGAATCAATCGTAAGCCCAGGGGCGATGGTCATGGGTTGTTGAGCGTTGATGAATTGGATGGCTGAGAAATAAGCAAGTAAGACAAACGTAAATTTTTTCATGATTATAAATTGGATGTTTTGTTTTTGATGATGCAAAATTAGAATCAAGTACACAGTCAATATGAGTAGTTTTACCAAATGGGCTTTTGGTTTTACCAAATGGTAATTTGAGTTTAGGAGATGGGAAATTTCTGAATCAGGATTTAAGAGATTTTAGGATTTACAGGATTAATACTCAACATCAAAGCCTGTAAATCCTAAAATCCAACAAATCCTGATTTAGAAATTATTGCCAAGACAAAATTGCCTTGCGGTAAACCAAAACCCCCATTTCATCAAATCAGAAGGCTATTTCATAAAATGAGGCAAAATCGAAAGGGAAATGTGCAGTAGTTTTGAAGAGAAATTTAAACACATAATTTTTTAACAAAATGAAAAAAATAACAATTGCCCTTTGCTTGTTGAGCCTTCTAACTGTTTCAGTATCAGCTAATCACAGTACCAAAAATTTATCTGTAAAAAAGGTAACTGTCGGAGCTAAAATTAAAATCAAAATCAAGAACGATACCGACGATTCTTTCACGGTTTATAATGCAGGAAGTGGAGGGTCGTATAACCTCACAAAAGGTGCCACAACCGCTATTTCGATGGACGAAGGCGATAAACTATACGCTTATCAAGGAGGTAAAAAAGGAGCGTTACTCTTAACAGCCTCTGCCGATATGGACGGAAAAGTACAGATGTTGAGTAAATTATAAGAAAGCATTGTTTTGGTAAAAAGCCTCTCAAATTCGAGAGGTTTTTTTATTTCGTCAAACCAAAAGCCTATTTGGTCAAATGAAAACGGTGCATTTAGCTTGAAATGGTTAATTTGAGAAACGGTTTGTCTATCAGACCCACCAATTACCTACTATTCCAATATTTTTTATCTTTGTAGTAACTCAGGGTTTAGAAAAACCTTGAAAGGAATGTTTGTAATTAATATGGTTGTATGACATTTTTCTGGACACAAAGTCTCACGAAGTATTACACAAAGTTACACAAGGTAAAATCTTAGTGATACTCTGTGAAAACTCTGTGAAACTCTGTGTCCAAAGGAACTGTCAGAAAACCATTTATCCAAATCAATGAAGTACATTTTACTTGCTATTTTCACCGTTTTGTCATGGCTATCCGATGCTCAGAATTTGAGTTTCCGAAGCATTGACAAAGCCCGTGGATTACCCACCAATACCATATACGATTTACTCCAAGACCACCACGGTTTTATATGGTTGGGGACAGACAAAGGACTTTTCAGGTACGATGGCATTACGTTTAAGCCTTACGCAAGCACAGGGCAAAACGATAAATCCATCAGTAACCTCATGGAAGATGCTTCTGGAAGAATTTGGGGACAAAATTTTTCGGGTCAATACTTTCATAATCAGGGAGATAGCCTTTTGCTGAGTTCAGAAATTAAGTCTAATGGCACGTTCTACCCTGGGACTTTGGTTAATCAAAAAAATATCATTTGCCACGGAACAAATACCATTAGAATTGTTGATTTACAAAATATAAAAGTCAAAGAAATAGCCTATCCAAAGGCTTTGGGAAATGCTGATAATTTTACGCCCTACTCGTTTGCTCACAAAGATTTTGCTTATTTTTTTAATAATTATTCTAAGCAAATCTTAGGCGTAAATTCGTCTGGGAAAATGATTTTTATCAATACGCCAAAGGATTTCAATACTTTTTATACAGGCATTATCAAAGACAGGTTTTTCTTTATTCCGAAAGTAGATGCTACTGAAATTCGACTAAGAAATCAAGATGGTAGCTATTCAAAAATTCAGTTAGGCAGAAAGAATTTTATCCAAAATGTCAAAGTAATTGATGACCGTTTCCTGGGGCTTTTTACTTCGTCAGGTTTGTATCTGATTGATATTTTATTGAATGAAAAAACAGTTAATCCAATATTTACTGATAAAAACGTAAGTTCTTTCACCAAAGACCAAGAGGGCAATTTTTGGATTTCTACCATCAATAACGGACTAATGTTTATCCCGTCCTTATTCATGAAAATTATTGACCCTAAAAAGGGCTTTACTCGACTGCAATCCATTGATAATCAGAATACTATCTTGTACGGAACAACCGAGAACGAAGTAGCTAAACTAGATTTTACCCAACAAAAAACTACCACAATTTATAAAGGAATAACCAATGCAGAGGTACTGTCGTTATACCATGATGTACCTACCAATACTTATCTTTTTAGCTCTGATAAGTTTTACGGAATCCAAAAGAATAAACCAACTTTCTCAATCCCTATCTCAGTAAAAGACCTCGAACCTCTTGCTAATCAGAAAATTGCATATACAGCAACAGGCTTGGCAGGACTTGTAGATTTGGTCAAACAAGATACTATTGCAAAATTCAAAAATAGTTCAAGTAGATGCCGTGCCATTGCAATTGATAAACTAAACAAAATCACTTATTTAGCAACCTCAAAAGGTTTTTGGATGAACAAATCGTCAGGTGAAAGTGTAGAGATTAAAGATAAAAATAATAGTTTTTCGTTTATAGATTTGGGGGTTATTGAAAACCATAACTCCCCTCTCAATGGGAGAGGGGCTGGGGGTGAGGTTAGAAATGCTTCCCCACTCATCGTAGCGGCAAGTACGGGAGAAGGAGTTTTTATTTTTCAGAATAATAAAATCGTAAGACATCTGACCGAAAAAGATGGTTTAGAAAGCAATGGAGTTTATAGGATTAAAGTCCATAAAAATCATATTTGGTGGCTTACTGAAAAGGCATTGCAAAGCTATGATTTGAATACAAAAACTATCAAAACCTACACCAAAACAGACGGCTTACCCGATACGGATTTAAAAGATATTGCCTTCCTGAATGACAAAGTTTATGTGGCAACGTTAGCGGGTTTGGTCTATTTTCCAGAAAATTTATCAGATAAAGATTCCCACATTCCAAGCATTATTTCAACGGCTTTTTTCAGTAATAAACATGAAGAAAATTTAAACGAAAACGCTACTTTTAACTACGACCAAAATAATATTGACCTTCATTTTTCAGTAATTTCGTACCGAAGTTTAGAATTTTTAAAGGTATTTTACAAAATCAATAATCAGGAATGGATAGCCCTGGAAAATAATACTCGAATATTGAGTTTGCCTTCCTTATCGCCTGATAATTATATAGTTAAGTTGAAAGCTATCAATGCTGATGGGCAAGAAAGTAAGGAGACAGTTATTAATTTTACCATCAAAAAACCCTTTTGGGTAACCTACTGGTTCATTGGTTTGGGGCTTTTATTGTTTGGTCTTGGGGTTTATACTTTATACCAAAACAGAGTGGCTCGTTTGGCAAAAGAAACGAAGTTATATGCTGAAAAATTGGTATTAGAACAGGACTTGCAGAAGTCACTTCTGACCTCCATCAAGTCGCAGATGAATCCGCATTTTATTTTTAATGCCCTTAATACGATTCAGTCTTATATCTATTTGAACGATAAACAAAATGCGTCGAGTTATTTGGTGAAATTCAGTGAACTCACCCGCATGATTTTGGACATGAGTAATAGTGAGTTTATCACGCTCAAAGACGAAATCAAGACCGTGAAATTGTATTTAGAATTAGAGAAAATGCGTTTTGAAGATACGCTCGTTTATACGCTTTCGATTGACCCACAATTATCACAGGAACATACACTTTTACCTTCGATGTTGATTCAACCCTACATCGAAAATGCTTTGAAACACGGCTTGATGCACAAGAAAAATGACCGTACGCTATTAATAGATTTTAGTCTGAACGGAAGTTGTTTGCAAATTGTAATTGATGATAATGGCGTAGGGCGAAAAAAATCAAACGAAATCAATCAGCAACGGGCAAACAGGTATCAGTCATTTGCGACAAAAGCCAACCAAAAACGTTTAGAATTACTCAACGTCGGGCATCATGAACAAATTGGAATTGATATTATTGATAAGTTTGATGCTGATGATCAGGCAATTGGCACAAAAGTAATTTTACAAATCCCGATTAAGGTTGTGGAGAGAGAAGAGGAGGAAGACAATTAACAATTAGCAATAATCGATTAACAATTGGTGTGTAACCTCTGACACCACAATAATATTTCTAACTTTAAAGCTGATAGCCGACAGCCAAAAGCCAAAAGCTACCACTAAAATCATGGCAAAAGTAATAATCATTGACGACGAGCAGAAGGCAAGAATGTTGTTGAAAGCAATGTTGAACGACTGCGACCCAACCCTCGAAATTGTGGCAGATTGCGACGATTTACCATCGGGTGTGAAAGCCATCAAAAAACTCAAACCCGATTTGATTTTCTTGGACATCGAAATGCCCAATTTTAGTGGATTGGAACTGATGGATTTTTTTGATGAAAACGAAATTAATTTCAAGGTCATTTTCACGACGGCATACAGTCAATACGCTATACAAGCCTTCCGACTTTCGGCGATTGATTATTTGCTAAAACCCCTCAATTTAGATTTATTGAAGGAATCCGTCGAAAGATTCCAGCAAAAACAGGAGCGAGAAGCAAAAAACCTGATGGCTCTGAAATATAATTTAGAAAGTAAAAAATCGAAGAAAATCGCCATTCCACAATCAAACGGCACTCGATTTATCGACAGCGAAGATATCATCTACGCCAAAGGAGACGGTGCATACACAGAAGTATTTTTGAATACCAACGAAAAATTATTGATTAGCCGTAATCTCAAATTCTTGGAAGTTTTGGTAGAAGGCATAGATTTTTTGGTACGTTGTCATAAATCCTACATTGTCAATACCCACTTCATTGTGTCATATATCAAGCAAGATGGTGGGTATTTGAAACTGATAGGAGGTAAGGAGATTGGTATTTCGCCAGATAAAATTGAGAGTGTTTTGAGTCGGATTGGGTAGCCTATTCTATCAATTTTACAAAAGCAAACTCAGGGTTTTTACCATCCAAAACATCTTGCCGAATTGTCAAGGCTTCCCGTGAATCAACGTATTCATTTCTTTGCGTAAAATGTAATCTGAAACAAAAAACGGCAGTGGCAGTTTCACGGATATTTTTCAGATTATAAGCTGTCATCGCCCATGTTTTGTAGGCTATCAATGTGGTATTCTCATTGCCTACGAGGCGTTTGTTACAGATTTCTAAAAAAATATTTAAGTCATTCGTCAAGGCAAAAGCGGGCTGAATGATGCTAATATGTTTTGGTAACTCCTTGTTTGACAATTGATTAATGATTTTATCTCTATTTTCTCTATCCCCTTTCATCGCCATTACTAAGGCTTGATTGGCTTTCATTTCTTCGTTTCTGCGATCTAAGTTGTAGGCATTCTCTAAGAGATTATTAGCTCTGTCAAATTCTCTGTTCTTAGCATACAGCATCGCTAATTGGGCTAAACTACTTTGTCGTTTAGGGGCTAATTTCTGGACCGTTTCTAATACTTTGATAGCCTCCGCATTGTCTCCTTGTGCCTCTAATAAATTGGCGTAAATCATCTGCAAACGAGCATAATCTGGATGTTGATTAATTTCAGATTGCATCACATTTCTGGCAGTATCAAAGTACCGTTGTTTAGTATTTGCGGGAACGGGACTATTGGCGATATCTTTTGCCATGGTGGCTAATTGTTCAGCTATTTCTTGCCTGCCTATGAGGGCATTTGGGTATGCCTGTGCGTAGGTGTCTATGACTTCATCCAATGACCCCGCCGAGTAGGCGTTCGTAATCATTTTATTGGTTTGATAGGCTTTTTGGCAAGTGAATTTTAATAAAAAAATGGTGAGAATAACTACCATAGTAATAGTCACCCAAAATATTTTATTATCAATTGGCTTCATTGGTTTATCCGAACTTTCTTTGGATTGGAGCAACTTCCCGAAAGCTTGAAACTTTCGGGAAGTTGAAGGGGGAGTATTCTCAAAATCAGATGAATGATTCTCAATAAAAGCAATCACTTTCATGAATGCTAAGAGACTCAAAAGATTATCAAACAGTGTCAAATTTCCGATAAAATAAGCCATCAAAAAACCCGATAAAATGATTTTTATGGATAGCTTTATTGTACTATTTTTTCTCCATAATTGATACAAAACTGCCCCCCAAAGGCTCAAATAAGACAATAAGCCCACAATTCCTCCTGTGATGAGCCATTCTAAAATAATACTATGTGGACGGTCATACCAAGTTGCGTCAGCGTATAGTTTAGGATTAAAATGTTGGGCGAAGGTATAATGAAAAGTCTCTTGTCCCCATCCTAAAAAGGGTTTGGCTTTGATGCCCTCGATGGCAATTTTGTAGGCTTCAAGTCTTGATTGTAGGGTATTTGACCCGTCTCTGTCTGTAAGTCTTGTGATTCTGTTGAGAGCATAACTTTCCCGTACAAAAGAGGTATTTCTGAAATAAAATAACACACCCGTTGACAGTAAGCCAATGACTAAGATACTTGAAGTCAGCACTTTTATATTTCGTTGATTAGTCTTGAAAAATGCTAACATGGTGATTAAACCCGCTCCTAAAACTAAGCCCGCCAATGCTCCTCTGGTTGAGGTTTTGAAAAGACAAAAGGCATACGTGAACACATAGATGAACGCTATGATTAATAAAAGAATTGATAAGAAAGATTTAGTTTTTTTAAGCGGTAAAATCCATTCTGTTACCAACAAAGCGACGATAAAAAAGCCCAAAATCAAGTAAGAAGCCAACTGATTGGCATTGCCGATGGTCGAGACGATACGCTCGTTGGCAACAACCACTTCTTCGGGATGATAAAATTGAATGATACCTTTCAAAGCAACAATAAAAGCAACCGTCGAGAGTAAAAGCCCTACGATAAACCAACGCTTTGGAGAATTAATAATGGAAGAGGCAATCAAACAATAAGCAAAAACAGAGAGGTATGTAATCAGCCCCGCCATCCGTTCAAAATTAGAGAAAACGCTCAAATACCAATCCACGCCCAATATATCCACAATGATTAAGACTCCGCTCAAAAATCCCAAAGCCAAATTGACGGGTGTTTTCTTAGGTCTGAAAGAAGGTTCTTTCAAAATCAAAATCAGCCAAAGTCCCAGCATGATTTCTAAGATTAATCGAAAGAATAATCCTTTTTCACTATCGAAAGAATAGAATAGTTTTTTCTGGAAAACTAAGGGCGTGAATGTGGTTAATAGCAAAAGGGAATAGATAACCCTACTCAGATTTTTAGATAACATATTAGTGTTTGAAAAACTTTAATTTATTTTATCAATTGTTTAGAACACGATTTTAAGATTAATAGGATTATTGAGATTAATCTTCTAAATCCTGTAAATCTTAGAATCATGTTCCGACGGGGTTACCCAAACAAATTATTGTTTTTCAGAAATTAGTAAAAATTACAGCCTTGAAAAAACGGTAATGTATAAATATTTCCTAAGAAAATTACTCATAATTGAGAATACGGTAAATTTTTGAAATATTTTACCGTATTCTCAATTATGCTTTTTAATCGTCTGATTCTCAGCTATTTTGGCGGTTTAAAAGCAAATTTTTATGAAAAATATATTTACAAATATTAAGAGCTATTTCTTATTTAGCCTTATCTATTTATTGATGATAGGCAATATTTGGGCGAAACCTTTACTACTCCCATCCACGCCCGTGGTGGTCGTAACGCCTCCGTCGGGGGCTAATTGTTACTCCATCGTTACAGCTTCGGGTTGTGGGACGGCAAGGACACAATGGTATTCCAAACATAATAGCATTTATACTTTATTGGCAGATATTAACCCTTTGACTGTTATCAGTGAAACAGCAGTTACTTTACGAGCGGCTTGTTATGACCCTCAAACTAATCAATATGCGTATAGTGCTGATTATAAAGTGTTTTCAGCAACTACTACCGACATTATTACTACCACCGCTCCATCGGGTTGTACTTCTCTGGCAAACTTAAACATAACCACACTCAATGCCAGTTCAGCAACTTCTGGACTTAGTTATCAATGGAAAAACAGTGGGGCGAATATCTCAGGAGCTACCAATGCCAGTTATTCCACAACAACAGAGGGACTTTATGAGTTAGTTGCCAGTAATGGGACTTGTAGTTCATCAAGAAAAGTAGCGGTTTCCTCTCCTTCAAGTTTACCTTATCTATATGCAAATTATACAGGTACTTGCGGAAATCAAACATTGACATTTGCACAATCAGGAATTGGTCCACCGTTGCCCCCAGCCAGTGCAGGGACTTATCAATGGATGAGAAATGGGTCAGCAATTAGTGGAGCAACCAGTATTGGTTATTCTACAACAACTGATGGACAATATGTTTTGAAATATAGCCCCACAGGCTGTTCTACGAGTTTTTATCTTATTCCAACCTCGTTTAACCAAGCCAATACAAGCCCAATAATTTCCCAAACTCCTTTAAAAGTTTCATTATCCTGTCTATCAGAATTGAAATGTACAGGGTGTAACACATCTTACGGTTCAATGAGAGTACTTTCAAGACCCGCTGGGACAACCGTCTGGACAACTAACAGCTTGACACAAGGAACTTTTATCGAATATGGGTTATTGGGTCCTCCAACGCCTACTGATTATCAATTTGATTATACAACATCGGGGGCAGGCAATTGTAGTGTTTTAAGTAATATTGTTACAGCATATCCACCTTTTTATTCCAGTATAACACCCACTAATGGTACAGCCTGTGCGGGTGGTTCGGTATTATTGACGGCAAATCTTGCCCAACCAGCAACCGTAATGTACCAATGGAAATTATATTCAAATGAAATCCCAGGGGCTACTTCACCAACTTATGTCGCTACACAGAACGGTGATTATTCTGTGGTAACTTCCAATGGAACGTGTAGTTATACCAGTGCATCTGTTCCTGTAAGTATAAATCCTTCAACGTATGGAATTTCTCCCACATTTTCAGGAGCGTGTGGTAGTCAGACGGTGGTTTTATCATTGTCTTCTCCTTTCGGAATTCCCCCAGGAACTTATCAATGGAAACTAAACGGAATAGCAATTTCAGGAGCAACTAATACAACTTATTCTGCCACAACAACGGGAACATACACCGCTGATTTTACGCCTACGGGTTGTTCGTTGATTACATCATCACCCTTTGTGTTTACTCAAACAACGCCCTCTGCACCCGTAGCAACTTTAAATCCCCCCGTTGGATTTTCTTGTTCCTCAACTCTTTCATCAAGTACCTGTGATGGTTCATCAAGACCTCAATTACAGAGAAATACAGGTTCAGGTTTTTTTAATGTCTCACCCCTTTTTGCCACTATCTCATCTCAAAGTGCTTGGGAATATCGTTACGTTTGTGTAAATGGTACTTGTGTGAGCCCTCCGAGTAATGTTGTGGTTGGAAATTCAAATTTATTCACCGAAGTATTACCAGCCTCATCTTCGGTTTGTACAGGAACGTCCCTAACCCTCAGATTTACTTATCCAGGAGCAAGTTATCAATGGATAAAAGATGGAATTGATATTCCTGGTGCCACCTCTACGAGTTACGCTGTTACGCAGTCGGGGGCATATTCGGTAAGGGTAACAAAGGCTAATTGTACTGATTTTACGAGTGCAGTTTCTAACATTGCGGTATCTTCTGCCTTTCCAACCATTACGCCAATTCTTGGAGGTACTTGTGCAAATCCAAGTGTACAATTAGTAGCATTTCCAACATTGGGAATTTTTCAATGGAAACGCAATGGAATAGCCATAAGCGGAGCAACATCCGTTAGTTACACAACCTCCGTAGAAGGTATTTATACACTTGATTATACCAATGGGAATTGTACAGCGACTACATTACCGTATAATTTTTTCATTAATACCGCTCCCACAATCACACTCAGCCCACCTACTCCCGCAAGTTGTATCCAAACGTTGAGTGCGGCAAGTTGCCCAAGTTTAGTGAAATGGGAGCAAGATTTAGGGGCAGGGTGGACAGTTTTTACAACAACCACAACACCCATTCAAGTACCCAATGTAGCATCTTCATTTAGAGCAAAATGTGTGTCAGGGTCTTGTGATAGTCCTCCGAGTAATGTCATAGTTGTAACGCCATATTTATTCACGGAAGTAACCTCCATCCGAGATTATCTCTGCGGAGTAGGTCCGCCAACGCCATTATTACTTACGGCTACCTCAACTTTTACGGGTATGACTTACCAATGGAAGAAAAATGGCGTTGATATTCCTGGGGCAACCAGTTCGACTTACTCAGCTTCTACGGTGGGAGGATATACAGTTGTGGTTACAAAAGATGGCTGTACTTATACCAGTGACTTGAAAAATATTTATACTGTTACACCATCCATTTTATCTTTAAATGCTTCATTAACAGGTAGTTGTGGGAATCAAACTGCAAATATGTCCACTACGCTTTTTGCTGGTTTAACGTATGTTTGGAGACGAAATGGTACAGTGATTGCAGGTCAATCTACCAATACTTATTCGAGCAATATTGCAGGTGATTATACTGTCGAGACGAATATTTACACTACTGATTGTAATGACCAATCTGCCCCATACGCATTCACACAGGTAGGCTTGCCACCTACGGCTACATTCAGTGCAGTTACTCCGCCAAGCTGTGGTGCATTTTTGAGTTCCATGGGTTGTACAGGACAAACCCGTTGGTATAAACAAGCCAATGCCAATGTATGGAATTTTGACGGTTCTGGAACACCCTATTATCCTTCAACAAATATCGTATCTCAATTTAGAGCAACTTGTTTAATAAATACCTGCGAGACAAATCCAAGTAACATAATAACATATACTCCTAATCTGTTTACACAAATCACGCCTAATCCTGCCACCATTTGCCCAGGAGGCTCAACAGATTTGACAGCAGTTTCAACCTTCTCAGGACTCAATTATCAATGGAAGTTAAATGGTAATGATATTGTAGGGGCTACTAATGCCACCTTCACCGCTACTCAAACGGGTACTTATACTTTATCCGTAAATAATATTCCCGCTGCTGCTTGTGGTTTCATAACACCACCGCTTGTTATTAGTGCAGGTGTTCCACTCACCATCAGTAGTTTGGCTTCGGGTAACTGGAATGTTGCCGCCACGTGGTCGTGTAATTGTATTCCAACTTCGTGTGATAATGTAACCGTTGAAACAGGGCATACCGTTACGATTCCAGTTAGCCAAACAGGAAAACTCAAAAATTTGACTGTGAAAGGATTGGTCGATATGAAATCACCGAGTTCGATGAAGTTAAAGTAGGAAATAGTTTCGGACTCAGTTATTAGTAGAGAGGGTGATACAATTAAATAATGGATTTGAGAATCCAGCGTCAGGTTTGAGAACCTGACGACACCGCAACCGTGCTGTCAGGTTCTCAAACCTGACAGTGGGATTCTCAAATCCCCGTAAAACGTCAATTTAAGCGTTTCCTTAATTATATCCCCCCTCAGTTATTATTTAAGGTTATTTGTTATTAGTTTTGGGAGATATTTAGTCTTCCTAAGAACTGATAACAAATAATCAAATCATGCAAACCCTCCTAATCCTAATCTTCATCATCGGCTATCTCGCCATTGCCCTTGAACACCCCATCAAAATCAATAAAACAGCCACAGCATTGCTCACGGGCGTATTATGCTGGACGGTTTATATCGTTTCAGAACATGAGTATAAGGTAGTTTTGGGTGAATTATCTCATCATTTAGCCAATGTTTCCGAAATCCTTTTCTTTCTTTTGGGGGCAATGACCATCGTCGAATTGATCGATGCTCACCAAGGTTTTAAATTGATTACTGACAGAATCACGAGTCGTAACAAAGTTACCCTTCTATGGCTTATTGCCTTGATTACCTTCTTTTTATCCTCTATTTTGGATAACCTCACTACGGCAATTGTGATGGTTTCGGTTTTACGAAAACTCATCAAAGAACCCGAATCTCGTAAACTCTTTGCGGGGGTCGTTATCATTGCCGCCAATGCGGGCGGGGCGTGGTCACCGATTGGAGATGTTACGACTACCATGCTTTGGATTGGAGGACAAATTACACCAGTGAATATCATCAAAACATTATTAATTCCAAGTCTAATTTCATTAATCATTCCACTTATCTATCTGACTTTCAAGCTCAAAGGTTCTGTTAAACGAGATTCTGTTGATGAAGATTCACAAGAAGAACCTCACGAGTTAGTTATCAAAACCCAAAATTCGGTCATCATGCTTTTGACGGGTGTTGGTACTTTATTATTCGTCCCAATTTTCAAAACCGTTACACATCTACCTCCGTACATGGGCATATTGTTGGGCTTAGGCATTGTGTGGGTAGTTTCTGAAATATTGCATTCGGGTAAAGATGAAGAAGAGCGTCACCCTTTCACGGTAGCTCATGCTTTGAGCAAAATTGATACGTCAAGTATTCTGTTTTTCTTAGGAATATTGGTGGCTATCGGGGCATTAGAATCGACCCATTTACTTTCAGGATTGGCTCAGTGGATGGACAAAACGGTTGGAAACCAAGACATTATCGTTGTTTTAATTGGCTTGGCTTCTGCCGTGATTGATAACGTTCCTTTGGTGGCTGCTTCGATGGGAATGTATGATTTAGCAAATTTCCCGCCTGACTCAAAACTCTGGGAATTCATGGCTTATTGTGCAGGTACGGGAGGAAGTATTTTGATAATTGGTTCGGCGGCGGGCGTTGCCGTGATGGGGATGGAAAAGATTGACTTTCTTTGGTATTTACGAAAAATCAGCTTCACGGCTTTAATTGGTTATTTTGCGGGAGTGATAGCTTACTTAGCAATTTTTGCTTTACTCCATTAATGATGTTAAGCAAAGTTTAAGGTTAAGCATCTCCGATGCTCTTTTGCTCTCTTATACCTTTTCTACAAAGGCTATACTTCTCCGAAGTAATACTATCTATACTACTTCGGAGAAGTATAACCTTTGTAGAAAGTATAAAAATGGAGGTCTCAGCATAGGAGATTCTTAACCTTGAGAATCTGCATAACATGGGTTCATTAAATACAAAAAGCTCTTTCCTGAATCAGAAAAGGGCTTTTTGTACAATTGTTTTAGATTATGATTGATTGTACTGACACCAAACACCTAAACCCCAATACCTATTCACTACAAAACATCATCTCCTCTAACCGTAAATTTATATTGTCTCTCACCAGTAGAAGAACGCAATTTCACTAAATAACTTCCACCATTTAACGAATAAGCAGGTTTCAAAAGAACGTCATTCGTATCAGAAAGTTCAAATTCGCAAGGCACTCCCAAACCCGTTTCTGTTGTAACCAAAGCTGTCAAATTTTTACTATCTTCAACCATAACTCTCACCATACTAATATCTCCATTTCGCACAATTGATACTGGGCTATTTGGTTTTATCATGGTTGAAGAATAAATATGAGATACCCCGTCTGTTTCGTATTCCATAATTCGATAGTATTCAACGTTCCTGAGCAATTTAGCATCTGTAAAAGCAAATTGTAATTGCTGTCCTGATTCTATATTTTCCCTTTTAACCTCAATTTCTCGAACATCAAAAAATAATTCATTATCTCTACTTCGTTGGACAATAAATCGAGTGGACTGATGGTCGGACTGACTAATCCATTTTATCACAGCCCTATTATCAGTGTTAATAGAGACCTCCATCAAAATCTCTTTATTTGAACGGATTTTAGTATTTTGGGCGTTTGATGTGTTCGTTATAAATATGTAAAGAACCGCCGCCACAGCAATATTCAGAAATTTTTTCATGAGAATGGCTTGTTTTAAGTTTTTAAAGTAATGAATTATAAAAAGCTAACAAAAATCAATTTACTTGGTTGGCGGATAAAATAAATTGAGGCGTTGGTAATGTGTCTCAAAAAACCTATTACGTAAAAATATAAACTTTTTGCGGAATAGTTACATTAGTTTTATTTTACGGTAAAAATAAGGGTTATTTTTCTTTTTTTAAGAAGACAAGTCTTTATGTATTATCTTTTTTACCTGAACGAAGAAAATCTGACAATTGTAAATACTCATCTCTTTTTAAGCACTTACGGGTTTGACATATTTTGCGAGAATAATTCCTAAAATCATAAAAAACATAGACATATAACCCACTAATTCATAGTGCAATAGCGTTCCGTTTGCCGCTTTTTCTACCATCAAACCACCCACAAAAGATGCTGCCCCAGAGCCTAATTGTATCATCGAAGAATTGATACTCGTAAATCCTCCCCGTTGTTCATTATTCACCACACCCGACACCATCGCTTGCATCGTAATTGTACGACCATTGGCAAATAAAAAGAACATCGACGTAATGAACAAAATCATGCTCAAACTTGCCCCAGCATGTAGATTTGTCATTAAATAAACAGGAATCAAAAACAATATTCCACAAGTTGCAAAGATGAGATATTTACCTTTTTGGTCAGCAATTCTTCCCACAATCCTTGCACTAAAAATGGTGATTGCTCCGCCTACTAAATATATTAACGAGATGTTATCAACCGACATTCCGACATTCAAAGTCAAATATGGACTCAATGATGGTATTGTACAAAAATGCCCAAACATGATAATCACTGACAAAGCTAAGGCTCTCATTTGATTAGCATCTTTACTGATATTTGTCAAAACAGCAAAAGGACTGGGCTTAATTAAAGAAGTGCTAATGTGACTCCTTAAACTCGGTAAGTATCTGTAAATCAGTAATAAATTCACAAAACCTATTACCACCACAAAATAAAAAGGTATATGCCAACTGATTTTTGAAGCTAAGTACATTCCAAGCGGAACACCCAAAACAGAAGCCGTTGAGAAGGCTGCCATAATGATTGCCATACCCTCAGCACGATGTTCATAAGAAATGGTATCGCCTACAATAGCAATTACTTGCGAGCCTAATACACCTCCAAACACGCCCGCAACTATACGTGCAAGCATCAGCATCGTGTAGGTAGGGGCAATCGCACAGGCGAATGTTCCTATCAAAAAACCTACGTAGGCAATCGTAAGTACATTTTTACGGTCAAATTTATCCACGAAAAAAGCAGCAATAAACCCACAAACGCCCGCACTGATTGAGTAGGCAGAAACAAGAAAGCTGTATTCACGGGCAGTAATACTAAACGCCTTCATCAAGATTGGACCCATCGGCATCATAATCATAAAATCCATGATGTTGGTAAACTGCACGCAAGCTAACAGGTAAAGGATAAGTTTTTGGTCTTTGGTCATGTGGGGTGGTTATTTGTTACTGGTTGATTGGTTTACTGGTTGATTGGAGATTGGTCGGGCGGCGTACCGTCGGGCGGCGTACCGCTACTGTTTATTTGGGAAAAACTGTGTTAAAAACCAGTAACCAATAAACCAATAACTACTCCCCCAACAACTTATCAATCAAACGCTCAAAATCATTTACAAATTCGGTATAATATTTCCCCGTTCCAGGTCCTGAAAAACCTGTATGCGTCTCACGAATTTTGCCTCGTTTATCAATCACAATCGTAGTCGGGAAACCGATAACTTTATTCAACATCGGCAAACTGTCAGTGGCACTATCAGAACTGTTTATACCTCCTTGCAAAAGGGTATATTCTACGCCAAAACGTTGTCGAATTAGTTTCATTTTTGTTTTGAAAAATAAACTGTCCAAGTTTTTTTCGTAAGCTAAACCAATGATTTCCAGACCTTTATTTTTATTTTTTTTGTAAAATGGAGCAAGGTAAGTGGTTTCATCCATACAATTCGGACACCATGAACCAAGGATTTGAACAACGATAACTTTACCCTTAAAAGCATCATCCGAAAGCGAAATTTTCTCCCCTTTTTCATTCGGAAAGGTAAAATTTAATTTGTCAAAACCTTCTTTCAAATACGTAATTTTGGTTACATCTGCCAGTTCGACTTTATCATCTTTTTGAGCCTCAATCATTTTATATCCCAACACATCATCCTTAAAAATCCCCGTCATTTTATTACCCTTAATTTTGGCTCTGACCAACACAGCGTGCGAACCATCGAAGGTTGAAAGGAATAAACTATCGCCGACCATGTTACCATCCAAAAAGCGATAATCACCCGTAGTAGTTAGAAATGAACCCGTGACAATGTTCCCTTTTTGTTGAAAAATACCAACTACCTCACTCACTTTTTTGGAAGTAGCATTGATAAACTTCGTAGCCCATTTTCCTTGTAATTTCACTTTGGAAGCAATTTTCTGAATAGGCACAAATCTATAATCATAACCTAACGTAGCATTGAAAGGCGTTTGAATAAATGATTTCCGACCCTTATTTTTTCGATAAACACCCGTCAATTTTTTATCAGACATCTTAGCTACTAACTCTGCATCAAAAAGTGAAATCGGTATCGTGAGAGAATCTCCAATGATAGTGGCATCATCCGTCTGGAAGCGTTCTATACCATTGAGAATATATACTTGAAATGAGGTTTCCGTTTTTTTCTGCATCTCCAAACCAAAAGGTAAGGAAAAACCACCATCCACTTTAATAGCCGCTCGCCAACGAGTAGTTTGTGCTTGGATGAATGAATACTGAAAGATGAGTAAAATAAAAAGTAGTTTTTTCATGTTTGTTGTGAATGATTACAAAGGTATAATTTTAAAAGTGAAGGTTTAGTTCTGAAACGCTCTAAAAAATAAAAAAGTCAGAAGTTTTTAAGCCTCTGACTTTCATTATTTTATCGTTTGTAAACTTACTTCTTCCACTCCAAAGTATTCAACAAATGAATAACATCTTTTTTCAAATAATCAATCACAGGAGCGAGAGAATCGCTTTTTAAGGCAGTGTTAAAATATAATGCACCTCTGAGATAATGTCTGGTTGAATCAGTTGTATAAAATTGTAAATACGTTGGTACTTCACCCTCCAATTCCATCAACATTGCCGATTTCCCAGAAGGTGTTTTCATCACTAAATCTTGAATCGAATACGCCTTTTGCCCGTGCCTCGCTGCCAATTTATGAGCATCATCAATGAGTTTTATCAACTTCTTTTTATCTCCTCCCAAAGGCTTATAAGTCAATTGAATCATCGCTTTTAATTCGGGATAATACACATACATCCAATGCGGTTCTGCCCAACGAACGGTATCAGGTTTCAGGACTGCCTGAGTAGAATATTGAAAGCTAAACGGGTGGCTCTCAGACATTTGCTGATATTTAGTCTCAGCTAAATCTATGCGATTATAGCCTTTTGGCTTAGGCACAAAATCTCCTGAGTCGGCTTTTTTGCGACAGCTAAATAACGAGATAAGTAAAACTATTAAAAACCCTAAACGACTAAGAAGTCTCATATAAATTATTTTAACGAAGCTTTTACTTCTTTGACAAAACTCACATCTACACCCACCAAAGTCGCTATTTTTTCATCCGAAAAATCAGTGTCTAATAATAAGGCTTTCGTGAAATTATAGTTTTTCTCTTGCTCTTTAAGGTCTTTCCCTTGTTCAATGCCTTGTTCAATGCCTTGCTCTCTACCTTCTTTCAAGCCCATTCTTTTGGCTCTGTCCAATACAAATTCTTCTAAGCCCATAGTCGTTGTTTTATTAGTTATTTCTTCTAATTTCTGTTCAAATTTATGATTATATTCTTGCTTTTCAAAACGAATATACAATTTCAAAAACCGCAATAGTACCCTAATTTTATCTTTGTCAATATTGCTTTTCAATAGCTTTCGGACTAATTCTATCTTTAAATCAAAGAGTTTTGCGTCAGGGTTTCGTCCTTTTTTTAGGGCTGTCTGTACAACTTCTACGACTTTCGCAAAAGGATTATTACTTTGCTCTAACGTATCAGGAGGAATATCTAATATTTTGTATGAGTTAAATTCGTAGAGTACAGAAGTTTTCATAAACTCACTCTTATAAAACGACGGACGGAACGATTTATTTTTGTCTGTCAAAATCGCCAAAGCCGTAATTTCCTTATCGTATTTATTGAAAATCCGTGTGTAGTAAGTAAACATTCTTTTGGCAAAATTTTTATCCGTACTCCCCTGAACCTCTACATGAATCAAAATCCATTCTTCTGTTCCAGATTTTGTAAAAACCTTGATTAATTTATCGACGTACTTGGGATTAAATTCGTCTTGGGTATTTGGAAATAGCTGTTCCAATTCCTTATCTAAAAAGGAAATCTTCCGCTTGAAATTCAATATTTCGTCCGCTTCAGGAAAATAAAATCGTAGAAAATCATCTACTAAATCTTCAATCAGTCCCTTCCAGAGGGCATCGTCTCTTTTCATATCATTTTTTCTAATCCCCCAATAAATTGCCCAAAGTTCCCAAAACCGAACCACTCTCTTTTGTAGCATTTCCACTGTAAGGACTCACCGCACGAATCAATTTAGAAATCGGCATTGACTGAATCCAGACTTTCCCAGTACCTTGCATCGTTGCTAAGAAAATACCTTCTCCGCCAAAAATCATTGATTTCAGGTTTCCAGCTCTTTGGATATCATAACTCAACGTTTGCTCAAATGCCACTACACAACCCGTATCAATCCTGAGTGTTTCGTTGTTCAATTGTTTCTCAATAATCGTTCCTCCTGCGTGTACGAAAGCCAATCCATCACCCTGTAATTTTTCTAAAATGAAACCTTCTCCTCCAAAGAATCCAGCCCCAATTTTTTTATTGAACGTAATAGAAACCTTTGTTCCTAATGCCGCACACAAGAAACTGTCTTTCTGAGCAATTAATGTATTGCCTGGCAAATTCGCCAAATTTATCGGAATAATCGTTCCAGGATAAGGGGCAGCAAAAGCCACTTTACGCTTCCCTACGCCACGATTGGTGAAGTGAGTCATAAACAGAGATTCACCCGTCAATAAGCGAGAACCCGCTTGGAATAATTTACCCATCACCGAGTTGTCAGCATTTGAGCCATCGCCCATCCGAGTCTCGAAGGTGATACCATCTTCCATATAACACATCGACCCCGCCTCAGCAATCACCGTTTCGTTAGGGTCAAGTTCAATTTCTACGAGTTGAATATCCTCGCCAATAATTTTGTAATCAATTTCGTGTGAGTTCATGTTTTTTTCAGTTTAAAATTTTCTACAAATTAATGGGCAATCGTTCAATCTAAAAACAATAAATCGTTGATTGGTTGGAATATCTATTGAACGGTTGAATAATAACTATCCAAAGCCCCTTGTACGACATCGTGAAACTGTATTTTCAAGTCTTCTATATCATCCTGAGTTAAACCAATAGTCTCAATAGGTTTATGCACAATGGCTCTAATCGTTTGAGGGTGAACGGCAAATTTACCGTCCTCCATAACTTTATGATTATTCAAAAGCGTAATTGGAACAATCGGAACTTGCTGTTGAATTGCCATCAAAAAACCGCCATCTTTCAAGGGTGAAGACATTTTCTTAAAATCCTTCGACCATATTCCTCCCTCTGGAAAAATCATGATACTACGTCCACTTTGCAGGGCTTTGATAGAACGAGCCAATGACGTAGCTCGACTATTTTTATCGCTCCTATCCACCTGTATATGTAGTTTCGTGAACATATACCCAAACAGGGGTATGCCTTTCAGGGACGCTTTACCCACAAAAGCAAAATAGTTCTTGATAACCACCCCCATCACGGCAATATCCACATACGAAAAATGGTTTGCACAGAAGACATACGTCTTGTTTACATCAGGTTCAAATTCGTATTTGATGTCAAAACGAATCCCAATGATAGGAAAGAAAATCTTACCCCAAAACCGATTGAGGTAATGAGCTTTGGGTTTCCATTCGGGTTTTTGAAGAAATAACCAAAACAACGGAAACAACAATAAAAAAAGGAAAACAAACCAAAAGGTTGCCCAGAGAGTATAAAGGAAGATTAGGATACGCATGGAGCAAAGATAATATTTTCTAAAATAGGTACAAAAAAAGACTTAACAGCCGCCACTGTTAAGTCTATAAAGAATATCTGTGCAGATATTTTCTTTATCAAAAATAGTTATCTTATGATAAGATTCCAACAGATACTACATATTTGCTGAAACTACATGATAAATAGCATCTTAGAGACTATTTTTTTATTTTGAATTGTTTTGTTTCACAAATAAGTACCTTTTAGCTGTCAAATGTTAAACAAAATCAACAAAAAAAGGTGTTTCGATATACATCAAAACACCTTTTCTATTGTAAATATCTCGAAAATTACATTCCCATCATTTCTTTGAAAGCAACGGAATTACGAGTCGAAATCTCTAATTCAATATCATTATTAAGAATCACTTTCATTCCTCCTTTGTAATACGATTCAATGTGAGCAATATATTCAGTATTGATTATTTGCTGACGATTGGCACGGAAAAAAGTATGAGGGTCTAAACGTTCCTGAATCTTATTCAAAGAACGGTGAATCATTGGACGCTCACTTCCAAAATGGAAACGACAATAATTACCAACCGACTCAATCATGTAAATGTCTTTTAAGCTAACGAAATAACACTTTTCGCCATCCTTCAAAAATATGCGTTTGTCTGCTGGAAGTCTTCCAGACGAAACTGCCTCTGTAAGACGACTTTGGTGAATGTCTGAACGTACTTTCTCAACTGTTCTTGCCAAACGCTCAGATTTCATTGGTTTCAACAAATAATCCATCGCTTCAGACTCAAAAGCCTGAATTGCATACTGGTTATAAGCTGTCACAAATACTACCTTTGGTACATATTCGAGCTCGCTAATCAAATCAAAACCATTCTTCTCTGGCATTTCAATGTCAAGAAAAATTAAATCTGGTTGCAAACGGTGGATTTTTTCCAAAGCCTCATCTACGTTTTCGGCTTCGTCAATAATCTGAATATCAGGATATTCTTGCAACAAATACTTTAGTTCCTGGCGGGCTAACCTCTCGTCATCCACCAAGATTGCTTTAATTTTCTTACTCATTTGCTTTACAGGGGACAAGTCTTGATAGTGGCGGTTACCAGCTCGAGGAGAATAGGGTTTTCTATTTGCCATATCTGCGTAACTTTTGTTTTTCAAATGTTTAAAAATGTGATTCAACACCTGTGAACCAATCAGGGGATGGTATTTTTACCAAACAGTTTTTTGTCTGACAAAAATAATATCTAAGTTAATAATATTTCTTCGTTAATATAACAAATTCCAAGCCATTTTTATCAAATTATTTCAATTAAACTGTCTTTTTTGAATAATTAGACCTCCAACGATTAATTCACTAACTATAAAACAAAAATTATGCGTTATCTACTTAATTTTTAGAGGAATAGAAATTTCGGCTGTAACCATATTTTCAGACGAATTAATCTGAAAACTATCTTCTATTTCATAATTCAACGACAAACGTTTTCTGAGGTTTTCTAAACCAATCCCCTTTCTTTTTCCTTTTTCAGAGTTGTTTATTGTGCCTGTATTTTTTACACCAAATATTAAATTATTCTCACATTTCTTAGCAAATATAATTATTTCACCTCCATTCTTTAACTTGCTAATTCCATGCTTTACTGCATTTTCAGCTAATAGTTGTAAAGACATCGGGGGTACAAGAGATCTCAGAATACTTCGACTCACGTCAAATTTATAGCTCAAACGGTCTTCAAATCTGATTTTTTCAAGCGATAGATAATCCTTCACTAAATTCAATTCCTCTTCAAATGGAATGTCTTGTAAGTCTTTGTATGTCAGCGATATACGTAATAAATCTGACAACTTTGTGGTAGCTTCACGAGCCATTTTAGGGTCAGTCAGGGTCAATGAACGAATGCTATTCAAAGAATTAAAGAGAAAGTGTGGGTTAAGTTGATTTCTTAAATTATCTAATTCCGCCACTTTCAATTGCATCTGTGCTTCTACTCTTGCCCGCTCACTCTGAATAGCTCTTTCCGCAAATCTTATTCCATGATAAAAAATAAACCAAGGCATTGAAAATCTGTACGTATCAAGTACCATAAACAAATAATCAAAAAACTTATTTTCTTGATGATAAGGGGTTAAAATATCTTGAACTCTAATGACGTATGTATTGAGTAGCAAAATGAGACCAGACATAATAAAATTACCAAAACTGGGGTACATTAGAAATATGTACCATCGCATATCCTCGATTTTTAATGGTTTGACTATTAATCTATAAAAATGAGAAACAAAAACGCAGAGAAAGAAATTTGCTAAACTACCAAATATTACTTCGTACAGTGGTAGGTGAAAATGGAGAATACCAATTAACATATAAATTAGGTAAATTCCCCAGCACGAGATTTGTAGTGTCCAGTAGAGTTTTGTGCGTGACATGAATGGCGGTTGAGTGATAAGATGTTTAATAATTCATTCAAAGATACAATAACGAGCGAAAATGCGATATTTTTCTACTAATTTATTCCTTTAACGACAGATTTTATCAATAAGGGGTTTTTAAAAAGGTTATATTATGAGGATATTCCAACCTTGGTTTAACGCATAAATGTCTTTATAAAATTATAAATATAATAATAATTATAATTTCAAAATATTTTGAAATTATAATTATTTCTTTCAAAATATGTCAAGAACTTATAAGAAGTAAAAGAAAAAATAATGCTTAATAATCTAATGATAAATTGATTAAGATACTTACTATCAATGGATTACTGAATAGTGTGAATTGTATTTTAACAATGAGCCGTTATTGAGAAGTATTTGTATAATAAATAAAAGAAATATTTTGAAATGAATTTTTAGTTACTATAATTATAAAAATAAATATATTTATAATTAAAATAATATTTTCAATAATTAATGAAAATTTAAAACATAAATAAAAGACCCAATTGAGTCTTTTATTTGATACGTCACAAAGTAAGGATTAATTTAATAGTGGTAATGGGTATATATCATTTTCCTTTTTCAGGAAATACCATTGTCATTTGAATAATTTAAAGAAACTTCCCCAGAACATACTTTCTTCAGCTTTTATAATAGTTTCTAATGTATTATTGGTATTATTAGCGAATTTTTTAAGGTTCTCTACGGTCTCTGCAAACTGTTTTACATCAGGGTCAGTAATATCGGCTTCGATGGTTGATACTTGGTCTAATGCTCTGATAATTGGCTCTAATTCACGTTTCTTGCGTTCTTTTGCGATTTGCATTCCTATCTTCCAAACGTCTTTCTCTGCCTCAAAAAACTCTTTTCTTTCGCCTGGCTTCAACACTTTTCTCACAATTCCCCAGTCCATCAAATCTCGCACATTCATATTAACATTTCCTCTCGAAATCTGCAAGGCTTCCATTATATCCTCAGTAGTCATGGGTACAGGAGATACTAACAGGAGTGCGTGTACTTGTGCCATTGTTCGGCTAACACCCCAACTTGACCCTAACGTTCCCCATGCTTGGATGAGATGTTGCTTTGCTTCATCAAGCGTCATATATTAAGTTTTAAATAGTTTTATTTGCGGCGATTGCTTTATGAAACAAATTTATGTAATAGTTTTGAACTTTCAAAATATTTTGAAAGTATTTTTATAATAATTATATCAATAAGATAATTTTATGAATTTTTGAATGTTGAGTTAATAAATGAAATTGGCACAGTCTTTGGCTTACGTATGTTGAAAATTATAAGGTTACTATGTTACGAGGTTTTATACTCTACCAAGATAATAAGTATCATTGTAACCTTTGATTGACTATGTTATAAGTATCAAAAGGTGTATTTTTAGAGAAATTATTGTACTTAGCTGATGATAAAGTGCTTAAAATTTGGAATTTGATATATCTTTTGAGTATTTTTATCGTTAAATATTTCAGTTAATAAATGCTAAGTCGTTGATTTACAATTACAATGCTTATTTTTGATTGAAATACTCCCAAATCCTTACTTGAAAAATAATGAAAAAAATCTTGCTCATCCTCAGCGTTTTGTCGCTGGCAAGCTGCCAAAAAAATGTGTATCTGACGGGTTCGTTGATGCACCAACTCCAAGAAAATGAACTCGATTTGACTCGAATTCAATATTATAATGATAATCCCCTTTATCTTGAACGTGAAGTGCCTTCGTCGGATGCTAATATCAAATCTGGAAAGGTAATCTTCAAAAATGGTCGTTATATTAATCGTATTTCTTTGGAAAAAGGAACGCCTGGAATGTTACAGAAAAAAAATGCAGGTCATTTGATGTTGTCTTTTGAGAAAAGTAAAGAGGATAATTCCTTACACTTTGGACCTGTTGCGGGTGAAAAAGGAGAATTCTTTTATCAATTAGTTGATTCTCAGGGTAATACGTCTTTCTCCCGTTTAGATTATGAAGGTAATAAATATCTGGTAATTTATAAAAAACCTCGTGTAAGAATTATGCTTTCTAAAAGTGTATTGAATAACTTAAAAATTAAAGTCCGTAAGATGAAAGGGAATAAGGTTAAGTAAGTTGTTAAGTCATTAAGTGATAAAAGGATAGCATTGCTCTGAGCGATGCTATCCTTTTTTGTTTCCAGTTTTTGATGTGCGAAATGTTCACTCTCAATTATTTTCAAAAAAAAATCAAAAAATATTTTATCTACGCAGATAGGCTGCGTACTGACCTCCCAACTTTGCATCATCAAACAACAAAAATCAGAAATCATGTTACAATTTAGTCAAATACAAAACGCTCAGAAATTTAACGATAGCTATTCAATGCTACCGTCTGGGCTTTCGTATAAGAATTTTAAGAAGGATTTTTATGACAATCTTAGGTTGTGCAACAGGTTTATAGAAATAAGATTTCCGAAGTAAATAGGAATACCTCTATACCCAAGCCCGACCTCAAATCCACGAGGTCGGGCTTTTTTGTTTTCGCCCGACTGATTAACAAATTAATAATCAGCATATTATGGGCTTTGCCACAACAGAAGAATACATTTTTAATAATTGGGAAGACCAAATTAGAATCCGCTCGAAGAGACGTAGAAAGCGTGACATCATCGAAGGACAAGACAAAAAACTGATTCGCCTTTTCAGAGAAGACCGAGAACTCAGAAAACGTCACCGAGAACTCCCTATGATTGATTTAGTCCCTCCGATTCAGCGAGGATATAAACGCTACTTCATTGTGAGAGAGGACGTTAGACGAAGTAAACAAGGAGTTTTTTACGAAAATCTTTTACGTAAAATCAATACGACTCAGTACAGTCCAACGAAAGAATTTAAGAAGAAAAAGAAAAGATTGGGACGTAGAATTTACGAGGAGAGAAATCAAGAATTGAAGGTAATTTATCCCTACGAAATCAATAAACTAAAATTGACTCCGCAAGAAATGCTTTGCTTCACTTTCAAAATCAAAATTGAAGTAAAGTTTAAGAAAATTTATCAGAGACAATATTTTGAAATGACTGAACCGTGGAGATATGTTTTGAGGATCAGACCGAATATGATTGATAAAGTAAAAACCCACGATGAGGAATTGGAACAACGTCTGGCAGAACTCAATCATAAGGTTTATAGAAACAAACTCAATTATGCCCGATTGTCAAAACTCAGAGATTGGGGATATGACCATTGGGGCGATACGGAGAAACAGAAATACGATAATCCTCTGAGGAACAAGAGTTTACATCGAATTTTGGAAGAATGTTAATGAATTTGCCGCCATAATCTAATTGGTAGGATGCCACTCTCATAAGGTGGAACGTGTAGACGGTTCGCCGTAGCGATTCAAATCCTGCTGGCGGTACAATTGGAGGTAGTCCGAATGGACGAGGGCACAGTCTTGAAAACTGTTGGTCGGGAAACTGACTTGGGAGTTCGATTCTCTCTGCCTCCGCAAAAAGAAGTGCCGTAGAAGAGAGATACTTCGGTTTACACATAAGTCTTAAAAACTTACGAGCGAAAAGCTCATTCAGGTTCAAATCCTGATGCTGACTTTGGTCAGTAAGGTGGAATAAAAACTCTCATCGTTTTTTGCCTTCTTTTATTTTGGAGGAATAGCCGAGATGGTCAAGGCGACTGACTGAAAATCAGTAGATATAGGTTCGAGTCCTATTTCCTCCACTCAAAAACAAGGGGAAGTATTCCGTAATTGGTAGCGGGTTCGACTGTAAATCGAATGCTTTATGCTCAGGCGGTTCGATTCCGTCATTCCCCACATTTATCTAAATCAGGATTTGAGGATGTTAGGATTTTCAAGATGATAATTGAATTGGAATATTATTGGATAATCAAATCTTTTTTTCCTCTAATCCTTAAATCCTGATTCAGAAATATTCCCCACACATAACCCCTTAGCCCAATCGGCAGAGGCACTTGTCTTAGAAACAAGATAGTGTAAGTTCGAATCTTACAGGGGCTACAATTTGGAGAGTAAACCATGCAGGGCATGGGGCTTCCTGCTAAGAAGTTCGTACTGTAAAAGTATGTGAATCGTGTTCACTGCTCTCCGCTATAACTATTTTATAGTCAGATGATTACAAAATAATTTCAAAACATTTATCACTACGCAAATAGACTGCGTAATGCGTTTTGAAATTTGTATCATCAATTAAATGGAACATTGGTATATGGGTTATTATGCTGCCCTGTCACGGTAGCGAAACGGGTTCAAGTCCCGTATGTTCCGCATTTTTTCAAACTGGGTGTTCCGCAGATGGATATACGGGCGTGTTTTGGATATACGTTTTCGGGAGTTCGAATCTCTCTACCCAGACAATAATCAAGTGCCGTAGAGAAGAGATACTTCGTAAATATAACGGTCCTAAGGTAGCGTAACTCAGGCGACTGAGCAAGTGAAGTTGGGTTAAAAACCAACAGGGTAAAATGTTCTGATTTTCAGAATGCAAGTCTCTCTGAGATGTCGAATTATCGGTTCACTGTCCGTCCAAAACGGATAAGAACGACGCTCAAAAAGAGCATTTCTTTTCTCGCTTTTAGCCTTGATTATTTTAAACTGGGTGTTCCGCAGATGGATATACGGGCGTGTTTTGGATACACGTTTTCGGGAGTTCGAATCTCTCTACCCAGACAATTTCAAGTGCCGTAGATGAGAGATACTTCGTCAACAATTTAGGGGAGGAATAGCGAAATCGTAAAATCGGTAAGGCTATCCCGTTCGATTCTGGCAATGACTTGCCCCGTTACTCTTATCGATTTTTACCTTGATTATTTTACCAAAATTGCCAAGTCGTCCAAAGGTTAGGATGCCAGACTTTGATTCTGAGGATAATGGTTCGAGTCCATTCTTGGTTACTAAATGAGGTGTCGTAGAACAGAGTTACTTCGTAATTCATCTGGTTAGAATGTCAGGCTAATAACTTGAAGGTAGAAGGTTCGAGTCCTTCCGTTTTTTGTACTCTTTTCGATTTTAACCCTTATTTTTTATATTTCCTCATAGCTCAGTTGGTAGAGCTTCACACTTTTAATGTGAAAGTCGAAGGTTCGAGTCCTTCTGGGGAAACTGCGGGTGCCGTAGATGAGAGATACTTCGACTTTTAATCGGAAGGTTGTAGGTTCGAATCCTACCTCTAAAACAGAGTAGCTCAAGTGGATAGAGCATCATTTCTCTCATCGTTTTTTGCCCTGTAACCGTGGACTGATAGCTCAGAGGTAGAGCGACTCGCTGTTAACGAGTTGGTCGGTGGTTCGATACCACCTCAGTCCTCAAAATTTGATACCTAAATTTTCCTCTTGAAATATCTTCAAGATGGCGTAGTGAAAGGAATTTGTAAAAGATGTATTAGTAGGGACGAATAGCATTCGTCCACAACAGTACAGCGATGGACGAATGCTATTCGTCCACAACAGTACAGCGATGGACGAATACTATTCGTCCCTACATACCCAAACTTAACCTTACAATTTCCATAAACAAATTTTCAACCATGAAATTCAACATCTTTAACAAACAAAAATCAGAAGTAAAAAACTACGAAGGAGCAACAGCCTTTCGTATGACATCCGCCTTAGAATTATACACTTCTGTCGTAACGAGTTCATTGTCAGATACTTTTTACGAAAAAACAGATGCCCGATTGGTTCGTATTCAGGAATTAATCCGTAAAAATGACCCACAATTTGTGGCAAAATTGGCGGTGTATGCCCGTGAGCGTATGTATATGCGTTCGATGCCTTTGGTCTTGGTGACGGAACTTGCCAAAATCCACCAAGGGGACAATTTGGTGAGTCGTGCCGTAGGTCGTGTGGTACAACGTGCCGACGAAATCACTGAGTTATTGGCGTATTATCAATTGGCAAATCAACGAAAAGAAGTCAAAAAATTGAACCGTTTGTCGAAACAAATTCAGAAAGGTTTGGGCGATGCCTTCAACCGTTTTGACGAATACCAATTCTCGAAATACAACCGCCCAAACACGGCAGTAAAGTTGAAAGATGCTTTGTTTTTGGTACACCCAAAGGCAAAAGATGAGGCTCAACAATTGATTTTCAACAAGATAGCCAAAGACGAATTGAAAACTGCCGAAACGTGGGAAACTACTTTGTCAGCGGTTGGGCAAAACGATTTTGAGAATGAAAATGGTAAAATCGAAGCCAAAACGCAGGCTTGGGAAAGTTTGATTATGGATGGCAAATTGGGTTATATGGCAATGTTGCGAAACCTGCGTAACATCATCGAAGCCAACGTGAGCCAAGAAGCCATCGAGAAGGTTTGTGCCACATTGAGCAACGCCCGTGCCGTTGCCAATTCAAAACAATTCCCTTTCCGATTTTTGTCGGCATACCGTGAAGTAAAGCGTTTGAACAGCGGACGTGTGGGTAATATTTTGAGTGCTTTGGAGTTGGCAGTACAACATTCAGCCGCCAATATTCGTGGATTCGATACTCAAACTCGGGTCGTGATTGCGACTGACGTTTCGGGTTCGATGCAGACCAATATTTCTCCAAAAAGCGTAGTCCAAAACTTCGATATTGGCTTGATGTTGGCGATGTTGCTTCAAAACCGTTGCGATAATGTGGTAACGGGGATGTTTGGCGATACTTGGAAAATTATCAATATGCCGAAGAGCAATATTTTGTCCAATGTCGAAGAATATCGCCGTCGTGAGGGCGAAGTGGGCTACTCGACCAACGGACATTTGGTGATACAAAATTTGATAAACCGTCGTCAGGAAGTAGATAAAATTATGATTTTTACCGACTGTCAATTGTGGAATAGTCAAGGCGGAAACTCGATACAGACCGTCTGGAGGCAATATCAAGCCATCAATCCAAACGCCAAATTGTACTTGTTCGACTTGGCAGGTTATGGCACAACGCCCATCAACGTAGTCGAAAACCAAAGCGTTTTCTTGATTGCAGGATGGTCAGACAAAGTTTTTGATATTCTCTCAGCCATTGAAGATGGGAGTAATGCCGTTGGGGTGATTGAGGGGATGGAGGTTTAGTAACCGAATCCGTAGAGACAAGGCATTGCCTTGTCTCTACTCATTTCCAAATAAATAAAATGAACAACATTTATGTACAAATAAACTCAATCCGAGAAGAAATAAATCAGTCATTTTCAAATACTGAAAGGTGGTTAGAAAAAGATACCCATTTACAAAACTATCGTCCTCAAAATGATGGCTGGACGATTTTTGAAATCTTAGAACATATTTATTTAACCAATCATTTCCTTCTAAAATTGATTGAAAAAGGTTATCAAAAAGCCTTAAAAAACATCAATAACCTTGATTTGGAATCAGAATTAAAGAATTATGATTTTATGAATGAAAATTTAAAAGGAATTGGAAAGCATAAATCATTCATTTGGAATCGTCCTGAACACATGATACCTACGGGGGTAATGAGTTTAAATGAAATATCAGAAAATCTAAATTTCCAGAAAAATCAGTGCCTAAATTATTTGGACGAAATGCCAAATGGAGAAGGTGTTTTGTACAAAATAACAATGACTGTCAATCAGTTAGGAAAAATAGATGTGTATCAATATATCTATTTCTTAGCCATGCACATTACAAGGCATTCGATACAGATGGAGAAGATTGAGGGGGAGTTTTATGAGGATTAGTAATATTTAAGGGGTGTTTATGAAATGATAAGCACCCTTTAAATATTTAGGATAATGTTGCTTTTATCTTTCTTACAAATTCAATATCTATATCCATTAACGAAGCTATTTTTTCATCAGAACAATCAGTTTGAGTTAAGAGGTTGGTTATATAAAATATATTTCGTTCATTTTTTACTTCTTCCATGCCTTCTTTCCTTCCAACCCGTCTTTCACGGTCTAATACAAATTCTTCTATTCCCATGGTCGTTTGTCGATTTTTAATGATGTCTAATTTGGATTCAAATTTATTTCCTTTTCTTCTCTACTAAATTGTGACAACAAGTACTGACTCTCCTTCTTTAAATCTTCTATTTTTTATTTAGATTCAGAAGAATCATTTAACTTGTTAAACTCTTCATAATCAACACTATCCAAAACTCTTGCTAATTGAACCGTACGGGCGACCCCGATAAGAAATATAACGTTGGGCTTTATAGCCTGTTATCTTTAACCATCAAGTCATGTTCTTCAAGCATTTACCGATGAATACACGATAAGTCTAAGTGTCCTCTACTACGGAGAATCGTCATCAAAAAACTCGTTAAAACAATTGATAAAAAACGGCTAAAATCCACTATATTTGTCCTATATAAATTAATCACAATGAAAGACCTACTCTTGCACAAATACCGTTTTTATACCCTCACTTTCACAGGTTTGTTGGTGTGGATGTTGTTTTTTGATGTCAATGATGTCTGGACGCAAATCAAAATGTATCGTGAATTGGGGCGTTTAGAGGATGAGAAAAAGTATTACGTCCAGAAAATAAAAGAAGTAGAAAAAGAGCGAATTGAGGTGATGGGAAATAAGAAATTAGTAGAAAAATTCGCCCGTGAAAAATACCTCATGAAAAAACCACAAGAAGAGATTTTTGTGATTGTGGATGAGGATAATCAACCTTTGGAGAAATAGGGATTGAGTAATTGGGGATTAGGTAATTAGGGATTGAGTGTAAAGACAATATACATCCTTACTGACTAATCCCCAATTACCCAATCCCTAATTACCCAATCCCTAAAATGCTAAAAATCTTATTCGTCTGTACTGGAAACATTTGTCGCTCGCCAATTGCGGAGGAGACATTTCGCCGTGCGGTCAAGTTGAGAAATTTACAAAGAGAAATTCAATGCGATTCTGCCGCTACACACGCTTATCACATAGGCGACTTACCCGACAGACGTACACGCCAAAACGCTGATTCACATGGGCTTACGCTTACGCACAAGTGTAGAAAACTCAATGGTGAGGACTTTTCAGTATTTGATTATGTAGTGGCGATGGACAATTATAACATGGAAAATATCCAATCCATCAGTAATCGTTCCGTAGGCATTACACAACCCGAAGAAACTTGTTTTTTGTATCGGAGATTTGATAATCCAAGCCCCCTAACCCCCAGAGGGGGAACTATTTTAGAAGTGCCAGACCCTTATTATGGTGAAACGGCTGATTTTGAGGAAGTTTACCAAATTGTGAGTCGTTGTGCTGAGGGGTTTTTGGATTGGTTGGTGGAGAAATATCGGTTGTAGATTTGTTTAAAAAAATAGAAAAATGCTAATAAAATCACTCTCATTAAAAGATTTCAAGTGCTTTGAGCAAGTGGATATAGATTTCGGAAAAATTACCCTACTGACAGGTGCAAACAGTAGTGGCAAAAGCTCCTTGATTTATGCCTTGTTGGGCATTATGCAAAGTAAATATTTCCCTCAATATTTTGCCTTGAATGGAGAGTTGATAAATATGGGTGGATTTGATGAGGTTTTGAGGAAGAAGGCGGAGAGTGAGAATTTTAATGTGGAAATCGTATTTAAGTTAGAAAATTCTCGTAATGTAACTGTTTCAACTTCTTGGATTCAAAAAAAGGATTCGGATTTGCCAATGCTAAACGAAATTAAAATATTTGGGGAATATTTTAAAAATTTCAAAATATGGTTAGAAAATGGAAAACATCATGTTGATATCATTGAGACAATTGGTGAATATAGTACATATCCAACAAAAGATATTTTAGAATT
The DNA here is from genome assembly GCA_013298125.1 of Cytophagales bacterium. Classification (GTDB taxonomy): domain Bacteria; phylum Bacteroidota; class Bacteroidia; order Cytophagales; family Spirosomataceae; genus Arcicella. The sequence continues at coordinate 28,141 of JAAFJP010000025.1, read as the reverse complement.
AAAAGAAAATAATAAAGACATCGTTATTGAGAGTTATAAAGATGTTAAGAAAACAATTGAAATTACAGGTGTAATTGATGAACCATTTGAACATTTTTTTAATCGTTGTCTTTCAATTTTTAATAAGAGGTTTATATTCTTTAATCTTGATAATGAGTATAATGACATAAATTTTAACTACATCGGTTCATTTCGTTTACCTCCCGTAAGAACTTATTATCAGAAGCCCAAAGCTGGAAAAGTTGGTGTAAATGGTGAAGGATATATAGACCAAATTATTGAATGGGAGGAATCTGACAGAGAAATGTTTGATGAATTAATAAAGACAGTTACTGAGATAGGGCTTTTCAAATCTGTTCAAGCTAACAAAATGAAAGGGGGGCGATTTGAATTAAATGTACAAGTAAATGAAAATAGTGAATTGGCTTCTTTAACAGACGTAGGATTTGGTATTAGCCAGTTTTTACCAATTATTGTAGCTGATTTACAAATGTATTTTGAATCTTGTTTCGTTATATCACAACCCGAAATCCACTTACATCCTAAAATTCAAGCATCATTCGCTGATTATCTTTGTAAAAAGGTAAATGAGATTGCTGAGGAATCTGGAAATATTCTTTTCGATATAGAGATTGATAAACAATACATCGTAGAAACCCATAGCGAATATCTCATTAATCGGATGCGTTTGTTGATTGTGAAAGGCGAGCTAAAACCCGAAGATGTGAAGTTGTATTACATGGAAAACGACGGAATAAAAACCACTACTTACGCTATTGAACTCACCACAGACGGACAAATTAAAAATGCTCCACAAGGCTTTTTTGATACCTACGAAATGGATGTGATGGACATTGCACTATACGCTTCTGCCTAATGAAAAAAGATATTTTTATTGACAATAACATCGCCAGTCGTTTCAAAAATCCTGCCGACCCTGAGTATATCAAATTGAGAGATTGGTTAGTTTTGTTTCGTGAAATCAAAGAAGGTGAGGAAGATACAAACGCTCATTTGGTGGTTTCTCAAAAATTATTGGGTGAATATAATCGTTCAAATTATAACAACAAAGAAGGGCAAAATATCACTGCCATTATCAGTCGTTTACAGAAACAAGGTCGTTTAATTTTCGTTAAAAATCAAGAAATAAAGGATTTTAAAGAAGAACATTTCACGAAGAAAATAGAGAGAAAACTGTCTTGTAATCAAGAAGATAGAGAGCATATTCCAGTAGTTTTATTATCTCACAGAAAATACGCTTTGAGTATTGATGATGCCTTTGTAAATGACCTTTTAACCTTTCCTAAGTTTCAGGCTTTGGCTTGCAAACGTCCAGAAGAAATGCCTTATGATAAGTAAAACTAAATCAAGCAAAAAATAAAACACGTGAGCAAAAAAGTAATTTTAGTCATTTTAGATGGTTGGGGAATAGCTGAAAAAGGTTACGAAGACCGTTCGGCGATTATTGCCGCCAAAACGCCTTTTTATGATTCCTTAATTGAGAATTATCCCCATAGTACACTCGTAACTTTTGGTCCAGAAGTGGGGCTACCCGAAGGTCAATTCGGTAATTCGGAGGTCGGACACATGAACCTTGGGGCAGGGCGTACCGTCAAGCAATCTTTGGTGCGTTTGAATGAATCTATCGAAACGGATATGCTTCGTCACGAACCCGTTTTGGTGGATGCCATCAAATATGCCCAAGAGCATGACAAACCCGTTCACTTAATTGGTTTAGTGTCTGACGGAGGCGTACACGCACATATCAGCCACTTAAAGGCTCTTTGTAACGTACTGAAAGACAATAGTTTAAACAAAGTATTCATCCACGCCTTCACAGACGGACGTGACTGCGACCCAAAATCTGGCACGGGTTTTATCACTGATTTACAGTCGTTTTTGAGAACATCAGTCGGTAAAATTGCGAGCGTAACGGGTCGTTATTATGCGATGGATAGAGACAACCGTTGGGAGCGAATCGAGGAGGCGTATGACGTAATGGTCAAGGGCGAAGGCGTACCTGTATGTGCGGAAGGCATCGTGGCATTGATGCAAGAGTCGTATGCGGCGGGCGTTACCGATGAGTTTATCAAACCGATTGTGGTCACAAAAGGCAACGAACCCATCGGTAAAATCCAAGAGGGTGATGTAGTGCTTTGTTTCAACTATCGTACAGACCGACCACAGGAAATTACGAAGGCATTGACCCAAGAAGATTTCCCAGAAAATGGCATGAAAAAATTGGACATTCGTTATCTGACGATGACCAATTACAACAAATCATTCACGGGCGTAAATGTGATTTTTGATGATAGTAATTTGCCCTCAACCTTGGGCGAAGTTTTGGCGAATGCAGGTAAAAAGCAAATCAGAATTGCAGAAACTGAGAAGTTCCCTCACGTAACGTTCTTCTTTTCGGGTGGACGAAACGAAACTTTTGAAGGCGAAACTCGTTTGTTGTCAAATTCTCCGAAGGTAGCAACTTACGATTTACAACCAGAAATGTCGGTTTATGATGTCAGAGATAATTTAGTCCCAGCCCTTCAATCGGAGGAAGCGGATTTTGTATGTTTGAACTTCGCCAACCCCGATATGGTAGGACATACAGGTGATTTTCAGGCAGTTGTGAAGGCTTGTGAGGCAGTTGATGAGTCTCTCAATGTCGTAGTAAGCACAGGAATCGAACACGGTTATTCAGTAATCGTACTGGCAGACCACGGAAATGCTGATTATATGATTAATGATGACGGTTCGCCAAATACACAACACAGTCTGAATCTGGTGCCGTGTATTTTGATTGATAAAGATAAAAAAGCTATCAAAAACGGTAAATTAGGAGACATCGCCCCAACGGTTTTAGAACTGATGGGTATCGAAAAACCTGCGATTATGACGGGGGTGAGTTTAGTGTAGATTTTGGGATTGTGTAAAAAGTGTAAGGTTTAAAGTTTAAAGTATTTCACGCCGAATAACATTCCGAAATAGTCGTTAAAATTTTATTTTAGAGGTATTATTTCTATTGAAAACTTTTAACCGAGCGATGGTCACTCATGAACTTTTGACTTTTTACACAACCCCATACTAAAACCATACCTTCCAAACCAAGCGATACGCCCAATTATCCTGACTATTCGGTAATTCGTTCGCTACCCATCTTCTGAAAGCACCAATTCCTGCCCCGAGGTAAAACAATTTCATAAACCTTTTTCGGTATAAATTATCTACCATTAAGCTCGATTCAGAGTGGCCTTTTTCTAAGGTTTTGAAATTGATTCCTTCTTGGATTTTTATCATTGGTAGAACGCACAAATACAACGCCTGGAAATACAGATATATCTACACGAAGTTATAAGATTTTGGATATTGAAAATCAAATAATTGGTTGTTCATGATTCATCATCGCTACCGCAAACCGTTCCTGATTCATCATTTCCTTATCCCAATATTTTTCTGTAATTTCAAGCTCATTTTGAATTATTCCATCAAAAAATATGAATTCATCAACAAATATCCGTACACACTACCGTGCCTGTAATCTCTGCGAAGCCATCTGCGGTTTAGAAATTACGGTCAATGAAGATAACGAAATCCTGACTATTAAAGGCGATGAAAAAGACCCTTTTTCTCGTGGACACATTTGTCCAAAAGCCGTGGGTCTCAAAGATATTTACTTAGACAAAAACCGATTAAAACAACCCGTCAGACGAACTGAATCAGGTTGGGAAACCATCTCTTGGAATGAGGCATTTGATGAAGTAGCCTCAAAACTAAAATCTATCCAAGCCCAACATGGCAAAGATGCCGTGGGCGTTTATCAAGGCAATCCTTCTGTCCATAATTCTGGCACGCTTTTGTCTGCCCCTGCCTTTTTGAGGGTTTTGGGAACAAAAAACCGCTTTTCTGCCACCTCAGCCGACCAGCTACCTCATCATTTCGTGTCGTCGTTGATGTTTGGGCATCCGCTTTTGTTACCCGTTCCAGACATTGACCGTACTGATTTTATGTTGATTATGGGAGGAAATCCTTTGGCTTCCAACGGCTCAATGATGACCGTTCCCGATGTGGCAAATCGTTTGAAAGCTATTCAAAAAAGAGGCGGTAAATTTGTAGTAATCGACCCAAGAAAAACCGAAACCGCCAAAATAGCCGACCAACATATTTTTATCAAACCCGCTACGGATGTGTATTTGTTGTTGGCGATTTTGAATGAAATATTAACCCTCACCCCCAGCCCCTCTCCTACTGAGAGGGGGGCTACTCACTCGGACGAACTCTCCCCTCTCAGTAGGAGAGGGGTCGGGGGTGAGGTCGTTTCCCAACTCAAATCCGCCATCAAATCCTACACCCCAGAAGCCGTTGCAAGCATCACAGGAATACCGTCAGAAACCATCAAAAACCTCGCAAACGACATCCTGACCGCAAAAAGTGCCGTTGTGTATGGACGTATGGGTGTGAGTGTACAAGCCTTCGGAGGCGTGTGTCAGTGGTTGATAAATTGTATCAATATCTTCACGGGCAACATGGATGCTGAGGGTGGGGCGATGTTCTCACAACCCGCTTTTGACCTTTGGGGACGTGCCAAAAAAGGCGAAAATTATTTTAACCGTTACCAATCTGCCGTCAGAAAATTACCCGAATTTGATGGCGAATTACCCGTCTCGGCAATGGGCGAAGATATTTTGGCAGGAGGCATCAAAGCCCTTTTTACGGTCTGTGGAAATCCTGTGTTGAGTACCTCCAACGGCACACAATTAGACACCGCTCTGGAAGGTTTGGACTTCATGGTTTCGGTGGATATTTTTATCAATGAAACCACCCGTCACGCCAATATTATTTTACCTCCCACTACGGGTTTAGAAATTGCTCACTACGACTTAGCTTTTCATAATTTAGGCATCCGAAATACCGCTAAATATTCAGTGCCATTATTTGAAAAAGACAATAATCAACGTCACGATTGGGAGATTTTTGAGGAGATAAAGAATCGTTTAACTTCGGAGGAAGGGGCAGAAATACCAACACCTAAAAATCCCGAAGAGAAATTAGCAATGGCAATGCAGTTTGGACCTTACGGAAAAGACGGATTAACCCTCCAAAAACTCAAAGACAACCCACACGGAGAAGATTTAGGAGCTTTGCGACCATGTTTGAAAGAAAAGTTATTAACTGATAATCAAGAAATTAACATCATTCCAGACCTACTCTTGAATGATTTAGAAAGAGTAAATTTAAACTTTCAGAAATTATTGAAAGATTCAGAAAATACTAAGTTTGACCTACAATTAATCGGAAGAAGACATCTCCGTAGCAACAATTCATGGATGCACAATACAGAAAGATTAGTAAAAGGGAGAGACCGTTGTACACTCATGATTCACCCTGAAACGGCGGCAAATCGTGGTATCGTCAATCTGGAAAAAGTACAAATTGAATCACGAGTCGGAAAGGTAGAAATTGCCGTAGAAATCACGGACGAAATTATGCCAGATGTAGTGAGTATTCCACACGGTTTCGGACACGCTCGCAAAGGTGTACAATTGGACGTTGCAGTAGCTCATGCAGGGGTGAGTTTGAATGATTTGACCGATGATTTATTGATTGATGAATTGACGGGGAATTCTGCATTTTCGGGTGTGCCTGTTAGGATTTTGAGATGATTTAAAAAATAAAAAAACATAAATGGCTGTCATTGCGAACGCAGTGAAGCAATCTGTTGGCTTATGGGCAGAGGCTTTCAAACTCTTTTCCATCAATCCAACAGATTGCTTCGCTTCGCTCGCAATGACAGCCATTTACATATTTTTTTCACTTTAACATTGAAAATTGAGCATTGGATATTGAAAATTATCAAAAAACTTCAACATTACCTATCCATTGAAAATTATCAAAAAAACTCAAAAAACTGTCCTCTCCCCGACATCCGCAAATCCCCTTTTCTCCGTAATTTTACCACATGAATAAATTACGCTTGCCCCTTTGGTTCATCAAATTAACCCAATTTGAATACTGGACTTGGTGGATGTTTTACGTCCCCCTCCTCCCCTACTGGCTTTTTCAGGCTGTCCGCACACGTTCGCTGACTTTCTTTACCAATGCCGACCCTTGCATAGATTATGGTGGTTTTTTTGGAGAATCGAAAATGGATATTCTCCGTCAAATACCCGCTGAATATCTCCCTAAGACCATTTTTATCGAAAAAGGAACAGACCTGAAAGGTGTCGTTGATAAACTTATCCAAGAGGATTTGGTCTATCCCATCATCTGCAAACCCAACGTGGGCGAGCGAGGTACTCAGGTCGAAAAACTGTACAGCAATTATGATTTAGTAGCATATTTGGGCAATGTCCAAGAGGATTTTATCGTCCAAGAGTTCATCACTTACGACATCGAACTGGGCGTTTTGTATTATCGCTATCCAGATTCGCCAACGGGAAAAGTTACTTCCGTGACTCGTAAAGAATTTCTATCGGTTTTGGGAGATGGAAAATCAACCGTTGAGCAATTGATGCAACAAAGCACCAGAGCCAGATTTCAGCTTGATTCCATGCGTAATCGTATAGGTGATATGGGCATGAACGAAGTCATCAAAGCGGGAGAAAAAAGAATCCTCGAACCCATCGGAAATCATTGTAGAGGCACAAAATTTTTAGACGATAACCATCTGTTAAACAGTACCTTAGATTCAGTTTTTGACAAAATCGCCTTACCCATCGAGGGCTTTCATTACGGACGGTTTGACATGAAAGTAAAGTCAATCGAAGACCTATACGAAGGCAAAAATATCCGAATCATGGAATTGAACGGCGTAAGTTCAGAACCTGGACACATCTACGACCCTAAAAACACCCTCTGGGCAGCTTACCGAGATCTGGCTCGTCACTGGAAAATTATTGCCGATATATCCATCCAACAACAACGCCGAGGCATACAACCCATTCCTTTCGGTATTTTGTGGAAGGTTGTGAAAGGACATTTTGTTTCATAAAAAATATTCCACTATATTTCTGCACGATATTTGCTCGCAAATAGAGGTGTTAGGGATTGGATAATTATGGATTGGGTAAATTGGGATTAGGAAATTGTACGATATTCAGTTGAGTATATATAAAACAGTTATCTAATCCCAAATTACCTAATCCCTAATCCCCAACATTATTTAATCAACCCTTAAAACTCCTACACAATGCGTTTACCCCTCAGTACCCTCAGATACACGTTATTATGCGTGTTTTCTACTATTTTGTGTCTCACAACCACTGCCCAAGATGCTCCGATAAAATTTGGCAAAATCGACATTGCAGATCTTCAAATGAAAGTTTATCCGAAAGATACTTCTGCGGAAGCGGTCATCCTGTGTGATTATGCAGAAAGCTATCATCGTTATAGCAGTGGCAGTGGCTTACAAATGGTTTTTGAGCGTCACCGCCGAATCAAAATCCTTAAAAAATCAGGTTATGAATGGGCTACCCACGCAATTATTGCTGCAAATTCCAAATCAGGTTCTAAGGAATTTATTGGAAGTGTAAAAGGTGCGACTTATAATTTGGTTGATGGTAAAATTGTTGCTGACAAACTCTCCAAAGAATCTATCTTCGATGAAAAAGTCTCTGATTATCGTTCACAGAAAAAAATTACGCTGCCTAACGTAAAAGAAGGCTCAATCATTGAATATTCTTATAGTATTACCTCAGATTTTGATACTGAAATCAGGGCTTGGGATTTTCAGAAAAGTATTCCAACGGTTTGGAGTGAATATCGAGTCAAAATTCCTGATTTCTATAAATTCCAAATTATTTCACAAGGTTATGAACCCTTTGTTGTGAGTGAAATCAAAAGTGAGAGTATTTCCTTGGGAGTTGGCATTCAGGCAGAAATGGGTAAAAGTTACCGCTGGGCAATGAAAGATATTCCTGCCATTCGTACAGAACCCTATATGACAACCATTGATGATTATACGGCAAGAATTGAATTTGAAATAGCGGCATATACACCGTCAAATGGAATGCACAAAAACTTTTCTTTGTCATGGAACGATTTTTCAGCATCTCTTAGTGGTTACGAAAATTTTGGAGGGCAACTGAAAAAAGGTGGTTTCTTGAAAGATATTGCCAATAATATTAAACTGAATACCAAAGACACCCTCAGCAAAATTCAAGCGGCTTATGATTATGTTTCTAAGGCAATGACTTGGAACGGTCAAGAGTCATTCTTTGCCAGTTCAACCCTCAAAAAAGCTCATGAAGCTAAAACGGGGAATTGTGCTGACATAAATTTAATGCTGATAGTTTTACTCAGAGAATTAGGTCTTGAATCTTACCCAGTCGTGTTGAGTACCCGTGAAAACGGACGTATTTTATCCAATTATGTATTAGAAAAAAAATTCAATTATGTGATAGCTTACACACGAGTAGGTGACAAGAGTATGCTCATTGATGCTACTGACCCATTATTACGCATGGGCGTTTTGCCAGTAAGATGTATCAATGGAAGTGGAAGACTAATTCTCGAAAACACGGGCGACTGGATTCCTCTAAAAACAACCGAAAAAATGGCTAAAACACTCATTTCAAATATGACAATTAGCCCAGAAGGTCAAGTAAAAGGAGAATTAAATGTCTCATTTTTAGGATATTATGGTCAAAATTATCGTTCGAGAATCAAAAAAGAAGGGAAAGATAAATTTACAGAAAACTTCAAAAAATCACACCCAAGTTGGGAAATTACAAAGACAGAAATTGAAGGAAATGAGGATTTATCATCTACCTTAGTTACAAAATTTGAGACTACTATCAACGAAAAATCAAACGTGGCAGGAGATAGAATTTATTTTAGCCCAATGCTGGGAGAAGGCGAAGAAAAGAACCCTTTTACTTCCGTTGAACGTAAATTTCCTGTCGATTTTGGAGCGTTAATGGAAGAGAATTTTATTGCTTCTTACACCATCCCACAAGGCTATGTAGTGGAAGAAATACCCAAAAGTGCAAGAGTTAGTTTACCAGACGATGGCGGAAAATTCACCTATCTTATCGGAACTCCAGAAGAAGGTAAAATAACTATTTCCAGTAAAATCATGATGAAAAAAACCATGTATTTTGCCGAAGAATATGAAGGGCTAAGAAAATTTTATGACCAAATCGTCCAAAAACACGCAGAACAGATTGTTTTGAAGAAGAAGTAGTTTTTAAGTTGATATAATGTAGGGGCGTATCGCATACGCCCTTTCTCATACCCAAACGGGCGTATGCGATACGCCCCTACAATTTTCAATCATTTTCAATGAAAAAATTAATTTCCACCCTATCATTTCTAACGTCAATCCTGACGAACTCTTTTGCCCAAAACCAATGGGCAGCCGATAAAATCCCTGCGGAATTAAAAGAAAAAGCTCATGCGGTTATACGTACGAGCGAGACTTTTTTTACCGTAAAAAACATTGGAGAAGCTACTGAGAAAGTTCACTACGTAATCACCATTTTGGATGAGCAAGGTTTAGACCACGCCCACCAAATAGTTTTTTATAACAAACTCCAAAAAATCAATGATTTTGAAGGTGTTTTGTACGATGCCAAAGGCGAGAAAGTCAAGCGATTAAAAAATGATGATATTAAAGATGGAAGTGCCAATTCGGAGGGGACTTTATTCTCGGATAATCGGTACAAATATGCGGAATTTAAGTATGCTATCTTTCCATTTACGATAGAATTTAACTACGAAACGACCAACAAAAATATGCTCTTCTACCCTACTTGGATTCCGCAAGAAGATGAAGAAAATGTAACCGTAGAATCTTCGCTTTTTAAAGTGAAAATGCCCGCTGGCATGGAATTACGCTACAAATTGCTCAACGGTATGACCAAGCCAAACGTCGAAGATGTGGAAGGTGGCAAGACCTACACATGGGCAATGAAGGGCATGAAAGTTTATGAAAATGAACCTTACGCTCCGCAATGGGTAAAAGTCGGCATGGGTGTTTTGACAGCCCCTTCAGACTTCGAGACCGAAGGCTATAAAGGCAGTGCCAAAACCTGGAAAGAGTTAGGTGATTTTGATAATCTCTTAGCAAAAAACCGAGATATTTTACCCGAAAACGTCAAGGAAGAAGTGCAGAATTTAGTCGCAGGAATGACTGACCCTGTACAGAAAACCAAGAAAATTTATGAATATCTCCAAGCTAAAACTCGTTATATCAGTATTCAGTTGGGTATTGGTGGTTGGCAACCTTTCGAAGCAAAACAAGTGGCAGAAAAAGGCTACGGCGACTGCAAAGCACTCTCAAATTATACCCAAGCCCTTTTGAAAAGCGTTGGCATTCCATCACACTATGCCTCCATACGTGGGGGTAGCGGACAACGTGAAGTACAACCAGATTTTCCTTCACAACAGTTCAATCACGCCATGCTTTGCGTGCCTGTCAAGAACGATACCCTATGGTTAGAATGTACCTCTCAGGACAATCCGTTTGGGTATCAAGGCAATTTTACGAGTGATAGATATGCTCTTTTAGCAACGCCCGAAGGTGGTAAATTAGTCAGAACTCCCGCCTACAAAGCCTCTGATAATCAACAAATTAGAAAAATAGAAGTCAATCTTGCGGACGATGGAAACGCCACCGCCGAAGCTACTAACATTTTCACAGGAACATTACACGATGATTATGCTGACATCAAAACCCAACTCAGTCCCGAAGACCAAAAGAAAGCATTGTACAAACGCATAGAGATTCCAAGTTTTGAATTGAATAATTACAGCATTCAAGAAGAGAAAAAACGGATTCCATCGGCAACGGTCAAGATGTCTTTGGCAGTGAGAAAATGTGCTTCAAAAAGTGGTACAAGAATGTTTTTGAGTCCGAACTTAATGTCGGTAGAAAACAGCATTCCACCCGCCTCCGACAAGCCTCGTACCCAAGAAGTCGAACTCAGAAATGCGTACTCAGAGGTTGATACCGTCAGCTATGTTTTACCCAAAAATATCACCGTAGAATTCAAGCCCGAAATGGTTAAATTTGAGAGTAAATTTGGAAGCTATTACGCTGATAATCAGATAAAAGACGGCAAATTATTATACATCAGAAAATTCGTCAGAAATCGTGGAAAATTCCCTGCAACGGCTTATGTAGAAATGATTGATTTTTATAAAAAAATAGCGAAATTTGATAAAGCACAGGTGGTGATGAAGTTTTAATCAATAGTCAAAAGGAAACAATAATCTTTGTCCACCGTTTTCAGAATAGATTTTTCTTTGAATGTTAATGTCTCCATTTCAAAATAAGTACAACAATCTTTATTGACCTTGATATGTTTCATTGTTAGATTCCCCTTTGAAACCTGTTTAATTTGTAAGTCAAAACTAACCAATTTCTCTATTGCTATCCATCCTATATCATTACTTGCAAATAAAGTTTCATTAGTGGCATTTGTTACTTTTTGGGGCGTAATAATTTTACTAACTCCATTTTCAACATAGACAAATCTAACTGAATCAACTTTATTAGAAATGTTTTTTGAATCCTGATTCACGATTTTGAACATGAAAGTATTAACGGGTGTAAAACAATCAACACCTTTGCATTTATCACACGAATTAAGTGCGACACAAAACCCGATCAAAAGCAACATTATTAGATTTTTCATAGATTTTGATTATGATTAACGTTCAAAATAATAGACGAAAATAAAGGGAAAATGGTTGCACGTAATCTATTTATAGAATGCTAATTTTCCTCATCACATTCTTCATCAGCTTCGTAGGTTCAATTCACCCTGGACCTTTGAACCTGTCGGTTATCCAAACCACCCTACAAAAAAGTCTCTCCTCAGCCCTTTTGATGGCTTTGGGTGGGGTAATTCCAGAGATAATCTATGGATATTTGGCGGTGGAGGGCGTGATGGTTTTTGAGAAATACCCAATCGTTTTTCAAATCATGCAATGGGCAGTTGTACCGATTTTATTGTTCTTAGGGATACAACAAATTATCGCTTCTAAAAAACCTAAAAAGGAAATTAATTCGTCTGATTTAGTTCTTCCAAATGGAGCTATAAAAGGTTTCTTCCTTTCCCTTTTCAATCCCCAACTCCTCCCCTACTGGATTGTTATTCTCATCAATTATCAAAACTATGAGTTCCTCAGAATCAGAGATTTATCTGACAAAGTCTTCTTCGTATTAGGTACAAGTACAGGTGCATTTGCACTCAATTACGTATATGCGTACATCGCTCACACACAGCGAGAGAAGATTTTTAAATACCTAAATCAAAATCGTTTTGAACAAATAATTGGATGGACGTTTGTAGGAATGGGACTTTTACAGATAGTAAAATTAGTGTTTTAGTAATATTAAATTTTTGGTCATAAAAAACAAAAAATCCTTTCAATTGTTGAAATTAAAAGGATTTTGTTGCTTAAATTGAAATGGCGGTCTTCAAAATAAAGAATGTTCCATGCGAACAAATGAATAAATTATAAAAAGGTACGCAGTTAAGTATTTAGTCTTATAATTTATTAATCAAATGTACACCAAACAGAACAGTTTATACAATACCTAAGATAGGTATTTTGTATATTTGTCCTATCAAAACTGATTTTTTACCTACAAAAATAGGTTTTAAGGCATGAATATAAATCAAGACGACATAATTTCACAGGCACGGAACATTTGGGAAGATATAACCAAAGGTCATTCTGATAATTCGGAGGTTAAATCATACGATGAAAACTCCTTGGATTTATTATCTCAAAATTCAAATTCTGTCATTGCTATTGTTAATTTAAAAAGTTATAAAGAACTTTATATCAGTAGTAATGTCGAAAAAATATGGGGCTACTCACATCAAACTAATCCTATCATTGGGATTTTACAATACATCAAAATGATTACCTTCGACCACGCCTTATTTCCACTGATTGCGGGTAGATGGTACGTAAAATGTGTAAAATCGCTCAGCTTTGAAGAGAAAATTAATCAAAAAGTGATTTTTGTTGGTGTAAAATTTAAGACTCGTTTTGGCAAAACTAATCGTACTTGTATTCATTGCTCACACTTAGACGAAGACGCTGATAGAAATCCTGTAAACGTCATCAATACCATTCAAGACATCAGTCATTTTATGAAGGATGATTTTTGGTGGATGCGATTTAGTTCGGGAGAAAATAATGAGAACATCAAATACTATCATTCATCAACGGGAAAAACTTTTGATGGAGACATACTCTCAGACCGTGAAAAGGATATTTTGAGATTAATCAATCAAGGTATGGACTCGCCTGAGATTGCAGAAACACTATTTTTGAGCCTCGCCACCATTCACACCCACCGCAAAAATATGCTCGCCCGTACGGGCATGAAGGACGTAACTGCCTTGCTACAGATTGCTCTTTCTATTGGGATGATTTAAAAACTGAGTTTTCTAAATCATACTTACCGTTTGATAAATACGAAACACCAACTTCAAAATAAAATTTCTACATTTGGTATATTTTCCAAAAAATATATCAATATCATCTCATGAAAAGAATTTTTACCACTCTTGCATTTATTTGTCTATTCTTGTCTCATTCTTTCGCAAAAAACTATCCTACGGATTCACTCATCAGAATTAAGCGAGACACTATCGTAAAGCCCGAGCGGGACTCTGTTATTGCTCCTCCCGAAGGTTGGCAAAATCAGAAATTCGTTAAAAATATTGGTTCAATCACCACAAATCTATTAGGGTCAAACAATGCACCCACATTAGTTTTTCCAACAAATTATAGTACAATCAATGGTACTTCTGTTGGGCTTTACTGGAATAAAAACAATAGCAATGGCACGTGTGATTATTTGGTAAGAGTAGTTGATTTAACTACCTTGACTCCTCTGTATAATTATACTAATGCAGGTGATAATTCTTCATTTGGTGTTCAGAATCTCGTTGCAGGACGTAGTTATGCTATTTCGATTAAAGCTGTTAACAAAAATGATGTTAATGATTTTGCTGAATCTATTGTTTATAATATTTCTGTTCCGTCTTCTAATACAGCAACTTTAACATTGACGAGTATCAACGCTACACCTACGTTTTGTGGAAGTAATAGAACAGTAACGATTAATTACACTCGCTCTGGAAATTTTAATAGTAACTATTTTTATGTCAATAACAACTATTTTTCAGGAAATACATTTGTAGAACTATCTGATAAAAATGGAAGTTTTGCTAATCCAACTCTGGTCAGTGGAACGTCACTAAGTAATAACTCTGGTACAATTATCGTACAATTACCAGCTAATTTAATATTTGGGACAAACTATAAAATTAGATTATTTTCATATAGCCCCATAGCTGTAAGTAGTGAAAGTGTAGCCATGACTATTGGAACAGTTAGTGACCCTGATATTTGGAATAGATTTAATTCATCTGTTACCTATTCATATAATAGCCTCAATTTATGTACAGGAAGTGCTGCAACTATTAAAACGGCATTGGCTGATACTACAGGAATGACCTTTCAATGGAAAAAGAATGGGGTTAATGTTACACCAAGTGGTACTTATTCTAAATATACTGTCTCAACAAGTGGAAATTACACCCTATCTGTAACCCAAGGAACTTGCCCAACCGTAACATCAGCTCAGGTTTATATTTATGGTCTTACAGGAGGTACAACCACTTCCCTAAACCGTAGTGGTGATGTTATTCAATGTACTGGCGGTTCTGCCATATTAACAATACCTTATTGGAGTGATAATCAAACCTATCAATGGCAAAAGAATGGGCAGAGTATTAGTGGAGCGAATACCAGAACCTATACAGCTACTCAAACAGGTACTTATTCTGTGAGAGTTGTGGATGGAAGTTGTTCAATAACAGCAACTTCAGATGCTCTAACTTTTGGTTCTTCTATCAGTTTGACCAATTCATCGTTTTCTCCAACGATTTGCTCAACGGGTGGGCAAACGACTTTGAGTATCTCTCCTTCTTACAGCCCAAATTTATCAAATAACTATCAATGGAAACGAAACGGGCAGAATATCAGTGGGGCAAATAATAGTTTTTATACTGCAACGCAAGCAGGTGTATATAATGCAGAAGTAACCCAAGGCGGATGCACAGCAACATCGCAAGGGATGGAAGTAAAAACCTCAACAACTTTGGATTCTGTTAAGATACTTCAAGAAATTCCCACTTCATGTTCACCAAATTATGCGAATCTGACAACGCCATACAGTAGTCTTGGAAATGTGATTTATAACTGGGTTAAAAATGGAGTAACGTTAAGTTTATCAAATAGTTATTTTACAACAACAAGCGGTGACTATACTTTAACAGTTGCTCAGGGAAATTGTGTAACGACCTCAAAACCTTCAACAGTAACATTGAACACCAATAATTACATCCCGACCTTGTATATGTCGGGTAGTGTCAATAGTAGTATTCACAAAGACACTGTTTATGCTTGTACAGATGCTTCTTTCACCATGTTTATTTACAATTATCCTTCTGGTAGTTTTCAGTGGTTTAAAGACGGTGTGGCAATTAGTGGAGCGACTTCTTCAAATTATAACGTTTCACAGAGAGGAAGTTATTATGTAAAAATAACAACCAGTTCATGTGTAATTAATTCAAAATCCGTATTTGTAGAAAATACTTACCCCAAATTTACTTTAAACGTCACGCCTCAAAGTCCAAATGTTTGTGGAAATAATATTGTCAAGTTAGATTATTTAAACAAAGGTATTTATCCCTATTATTGTACCACATGGAAAAAAGATGGAGTTACTTTAACTACTTGCGGCTCAACACCTTTTAACGTTCTCGAATCTGGAGTTTACACAGCATCAGTTCAGCAAGGAAGTTGTTTCACAGAATCAGAACCTGTCAATATCAAAATTAATGAACCCACCACGGCTTTCATAAGTGGCAATACCACAATGGCTTCGGGTGGAACGGCAAAGGTTTATGTAACCCTCACAGGTTCAGCCCCTTGGACTTTTACTTTATCAGATGGAAATACCATCACGACATCAAACAATCCATACGTGCATAACGTAACGCCCACCACATCAACCACATACGCTCTTACATCCGTTGTAGGTTCATGTGGTACAGGTACAGTTTCGGGTAGTGGAATTGTAACGATTGGGACTTGTGCAACACCAACAACAATTACCACTCAACCACTTTCACAAACCAAATGCACAGGTTCATCAGTAACTTTCTCGACAGTAGCCACAGGTGGTGGGATATTGACTTATCAATGGAAAAAAGACGGACAAAATATTAGTGGAGCAACAAATTCAAGCTACGTAATCAGTAATTTAAAAACCGTTGATATGGGTAATTATTCCGTACAAATTACAGGTACTTGCGGAACAGTTTTATCCAATAATGCTTTGTTGAAACCTATCAATAACGTTCCTACGTTTGCCACCGCAACCAATCCTGTTTATGTTGGTTCAGCGTTACAATTAACGGTTAGTTCTTATGCAAGCAATGTAACCTACGCTTGGCAAGGACCTAATGGTTTTACGTCAAATCTCCAATATCCAGTTCTTCCGAGTACTTCCGTGAATAATGGAGGAGCCTATACGGTTTCGGTGGACAATGGACAAGGCTGTGTGGGTCAAGCAGTTGCATCAACCAATGTGCTTGTGGCGAACATTACATTGTCGAATTTGTCAAACACCACTTTCTGTGCAGGTGGTGCTGGAACGATTAGTTTCTCTCCCGTGATTGCTGGACACAATTATGCAGTTCAGATTTCAGATAGTAATGGAAGTTTTGGAACATCCCCAACCATCATTGGAACGAGTCAAAACAGCACAATTACCTTCACTACACCTTCTGGATATAGTTCTGGAACAACCAGTACGTATGTTTTGAGAGTCGTTGATTTGGATGATATTGCGAATGTATCAGCTCCAAGTGCGGTAATTTATTTTAATGCTTTGACGGCTTCTGTGGAAACAATAGTTGGTAAAACTTATTCAGGTGTTTGTGCTGGAAGTTCCTTAAAAATGTATGCAAAATTAAATTTTCCAGATAACAATGATGTTGCTTATGAATGGAAAAAGGATGGGAATGTAATCAATGGAGTAACAGGTACAACATATGTAAGCAATCAGACAGGTAATTATACGGTTAAAGCAACTAAATCAGGTTGTGGAATAGCAACTTCTACTGGGTTCACTTTTTATTCAACAACTTACCCAGATGGTTTTTACAATTATATCGACCAGTACCAATGTGCGGGTAGTGTAGTTGCGTTAAAAGCAAATTATGATTCTGAAAATGCTGTTTATGTTTGGAGAAAAGATGGCGTAGTTATTAATAATCCTACCCCTGCCAATATCCTAAATGTTAATCAATCAGGTAGTTATAATTTAGCAATAACAGACGCTAATTGTACGCAAGGAGGAAGTTCAAGTACAAGAATTCTTACATTTGGGAATATTATTCCGACAGGTCTTAACAATGTTGGGAAAGACACCTTGATAAGTTGTCCCTACTATTCAACTTATATATCTCATAATTCTGGAAGTGAAAACAATTCAATTTATACATACCAGTGGTTGAGAGACGGTAATACAATATCGAATGAAAACAGATACTATATGTATGCTTTCACAGAAGGGCTATATTCTTTGAAAATTACTCAGGGTAATTGTAGTAGTGTTTCTCGAAATATCTACCTGAAAAGGAACGGAGTAACTTCTAAAACTATTATAGCACCTTATGGAACTCAGAATTGCACAGGTAGTAATGTCTTATTACAACTGAATGGACTGAATTGTGCATCGTATCAATGGCAAAAAGACGGCGTTGATATTACTACATCTGGAACGAATGATTATTATGTTGCAACTCAATCAGGAAATTATAGATTAAAAATTAATGAAAATGGAGTCATTAGTTACTCAAATGTAATTAATGTAGTTATCAGTAACTCGCCAACATTTTCGATTAGTTCTGGTTCCAGTTCCAGTAATTCAACCTGCATACCATACGGTTATTACTATTTGAATAACTCTTCATCAAGTACAAGCTCTTACGAGTGGTATAGGAATAATACATTGATAAGTGGAGCAAACAATTCCTCTTATGAAATGTATAATGTAGGAACTTATAAACTGAAAGTTACAAACGGTTCTTGTGTAGGATATTCACAAGATGTTACGGTGATAGCAAATAGTCAGATAGTGAAGCCTCAATTAACTTCAACAAGTGGAAAGATAGTTTGTGGTAATACCTACACGAACTTACAATCAACTTATTATCCGTTTGTTAATTATGAGTGGAAATTAAACGGTCAAACTATTCCACTAAACCCTTATACAAATTCGTTAAATATTTCACAATCAGGGGCTTACACCGTCACGGTATCTCAAAATAATTGCTCCGCCACCTCCGACCCACTCGTCATCAATATCGGCGATAAACAACAAAGCATCAAAACCTTCAACTGGAATGATGTCTCTACTTGGTCGTGTGGTACTGTGCCTGTCATAACGGAAGATATTTTAATCAACAAAGGTCATACCGTAACCGTACCCAATAATTACACAGGATTTATGAAAGATTTACAACTCAACGGGTCTTTGCA
The DNA here is from genome assembly GCA_013298125.1 of Cytophagales bacterium. Taxonomy (GTDB): domain Bacteria; phylum Bacteroidota; class Bacteroidia; order Cytophagales; family Spirosomataceae; genus Arcicella. The sequence continues at coordinate 9,562 of JAAFJP010000025.1, read as the reverse complement.
GTATGGTACAAATGCTTTATTAAAATCAAGGACTAACTGATAATTGTTACTATATTTTCCAAAAGCCGAGTTAATTCTTTGTAGATTAAACTCGGCTTTCTTTATTTTAAATCCCTAACTATTACAATTTTCAAAAACCTATCACATTTTTAGGAAATTATCCATAAATTTGTACTATATCCTTACTCAAAAAAATCCCCCCAAATGACCGCTGAAAAGTTGTATCATCTTCCCGTTATGCTTCAAGAATGCCTTGAAGGGTTGAATATTCGCCCTGATGGTGTTTATGTGGACGTAACTTTTGGGGGTGGTGGTCACTCAAAAGCGATCCTCGAACGCTTGGGCGAAAACGGCAAACTCATCGCCTTCGACCAAGACCCCGATGCTAAACAAAATTCTCTTGCTTTCTCGGATGATAAACGCTTCACTTTCATAGAAGCTAATTTCAGAAATATTAAAAAATATCTTCGTTTGTATGGTTTCAAAAAAGTGGACGGAATTTTGGCAGATTTCGGGATTTCATCACACCAAATTGATGAACCCACTCGTGGATTTTCAACTCGTTTTGAGGGAGATTTGGATATGCGGATGAATCAAAAAGCGGAGGTTTCTGCCTACACGGTTATCAACGAATATTCAGAAGCTCAACTTCATAAAATTTTGGGAATGTATGGCGAAGTCAAAAATGCTAAGACGCTCGCCAACGGCATTTGTACCGCCCGCATGAATACTCCTATCAAGACTACGAGCGAGTTTAAGGCAGTTTTAGAACGATTTGCTCCCAAGTTTAAGGAGTTCAAATATTTTGCCCAAGTCTTTCAGGCAATCCGCATCGAAGTCAATCAGGAGTTGGAGGTTATTCAAGAATTTTTAGAGCAAACCCCTGATTTACTGAGAGATACAGACAGTCGGCTGTGTATTATGACCTTCCATTCATTGGAAGATAGATTAGTAAAAAATTATATCAAAGCGGGAAATTTCAAAGGGGAAATGGACAGAGACATCGTTTTTGGAACGGTAACAAAACCCTTGGAAGGCATCAGTAGAAAACCCATTGAAGCATCCCCCGAAGAATTATCACATAATAATAGAAGTAGAAGTGCAAAGTTGAGAATAGCGACTTTAAGTTGTTAAGTTTCAAGTTACTAAGTTGCTAACGTTTGAGTGGATTTTGCTTAACAACTTAAAATTTAGAAACTTAACAACTCAAAAATATGGCAAAAAACGTATCAAAAAATCAAAACAGAAGTTCCTCGACGTATCGTCCGAGTCGTGGGATATTTGCCTTCTTTGACCGTGTTTTTAACATGGATAGGATTTTGGGGGGCAAATTTCCTGCCTCGCAGTTACGTTACGTAGTCTGGATTTCTGGATTGATTGTGATTTATATTATTTCATCCCTCAATGCCGAAAACCTCATTCACCGCATTGACAAAATGAAAGCCGAAGTAGAAGAAAAAAGAGCCGATTATACTACCCAAAAAGCCGATTTCATGAAAGCTGGTAAGCAATCCGAAATCATCAAAAGAGTAGAACCAATGGGCTTGCAGGAGAATAAAACACCTCCTACTAAGATTGTTGTTAAAGAATAATTCAAAAAAATGAACATCAAAAAAGACATCATACTACGGGTTCGGATTATGTTTTTGTTCATCCTTCTTTTTGCAGGAGGGATTGTCTGGCGTATTTTTAAATTACAAACCATTGAGGGAAAAGAATGGCGTGAGAAAGCTAAGCGTGTATATGTGAAAAAACGCACCGTGGAGGCTGTCAGGGGCAATATTTATGCGGCGGATGGTAGTTTATTGGCAACGTCTCTTCCCAAATACAAATTAGGTTTCGACCCAATGGTTGGGCTTGGGAATACCAAAAATGGTGATATTTATGAGAAAGGAATCGACTCGCTTTGTCATCTTTTGGCTAATTTTTATGGTGATAAAGATTGGAGAGATTATTTAGCAATGATAGAATTAGCCCGCCATGACAAGGTAAGTTACATTCGCCTCAATGAGCGTAAATTAGATTTTCAACAAGTAAAAGCCATGAAAACTTGGCCCATTTTTCGATACGGAAAATTTAAGGGCGGAGTCGTTTTTGAGAAATCCAATGAACGCTATAATCCTTTCGGGAAAATGGGTTTCAGAACGATTGGGTACAAGAAAGAAACTGAAAAAGTAGGTATCGAAAATAGTTTTGATGCTCAATTAGCTGGTACAAATGGAAAAGGTATTTTTGAAAAAATTGTAGGCGGAAGCTGGCGACCTATCGAAGGTGGAGAAGAATCTATCCCCGTTGCGGGTGTGGATATTCACACGACAATTGATGTCAATATTCAAGACGTTGCGGAGACTTCTTTGATGAAGCACCTCCGTCAATTGAGTGCTGACAAAGGTTGTGTGGTCGTAATGGAAGTAGCCACGGGCGAAATCAAGGCTATGACTAACCTCACTCGTTTGAAAGATACTTTGGCATTTGCCGAAACTTATAATCATGCTGTTTTGGGACTCTCTGACCCTGGCTCAGTTTTTAAATTACCGTCGATGGTGGCGATGATGGAAATGGGCGGACTCACCAATGAAGAATGGGTACACACAGGCGATGGTACACTCACGATTGGCAATAAAACGCTGAAAGATACCAAAGTTCACGGTACTATTTCAGCCCAAGAAGTTTTTGAGACATCCTCAAACGTGGGTACAGCAAGGTTGATGTTGAAGTATTTTAAAGGACGTGAAAGTGAGTATTATAAGAAGCTCCACGAATTTCATTTGGACGAACCTTTAAGATTTCAGTTACGTCCAGATGCAAAACCCGTCATAAATACGCCAAGATTAGGTGATATTACAGCAATGCCTTGGAATTCAATTGGTTACGGAACGTTATTGACCCCTTTGCAGATGTTGGCTTTCTATAATGCCATTGCTAATGATGGAAAATGGGTTCAACCAATTATCGTAAAACATACCAAAATTGCGGATAGAATTGAAGACGATTATCAGATTTCGCAAGTGAAATACGAAGACCCTTTGTGTAGTAAAGAGACTTTGGCGAAGGTCAGAAAAATGTTGGAGGGTGTCGTAGAAAGAGGTACAGCAAGCAATATCAAGAACGAAATGTATAAAATTGCGGGTAAAACGGGAACGTCTCGCAAGTTGATAAATGGTAAATATCGTGAAGGAATGTACTATACTTCTTTCATCGGATATTTCCCTGCCGATGCACCCAAATACAGTATTGTGGTGATGATTGATAACCCTCGTGGCGTGAAGCAAGAAGCCCTTTTTGCGGCGGAGGCATCTGCACCAGTTTTCAAGGAAATTGCGGATAAAATTTACGCTTGCGACATTAGAATGCACAAATTATTAGATGCCAAAAGTGCAGGAGCAAGACAATTTGCCACCAAAAAACAAGTAGCACATACAGGCGACATCAAAAAGATTTGTGAAGAATTTGAAATAGAAAAAATCCCAACTAACGAAGGCTGGTCTGTGGTACGAGGAGATGGTGGTATTTTGGAATATCAAACCCACCAAAACCCTAAGAGTCGTGTGCCTGACACAAGAGGAATGACCCTAAAAAATGCTATGTATGTCCTTGAAAATAAAGGATTTAAGGTCTCGTTCAAGGGAATTGGAAAAGTGCTGAGTCAATCCGTTCCGCCTGGGGCTGTTAGTGTTAGAAATAAAAATATTAGTTTACTTTTGCAATAATTGGCTGTCGGCAGTCAGCTATCGGCTGTCGGCAATCAACTATATTATTTTTTTGAGTATTTTTGCCAAAAGCTGATTGCCGAAAGCTGACAGCCGAAAGCCAATAAAAAATCTTAACCCCTAATTACAATGTCGTTGTTTCAAAATTCGTCTGACAATGGTTCAGATACTTCAAAGCAATCTTGGTTGCGTAATGGTTTGCTTGGTGCTTTATTAATGGGAGTGCTTTATTTATTTTACACGCAATTTGGTCAAAACAAGAAAACTGATTTGCAGGTGAGTCAGATTCAGATGAATTCTGAGGAAATCAAGGCTATCAATACTGACCTTCAACGCCTCAGAGATGACATCAAAGATAACCGCACGAATATTCAGGAAAAACAGAAAAAAATTGATGCCCTTCAAGCAAAATTGGAGCGAGTTTCTTCTGAACAAAACACCAGAACAGACCGTGAGGCTGAAACAATGATGGCTTTGTTGAAAAAACAAATTGCCCAATTGACGGTAGATAAAACTCGTCTACAAGCCCAAATGACCAAAACCATTGGCGAATATGAAGTGAGAATTTCAAATTTTCAGAAGATTTTACAAGAAAAAGATAGCTTAATTGCCTATCAAAAAAACACGATTCAGGAATTGGAAAGTACCGTAGCCATCAAAAAAGCGGAGGTAAACGAATTGCAAGGTGAATTGAGAGAAACAGACGATGTGTTGAATATTTTGGATAATAAAATCCACGTAACCGTTACGAATGTAGGCTTTTATTCAAATGGTTTTGATGATGCAGATAACGAATTATCAGACTCTAAAAACAAAAAAGACATCTCAGAGATGGGTATTTTTTATTCATTGAGTAGAAAATTACAGAGTAACGAAAAACTCATTGCGGAACTGACATTGCCGAACAGTGCCGTTGTAGGTAAAAAAGAATTCACCAAAGCAGACATCGAAAACATCGAAAAACAATCAGAAAAAAGCGGTGTGGATAGGCCTATGAGTATCAGAATTCAAAAGGGGTCATTTGATACGCCTTTGAAGGTAAACTTCTACATCAAGGCAGGTTTAGGCGAAAAACATACTTTCTTGATTGATTCAAAACTAATAACTGATTTGAAGGCGAAACAGGTTTATTGATAAAATATTAACTTTAATTGTATTGCAAGAAAAATAAAGTTAATTTTATTCAAAAATATCCTTCTTTAAAATAGATGAAATTTGAGATAGTTGAATTAGAAGACTTTTCAGGTCCGCAAGCAAGTATTTATTCGGTCAAAGTAAATGATGATGCAGATACATTATTTGAAAAATTCTTGGCTGAAAATAAAGATAAGTTTGAATTAGAAATTTATGATATTCTCGAAAGAATTGATTTGATTGGATTTGAACATGGAGCAAGAAGAAGATATTTTAAAGAGAATGAGGGTGGTTTAGGAGATTTAATATGTGCTTTATACGATAGTCCAAACGCCAACCTAAGATTGTATTGTATCAGAATGGGAAGTGCAGTAATCATTCTTGGTGGTGGAGGATATAAGCCAAAGACAATCAGAGCATTACAAGAAGACCCAAAACTAACACAAGAGAATTATTTGCTTAGAGAAGTCTCAAAACGACTTGGGTTAAAGATGAAAGAAGGAGAAATTTTTTGGGTAAATGATTATGAATTAGGAGGAAATTTAATAATTGATGACGATGAATAAAGCGAGAAAACATAGTAGTCCGCTTATCAAAGAATTGAAAAGTCGGATACCGCAAACCATGAAAGAGTCTATAAATCGACGCATGAGTTTGGCTGCACGAATAGATGATGTTTTGCAAGCAAGAGGCTTGACAAATCAAGAATTTGCTTTTATGATGGGTAAAAAACCATCTGAAATTAGTCGTTGGTTAAGTGGTACGCATAACTTCACAACAGAAACACTTTGGGAAATCGAACGAGTTTTGAATATTCAATTATTAGTCAGTAGCCCAAGAAAAGAACCTGTCCAATTTGAAGGAGATGCACTCAAAGCATTTTTAATGAAAGAAGTTCAAAGTGCCGTTGAGCGATTTTACGCTCGTGGCGAATTAATAACATCATAACAATATCATTACAAAAACCCCCGAAAAACCATCGGGGGTTTCTATTTATACGACATGAAAACACTATCTCAAATCTCCAAAATATTAAAAAAACAAAATATCATCGGGAATGCTGATGTTACGGTTTCTGAACTCATTATTGATTCTCGAAAAGTTACCGAAGGCTCAATGTTTGTGGCTTTGAAAGGTACGCAGGTGGATGGTCATACGTTTATCCAGAAGGCAATTGACATGGGTGCTACGTCCATTCTTTGTGAAGATTTGCCTGAAAATCAGCCTGATAACGTTACCTTTTTGCAAGTACCAGATGCGGCTGAGGCTTTGGGGTATTTGGCGGCTGAATTTTATGATAATCCTTCTAAAAAACTAAAATTAGTCGGTATCACGGGTACGAATGGTAAGACGACTACGGTGATGTTACTGTTCCGTTTATTCAGAAATTTGGGCTATCGTTGCGGATTGATTTCTACGGTTCAGAATCAAATTGATGAGGATGTGATTCCTTCTACGCATACTACACCCGATGCAGTGAGTCTCAATCAATTATTAGCAAAAATAGCTCAGGCAGGCTGTACACACGCATTTATGGAGGTAAGTTCGCACGCTGTGGTGCAGCATCGTATTACGGGCGTGAGCTTCACGGGAGCGATTTTCTCGAATATCACCCACGACCATCTTGATTTTCATGGGACTTTTGATAATTACATCAAAGCCAAAAAAGGTTTCTTCGATGCCCTTCCAAAAACGGCTTTTGCTCTCACTAATATTGACGACAGACGTGGTGGTGTGATGTTGCAAAACACCAAGGCAAGCATCAATACCTATTCCTTAGAAACCCTTGCGACGGTGAAAGGACGCATTATTTCAGACAGTATTTATGGGCTACAAATGGAAATTGATAATCGGGAAATTCATTTTCAGTTGATTGGAACTTTTAATGCCTATAATCTGATGGCGATTTATGGAGCTGCCGTACTTTTGGGCGAAGATAAAGATGAAGTTTTAGTACAAATGTCAGGCTTAAAAACTGCCCCAGGACGTTTTGAGCAAGTAGTTTCTATCAAAGACCAAAAAGTCGGAATCGTGGACTATGCTCATACCCCCGATGCTTTGGAGAACGTTTTGAAGACCATCAATCAAATCAAAGATGGTAATCAGCAAGTGATTACGGTGGTAGGTTGTGGTGGAAATCGTGATGCGACCAAACGCCCGATTATGGCAAAAATAGCTTGTGAATTATCGAATAAAGTAGTTTTAACTTCTGATAATCCAAGAAACGAAGACCCTGCCGATATTTTGGAACAAATGCGTAAAGGAGTCCCTCCGATTGATTTCAAAAAAACCAAAATCATAGAAGACCGAAAAGAGGCTATCTTTTTGGCAGTCAGAGAATTAGCACAAGAAGGAGATATAATTTTAGTAGCTGGAAAGGGACACGAAAACTACCAAGACATCAAAGGCATTAAACATCACTTTGACGATAAAGAAATGCTGGCGGAAGCGTTTGGAATTAACTAACAGTTTGTTGGATAATGACTGAAAGATACGCCAAAGGTCCACGAACTTCTCTTGTTTTTTGAGGGGAAGTAAATGAGGGCGTTGAAATTTGAGAAATATAATCCGATAAATTCTTGATGAATTGCATGATCAGAGATAAGTTTTGATGAATTGGGACTGCAAAGTTGGTAAAAAAAATGCAGAAAACAATACCGTTTAATAGGTTAAGAGAAACATAGATGCTATTGAAATGAGGAGTTAAGGTATTTGAAACTAATTCTCAAACACCTTAACATATAGACTTGAAGAGTTTTAGGAATACTGTAACCCCCTAATAATCAATAAATTCAGGTGCTTTGCTATCATTTTTAACATAATGACCCACTACTGAGGCACGATTGCCAAAATCACAATTATTGCTGTCTGGGGTTAGGTATTGTACGTTAGCTCCTTTTTCTGTAAATATAATTTTTATACGACAATCACCCATAGTTTTATTGGTGTATATAGCTTCGTTACCTTTGAGGATAATTTGAGTTTTTGAAACAATCGCCATGTTGGCAGCCGTTCCTCCACCCTGACAGTCAAATGCTATCGTGATTTTATTGGTGCTTGATTGTTGCACCTGTAATGTCCCCGAAGCTCCCATCTCGCCCTCAGAAAAATAAGAATAAGTCCCCGTTACGTTCTTGGGAATAGCCTTCGGAATGCTCTTTTCTGTTAGTTTTTTGGCAGTTACAGTCAGGTCTTTGCCCGTTTTTACGAGCCAACTACCCGTCAGACCAGTGGCAGATTCTTTCAGATAATAAGTCCCTGTTAATTGTCCTGTGGGTAATAACTCAGACAGAGCAATAGAACCGTCTTCGTTCTGATGTCCTACCAATTGAAAAGTTTTATTTTTCTTAGTGTAAGTAACTGAACCAAAGGCAGTTTTAGCATCTACACTTAGGTCAATTTTTATAGGATATTTACCATTGATATTTCCCTCATAGACCCGCTGAGTGATATTCTGAGCATTGATAAATTGGGTAAAAAAAATAGAAAGAAAAATTAGTTTTAGTTTGTTCATGGTTATTGAATTAAAATATTTTCCAAAAAAGAGTCTATGTTACTAAAAATCGGGCGTACAGACCTCGTAGGGTCATTTCCCTCGGATTCATTATCGTATAAATCTTCGATATGGTAGCAATAGATTTTACCTTTCTCTCCCTCTTTTTCAAGAAAACACAATTGATAATAGGTCTCTTTTTCGATAGCAAAAGTTATTAACCCATATTTTTTATCCTCTTCGTTTTCGACTATTACCGTAAAAGCCTGAGTGTTTTCTTTATCTTCAAAAAAGTCTCGATATAATTCAAATTTTTTGATGATAAAGGTCTTTTCTTGACCACTCGCAAGATGTTTTGTTAGTTCTTTAATGTTCATCATTCGTACAAATCATCTTCTTTTTTCAATAAAATTTTACAGTCGGATTGTGGACTTATTTCGCATAAAAGCGTGTATCCTTTCTTTAATTGGTCTTTATCCAAAAAGAAGGATTCTTTCAAAGGCGTAACCGAACCTTCAATTACTCTAACGGCACAAGAAGTACACGCTCCTGCCCTGCAACTCCAAATACAACCGATTTCGTTTTCAGTGGCAAATTTCACCTCAGTCCCATCATCCTCTATGTAAGTCAAATCTTTTTCGGAGTAACCTTGTCGAAGGACTACATCCAAAATGATTTCATCGTTGGCTACGTCAAGGACTGTTTCTTTTTGCTGTGATTCATCAATTAAGGTTACTTTAAACATATAGCAACAGTAGTTTTAAATTCTGATTTCATTCAAAAAACTACAATTTGCTTCAATTGTTCGACACCGTTTACTAAATTCACTCAAAAACCGTTTACTAATACCCACAAACAATTCGTAAAAATGAGCGTTGAAATAGCGTAAACCCTTTATTTTTCTAAAATGACTAAACATAAAATGCTCACTTTTAAGGATATAAATTTCAAATTGGCGGTAATACAAGTCTTGATGTACGAAAAAGCACTATTGCCCACTTTTGAGTTAGAGCAATTTGTAAAAACCTACAAAAAGCGAAAAATAAACATCGACAAAGAGGGAGATGAACCCATTGTAGAGGTACTGGAATATTTCAAGAATTATGAAATTGAGGAGCGTTTTGCCAATGAAATCGAAATCTTGACTCTGGACGGAGGCAATGAAATATACATGGCAATTGCTCCATTTTGGAGTGGAGAAGAAGATTATTTTGATATTAAGAAT
>JAAFJP010000024.1 GCA_013298125.1 Cytophagales bacterium | reverse complement strand
CCTAAGACCCTGATTTAAAAACATTTACACAATCAAAAAAAAATAACAAAAATTTGAATCATTATAAAATACAACACCACTAATATCTCCCAAATCAATTTAAACTCAAAATAATACCATTTTGAAAATCTTGTTTTCACTTGAAAACTGTTTACTTACAACGGTATATTGTACACATTTGAGCATAAAAATCCCTTTGCAAAGAGTTTTTACAGGAATTTGTTAATACGTGAGCGTAATGGTGGCATTGGCGGCGTAGGATAATTGCTTTTTGCCATCTTCAATTAATGATACCAACTCTTCAATTAGTTGATTATCAGTCTGTTCTAACTCCATATTTTGAATAAAAATTTGAGTGGGTTTTTAATTAACAAACAAGGTACAAAAAATCCCAATCTCTCGACTGGGATTTTTATTCAATTTACTCAAAAACAGCACTTTCCGATACACTCCGCCAATCATTCAAATCCTTCTGAACACTATTAATTTTCATTTGAATCGTGTTTAGAGGCACTTTGCCAAGTGGTAATCTCAACGGTGGATTTTCAGTATTTGTTATCTGAATAATGGCTTTTGCTGCCTTTGCGGGGTCACCTTCTTGCTTGCCATCTACGGCTTTCATGCGTTCTTTGAATGCCCCTGACGTGGTTTGATAATCTTCGATTTTATTCTCAGCTTCGATGAATGCGGCATTGGCAAAACCCGTTCTGAAAGGTCCTGGCTCAACGATGGTCAGTTTGATACCCAAAGGAGCAACTTCCTGTGCCAATGCTTCGCTGAAACCTTCTAAGGCAAATTTTGAGGCATTATAAATCCCAAATCCTGCGAAGGCTTTGATACCTCCGTGCGAAGAAATCTGGACGATATGCCCACTTTTTTGCTTACGCATCAAGGGTAAAATGGCTTGGGTTACATGTAAACTACCAAAGAAATTAGCTTCAAAAACGGCTCTTACTTCTGCCTCCGAGGCTTCCTCAACTGCCCCTGCAAAGCCATATCCTGCATTATTGACCACAACATCAACCTTTCCATAAGTAGCTGAAATATTTTCTACGACTGATTTAATTGCCTGATTATCAGCAACATCCAGTTGATAAGCAAAGGCTTTTCCCGTATTCTGAGCGTTAAATTCTTCTACTTGATTTGCTTTTCTGAAAGTACCGATAACGAAATCGCCATTTTCGATGAGGGTATCGGCAAGGGCTTTCCCTAAGCCGCTTGATATACCCGTGATGAACCAGATTTTATTTTCCATTAATCTTGAATGTTTAAAAGTGTTTGAAAATTATTTTTTTGACTGTAACAAACGATTCCAAATAAAGCGGTAACAATAATCCAAATTCCATTGCCAGGATTGTCGTGGGCTAAGTGAAATACGATAATATTTGCCATTACAGGAAGTAATAATAAAAGTCCTGTAAATCTTGTTCTTGGAATGACCAATAAAATAGACCCGACGATTTCAAAGAATCCAACAAATTTGGCAAGGTACGACCCAAACATTCCACCTAAGAAAGTAAGTGCCACAGGGTCGGTTGGGGGTGGAGGATTGACGAATCCGATAAATTTGTTTAATCCAAACACGATAAATTGAAAGGCAATAATGCCGATTGTGATGTTTTTAATGTACTTATTCATGATTTTTGATTGTTTAATCTTTTGGTTTTATGATTTACAAAGACGACTTCCTTATTTGAAAAATCAATCCCGACTATGTGTCTTGGTATAAATTATAGTTTAGCCTTATTTCTTTATCAACTCAATATTGATGTCTAATGCAACTTCATTTCCTACTAATAAACCTCCTGCTGCCAATGTCCCATTCCAAACTAACCCAAACTGAGTACGGTCAATCATTCCACTTAGCTTAAAACCAGCTTTGGTGTTTTTAAAAGGGTCAACGACTGTTCCTTTGTAAATAACATCCAGTTCAATTTCCTTCGTTATACCGTGCATCGTGAAATTGCCCGTGAGTTTGTACTTATTCTTACCTACCGATTTTAAAGATTTACTCTTGAATACGATGTTAGGATATTTTGCCACATCAAAGAAATCAGGTGATTTCAAGTGGGCATCTCTTTTTTCATCCTCTGTATTGATGCTATTTACGTCAATTGTAAAGTCAATTTTTGCATCTGAAAAATCGGGCTTGTCGGAAAGTACCACGCCATCAAATTTGGAAAACTTTCCCTCAGTTTCTGAAATACCAAAGTGCGAAATGCTGAAACCAACTTTGGCGTGTGAGGCATCATAACCCCATTTTGTTGTTTGTGCAAATACTAATGAGCTGTTAATCAATGTTATAGCTACTAAAATTATCTTTTTCATTATCTTGATTTTTTTAAATGTTTTGTTGTTTGTACTCCATACTTATCCCACCCAATCTTCTCGTAGAGGATTGATTAAAACTAAATATCTTCTTTCCGAGGAAAAAATTGGATGGGGTAAGTGGGTGTAATTTGATTAAGCCTTGTGTTTAGATTTTAGGAACTTCGGGCCAATCAACTGGGATTTGAGTAATGTTGTGCAAATAATTACTGATGATTTTATCGCCAATCACCATCATCACATCCACCAAATTGGCTTTTGAATAACCTGCCTCAAAGAATCCATCAATTGAATTTTCAGAGGGTCTTCCACGATTGATAGCCGTCTCTTTTACGAAAGTGGCTAAGGCAGCGTATTTGTCATTGAAAGAAACTTGGGCTCTGCGGATTTCAAGGATTTGGTCGTCCGTAAAACCGTTCATTTTGCCAAGCATCGTGTGGGCAGGAACGCAATATTTACAATCGTTTACCTGACTTACTACTAAATTAATAATCTCTCTTTCCTTGCCTGTAAGCGTGCTTTTGCGGTTTTGGAGAGCCAAATAGTCGCCCAAAGCGGTTTCATTATAAGCAAAAGTTGCGTAAAGGTTTGGCACTACTCCGAAAGCACTTTTCATGTGGTCGAAGATGGCTTGATTGTTTTCAGAGACCTCATCTCTGGTAGGAACTGCGAAAGTTACCTGTTCTAATTCTGTTGTCATTGTCTTGTTGTTTAATTGTTATTTGATTAATTTGACAATGCAAAGTTCTCTCGAATATCCCCCAAAAAATATGAAGTAGATTAGGAAATGAGCTTGAAATAGGACAGGTAAAAATCTTGAAGTAGATTAACTTTTTTTAGTTCTATTGTTTCTAATCTTGCTCAAAAATTCTGAACTAAAACCCAAATACGAAGCAATGATATACTGAGGAATGCGATTCATCATTTTTGGATATTTTGTTTCAAACTCTTCAAACCGCTGTTCCGCAGTTTTACTGAGATTAGATAGCATCCTGTGTTGTGTTGAAGCCAATGAACGCTGGGAGATTATCCTAAAAAATCGCTCAAATTTGGGATGCGTCTCCATCAATAATTGTTCGGCATTATAATCTATTTGTATAAGAATGCTGTCTTCCAACGCCTCAACGAATAAAGTGGCAGGAACTTGGTTGATATAACTGTGATAATCAGCAATCCACCAATCTTCAATGGCGATAGAGATAGTATGTTCCTGTCCTTCATTACCCATCAAAAACGACCTCAAAGCCCCTTTTACCACATAACTTTTGTATTTGCACACAAAATCTGGTTGAACGATGTATTGCTTTTTCTTAACACGGGTTATGCGTAGCAAGGAAGCCAAATAACTTTTTTCTTCGTCAGTTAATTGAATATGTCTTGAAACATAATTAATTACGGGTAAAAAATCTTCCATGAGTATTTGATTTTTATGATTACAAAATTGGGATATTTTATGAGGTAAATGTTAAGACAAAATCTATAAATTACGGTATTTTTCGGACATTATTTTTCTAAACTCTTTTGGAGAATTATTGGTCTCTATCTTAAAAACTTTGGCAAAATAAGATAAATCAAAAAAGCCTAAATCGCTGGCAATTTCTGAAATGGATAGGTCTGTGAAAGTTAAAAGCCGTTTGGCTTCGAGGATATTTCTGGCTCGGATGAGGTCGGTAGTGGTTCGGTTTGTTACTTCTTTGGCAATCAGATTAAGATGATGTTGAGTAACGTTCAGGCGTTCTGCGTAGTCGCTTGCAGTGAGGTTTTCACAGTAATGTTGCTCAATGAGGTTTTTAAGTTTTTTGTACAAAATAATGTACCGTTTAGAGACTGGTTCAAAGTTATCTGAGTCGATACTACGTTGGATTAATCCTAATAAAGTCTGTAACAAAGCCCTCGAAATTTCACGAGACCAATCCTTTCTTTGTTTCTCAACTATCAGTAAATCAATCACTCTACGAATAATTGAGTAGGTTTTGTCATCAGGTTTCAAAAAGGGCTGACTATAAAAATTATCTAAAAACGATAACTCAAAAAGTTGGTCTTTATTCTGTTGATTGAATAGAAAGAAATCTTCCGTAAAAAATACCGAACCACCTTTGAGGGGTTGATATTCTTCAAAATGATGGAGCTGATTTGGCGAAATAAAGAACAGCGTTTGAGGGTGAATCTCGTATTCTTGATAGTCAATCACTTGCGAGCTAACACCTTCATCAAACCACAAGATTTCATAAAAAGTATGCTTGTGCGGGTCTTCAATATCCAAGTCACCCATCTCTTCAAAACGGGTAATTTCAAACTCAGTTGGATTGTCAGGTTCATTGATAAAATGACCGATATTGTAGTGAGGGAACAGGTTTTTCATAGAACAAATATAGGTAATAATCGGATAATGGAATTATTTATCCGAAAACTCTCCAAAATGCCACAAAATCCCAGAGGGGTCATGCAAGAAACATTCTTTGCCCCAATCATACGTTTTGATAGGTACAAGCCTTACGCCTTCGTATTTTGAGGGTAAGTTTAACGCCAAAAGTTCTTGATAATACCTCTCAACACTATCAACTTCCATAAAAATCATGGAATTATCTATCCAATCTTTCACGTAGGCATCTTGCAGGTAAAAACCAATGCCTTCTGTGTGGAAATAAGACAAATTATTGCCCAAAATGGCTTCTTGAAATCCTAAATCTTGATAAAATTTACGAGAAATTTCAAAGTTTTTAGCTCCGATAAATGGTCTGATTGATAAGGCTTTATGATTCATGTTTGTAAAGATTGAATGTATTTTTAATTCATTTTAAGTGTTTATTTTCACACCTTTAATCAAAAGCCACAAGACCGTTGAAAGTTCACCTACTGTATAGAAAATAGGGAAAAAGTCGGTAATGAAAGATAGTTTTTCTGACAATAAAATATAATCCATGACTTCTACAACATAAGCTACGCCCCCCAAGATAAGAAAAATACCAATAATCCGAGGTAGGTAGCCTGATTTAAGAATCAATTGACCCAAAGGAATGAGCCATAATCCCCAAAAAATCTCTAAAATGATAATGGAACATGTAGAAATTTTGAGAAGAAAAAAAACGAACTCCTGTCGTTGCGTTACCTCAAAAGATTTTAGCAATTCCCCCTTTGCTACCATCAAAGCGGAAAAGTTCAAGGCTTCTGAAACGAAAAAAACAGGTATTTGGACTACAACCAACACTACTAATGTTTTTGCCAAATTTTCATCGGTATTTTTGAAAAGTCGGTAAAAAGTCAGAGCCAAAAATATAAAAATTACCGAACTCGCCAAGTTGCCCGTAATGCCCGCACGAAAAAGGAATTCGTTTGATAATATTTTGCTCATCGTAGCTACCGCATCGCCCCTCACTACTGTTTGCGAAGGTACATACATTATGCCCCAGAGGCTCAAAATAACAATAAAGAGATAAAGTACGCCAGCGGTTTTGGCTAATTTTTGTTTCGAAATTGTTTCCATAATTTAAGTTTTATTTGGTAAAATTTTCAATAATCTCATCGCATAAATCCCCGCAGGTCTTATCAATTGATAAATCAAAAAGGCAAGTATGGCAAGAATACTTCCAATTCCCGTTGGTAAAATTGCCCCAAAAGTGTAAGTCATGCCAAGTACAAAACCAAGCAAACATTCAGCGTAGTAAATGGGATAAAAAAGGGCGAGGATTAAAATACCAGGAAGAAAATAACCTAAAAATTCGTTGAATTCTAAATGGAATAAAATTGCGATTGAAATGCCTATGATTAAGCCCCCAATGAAGCCATAGATGATTTTTGAGGGTAAATCTGATACACTTTTTATGGTAAGATTCGCTCTTTTTTGAATACGAAAGATGGCAAGCCATGCAAAGATAGGAAGCCAAATTCCTCCCCACCAATTAGAGATTTCGGGAAGGTCCTTTTTATTGAGAATATGATGGCTTGGAACTCCACCATGAAAGTAATTCCAAGCTAATAAACTCCAAATGGCGAGTGAAATGATACCAGTGAAATAGATTTTTGCCTTTAATATACTAAGCGTTTTCATAAGATTTGTAATTAATTTTTCTCAAAATTAACGAGCCACTTCCTCAGCCTATTAGACAAATGTCCAATCGGGATGAACGGTTTATATTTGGTATAAAACTAATCCGAGCCACCTTTTCGCAACCTACTCAAATGCCTTTGCGTAATGCCCAAATACGAAGCAATATAGCCCAAAGGCACATTTTGCATGATTTGGGGGTTCTCTTTTACAAATTTGTGATAACGTTCTTCACCCGTGAGATTTGCCATATCTAAGGCACGCTGTTTATTAGCTTCGAGGCGTTTGTTTAAGATTTGAACAGTATAATCTTTTTGTGTAATGCCCTGATTTGCAGCAACATCCACATCATCACGACTGATTCTTAATAACTCACAATCGGTAAGACATTGTATATTTTCATTGGAAATTTGTCTATTCATGAAATGAAAATAGGAAGTAAAAAACCGAGAACCTTCGTTCAAATCATTTGTGATTTCGTTACCATCAATATCGGTATGAAAATTTCGCAGAAAACCCGAAACGATAAAAGTATGGTACTGATGAACTGTACCAGCTTTTTCAATTATCGTATCTTTGGTTACGAAAACGGGCTTGAATAATTGCCGACAAAGCTCTTGGTCAGACTCGGGAATATCTAAAATTTCTCTGATGTACTCAAACATCGTTTCGTAGTAGTGATTCATACGTGTTCTTTTGAATGGAAGATTGGTAATCTAATATACGAATAGCAAATGGAGGATTGGTTATTTTTTTGATGAAAGGAAAATACTACTATTTCGGAGGTTTAGAATCAAAACATTGAATAAAAAAAGAGACAAGGCATTGCCTTGTCTCTACATATAATCAAACCTTATCTAACCACTAAATAAGACCGTTTTTTGCTAATGCTTCGCAAATTTGAACAGCATTTGTTGCCGCTCCTTTACGCAAATTATCAGCTACAATCCACATATTCAAGGTGTTAGCTTGTGTTTCATCACGACGAATACGTCCGACAAAAACCTCATCCTTTCCGTGTGCATTAATTGGCATTGGATAGACTGCATTTTTAGGGTCATCTTGCAAGATTACGCCTTCTTCTGCCGCCAAAATGCTCTTTATTTCTTCTACATCAAAATCATTCTCAAACTCAATATTGACTGACTCCGAGTGTCCGCCAATAGTTGGAATACGAACCGTTGTGGCAGTTACCTGAATCGAATCATCCATCATGATTTTCTTCGTTTCGTTCACCATTTTCATTTCTTCTTTGGTGTAACCGTTATCCAAAAATACGTCGATGTGAGGCAAAACGTTCAAGTCAATCTTGTGTGGATATACCGCAGGAACGTCTGCACGCCCTTCACGCTCGGCAAAAAGTTGATCAACCGCCGCTTTTCCAGTTCCCGTAACCGACTGATAGGTTGAAACTACGACCCGTTTTACTTTATATTTTTTGTGTAATGGATTCAAAACCACCACCATCTGAATCGTTGAACAGTTGGGATTGGCAATGATTTTATCTTCTGCCGTAAGCGTGTGTGCGTTGATTTCTGGAACGACCAATTTCTTGGTTGGGTCCATTCTCCAAGCCGATGAATTATCAACAACTGTAATACCCGCCTCTGCAAATTTTGGAGCTAAGTTAAGAGAAGTACCGCCACCTGCCGAGAAAATCGCCACGTTTGGTTTCATCTTTATAGCATCGTCAAAACCCACTACTGAGTACTGTTTACCCTTAAACTCAACCTGTTTACCCACTGAACGCTCAGAGGCAACTGGGATAAGTTCTGTTACGGGGAAATTACGTTCCGCCAATACTTTAAGGATTTCACCACCGACCAAACCCGTGGCTCCGACTACTGCTACTTTCATTTTAACTGATTGATTATTAATTGATTATATAAAAAACTCATTCACATTCTTACCACGGGAATCTTTCCTGTGTATGGTTGTCCGATTCACGGGAGGGATTCCCGTGGTACGAATAGAACTAAAAACTATGGGAAATTCCTATTCCCAGAATCGCCTGATTATCAAAAGATTTATCAAAAACTAAGCCGACTTTATTCTCTGAAATTACTTCGTTGTATCTTTTTATTGCCTTTCCTAAATGTTGATTTGACTTAATATTCAAATATCCTGAAATCAAAATCGTCCCGCCAAATGTTCCCCAATAGACCCCACTCGACACTTTTTCACGGTTGAAAATGGTATAAAGTGAAAAAGCCGTTCCAACTAAATTGATAACTTGAACCGCTTTTCGTTGCTTTTTGAAGGTCAAATATTCAACATTTACTTCTGTATCTCGTGCTTGCAAAAGTGGAATTTGCAAACCCAGAGGGCTTTCAATTATCTGACGATCATAGATAAATTTTGTACTCAAAAATTGCTGTTTTACCTCTATTGGAAAAAGCATTTTTCTATCAATCTGAGCGAATGATTTAGCATAAAAACCGATTAAAAAAATGAGTAATATCCTGATTTTCACGGAACTAAGATTGATGAAAAAGTCCGCAAAATTAGTCTATAAAATTGGAAGAGAAAAGGGTTTTTGAGTTATGAGTTATAAGTTATGAGTTATGAGTAGGTTAAGTATTTGATTTTTAGGTGTTTATAATTATCTTAAGACTTGATTTTAAGTTTTCTGCAACTGCCCTTTTTTGTTCTTTTATGATTTATACGGGAAATTAGTATCAACCACAACGTTTTTATCTAACCGAGAGCATATCACACAAAAGAATAAAAAGGAAATAAAAAACGAGTTACTCTAACGCTTTCTTGAACTTATCCCGATAAAACTTTCGAGTTCGTCCGATAATTATCCCCCCAATTACCCCAGGAGCAATCCAAACTACTAATCCAGGAATTTGTGGCGGATTATTGACTACCAAAAAAGCCGTAACCGTAGCAAGATAAGACCCTCCCATGCGTGAAATATGATTCCGAAACCAGTAGCGAGTTTGCAGAGGGACATCATTATTAATCTGTTTCATACCCGTAAAAACTCGCAAATCTTCAAAGGCTAAAACGAACATGAAAGTTCCAAAAATAGCGAAAAGGGTGACATAAAAAATATTGTTTTTCTGTGAGGATAAATAGGCGAAAAATAGCATTACTAACGAGGCAATTACCATCAAAATCGCTCCAAACCAATCAATAAATTTGGGTTTTGGATTATCTTTTCGGTGGATTAATCTTACGCCTGTGAAGGTATTATAAAAACTGAAAATGGCAATTCCAGTAAGAAAAATTAAGAATGGTTGCGTCTGAAAGCGGATTATTGCCGTGAGAGCAACGATGAACATTGCCCAATAATAGACGTTTCCCCAAGTTGTATGTGTCTTGCTTCCTTTCTTGGAAAGCATTGGAACGAGACCTGTAACTAAGGCAGTGAATCCTGCGAAAATGTGGAGGTACAGGTCGAATTTTAGAAATGTTTGCATGGAAATAAAAGTTGTTAAGTTGATAAGTTTTAAGTTAATAAGTGAAAAGTTGCTGTCCCTAATTTAACAACTTGTCACTTAAAATTTAACAACTTATTAGAATTGAATTCGATAATTAATATTTGGAAAGAACCCTAACTGATAAGTCGTTGAAACTTTGTCGGTTGCAGGTTTGTAAGTTTGTTCAAAAATATTCTGTGCGTTCGATATATTCTGTAAATCCACGAACCATTCTTGCATAATATTTTTGCCATTTCTACGGAGCGAAATTTTGAAATCAGCTCTGAAATAGTCTTTGTATTGATTTTCATAAGCACGGTCAGCGAAAAATACTACGCTCTGAGCTTTTTTAGAAGCCTCAAAATCAATCGGTGTGTAGCGTTTTCCACCTGCCGAAGTGATTTTTGTGTCGAAAGATAGTACCATTTTTTTACTTACCTGAAATTCTTTTCCTGCCAATAAATTGATGGTATAATTGCCGTTGAAAGCTGTGTTGTGTTCAATGCCATTGCTTCCTTTATACTTGCTATCAAAGATGGAAACCGTTGCCAAATAATAAAATCCATTACTAAAAGTACGCTCAATGGTCATTTCTGCACCATAATTTCTGCCCGTTCCTGCGTTTTGTAAGTCAGTTTTATCATTCGTTCCGAAGTCTGCCCCAATGTTTAAAACTGAATAATTAGAGAGCTTTTTATCTACTGGAATATTGCTTAAACTTTGATAATAAGTCTCAAATTTCAAGCGAGTTTTTGCTCCGAGATTTCTTTCATAACCCAATACTACTTGGTCGCTGCGGGTCATGTCTAAGTTACGATTTGTCTCTGAATACATACCATTTTCAGCCTTATTATTGAAGTATAATTGCAAAACTTGTAGCTGACTATTTCTACCAATTCCAAAGCTAAGACTCTGATTATTAGAGAGATTGTAACGTAATCCCGCCCGTGGTTCGATGGCAAGCGTATTATTCAAAAGTAATTGTTGATAATAAATTCCTGCATTAATCGTGAGCTTATCCGAAGGGCGAGTTTGCCAATTTCCGTAGCCTTGTACGAATCCTGCATCACCTTTGAAGTTACGAAGCGTAATAAATTTACTGCCTACGCTACGAGTGCTGTCGATGTAGTTTAGCTTGAATTGATTGTAGGTAAAACCCGCAACAAAGCTGTTTTTAGCATTCAATTTTTTATTCAAAACATAACTAAAAGCTAAACGATTTTGGAAAGAATTATTCCGATAATCTGGGCGAATGGTTACGACTCCATTTTTATCTTTCAAGACATCATCATTTATCACATTTTCTGTTGAACCCGACCATGAAATTGTGGCTTTCCCAGAGGTTTTAGGCGTAAAGAAATAGGTATTTGATAAGCCAATAACTCCCATAGAAGTTTGATAATCAAGGCTTTCGCCATCTCCACTATAAAAATTATCGTTTTGTTCGTCACTAAATTTTATCTTACTTTTTCCCCCTAATCCAAAGATAGAAAACGTACCAAGATTCTCCGTTGGAATGTTGATTTTTACTGATAAATCTTGATACGCTGGTACGGCTGCACCTGTTCCGAAATTGACCCCAAATTTTTTAATTAAATCCAAAATAGAATACCGATAATTGATGAGATAAGAGGCTTTTGAGTTTTTGGAAAAAGGTCCTTCCGCTCCAAATTCTACACCATTGAAACCTATCTGACCCATGAATTCGTGTTTTTCATTATTCCCATTTCTCATTTGTAGGTCAAAAACCCCTGCCGTTGCGTTGCCGTACATCGCTGGGAATGCACCCGTCAAGAAAGCAGATTTTCCTAAGAGGTTGTTATTGAGCATACTAACGGGTCCGCCCGTAGAACCCAACGAGCCAAAATGGTTTGGATTAGGAATATCCACCCCCTCCAATCTCCACAAAACGCCCGAGGGAGTATTGCCACGGATAATGATGTCGTTGCGAGAGTCGTTGTTACTGGTTACGCCCGCAAAACCTGCCACCATACGAGCGGGATCGTTGCGTGAACCCGCAAAACGGCGAGTGTCTTCCACATCAAAACTCTTACCACTTACCGTTACCAACCCACGGTCGATATTATTTCTTTGGGCAATGGCAGTAACTGTAACTTCTTGAATATTAGTTACTTGCTCTTCCATTTCGAGGTTCAAGATTACCTCTTTTCCTGACGTTACCAACACATTTGGAATGGTTTGCTCTTTATAACCCATGTAGCTAATTTTCAAGATATTTCTACCCAAAACTACATTCGGGATTTTGAAAAAACCATCTGCATCGGTGGTGCTTCCTTGGAATGGTTTTGAGTCGAGTACGATAATATTCACCCCAACGATAGGAGATTTAGATTGTTGGTCAATAATGCGTCCTTTGATAGTTTGCGTAAATTCCTGAGCAAAAACTCCGTTTGCTGTTAAGAATAAGATTAGAGAAAATAGAATACGTTTCATGTCGATAATGTTTTTTGATTTTGAATGAGACAAAGGTAGAACGATAAATAATGAACTGTCAAATCAAAGGGGTATTGGTCAAGAAAATGGGCTAAACAACAAACCAGAGGGGTTTTTGACAAGGTTTTGGGATGTTTGACAAAGGGATTTAATGGTTCTCTGACAATTTTTATGGTAGGTACGAATGCTATTGGGCAACATTTGCTCGTACCTACATGAGTCATTCTATAAAACTGTCAGAGAACCATATTTTTTAGAATTGCTTTGTAATAATTGTAGTAAAAACTAAGAATCAGTATATTTGATTTTTAACGAAATTTGAGGTTTTAACTGTTGCAAAAACCACTCTTTCATCAAAATAACAAATCATAGCAACTCGTAATCAATTTATTATAAAAAAACCATGCAAGAAATCAATCAAATCATGCTTCAATCTTCCGAAGCATTCAAGAAATACCGTAAACTTTCTGGAAAACAAAAAGCTCCGTTTTTGAGAGCTATCGCCGAGGAAATCGAAGCCTTGGGTATGGATTTAGTCCAAACAGCGATGCAAGAAGCCAACTTACCCGAAGCGAGATTAGTAGGCGAGCGTGGACGTACAACGACGCAACTGAGAATGTTTGCCGATATGTTGGAAGAAGGTTCGTGGGTAGATGCACGAATTGACACCGCCAAACCAGACCGTCAGCCATTGCCCAAGATGGATTTACGTAAAATGTTGATTCCAACAGGTCCAGTGGTGGTTTTTGGGGCGAGTAATTTCCCTTTTGCCTTCTCAACGGCGGGTGGAGATACCGCCTCTGCCTTAGCTTCTGGTTGTCCTGTGGTCGTGAAAGGTCACCCTGGTCATGCCAAAACTTCGGCGATGGTGGCGGGTGCGATTGAGCGTGCTGCCGAGCGTACGGGTATGCCTGCGGGTACATTTGCTCACGTGGACGGAGGCGATGGATTTGAAGTGGGAAAGGCACTGGTGATGCACCCACAAACTAAGGCAGTTGCGTTTACAGGTTCTTTTGGAGGAGGAAAAGCCCTCTTCGATATGGCGAATCAACGTCCAGAGCCAATTCCTGTTTTTTCAGAAATGGGAAGTATTAATCCAGTAGTTTTGATGCCTGAAAAAATGAGCCAAGATGCTGAAAATGTGGCACTTACTTATGCAGGTTCAATCACGGTGGGTGTTGGACAATTCTGTACAAATCCAGGTTTAATCATCGGAATTGAAGGAACTGACCTCGAAAAATTCTTGGATGTTTTATCCGATGAAATAGAAAAAATTGCTCCTGGAACGATGCTTAACGCTGGGATTTATAAAAATTATGATGCCAAAAGAACAATTGCCTTAGCACAAAATGGTGTGGTTACAGAATCCGTTTCCAAAATCAGTAAAACTGCCGAAACCCAGGGAATACCCACGGTAGCATCAGTTAGTGGAGATATTTTCTTGGCAAATCCAACGCTTCATCAAGAGGTTTTTGGACCATATTCTTTGATAGTAAAATGCAAAGATTTGGCTCAATTAACGGAGGTTTTAGGACATTTGGAAGGGCAATTGACGGCAACTTTGATGGCGACTGAGAATGACTTGAAAGCCAATGAAGAGATTGTGGACACGCTCAGAAATATGTCAGGACGATTGAATTTTAATAATGTACCCACGGGCGTAGAAGTGTGTTATGGCTTGCAACACGGAGGACCATTTCCTTCAACCACGGACGGACGATTTACCTCTGTAGGTCCAGATGCCATCAAACGTTTTGTTCGTCCAGCCACATACCAAAGTTTTCCAGAGGATTTATTACCAGATGAATTGAAAACGTCAAACCCCTTAAATATTTGGCGAATTGTGGACGGCGAGTTTAGGAAGTAATTTTGGGAGATAATCAAGCTATATTTTTGCTAATTATAATTTGCTTTTACCTTCTTTTTACTATATTTGCATAATATAATAGTCAAAATTATGCTTTTTGAAACACTAAAAATAAAGGACATAAAAACTGACCTCGGCAAATGGGTAAAGATGGTGAGGAAGAAACAAAACCTCTCGCAAGACCAATTGGCGGAGATTTTGAATATGTCAAGAATTACGATTCAGAATTTAGAAGGTGGGAAAAATATTACCATTGATACACTCTTAAAAGTTTTCCGACATTTTGATGCTTTGGAGAAATTTAACGATTTTGTGCAGGAGGAGATTAAGAATAATAGTTATAAATCTTTGTATTGAAATTTCAATCAACAAATCCCATGAAAACCAACAACTCACGCAGAGATTTCATTAAAGCCAGTTCATTATTGGCTATCGGTTTTTCATTGCCTTCTTGGGGAGGTGCGAAAAGTGAAATCCATAAATTATCGGATATTTCAAACGCTGCCCTCGGACTTGAACTGAGTCCCTACGTGGTGATTGATGATTTAGGAAAAATTATTTTGTATAATGCTAAACCCGATGTCGGACAAGGTACTTGGCAAGCTATTCCCATGCTTTTGGCGGAGGAATTGGAGGTTTCGATGGAACAAATCGAAATCCGCATGACTGATGGCACAGCTAAGTACGGTGCTCAAAATATTGGAGGTTCAAACTCCATTCGTTCACGCTGGAAGCCCATGCGTCAGGCGGGGGCAGCGGCGAAGGAAATGCTTATCAAGGCGGCATCTAATAAATGGCAAGTACCTGTGAATGAGTGTTTTGCGAAAGAAGCAAAGGTGTATCACAAGCCTACCAATAAATCTTTGAGCTATGCAGAATTGATTGCGGAAGCCTCAAAATTGGAAGTCCCCAAGAATCCAACCCTCAAAGACCCGAAGGATTTTAAGTTGTTGGGAAAATCATTGCCCCGTCCAGAAATTCCTTCAAAAACCAACGGGAAAGCCGCTTTTGGGATTGATGCCACTTTGCCAAATATGCTTTATGCCACCATAGAAATGCCTCCTGCGATTTATGGAAAAGTAGGCAGTTTTGACGGTTCGGAAGCAATGAAAGTGAAGGGCGTAAAGTACGTTTTGAAAACCGAACGCAAATTGGCTCATGCCATTCCAGAGGCAGTTGCGGTGGTGGCGGATAATTATTGGGCAGCTCTGAAAGGTCGTAAAGCCTTGAAAATCAATTGGAATGAAGAAGGCGTTGAGAAATTTTCTTCGGATACCTATTTTGAAAAACTCAGAGAATTGGGCAAGCAAGATGGTAATGTTTATGCCGATAATTCAAAGGGTGATTTTGCCAAAACCTATGCCGAATCAACCAAGAAATTGGAGTCGGTTTATGAGACTTCACACATGGCACACTCGCCCATCGAACCCGTGAGTGCTACCGTGTGGGTGCAAGGTGAAAAGGTAGAAATTTGGGCTTCGGTTCAGTCGATTGATGGCGTTGTGAAACAAGTTTCGGAGTATTTCAAATTCAAGCCCGAGAACGTAAAAGTGAACGCTATGTTCTTAGGAGGGGCTTTTGGACGTAAATCGAATGCTGATTTCGTGATGGAAGCCGTCCACATTGCCAAGCAAGTAAACCAGCCCGTGAAGTTGATTTGGACTCGTGAAGACGACATCAAACAAGGTCCTTTCCGCCCAGCGATGCTGAGTGCAATGCAGGGAAGTTTGGATGAAAATAATGCTCTTTCGGGCTTAAATCATAAGCAAGTGGGCGATGCCATTTTGCGACAAGCCGCCAAGATGGATTTCAAAACTAAACCCGATTTTGTGAATATCGAATCTGTCGGTTTTAAAGGAAGTCCGTACAACATTCCGAACCGTAGAAATTCATCCAATTTAGCCGAAGCTCCCGTACCTATTCACTGGTGGAGAGCCCCGTCGGCTTGTCATAACGTGTTTCCGCAAGAGAGTTTCATTGATGAAATGGCAAATTTGGCAGGTGCTGACCCGATGGAATTTCGAGTAAAAATGTTGGAAAAAGAACCTCGAATGTTGAAGGTTTTGCAAGAATTAGGCGTAAAATCTGACTATAAAAACGTAAAATCAGGACAGGCAGTTGGTATTTCGATGGCTCAATTATACGGAACATTTATTGCCCAAGCCGTAACCGTTTCTAAGCGTGGCAATGGCGTAAAAATTGAGAAAGTTGTATCGGTTGTGGACTGTGGATTAACGATAAATCCTGATAATGTGAAGGCTCAAACGCAAGGAAACATCGTGATGGGAATTTCGACAGCAATCAAAAACGGTATTACTTTCGTGGATGGGAAAGTCCAGCAAAATAATTTTCATGATTATCAAATGCTAAGAATGTCAGAAGCCAATTTCCCAATTGAAGTTCACGTAATCGAAAGTTTAGAAAACCCAGGCGGCATTGGCGAAGCTGGACTTCCTCCTATTGCCCCTGCATTGACGAATGCCATTTTTAGATTGACTGGTAAGCGGATAAAAGTGTTGCCTTTTGATATGGATAATTTGGGTTGAGTAATAAATTTGTAACAAAGTAGGGGTAATTTTATCGTTTTTTTGTAACAAAGTAGAGGCAATTTATATTTTTAACCAAATGTTAAAAGAAACTATCCAAATAATCACCCAAACTTTCTCCCCCCTCTCAGACGAATGCAAAAAGGAATTAGAACAATACGCTCAGATTCAGTCTTTCCAGAAAGGGCATCAATTAGTCAAAGAAGGGCAATTTTCTGATAAATTATTCTTCATTGTTGAAGGTTGTGCGAGGGCTTATTATTTGAAAGACGGCAAAAATATTACGGATTGGTTTGCCTTTGAACATGATTTTATTTGTGCCATCAATAGTTTTTTTCTCTTTATTCCAAGCCCACATTATATCGAATTATTGGAAGATTCGACCTTGTTGGTAGTTTCGAGAGAAGACATGATGACGCTCTCTGACAAATACCATGATTTTGAACGACTCGGCAGAATCAGTACCACCAAAACAATGCTTCAACTCCAACAGCGAGTGGTTTCGCTACAATTTGAGAGTTCCCAACAACGCTATCTGAACCTCATTTCCATTTATCCTCATATCGAATTGCGTGTACCTTTGGGCGATATTGCTTCCTATTTGGGCATTACCCAAGAAACTTTGAGTAGAATTAGAGCCTCCCGAAACCGAATTTGATTTATATCAAAAGAGAAGTCGGTTTTGTTAGTGAATTTTGACGAAAAATATTTCTGTTAAAATGATTTATAAAAACTTACATCGCATTTCGGGAATCATTGTCTCTATTTTTGTATTTGCCCATCTCTTCAATCATTCAATGGCGTGGTTTGGAATCGCTACGCATCAACGGATTCTTGATACTTTCAGAATCATTTATCGGCAACCCATTGTTGAAGTGTTCTTGATTTCATGCTTTCTATTTCAAGCATTAAGTGGCGTGAAATTGATTGTTAGGCTTAGGAAAAAGGAAGAAAAAACTACGTTTGAGAAGGTGCAAATCTATTCTGGCGTGATTCTGGGCTTGTTTATTATCCAACACATTGCCGCCACGATTGGACAAAGATATTATTTTGGATTCGATACCAATTTCTATTTTGCCTCACGGGTCGTTTTACAAAATCCTATCAAATGGTATTTTATTCCTTACTACGCTTTGGGCATCATGTCCTTTGCGACACACATAGCGAATGTGCATCAACACAAGATGATTTCAAAGATTGGCGAACAACAAGCAAAGGTTCATTTTTGGGTGATTATTTCAATTTTTGCTTTGGTTGCGACTTCGATTTTGTATGTGTTTATGGGTGGACGGTTTGAGATTATTATTCCGAAGGAGTATTTGGTTTATTGATTTTTATAACCTATTTTTTCACAAGCGTATCAGCGTATTTCAAAGTTTCATCCAACCTTTTTGAGAACTCTTTTATTGATTTTGTTGCGGGTAAACTCTCTTTCTGATACTTTTCAATGAGAGGCAATGTCCTTGTGATTTTCAAAACAGCATGGAGGTCATTAAGAGTTACATTTTTATCATCAATTGCTTTGAGTAAATCTAAATGTGGAGATACTTTTGAGTTGTATTTTGATAAATTGGCGGTAATCAAAGCCTTCATTTTTTCTCGTAAAACAACATCTTTTATTTGTTCAATGTGTCCATTCACAGAGCTAAAATAAGCCTGATTTTTCTGATTGTATTGATTAAATGATTCTGTCGAATCGCCCTTACTTTTTCTAAGATTTTCTATTTTATCTTCTAATTGGCTCAATTCGGGCGTTTTTTCTGAAAGTTCA
This sequence comes from Cytophagales bacterium, assembly GCA_013298125.1. GTDB lineage: Bacteria > Bacteroidota > Bacteroidia > Cytophagales > Spirosomataceae > Arcicella. The sequence continues at coordinate 79,132 of JAAFJP010000024.1, read as the reverse complement.
GCATATAAACTTTCTACCAAATCTTCATATCTGCCACTTTTAGAAACAATATCATACGAAGATTTTGTATCATCCAATGCCTTGGGGATTTCTTGATTTGGTTTACTTTCCATTCGTGGATTATCACAGGAAAATAGTGTTAAGAAAATGAAGGTTGATAGGATGGGTTTGTTGTTCATTTTGTTGTGGGGTTGATATAGGTTAAATACTTAACCAATCAGTTAAAAACTTTAAAAAAACAGAATTATACCCGTATATTCGTGAAAACTTGAAAATCTCAGAAAATGACTCAAAATAAAAAAGTTACTGCCATTGAAATCTACGACCTATTACTCAACGAATTCAAAATCAAACAACAGATTGGTAGTATTGAAATAACTCTGGGTGGTATTTCTGCAAAATATAATGGAAAAGATGCCATTGGTGATTTGTTGCAAGAATGGCTAAAAGAGTGGTTATTACAGAAAAATCTGTATTTCAGAACACCAGCAAATACTCAGGCTTTCCCAGATTTTTTATTGAGTGAAAGTAATACCTCTGATTTTTTAGAATTGAAGACTTTTAATGCAGATGCCAGTCCCGCTTTTGATATAGCTAACTTTGACAGTTATTGTACTTCTCTTTTGACAATTCCTGAAAGAATTGATGCCGATTATTTGATTTTGAGTTACAGAATGATAGACTCATCTCTTTCAATTGATAATATTTGGCTAAAAAAAGTTTGGGAATTGACGAGTCCTTCTGGTCAAGACCCAATCAAACTACAAGTAAAAAGAAATCAAATTTATAATTTAAGACCTTGTACTTGGTATTCATCAAGATTACAATACCAACCATTTGAAAACAAGAAAGACTTTTTGGAAGCAATAGCTCAAACACACGATTTATATCCTCAGTGTGACCAGTACAAAAAAGATTGGCTATCCACAGTTTCAGCTAAATATTTAAAAAATGCAGGGGCTAACATATAGCCTCTGCATTTTCCTTAATCATTTCAAAAATATTATCTACTTCGATTACATCTAATATTCTATCTGAAATAGCTTTTATTACAGGTACAACAACTGTATTTCCTAATAAATCAAATGCTAAACTTTCTTTGACAGGGATTTCATAATTTTCTGGATAACCAAATAATCGTAAGCCTTCTCTTTTAGTTAACCGCCTAATACCTTCCCCATCAGGTACCACAATTTTGACCATATCAGTAGCTACAAGCGTAGGGGCAATGTCGTGAGGATTTAAGATTTTATTTACTTCAAAACTCAACTTCCCTGTTACAATATTATACCCTTTTGGTTTTGTTTCATCATAAATTCTTGATGTAGTTAAGCCATTTTCAGTATCATCATTTACTAATTTTTTAGGATGTTCAAATCTTAAATACCCTTTATCAACCAAATCGTCTAATTCCGACCTTAAATCAATATTTTCAAATAAATTATTAGGTGGATAAAATGATTGTATTTGATTGAGGGTCAGGGGCATACCATCCATCCAATCAATACCTATTTCACCCGCCCATTGTTTTTTTCTTCGTTCTTTAAATAAACGATTGAGTAAATTAAGTTGTGTTTTGGTGCATTCTCCTTTCAACCCAATATCCCAACTATGAATATTATTATCACCACCTCGTTTATCTTTTATTGACTTTCCGTATAGTTCTTTAATCGTAAAATGAGATAATAATTTCTTGGTAAAATCAGTATTCATTGTTGGTTTATCTTTCTCCAAAATATCCTTTAAAACTTGATATGTGGGTTCAAAATTATTCAATGAAACTTGTCTGTTTTTTGTACCTACAATAAAAACTCTTTTACGTGATTGAGGTACGCCAAAATGAACAGAATCTAATACTTTCCAAGAAACTTCATAACCCAATTCTTCTCTGAGTTTATATAAAATTGTACTCAAAGTTCGTCCAATTTCGTCTCCCTTATTTTCAATGTCATGTTTTACTAAACCTTCTACATTTTCAAGAATAAAACCCTCTGGTTGCTTATGTTTGATGATTCTCTCTATTTCAAAGAACAAAGTACCTCTTGTATCTGCAAATCCATGACGCTTTCCACTTGCACTAAATGGCTGACATGGAAACCCTCCAAACAAGAAATCAAAATCAGGTATATCTTCATTTTTGACTTGAAAAATATCTCCAACAAAATTCTCGTGCTCATGATTGTGTTTCAAGGTTTGTATGGCGTAAGGCTTTATTTCAGAAGTTAAAACACATTCTGTTTGTATGCCTCTTTCACGACATGCTTGTTCAAAACCAAGGCGAATTCCCCCAAGTCCAGCAAATAAATCAATAAATTTTATGGTCTTATTTTTCATTAACATTAGTTTTATATTCAACGGCTGATTCGGCGGCTACCATTAAGTTTGAAAATTCTGAAAATTTAAAAATTGAACGCAGTTCGTCAATTTCAATTTTATTACATCCGATTACGTACAAACATTGTATGAAAAAAGAAGCACTAAATGTTCCTCTACTAATTTTGCTATCTATACTTGATTTAGTTTCTACAATACCAATTTCGTTCAATAACGAAACTAAATCTTCAGTAGAAACCCCCCTTTTCACTAATTCAGATTTGAGAATTCGTTTGACTTTATCATTCCACATTGACTTAGAATTTATAAATTTTTCTCAAATATGAGAATTTAAAATTATTTATGCAAATAATTTGCAATTTTTGAAAGATGTTTCAGTTTTTGGCAAATTCTTTGATTGGTAACAAGTACAGAAAAGATTTCCCTACTCCTCCCAATCAAAACTCCGCTCAACAGCTTTCTTCCAATAATGATACAATTTACTTCTTTTCGAGGCTTCCATGTTGGGTTTCCATGTGTGGGCGATGCCCCAATTTTGTTTCAAATCGTCTAAATCCGCCCAATATCCTACTGCCAAACCTGCGGCGTATGCGGCTCCCAATGCGGTAGTTTCTATCATGGCTGGGCATACGACTGGTACTTCTACCATGTCCGACTGAAATTGCATAAGTGTCTGATTTACAACCATTCCACCGTCCACACGAAGCGAAGAAATGCTAATTCCTGAGTCTTTTTCCATCGCTTCCAATACTTCCAAAGTCTGAAAAGCGGTGGCTTCCAAAGCGGCTTTTGCGATGTGGGCTTTGGTTACGTAGCGAGTCAAACCCGCAATGACTCCACGAGCATCTGCCTTCCAGTAGGGTGCGTACAATCCCGAAAAGGCGGGGACGAAATAACAGCCTCCATTGTCCTCAACAGTATTCGCCAAAGTCTCAATATCCGAACTCTTTTTGATGATTTCTAAATTATCCCGAAGCCACTGAACTAATGCTCCTGTGATGGCGACTGAACCCTCCAAAGCATAATTAACTGGCTGATTTCCAAACTGATAAGCAACAGTTGTGAGCAATCCATAATTGGAAGGTGTGATTTTTGTGCCTGTATTCATCAACATAAAACAGCCCGTTCCATAAGTATTTTTGGCTTCGCCTGGGGCAAAGCACGTTTGTCCGACAAGGGCAGCTTGTTGGTCGCCCAAGTCTCCCGCCACGGGTACACCTGCGAGTACACCACGAGCTTCTCCGTAAACTTCACTACTTGATTTGATGGCGGGTAACATCGCTTTTGGAATGTTCAAAATCGACAAAATCTCATCGTCCCACGCCATCGTTTTTAAATCCATCAATTGCGTGCGGCTGGCGTTGGTTACGTCCGTTACGTGTACGCCTCCGTCTGTACCACCCGTGAGATGCCAGATGATAAAGGTATCCATGTTGCCGAAAATGGCATTTCCTTGTTCAGCATCTTCTCTGAGACCTTCCACATTTTCGAGTAACCATTTGATTTTCAGACCACTAAAATACGTAGCTAATGGTAAACCCGTTTTATCTCTGAATCTATCTGCCCCACCATCTTTGGATAATTCGGCAACCATATTTCCGACACGAGTATCTTGCCACACAAGGGCATTGTAGTATGGACGACCTGTATTTTTATTCCAAACTACGGTAGTTTCACGCTGATTAGTAATACCTACGGCAGCAATATCTGTGATAGAAAGATTGGCTTTACCTAATGCCAAACCTATTACTTCTTGGGTATTTTGCCAGATTTCGTCAGTATCGTGTTCAACCCAACCTGCGTGTGGGTATATCTGCTTATGTTCTTTTTGTCCTACCGAAATTTGATTTCCTTGTTTATCGAAAATAATAAAACGAGTGCTGGTTGTGCCTTGGTCGATTGAGCCTATGTACATGGATAATTGTTTTTAGATGAATGATGCGTAAAGATATAAAATATCATTAAAGCGAGATAATTTATGACGATAAGATGTGCTGTATTTCTCAAAATATTGCGTATAATTGTACTACAAATTTCAACAAACCAACCAATGAAAAACAATTTACCTAACATAAATTACAAAAAGCGGTTCGCCGCTTTTTTGCTTTTATTCATGGCTCAACTCAGTTTTGGGCAAGTGAAAGACAATTACTATTTACCTCAAAATGTCATTTACGACCCCAAAATACCCACGCCACAGCAATATTTGGGCTATCAGGTGGGTGATTGGCACATTCAATACGATGCCCTGATTGGTTATTTCAAAAAAATTGCCGAACTCTCAAATCGGGTGAGTATGGTGGAGTACGGACGTACGTATGAGAACCGTCCACTTCTTTTAATGACCGTTACTTCTCCGAAAAATTTGACCAATATTGCTCAAATAAAAGCCGACCATCACGCTCTATTTGAACCCGACAAAGCGGCAAAATTAGATACCAAAAATATGCCTGCCGTAGTCTGGATGGGTTATTCGGTGCATGGCAACGAAGCCAGCGGAACAAATGCCTCGGTCTTGGCAGCTTATTATTTAGCGGCGGCACAAGGGGCAGAAATTGACTCGCTTTTGAATGAAGTCGTCATACTGATTGACCCAAGAATTAATCCCGATGGGGGTGAACGTTTTGCGAGTTGGGTGAATGCCAATAAAAGCCAAAACTTAGTTGCCGACCCCAATAGTCGTGAACTCAACGAAATGTGGCCTGGGGGGCGTTTTAACCACTATTGGTTCGATTTAAACCGTGATTGGCTCTATACGCAACACCCAGAAAGCAAGGGCAGAATCCAAAAATATCACGAATGGAAGCCCAATATCCTGACCGACCACCACGAAATGGGACCCAATTCTTCCTTCTTTTTTCAGCCTGGAATCCCCACTCGTACGCACCCACTCACGCCCAAAAAGAACATTGAATTGACGGATAAAGTCGGGACTTTTCATGCCGCAGCTTTAGATAAAATCGGTTCATTGTACTTCACTCGTGAGGGCTACGATGATTTTTATTATGGTAAAGGTTCGACCTTCCCAGATGTGCAGGGTTGCATCGGGATTTTGTTTGAACAAGCCAGTTCAAGAGGGCATTTGCAGGAAACCCAAAATGGAAATTTGAGTTTTGCTTTCACCGTTAGAAATCAATTTACGACGACCCTTTCGACTCTCAAAGCTGCCCGAAGTATGCGTCAGGAGTTGTTGGATTATCAGCGAAATTTTTACCAAGAAAAAAACACTTCCGCAACCCAATCCTACGTTTTTGGCGGTGGAAACGACCTTGTGAAGGTTTCTGAGATGATAAGAATCCTCCGTCAGCACGAAATTGATGTTTTTGAAGTAGCAAAAGATGAAAATTTAGAAGGAAAATCTTTCAAAAAAGGTTCGTCATACATTGTTCCTTTGAACCAACCGCAACACCGTTTGATTCACGGAATTTTTGAAAAACGAACTACTTTCGAGGATTCACTTTTCTACGATATTTCCGCTTGGTCGATGCCTCTGTGCTTCAATGTTCCTTATTCGGAGGTAAAAATGCCTTTGACTTTGGGAACAAAATTGACGAAAAATGAATCCGCAAAAGGGAAAGTAATTGGTAGAAGCAATTATGGTTATGTCTTTGAATGGAACAGTTATTTCGCCCCACGCACGGCGTATGAATTACAGAAAAAAGGCTACAAATTAAAAGTGGCAACTGAGCCTTTCACAGGTGTAATCGAGGGTGGTACAAAAGAGTTTAGTTACGGAACAATTGAGATTACGGCTGGCACAAACCAACAAGCTAATTTTGAGACATTAACCGCCCTTCTACAAACCTTGGCAGAACGAGACGGAGTTGATTTCTATGCCATGAATACAGGTTTAACACCCAACGGAATTGACTTAGGCAGTAGTCTTTTCTCTCCCATCAGACAACCTAAACCTTTGATGCTCACAGGATTAAACATCAATCCGAATGATGCAGGGGAGATTTGGCATTTATTGGATACTCGGGTAAATATTCCTCTCACGATGGCGGATATTACGCAAGCCAACCGCATGAACTTGGAGAAATATAACACGTTGATACTTTCGAGTGGAGATTTTAATACCTTGGAAGAAGAGAAAATTAAGTCGTGGGTTCGTGCAGGTGGCGTATTAATTGCCATGACTGATGCCGTGAATTGGGTAGCATCCAAAGGACTTTCACCCGTGAAAATCAAGACGATTCCTGCCGATACCTCAGCCCCAAAACCCTACGCCTTGGCGGAACGATACAGAGGTGTTCAACAAATTTCTGGGGCGATTTTCCAAGTAAAAATTGACCCAACGCATCCTATTGGCTACGGTTACAAAGACCAAACATTGAGCGTTTTTAGAGATAATTCTATCTTCTTAGAAAAAATCAGAGACCCTTACAATGCTCCATTGATTTATACCAACGAGCCTTTGCTAAGTGGCTATATCACAGAGAGAAGCAAGAAAATGCTGAAAAATACGCCTTCGGTAGTAGCAACGAGTTACGGCTCAGGTAAAGTGATTGTTATGACGGATAACCCTAATTTCAGAGCTTTTTGGTATGGTACAAATAAGTTATTTTTGAATGCTATTTTCTTCGGTTCAACGATTCTTTCGGGGGTACGGGGTGGGGAGGATTGATAAAACTTATTCCGTTGATATTAACCCTCCTAAGCGTTTGAAACGCTTAGGAGGGTTTTATAAATTTAACCGTATTTTGTAAGTGAATTTTCTAATGAAAAAAGCCGAACTCCGCAAACACTACCTCTCCAAACGAAAGGCAATTTCAGCCGAAGAAATGGCTACCAAAAGCCAACAAATCGCTAATTTATTTTTTCAGAATTTTGACCTTTCAACAATTAAAAACCTTCATATCTTTTTGCCAATTATTAAAAATAATGAAATTGATACTTGGTTGATTATTAGATATTTGCAACAAAATTTTCCAGAAATAAATATTGTAATTCCCAAAATTTTCCCAGAAAAATCGGAATTAGAAAACTATATTTTTGATGAAAAAAGTCTAACAGAAAACCACTGGGGAATCTTAGAACCGTCAGGGGGAAATCAAGAAAAAATCCTTCCTGAGCAAATAGACTTGGTAATTATTCCACTTTTAGCTTTTGATAAACAAGGAAATCGGGTAGGGTACGGCAAAGGTTTTTACGATAGATTTCTCCAAAATTGTAGCCCAAAAACCTTGAAAGTGGGTTTATGTTTAGAAGAACCCATTGAAATAATTGAGGATTTGAATAAGTTTGATGTAAAAATGGATGTTTGCATTACGCCTACAAAAATATATAGTTTTGAAAATAAATTCAATATTTCGGATAGATGAACGAGGATAAAGAATATCTGATTAAATTAGCAAATTAGAACGTTTCAAATCAAATAAACCCAAAACAATGAAAACTCTGTTATCAATCCTGTTATGTATTTTATGCACAACACTAAGCATTTCAGCCCAAAGTATCGAAGGGCGTTGGGATATCACCATTACCAAAGGCGATAAAAAGATTCCTTCTTGGTTAGAAGTCAATCATTCTGGTCTCAAATACCTCAATGGGCGTTTTGTGGGAAGCGGTGGCAGTGCCAGACCTATTTCACGGGTCAATTTTAAGGATAATAAAATGTCTTTTGCCATTCCGCCACAGTGGGATAAAGAAGACAAAGACCTTGTGGTAGAAGCTGACTTGAAAGATGGAAAACTGATGGGTACAATGAATCAGCCCAATGGCGAAGTTATCAACTGGGTAGGCGTAAAAGCTCCGAAATTAATTAATACAACTGAACCTACTTTTGGAAAACCAATGGCTATTTTTAATGGCAAAAATTTAGAGGGTTGGGAAGCTATTGGAAGAGAAGATCGTCCCGAAAAAGCAAGCCAATGGGTTGTAGAAAATGGCGTGATGAAAAGTCCAAAATCTGGGGCAAATATCAGAACGACTCAGACTTTTAATGACTTCAAATTGCACGTAGAGTTTCGTGTGCCAGCGGGTAGCAATAGTGGCGTGTACTTACGTGGGCGTTATGAGGCTCAAATCACGGATGGATTCGGCGTAGAACCGTCAGTGATTGAACTGGGAGGGATTTATGGCTTTGTGAAACCCTTAGAAATGCCCGCCAAAAAAGCGGGTGAATGGCAAAGTTTTGATATTACCTTAGTGGGAAGAGTCGTAACAGTTATGCTAAATGGCAAAACGACCATCTATAAAAACGAAATCCCAGGCATCACGGGCGGGGCAATTGATAGCAACGAATCAGAGCCTGGTCCTATCATGTTTCAAGGTGACCATGGACCGATTGAGTTTAGGAATATTACGATTGCCTTAGCGAAATAGGGAAACTCATCAATAAATCAATACTTACAATGAACAAAAATCTTCAATCCCTTTATCAAATTGCTCAAAAACCTTCTCGTAAAATTATTGGTCTGATGTCGGGTACATCAATGGATGGGCTTGATGTGGCTCTTTGCGAAGTTTCGGGGGCGGGAGAAAGTACCGAAGTCAGGCTATTAAATTTTGATACGGTTGATTATTCAGAAGAAATAAAAACGGAAATTCGTAAGGTTTTTGCCAAACAAACCATTGATTTTCAACATCTTGCACTATTAAACGAATGGATTGGAACACTCCATGCCGATATGATTTTGGATTGTCTGCAACGTTGGAATATCCCTACGCAGGACGTGGATTTAGTCGCTTCACACGGGCAGACGGTAATGCACGCCCCCAAGATTTTGCATCAGCAAGAAAAGTTCTCAAACGCAACTTTACAAATTGGGGATGGCGACCACATTGCCGTAAAAACGGGCATCATCACACTTTCAGACTTTCGACAAAAACACATAGCCGCAGGGGGTGAAGGAGCTCCATTGGCGGTTTATGGTGATTATTTTATTTTTGGTAAAAAAGGCGAAAATCGAATCATGCTCAATATGGGTGGGATTGCTAATTTTACCTATTTACCCGCCACAATGAATCCAGAGGAGGTTTTTGTAACAGACACGGGTACAGGTAACACACTCATTGATGCTTTTACGAGACATTATTTTCCAGAAAAAGCCTACGATAAAGATGCTGAAATTGCGAGACAAGGTTCTGTAAATCAAGCACTTTTGGAGGAACTAAAAGCGGATGATTTTTTCAAAGGGGCATTTCCCAAAACAACTGGGCCCGAATTATTTAGTATTGAATATGTCAAAAAAGCTCAGGCAAAGAGTAATACAGAACATATTTCTGTCAATGATTTGTTGGCAACGCTCACTCGTTTTAGTGCTGAGACGATTGCGGAGGCGATTAATTTTACAGTAAAAAATACAGATATTTCTATCAGTGATTTCAACGTGTATATGTCGGGCGGAGGAATGCACAATCCTTTATTGGTAAACTGGTTGAAAGAATTATTGCCTTGTAATTTTCTTAAAACCAATGATTTAGGTATTTCGGGAGATGCGAAGGAGGCGGTTCTTTTTGCGATTTTGGCGAATGAAACGGTCTCTGGTGGTGAATCAGATTTTGGTTCTCGCCGTGGGATTCCTTCGGTTTCTATGGGGAAGATTTCTTTTCCTTCGTAGTATTCAGAAAGTTCTATTTTGTCTGAATCAGAATTTACAAGATTCAAGGAATAACAGGATAAAAATCCTGAAAATCTGAAAATCCTATAATCCTGATTCAGACAGAATAAAGCTTTTCAATCAGCAGTCATTTTTTCAACACAAAAGAATCAAAATATCGTTTAAATAACAACAAATACGTATGCAACCTTTTACTCTCTCATTGCATCTTATCAATAAATCATTCAATTACAATACATAAATCTAAAAATCATGAAAACCTCAACTAAATCCATCGTCATTTTATTATTCTTAAATCTTTGTGTATCAAGTATTTATGCACAAATGAAAGAAGAAATCCGTAATATTTCCAACTTCAAAGGCATTCGTATTTCGAGTGGAATTGACCTCTATTTAAAACAAGGAAGTGTCGAATCAGTCAGAGTAGTAGCTGATGAAGATAATATTTCAAAAATCAAAACCGAAAAAGAAGGGGATGTTTTGAAAATCTACACTGGCACTGAAAAAGGTTGGTTTAGTTTTGATTTCCAATGGACTAACAGGAAAAACTCCAAAGTTTATGTAACTGTCAAAGACCTCAATAGCATTTCAGCAAGGGGTGGTTCAGACGTTTTTTCAGAAGGGAAATTGGACTTGATTAAATTAGATTTGAGAGCTACGGGCGGCTCAGATATAAAATTAGAATTAGATACTGACGAATTAACCTGTGAAACTACGGGTGGGTCTGATGTAACTTTATCAGGCACAGCAACAGTTTTCAAAGCCGCTGCCACAGGTGGTAGTGATCTGAAAGCCAAGAACTTACGCACAAATTTTTGTAGTGTTTCCTCAACGGGCGGTTCTGACGCACACGTATGGGCGGAGAAAGAAATCAGTATTTCGGCAACGGGTGGAAGTGATGTCTATCACAAAGGCGGAGCGAGAGTCGTGAAGTCAAGTGCTTCGGGTGGGTCGGATGTTCATCAGCAGTAATTTTAGTAGGCAGTTTTCAGTAGGCAGTGTGCAGGAAAATCTGCCATTTCAAATATCAAAAAAGAGGCTTCTTGAATTTAGAAGCCTCTTTTTTGATGGGATAAATTTATGAATTTTTATTGCACTGCCTACTGAAAACTGCCTACTAACCTACTCCTCATAATAATACCCAAAAATAATATTCATTTCATCATCAGAAGTCAGTCCGAAGGCTAATTTTTGGTTTGAAGTATTGTTATAAGTTACTACTGATGTCAAGCCTTCACCCTTTTTCAAAGCAATTGGTGTGGCAAAATTTATCACCGCTGGATGTTCCCAGTCTAAATTCTCATAAACTACTTCTCCGTCTCTCGCTCCTCCCTTGATTTTGATAACATATTTCTCTCCAAATTTATGCGTATGCGAGGTCAAGGACACGATTTTGACGTTTGTACTAAATGTAAAATCTTTGGTAATTACTGTTTTCTGGTTCGCTGGAATATTTAAAGTTGTATTATTAAAATCAATCGTTTTCACTACATATTTCACCTTTGATTTATCCGTAGTGTAAAGATTTACTACATTTTCACCGTACAATACATTTTTCGTTTTGTTGAAATAATGCGGGTTCAAATCCATAGAATAGTTAGCTGGAAGCAATAGTGCTGTCCCTTCTGGAAATACATATTCTTGATTGGCTTGTGTACCTCCGCCTAAGAAAACATGATTTGATGCTTGAATTGCTGTAATAAGATTTAAGCTATTATCAGGATTACGTAAATCTCTAATTTGGTCTAATGCTGGCAAACCTGTCTTATTTCTAAAATCATACAAAACCATGTGGTGGCTATTTTGGCGTGACTGCAACTTGATACGGTTGATATAAACCTCAGAATTATTGCCAACATTTCTTCTCACAAACAACTCACGCTCAAAATTAGGAGCTACTTCAAATTTATCTACTTTCAATTGGAAGCCCTCAACACCTTCTGTTTTTGGAGAGTTCATGGGTACAAAATTTTCATTGGAGGATATACTTGGCGTTTTATCATCCAATAATTTAGCATCGGCAACTTCACCCGCTTTGGGAGCTCCTGCCTCAATCCAACGACGGACGAACTCTATTTGTCCAACGCTCAAAGCGGTACTTCCCAGAGGCATTGGTAAACCGTATTGTTTACCGCCGTGGTGCGTTACGTCCCAATTTAATTTATGGTACAACAAGCTCTCCAATGACTTGTACGCCTTCACACGCAAGTGTCCATCCCCCTTCGAGAGTAAGTTTACGGGCGTAACCCCAAACAGATTTTCGTAAGCTACTGATTTTTCTAAAACCAATCCATGCTGAACAAATGACTTATCAGAAGTGGAAGCATGACAGCCCGAAGTCGCACAGGTGGGCGTGAGAATCTTATCCTGCATCAAGCTGAATGATGATACAGTTGGGGTTTCGGTTTCGATGGATTGTTTGGTACAAGCCGATATGATTGCAAAAGCTCCTAAAATGATAGTCGCTCCTTTCAGTAAATTATTGTGCATGGTTGATAGCATTGTTGAATCTTAACTTAGAAGTATAAAGGATTAGAGAAATGGATATACAGAGAAACAAAATCTGAACTAACACAAAACGCATAAAATACTAACTCTAATCCTCTTCACCTCTAAGTTAAAATATCCTTTAATTACAGACAATTAAACGAATATTTACCCCTAAATGATACAACAATATTAATGAAATTTTGGGAGAATTTTTCGTTTTGAATAAAATCAATCCAAACCTCTCAAAATCCCTAATTCCAAACCTCTCAACTCCGCTAAACCTCTCAATCGCCCAATGGCAGTATAGCCAGGGTTAGTTCTTTTCGTAGGATTCAAATCATCTAACATTTTATGTCCATGGTCGGGGCGGAAGGGGAGGCGATAATCTTTTCTGCCTGATTCTATTCTACTTTTTTGTTCCAAAACTAAGGCTTTCATTACGCCATACATATCTACGTCTCCGTCTAAATGGTCAGCTTCGTGGAAGTTACCCTCGGCATCTCGTTTAGTGGCTCTGAGGTGGATAAAATTGATTCTATCGCCCATGCGTTCTACCATACCGACCAAATCATTGTCTGGTCGCACGCCATAACTGCCTGTACAAAAGCACAACCCATTATTTGGACTGTCGTAGGCTTCGAGGATTTTTTTTGCATCAGATTCTGTACTGACCACCCGAGGTAAACCCAAAATTGGATAAGGAGGGTCGTCGGGATGAATGGCTAAATTGATGCCCGCTTCTTCGGCAATGGGCGTAATTTCACGAAGAAAATCGTAAAGATTTTGACGTAATTCAGCGTCTCCTATACCTTCATATCCACGCAAAACAGTCGCAAATTCTTCTACCGTAAAACTCTCTTCGCTACCTGGTAAACCCGCAATAATGTTACGAATTAATTTGTTTTTGTCTGATTCTGAGGACTTTACGAACCAATCTTTGGCTTTGTCTAATTGTGCTTCGGTATAATTTTCTTCGGCATTGGGTCTTTTCAGAATATGAATTTCAAAAGCTGCAAACTCAGTTGCATCAAAACGAAGAGCTGTTGAGCCATCGGGAAGGGCAAAGTCTAAATCCGTCCGTGTCCAGTCTAAAACGGGCATAAAATTATAGCAAACGGTATCAATTCCTGCCTTGCCGAGATTCAAGAGAGAAGTCTTATAATTTTCGATATATTGACGATAATTTCCTGAGCGTTTTTTGATGTCTTCATGTACAGGTACGCTCTCGACCACTGAGAAATTCAGTCCTGCGGCTTCGATTTCGAGTTTACGTTTTTGGATTTCATCAATTGTCCAAATCATACCATTGGGCAAATGATGAAGAGCCGTCACGATGCCAGTCGCACCTGCCTGACGGATATGTGATAGCGGAACGGGGTCGTTAGTCCCGAACCAGCGAAATGTTTGTTCTAAGGGCATTGGTTGGTTATTGGTAAAAGTTATTCAGCTTTTTAAGGTTGAGCATCTCCGATGCTATTTGGTATCTCAACTTTCTTGCTACAAATGTTACACTTCTCCGAAGTAAAGACTTTTATACTACTTCGGAGAAGTACAACATTTGTAGGAAAGTATCGTGTGTGAAAGTAGCATCGGAGATGCTTAACCTCAAATCCTATTTAATATCAGATAATAATTCATCATAAAACCCTCCTGACTTGTAGGGAGCCAATCATTTATTCAAAGACTTATTTACTACATTTTTACCCATATTTTTTCAATTTTTGCTGCAATTAACTCTTTGATTTTCAATTAATTGACTGAATATCAAGCAATTAATTGCCGATAAGCTAAAATCCAAATTATTAACTAATCTCAGAAATGCACAATTTTTGCTTTGAAAAATGTTAGATTTGAATTTTAAATTAGAATGATACATTCGGGTAAATAATATTCTCTCAGGTTACGCACCCCGTTCATCATTCAATAATTCATTCATTATACGATTAACCAAACCCCTAAAATTTTATTTCGCATGGCACAAGCATCAACCAAAAGTAATCAATCCGCCCTTTACACACTCATGACCGTATGGTTTTTTTGGAGTTTTGTAGCGGCATCCAACGGAATTTTGATTCCACTATTTAAAGAAAAATTCGTCCTTTCTCAAACCCAAGCCCAATTAGTCGATTTTGCCTTTTATGCGGCTTATTTTATTGGCTCAATCCTTTATCTTGCCTTCTCACGCCTCATGGGTGGAGATATTTTGAATAAAATTGGCTACAAAAACGGTATCGTAATCGGTCTGTTGATTTCGGCAGTTGGAACATTATTGTTTTATCCTGCGGCTCAAACGGCATCTTATCCATTATTGTTAGCTGGTTTATTCATTGTTGGCTTAGGTTTTTCTCTCCAACAAACTGCCACTCAGCCATTTATGATTGCTCTCGGACCTCCTGAAACAGGGGCTCAACGTATCAATTTGGGTGGTGCTGTCAATAACGTTGGTGGTACAATCGGACCCGCTTTGGTGTCGTTTGCTATCTTCGGTTCTATTGCCAAAGATGCCGCCGCCAGAGCGTCTATCGAAGACGTGAAAGGTCCTTATTTGATTTTGGGTGTACTTTTTTTATTGATGGCATTATTCTTTTGGCTTTCTAAATTGCCTCTAATTAAAAATGAGGAAGACGTGCAAGTGAGCAACGAAGTTATCGGTTTACCCCTTGCTTTCTTGGCTCTGTGTGTAGGCGTTGCGGTGGCGTTCTCGATTGAAACAGCCATCATGTTTACTTTTATTCTGATGTTGATTTTGATGGTAGGCTATTTGATTTATTCTGTCGTTACAAAGGCAGGGGCAATCGAAAATGCGAAGTCAGTTTTGAGTTACCCACAAGCTATTTTGGGTATGACCGCTATCTTCGTATATGTGGGCGTGGAGGTTACGATTGGCTCAAATTTGGGTGAATATTTGAAGGAAACTGAAAAGTTAGATTCTTCTCAAATCTCAAAATTTGTATCTCTTTTTTGGGGTAGTATGATGATTGGTCGTTGGACGGCTTCTATCGGGAATTTTAATCCTTCTGAATCCCTCAAAAAGATATTGATTGTCATCGTTCCATTCATCGCTTTTGCCATCGTTTTGATTGCCAATTCTTTGTACAGTGGCGATGTATCAGACTTATTTCCGTATGCAGGATGTATCGTTATTATGATTTTAGCCTACTTTGCGAGTCAGGAAAAACCAGTACGTTTGTTGTTGATTTTCACGGCATTAGGAGCAATCATGTCAATTATTGGCGTTATGACAACGGGTAAAGTTGCCTTGTTTTCATTGATTTCAGGCGGTTTATTTTGTTCGGTTTTGTGGCCCAGTATTTTCTCTTTGGGAACGGCAGGTTTGGGTAAATTCACTAACCAAGGGGCAGCATTTCTGATTATGATGATTTTGGGAGGTTCAATTATTCCAGTGGTACAAGGAAAATTGGCAGATACCGTTGGCATCCAACAATCCTATTTATTGGCGGCGGCTTGTTTTGTGTATCTATTCATTTTCGGAATCATCGTACAAGGCGTTTTGCGTAAACAAGGCATCGACTTTGATAAGGAAGTTGTGAAAGGTGGCGGGAAAGGGCATTGATTTTTTTCAAGAAAGAATATGTGCATCTAAATCACGAAGGCTCTAAGAAATGCAAAGGTTAAGCATCTCCGATGCTATTCTCCACTACTTTTTCCTTACTACAAAGGTCATACTTCTCCGAAGTAATATCAAATAAAACCACTTCGGAGAAGTCTAACCTTTGTAGAAAATATTATATGGGCAATTTCAGCATCGGAGATGCTTAGCCTTAATAAATCTCGTAACATTAGATTTTAAACTCTTTTAACGAGATGCCTTTTGGCAATTTTTAATTTGAAAATCATTAATTTTATGAAAAAATATGCCATAAAATCAATAGTTGAAATTTTGGAAAGAGTAGATGGATTGAATGATATTATTCATATTCACAAAAGCCAACCCAATCCAGATATTTTGGCAATTGATGGTTATCAAAGACTTAAATTTCAATATTCAAATCAAATAAAGGAGTTGCTTCATGAGTTTGATATTGAAGTAGAAATTCACGGTCAAGCCGCTTAAAACAAATTGAAATTATTTCATTCAAAAATAGGAAAATCCGATAAAATCCTGCTCGCCTTTCATGGGATGGGGCAGGATTTTTCGTGTTTTCAAAAATTTGCCCAAACCTTTGAAAATCAATATACTACCTATCTTTTCGATTTACCTTTTCATGGAAAAAGTGAAGTAGAAGAACTTATTATTACCAAAGAAATCTGGAAAGAATATTTGAGTGAATTTTTACAAGAAAATCAAATTCAAAACTTCTCCATCATTTGTTTCAGCATGGGTGGGAGGTTTGGACTGGCAACACTCGAAGCCTTCTCCGAAAGGATTGAAGAAGCTATTTTATTAGCCCCCGATGGTATCACGGAAGACCCGTTTTATGTTTTAGCAACTCGTTTTGGTTTTACTCGTAAGATTTTTAAATACGTGGTCAATCATCAACATAAATTTCATGGCTTCGCTAATATGCTCGCAAGTATAGGCATTACAGACCATAGCGTAGTAAAATTTGCCAAAATGATGGTAGATTCTTCTGAAAAAAGAGAGCAATTAATCAAGGCTTGGGTGGGTTTTCATCAGTTGAGATTTGACATGAAAAATTTAACTCAACTCATTAATAATCAAGAGATTACGATGAGAATATTTATGGGAAAATACGATAAACTATTACCCATTCAAAACGTTTATCCATTGACAAAACACCTCGAAAACAAGGAGTTAATTATCCTCGAATCTTCTCATGCACGCTTGGTTGATAAGACTACTGAATTTCTCAAAAAGTAATTAAGCCGACTTTTTCGCAACTTTTATAGTGCTTACTTCGTATGTTAATAAGGGGGATATGATTTTGTTAAAATTCCCAATCGAGAATATATGAGTTTTATCACATCCATTGGCACAGCCGTTCCAGAAAATTGTTTCCCGCAAATGCAAATTGCCGAGTTTATGGCTTCGGCTTTGCAAATGAACGACTATGACCAACGAAGACTCAAAGCCCTCTATCGCACCACCAAAATCGACCAACGATATTCTGTTTTGAAAGATTATGGCAAATCTTTTTCTGAATACGAATTTTATCCTCAAAGCCCTGATTTAGAGCCGTTTCCAAGTATTTCTCAACGAATGCAAGCGTATCAAAAATATGCTTTACCGCTTTGTTTGGAAGCAATCGAAAACTTAAATCAAGACATTCAAAATATCGGAATTACGCATATCATCACGGTCAGTTGTACGGGTATGTACGCCCCAGGTTTGGACATTGAGATTATTGCATCGTTAGGATTAAACACCACCATCCAACGAACAGCCATCAATTTTATGGGTTGTTACGGAGCTTTTAATGGCTTGAAAATGGCGGATACCATCTGCAAAGCCCACCCAAAATCCAAGGTTTTAGTCGTTTGTGTAGAATTGTGTACGCTTCATTTTCAGAAAAAAATGGATGAAGATTTCTTGCTATCCAACGCCCTTTTTGCCGATGGTGCTGCCGCTGTTTTGGTAGAATCAGAAGGGCGTGAAAAAAGTCTCGAAATGCGTTCCTTTTTCTGTGATTTATACTTTGAAGGTAAGCAAGACATGGCTTGGCAAGTGGCAGATTTTGGCTTTGAAATGACGCTAACTTCCTACATTCCCAAATTAGTAAAATCGGGTATTAAGTCATTGATTGATAGATTATTAGTTAATGCAGGAATATCTAATAATGACATTGCTTTGTACGCCATGCACCCAGGCGGAAAGGCAATTTTAGAAGCCATCGAAACGGCTTTGGAGATTACGAGAGAGGACAACAGATTTTCGTATGATGTGCTAAAAAACTACGGCAATATGTCCTCTTGTACCGTCCTTTTTGTCTTGAAAGAAATCTTAAAAAATACCTCAGAATCAGACCGAAACAAGAACATTTTGAGCTGTGCTTTTGGACCAGGATTGACTTTGGAGTCGATGGTTTTGCGGATTTCGTAATTCTCAAAAACTTGTGTAACTTAGGGGGATAAGTAATCCAATTCATTCTCATGTCTCCTACTACTCAAAAAACCGAAATTCTTGCTGGTGTAAGTTCATTTTTAGCAACGATGTACATCATTGTTGTCAATCCAAGCATACTTTCCCAAACAGGAATGCCCTTCTCTGCCGTACTGACGGCAACTGTTTTGTTATCCTTTTTTTGTAGTATAATGATGGGAGTTTACGCCCGCAATCCTATCGTGGTTGCTCCTGGTATGGGCATGAATGCTTTTTTCACATTTACTGCCGTCAAGGGTATGGGGATTTCTTATCAAGTGGCTTTGGGAGCTGTTTTTTGGGCGGGGATTTTCTTTTTGATATTGTCCATTTTTAACGTTAGAACTTATATTGTAAAAGCTATTCCTAAACCTCTACGTTTTGCAATTTCAGCGGGTATTGGTCTGTTTATCAGCTTGATAGGTTTTGAAAATGCTAAATTTATCGTACCTAATCCCGCTACCTTAGTTGGTATCGCAAAGCTAAATGACCCCATTATTTTGACCTTTTTATTCGGCTTATTTCTGACCTCAGCCTTGATAATTCGGAAAGTAAGTGGCGGAATAATTATTGGAATAATCTTTACAACCTTACTGGCAATACCCATTGGAAGATACTGGGGCGATGCTTCGGTGATTAATTTTGGACAGAAAACATTGGTCAATTTTCAAGGCGTTTTTGCCAAACCAGATTTCAGTTTGATTGGTCAGTTGGACATCCTTGGTTCGATGAAATGGTCGTTATTACCCATCATTTTTGCCTTCGTTTTCACTGACCTTTTCGATAGCCTTTCCACTTTTGTAGGACTTTCTGAGGCATCTTATCTGTACGACGACAACGGCGAACCTCGCAATATCAAACAATCACTTTTAACGGATGCAGTTGCCACTTTATTGGCGGGTGTTTTGGGTACAAGCCCAGGAACAGCCTACATAGAATCAGCCGTAGGAATCGAGCAAGGCGGACGACGGGGATTGACCGCCATCACGGCAGGATTATTATTTTTGCCCTTCATGTTTTTATCGCCTTTATTGTCCATTATTCCTGCCATTGCCACTGCACCAGCTTTGGTAATTGTGGGTGTTTTTATGATAAAACCTATCACCAAAATCAATTGGACAAAGTTGGATGATGCCATTCCAGCATTTTTGGCTATGATTTTGATACCTTTTTCGTATTCAATCACACAAGGAATTATCTGGGGATTTTTGTCTTGGACAATCTTGAAAGTAGCCTCTGGAAAATATAAAGAAGTGTCTGTAACGTTGTGGATTATAGATTTATTTGCAGTTGGGGCTTTGTTTTGGGGGCATTGATGATTAAAATAAAAGAGCCACATATCTTTCGATAATGCGGCTCTTTAGTTTCTATTTTACGTATAAATTATTTCACCTCTAAAACCTTAAACTCCGTCCGACGATTGGCTTGGTGTTCTTCTTCCGTACACGTTACACCATCCGCACATTGATTCACCAATTGACTTTCGCCATAACCTTTTGCTACGATACGTGTTGGTGAAATACCTCTTGAAATGATGTAATTTACTGCCGACTCTGCCCGTCTTTGTGATAGTTTTTGGTTATATTCATTCGTTTGTCGTGAATCTGTATGTGAACCCAATTCTAACTTTATAGTCGGATTATCAACTAAGACTTGTACAATTCTATCCAATTCATTGCCTGCATCACTTCTAATATCTGATTTATTCAAATCGTAATAAATTGGAGCGATGTTAAAGTCCTTGGTAATCTCTCTCCCAAGTTCTGGTTTAGTCATTTTTATACTTGCATAAAAAATTGTATCTGTCTCAGCCTTCGTCAATTTATCCAAAGAAACTGACTTTCCGACCATCGTAAAAGGCTCACGTTTGGTGAAATATCCTTTCTTTTCGGTAACAATGGTATAAGTCTTTTCTTCGTCCATTTTTACCTTACCAAAAGTACCTTCGGGCTTGGTATAAATCTCTTCGATGGGTTGATTAGTTGAGTTGTCAATAATCGCAACTTTCACAGAATCAAGGGATTGACTTTTATCATCGGTTATTGTTCCTGCCAAAAAATAACGAATTACTTTCTTTTTTGGAGGTTCAACTACTGCAACAACTGGTGGTGGCACTTCGTATTTTTTGCCAGGTTGCGTATTTTCGTAGTAATAAATATCATCATCACCCTTACCTGAATCACGGTTTGAAGCAAAATATCCTTTGGTCGAATCAATCGCAACTAAACCAAAATCATCAAAACGAGAATTTAGTGGAATGCCCAAATGTTCAACCTTAATTTCACCATTCACACGGGTAGCTGTGTAGAGGTCCAAGCCCCCGATACCAGCGTGTCCGTCCGAGGAAAAATACAATTTTCCATCTGACGAAACATAGGGAAACATCTCATCGCCTGGGGTGTTAATGTCAGACCCCATGTTGATAGCTCTTCCGAATCTGCCTGCATTGTCAATATTAGCACGATAAAGGTCAATTCCCCCTTTCCCACCCGAACGATTTGACCCAAAATAAAGTGTTTTGTTATCGGCAGAAAAAGACGGACAACCATCCCAAGCCAAAGAATCTGAGACAGAAACCATTTCAGGTTCAGACCAAACGCCGTCAATATTTTTAGAAATATATAAATCAACATCGGGTGATAAATCAGACCGCTTACCCGTATTTCCACGAGCAAAGACCATCATTTTACCGTCTTTTGAAAACGTTGGAGTTCCTTCATTGGCGTTGTCTTTGAAAATAGAAGCACTAAAAAGTGTTGGTGTTCCGATTTCGGTAGGTGTATTCAAGGAGGCACGATACAAGCCCAAATACGGTAAACCATTATTTTTATAAATCACATCCTTGCGTGAAGCCGTGAAAATCAACTCATTACCCTGTGGAATAGGAGCAAATTCTGTCCCCGTCGAATTCAAACTCAAAGGTTTAATTTCGATATAGGTCTTCTTATTGGCTAAAGTTTGGATTTCGGGCAAGAGGTCAATTTCAGTCTGAGCCTTCAGCTTCAATTCCTTACTTGGAACGCCTGAGAGGTATTTTTCTAAATTTTCACTCGCCTCTTTGTAGTTACCTTTTATCTTTTGACTCGTTGCCAAATGATAACGCAAATCGTTTTCCTTACTACCAGAAATCAGTGCTTTTTCATAATAATCCCCCGCCATCAAAGGACGGTTGGACAGGCGATAAGATTCTGCGATGAGATAATTGGTTTTGCCCAATTCATACCCCGCTACCGAAGCCTTTTGTAGCTCCTTGATAGCGAGTTCATACTCACCATTATCAAATTTTTTCTGACCTTTTTTGAAAGATTGCAAGGCGGAGTTACAACTGTTCAACAAAACAATTGCAGAGAGTAACGTTATAGAAGTACGCAATTTTTGCATGAAAATAGTTTGTTTACCTCACCCCCCAGCCCCCTCTCCGATGGAGAGGGAGAGCATTCGTCCACATTGCCAAGGCGGATTCTAACTCTTTACATTTAATTGAGGAGAGCATTCATCATCGCTGTAAGTCGGACGAATGCTCCCTTCTCCATCGGAGAGGGGCTGGGGGTGAGGTTGTTTTTACTTTATCAATTTATAAATATTTCGTTTCACTAAATAAGTCAAAATCAGTACAATAACCAAGACAATAAGACCTTTATCAGTATGATTTTGAGTAAAAGTAACAGGGTCTTTGTACCAAAAATACGCCATTACGGCAATAATCAATATTTCTACCCAAAAGAAAACTTGCAAAATGCCAAAAATCAATGACAACAACATTGGGCGGAGATTTTTGAAAGGGCTTTCTTCTTCTGACATCATTTTAGAAGAAGAAACCGCCAACTCTGATGACCAATGGGCTTCCGTAAGGGGAAGTTCGTTCATTGTAATTTAAGTTATATAGAGCTGTTAGATTAAAACCACCAAAACCTATACCCAAACCAGCTAATGCCTGTACATCATAATTGATAGATAATCCAGATACTGAAACATAGTATTTCTGTAATTCTCCCTGTAAAAATGCTCCAGACAATATGTTTTCCAACAGATGTAAACGATATTGTCCAAATAGACGAGGTCCATATTGATTTTGAGCTTCCCTTCCAGTAAATTTAAAATACTGATAATCAACGGCTAAACCCACAATAAAGTCATTCGTAGCCTGATAACCCACCATCGGAGAAACGCCAATTACTGTGGGATTTCCAAACTGTAAACCTCCTATTCCACCACCAAATTTAAGTCTCTGACGAAAAGGCAAATCTCTTACATCTTGCTCCTCATCCAAATCTCTCACGGTACTATCTTGTTTAATCACGATAGGGTCTTGGGCATAAGTGCTTGTGTATGAAACAATTGATAAAAATAAAAAGAAAAGTAATTTTTTCATGGTTCTGATGATTAGTCGTTAAAAAACGTTTTAATTTAAACGAAAGATGTCATAATTTCTTGCAAGATACGAAACATTCTTTTGTGAAATAGTGTCTCAAACAGATGATTGCTTTGAGTTTTATGAATTTTTAGTATCATTTGCACGCATTTAATTTTAGAGAATGAAGATGATAGAATTTTAACCCTTAAATTTGTGTAAATAATTAGAAGAGTAACAAAGATGGACATAAAAGAAACATATCTACGAAAATTCAAACAGGAAAAGACTTTCATTGATTTGTACATTGACAGTCGTGAGCGGTCATACTATGGCTTTATTGCTGATTTTAATGATGAGTTTTTGGTCTTGAAAATGTTTAATCACGTCAGTCAATACGATGGAATTGTTATCATCAAACGTGACGAAGTGTTGCGATTTCATTGGGGCGGAAATGACATTGAGAATACTTTTAAATTGATTTATAAAAAAGATTACGACCTCGAAGTCCCACACATCATTTTAGAGTCGATGGAGACTATTTTGAGGTCAATTGTCAAAAACTATCAATATTTCTCAGTCCGATTACAAAGTTTAGACGATGATTTTTTTATTGGTGAAATAGAAGAATTAGACCATAACACATTGATATTAAACGCCATAGGTACAAAAATCTCTCTTGATAGAAAATTCGTAATGATAGATTTAGACCAAATCTCATTCATTGAGGCAGGTGGAGTTTATGAAAATAATTTAAAGATTTTATTTGAGAAAAAAGGGCAAGTGTAGCTGTTCATTATGCAAAAAAGAAAAATAGCCATTCTTGGCTCAACGGGTTCAATCGGGACACAGGCATTAGAGGTCATCGAAGCGAATCCTGATAGTTTTGAAGTCGAAATCCTGACCGCCCAAAATAACGCTGATTTATTGATTGAACAAAGTATTAAGTTCAATCCTAATTGCGTAGTCATTACCAACGAAAGCCTTTACGACAAAGTTGTAACTGCCCTCGCACATACAGACGTGAAGGTGTATGCGGGTATGAAAGCCGTTGAGGAAGTTGTACAGATGGATTCTGTGGATATTGTACTGACTTCAATGGTAGGTTATGCAGGACTTTTACCAACCATCAAAGCCATTGAGGCGAGTAAACATATTGCCCTTGCCAACAAAGAAACGTTGGTAGTGGCAGGTGAAATTATCACCAAACTCGCCCAAGAAAAAGGCGTAAATATTTATCCCGTCGATTCTGAACATTCGGCAATATTTCAGTGCTTAGTAGGTGAATTTCATAATCCTATCGAAAAAATCATCTTGACGGCTTCGGGAGGACCTTTTCGTGGGAAACAACGAGCTGATTTAGAGCAAGTTACCAAAGCTCAAGCTCTAAAACATCCGAATTGGGTAATGGGTGCAAAAATCACGATTGATTCCGCCAGTTTGATGAACAAGGGTCTGGAAGTGATTGAGGCAAAATGGCTTTTTGGCGTGCAAGCCTCTCAGATTGAGGTAGTTGTGCATCCGCAGTCTATTGTTCATTCATTAGTACAGTTTCAAGACGGTTCGATGAAAGCACAAATGGGACTGCCTGATATGAAATTACCGATACAATTTGCCCTGAATTTTCCGAATAGACTAAAATCAGATTTTCCACGTTTTGACTTCACAAAATACCCGTCCCTCACATTTGAACAGCCCGATACCAAAACATTTCGTAACTTGCAATTAGCTTTTGATGCGATGGCAAAAGGAGGCAACCTGCCTTGTATTATGAATGCCGCCAACGAAATTGCGGTTGAGGCATTTTTACAAGACAAAATCGGTTTCTTGGCAATGTCAGATTTCATTGAAACTTGTATGACCAAAGTATCGTTTATTCAAAAACCAAGCATTGATGATTATGTGCAGACGGATGAAGAGACAAGACGATTTGCAAGGGGATTATTGTAAATTTGAAACAATATGAATCAAATTCTTAAAATACCAAAACTCGAATACGAAGGGTTCTCTGATGAAGAGTTCTTCGATTTCTGTATGGCAAATGAGGGATTAAAGTTTGAAAGAAATAGTAAAAGAGAAATTATACTTATGCCCCCAACTGGCGGAGATGGCGGTTCGAGAGAACTGGATTTATCATTTAGAATAAAATTATGGAGTCACCAACAAGGTGGCGGTTTTACTTTCAGTTCTTCAACGGCTTTTACCTTACCAAGTTCTGCCATCAGAAGTCCAGACGTAACTTGGATAAAATCTGAAAGATGGTTAGCATTACCTGAATCTGAGCGTAAGAAATTTGCCAAAATTGTCCCTGATTTTGTAGTAGAACTGATGTCAGAATCTGATTCGTGGAAAGGGCTTCAACTCAAAATGGTTGAATACATCGAAAATGGTGTTCAATTAGGTTGGTTGATTAATCCATTCGATAAAAAAGTAATGATTTATACACCCGAAGACGTGAATCCAACCGAACAAGATTTTGGAATTATTACAGGAGGAGACATTTTAGACGGCTTGGAAATAGATTTAAGAACAGTTTTTCAAGAGATTTTATAAAAATTATCACATTAAAAAATAACAATACACGTTACCGACTCAAATAAAGGTAACTGATAACTGAAAATAATGGAAGGTTTAGTAATGGCGGGACAGTTGATTTTAGCACTGTCAATTTTAGTTAGTTTGCACGAATTTGGGCATTATATCACTGCCAAGTGGTTCAAGATGCGAGTAGATAAATTTTATCTTTTCTTCGATTTCCTCTTCCCAGTTCCCACACTTTTGAATTTCTCACTTTTCAAAAAGAAAGTTGGCGATACTGAATACGGTATCGGTTGGTTTCCTTTGGGCGGTTACGTGTCTATCGCAGGCATGATTGACGAAACTCAGGACGCTTCAAAATTGGCAGCCACCCCAGAACCTTGGGAATTTAGAGGCAAACCCGCTTGGCAACGTCTAATCGTAATGTTGGGAGGGATTATTGTGAACTTAATTTTAGGGGTTTTGATATTTTGGGGAATTAGATATAACTCTGGAAATAACTTCGTAACACTTTCAGAAGTAAATAAACAAGGAATTTTTGCAGGTAAATTAGCCCAAGAAGTAGGTTTCAAAACGGGCGATAAAGTTTTAGAAGTAAACGGAAAAGTACCAGTTCGTTTTGATGAAGTGCCTAAGTTAATCATGGAAGATGAGGCAAGATACACCATCGAACGTAACGGAGAAAAAAAGGATATAACGCTTCCAAAGGGCTTTTTAGACCAATTAGCTAATGGTAAAAAGGGAGAGTTTATTCAAGAAGGATTGCCTTTTGAAGTAAAAGAAGTTCCCTCAGATGCAGGTGGAAGTGCTTACAAAGCGGGCTTAAAGTCAGGAGATAAATTCGTAAGTGTTAATGGAAAACCTATCAAATTTTATCAAGAATTTAAGTCTATTTTAGATGAAAATAAAGAGAAGAAAATAACGGCAGTGGTTGATAGAAAAGGAACGATGGATACCCTAAAAATGGATGTTTCAAAAGAAGGAACAGTTGGTTTTATTATGAATCCTTTGTTGAAACTTACGCATGAAGATTATACGCTTGGACAATCGTTTAATGCAGGTTTTGTAGAAGCATTTACCGTTATTGGTACAAATTTAAAAGGTTTCAAAAAGATTTTCAAGGGCGATGTATCAGCCTCAAATGCCGTTAGCGGACCCGTTGGAATCGCTAAAATATTCGGTGGAAAGTGGGATTGGGCTAATTTTTGGTTCTTGACAGGCTTACTTTCTATGTCATTAGCCTTCATGAATGCTCTACCAATCCCAGCCTTAGACGGAGGACACGCTATCTTCTTGATTTGGGAAATGATCACGGGCAAAACGCCATCAGTAAAAGTACAAGAAATCGCTCAACAAGTAGGAACAGTAATTCTTTTAGGATTAATGGTTTTTGCTTTTGGGAATGATATTTTTAAGATTTTTAAGTAGAATGAACAACCTCACCCCCCAGCCCCCTCTCCCGTGGAGAGGGGGGGAAATCGGACGAATAGCTCCCCCTCTCCATCGGAGAGGGGGCTGGGGGGTGAGGTTGTTGGTTTTAGGAATTATATTTATCCTAAATACCTCCTTCCTCCCTTCTCCTTCCTCCTTTCTCCTGAACGCCCACGCCTTCCACACCAGCATCACCGAAATGCGGTACAATCCCAAAGAAAAAGCCTTTGAAATCAGCCTCAGAGTATTCACCGATGATTTAGAAAAAACGCTTTCTATCAACAATCAAAACAAGAAATTTATCATTGAAAGTACCGATAAAAACGACCCTTTTATTGAGCAATACATCCATAAACATTTTGTCATAACAACTCAAAAAAATCAAAAGCTAAACTATCAGTATTTAGGAAAGGAAAAAGAAGGCGATGCGACTTGGATATATTTGGAAATGCCTGTAAATGAACCCATTAAAGGCTCAAAAATTCAAAATGATGTGCTAATAGATGTGTTTGACGACCAAACGAATATTGTCAATATCTTCATGAATAATGATAAAAAATCGTATTTGTTTACCTTGAAAAATAAGGTATTTGTGGTTGAGTTTTAATTTTTTTCGCCTTATTTCTACGGTTTTCTTCTCAAAAATCCCCTCGATTTCAACCATTTTTAATTTATTTTTCTAAAAACTTCAAAAATCTTCAATTTTCTCAAAAAACCTTCATTTTCAAGCTATCTCTTTTCTTCATTCATTTTTCAAAACCCTCATTTGAAACCACATCTACCTGATAGACAGTAGATTAAAATCCAAAACTACTGTCCAGACAGTATTTACTTCGTGTTTTTAAAAGTATAATTTTGATGAGTTAAAACTATCTCGTTTCAAAGTTATATTTGATGAAACACATCGTTACTAATTATTTCGGAACGCCATTAGTCATCGGCATCCGAACCAAGCTGTACTCCAACGAAATTCTCTTTTTTGAAGGGGAGGTCAATTACGCACGGGTACACTTCAAATCAGGCAAACAGAAAATGATTGCCCGCACACTCCTGTATATCCAAAACAAAATCAATACCGAAACTTTCATCCGTATCAATCGCAAATATTTAGTCAATCGCAAGTTTATTGTGGAGGTTGGGGATGACTTTGTGGTGCTGATTGATAAGACGGTTTTACCGATTTCGAGACGGCGGAAGTGGGGGATTTTGGTTTAAATATCTTTTAAAACCTCCATGAATTCATCAATATTGATGACTTGGACTTTGGGAAATGGGGTGGTTTTGAGGATGTTGAAATGTTTATCATTTGTGACGATATAGTCCACATTGGCAATAAGACCAACATCGACAAACTTGTTATCGTCAAAATCTGATTTTATCAAATACCAGTGATAGGGAGGTTCAATACGAATAATGGTAGGTTGTTGGAGTAAAAACTCTAAGAAATTATAAGCAACGACAGCACTTGATTTTTGCGTAATAATCTCCTCATATTCCAATAAAATCTCAGTGCTTACTACCATTTCAAATTCTTGTAGTAGCAATTTGTTGATAATAAGTCTGTAAGGAGAAATTTTGGATAATGTCGCTATCAGAACATTTGTATCAATTACTACCCTCATGTTTTTTGGGGATATAAGGTGTACGATTATGTTCTTTTGACCAGTCGATAAAAGTTTGTTCAGTCCAATTATTTTCTTTGGTTAAACGGTCAAGTTCATCGTCCATTTTATTTAGAAAGTAATTAGACAATAACTCTCTGATTTCCATTACCTGACTCTCTGGTAATGGATAAGAAAAAGTCTTTAATATTTCAATTTGCAGATTAGTTAGCATATCTCTCTTTTTTTTCACAAATCTAATAAAAATTAATTCAAATAAAATAATCACAAAACAAAAAACAACAATGAAAAAATCAATTTACTTCTCTCTTTGTGCCTTTGTTACACTGTGCCTTTGTGCCTCTGTAAACGCCCAAACCATTCGCCGTGTAAACAACACCCCAGGCTTGAATGACCCAAACGTATATGCCACCGCACAAGCCGCCCATGATGCCGCAACTCCCAATGACATCATCTCCCTTGAACCTTCGGCAAGCCCTTCTTATGGTACTTTGACAGCAACTAAACGTATAAATATTGTAGGGCAAGGTTATTTTTTAGATAAAAATCCAAATAACACTTTTGATAAAAGACAGACAATGTTATCGACAGTAACATTTGATGGTGGTTCATCGAATAGCACAATTAGCGGAGTATCTTGCGGAGGAATTTCAGTAAAAACGCCAAATGTAAATATATCACGTTGTAAAATTAATGGTGTAAGTTTAGGGCAAAGTTCAGGACCAATTAGTGGAAATTTTGAATATGGTTCAAATTGTACAGTGATAGGGAATTTTATTGAAGGAGGTATTAATGGAACTGCACAAGCTACAAATTGCATAATTTCTAACAATATATTGTTTTCTCAATTTTCGGTTATGGTAAGTTCATTGAATTCTGCAACATTCACTTATAATACTATGAGATGCTACAATTTTACATCAACTGGATTCAGTGGTGTTGATAATTCAATTATTGCAAACAATATTTTTGATTGTAGATTAGCACCTGTTGCACTTCAAGTTGTTACCAGCTCAAATAATACAACGGTTTCAAATAATATATGCTTAGGAATTAATGGTTTACCAACTGGTGCTGGTAATATAAACGGAGCAAATCAAAATATTGTTTTTACAGGTACAAGTGACCCCTTTGCTAATTACACAACAACAGGTGATAATCTTTTCCAATTAGCCGCTGGTTCTCCTGCCCTCACGGCTGCGGCGGGTGGTACACAGGCGGGTGCTTTTGGTAATGGAGCAAATGCTTATCGTTTGTCGGGTGTGCCAAATACGCCCATCGTTACTTCTTTTATCAGTACGGGGTCGGGTAATAATACTACGCCATTGAGCATTACGGTGAGTGTACGGTCAAATAACTAATTCACCAAATCCTGTAAGCTCATGAAAAAACTTATTTGGCACCTCGCAAGGGCGATTGGGCTTTGTATTTGCCTTTCTGCGTCCCTTTTTGCCCAAAATATTAACCGTGTAGAGTATTTTGTAGATACCGACCCAGGCTTTGGCAATGGTACTGCCATTACTTTTACGGCTGCCTCCACCATCAACGAAACCTTTGCCGTACCACTCGCCACGGTGGGGGATGGCTTTCACTTTGTCAGTGTTCGGGCAAAAGATGATGTAAACAAATGGAGTACCGTGGTGGT
The DNA here is from genome assembly GCA_013298125.1 of Cytophagales bacterium. GTDB lineage: Bacteria > Bacteroidota > Bacteroidia > Cytophagales > Spirosomataceae > Arcicella. Next base: position 49,095 of record JAAFJP010000024.1, on the reverse strand, counting down.
TCGTCCGTTCTACAAAGAGCGTATTTTTGGAGCATCTGCCGCCTTCGGAGTCGTCACGGCAATGGAATATTTCATTGACAATGACCCTGGGTTTGGCAATGGCACGGCGGTTACGTTCACTTCCGCCACCACTACCAACGATTTTACGTTTGTTGCCCCACTCACCGCCACAACCGATGGCTTGCATTGGCTTTCGGTAAGAGCCAAAGACAATGCTAACCGTTGGAGTACGGTAGTGGTTCGTCCATTTTTGAAAGAAATTGTACCCGTTTCGGTGGCATTGAGCAATATTACCAACATCGAATATTTCATAGATACCGACCCAGGTTTTGGCAATGGAACAGCCGTCAGCTTTACGCCCAATACCACGTTGAGCAATTTAGCAATCACGGCAAACCTCACGGGCGTGTCTAATGGCTCGCACCGTATTTTTATCAGAGCCAAGAATGCTAATAACAAATGGAGTACAGTCGGCACGAAAGATTTTAATGTCTGTGCTTCGCCCGTCAATGCCAACATCACGGCAGGAGGTTCAACTACGCTTTGTTCTGGTCAAAATGTAGTATTGAGTGTTCCAACGGGCAATACTTATCAATGGTATCAGAATGGCAATATTTTGAGTGGACAAACTGCCGCCACTTATACGGCTTCATCAACGGGAAGTTTTTATGTAGTCGTAACAAGCGGAGGATGTAGCTCTGCCACAAATCCTGTGGAAGTGAAGTTGAATAGCAATTCAGCCCCAACTATTTCCACCAATACTGCCACCATCTGTAACGGTTCGCAAGCGGTTTTAGTAGCATCGGGTTGTGATGATGGCGTTGTTACATGGAGTAATTCTTTGACGGGAAGCCCCTTGGTATTCACGCCAAGTGTAACTGCCAATTATACCGCTACTTGCACCAGAGGAAGTTGCCCTGCCAGTTCGGCAAGTTCGCCCGTAACGATAACGGTCAATAATACCCCAGCCGCAATCACGGTCAATGGTGTACCCGCTTCTGCCGTTTGCCCAGGTACTTCTACGGTATTGACTGCCACAACTTGTAGTGGCGTGCGTACATGGAATACAGGTGTGACGGGCGGTACAATTACGGTTGCCCCCACGGTAACTACCACATACACAGTCACTTGTACATCAGGCACTTGCACCAGCAAAGGCACAGGAACGATAACGATTGTGTCGCCTTCGCCAACGCAAATGTATATCAATACGCCCAATCAAACGGTTTGTGCAGGAACATCCATCAACCTATTAGCATCAAACTGTCCAGGCGGAACAATAACGTGGAGTAATAGCGTAACGGGAGCTACGCAAACCGTAATTCCAAACGCAACAACCACGTATTCAGCCACTTGCACGATTGGCTCATGTACGAGTGCGGGACTTAATGCGGCACAAATTGTAGTATTGAATCCTCCGAATGTACCGACTGTAACGACGACAAGCCAAACGGTTTGCCGAGGAACAGTTATCACATTGACCGCTATCAATTGCGTAAATGATGTGATTTGGAGTGATGGAAGTATTGGGGCTTCGGTACAAGTAACGCCACAAAGCACCACCACTTATACGGCAGCGTGTAGGTTTGATGGTTGCCCAAGTGCAGCAAGTAATGCAGCCACGATTACGGTTTCAGACTGTGCCAATCCTTCGGTAAACATTACCCGTGTCGAATATTTTATTGATAACGACCCAGGTTTTGGTTCGGGAACTGCCGTAACGACAGGTTTCACGGCTGCCCCAGCGGTGAATAATTTAGCGATTTCCATTCCGATTACTTCTGTTTCTACGGGCATACATTGGATAAGCGTTCGGGCGAAAGATGCCAACAACAAATGGAGTACCGTAGCGGTCAGACCATTTTTGAAAGAGGTTATTCCAGTAAGTGTTTTACCACCTAATCTGACCAAAGTCGAATATTTCTTTGATTTAGACCCAGGTTTTGGTTTAGGAACGGATGTACCTATCACGGCAGGCACAACGCTCACGAACTTTACCTTTACTTCACCCATTCCCAATGCTTTGAGTAATGGAATACACTGGTTGAGTGTCAGGGCAAAAGATGCTAATAATAAATGGAGTACCGTAACGGTTAGACCATTTTTGAAAGAAGCAACGCCAACGGCTACGCCTATTTCAAACATTGTGGCTTTGGAATATTTCATCAATATAGACCCAGGCGTTGGACTTGGTACGAGTATTCCAATTACGGCAGCCCCAACTTTAACAAATATTATGGCATCGGTCAATCTCGAAGATTTGAATTTGGGTGTAAACCGTTTGTTTTTGAGAGCAAAAAATGCCAATAATAAGTGGGGAGTCGTGGGACAAATTGATTTTAATATTCAAGATGAGTTGGCTTTGATTGGTAATATTCCAGCTTCTTGGTGTCGTACTACCAGTTTTAATATTCCATATACAACTTCGGGAACTTATAATTCTGGGAATATTTTCACGGCTCAATTGTCAAATTCATCAGGAAGTTTTAGTAGTCCAACTAATTTAGGAACAGTTACTTCAACGACCTCTGGAACAATTGTAGGCACAATTCCGAACAGTGTTGCTTTGGGTACTGGTTATAAAATCAGGATTATTTCATCTGCCCCAGTGATTACAAATAATCCTGCAAAGATGATTGACATAGCCGCTTTATGTCAATGTTTACTAAATGCCTCCTTAATGACAGGCAACTGGGGAACGGTAGGCACTTGGTCATGCGGACACGTCCCATTAGTAACCGAACCCGTCCAAATATCATCAGGACATACCATAACGCTTGACGTAAACGGTGCAGCAAAAAGTTTGGATTTACGAGGGATATTGAATCAACAAGCGACTAAGATTTTGACGATTCAGGGGAATTAGAAAACAAAAACAGGCAATTCAGAGATGGATTGCCTGTTTTTGTTTATATAGTACAAAAATTATTGGACTAATTATTTTTCATCAAAACCTCCTGTACGTAAGGCTCAACAGCTTTTGAAACAACTTCATCTCGTAGTTTCAAACCTAATCTTCTTTCCAATACATCATCTACCGTAGTTGCCATTTCTTCTTGAATTGCATAGATTACTTCTGCTTTGATAAATGGATGTTCTGGGTTTAATAATTCTTTTAAATCTTTCTGATTATCAGTTAGTTGTAAGACATTCTTAGCTTTTGAACCATACTTTTTCACCAGATGTTGAGCCGTCCAATCTGAGATATTGTATTGATATACTAAATTTTGCCAGTCTTCAAAATGGTAGTTTTCTCCTCCGTGTAGGATTTGATGTTCGGAGGTACATTTCACGATTTCTTTCTTTAAAACTTCTTTATAAATTTCGTCCAAGGTGTCTTTTGCCATGAGTCGGTAGGTTGTCCATTTTCCGCCCATGATACTAACTAATTTTGAACGTCTATCAATTTCTACTTCGTGGTCACGGACGAGTGATTTTGTGTCTGAATTCATCGCTGTTTGTAACTGTGCCTGCAAAAGCGGACGCAATCCCGCAAAGCCACTTTTTATCTGGTCGAGGGTTACGGTTTTTTCAAAATAACGATTGACGTATTCTAATAGATAAGTCCTTTCGTAATCTTCTAATTTTGGATTTTCTGAAAGTTCATCGGCTTCGTCGGTTGTTCCTACAAGTACTTGGTCTTGCCAAGGAATCATAAAAATTACTCTTCCATCATCGGTCTTGGGAACAAGGATTGCGGTGTCTCCTTTCATCACTTCACGAGGCAATACTACGTGAGCTCCACGACTTACTTTGATGCGAGGTTTGAGCTTAGAACTTGCCATTTTTCGGATGCTATCGGCAAAAGGTCCTGTGGCATTTACGAAGACTCTTGAATTTATCGTGAACTCATTTCCTACAATCAAATCTTTGATATTCAGTGACTTAAGTTTTCCATTGTCTTCATTTTTACTAAATTTTAAGGCTTCTGCATGGTTTAAAACTACTGCCCCGTTAGCTTCGGCAGATTGTACAATAGCCAAGCAATAACGGGCATCATCCAACTGCCCATCGTAGTACAAAACTCCCGAACTTAGGCGTTTAGCTTTTAATTCTGGAATGAAATTTAGCGTTTCTTTTTTGGACAACCATTCACTTTTGGCAATGCTTTGCGAACCCGAAATCCACTCGTACATTTTCATGCCGATTGTGTAATAAATACCTTCAAAGAGATTAAAACAGGGCGTAATCAATGCCAAAGGACGGGTGAGATGTGGGGCATTTTTGAGCAAAGTTTCCCGCTCACGTAGGGACTTGCGAACCATTTTGAATTGTTCCCAATCTAATTTTTTGACGGCTTGTTCCAAATATCGAACGCCTCCGTGAATCAATTTAGTAGATTTTGAGGATGTCTGTCCCGCAAAATCTCCTTTATCAATTAATAGAACTTTGAGACCTCGCATAGTAGCATCAAGGGCAATGCCTGCACCCGTTGCACCCGCTCCGATTATACATATATCAAACTCCTTAGTGGCTTGTAATTTACTGATTTGCTCTTGACGATTCATGGACTATTTTTATTTGATAGCAAATTATCAAAACAAATTTACAGTATCACCAAAATCTTTTATAGTTACAATTTATACTTTAAATAATTATGTAAAAATAGATTTTGCTACTTAATTTTTACATATTTACTTCTTAGGTTATACTCTTCAAGTATTAAAGAATCGCCCTTGATTTCGACAATTATCCAGTCGTATATGGTACATCTTGCGGTTAAACAAATGGGAGGCGTATCGAAAGTAATTTTATTTCCAGACACGCTATATTTATCACCAGAAGAACAGCATTTTCCACCAGGTTTTCCGTCTCTTAGAAATTGTCCATCACTCGTAAATTCATATACGGGCAATGCTACAAGGGTATTTATAGTTCCCCAAGGACCAAAAGTGCCATCAGCTTGTTTGGATTGAACTTTATAGGTGGGTGCCCATTTGCCTACGATGGTATTTGGGGCGATGTCTTCTTTTGATGCACAGGCTATCAGAAGAAAGGCTATGATTAGGGTTGTTGGTTTCATTGTCTGTTAAGTTTTCATAAAGACCCATTTGTCGAACAAAACGTTGGAATATGAAGAAATATTTTTAAAACTATCTCATCACGCTTCCCAAATCTTCTTTCTGCAAAAAACTTTCCATACGAGCAAAAATACTTTCTCCGAAAGGGACTATTCTATGTAATTCTTTTGAAAAAATCTCAGAAATAGCATTATTTGTATCTTCATTATCGTTTTGAGATACAATCATTGAGACATTAAAAGGTTTTGTGAGTTTAATTTTTTGCGTTAATTCAGGGCATATTTCTGTGTTCATTTGGTAGTCAGAAACTGGAATGGCAAAATTATAAAATTTACCCTTTGAGCTATTATGAATTCGTGTTGAACCATACATTATACCGTGATATTGGTCTTTTTCTTTGCACCACCGAAGGGTAAATTGTGAAAAAATATACTCTGGTTTGAAAGAACCATCAGGTTTTGCAACTTTCACAGAGCATATTAAAAGGACTGGGTATAAAACAATTTTTTGAAAAAACTCTAATAAATTTGAGGAGTTCTCTACGCTTTCTTGGAAGTCAATTGGGGAAAAATTTATGAAGTTTGCAGGAGTTGAAAACTGAAATTTTGCAAAATTGAAAGTATCAATTGGTGGTCTATTGAACTCTTCCCAAGCAACATATATCGAGTTGGCAAGATAGAGACATGGGTACCCTGCAATACTATAACGTTGAGGAGCAACAAGAGTCCTTTTTGAAAAGGGAATATGGAAAATTTCTTTTCGAGAAGTAATGTTTTTATCAAGTCTAATCCTATAAAATGACTCTTTATGAAAAGAACGTTCTGGGAGGGCATCGAACTGTAATAATTCGATGAGTATTTTTTCAAAAGTAGCGTAAGCTATATCAGGGCGACCATTATAATAATCATTGAAAGCTATTTTGATGTTTTCAATGGTTAACTTAATGTTGTTTGAACATCCCGTAATTTGTTGTAAATCAGGGTGTTCAGATGCGACAGAAAGGGTATTAGTGGTTACAAATTCTTCAAATTCAGATAGTTTATCAAACAAAAACAAATGGAAATCTTCATTACTTCCATAGCTAACAGGTAACCCAAATCTGTTCAAAAAATCTTGTTTGATAGTAGTAATTTCACTCATTGTATCGCTTTGTTTCCACGGGTTATAATATCGAATAACATCCACACTTGACTATTAAGAAAGAACGGAAAACTGTTTGTCTCATCAAAATTCATTAACCACGTCAATCTATCTTCCGCAAATTTTTCCCAGATTTCTTTAAGGTTAGGATTTTCTAAAAAGTCTGATTTTTCGATAACTTCATCCGAAAACCAATGATAATAAAAGTAAAGAGACACAAAAAAAGCGAGTCTTGCATTTAGTTCACGGCTTTGGTTGCCCTGAATGGGTTGTAGTCTGATAATAGAATATTCTGTTGCAGAGATAATTTTATAGATATTTGCATTCGTAGGGCTATCTTCACCATTCTTATTCATTAGATTTTTCTCTTCTTTGATCATTGAGATAAAATGCCAATAATAAGAATTAATTTCTGTACAAACTCCTTCTAAATCTTCATCAAATGAAATCTCAATGCCTTCATCCTTTTTCATTCGCTGTTGAAAAGTATGTAAGCAATCGATTAAAAACTGTAATCTTTCTTCTTGTTTAGTAGTGTCCTGCATATTGTACGAAATTATTTTCAAAAAAAAACAACCATTAGTTTCTTAATGGTTGCTCTAAATTATGTTATTATGTCGAGACTTTGGTCTTATTTCGCTTTGTTTTTATCCACACTTTTAAATAAAATAAGTACGTCTGTCATTACTTTGTCCAGAAGTGCTGGATTGGTAATAAACTTACCCGTTGTATCTTTTTCGTTATTCAAAAATGGACGTACAGGATTTTTCATCACCTCCGAATAAGAAAAGTATTTCCTTGATAATGTTTTAGTTTCCATTTGAGTTAATTAATTGATTGTCAATAATAATTGTAATTCACACCATCATTTTTGTACGATACAAAATTAATGTAATTTAGCAACGATACAAACATAACGATACGAATATGTATTGTTTTGTACTGTTTTTGTTTGCTTTTTGTGCTTTTTTACAAACAAAATACGTTCCAAATCAAACATTTGTATTGTTTAAATTAACAAAATACTACAAAAAGACTTCTTTTCTTCCTCTTCCACACTCATTTATTGTAATTTTGCAAACATTTTCTTTTTCCATTTTACGGAAAGAGAAGTTGTTTATTGATTATTGTTAATTGTTAATTGAAATATCGTGAATTTTAAAGAATATAAAAACCTCGATTACGCACAAGTTGCCGACGAAATCCTGAAATTTTGGCAAGATGAAAACATCTTCCAACAATCTATTGATACCCGTGAGGGAAATCCAACTTTTACTTTTTATGAAGGTCCGCCTTCTGCCAACGGAACGCCTGGGATTCACCACGTGATGGCACGGGCGATTAAGGATATTTTCTGTCGCTACCAAACCCTCAAAGGCAAGCAAGTGAAACGCAAGGGCGGTTGGGACACGCACGGACTACCCATAGAATTGCAAGTAGAAAAAGAATTGGGTATCACCAAAGAGGATATCGGTAAGAAGATTTCCATTGAAGAATACAACCAAAAATGTCGTGAAACGGTCATGAAATTCACAGATTTGTGGAATGATTTGACGGAAAAAATGGGCTATTGGGTGGACTTAGAACATCCCTACATTACCTACGAAAACAACTATATTGAGTCGGTATGGCATCTTTTGCAGCAATTATACAAAAAAGGATTGTTGTATAAAGGTTATACGATTCAGCCCTATTCTCCTGCGGCTGGTACTGGACTTTCTTCGCACGAAATTAACCAACCAGGTTGTTATCGTGAAGTGAAAGATACTTCCTTGACAGCTCAATTTAAAGTCAAATTGACGGGCAAATCGGGCTTTTTGTTTGATTCTGCCAATAGCGATAATGTCTATATTTTAGCTTGGACAACTACGCCTTGGACATTGCCCGCCAACTCAGCTTTGACGGTTGGAAAAAACATTGATTATGTCTTAGTAAAAACTCGAAATCCTTACACTTTCGAGCCTGTAAATGTGGTTTTGGCGAGAGATTTAGTCGGAAAATATTTTAACGAAAAAGGAAAAGATGGTGATTTTACGACGTATAATGATGGCGATAAAATCATTCCGTGGACGATAATTTCTGAGTTCAAAGGCAACTTTTTGGAAGGTATTGAGTACGAACAATTGATGCCTTATGTGCAACCCGAAACGGCAGCTTTCAGGGTAATTATTGGTGATTTCGTTACGACAGAAGACGGTACTGGCGTTGTGCATACTTCCCCAACTTTTGGGGCGGACGACTTCCGTGTAGCTCAACAAAATGGCATTCCTGCGATATTGGTGAAGGATGAAAATGGCAAAGATGTGCCTGTTGTGAATCGTCAGGGGCGTTTTGTGGCTGAAATTACGGATTATGCCAATGAGCCAGTGAAGGAAGCCTATCTGTCGGACGAAGAGAAAGAAGAGCAAAGAATTTTACAAAATAGAGACAAATATCTGTCTGTGGATGAGCGAATTGCGATTCAGTTGAAAACGGAAAATAAAGCCTTTAATGTTCAGAAATTCGACCACCCTTATCCACATTGTTGGCGGACGGATAAACCGATTTTGTACTATCCATTAGATGCTTGGTTTATCCGTACCACTGCGATGAAAGACAAGTTGATTCACTTGAATAATACCATCAACTGGAAACCAGAATCAACGGGTACGGGGCGTTTTGGAAACTGGTTGGAAAACTTGGTGGATTGGAATCTTTCACGTTCAAGATATTGGGGAACTCCTTTGCCAATTTGGCGTACTGAAAACGGTGATGAAGAAATTTGTATTGGTTCTGTCGATGAGTTAATTCATGCCGTGAAACACGCTCTGAAAGATGATGTTTTGAGTGAGGAGCAACGGGCGTTTAATGAGAAGTTTTTAAATAGTTATTATGCTTCATTAGACCCTCACCCCCAACCCCTCTCCCGTGGAGAGGGGGGCAGTCTCGTGGACTCGATGACAGCTGATAAAAATAAGATTTTTTCTCATGTTCTGACAGGCAATAAGGACGCTTGGGAACAACTGAAAACTTTTGCTCGTGAGAATAGAAAAGAGCAAACAGAGTCAGAAAACGCATTATGGCAAGAAGTTCGGAATAGTAAATTAGGTTTTAAAATTCGTCGTCAGCACGCAATAGACAGTTATATTGCTGATTTTGTTTGTATTCCTGCCATGTTAGTTATTGAAATAGACGGAGAATATCATGATGAGGAAGAACAAAAACGTTTTGATGAATCTCGAACTGATTATTTGAATAGCTTAGGATATGAAGTAATCCGTTTTTCAAATGAAGAGGTTTTAAAAGGACTTGACGAAGTTTTAACAAAAATAACTCAAAAGTTAAAAGCTATAACGTCCAAAAATGAAGAAGAAAACACCAAGCTAAAAAGCCCCCCTCTCCACGGGAGAGGGGCTGGGGGTGAGGCGACCGACGCTTCGGGTATTTTCGACCTCCACCGCCCATTTGTAGATGAAGTTTTCTTAATTTCTACCTCTGGACAAGTAATGACTCGTGAGACTGATTTGATTGACGTTTGGTTTGATTCGGGTGCAATGCCGTTTGCTCAATGGCACTATCCCTTTGAAAATCAGGAGGTTTTCAAGCAATCTTACCCTGCGGATTTCATTTCGGAAGGCGTTGATCAGACTCGTGGATGGTTCTTTACGCTTCATGCTATCTCTACGATGGTCGAGGAATCGGTTGCTTTCAAAAATGTAGTTTCAACGGGTTTGGTTTTGGATAAAAATGGCAACAAAATGTCTAAACGTTTGGGTAATGCCATCGACCCATTTGAGACGTTGAAATCATTTGGTGCAGACCCAACTCGCTGGTACATGATTACGAATGCACAGCCCTGGGACAACCTCAAATTTGACTTGGCAGGCATCACCGAAGTACGAAATAAATTCTTCGGAACGCTTACAAATACCTATAATTTCTTTGCTCTTTACGCCAATTTGGACGGCTATCGTGTCAATCAATTTGACCGTTTGCCTTATGAAAAGCTCTCAGAATTAGACCGTTGGATTATTTCAAAATTATTGACAACTGTCGAGGAAGTTGATAAGGCTTACGAAGAATACGAACCAACCAAGGCAGGGCGTGCCATCCAAGATTTCGTATGCGACCACCTGTCTAACTGGTACGTACGCTTGGGCAGAAGACGTTTCTGGGCGGGCGAAATGACCGAAGACAAGCAAGGGGCGTATGAAACGTTGCAACATTGTTTGGTGGCAGTGGCTCAGTTGATGTCGCCCATTGCCCCTTTTTATGGCGATTGGTTGTACAGAAACATGACCAATCACGTGCGTGAGGAGTCGATTGAGAAGAATACGCCTTTCAAAAATGCGTCGGTACATTTATCTGATTTTCATCCAGCAATTCCTGAGTGGATTAATCCAGAATTGGAGACTTCGATGGAATTAGCTCAACGGATTTGTTCGTTGGTACACTCCATCCGTAGAAATAACCGTATTAAAGTACGTCAGCCTTTAAGTAGGATTTTAATTCCTGTTTTGAGTGAAAAAACTCGTCAGCAAATCAGTTCCGTAGAAGATTTGATTAAGACCGAAGTAAATATCAAAGCCATCGAATATTTGGATGATGCCTCAGGAGCATTATCGAAAAAAGTGAAACCAAACTTCAAGGCATTAGGTCCAAAATTTGGAAAAGAGATGAAAGCCGTTGCCGATGGGATTTTGGCAATGAGTACAGAAGATATTGCTCTTTTAGAAAGCACAGGCGAGTTTTCAATACCAAATACTACTTACCAAATCACGCCAAACGAAGTTGAGATTTTAACGGAAGATTTGCCAGGCTATTTATCAGCAAAAGACAGCGAAATTACGGTAGCCTTAGATATTACAATTACGCCAGAATTAAAACAAGAAGGAATAGCCCGTGATTTTGTGAATCGTATTCAGAATTTACGGAAAGATTCAGGCTTTGAAGTTACCGACAAAATCAGCATCAAATTAGTAGATTCAGACCCAGAAGTTACGGAAGGCATAAAAGTTTTCACCGACTTTATTAGCCAAGAAGTACAAGCAATTTCCTTGGAAATTGTTTCGGAATTAGCTGATGGTCAGGAGGTTGAGTTTGAGGAGTTGGTTTTGGTGGTGAAGGTTGAGGTGGTGTGATACGGTTAACTTCCCGAAAGTAAAAAGAACTTTCGGGAAGTTTATTACCAAGGAAAAAACAATGAACACAACATCTCAAATCCATCAGCAAGCAAAAGATTTTGCTAATTTGACAAATGATAGTGATAGAAAAGCCTTCTTAAATACTCAAAAAGAAGCATTTTTAGCAATGAGTCCAGAAGAGAAATTGGAACATTTTAGGGCAATACAACAAGGGACGGAAGAGTTAAAACAGAAAATTCAGAAGCCAGTTTTAGTCTGAAAACAAAAAATCCTCAAAGTGAATTGAGGATTTTTTTGTTTTTATTCGATTTTTCGTATTCTGATTTCATTGTTGAAATAGTCTTTTCCAAATTCATTTTATCTATCTCAGAATTCTCCTTTAAAGATTTGTATGAAGATTGTAACTGATTGTAGTTTTGGAAAAGTCGATTATATTTTAACACTACCGAATCAAGTATAATTTCATCAGTTTGACAAACTCTAACATAAGCAGATGGATATTTTTTGAGTTGTTCATCCAAAGAAATTCTGAAACTACTCAATTCAATATTTTCATCCTTTTGTTTAGAAAGTTCTTTTTCTAATTCTCTTACTTTGTTCTGCAACTCTACCACTTGCTTAGAACTCGAACAACTCCATAAAGTCGTAAGGATAAATAGAAAGATAATTAGCTTTATTTTCATAATTATTTTTTCGTTTTCTTTTCTTTCATTTTTTCCTCATTCTGTTTCATTCTGACTTTTACAATTTCCCTTACCAGTTCGTCAGGAAGAGGTTTTTCGATGGTAAATTGAATCGTTCCTTTTGAGGTTTTGTAGGCTTTTAGTTGCTCTTGCATTTGTTCGGTCAATGCTCCGTTTCCAGCAAAAAGACTACAATGTTTTTTGTAAGCAGCAAAATACACCAACATCCCTTGATATTTAAAGGCGGGTATTCCGAAGCTGATTACTTCCTCAGCTTCGGGGGCGGTTTCCCTGATGATTTGACGGAGATTTTCGAGTACTTCCATCACTTTTTCAGGTTGAAAAGCAAGGTATTCATCAATATTTTTTACGGGTAATTTTTCCATGATTAGTTGTTTGATAACAGATATTTGTACAAATTTATCTTTTATTTTTGAATAGAAAAGAAATGACAAACCCATGAAAAAACAAATCGCTTTCCTCCGTGGAATCAACGTCGGAAACATCAGAATCAAAATGCCAGATTTGAAATCGGCTTTTGAGAAAATAGGTTTCACAAACGTAAAAACCTATTTACAGACTGGAAACGTGGTTTTTGAGTCGAATAAATCGTTGGAAGAAATAAAGCCTATTCTGGAAAAGAGCCTTTCAGAAACCTTTAATTATGAGGCGTATGTGCAATTATATGATTTTGATATTTTGTCAAATATTATTGACAAATATCCTTTTGAGAGGGAAGAAAATTATCACGCCTACGTGATTTTGATTGATAGCGAAGCCATCTTTGAAGAGCTAAAAAACCTTGCTGAAAACTCCGTAGAACCCATTGCATCAGGTAATCAAGTGATCTATTGGAAAGTTACAGAAGGGGAAACTTTACATACTCCTTTTGCCAAAATCATCGCCAAAGCAAAATACAAGAAAAATACGACTGTCAGAAATATCAATACGCTTGAAAAGATGATCTATACTTCACATTGAAAATTATAAATTTTTTATCTATCCACCTCCCCCATCACCAAATCCATCGACCCAATAATCGCCACTAAATCCGCCAACATTGCTCCACGACTTACTTCTGGAATGATTGATAAATTATGCAACGAACACGCACGGGCTTTCAAGCGTACAGGAATATCCGAACGCCCATCTGTGCGAAAGAAGAAACCTAATTCTCCCTTCGGATTTTCAGCACGAGCATAAAAATCCATGGCTTGCGGACGAATTTTCTTGGGAACTAAGGCTTGTGGGTCGAAGTCTTGGGTACGTTTATGGTCGTTTTTGAGTTGGATAAGGCATTGTTCGATGATTTTGATGGATTCATCACATTCTTGTACTCGCACATAATTTCTATCCCAACAGTCACCCACCGTTCCCATTTCGCCTTTTCCAATGGGAATATCAAAATCCATTTCTGGATAAACTGAATATTTATCTACTTTACGAAGGTCAAATTTCAAACCCGAACCTCTTAAAACGGGACCCGTACAACCATAATTTATCGCTAAATCCATTGGCAAAACGCCCACATTTGCCGTCCGTTGTACAAAGATTTTATTCTCAATAATCAACTCACGTAGTTCTACCATTTTGGGTTTGAGGTAGTTGATAAATTCCGTACAACGTTCCTCAAAACCTACGGGCAAATCATAAAATAATCCACCGACCCAAATGTAATTATACAACATTCTCGCCCCACAAATCCACTCTAAAAGTCTCTGTATATGCTCACGGTCACGCATCACCCACAGGAAGGCGGTATATGCCCCAATATCAAGCCCATACGTTCCAATCGCCACAAAATGCGAAGCAATACGGTTCATTTCAGCCACTAAAACACGGATATATTCAAGGCGTTTTGGCAATTTTCCCGTCAAATCCAACATTTTTTCCACGCCCATTACGTAGGCGTGTTCGGAGTTCATCGCCGCCAAATAATCCATTCTGTCCACGTAGGGAATGATTTGGTTGAAGGGCAGCGACTCAGCGTGTTTCTCAAAACAGCGGTGCAAATATCCTAAATGTGGAATGACATCCACCACCAACTCACCGTCCGAAATCACTTCCATCCGCAAAACCCCATGCGTGGAAGGGTGCTGAGGTCCCAAAGACAAAATCATTTCCTCTGACCGCAAGTTTTCTAAAACGTACTTGTTCGGGTCAGAAAGTTTGAAATTTTCGGGTTTGTATTGATATTGAATTTTGTTCATGTTCAAAATTACAAAAGCCACAACTTATTAGGTCATGGCTTTTGTAATTTTATTTTTAGATTTTTCATCACATCTCCATCAACCGCTTCAAATTATCATGGTAACTCACGCCTGTCTCAATTTTGGAATGCTTTTGGTCGTGCATAGCTACGAGGTATTTTCCGTTAAAATGCCTTTCTAATTCTTTGATTTTTAGAGAATTAACTATCGCTGCCCTACTGATTCTGATGAAAGTATTAGGCAGTTTTTCTTCCAAATTCGCAATCGTATAATTGGTGATGTACTGTTTTCCGTCTATCGTATTCAAAAAAACGTATTTTTCTTCTGCCTGAAAATTTGAGATTTCATCGAAGGGAATGAACAGAATTTTATCGCCACTTTTTACGGAAATTGAATGAATTTCTTTCTTGGGTTTTAGTTGTTCAAAAAGACCCAAAAGGCTTTCATTTGAAATCTTAATCGATTGATTATCAGTGATTTTTCTTAATTTTTGAACAGTTTTTTCAAGTCTTTCTTTTTCGATGGGTTTCAAAAGATAATCAATCGAATTTTCTTCAAATGCCTTGATAGCGAACTGGTCAAATGCCGTTACGAAAATAACCATTGGCATAAATTCCAATTGGGCGAGCATCTCGAAACCCGAAAGTAAGGGCATTTCTATGTCCAAAAAGATTAAATCGGGCTTGTGGATTTCGATTTTTTCGAGTCCTTCTTGCCCGTTTTCAGCTTCGGTGATGATGTCAAAAGTATCATCATACTCCCTCAATAGCCGTTTCAGACGAGAAATGGCAATGGGTTCGTCGTCAATGAGAATAGTTCTAAATTTCATATTATCGTTGTGTTGATAGCACACGGATTTAACGGATTAGACCGCAGCGGCGGACCGTACGGATTTAATTTTTGTTTTTTATGAAAAATATCACGTAGTCTTGTAAAAGAAAAAATCCTTTTAATCCGTGCGGTCCGCAGCTGCGGTCCAATCTGTTAAATCCGTGTGCCATCAGTTATGTGGTAGTGTGATGATCACCGCTTTTTCAGGCTCATTTTTTACTTCAAAATTTGCCTTTTCTCCATAGACAATTTTGAGTTTTTCTTTGATACTTCGTAAACCAAAACCACCCCCAACGGCTTCTCCAAAATCGGGACCGTTATCGTGAATTTTGATTGAAATAGTGTCATTTATTTGCTTAATTTCTACTTTGATTTCCCCTGCATGAGCAATTTTTGAAATGCCATGTTTAATCGCATTTTCTACCAAAGGTTGCAGTAAAAATCGGGGTATTTTATGCGTAAAAATACCTTCTTCGCAATCAATTGTATAGCTTAATCGCTTGCCAAAACGTACTTGTTCGATGGCTAAGTAGGCTTTTATGATTTCTAATTCGTCTTCAATCGTATGGAAATTCTCTTCGTTTCTGCCTGTGGTATATCTGAACAATTTTGACAGTTGAATCGTCATTTCCTCCGCTTTATCGGGCTTTTCGTGAATTAATCCTGCGATGCTGTTTAAGGAATTATAGAGAAAATGCGGATTAATTTTTGCCTCCAAAGCATCCAATTGAGCCTTTGATTTTAGCTTTTCGAGGTTCAGTAATTGGTATTCTTGTTCAGAAATTTTGCGAGTAATGCTTCGGGTTTTTTGCCAGTAAAAATAGTAGGCACAACTCACGATTATTGGCAAAAACATATAAATTATACTATCATTATTTTGGTCTTGATTCCATGCACTTCTGGCAATACGTTGCCAATAGAGAACCCCCATAATTGCATTAAAAATAAAAACATAAACCGAAGTTATCGAAATCAAAATTAAGTATTTAGCCCAATTTGATTTTATCTTAAATTCAAATAAATTAATGAAAATATATACCGAAATCAATGCTCCAACGCCATTGTTGAGGTTTGAATAAAAAACACCTTTTGAAATGGATGCCAATAAGCTCTTTGGATTAATAAATTCGAGCGTAAAATAGACCACAGCACTCAATCCATAAACCAATAAAATACAGAATAATAAGCCAAAAATTATCTCCTTGAATTGTACTAAGAATGGCTCTCTATGCGATGCAGGAACGGGTCTCGGAGCGTTTGAGTAATTTGTATGAACTTCGTTCTGATTTTGATTAGAATACGTATTAATATTCTGATTTTCAACGAAATAACTTTCGTTTTGAGAAGGAGAAAGCGTTGTGTTTTCAATACTTACTCTCCCTCCACGAGTTTTGGCGGTAATGTGTTTTCCGCCCCCATTGAGTTTTCCGAAGATTTTACTTTTCGTAATATTTCCTTGAAAATTTGGGAATGGTGGATGGTAAATTCTATTGCCAGAAATCTCAAAATCAATCGGATTGTCTAAGGGTAAAGCAATTTTGATGTTGCCACCCGAAGTATCAAACCAAGCGTATTGATGAATAGTGGGCATATTTACGGTGATATTTCCACCTTTGGTACTTGCCCCGATATTGCCATTTACATTTTGCAAACGGATATTTCCACCCATTGTGCTGCACTCAAAATCACCATGAAAAGTTGAGGCTTCGATATTTCCTCCCCACGTAGTGATATGAATTTGCCCCTGATGATTTTCTACAAAAATATTTCCACCTTTTGTATCAATATTCATATCTGCTTGATTTTCAGACAAATGAAAATCTCCCCCCATCGTTTTTGTATTGATTTTTCCTTCACATTTAAGAACATTAATATCACCACCCCAAGTTTTTCCTTCAAGATTCCCTTTTGAATTTTCGATGGATAAATCTCCACCCCAAGTAGTGAAATAATGATTTCCAAACACATTTTTTATCGAAATATCACCACCATAAGTTTTTGAAATAGATGTAATTGTTTTCGGAATAAAAACCCTGAAAGATGTCTTTTTGAAGTTAAACCAAGTAAGCGGATTCAAAAAATTGATTCTATTCCAAATTCTCAAAGTATCGCCAAAAACATTAACAGAAAATTCATTAGTGAACTTGTTTACTGGCACTTGTTCTTGAAATAAAAACAGCGTAAAAATACTTCGTACGTAGGCATAAGCCTCAACTTTTATCTTATTTTCATCATGCCCCACGAGTTCAATATCGCCTGAAAAAGTTTCGAGTTTAAGGTTTTTGATTTCCTCCGCCTCAAAATTTTTGGTCATGCTTGGTGCTTGATTCATCATTTGTCTGTTTGTGAAAGCATCCATTTTGCCGTTGGTAAACCCCAATTTGGATGAATGGTTGATACAGGTTTAAATTTAGCGAATTGTTCGATGGCTTTCTCTAAAACGGGCTTCGATTTATCTTTACCACCTCCAAACATTGCTGGCGTATAAAAAATACCTTGTGCTTCTAAAAGGCTGATTCTTGGGTTTTGGGCATTTAATTTTTTGGCAGAAGCCAATGCTTTATCAATCTTACTGCCATATTTCATCCAACGAAAAGATGGACTAACAGCAATCCGTGCGTTAGCAATATTCGCTCGCATGATTTCCACTTCTTCATTGTTTTTTACCAATTTGTCGATGGTGTTCATGTACGTATCTGCCTTGTCGAGCAATTGGTCTTTTTTATCATCATCTTTTTCAGAATATGAGTCCATCATGTAGCAATATGCCACCCAATAATTTGGCAACCATTCGGTTTTTTCGGTAGTGGCAATTCGCTCCATTTTGTTTGCCAAAGGTTGTAAAGACGACCCAAATTTTGCATTCTGAATCTCAATAACCAAGCCTTCCATTGCTTTTAAATAAGCTGAATTTTGGGCTTTTATATTTGAGAAACTGAAAATTATTATGCTGATAATCAATGGGATATGTTTCATTTTGTTTGGGGATTAAATTATGTCCATATAACCTCACCCGAAGCGTCGGTCGCCCCAACCCCTCTCCTTCTGAGAGGGGAGTATTTGACCGTGTAAACTCCCCTCTCAGAAGGAGAGAGGCTGGGGGTGAGGTTTTGCTTCTACATCTGCGAAAGCATCCATTTTGCAGTCATGTCACCCCAATTTGGATGAATATTAGACGCAGGTTTAAACTTTCCGAATTGCTCCATTGATTTGTCTAAAATGGGCTTTGCTTTTGCCTTACCACCACCAAAATTTTCTGGTGTGAAGAAGATACCTTGCCCTTCCAAAAGAGCGATTCTTGGGTTTTCGGGATTCAATTTTTTGGCTGCACCAAGGGCTTTTTGAACCATTCCCCCGTATTTCATCCAACGGTCTTGTGGATTTACTGCCATTCTTGCACTGGCTAAATTGGCTCGCAAAACCTCTACTTCGTCATTGTCTTTTACCAATTTGTCGATGGTGTTCATGTACGTGTCTGCCTTGTCGAGCAATTGGTCTTTTTTACCCGCATCTTTTTCAGAATATGAGTCCATCAAACAGCAATACGCAACCCAATAATTTGGTAGCCATTCGGTTTTTTCGGTAGTCGCAATACGCTCCATTTTGTTGGCAGAAGCCTGCAATGGTGTTCCGAATTGGGTGTTCTGAATTTCGCTAACCAAGCCTTCCATTGCTTTCAGATAAGCTGGATTTTGAGCATGAGATTTGGCAAAAATAAAGGTTAACATGATGATTGTGAGTAAGATACGTTTCATTTTGTTTGTTGCGTTTCGTCGCCACGATTGTTTGTTATTCAACCACAAAGGAACAAAAGTCCACAAAAGGGTTGTAGTTAGTTATGTTATTTTAATCTTTCATAAACTCAGAGATGTTTGCGTGTCACGGTTTGCAGAGGCTTGGGTGGAGACCGTGGCACGCATATTTTTGGGAATAATGGCTCTGTTTCATCAACCCAGACGTGCCACGGACTTAGCTCAAACCCCACGCAATCCGTGGCACATCTACCACTTTTTCAAAAAATACTTTTGTTTTCTTTTGATACTTTTGTGGTGAAAAATTACATATCCAAATTCGCTTCCTTTGGCACTCTATCTAATTTTCCAATACTCCACGACACGCCAAAGAATAAAGTCCTATACGCAACGGGCGTGACTGCAAAGCGTTGTTTGCCATCTTGCGAGTAGCGATACCCGAAGGAATTTTCACGCCCCAACACATTATCAACTGACACATAAAAGACCATAAAATGATTTTTGACTTGCTTTAAGTAACTGGAAACCAAACTCAAATTTTGGAATGAAGTCGTCATTTCGGGGTTTTTGAAATCACTTCCGTAGTCATACACAGGTCGCCCAGAGGTGTAGGTGTAAGTTGCCCCCGCACTCAGCCCGATTTTAGGAAAAAACTGTTTGTAAACCACTGAAAAATTATGATTTGTGGCAAAAGATGGCATTGCTTGCGAAGTATAATTTCTGAATTGTCTTTCAGTATCTAAATAAGAATACGTCACCCAAATATCAGCATTTTTGAGGGTCTTTTTATCACGAAAGAAAACATCAAAACCATTGGCATAACCCTTGCCCGAATTGTCTAATTTACCCGTAGGAAAACGATAAGGATTTGGGTCGAATACAGTCGTTTTCTCAGAAACCAATTGTGAATATTTCTTAGCAAAAGCCTCAACCCTGAACGTACGGTCATTTTTTATCCGTTGATAATTCAAAATCAGGTGGTCGGCTAATTCATAATCAAGGTTTTGATTGAGGTACAAATAATTCTTTTCTGGTGTTTGATAGAACCTTCCAGCCGCCAAAGAAACCTGCGAATATTGACCCGTTTTTTGTGCCAAAGAGATTCTTGGGGCAATGTTAAAACGGTCAATTACACTCGTGTATTCACCCCTCAATCCTGCCCGAATTGCCAATTTTGAAGAAGCATAAAACTCAGTTTCTGCAAAAATCGCTGAGTAATTATCTTTCAATTTTAATTCGTACTGATTAAAGAAATTATTGAGATTAATGACGTGATATTCAGCCCCAAAAGTCATAGTATTTGATTTTTCAGAATCAAAAAGTCGATTCAAAACGAGTCTTGCTTGGGTTCTTTCGTCCAATCTGTCGTTGTTGTTGGAGGCTACATTTAGCAAATCTTTGTTGTAACTATACGAAAGCCCCGAAAGCAAAATCCAGTTGCCGTCCTCAGATGTATTTTTGTAGGAAGCATTCGAGAAAAAATTTTTGTTCGTGAGCGAAAAAAGATACGTTTCTCCAATTTTATCAAAAGATTTAAAGCGAATTGCCGAACGATTATCCGAGTACGTAGCGTAAACTTTCAACACACTATTTTTAGTCAAATTTTCATTAATCGTGATGGACGTTCCCAAAGCTTCGGGAGCTTTTTCAAAACCAATTGTCGTTTTGGTTAAGGCTAAAAATGGCGATAAATTTGAGTAATAAAGCGTACCCGTAATCCAACCCTTATGCGTGTAGGAAGTGGAAAGCCCCGCCAAGTTAGCATTGATGTTCACATTGCTCGACTCGCTGATTTTGTCTTGGGTTTGCAACAACAAAACCGAAGAAAGAGCCTGACCATACTGAGCCGAATATCCACCCGTACTAAACGCAGTACCTTTGAACATAAAAGGGCTAAAACGACCCCGCTGAGGCACATCTGGGGTACTACTGAAAAACGGATTCTGCACAATCATCCCATCAATAACGGTCTTAGTTTCGTTGGCAGAACCGCCCCGCACGAACAAACCCTCCTGCTCCCCTACCCGATTTGAGCCTGGCAAAAACTGCATCACCGCCGTTATATCCGCCCCACCGCCAGCCGTCGTAACGATGTCTAAGGGTTTGAGCATTACCATTTTTTTCTCGTCCGAAGCCTCAAAAGTTCCTGCCGTAACCGTTACTGCATTAAGCGAATTAATGGATTCTTCCAAAGCGAAATCAACGATATTTTCACCCGATTTTAAGGAAATATTTTGTTTGAAAGGTTTAAAACCAATCATCGAAACGGCAATGATTTTGTCACCTTTTTCATCAGTTTTGAATTGGAATTCGCCTTTATCATTGGCAGAAGCCCCGTCGTAAGTACCTTCAATTTGGATATTTGCCCCAGGCAAAGTTTCCCCTTTTTTGTCCGTAACTTTTCCTTTGATAACCGTTTGTGAATACCCCAAAAAAGGTAAAAAGAAGAGGAGTAATAATTTTTTCATTGTCTTTATCTTGAATTATGGTTCAAAATAAACGCATGGAAGGAGTTTTAGAAATGACTTTCCGATGAATCGGTTTTTTGGGGGGATAGAATTTAGTTTTTTTGGGATAGGTTTTTGATGAAAATGACTTACTTTGTATGCGTTAAAAAATAACATATAAGAATTAGGCAACCTTAATTGCATAATTTCATTTGGGATGACATCATCAAAAATGATAAAATCATTAATATTATCTTTGAATTATTAATCGTTACTAAATATTCAAGTGTTGGATTTTCAAATGTTTATGTTTTAAAAAATTCTTGAACATTATTTGTTGAATACGGAACACCTCCCAATTATTAACTGAAAATTATTTTTCCATCAAAACAATTTTACCCCCTACATTACCCATGAAAAAACTACTTATCATCACCCTTCTATTCTCTCATTTTTCATCATTTGCCTTCGACGATGGTTCAGACAAAATCATTAAAAAATACCTCAAAGCTATTGGTGGGGCGAAGGAGTGGGAAGGGATTAAGACTTTGCAGATTGTTCGGCATCAAGATAGTAAATACAACGATTTTCTTGAAAAAGTATCCATCCTCCGAGATAAAGGCATCAGGCACGAGAGTATGATGACAACTGGAAGCCCAAATGTATCTGGGTATCACAATGGTAAATGTTGGGCTGTAATAAACCCACAAGATTTTTCCCTGAAAATAAAAGCTGAAACAATCGATTCGTTGGTTCTTGATAAATTTCAGATTAGAAAAGATAGTTTGGGGTTCATCAATATCAAAACAAGCACTCGTAGTTGTAAAAAATATACAGATGGAGTTTTTGAAGACGGTACACAAATTCGAGATATTTCAGAGGGACATAACCAATTCTTTTCATTGCACTTCTTCAAATGGCAAACTCAAATGCCGTGGAATTTCCTTGATTATGAAGCAAATGGCTACAAGGCAACTTATAAAGGAGATTCAAAAATTAGTATTGATGAGGTTTCAGAAATAGAGATGATTTCTAAAACAGGTGATACAGTACAATACTTTTTCGATAAAAAAACATCCCTATTATCACGAGTGATTCAAAAAAATATTCAGTTAGATTTTTCATCCTACAAGAAAATAGCAAAAGTGTTTTTTCCTTATGAAATCCACAAAACCGTTACTGATTTTCAATTTATAAAAGAAGCCCCAATAACCCCTCATTCAGATTGGTACATCATTGACCAAGTAAAACTCAACGAACCCATGGACGAAAGTATATTCATAAAACCTAAACAGTAAAATTTGATAACAAATAATTCATTAGAGGTATTATATTTGCTTTTGATAATAAACTAATCGTAATATTGTCTCTTTAAATTTCATTAACCCTAAATAATTGTAATATTTCAAGGAATTTTATTAAATACTTTTGACATTACATTTCGAGTCCTTTTATGGAACACAAAAACATGGACAAAGCCACCGCAGCGGGTCTGCTGGTAGCAATGGGAATTATTTATGGCGACATCGGAACTTCTCCGCTGTACGTTATGCAGTCTATCATCGACAAAGAACCTGTTGATGCTCGAACAGTCTTAGGAGGTTTATCTTGCATCTTCTGGACGCTTACTCTTCAAACAACCCTCAAATATGTAATTCTGATTCTGAGAGCTGATAACCGAGGTGAAGGTGGTATTTTAGCCCTTTTTGCCCTTGTACGTAGGCACGCAAAATGGCTCACTGTTCCCGCAATCATTGGAGCTGCAACGCTTTTGGCGGATGGTGTTATTACTCCGCCTATCTCAGTAGCCTCGGCAGTTGAAGGTCTTTTGAAACTCTATCCAGACCTCAAAACAGTGCCAATCATCATTGCCATTATTACAGGACTTTTCATGCTCCAAATCTTCGGAACTAAGATTGTGGGTCGTGCTTTTGGTCCTGTGATGTTGATATGGTTTACGATGTTAGCAACCTTCGGTATTATCTGGATTGCACAAGATTGGACTATTCTAAGAGCCTTATCACCTTATTATGCCTACGATTTATTGACTAATCCACATGGTGGAGAAGGTGGTTTTTGGGTCTTGGGAGCTGTTTTCTTATGTACAACGGGTGCAGAAGCCTTATATTCAGACTTGGGACACTGCGGACGTGGAAACATCCGAATCAGTTGGGTTTTTGTAAAAACGTGTTTATTACTTCAATACTTCGGTCAAGGTGCATGGTTAATGACCCAACAAGGGCAACTCTTGAATGGCAAAAAACCAATCTTTGAATTAATGCCAGAATGGTTCTTGATTTGGGGAATCGTTATCGCAACGGCTGCCGCTGTTATTGCGAGTCAGGCTTTGATTTCGGGTTCATTTACCTTGGTTTCGGAGGCTATTCGTCTCAACCTTTGGCCCAAAGTGCGTCTGCATTATCCATCCGACCAAAAGGGACAATTGTACGTACCAAGTATGAATATCTTTTTGTGGATAGGTTGTATAGGCGTTGTGTTATGGTTTAAAGAATCGTCGGCAATGGAACACGCCTACGGACTTGCTATCACACTCACGATGTTGATGACTACAACATTAATGGCGTACTATCTACATATCAAAAAATTTGATATGTGGTGGGCTGTATTGTTCATTGTTGTTTACGTAGCCATAGAAGGATCTTTCTTGGTAGCGAATTTAAGTAAATTTATGGATGGCGGATATGTGTCTTTGTTTATTGCTGGGGCTATTATTGGCTTGATGGTGATTTGGCACAGAGCCAACATCATCAAAATGCGTTTGACGGAATATGTAAAATTGGCGGATTATATCGAGCCTCTGAAAGAATTGAGCCAAGATATGAGTATTCCAAAATACGCTACGCACTTGGTTTTTATGTCGAATGCGGGGCGTTTGAATGATATTGAGAATAAAATCATTTACTCCATCTTCCAGAAACGTCCAAAGCGGGCAGATATTTACTGGTTCGTACACGTGGACACCATGGATGACCCTTACACGATGGAATATAAGGTAACGGTGCTCGAAACGGACGATGTGATTAAGGTAAATTTCAAATTAGGCTTTAAAGTTGAACAAAAAATAAATCTCTACTTCCGTAAAGTGGTTGAGGATATGGTTCAAAAAGGTGAGGTGGATATTACCTCACGTTATGAGTCCTTGAACAAGCAAAATGTGATTGGTGACTTCCGTTTTGTAGTGCTTGAAAGATTCCTTTCTTTCGATAATCAATTATCACTCGTAGAAGGAATCATTATGAAGGCATATTTCTTCATCAAAGACTTCACGCCATCAGAAGACAAATGGTTTGGGCTTGATACCTCAGCGGTGAAAGTCGAGAAAGTACCTTTGGTGATTCGTCCAGTTGAGAATGTGAAGTTGAGACGAGTTGAGTAGATTTTTTAATAAAATTCATACCCATATTCTAAACAACCCGATTATGATACGTAAACTATTATTTGCCTCGATTATGCTTATGAGTACTTTTTCGAGCTTTGCCCAAAATGCGGAAGAATACTATAAACCTTCACCAGAGAATGCTACGGTGGTTTTTTATAGAGGAAGTCAATTATGGCGTGCGGCTGTAAATTTTACCATTCGAGTAGATGGTGTAGAATTATGTAGATTGAGTAATAACCGTTTTTTGGTCTATCGCACTGCCCCTAAAACCGTAAATTTCACGAACGTAGCGGGTGGATTGAATATTCCAGATAAAGAAAAATTAGAGATGCAATTAGAAGCTGGGAAAGTTTATTTTGTGCAATGCGATATTAAATCTGGACTTTTTACTGACCGCATGGAAATGACAGAAGTGACAGAATCAACCGCAAAAAGGAAAATGAATGGTGTAAAACCTGATAATTGTATTCAGAACAAATAGAATTTTCAATTTACTAAAAAACCCGTTTGAAATCGTCCAAACGGGTTTTTTAGTGTAATTTTTCTACCAAACTACTACTACAGCTCCCTCTTTTCGCTTCAATCCTTGCTCAGGGAAGTATTCGGGTATATAGGTAATGACCCACGCAAACGAATCTGGTTTTACCAAAACACCTTTGTATTTACCATCCCAACGGTCTTCTGGACTTTTGGATGTAAATATCAATTCTCCCCAACGATTAAAGATTTTCAAGTCATATTCTTTAATATAAAATGGGAAAACCTGAAAATTATCATTCACATTATCACCATTGGGTGTAATAATATCAGGTACTAAAATACTGGGGTCACAACGGTCAATTACTTTGGTTTGGGCGGTTGTAGAGCAATTGGAAATATTAGTCACTTTTACTGAATAATTACCAATACTATTCACCGAAATTTGTCGAGTTTTTTGTCCACCAGGACTCCATAAATAGCTCAATCCCACACCTCCTCCTGCATCCAAACGTACGGGTAGCGTTGAGGGTACGCACAAAGGAATTTCATCTTTGAGGTTCACAAATGGAGATGGTAAAATAACCACAGAAATGTCATCAATCGTCTTACAAAGCCCCTTAGTTGCGGTCAGTGAGTATCTTCCTGACCTTACTGGAAAAATAGTTGGGGTGTCATCGCCTGTATTCCAACTATAACTTACCCCTGTTTGTGGAGTCGAAACCCCTATAAAATCTGTGCTATTGCCACGACAAATATTCTTGTCGGGTCCTAAATCAAGAATGGGAGAATCTAAGACTGTTATTTCTTTACGGTCTTTTCCTTTACAACCGTTTTGTGTTACTTCATACCGTACTTCATAAACGCCAATGGCTTTCATTGAAAATACTCCTGCTGAATTGACATTTGAGCCAGCCCATGTTCCTCCCGAGGGCGAAGCTATTAACTGCGTTGGAAATGGCGTTAAACACAAACGACTCGGAGCGGTAATATTAACTTTGGGTGCGGGCGTAAACACCACATTTGAATTGGCTGTACTTCTACATTTTCCATCACTTGAAGTTACTGTAACGGTATATCTTCCACTTGTACCCACCGTAATATTCAAGGTCGTTGCCCCTGTATTCCATCTAATACTACCGTCTTTATAATTCAAAGGACTGAGTTTTATTGAATCTCCCTCACATTTACCTGTGGGGGCAGGCAAGAATGAAACCTCTGTTCGAGGAACTTTCGATAAGGTTATATCTCCTGTTGTGTAAAAACAGCCATCCACATTTTTGAATTCTATAAAATATTTTCCTTCAAATAACCCCTTAATTGAATATTCGCCTGTTTTAACAAAAATAGAAGCCATAACGCCCTGTTTCACAATAGCATCATCTAACTTTTGACGAAGAATAAAACTGGTAGGTTTAAAAGCACTATTACTTGCCACTATTATTTTTATTTCACCATCGCTTATACACGTAACGGGTACGGGCGTAGGCGTGATGATGGCATTGGGTGTTGCAGTAGAATTCAGTATAATTGAGATGGTCGTATCACAGGATGTAAGGCTTTTGATGGTTACTTTGTACGTTCCCGTTTTCAGACCAATGAGTCCATCACCTACACCATTTGTAGGGAGAATCACGCCACTTTGTGTCCATGTAAAAGTATAGGCAGGCGATAATCCATTGATTTTAATCTCTCCATTGGCACTATTACAAGCGGTTGGAGGTATTTTAGTAATGGTAAAAATAGGTTTTGGACGCACTCGTACATTAACCGTATCGGAAGTCTTACAACTCGTATTTCCAATAGGTGTAGTTACGGTAACAATATATCTCCCAGCCGCCCCAACGATGATTTTTGAACTGGTCGCACCCGTACTCCATAAATACGTTGAACCAGTACCTGCGGCATTGGATGCATCCAAGGTAATTGGAGAACCAACACAAATTAGCGTATCAGGTCCTAAACTTAGGGCTTTGGCTTTGGCAAGGGTTACTTTTATGGAATCCACCCCAACACACCCTCTATTCTCGACAACTACTATATAACCACCTGATTGTTTGACATTTAGTGTCTGTAGACTATCCTTTGGTAAGAACTTTCTATTCTGAAACCAGAAGTAATTGGTACTATCTAATTTAACTTTTGAATCCAGCGTTACACTATTTGCACACAATTCGATGTCTGGACCTAAATCGGGTTTGGGCTGAGGTTTTACTTCAAAAGGTTGTGGGGGTAACATCGTGTCAGGTTTACAACGATTCCCCATATTTACGATTACATAGTATTTCCCCGGAGCATCAAAAGTATAACTGGTTTGTAAGCCATTATCACCTTCTCCACCTCTAATGGTAGCAATCGGAGGTCCAATGGGTTTGCCATCTTGTGGCGGGTCTCCTCTGTAAAAACGCCAATCTGTTTTACTATTTTTGAGTTTATCTCCACATAAATGGTTGGTCTGAAAGGTCGTTGGCGAACCAAAACACGTATCTGAAGCAGATATACCAATGCCTTCACTTTTCATTTGACTTTCAGAAAAATTAGTCGGTAATCCCAATTGACTGGTTTTGCCATTTAGGTTCAGTCCTTTACGGTCATAATAACTTGAATCTAAACTAACTTTTGAAATGGTATCGTTCGGCACTTTAATTACCCCCAAAAACGTACTTCCCTGCACAGCAAGATAAACCCTGCCATCGGGTCCCAATTGAACAGCACCATAGTATTCTTTTTTAGAAGAATCTATCGTAAACTTTGATTTTGCAATACTTGCAGAATCGCCACTGGTTAAGTCAAAACGCAATAATGATGAGTAGGAATCTTTTTTCTTGACGGTATCTGCCTTCATGGTAGCAAATAAGGTTTTACTATCGGGCGAAAACTCAATACCATAAACCGTTGGTGGGGCAGGTCCTAAATCAATGACTTTTTTGTTTTTGAGAATGTCCCCATCCACATTCGTAGAATCTGCAAAATCATAAACTTCTACCAAATTTCTTGCTCCTCCTGGAATGGCAATGGCAAGTTTTGTTCCGTCCTTTGAAACTTTCAAATATCCTTCAGCCTTAAATGTGCTGTCAATCCGTGAGCCTATTTTGATAACTTTTGAAATCGAAACCCCATTTTTAGTAACCCTTCGCAAGCGTATGCTATCCGTACCGTAGTCGTGTGAGATAACCCAGTACGTAGAATCTTTTTTGACAAAATGTGAGATAACTTGCTCCGTAGATGGTTCATCGTCCAATACAACATTCTTTTGAATAACTTTCCCCTGTCCTTTATTCTGCCGAATATCTACTACACTGTAACTCAACTGTTTTTTACCATTAATTTCGGTTGTGGTAAAGACATAATAAATAGACTGACAACCCTGACAGCTTGGTTGTGGCACAATCACAGCGGATTGCGTAGAAACGGAACTTCCCCCCAACGAGTCCTTGGTAAGCGAAGCCATTTCCTTTCCATCTTTAAAATAAATCTTCTGCCCGTCTGTATAAAACAATAAGTTTCCGTTATTATCGGTAATAGACGAAACCCCTTCTTTGGTATTTATTTTACCTTTATCATCAGCCGAGGCACTGCCATTTGAAAACTTAATACCCGCATTATTTCCAAAATACCAGTAATTTTCTGGTGGTTTAGGCGGAGGGGGTACACAAAGTTTTACATTGATTTTATTTTGAGCTGAACAGCCAGTAGTAGTATCAGTAACCTGTACAGAATAACAACTGGTTGTATCCGCCCGTAGTGTTTGAGTAGTATCACCCTTGGGATACCAGATGTATTTATATTTGGGGTCACCACCGCCTTTGTAAGGGTCGAGGGTCAAGAAATCACCTTTACAAATGGTAGTATCTTGTTGCGAAGGAGAATTTCCCAAATAGAATGGTCTGGGTGGTTCATTAATCGTAACAGTCTGGATAATAGGCGTTTGCACGACTCCACCCACGGTACGAGTAAGTGTAACGGTCTTCACACCAGGAGACGAGTACAAGTGAGCGGGATTTTTGAGTTTTGAAGTATTTTTTGCCCCACTATTTGGGTCACCAAAGTCCCAAATCCACGCTGTTGCCTTTGTAGTGGTGATGGTATCTTTGAAAATCGTAGCTGCCGTTGAGTCTTGACATTCGGGCAAACACGTTTTAGAAACTCTGAAAGCGGGCGGTTTAGGCGTTTGAGCATATACATGATTTGACATCCCCCACGTGAGTATTAGCGTAGAGAAAATCAAAAAATATCGTTGTATGCTACTAAATTGTATCATTTTTTCGTTTTACTAAAACCTATGTCACATACTCAAAAACCTAACCAATAGACAGGTCATTTATCAAAAAGGTTGTAAGTGGTTGGAATGATTAACATTTTGAAATATTACTTTGGCAATTTACATCAAGAACATCCCCCTACCCCCTTCAAAGGGGGACTTGCACTAATGGGAAATCCCCCTTTGAAGGGGGTAGGGGGATGTTCTTGGTGGCTGAACCCTGATTATTAAATTTAAGAATGCCAAAGTAGAACTAATAACTGCCAGCTAAAATCCATTTCGTGGCATTAAATTTGCTTGATTTACGATGTTATTCAAATTTAAAAATGCTTACAAATCATTGAAATTAACGTAATTTAAGCGTAAAAATTTTCAATGTGTATGAAATAATATCATTTTAAACAGAATAAATACATTTCTTAGTAGTAATATGTCAATAATTAAACCGTTTTTGAAGTTCTGTTGTTAAATTTACCCCAGATAAGGACATTAAAAACGCTCCTAATACCATGTTGAAAAGAGGATTTTTACTAATATTTTGTGCGTTCTCATGGACGATTGCCTTAGCCCAAGACCCACAACTTTCACAGTTTTATGCTTCACCACTTTACTTGAATCCAGCATTTGCGGGTTCGGCAATGGCTCCACGGGTGAATTTCACCTACCGCAATCAATGGCCTGCTTCGAGTGCCAACTATGTTACGTCAATATTTTCGGCGGATATGTATTTTGATAAATTCAAAAGTGGTGTCGGATTTATATTCAATTCAGATAGCCAGTTTGCCAATTTGAACACAACCGAATTTGGAGGAATTTACTCCTATCATTTAAAATTAAGTGATAATTTGACTGCCAAATTAGGTGTACAAGGCTCGTATGTAACCCGAGGTATAAAATTCAATGGTACAACGGGAGATCAAATAAGTAATTATTTATCAACGGGTGTTTATGCACCTTCCACCGACCCAGTTGCCCAAAGAGCTACAAATGGTGTTACTATCAACTATGCAGATTTCTCAACAGGAGCATTGGTTTATTCAGAACAATTTTGGGTTGGAGCATCTTTACACCATATCAATCAACCCTCACAATCATTCAATAATAATGATGCTCGATTATCCATGAAAATTGGAATTCAAGCGGGTTATAGAATCCCTTTGGCGGATTATTTGATTGGAAATAACTTAGGAGATGCTATCGAACGTGAAAAAAGTATTACGCCAGTCATTCATTACAAACGCCAAGGAGCATCTGACCAATTAGACGTTGGTGCCTACCTGACTTACTCGCCGCTTGTCATAGGTGCTTGGTACAGAGGTATCCCGCTAAAAACTTATACGAAAGATAACGTAAGTATTATCAGTCACGACGCAGCAGTATTTTTGGTTGGGTATCGTCAAGATAATTTCTCAATTGGGTACAGTTACGATGCTACCATTTCGAGATTAGGTTCAACAGGTGGAGCTCACGAGATATCCCTATCTTACACATTCCAAGACTGGATAGAACCAGCTCGTCACGCTCGCCCACGTAAAGGGGAGTTAAAGTGTCCGAAGTTTTAGAGTTTGAGTAAAATATTAAATAATGCGGATAAGTTAACGCTTGATAATCATAAACTTTTCTATTCGTTTTCATGTTAAAAATATATCAAAAACTAAAAACATGGAAAACGAAGCATTAGAAAATAGTAAACTCGACCGAATCATCGAAGCACGGATGAAACTGAAAAATCGGTTCGAAGAAAAGATGAAATTAACGCCTTCGATGGCAGACGAAAAACCCCAAGGAAAAGGTCCAACCAATCGTCATGGAATGCCCAATACGCCTGTGGGTCAGACACTTACAACCAAGTGGCCCGTGCTTGATTTGGGTTATCAACCTAAAATCCCCTTAGATAAATGGCGTTTGATTATTGACGGAGAAGTTGAAAATCCAGTAATGCTAACATGGGACGAATTCATGGCATTACCCCAAACCGAAGACACTTCCGATTTTCATTGCGTAACCACTTGGTCGAAATTGGATATGGTGTGGAAAGGCGTGAGTCTAATTGATTTAGCGGCATTGGTGCAACCCAAAGAAACGGCTACGCATATCATGTGTTATGGATATGATACTTACACGACAAATGTGTCGTTAGAAGAAGCTCTAAAACCAGATGTTCTTTTGGGGCATACCGTTGATGGTCAGCCATTGGCGGTTGAACATGGTGGTCCTTTACGCATGATTACGCCACAACTTTACGCATGGAAAGGCTCAAAATGGATTAAAAGGATTGAGTTTATGCCAAAAAATAAATTGGGATTTTGGGAGGAAAGAGGCTATTCAAACACGGCATATCCTTGGCGAAATGATAGGTATAGCTGAGATTCACTCCCTTTCATCTTCTTTACCTCTTCTCAAATTCAGAGATTTTCTGTAACTTTGTGAAACTAACATCTTAAAAAGAGACAATGACAATTCACAGAGAAAGTAAAGGAACTATCTTGGTAACAACCCTATTTTTGATAGTTTTGAATGGCGCAACGGCTTATTTTTTTCCAGACAATGACATTATTCGGAAAATCGTTGTCGTATTGAGCGTTATTTTGGCAATAATTGTGCTTCAGTTTTTTCGTGTACCTACTCGCACTACAGTTCAAAATCCCAAACATATTATTGCACCTGCCGATGGCAAAGTCGTTGTAATTGAGGAAGTTATAGAGACTGAATACTTTAAAGAACCACGTCGTCAGGTATCAATTTTTATGTCACCAATCAATGTACATATTAATTTCAATCCAATTTCGGGTATTGTTTCTTATTTCAAATATCACCCAGGAAAATTTTTGGTAGCTTGGCATCCAAAATCAAGTACCGATAACGAAAGAACGACAATCGTAACCAAACACGCAAACGGAACAGAGGTTCTTTTTCGTCAGATTGCAGGGGCTTTGGCTCGTAGAATTTGTTGGTATGTAGAGGCTGGGACTTCTGTTGAGCAAGGAAAAGAGTTTGGTTTTATTAAATTTGGTTCAAGAATTGATATTTTCTTGCCTCTGGATGCAAAGATTTTAGTAAAATTAGATGATCGTCCTGTGGGTGGAGAGACCGTGATTGCGGAGTTAGCGTAAGATATTTTGATAAAGAAAAATAAGTAAAAGGGCTGTTAAATGTATTTTGACAGCCCTTTTACTATTTTTTAGACTTTTGGAAAAATGTTAATTTTGTTGTTTCCAATCAGGCAGAATATTAAATTTAAAACGAAACGCCAAAGTTAAATCTTAATGCGAAGTTATCAATTTTACTAGGTAAAGAATATGCTCCGTAGCGAGCAAAAACACCAACGCCAAATTCTAAAAAAATTGCTTGTAATTGCTTAATTCTTAACAGTTCATCTATCATTAATCCTGACTCAAAATATCCTTTTTGAAGTGTTTTTAGGTCAATATTATTATGAAAATTGGCGTTTTGTAAACTGCCGTAGCTGATACCTTGCGTTAGTGAAAGTTCAGGTTGGAAGTATGCTTTTTTACTGGAAATGAGTCTGCCAAAATTATGCTTGACGAACAAGGTGATTTGTTGATCGGAAGTAAATTCGTATAATTTCATGGTCTGGAATGCACTTGGTATCATAAAAAGTCCTGCCTGTTTTGAACTTCCTAAACCATTTGAAAGATAGGAATAAGGCACTTCTCCCCACGTTTTGGTGGCGATGAATTGATACTCAGTTGTTCCAAAACTTCTACTCGCAAAACGTTGTTGAAAGCTAATATTTACTTTTGTAAAATCAAACTCAGAGTCAAAAATGCCCTTAAAACCTTTCTCAACATACATTTGTAGTAATTTATTGGGTTTATCGGACTGATAGATGGTGCTGCCAATTTGTGAAAACTTCTCGCCCCAAGCCCAACGTAAACCAATGTTTAAAGAGGTATTTCTGAAAGAAGAGTCCGCTTTTTGAGTTTCATTTTTTGAGAATTGATACGCATATGTCGGATTGCGTAGTTCGTGCGAAAGACCTATTTGAATACGCCCCGTTCTTGAAATTGGGGTATTGAACTGGATTTTAGCTTGTTGCAAACTGTCCATCCGCTCAATGATAAAATTCCGAAATGATAAATCGGTGATGCCCAAATTCTGATTGCCTTCATCAATCGTAGCGGGTTCAATTAAATCTTGTTTGTAGGATAATTGAAAAAATGTTCTTGGATTTTTGAGGTTTATTTGACCTAAAATATTGTATTTCAAGGATTTATCTCTTAATCCGTAGCCAATACCGCCTTCTAACTCAAAGGTTTTAGAAATACCTTCACCCGTACGTAAGCCAAATCCGAAACGGCTTCCTTCGTAAACATTCCATTTATACAATGAATTGAGCGGTATTTTGAATTTACGAAAAGGTAAATATCCTCCTAACAGGATTTCGGTGGCATTGAACAGTTTGTCAATTTTATTGAGCTGTTTGATGGGTAATTTTTCATAAAATTGGTACGTGTTTATTTCCTTAGAAGAAAGGCTATCAGAGCGATATTTATTCCAAAATGTGTCTTCTTTGACATAACTTTTAGGCGTAATTACCCGACTAAAATCCGAAAAAATTTTCTTTCTTATCTCATTATTTATCTGAATATCAGTTAGATACGTCTTGTGTGTGTACTGAGACTTGGGTTTTCCCTTTTGGTTTGGCATCACTAAAATGATTTCTGTATTTTGCTGTTTGGGAAACCACTTTTTATCTACTCGCTCATAACGCTGTTGCATTTTGAAGGTCAATACTGAGCCAACACTCACAGGTTCGACACTGATATTTTCCAAAGCATATCCATCAGAATTAATGTGCAGAAAGCCCTTAAATCCTTCAAAAGTAGTGTTTTGTTTTGGCTCAAAAGTGATAATAAATGTGCTATCGGAATCGGTTATCAAGGTATCTACCAAATCGAAATCATACTTCTTCCAAGAATTTTTACTGATTGGATTCAGATACGTTTTGTCCATGAGTTTCAAGAAAATCAATTCATCATAAAAGGTAAATGGCTGAAATTCAGTTAATATTGAGGCTAAAATGGGGCTTTTGAAACCAGATGTTTTATGTGCTAAAATGGTTTCTTGTTCGAGATTAGGTTTCAAAAAATCATGTTTGGTTCTGGATTCTGTCATAAAAAGATGTTGATCTTTAATCTTTTTACCATTTAATGAATCTATTTGCTCAATGTCTATATACAGGCGTGAGTAAGCATAGTGTGAGAAGGAATTAAAATTTTTGGGGTCGTGTAAATCTCGATTCTCGACGGCTTTTTTGATAATTCTGATAGCTGGATTTACGCTACTGACAACAACCTCCAATAAATCATTTTGCTTGGGAATCAGATAAATCTTAGAAGAAAAGGGAATATTGATTTGCTGCGTTTGATAATTCACATGACTGATTATCAATGATTTGTGACTATTTTTGAGGATAAAATATCCATCAATATCCGAAGAAACACCGTGATTATTTTCTACAAAACGTACATTGGCAAACGGTACGGGTTGGTTAGTATTTTTATCCAGAATTTGGATTTTTTGAGAAAAAGAAAACGTAGAAAATAGGGCAAACGCAATCAGTAAAAGGGTTTTCATGTGGTTTTTGGGGTAAAATTCTTAATTGTGAACGTAGAGGGTTGTTGAAATATTGTTTGGGGTTTACCTGACCAAACTGTTTTTGAATTCGCCAGACGCTGTCTGGCGAATTGACTATTTAAATTTTGCAGACATTGTCTGCAAAATTCAAACGAAAGCTCTACTTCTTCCCCTCAAACCCACTCTCTTCAAACCATTCCTCAAACTCCCCAGGCGAAGAAATTGCTGATGGAATTGCCATTCTGCGTGAGCGTCTTTCGGGGGTTTTTATTTCAAAAGATTGTTCTGATTTTGCTCCGTTGGTCTCAAAAACTACTTTGTATTTACCCGCTTTGATGTAAAATTGCTTGTCTTCGCCTTCCTCCAACACGATGGCTTTATCGTCCTTTTTCTTCGTATCGTTTAAGTGTTTTTCATAATCTTTAACAGCCGTTGGATTAATGGTATAATCCCAAATGGCATAGTTAATTCCTGTCTCATTATCGTCCGTTAATTCTTTCAAAATCAAGCCTTTATCCGTTGAAATATTTACTTTCGTTTTACCTGATGCTTTTGTAAAATACGGAATTTGATAT
The DNA here is from genome assembly GCA_013298125.1 of Cytophagales bacterium. Lineage (GTDB taxonomy): Bacteria > Bacteroidota > Bacteroidia > Cytophagales > Spirosomataceae > Arcicella. Next base: position 13,574 of record JAAFJP010000024.1, on the reverse strand, counting down.
TCTCTTTTTTCAGGTTCATCATATTTTCGCATGGCATCAACTTTGCCCCAACGTGGATTTAAGTTAATAGGCTTCATCGTGAATAAATGCAAATTTTTATCCATCAAAGAATCCGCCAATTGTTGAATTAAACTTACATCAGCAATATAAATCGAACGTCCGTGTGTACCCACAACTAACTCATTATCACGTGGATGCACTACCAAATCATGTACGGGAGTGGCGGGCATATCGCTCGACATACGCATAAAAGATTTTCCTTTATTCAAGGAAATGTACAAACTGTGGTCTGTTCCCACATAGAGTAAATTTGGATTTTTAGGGTCTTCTTTTACTACATTAACGGCTTCGGTTGGGAGGTCTTCGCCCAATTTTTGCCATGTCTGTCCGTAGTCGTCCGAACGATAGACGTAAGCCGCAAAATGGTCGTCTCTGTACCCATTCAAGGACACATAAACAGTTCCCTCATTGTGATTGGAAGCATTGACCCGACTCACCCAAAGATTCTGAGGTAAACCGTCCGAAATCTTCGTCCAAGTGTAGCCGCCATCTTTTGAAATATGAATAAATCCATCATCCGTTCCCACGTATAAAAGCCCAAATTTCAAAGGTGATTCGTCAATGGTGGCAATTGTTCCAAAAGGTACATCGCCTTCTTTTCCGCCCTTGGTCAAATCGCCCGAAAGTGCCTTCCAAGTTTCGCCTTTATCCAAACTTCTGAAAAAGCGATTTCCTCCAAAATACACTACATCTTGATTGTGTTTTGACAGTAAAATTGGACTTTGCCAGTTGAAACGATTTTTGACTTCACCAATTTCTTGGGGCATTTGCAAATACTTCTGCGAACCCGTTAATGTATTGATTTTGAAGTAATTACCAAATTGAAAACCTGTATAAACCGTTTGATTATCACGAGTGTCCACCGCAACTTGCATTCCGTCACCACCCATAATTCGCTTGAAAGGATATTGTCCGCTATCGTACCAATCGTAGTCAGGTTTGTTCGAGGAAGGTCCAAACCATACGCCATTATCCTGCAAACCACCATAAACATTATACGGTTTTGCCATATCCACTTGCACGGCATACAACTGTCCGACGGCAGGTGTATTGGCTTTAAACCACGTTTTCCCATCGTCATAGGTGATATTAATTCCACCGTCATTTCCTAAGATTTGGTGCTTAGAATTGGTAGGATTTATCCAAACAATATGGTGGTCGGCGTGGGCATTATCGGCATTCATCGACTGGAAAGTTTTACCCCCATCGGCTGATTTTATGATTTGAAATCCAGGAATTACGATTTTATCAGCATTATCGGGAGCCACGAAAACCGTTCCGAAATAATAGCCATAGGTATTGAAAACCCAATCTAAATAGTCTTTATGCGTACGTTTCCAAGTTTTACCCGCATCATCCGAACGATAAACCTCCGCCCCCGTGATGGGTGTATCGAACAAATCATCATTGGCATTTTCGGTAAATTTTACAATGTCCAACACTTGAAATTTACCCGCCCTTACATCCGCTTTCAAGGACTTGGTGGTGTATTTTTCTGGAAAACGTTTTTCGTCTAAATATTCCGTTAATTTACTGTCTTCCAAAGCCAAAAATTGTTCAGCCGTCATGGCTCTTAATTGCTTGGCATTCAGAGTATTATCAACTTTTTTCTTGCCATCATCAGGACGATTTTTCTGATTATCTAAAACTGCATACACAATATTTGGATTCTGTGGAGAGATACCTACCCCAACCCGACCATTGCCTTCACCCTGTGGAAAACCTGAACCTTCGCCCGTGATATTTTGCCACGATTCACCACCGTCGATTGATTTATAAATACCCGTAGTTTTGCCAGATTCTACAAAATTCCACGATTTACGTTGTTTGTGCCATAAGCCCGCATACAAGACATTTGGATTGCTTGGGTCGATGGACAAATCTACGCCTCCCGTGTTTTCGTCCACAAAAAGCGTCTCTTTCCACGTCTTTCCGCCATCGGAAGTTTTGAATAATCCACGTTCTTTGTTGGGCGTATAAAGTTTGCCCAAAGCCGCTACCCAGACCGTATTTGGGTCGGTTGGGTGCAAAATCACCTTGCCAATATGGTGCGTTTCGTCCAAGCCTTTGTGTTGCCAAGTTTTGCCTCCGTCTTCGCTTTTGTACATTCCCACACCTGCGTAGGATGAGCGAGAAGAATTGGCTTCGCCCGTGCCAATCCAGATAGTTTTGCCTTTGGTTTTCCAATCGACGGCAATATCACCAATGGTCATAACTGCCTCATTATCAAAGAGTGGCGAGAAGCTAATGCCATTATTTTCAGTCTTCCAAAGTCCACCCGAAGCATAAGCCACGAAAAATTCCGTAGGGTTTTGATTATTAACATCCACATCAACCACCCGTCCCGACATCACGGTTGGACCAACAGAACGAAACTTTACATTATTGACTAATGATTTCATTTCCAGAGCTTTACGTTGGTCATAAGCCTTCATTCGCTCGCTTGCGGACGTGAAGTTGAGTTGTTGAATTGTTGAATTGTTGGATTGTTGTTGGTTCTTTTTCTTTTGGGCATTTACTGAGAAAGTCAGTGTTAGGGCTAAAAGGATAATGTATTGGTTTTTCATTTTTTGTGATATTAGGTTGATGATGATTTTTATTTATTGACCGCTTTGAAACGGGCTATCATTTTATTTTTGAAAATGTATAAATATAAAGTAAGAAGCAAAAAAGACATTAGTGGATAATACCATTGTAGAGATTTCTTTTCTACATAACCCAGTTGTTTTGCTTTTAGAAAATCTTTTTTGGCTTCTTCTTTTAAGCCTAATTTTTCTTTTGCTTCACCACGGTTAAAATATGCTTCTGCGTATTTAGGATTTATTCTGATAGCTTCATTAAAATCGATTATGGAACTTTTGTAATCAATTAGTCTATATTTTAAAACACCTCTTGAATGATAAAGGAAGTCAGTCATTTCATTTTGAGGACTTAGTTTTATAGCTTTGGTAATATCATAAACGGCACTTTCATTCTCTTGAAATCTCATTTTTATAACTCCTCTAAAAATATACGCTACTGTTGATTTGGGATTTATCTGAATATATTTCGTAAAATCAATTACTGCATTTTCGTAATTATTTAGCTCAACTTGTGCAACACCTCTTTGGAGAAAGGCATCAGGGAAATTTATAGAATCTAACTCAATTATTTTTGAAAAATCTTTTTCCGCATCACGATACTTTTTTTCAAGCATATATATTTTACCTCGTAAAAAATATGGTTCTTTATATATTGGGTCTATTTTAATCGCCGATGATAAGTAATTAACTGAAACTTCATGTTGCTTCAATTCATTCTCTAATTTACCTCGCCAGTAATAATGTCCCGCAAAAGTTGGTTCTAATAAGATTGCTTTTGAAAAATCTTTATTCGCATTTTCATAATTCTTTAAATGTAAGTTAATTTTACCTCGGAAAGAATATGGCATTGACTCGGTAGAGTCAGAAGAAATTGCTTTTGAAAAACTACTAATTGCTCCTTTAAAATCTTTTATATTCATCTTTGCAATTCCTAAAAGATTGTATATATCTGATTCAGAGAATATTTCTAAATTTAAATTTGAGAAAGAACTATCCAATGCTATTAATTGTGTTAAATCGTCAATACAATCATTAAATTTATTCATTCTATAATTAGCTGTACTTCTATTTAAATAATGGGACGGATTTTGGGGGTCTAATTCTATTGCTTTTGTAAAATCTAATATAGACCCTTTAAAATCATTTAACTGATATTTTATTCTTCCTCTACAACTATATGCTTGCGAAATAGGCAGTAAATCACAAGCTACATCAGCATATTTTAACGCTTTTTGATACTTATTGAGTGTATAAAATAGTTGTGATTTCTCTAAATTCGCTTTTACTTTTTCAAATATGTTTAACGACTCATCAATCACATATAAATCAGGGTTATACCTTCCAATTTTAACATTATAAATAGCCAAAAGCCAAGAATCAAATCGTTTTTCATTCACATGAAATGCCCCTTGTTCTACATCAGACGGACTTATCCCTATTTCATATTTTACATCCATTTTTTGAGGAGAGGTATCTCCACCAGCCAAGTGTATAAGTGTATCCGATGGCTGACTTCTAAAACATAAATCTCCTGCACCACAATCTTTTTCAATGTTTTTGATGCTTCCCCAAAATACCAAATCAGCATTGTATTGTTTTTGTATTTTACTGGCTTCATCCTTTGTTTTTGGAGCTAATTTTGGCTCATATTTGAAGGAAACGGGTAAGTTTTTTTCGATTTTAATGACATCTATTCTCCTAATTAAAGAATGTCCAAAGCACTCTGTTTCTTTTTTGGAAATATAGTCTTCAAACCTTGTGACTAAGACGTAGAGGCTATCTTTTTGGAATTTTTTAGGGAAAGGTAAAGTAGTATTCTCTCCCTCATTAGAAGAGGTTTTTATATGAGGTTGTATTATATCTTGGTAAAATTGTTTTAGATTAGGATAGAAGTTGATTGCTCCAATAACAAATCCGCCAACAACTATAAACTTTGACCACTTTTCTTTATACCAAGGTTTTTCCTCTTCTTTAATTAATTTTCTTTTAGCCATTATGATTATGAAAATGAATATCAAATATAAGGGATTTAGTTTAGAGTTTTTATAACAAGAAAGTCCTTCGAGCGTATTACTTGAAGGACTTTTTAATTCATTTTGAAATTATAAGTCGCCAAAAGTGGGGTAAAAAAGGTAGTTTTGGCGACTTATAAATTTTATATCCAGCCAAAACTACCTTTTTTACCCCACTTTTGGCGACTTATAAATTCTAATAACCACAAAAAAAGTCCTTCAAAACTCAATTTGAAGGACTTTTTTTGATGCTAAAATACTTGCTGTTCCATCCCTTTCAACCGTAATATCCATCAAAGCACAAATGGGTTTTCCACCTAATCTCTTTCTTGGTTGATAATGCTAATTGACTATTCAAGCATCAGAACATATCATCAAATAGAACAGTCACATAAAATCCAAATGACTGATTATAGACGGTAAAAATTTTATTATCCGCAATATTGTTGAATCCCATGCTGTAGGCAACACCTACCTGCGTAAATTTTTCTACCTGTACACCCAAACCTACGTTAAATCCGTAGTCAATTCGATTCAGCCCATTACTAAAAGTAAATTTTGTATTGTTAAAAGTGCTATCAGCCTTTATCTTCTTTGTATTTAGAATAGTCCCAGATTCATAATTTTTTCCTCCAATACCAACACCTAAATACGGACCTCCCCACACAATTAAGCGTGTGCCATAGCTATTAAATCCTCCGAAAGCATAGCTGAAATTAGGGCAAATATCTAAGTAATGTAATTCAAGCGTATTTTCAACAAAAGTAGAGTCTGTAAATTTACTTTTTGCATTAAAACCCCGTGGAGAATATTGAATACCTGGCTGAAAACGAAGATGGTCTGATAGGTTATAGGTAAGCCCAAAACCTAAATCAATAACAGGTTTCAAGCCCATGTTTTCTTGAAGACCGATATTTTCTCCACGAACAGAGACATTTCTCAATCCAAATCTAAAAAAACTACGGTCTTTTTTTGTTTGAGCATCGCAGGTAACTGTTAATAGTAAAAAGCTAATAATTAGGGTTATAGACCGCATTTCGTAGGGGGTGAATTTGTTTTTTATTGGCAAGTTACATTTAAAAGTAAAAAAACTGTCGAAAAAAGAATGTATTTTATTTTACGGCAAGAGCCTAAAACATTTTATTCCACCCAAAGCGAATTAATAGCAACATTCCAATAAAAGTTATGGCAATATACTGAAAAGGAATGTAGGTAATGGCATAAATTCGGAGTCTATCCACAAACCACATAATACCAATCATCGCAAAAATCAACGTTACAAATCCTGATAATTTTCCGAAAGCTGGTACGTATTCAAATGGAATATTTCGTTTGATAATAATGAGTGTTCCGACCATGGTAACGATGGGTAAAAGCTGAGTAATGAGGTTCATATCCCAAATACTTTGACGCTCAAAAAGGAATAAATAGACGTTTAAAGTAATCGCAAAAATCCCAGGAATACTGGTTAAATATGCCATAGCCGCATATCCATAACGGGTAGGAGATAATTGCGGAGGCGTGTTTCGGTCTTGCCAAATGCTGATGAGAAATGTCAGTAAAGGAATACAAACCAAAAACCAAAGTAAGCCGTTGGGATTAATGGAAATTTGGTCAAAGATGTCTCGTAAAGTCATGGATTGGGATTGAATTTTGGTTTACAGAATTAAAATTAAGGATTTTTATTAATCGAATGAAAAAATATGTAGAAGTAAGTAAATAGTTTGCAGTGGGCAGTTAGCCATATTCAAACCTAACTGTCTTATTATTAATCACTTAGATTGATTACTGACTGCCTACTGCAAACTGGATTTCAGTGCCTACCTTAATGTGATAGAACCTTGTTTTAGAGGATTTACGGTTTGTAGCAAGGACTTGAATCCGTTTCGTTTTATTTTGGTAACTTTGTAGCTCAAAAATAGGTGATTTGATAATTACCAAAAATGAAAAACATCCTTTATGCGACTGAATTTTAAAGACTTAATTATATTCGAGAACGACGATTATATTCTGATAAATAAACCGCCACACATCGCTTCTTTAGACGAACGCCAAGCTGATAACTCTCAGAGTATCTTGCGGTTAGCCAAAGAGTACGCCGATGATGCTCAGCTTTGTCATCGTTTAGACAAGGAGACTTCGGGCGTATTAGCAATTGCCAAAAATCCAGCGGCTTACCGTCATCTTTCTATGCAATTTGAGCATCGTCAGGTCGAAAAACGCTATCATGCCGTAGTTAATGGAACGCATGACTTAGAAATGATCTCGGTGTATTTACCCATTGCTATAAAGCGAGATGGTACGATGGTTGCTATTGACCGCCAAAAAGGAAAAGAAGCCGATACGATTTTTAATACGATAAAAGTTTATAGGAATCATACCCTCGTGGAGTGTATGCCCATCACAGGACGTATGCACCAAATCCGCATACACTTGGTGTGTCTGAAAGCCCCCATCGTGTGTGATCCTACGTATGGAGGCGAGATGATTTATTTATCGGATATAAAACGAAAATTTAACCTCAAAAAAGAAACAGAAGAATTGCCCCTAATTAAGCGGGTTGCTCTTCATGCCCACTCACTGACATTTAGATTGTTGAACGAAGAGATAATAAAAATTGAAGCACCCTACCCAAAAGATTTTGAGGTTTTGGTCAAGCAGTTAGATAAGTTTTCGTAATTTTGTAAAGAATTAACTGGCTCCATAGTTCAATGGATAGAATGTAGGTTTCCGGTACCTAAGATGCAGGTTCGATTCCCGCTGGGGCTACAACTGAAAACCCATAAATATTTGATAATCAGATATTTATGGGTTATTTTTTGACCTAAATTTTTCAATGGGGACACTTTGGGGGACACTTTTTTTCATTTGCTATTTTTGGGGGACACTTTTTAAACAAAAAACGCTCCTCCCAAATTGAGAAACGTTTAATCACTATTCACCTATAAACTATTAAAATTTATCCTTTGATTCCTAAACCTCCCTCTCGATTGAACACAATTTCCTCCAAATGATATTTGCGTTGAAAATTCCTGCACACGCTCCTTCATATTGATTTAACCAAATTATATCACGCACACGGGTAACGATGTGCATTAACCTTGCATCCTTCGCCATGTTGTAAAAACTCCTTTTTGGAATACCAAGAAATACGCAAAATCCTGTTATGCTAAAAGGTCTTTGTTTAGTGATGTAACCTTTTACGATTTTACCATTGAATGAGTAAATAACCTCTTTCTTAAATGGGTTCTCAATCATGTAATCAAAGTATCTGTTTGCATCTATTACAAACGTTTCTGCATCGTCATATTTGGGCGGTTTCCCGTGGCGGTTTCTCAACTTCCAAAACTCATTCTTTTTTGTCGCTGGCATGGTCGTTTCTCTTATTTATCTCTTATTTAATTTTACTCTTTGCACCATTTATGCACCATTTATTTTAACCATTTGTACCTGTTATGCACCTGTAAATTTTACTTTTTCTCTTATTTCCATCGTATTAATTTTACTGTTCTATCTTATTTCTATCTTATTTATTTACCTTTTCCATATACTTCAAAAGGTTGGGTTTGGTAAGGTTTTCGGGTTCGATAATTCACCCCTTTTTTAGAGTGTCCAAAGTGTTCAGTTTTTAGCATTTTCACGGTGTTATCACGATGTTATTTTTCTTTCAAAAGGTTAAGTTTAGTTAAGTTTTCATACTCAAAATGTAAGGTTTTGTAAGGTTTTCGCATTCAAAAAGTAAAGTTTAGTAAGGTTTTTAAATCCTCCTCATAGTAAAGAAAAGGTTAGCAAATGTTAGCTTTTTGAACAACTCAAACCCTTTGAAAACATGAGATTTTATGAGGTTCTTTTTAGGTCGTCTGATTCGTTCGGTTTTACGCAAAATGTACGGTTTTGACAGGTTTTCTTTTAGGTCATTACTTTCGTTACTTTCTGGGCAAATGTGGGGTTTTGTGGGGTTCTCAATCTGTGGACTAAAATACAAAAACGCTCCTCTCGATGAAGAACGTTCTGTATTACCCAAACCACCAAATTTTATACATTTCTCAATAAAAATAATCATTCTTTGAGAATATTACAATGATAAATCTAATTCATTGATAATTTGTTAAAATTTAACTCATTTGCAGAAACGTTTTCTATAAAGTAGTATTTCAAAAGAATATTTATCTAAAATTATTCTAAATAACAGAATAATAGAAGGGTATAGGAACAAAACCCCACACCCTCAAATAATTCTCTAATTCAAAATCTCTTTCTTTGGCTCAACTTTGTCAGGGTTGTTAATCTTATCAAGTTGCTCTTGAATATGTTTGTTTCTGCCGTTATTGTGAGCCGTGAACAAATCATCTAATAAACTGTGCAATGAGTAGTCTAAAATTCTAAATCTTTCTGTGTCGTCATTGGTCTTGAAACTCTCTGAATGATAAAACTCTGCAAATACTTCTCTTAGCGTTTCTTTGACTTCAACAAAATAATCACTCTGTGAAGTCATATCTGTCAAGTAACTTGGAAACTCTACGTTTTCAATTACATAATCTTGTTTTTCAATTTTTAATGATGCTGTCATGTTTTCTATGATTTTAAATTTTTGAATTGATTTTTAATTTTTACTTTTTGTTGCTCTGATAATCTTACCATTCCCTAATTAAATAATGACGGTAAGAATAAACCATACTTTCTGATAGTTGCGTGTCGGGCGTTGCTCTTGGCATTCCGTCCGTCTTTTTCAATTTTGCATCTATCAGAACAATATGATATTTGATTCTCTTTTAAAACTTTCCTGCACCCTGCACACTTCTTTATTTTGGTGTTAGGGCGTTGTCCCAAATGTCGAGTATAGTTAAAGTTGATATTTGGGACAAATAGACTTTTTCCATCATCTTTTTCATCTGACAAATAGGGGAACAAAACCATACTAAAAACACTATTTTCAGTAATTGAATTTTGTGATATTTGGGACAATTCTAAACTCTTCGCTCTGATTAAATCAGATACTACGCTCCTAAAATTTACGCCTGTACGGTGGCGTTCTAATATTCCCTTAAACTCATTCTCTAAACGATACAACCTTTTACGCTCCGTTTCCCCTTTCTGGGGTTTCCACTCTTTGGGGTTACTTCCATCTGAATATATTTGACGTTCTTTGGTCGTTAAATCACTCTTATTTATCGTATTGTCTCCAAACAAAATTTCTTCATACACTTCTGTTAAAATATTCCCCAAAGGTTCGTAAATCTCCATATTGAGGAGGTCGGACAAATACCGTAATTTTATACCCTTCGTTTCAAGATATTGCATTGCAGTAACTTTAATTTCAAATCTTAAAACGTTGTTTGGTAAATCGAACTGTTTTGTTTTGTCGTATATCTTGATAATAAACTTTGCTCTCTTACATTGATAATAATTCATTTTCTCCTCCTCAATGAAGTTAAAAGGCTGTCCTTTGTACACAATTAAATTATCCAATACAACATTAACCCCAAAGGGTAAAACCACATTTACGCCAAACTCCACGTTGTTTAGTAAGGTCTTGGCGGTGTCAATCTCAAAACGTTCTGATAGTTCCCGTACAACCTCCGCAACGTCCACGGCTCTAAAATCATCGTAGTTGTGCCGTCCTGCATTACGGTATTTATGTACGCTCCCCTGCAATCTTATCTTTCCATGTTTTAATTTGAAATTCAATCCAAAGTATTCAGCAAAATCATACAATGGTTCTGCATCTGAATTTATGGTAGTTCTCCAATGTCCATCTAAATACGGATTTTCGATTAACTTTTGAGGGTCGGTTTTCAAGTCGTATGTTTTAATTCCGTCAATCATTTGTAACTTTGTGATATGTTTAATTCATGCAATTTGGTTTGTGTGGGTTGTACAATCGAACACATTACCGAATGAGGAGGGAATATTTCCCCCCTCATTTTTATTGTCCTGTTTTCAACTGCCAAACGTGGTTTGGTTTACCATAAAATCCGTCTCTCAATTCAGATAACTTGATTATGTAGTCTTTCTTTGAAAGGTCGGTTAATCTCGCTCTAATCGTACACTCTTGGGTTTTCTCTGATATTTTACCGTTCTGAATTAAATTTTTTCTAATCTCTGAGCTGGTAAACTTTCCCTCTGAATGTTCCTGTAAAAAATCTAAAATCTTTCCTGCCTGTGTTCCTGCCTGTTTTTTTCCGTCTTTCAGGTCTTCCCCTGTCAGGTGGATAGTGTTGTAAAAATTCATTTCTTCCATTCTCCTATCGTGGTTAAATGTTTGATAAATTCACTTTGAAACATCGGACGGGCGGGGCGTTCTACTCTGAAATTATTGAAAACATACATCGTCATTGTTTTATAATCGTCCGACAAAATGATATGTACCTCACTCTTTTTCTTATCGTCTAAGGCACTCCTAAACATGGGAGGGAATGAGGTTTTTTCTAATCCTAAATGAAAAGTACATTTCCGTTTACCGTCCTTCCACGGAGTAAATACTCACTCCTTAGTTTGATTTTTGGGTCTTGGGTTTCCTCAATCTTTAAATCCGTGGGGACTTTCTTAAAATCCCTAATCATGGGTTCTTTTCCGTACCGTTGCGACTGTTCACTCAAAGTAAAGGCAATACGGTAGTAAGTAACGGTTTTCCCGTTATTCTGAAATTCTCGTTTCATTATGTTTGTATTTGTTTGTTTAAGTAACTCTATTTTAATGAGTTACAAGTTTGTACAATCGGTTTTAGTTGGTGAACGTACACGCCTAAACGGTGCGTATTTTGGTGAGTGCGTTTTTAATGTCTTCGTCTGAATAAAGTACACGTGAACCGAGACGTGAGGCGGTAATTTCCCCGTTCTTAGTCTTTTCCGCTAAGTTGCTGAGGGCAATATTTAGGATTTTTGCAGTTTCCTGTCTTGAATGAAGACGCATTTCTGGCGTTGGGGAAATTAGTTTATTGAGAAGAGGTTTGAGGCGTTCAACTACCTCCTCCGCAACGTTGGCAACAAACTCCGTGGGGGAGTGTTGGATAATTGTTTGTGTTTGCATCTATTTGGATAAACGGGTTTTGGTTCGCTCCGTTTGATGATGCAAATTTTGGGTGTATTTGGATTAATCTATATGTATAAAATTCAAATTTGCACAATAATCTAAAATTGTAAGTTGTTGATTATCAGAACTTTATAAATCATACGATATAACCTATTAAAAATCAGATATTTACATTAATCGGTGTACCAAAAAATTAGAAAGAATACTTCATAACTAATTGATAATCAAACACTTAAAATTTAGGTTCGATTTTAGTAAAATTAATTTTTAATGAAATTTAATTTTAGGTGTATCCTTTTTTTTCAAAGTTAAATATCTGAAAATCAATATATTAAGGGGTGGGTGTTAGAGATTGTAAAATAGTTTTCATATTTCTGATTTTTTTTCTAAAAAGTGTACACAAAAAGTTATACCATAAAACATTGATTTTTAGATACTTAGTATAATTCCCGTGTTCCATCAAAAATATATTTAAACTATGGCTATCATTGTTTGTAAAGTGTATCCGATTTTTTCAAATATTTTATTGTAATCATTTGATAATCAATATTTTATATGTTAGGTTAATGTCCCTCATAAATAGATTAAATCATGTTGATAATTTCTTTAATTTTCTTAAATGTTGGTTTGGTACATTCAACAAAATCTGTTCTATACTCTGAAACATACCTGTTTAAATTATGGGAGGTAATAGGTTTTCCTTCTGCGGTACAGAACATTTTTAAGTTCTCAATTATCTTAAATGGTTGTTTATTTATTAAGATATTTTTTCCTTTACTCCAAAATAAAAAACACGCTAAATTCATAGAATTAATCTGTATAGGCTGATTAAAGTCAGTTACCTGATTATCAAATATTTGATAAAATAAACCAAGACGAATTTTTCTATCTATAATTTCATTTTCGATAAACTGATTGTATAAATAAATTATTTGATTTTCGTTTAAATTCCATTCCAAGTATAGATTTTTGTTTGTATTCTCACTTTTTAATCTGTCTATGTATGAAATTAATAAAACCCTATCTCTGAGCAAATGACGAATAGCACTATAAAAATACTCTTCCTTACGAAAAAGATAACAGAGTCTCATTGTAGAAAAGTTACATTCATCAAAATCGTTTATACACACATTAAAAATTTTCTTATTTCTTCTATCTCCTTTTAAGTATTCCCTTAAATCTTCTAATTTGTATATTTGAGGTGTTGCCTTCAAATATCTTTCTAATAACGAGATTCTATCTATGTCTTGAAAATTTATTAGTTGAGGTCTTGACATTGATTCAACTCTATCTCTATTAATGATATAGAAACATCTATCATCTGTAATATTTCTATGCAATTTGTACGCATATCTTACTAATATCTCAATCTCCGTTTTGGTTAATATACCATAAATATTCCTTTCTGATTGGACGTAATTTTCTTTTTTACAATACTCTTCAATAGCTAAGTTATTTAGCCTTTTTACTTCTAATATTTTGTTTTCTTCTTCAATCTTTTTACGTTCTTTTTCTTCCTCTTTCTCTCTTAATTTCCTTTCTACTTTCTCTAAACGCAATTTTTCCTTTTTCCAAAATTCAAAATATTTGTCTCTTTTTTGTCTTTTTTCCATCGAACACGTTTAATTTTAGGAATTAATTATTGTAGGTTTTTACCATATTTAGTGATTCATCAAAGTTAAAAACCGTCTCATTCAACATCATTGCACCAAATCCGTTTTTGGCTCTGTATCTGATAATTACCTGTATGTAAGGGTCTTTTTTCCTGCCAGCCCGCTAAAAAACTGGACACAAGTGTAAGGGAAATTCCTAACTTGTGTACTTATGAGCAAACATCGTAAAAGTTGGAATGCGACAGAGAAATTGTCCGTTGTCCAACACTATCAGG
>JAAFJP010000023.1 GCA_013298125.1 Cytophagales bacterium | reverse complement strand
TGAAATATTAACCAATGCAGTAGAAGAAATCTTAAATCAAGTAGGTTCAAAATTCAAAATTGACTTTAACGAAATCAAACATTTTACACAATTCAAAACGTCGTTTAAATTTGAATGACTACTTACTCCAATGATACTTTGGTTTTGGAATGTACACACAAAACATATTTTGAATGCAAATTTATTGTTTTAATATCATGTTTTTCAAACATTTTTGTAAAAAATATGATTAAAACAAACTCCATAAAGAAGAATATGATTATTTCAATAAAAAATTGAACAGTTCTAAAAAATATACTTTTTTTGAGTTCCAAGAAATAATTTTATTTATAAATAAGTTTTAATGAGAGTACCTTTGTGTAATGGTCTCAATAACAAATGTGTAATGGTCTCAATAACAAACGGCAAAAAATTTGCCAATCAATTTATATAGCAACTTCCCATACAAAATTCTAAAACGAGTGATAAAAATAAATAAAAATATCAAAGGCTTGATGCTTATTATTCTATTTTTTCAATTTGACAATATTTATGCTCAGCAAATGTTGGGTATTACTGGAAGTAATTACGCAGGGACAAACTCAGTCCATAACAACCCTGCCAACATTACGGATTCGAGGTATAAATTATATGTTAATTTAATTTCTAACGATGTATTTTTGAGCAATAATTATGTAGGATGGGGAGCTCCCTTCTCAATTTTGCAACTTTTAACTAATACAACACCCAAAGAATACCGCAACTCTCAGAATTTAACAATCTTTAAAAACGCTTACTACGATGTTAATCCAGACGGAGGTTTGTATCATTTGAATACATTAACTGACACTCAAGGTCCTTCAATTCTATACACACTAAATAGTAAACAATCCTTTGGTATTTCTTCTCGTGTTAGGGCTGGACTCAATTTTTCAGGTGCAGATTTACCATTGGCAAACCTTATTCGTCTCGGAACAGACACCCTTTTAGTCAAAAATCAAGATTTCAAATTGTCCAATACCAATCTTAACTTGAATGGTTATGCAGAAATTGGATTGACTTATGGACAAACACTTCTTGATGAAGATGAAGATTTTGTAAAAATAGGCGTTACTGTAAAAAGAGTTGTTGGTATCTATAACACTCATCTCAATATTGATAATGCTGAATATAATATCATCAATGACCCTGCCGAACCTAAAAAGCAAATATTAAACATTGATAAATTAATAGCAACCTACGGATACACAACTGAAAATACTTTTAAAACTTCAAAGCCTTCCGTTAGTTGGGTGTTCGGAAATCAGTCCTCTGGAAGCGGTTGGGGAGTTGATTTAGGAATAGTTTATGAGTTTAGACCCGAGACTCGGAAGTTTAGTTACAGAGACAAAGGTGTAAAAAAATTAGACCCAAGTAAAAATAAATATCTTTATAAAATAGGGGTTTCATTACTTGATTTTGGCGGAATTACTTACAATAATCCAGATAATATTCGTAATTGGGATGTAAATATTACTAATACTCAATTTTATTCTGCTGATGTTAGCAAGGTTGAAGGTTTAGATGATGCGTATAGTAGAATAAACAATACGATTGGTTTGAATGATATAAATGGCACCACCACTTTCACTTCTGGATTACCGACTTCGTTGCAAGTAAACTTTGACTATCATTTTTCTGAAAAAATTTATATTAATAGCTTGTGGGTTCAGGATTTAAGACAAGAAAAGTCTATTTCGATGAAAATGCCTTCCTCCCTATCCTTTACCCCACGTTGGGAATCAAAATGGCTTGAAGTAGCTATGCCTTTTGCCCTGTTAGATAATTACAATACTTTTACTTTTGGTCTTGCAGGAAGACTTGGTCCTTTGTTTCTGGGGACAGATAATTTGGGAGCATTCCTAAATATCAATAACCCAAGAGGCATGGATTTGTACTTTGGGTTATCAATTCCTATTTTTAATAAACCTCCTACTCTTCCAAATGCTTGTTTTTATGAAAAAGATGAGCGAAAAGGTTTAAAATTTTGGAAGAAAAGAAATCGTTAGAAAAACTCAACTAAACTCCCTTTCTCCTTCAAAGCAAATCCCTTTTCAGTCCTTTGCACCGTTGCACAATCATAAAGTGGGTCATGATCAAAAAAGATAATCCATTCATTTTCAGAGGCTTTCGATAATAAGTTGTCTTTTTCAATCATCGTTTGCAAGGGTCGTATGTCATAGCCCATCACGTAAGGTACGGGTATGTGTGCGTGTGAGGGAATAGTATCTGCAATGAAAATAATTTCTTTATTTTGATACGAAATTTTAGGCATCAACATTTTCTCAGTATGTCCATCAGCCGTTAAGATTTCGATATTCTTGAAAGGTTTTTCTGCAACTTTGTCCACAAAAAATAACTGATTGGCTTCTTGAATTGGTAAAATATTATCTCTAAAAAACGTAGCCTTCTCTCTCGGATTTGGATGAATGGCAGATTCAAAATGCTCAGAATGAGTCCAATAACGAGCATTTGGAAAGGTCATTTCAAATTTAGTTCTTTCAGCATTCCATTTAACAGATCCTCCACAATGGTCGAAGTGTAAGTGGCTCAAAATTACGTCAGTTACATCATTTTCAGAATATCTTTTCGCTCGAATCGACTTCACTAACTCACCCTCTCCATGACGATAATAATAACCTTGCCACTTAGCATCTTGCTTATCCCCCATGCCTGTATCAATCAAAATCAGTTGATTTCCATCTTCAATCAAAAGACAACGCATCATCCACGAGCAAAGGTTGTTTTCATCCGCAGGGATTAATTTATTCCAAAATGTTTTGGGAACTACGCCAAACATTGCCCCACCGTCTAATTTAAAATATCCCGCATCAATTGAATGTAAAATCATGTCTTATTGTTAGTTTTTGTGTAAATTACCTAATAAAAATAGAGATTTAAAATTGTTATTATGAAAATCGGATTAGTTCTCTCGGGTGGAGGTACAAGAGGCATCGCACATTTAGGTGTATTGAAGGCTTTACAAGAAAAAGGCATCGAAATTTCTGGAATTTCTGGGTGTAGTGCAGGTTCAATCGTTGGGGCGATGTTTGCGGCAGGTTATTCTCCCGACCATATCTATGAAATTGTTGTATCAACAAATACCCTACGTGCCATGCGTCCTGCGTGGAATCGCTCAGGACTATTGCGTATGCAGAAGGTGGAAGAAGTGTATTTAAAATACATTCCTCATAATTCTTTTGAAAAATTAAAAATTCCTTTGACGGTCAACGCTACGGATATTTTTGCGGGTGAGACCATCTATTTTTCAAAAGGTGAAATCCTAAAACCCGTAATGGCTTCATGTTGTATTCCTGGACTTTTTGAACCCATAGCGTATAATGACAAGACCTTGGTAGATGGTGGTATTTTGAATAATATGCCCGTAGAACCCTTATTAGGGCAATATGATTACATTATTGGCAGCCATTGTAACCCTTACGGAATACAGCCAAATTCTAAATCAATTTCATCAATAGTTCAAAAATCTTTGTTCTTAGCTATCAATAATAACTCAAAAAGTAGAATTCAACAATGCAATTTCTTGATAGAACCACCTTCACTGAAAAACTTTGACCCTTACGACATTAGGAAATCATCTGAAATTTTCAAGGTTGGATACGAATTTGCTAAGGAAGTGGATTATTCTACCATGATTAGTAGTATAAAAATTGAGTCATAATGGTATCGTTATCTTACTTCTTAAGATTATTTGTGTCGTACAAGATAGAACATCGAACCGTAGGATATACAATCTAAGTGTTTTCACTCAATGAGTTAAATTGATAATTTAATCTTAACTATATATTCTTAATTAATTTGAATTTAAACAAAATATTATTTTATAAGTTTGCACAATCAGCTTACAAACTAACCTTATTTTTCTCAAAAACAGAATATCATTTTAAAATGATTATTGTTTGTTAAGGACAAATTTTATAATTTTACATAACGATATTATAATTTTTAATTTTTTAATCAACCATAACTAAATTAGTACATGAAGAAACAATTACTCATGACTTTTCTTGTTGCTTTCTCTTTTTGTGTGAATGTATTTGCACAAGATAGAAAAGTGACGGGTAAAGTGACCGCAGCCGAGGATGGCTCAGGTCTTCCAGGTGTTTCAGTTCAATTAAAAGGCTCAAATAAGGGCGTAACGACTGATGCCTCTGGTAATTACTCAATTGCTGTACCAGACAAAGGAACTCTGAAATTCACTTTTGTTGGACTCTTACCCAAGGAAGTAACTCTTTCTGCTCAGTCAGTTATTAATGTATCTCTAACGGCTGATACTAAGCAACTATCTGAAATAGTAGTAACAGGATCTGGTAGTGCTACAAGTAAAAGAAAGTTAGGTATTTCAGTAGAATCAATTACTGCTGAAAATATCCCTTCAATCCCTACGGGTTCATTAGACCAAGCATTGGTAGGTAAGATACCTGGTGCACAGATCTCATCTATTTCTGGAAACCCTGGCGATAAGGTAAACATCGTTCTTCGTGGTATCAACTCTGTGCAAGGTGGTACTCGTCCAATGATTCTTTTAAATGGTGTTGAAATACCATTTGAAAACTTGAATCAATTGGATATGACACAAGTTGAAAGAATCGAGGTTGTACAAGGTGCTGCTTCTGCCTCATTATATGGTGCACAGGGAGCAAATGGTGTCATCCAAATTTTTACCAAAAAAGGTGTTAAAGGGAAATTGTCTATAAATGCTTCAACCAGTTATGGTGTAAATAGTTATATCAATGCTGGTGGATTTGGTAAATCAAACCTACATCCATACTTGACAGATGCGAGTGGAAATATTATCAATCAAGGTACAAATGCAGGTTTAGGTTATAAAGCAGGAGATCCAATCAAAATAGATCCAGCAACGGGAGCAATTTTAGGCTCAAACTCTATTGCTTATAGATTTGGAACTGATGTTGCAGGAAGTCCAAACGCTCCTGGTTCTACGGCAAGTAACACTCGTTACGGAATCTTAGACCCAAGAAATGTCTCGAATCAGGCTTACACGGGCAATTTAAAATTTTATGACCACATAGATCAAGTATTCGGAAATTCGGCTCTATCAACGAATAATGCCATTAGTATTAGTGGAGGTTCTGACGGAATGGATTACAGTATTGCCATTGCCAATAACAAAACCGAATCAGCATTGTTGAAAGATAATGGAGCAATTGATAGAACAAACTTAACTGCAAACATTGGTATAGAATTATTCAAAGGATTCACGATTAGATCAGTTACAAGTTTAGCCTATACAACGAATAATATGCACCCTAATTTGGGCGCTCCTGGCGACCTAAACGGAAATTCACAAGGTTCGTATGGACTTGGTTTATTAAATGCAAGTGTGAATGGTGTTTATGGTTTTTTAAACACGTCGCCCTTCTTTGATTTAACAACTCCATCTTCAAATGGTGACTTCGCAGCGTATCAACGTGCAAGTTTTGTGAGTGTAAATGCCTTCAATCCTTTCTATCGTTTGCAATATTCTAAAGGTGATAGCAAGCGTCATGATATCATACAGAACTTTGAAGCAAACTATAACGTAAACAAGTTTGTGACTTTGACATCACGGTACGGTATATCGTTCAAAAACGAAAACAATGTTTGGACTTTCTTTAATCAATCGAAAAATGAAAATTCTGTTGCTTTCGACACATATGCCAGTAACTATAACGGTACTGATAATACGGGAGAAATCAATAATTTTCAATATAATCAAACGAAGCAAAATTTTTATGCGGGAGCAAATTTTAAGTTTGATTTAGAAAAAGATTTTGGACTCAATATCCCAATTCAGTCATCAACATTAGTGGCATTTGACTACAGAAAGAATGATTACAAAGAGTTAATTACTTGGGGACAAACACTTCCGTTTACGACTCCAATCAATCTAACAGCTACTCAAACACAAAATGTTAGAAACGATTATGTTGAGCCATTTGTAACGTATGGCTACGTTTTTGACCAAAAGTTTGATTATGGTAATTTGTTTGGTGTAACGGGTGGTTTTAGAACTGATTATTCTTCGGCTTTTGGTTCAGGTAGTACGCCGTTTACATTCCCCCATTTTAACGGATATTTGAATTTACAGAATATCAAAGCATTTAAATTAGATAACATTTTCTCACAATTTAAAGTAAGAGCAGCTTATGGTCAAGCAGGTATCCAGCCTTTTCCGTTTGACCGATATCCAGTGCTAAACCAACAACAAACGGGTAATGAAGGCACTTTCACAAACCAAACTTCTGCTCGTAATCCAAATTTAAGTGTTGAAGTTTCTGAGGAAACTGAGTTTGGAACAGACATTGGACTTAATTTAACCAAAGGAAGTAGCTGGTTTAAGCAGGCCAATGTATCACTTACATTCTGGAATAGAAAGACAGACAATGCAATATACACACAAAATCTCCCACCATCGACTGGTGCAAGGTCAATATTGACTAATGCGATTGCTATGTCTTCAAGAGGTTGGCAATTAGGTCTTAATATTCCAGTATATTATTCTAAGAATTTTGAATGGAATTTTACGGGTAACTTCGGACACCAAGCATCAGTTATTGATGCAGTAGCTGGTGGAGATATTCCTGTAACTACGCTTGGGGGGTCAACGGGTTTAGTAATTGCAGCGGGTAGAAAAATTGGTGAACTTTATGGGTACAAAGCCCTAACAAGTGTTACTCAAACTCGTAGTGAAGGTACGCCATATATTCCCGCAAACAAGCAAGCAGGGTATGAAATTGTAAATGGTCGTGTGGTAAATAAAGCTACGAAAGCCATTTATTTTGAAGATGAAGCAAAAACTTTGGGTGACCCAAATCCAACATTGGTGTCATCTTTTATTAACAATTTAGGCTTCAGAAACAACTCTATTACATTTGGTTTTCAATTTGATTGGGTAGCAGGTTCAAAACTATACAACCAAACAAAAGAATGGATGTATCGTGATGGTATAAGTAGTGATTTTGCAAAACCTGTAACCATCGATGGTCAAACAGGTGCCTATACTGCTTATTACGCTTCGGCTTATTATGCATTAGGTGATGTTGCAAGAGGAGCAGGAAACAATGCAACGAAAGATTATTTTTATGAAGATGCTTCATTTGTAAGACTACGTAACATTAGTATTGGCGTTGATTTAGCTAAATTTACTAATCTCAAATGGTTGAATAAATGCCAATTGGTACTTAGCGGTAGAAACTTGATGACTTTCACAAATTATTCTGGTATGGATCCTGAAATTAGCTCTGGTTCTTCTAATTCATCTTTCGATAGAGGTGTTGACCATAATACTATTCCAAACATGAAGTCTTATCAGGTTACGTTAAACTTAGGGTTTTAATAAAGATTTTAAAAATAAAAAATATGAAACTAAATAATATAACAACTAAGTTGCTTGCAATGGGTATTTTAACTGTGATAAGTTTGAACTCATGCAAAGACCAACTTGATGTAAAAAATCCGAACTCACCAACATTTGGTGGCAATGTAAATAATGAATCAGGACTTGCTGCTTACGCAAAAGGCGGAATTTACTGGAATGGCTTTAACTATGGTAATGGTTGGTTGGGAGATAGTTTTTTCTCTTTACCATGGGGTTATCACGAATTGATGGGTGATGCTGTTGGAGGTGGTCAAGGATCTAATAATCAGACTACTACAATGGGTGTACCAGATACGTTTGTTGCTGATCCTGCCAATGCAGCAAGCACAACATTTACTAATCCTTCACCACAAGTGAGTATTATTCGTTCGTTCAATAATACTGCAGGAACCGCAAATGGAAACAATGCCTTGTTTTATGAGTGGCAGAGTATGTATGCTATGATTAATGCTTGTAATATAACCTTAGAAACGATTGCTTCGATTGGTTTAAGTAAAGACAAGGCAAGTACAGTTCAAGCATGGGCTTATTGGTGGAAAGGTTACGCTTATGCTCACATCGGCACAATGTATTATGCTGGTTTAATCGTTGATAAGTCAGGGGCTGTCGTGAATAAATTTGTTAGTCAACCCGCTATCATTGCTGAATCTAATAGAAATCTCACGTTAGCACAAACAACGTTAAATGGTATCACGAATCAAGCTGATTATAGTGCTATGATTTCACAGTTGATACCACAACAATGCCAAGTAGGTTTGGGTATGCCTTTGTCTTCTGCTGAGTGGATTCGTACAATCAACACGATGTTAGCTCGTAACATTTTGTTAAATAAGTTAGCTCCATTTGTGAATAACAACCCAAATGCAACTATTGCAAAGTCAAGCATCAGTCCAATGACCGCAGCTGACTGGCAAAGTGTCATAACTTTATGTAATAATGGTATAAAAAGTGGAGATAAAGTATTTACGGGTCGGACATCAGCGTCAAACTCATTCTTTACTCCAAATGGTGGCTCTGTGGCAGGTTTGCTAACGCAAAGTAATCAAACAACTACATTTAAGTTGAGTGAGCGTATTGTTCAACAGTTCAAAGCTGGTGATAAACGTTTAGAAAATTTTACTACGGCTAATGGTACATTCTTTGGTGATGCCAATACAAACTCAACACGCTACTCTTTAGTGGATGGAGTTGCCAAAGGTCTATCGGGAATCACAATTTTGGGTTCACGTGCCATTGGAGGATTAGAAATTTATATTGGACCAACATTTGAAGAAAATATGTTGATGCTTGCTGAAGCAAACATCAGAACTGGTAGTATCGCTACTGGTGTAGGTATGATTGATAATGTAAGAAAATATCAAGGTGCTGGTGTCGCAGCGTTACCAACTACTCTTACTCTTGCAAATGCTCTGAAAGAACTCACTTCAGAAAGACTTGCTGCTCTTGCCCTTCGTGGTCTTTCTTTCTTTGATTTAAGACGTTGGGGCTGGACTTACAGTATCGCCAATGGTGGTGGTCGTTATGGAGCAACGCTTCTTTTCAAAGGAGCTATTTACAACAATGCAACCATTGACTATAATTTTATGGATTATTGGGATGTTCCTGCTGACGAAATAGCTCAAAACCCGCCTTCTGCCGATAGTGTTCCTGTTGTTAATAAAAACTATTAAAATTGATTTATTACATTTATAAACGCTCAAACATTCATTTGTTTGAGCGTTTTTTTGTTGCACTTTAAAACTTATTTACTTAGCAAGTATTCTACACAGAAATAAGTTGTTTGCTATTCTTCAAAACTCTGCCATCACATAAGTATTAAAACAAAAGCAAAATTAGCCTACCGAGCTCAAAATGGGAACATGGGTGTAAAAGTTGACCAAATTGATATATTGGTCTTTTATAGAAATTGATGAATAAATAAATGACTTGCAGAGAGAAAATTGTGCAATGTAAGTTATCGAATAAATAATTCTTAATAGTTTACTTTTAATTTTATAACTGCGTATATGGCTTAACGGTCATAGATTAATTAAAAAAATGACTTAAGCTCAGATTACAGTTATACAATAATAAGTATTCTCTTTAAGAGCATAAAATTCAGATTGAAAGCAAAAAAATGTAAATCCAGAAAATTATAAGCTGTATTTATTTAAAAAGAATTAAACCAGATTTCCCTTTTTGTATATTTTTCCCAATAATTTGGGCTTGATGACGAATTCGTTCTTGAAAAAACAAAACATATTTTATAAAATGTACTCAAATACAACTAAATTGTAGAACAATTTTATTCTTCAATAGTTAATTGTATTAGATATTTTCTAATATTCTAATCACATAGAATCAACAAATTAAATTTTCAACCAAACAAAAATTAGTACATGAAAAAACAATTATTCATGACTTTTCTTGTCATAGTCTCTTTTTGTGTAAACACATTTGCACAAGATAGAAAGATAACTGGAAAAGTGACCGTAGCCGAGGATGGTTCGGGTCTTCCTGGTGTTTCAGTTCAAGTAAAAGGAACAAATGTAGGTACAACTACTGATGGCACTGGTAATTATTCATTGAGTGTTCCCAATACTGGAAAAACTCTCAAGTTTTCCTTTGTTGGCTTCTCAGCAAAAGAGGTAGAAGTTGGTTCTCAATCGACTATTAATGTAGGCTTGATAACAGACACTCAGCAACTTTCAGAAGTTGTGGTAACTGCACTTGGTATCCAAAAAGAGAAGAAAGGTTTAGGGTTTTCTGAAAAAACACTAAATAATACTGAATTGACTGTTGCACGTACAACGAACGTAGCAAATTCGCTTTCAGGCAAAATCTCTGGTGTTCGTGTCGCTGGAAACAATGGTATGACTGGTTCATCTTCTGCCATTTTTATTCGTGGGTTTACAACCTTTACAGGCTCAAACCAGCCTCTTTTTGTTTTGGATGGTATTCCTATTGATAATGGTGGAGGTTCACAGGCTTCTCAAACAGGTGTTTCTAATTCAAATAGAGGTATCGACATTAATCAGGACGATATTGAGACCATGACAGTATTGAAAGGACCTGCCGCAGCGGCACTTTACGGTTCACGTGCTGCCGCTGGTGCAATTATTATCACAACGAAGAAAGGCAAATCAAATAGTAACAAAAAAAATACTTTTAATTACACAGGGTCTTATAATACGGTAGAGGTAAACCGTTTCCCTGATTATCAAAATGAATTTGGCAGAGGTACCTCTCTTTCAGGGGCAGGTGTACCACAAGTACCTGTTTATCAACCCAATGCTGACCAAAGTAGCTGGGGACCACTTATTGATGGACGTAATGTAGCAAGTGCATACTCGGCTGCTGACCGAGCTTTATTCAATTTGCCAGCCGAAGTTCCATTGACTGCTTATCCAAACAACGTTCGGGATATGTTTAGAACAGGCAGTAATATGCAACACAACTTTAGCTTCTCAGGTGCAACTGATAAGACTAATTATTATTTCTCATATAATACTCTTCAGGAGAAAGGGTTTATGGAAGGAAACGATTTGTCAAAGCATACTTTTACGGCTAATGCAAGTTCGCAATTGACCAAAAGATTAAACGTAGGTACTAATATTCAATATATCAATAACTCGTCAAATCGTAGTCAAATTGGAAATCAACTTTCAAACCCCCTGTTTCGTGGATGGTTTATGCCAAGGGATTATGACTTGAAAAATGAGCCTTGGGTTCGTCCTGATGGCTCGCAAGTATTTTTTAACGCTAACACTGATAACCCATATTGGACACTTCGCAATAATTTATATTCTGATGAAAGAAATCGTTTAATCGGAAATGTAAATCTTAATTATGAACTTACACCATGGCTTTCATTTAACTCACGTGCTGGGGTTGATATGTACGCAGAGACACGTAAAACGGTAGATGCCATCGGAGCGAGAGGACAAGTAAATCATAACGTGGCGGGTGTTGGTGCAGTAGGTGATAGAACTATTGTACGTACCGAAAAAAGTTTCTATAATAACCTCATTTTCAAAAAAGAGCTAAATGAAGATATTAAACTAAATGCTTTGGTTGGAAATGAAGTTAATATACAAAACACCACAGATAATTTATTAGTGGGAAATACACTGGTAACTCGTGGTTTTAATAACGTTTCTAATGCTACTAATTTCGTTCCCACAAATGAAATTTTCGGAAGTAGTCTGATTGGTTTATACGGAAACGTTGATTTGAGTTATAGAGGTTGGGCAAACTTGACAATGACGGGTCGTAATGACTGGTCTTCTACGTTCAAAACAGGGAATAATAGTTATTTTTATCCTTCTGTCTCGAGTAGTATTGTGCTTAGTGATGCGATTCCTAATTTTACTAATAACAATGTCTTAAGTTTTGCTAAACTGAAAAGCAGTTGGGCAAGAGTTGGTCGTGTAGCACCAATCTTTGCTACTGAAACTTATTACAGTGCCGCCAATCCAAGTAATGGTTTTGGTCCTCAAATCGTTTTCCCTTTCTTAGGTCTTCAAGGACGTTCGTTGGATAATGTTGCAGGGAATCCAATCTTAGGTCCTGAATTTACGAATAGCTTTGAAATTGGAACTGAATTGAAATTCTTGAAAAATCGTATTGGTATAGAAGTAACGTATTTTAATACTCGCTCGACTGACATTATTTTAAGTGTTCCAATTGCGGCAGCATCAGGTTTTACGTCTCAATCACGTAATGCTGGAGAACTAAATTCTTACGGATGGGAATGGGATTTAAATGTTAAGTTTATTGATGCCGCTAATTTCAAGTGGAACGTCGGTTTCAATGGTGCTGCTATCAAAAATGATGTTATTAAATTGGCTGATGGTGTACAAAATATCTCTCTCGGACCATTTACAACGGCTGAGGGACGTATTCAAGCAGGGCTGCCTTATGGTACTATTTTCGCCAATACGTTGCTCCGTACACCTGAAGGTAGATTAGTTGTGAACGCAAGTGGTCTTCCCGTTGCTGATACCCGTGGATTACAGCAAGTAGGAAATCCTAATCCTAACTGGACAGGCGGTATTACCAATACAATTTCTTACAAGGGTTTAACTTTAAACTTCTTGATTGATATTAAGATGGGAGGAGATATTCTTTCTCGTGTAATAGGTGATATTCGTCGCACAGGTGTGGGTAGTGAAACCGTTTCACAACCTCGTTTGGGCTCTGATGGAGTACCATTGAAAAATTATGTTATTGATGGAGTAATAGGCAGTTTAAACCCAGATGGTACGATTAAAACTGATGGAACTGCTAATACCACTGCTATAACTGCACAACAATATTGGGGTAATTTGTATGCCTTTAATTTCCCTGGAATGTTTACGATGGATGGCTCTTGGACACGTTTGCGTGAAGCAAGTATTTCTTATACACTTCCTAAAAAGTTATTAGAAAAAACGCCGTTTGGTAATGTAGAAATTGGACTAAACGGACGCAATCTATTGTTGTGGACAAAAGTACCATATATTGACCCAGAAGTAAGCATTGGAACGAATAATGGAAACACTCAAGGTATTGAGTTTAATACATTACCACAGTCTCGTACGATGGGTATTTTTGCAAGATTATCATTCTAAGGGAAAATAATTGGTAAAAGTTTATTAATTATTCAATTATATTTTTCATTCAAAGAGATTTAATAATTTCACATTTAATACAAAATCAATGAAATTTAATTATAAAAAAATATTCACGCTCACATCACTGGTACTCACCATGTGGGCAGGGGTGGGTTGCGAAAAAGTTTTAGACGTAAACGTTGACCCAAATAAGACTGTATCAAACCCTCCTAATTTAATTCTGACGAGTGCTGAGGCACAATTAGGTTTTTTTATGGGAGCAGATTTGTTCTTTTTTACGGGATTATTTTCACAACAAATCGCTGCTCAGAATGGTCGTCAGACTGAAGCATGGGATAGATATGTGATTCAACCTACAGAGGTTAATACAGTTTGGAGAACAAATATTTACGGTGGACTCTTAGCTGATTTGGAAGAAATCATCAAAAAAGGTTCAACGATTCATCCTGCCTATATAGGTATTGCAAAATCTATCAAAGCCTTTGGTTTTGCCCTTACAACTGATACGTGGGGGGATGTTCCCTATACACAAGCCTTGAAAGGAACTGACAATGCTCAACCAGCCCCTGATAAATCGCAAGATATTTATCCAGCTTTAATTACTCTTTTGGATGAAGCTATCGTTGAACTTCGTAAAACTTCTCCATTGGTTGCCCCTACAACGGACGACTACATCTATGGAGGAAACGCTCAGCGTTGGATTCGTTTTGCCAATACGTTAAAACTTCGGTTGTATCTCCACATGGCGAATAGTCAAGGATTTAATGCTTCAACAGTACAAACATTTATTGCAAATACACCTGCCACTGATTTTATGACGGGTGTTGCAGATGATTTTCAAATGCGTTTCGAAACTGTGGCACAACGCCAGAATCCAATTCACCAATTCATTGTGTCTCGTACTGATGATATTTGTACAAGTTCAACGGTAATTAATTTGATGAATGGCAAGTCTGACCCTCGCAGAGCTTCATATTTCACACCTGCTCCTTTTAGTCCTGCTCTCTTGACAACACCTCCAACTGGAACAACTGGTTATATTGGGCTTCGTAATGGACTTGGTGCAGGTGGAGTTAATAATGGACTCTCTCGGATTCATACTTACTCTCGTGGTGCTGTAACTTCAACGACAATTCCTGCGGGTCCAACATTAGGAGTTGGAGCATTAGCATATAGCGGTAGTGCTCCATTAAATATGCTGACATTTGCAGAATACAATTTCATTCGTTCAGAAATGGCGTTGAGATATGGAACTGCGGGAAGTGCAGAAGATTTTTATCGTGCTGGTATTCAGGCTTCTATGGTAGATGTAGGTGTACCTGCTGCTCAAACAACAGCTTACTTAGCTTCATCTGCTGGAACATTAGGAACTGGTGCAAGTGCTTTGCAAAAGCTCATTGAAGAAAAATACATAGCAAACTTTGCTATTGCTGTTGAACCTTGGAACGATTGGAGAAGAACAGGATTCCCTCTTTTACAATCTCTGCCTTCAACCGTTGACCCAGCAAATGGTGGTAAGTTTCCAAGAGCATTGCCTTATCCACAGCAAGAAACAGATGCAAACCCAAGTTTAAAAGCTATTCAACGCAATAACCTTAGTGAACGCCCTGTTTATTGGGACACTCGCACAACGGGACAGCAATAGAATTAGACTTTATTTTAAACGCTCAAACATTCATTTGTTTGAGCGTTTTTTATTTATCCATAGAACAATAATTTTGTTAGCTCAATATTCGTTATTATCTTTAAAATGAGATTATGAAAATGATTTCTTCAATACTTTTTCCTCATCATTATTCAACATTTAAAATGAAATTAAAAAATCTTTTACTTTGTACAGGTGTTGCCCTGTCACCATTTTTTGTAAATGCTCAAAACAAAAAAACTTCCGCTAATAGACCATCATCACCAAGAGTTACAACCAGATCTGTTACAGTTCCAGAGGTTTCAATGCCTTCTGTGGGTTTATCAACGCTAAAAGACTCTGCAAGTTATGGATTAGGGGTTTTAGTGGCACAAAATTTCAAATCACAAAATATTGAGATTGATGCAGCTTTATTACAAAAAGGTTTTAATGAAGTAATGAAAGGTGATAAGACGCCCATTACAGATATGCAGGCTAATACGCTGATACAGAAGTATATGCAACAGGCACAGGCTAAGGCTTTTGAACCAAATCGTTTGGCAGGAGAGAAATTTTTAGCTGAAAATAAAACCAAAGAAGGTATCGTAACGTTACCAAGTGGATTGCAATATCAGATTATGAAAGCGGGGGATGGTCCAAAACCAGCCTCAACTGATAAAGTGAAAACACATTATCACGGAACATTAATTGACGGAACAGTTTTTGATAGTTCTGTACAAAGAGGTGAGCCAATTACGTTTCCAGTTACTGGTGTAATTCCAGGATGGATTGAGGCTTTACAATTGATGCCAGTAGGCTCTAAATGGAAATTATTTATCCCACAAGCATTAGCATATGGTCCACGTGGTAGTGGTCCAACGATTAAACCTTATTCAGCACTTGTTTTTGAAGTACAATTGTTAGGAATTGAGAAATAGTTATTGAGTTATAGAGTTAGAAAGTTATACAGTTAAAGAAGTTTTATAGTTGAAGAGTTAAAAAGTTAAATCTGAGTAAAAACATTATTTCAACTGTTTAACTTCTATAACTTCATCAACTATATAACTTCTGTAACTCTTTAACTCTTTAACTCACTGAAAAAATGAAAAATAAAATGACAAAATACCTTTTTATGTTTTTGCCAATATCGCTGTTAGCGTTTTTTGGTTTGAAATCTTTTTCACATACATCTGAAAGTCAGGCGGTTGTGTATCAATTTGCGGCTGATGATTTGCAACCAACGGCAACACAAAAAAAAGTAGAAAATATCGTTACGGAGATTTTGAGTAGTTATCATTTCCGTAAAGTGCCTTTGAATGATTCGTTATCTTCTAAAATTTTGGATAATTATATCAAAGAATTGGATTTCAATAAAATGAATTTCACTTCAAAAGATATTGAGGGCTTTGAGAAATTTCGCTTTGAGTTGGATGACCAATTAAAAAATGGTGATTTGACCGCAGCTTACCAAATCTATAATGTTTACAGAAAAAGAGCAAAAGAGCGTTTTACATTCGTTACCTCCCTTTTGGATAAACCGATGGATTTCAAAGCTGACGAAGTTTATTCGCCCGATAGAGAGAAAGCCGCTTGGGCAAAAGCCTCTACGGATTTGGATGATATTTGGAGAAAAGCCGTAAAAAGTACGTTGTTAGATTGGAAAATCAGTGGAAAAACAGACTCATTGGCTGTGAAAGATTTAAAAGAACGCTATAAACGTTCTGAAAAATATTTTGACAAAACCAAGAGCGAAGACGTTTTCCAGCAGTTTATGAATTCATTTACGGAAAGCGTTGACCCACACACGACTTATTTTATTCCAAAAGCTGCCTCAAATTTCAATCAAGAAATGTCACAATCTTTTGAGGGTATTGGAGCAACTTTGAGAAATGAAGGCGACTACGTTCAGATTGTGGATTTAATCGTGGGTGGACCCGCTTATCGAAGTAAACAATTAACAGCCAAAGATAGAATTGTAGCCGTTGCACAGGGCGATGATAAACCATACCAAGACATCATCGGTTGGTTTACGGATGATGCCGTAAAACTCATCAAAGGACCTAAAAGTACGGTAGTTCGTTTGAAAATTCTTTCAGTTGATGCTCCTATGGGTTCTGTTCCGAAAGAGGTACGTTTGGTTCGTGAGAAAATCAAATTGGAAGAAGGAACAGCTAAGAAGGAAGTTTTGAATTTCAATAAAGATGGTCGTGATTACAAATACGGTTTGATAACGATTCCATTATTCTACCGTGATTTTGACGGTGCAAGAAATGGTGAGAAAGAATTTAAAAGTACCTCTGCCGACGTAAAACGTTATTTGAATGAATTGAAGGCTGAAAAAGTAGATGGCGTAATTGTAGATTTGAGAAATAACGGTGGCGGCTCTTTGACGGAAGCTGTTGCATTGACGGGTCTATTTATTCCACAAGGTCCAGTGGTTCAACGTAAACAATCAGACGGAGAAATATCGGCAGAATATGACCGTGACCCTTCTGTAACTTATGATGGACCAGTTTCAGTTTTGGTAAATCGTTTTTCTGCCTCGGCTTCTGAGATTTTTGCTGGTGCAATTCAGGATTACAAAAGAGGTTTGATTGTTGGTGAGCAAACTTACGGAAAAGGTACAGTTCAGAGTCTTATCGACTTAGAGCGTTTCTTGAAAGGTGAACCAGAAGGTGTTGGTCAATTGAAAATCACGATGGAGAAATTCTATCGAATCACGGGCAGTAGCACGCAACATAAAGGCGTTACTCCTGATATTGAATTACCATCGTCATTTAGTGCATCTGAGTTTGGAGAAAGCTCACAACCAAGTGCTTTGCCTTGGGACATGATTGCTTCTACAAAATATACTTTGTCGAACAATATTACCGATAAAGATATTGCGTTCCTTCGTGGTAAATACCAAGGACGTTTGAAAACGGAAGGTGATTTGAAAAAACTTTTGACTGAAATCGAAAATTATAAAAAGGCAAAAGAAAAGAAAACTATTTCACTCCAAGAAGACAAACGTCGTAAGGAAATTGATGAACAGAAGAAAAAGAATACACTTGACCTCGGTGATGAGGGTGAATTAAAAGCAAACGACCCAGATGATGTAACAGGAGCAGGAAAAATTACTGGTGCAACAACTCCGAAAAATAAGACCAAAGAAAAACCAGCAACTGATTCAACAAGTGTTGCCAACGCCAAAGTAAAAGCCTTAAAAGAAAAGCGTGAAAAAGACCCTTATTTGAAGGAAACTGAACGTTTATTGACTGATTTGATTCAGAGTACTCCGACTACGGGTGTAAAAGTTACCCAAGTTGAGAAGAAAAAGGAATAAATTAAAAAGCCTTTCAGAAATCAATCTGAAAGGCTTTTTAGTTTTTATAATCATATTACTTTTTCCAATACCACAAACTCCAAAAACTGTTTAGGAAGTCCAAAGTCAGGGTCATTCATAGGGAAAGGTTCACGCTCGCCTGTATCTACATAACCATGCCGTTTGTACCAATCAACTAATTCCGTTCTGACAGAAATTGCCGTCATACCTATTTTGGGTAAGCCTTTCTCACGGGCAACATTCTCAGCTTCATAAAGCATTTTCTTACCCACTCCTCCACCTTGCAATTCTGGCGAAACTGTGAGCATTCCCAAGTACAATTTATCTCCTTTATCAACCAACATTACACAACCGATAATCTTTTGGTTTTCAATGTATTTCAAGATAGTTGTATCTGACTTTTGGATAGTCTCGGTTAATCCTTTTTCAGTTGTTCTGATACCTCCAAGGAGGTCAGCCTCAGTTGTCCAGCCTTTCTTGGAAGAATCACCTCTGTATGCTGAATTTACTAAGTTATTTAATTCTGTAACGTCTTCTAAGGTAGCTTTTGTAATCATAATCTATTTCTCTTAAAGAACGTAGGCTGGGTTAGAACCCAGCCTATGTTGAGTCTCTTATTTTCATTTTTAACTTCCAAACAATTTTGCCACATAAAAAGCTGCACCTGCGGCTGCCGCCCCAATCATCATCACTTTAAAAGCTCCATTCAGGGGATTTTGACCTGTAACTTTACTTTTAAAGAAACCAAAAACAAATAAAGTCATTAAGGTTAAAATTACTGAATAATTGAGTCCTGTATGAGCATTTTCTACAAAAAAGTAAGGCGACAATGGAATTATTCCACCTATAATATAAGAAATTCCAATGGTCAAAGCGGAGTTTCTTGCACGATTGATGTCTGGTTTTTCTAAGCCTAATTCAAACTTCATCATAAAATCAACCCACTTGTCTTTGTCCTTAGAAAGTGCCTCCACGACTAAATTTTGAGCATTTTCATCTAAACCGTAACTGGCAAAAACTTCTTTAACTTCTTCTTTTTCGGTTTCGGGAACTCGCTCTACTTCTTCATATTCACGTTTAAGTTCAGCATCATAATGTTCCACTTCGGTTTGTCCAGCCAAAAATCCTCCCAAGCCCATAGCAATTGAACCCGCCACGATTTCGGCGATACCAGCCGTTGTGATGATAGTCGTATTTGCCACTGCTCCCGATAGACCTGCCGCCAAAGCAAATGGAACAGTCAAACCATCAGACATTCCGATTACGATGTCTTTTATAAAATCTGAACTCTGTAAATGTTTTTCCATGTATTATTTCAGAATAATCCTCCTCATATCCTCAGTAGGTTTTATGAAATTAAAATTTCCCCAAAAACTATCTTCATATTTTTTTCCACCCATTGGAAAGTTAGTATTTTCTAAAATCTCTTCATCTTTAATCGGACTTCCCATCCGTGTATTTGCTTCGGTTGCAGAGAATTTTAATGTTAAAATTGCTGGAACTTCGGTATCATCTTTCATAATAAATCCAACAATTTCCAGCATCGAATCATGGATATAGTAATTACTCATTCCTGCATGGTACGACTGACTAACTTTAAACGATTTTATTTTAGAGTCTTTTGCACCGCCAAATGAAGTTCCACCCATTACATCCTTTAAGCCTTCGGGTGTAAATTCATATTCATAATTCAAAATGCCCATTGTGAGGGTATCAACCTGCAATTTGCCAATTTTACCCCCTTTCGTTTTTCTCTCTATGGGTGAAAAACTAATATTAAAAACAGGCATTCCATCAAATTCACCTAAACTTTCTTCTATTTGAAATTTATAATTCTTGATAGTCTGTTTCTCTAAGAAATCGGGGGTTTTAGTTTCCAAAGTTCGGGTTACTAAATCTGTTCCGTTGCCAAATTGTAAGTTTTCCCAGTCTTCTTTCCCAACAACTTTTTCATACCTACGCCCTTTCAGTAGTTTGGCAACCTCACCCAAATTTCCTTTATCAGGGAACGGATATTTTTCAACTTTCAACATACCTTCTACAATTTTCACATAAGTTGAATCTAAAAATAAGGATTCTCTGTAAAAACCATTCAAGTAATATGGATTTGTGTTATAGTTTTTATCTAATCTTGCGATAATATAATCAATGATTTTTCGTCCATCCCTTGCTTCAATATTCTTATTTTCAACGGGTTCTATTTCAAAAACTAATGAATCCTTTTTTTCTTTATACAATAACAAACTTTTTCTGACATCCTTGTAGTTGACCTTTGTGATTGTCAAAAGACCTAAATTTTGAAGAAGAATTGAATACTTCAAAATAAACTCTCCATTAGCATTTGTAACAACCCCAATAGCAGATGTATTTGCACCCTTCGCAGGAATACCTACATACACACCCGACACAGGATTTTTCGTTTTTTCATCAATAACTTTTCCAGAAATAAACGTAAAATTTTGTGAAAATGAAGAAGAAAAAACTAATTGGAAAAAAGTAATTAATATAAGAAGTTTGTTCACGATGAATGAGAAGATTATTTATGGATTTTGTGGTTAGTTCATACAAATTTAATTAAAAACGTCTGTTTTATCTTAAAATTTGACCAAAAACCACTTATTTTTAAGAATAACGATAATTTTTCTTTGGAATTTCAGTTACTATTCAAATATTTACGGTCAGAAAGAAGATAAAAGACTGCAAATGAGTATTTTGCTCTGTAAATTGATGTTTTTTACTCATACTTTATTACCATTTACTAATTTTTAAAAATCAAAAATCATGAAAAAAATTATTGCACTTTCCGCTTTACTTTGTGGGTTATTCCTAATCAATCCAACCGTAAAAGCACAAGAGGAAAAACCAAAGAAAGAGAAAAAAGCCAAAGCTGATAAGAAAGACGATGCTGCGAAAGCGGCAAAAGATGCTGAAAAAGAAGCTAAGAAAAAAGAAAAAGAGGCAGCCAAAGCGGCAAAAGATGCTGAAAAAGAAGCCAAGAAAAAAGAAAAAGAATCTGCAAAGGCTGACAAAGAAAAAGAAGCCAAAGCTGATAAAAAAGACAAAAAGGCAAAAGAAGAAAAAGTTGATGCAAAAGCTGATAAGAAAACAAAAGAAGAAAAAGCTGATGCAAAGGATGGCAAGAAAGAAAAAATGACTGCTGAAGAGAAAGCCGCTAAAAAAGCGGAAAGAGATGCTAAAAAAGCAGAGAAAGAAGATTCTAAAAAAGTAGCAGACAAAAACCCAACGGTTAAACCTGAACCAACAAAAACTGCGGTAAAAACTGCAAAAACTGCTGATAAAGCCACTGAAAAAGCTGCCGCAGGAGACGACAAAATCATTGGTAAAGATGACAAAGGTCGTACTATCTACGAAGGTCCACGTGGAGGTCGTTATTACATCAATTCAAATGGGAATAAGACTTACATCAAAAAAGATGCTTAGTCGAATAATATTTCTTCAAAAAACGTCATTCAAACTTTGGATGGCGTTTTTTTATACTAATGAATTTCTGAGTAAAAAAAATCATTTTTTGTCTTAACTTGTTATAGAATTAGACTAAAAAAGATTTTCGTGAAAAACAAATTCTTATTCATCTCCGTAGCAATCGTTGGCGTTTTTTGGACGGCAAAATCTCTTTATGAAAGTAGTCAATCTAATAAAGTTGATTACAGCACCCAAATAAAACCCATCCTCAACAAGCATTGTATTGCTTGCCACGGGGGCGTGAAAAAGATTGGCGGTTTTAGTTTACTTTTTCGTTCTGATGCCCTTGCCAAAACCAAATCTGGTAAGCCCGCCATTATCCCATTTCATCCTGAACAAAGTGATTTTATTGCTCGCCTTACGCACAAAGACCTTGAAGAAAGAATGCCCTATCGTGCCAATTCTTTGAAAAAAGAGGAGATTGATTTATTGACTCGTTGGGTAAAAGAAGGAGCGGAATGGGGCAACCATTGGGCGTATATTGCCCCTCAAAAAGTGCCTGTACCTAATCCAGAAGGCTATTTTGCTTCATTTTTGCCTTTGGGTAATTCATGGGCAAAGAATGATATTGACCGTTTTATTTTAGCAAATCTCAAAAAAGAAGGACTTAAACCAACTGAGGAAGCCCCCAAAGCTACACTACTCCGAAGAGTTTATTTAGACCTCATCGGATTGCCTCCCTCGCCCGAACAATTAGCCAAATTTTTAGCCGATGATTCAGAAGATGCTTATGAAAAAGTGGTTGATGAATTGTTGAAATCTCCACAATTTGGCGAAAAATGGGCTTCCATGTGGTTGGATTTAGCCCGATATTCTGATAGTCGGGGTTATCAAAAAGATAATGGTCGCACCATTTGGGAATACCGTGATTGGGTGATTCGGGCATTTAATAAAAATATGCCTTTCGACCAGTTTGCGAAAGAACAATTAGCGGGCGATTTATTGCCAAATCCTACGGATGACCAATTAATTGCCACGGCTTTTCACCGCAACACGATGAATAATGACGAAACTGGAACGGTTGATGAAGAGTTTAGAGTGGCGGCAGTTTTGGACAGAACTAATACCACTTGGGACGTATTTCAAGGCACAACTTTCTCTTGCGTTCAGTGCCACAGCCACCCTTATGACCCTTTCAGGCATGAAGAATACTATAAATTTATGGCATTTTTCAATAACTCTCGGGATGAAGATACCGGAGATGAAGCTCCAAATTTAAGAAGGTTCTCAGCCGAAGATGCTCCCAAAATCAATGCTTTAACGTCTTGGATAAAAAGCCTTCCAACCAAAGAAAAAACTTTTGATTGGCTATATTTTGCTAAATATTTAGAACCCCGACATCACGCCCACGATGCTGATAATTTTGTGGAAGCGGCTCTTTTGGGCGGTCGAGAAATTGGTTTACGGAATAATGGTTCATGTCGTTTGCCCAATATGAAAATGGATGGAATGACTCAATTTGTGATGAATTGTTCGGTGAAAAAATTAGGCGGAATTTTAGAAATTAGAGATGGTAGTCCAAGTGGTAAAGTGTTGAATACCATCCAATTAACCGATACAACTGAAAAATATAATTCAGTTATAAAAAGCATAAAAATACCCCTTTTAACTGGACGACATGATTTGTATTTAGTTGGACGAAATAATAAGATAAAGCAAGGATCTGATGATGTGATTCGTGTGAGTTGGTTTACGTTGATGCCAGATTTTCCGAAACAAAGCCTCACCCCCAGCCCCTCTCCCATGGAGAGGGGAGTAGCCTTTCCAGTAACTCCCCTCTCCACGGGAGAGGGGTTGGGGGTGAGGTTGTTTTGGGATGTCGTAAAAGCCAAAACCGAAAACACCCCTATCATGCTCCCATCACACACTGACTACGAGCGTAAAACCCACATATTCACCCGTGGAAATTGGTTAGTTCATGGACAAGAAGTAAATCCAGATGTGCCAAAATCTTTGCATCCATTTCCCAAAAATGCTCTAAGAAATCGTTTGGGTTTGGCAGCTTGGATTACGGATAAGAAAAATCCATTGACGGCTCGGACAGTAGTCAATCGTTTTTGGGAACAAATTTTTGGCGTAGGCATCGTGGAAACTTTGGAAGACTTTGGTACTCAGGGTTTTAAGCCTGTTCATCCAGAATTGTTAGATTATTTATCCATAAAACTCATGAACGAATGGGAGTGGAAACCCAAGTCGATTTTGAAGGAAATTGTTATGTCTGCCACTTATAGACAGTCATCCATCGGCAGTCGGGAATTGTTTGAAAAAGACCCTTCCAACCATTTTTTAGCGAGAGGTCCGAGGGTGAGATTGTCAGCAGAGCAAGTACGTGACCAAACCTTGGCGGTAAGTGGTTTATTAAGTAAAAAAATGTTCGGAAACCCCGTAATGCCCTATCAACCCGAAGGCGTTTGGGCTGCTGTAAATAGCAATTTGAATTACAAACAGTCGGAAGGAGAAGACCAATATCGTAGAGCGATTTATACTTTTGCCCGCAGAACAGGACCCTATCCGTCCATGTTTAATTTTGATTCACCGAGTCGAGAAGTTTGTGTAGCTCGTAGAATCAGAACCAATACTCCCTTACAGTCTTTGGTTTTATTGAACGACCCTGTGTTTGTGGAGGCATCTAATCATTTAGCCAAAAAAGTATTTGCGAAAACACAAGATTATGAAAGTCAGATAATTATGTGTTATCAGACAGCCTTGCAACATGAGCCTAACCGTAAAGATTTGACGGCTTTGGTGAATCTTTACGAAGTGACCTTAGAAAATTTTAAGAAAAATCCGAAAGAAATAAAAGCCTATTTGAAAGATAATCCCAAGCCTGAATTAGCCGCATTGTCAGTCGTTGCCAATGCGATTATTAATTTGGATGAGTTTGTTACGAAGCAATAGAATTCCACAGCATGACGATGATTTTCAAATAATTTATTAAGTTTGTTTCGAAAATACCAAATATTATTTTTTCAAGATTATTTTGTAGAAACTGATAAAATTTATATTTTTACAAAATTATAAACCCTAAATTTTCATTACACAGTGGAAGAAAGAGACAGAGAAGAATTGTTTTCGAAACGAATCAGAGCAGGAAAACGAACGTATTTTTTTGATGTAAAATCAACTCGCTCAAACGATTATTACATCACTATTACCGAGAGTCGCCGTTATCAGAAAGATGATGGATTTGGATACGAAAAACACAAGATGTTTTTATACAAAGAAGATTTCGGAAAATTCATGGAAGGCTTGCAAGAAGCCGTAGATTATGTAAAAACTGATTTATTGCCCGACGTAGATTTCAGTCAATTTGATCGTGAGGACGAAGAAAGAGCAGAGTACAAACCTGTCGAAGTCAAAGATAAAGACGATGACGATGGTTCTTTTGGCAGTGATTTGAAGTGGGAATAATTCGTTAGAACAAAGATTTTGAAGCCTCTGAAATTTCAGAGGCTTTTTTGCTGTATTTTTAGTAATTTTGCATTCTTTTTCATTTCAAGAATAATATAAAATTAAAATAAATGGGCTTGCAAGTCGGAATCGTCGGACTTCCAAATGTTGGAAAATCGACATTATTTAGTGCAATATCTTCAAATAAGGCAGAAGCTGCCAATTATCCTTTCTGTACGATTGAACCAAACGTGGGTATCGTAACTGTTCCAGACAAACGTTTGAACATTTTGGAAGAACTCGTGAATCCTCAGAAGGTGCTACCAACGGTGATTGAATTTGTGGACATTGCTGGATTGGTGAAAGGGGCTTCGCAAGGGGCTGGTTTGGGTAATAAATTCTTAGCAAATATCCGTGAGGTCGATGCGATTCTGCACGTAGTTCGCTGTTTTGCGGATGATAACATCGTACACGTAGAGGGGCGAGTAAATCCTGTTTCTGATAAAGAAATCATTGATTTTGAATTACAATTGAAGGATTTAGAATCGATTGATAAAAAAATCCAAAAGATTGAGCGTGCTGCAAAAAATGGAGATGCAAAATCAAAGGCTACCTTGGCGGTTTTACAACAATATAAGTCAACGTTGGAAGCTGGAAAGTCTGCCAGAACTGTTCAAGGACTGGATGCAGATGTAAAATTTGAAGCAATTGGAGATATTTTATTATTGACTGACAAACCAGTTGTTTACGTAGCCAATGTGGACGAATCTTCGATTGCGGCGGGTACAAATGGGTATGTGGAGGAATTGAAAAAAGCCGTTGCTGAAGAAGGTGCTGAGGTAGTTGTAATTTGTGCAGCATTAGAAGCCCAAATCGCTGAAATGGAAGATGCTGACGACAGACAAATGTTTTTGGAAGAATATAATCTAACAGAATCGGGATTGGACAAATTAATTCGTAGTTCATACGCACTCTTGAATTTGATTACGTATTTCACGGCAGGAGTCAAAGAAGTAAGGGCTTGGACGATTCAAAGAGGTTGGAAAGCACCTGCCGCTGCGGGCGTAATTCACTCAGATTTTGAGAGAGGTTTTATTCGTGCAGAAGTTATTAAATTTGCTGATTATCAACAATATAAGTCTGAATTAGCTTGTAAAGAAGCGGGAAAATTGTCAGTAGAGGGAAAAGAATATACGGTGATTGATGGTGATATTATGCACTTCCGTTTTAATGTGTAGCGAGTTAAAAGTATCAAATAAAAAAGTCGTGAGGAATTGGTTTTCCTTACGACTTTTTTATTTCTCAATAACAATTTTATCAAAATCAATAGCCCCGCAAGAGCCACATCCTTTGGCACATCCAGCTTTATTTTTGGGGTTAAAATTTTTGTAAACGATATTCCCTAAATATGTAATGGCTGATAAAAATATTAGCCCAATTATGATATTTTCCATCTTTTTATACTTTTAACTTAGAGGTTTGGAGGAATATAATTTGACTGAACTAATTTCTCTAATTCTTTAAACCTCTAAGTTCCAATAATGCGTTTACCTCAAACAAAAAACTCTAAATCTCTAAGTTCCAATTACGAGTAATAACCTCCTCTAATTCTGAAAACATCCCACAAGCCGCAATTAGTTCACGACCAAAGACAAAATCATTTCCTCCTTTGAAATCTGTAACGATGCCACCCGCTTCTTGTACGATTAATGCCCCTGCTGCTACGTCCCACGGTTTGAGATTATATTCAAAAAATGCTTCAAAACGACCACAGGCAGTATAAACTAAATCGACAGAGGCAGCCCCCATTCTTCGTAAACCGTGAGATTTTTGCATTAGTTCTTTCAAAATATTGATATAGTTTTCCATCAACTCGAAATCATAATACGGAAAACCTGTTGCTATCAGGCTGTCTTTCAAATATTTAGCGGATGAAACTTTAATAGGTTTTTCATTTAAATATGCCCCACCACCTAACCAAGCCGTAAAGCATTCATCACGATTGATTTCATAGACTACACCTGAAACGATTTTATCATTTTGCATCAAAGCAATAGAAATCGCAAAAACTGGTAAACCGTGCATATAATTAGTAGTGCCATCCACAGGGTCTATAATCCATGCAAATTCTTGATTATCAGTTTTTTGTCCAGTTCCTTCTTCTGCAATAAATCCAGCCTCTGGTAAGATTTTGCGTAAGCCTTCTACTAATCGCTCTTCGGTTTCTTTGTCGACATACGAAACCATATCGTTCAGTCCTTTGTATTCGATACTATCTTGATTAAATTCTGAGGCAGCCTTTCTAACAAATTCGCCGGTTTGGCGTGAAAGGCTTGCTACTTCTGAGGTAAGTTTTTGTAAATTCATAATACAAATTTACAACCTCCTTACCAATTTTTTACCCAAAAACATCACTAATAAAACAGCCCCAACTCCTAAAAGTATTGGAAGAAAGATACTTAGAATTGAAAAAATGACGGATAAAATATTCTCAATCGTAGCTATAATTGGATTACCAAAACCTGCCGTTGTTGCGGTGGAGGCTAATCTGGTGGCAGTTGTCCCCAATTGTACCACGCCTGCACTTCCTCCGCCCACCAAGAAACCTAATACCCATTTCATCGTTGGAGAAATGTCTCCGCCTAAAAATGAAGTCGTCAAAATTGTTCCTGCAATGATGGATGCAGGTGTTGCAATAGAATCCAAGAGATTATCAAACCACGGAATATAGTACCCAATGATTTCTAAAAGAGTTGCCGAAGCGAAAATATAAAAGGCAGTCATTGTACCCATCCAAGCAAAATCTTGCTCGAAGTGGTAATGACCCGACAAAGCTGCAATATTTGTAACCAACATTGGTACAAATATCCGAAAGCCGCAACAGGCAGAAAGCCCAATGCCGAGAGCGAGTGAGGTGATTAATTCCATATAAT
The DNA here is from genome assembly GCA_013298125.1 of Cytophagales bacterium. Lineage (GTDB taxonomy): Bacteria > Bacteroidota > Bacteroidia > Cytophagales > Spirosomataceae > Arcicella. The sequence goes on along the minus strand of JAAFJP010000023.1, from coordinate 74,617 downwards.
TACTTTCCTATACAAAACTTCCCAAAAATATTTTTTAACAAATCATCAGTAGTTATCTGTCCAGTAATCTCACCCAAATGATGCAAAGCAAATCGAATATCCTGAGCTAAGAAATCTCCTGTAATGCTTTGACTTAAACCTTCCAAAACATTCTCTAACGACTTATTCGTTTGTGCAAGGTGCTGATAATGACGTAGATTCGTTACGACAGTATCGCCCGCATGGATTTCTTTGGTCTTAACTTTATTGACTAAGGTGGTTTTTAAAATCTCAATATTTTGATTTTCTGAGGCTGAAATCCAGATGATTTCTGGATAGGCTTTTTCAAATTCTGCCTTTTTCTCAGAGGGTAATTTATCTATTTTATTACCAACTAAAAGATAAGGAGCATTAAATTCTAATAACTGATTGCTGATAACCGATAACTCTATCTCGCTCGCATCAAAGAGATACACTATCAAACTCGCTTTGTCCATTTGTTGCATGGTGCGTTCTACCCCGATGGCTTCAATGGTATCAGTAGTTTTGCGGAGTCCAGCCGTGTCTATGAGTCTGAAACGGATGCCTTCAATGAATAATTCGTCTTCAATGACATCACGAGTTGTACCTGCAATGTCCGATACAATCGCTTTTTCTTCATTCAAAAGTCTATTCAAAAGTGTCGATTTACCAGCATTGGGTTTACCCACAATCACCGTCGGAACGCCATTTTTGATGACATTCCCCATCTTAAAACTTTCAATCAATGGTACTAAAACCTTCTGAATCTGAAAAATTAATTGTCGCAAATCATCTCTATCCGCAAACTCAACATCTTCTTCGCCAAAGTCTAATTCTAACTCAATCATAGAGGCAAAATGAATCAATTGCTCACGTAATTGAGCAATCTGTTTTGAAAATCCTCCTCTGATTTGATTAATCGCTGTTTGATGGGAAGCCTCTGAATCTGAGGCGATTAAGTCGGCTACGGCTTCCGCTTGGGCAAGGTCTAATTGTCCGTTCAAAAAAGCCCGTTGTGTAAATTCTCCTGGCGTAGCCAATCTCGCACCTCCACGAATTATGAGGCGAAGAATTTTCTGAATAATAAAATCTGACCCGTGACAAGATATTTCTATTGTGTCCTCACGGGTGTATGAAGAAGGTGCTTTGAAAAGCGAAACCAAAACCTCATCAACAATCATTTCACCATCTCGGATAGTACCAAAATGAATGGTGTGCGAGGCTTGTTTTTCAAGATTTTTACCCTTGAAAAGTTTATTCACAATCGAGAATGTCTCTGAACCTGAGACTCTTATAACGGCAATAGCCCCTACACCCGCAGGGGTCGCAAGGGCTACTATGGTATCTGTGTTCATATTTTAAAATAAATCCTTCAATTTCATCGCAACCCCCATATCTCCATCAATTTTAATTTTACCAAACATAAAAGCTGTCATTGGATTCAAATCACCTGACATTAAGCCTTCTAAGTCGTCCTGAGATACTTTAATGGTGCAATCTGCCGCTGCATCTTCGTTTGAAACTGCCCCATTTGCCGATAAGAAAACGTTGCCTGCATCTGTCGCAAATTTGATTGATGAACCTACGCCACCCTTTGCGGCAGCTAATGTTTTAATTTTGTCTGTTAATGCTTCAAAAGTCATGTCTTTTTAATTTAATGAGTGATTGAATGAATGATAGAATGAGTGAATATAAAGAACAAAGAGAATATTTTGAAGATTACATATACCTTATGAAACATTCACTCATTCTATCAATCTATCATTCACTCATTGAATCAACGTAAAGATAAATCCTCTTTTTGTTTTTAGCGTGTTTAGCCTTAATTTTATTCAGTTTTCTATAAAAATTTATGATTAACAAACGAAAAATAATTAATGACCCTGTTTACGGATTCATTAATATCACTTCTGAACTGATTTACGACCTGATAGAACACCCTTATTATCAGCGACTTAGACGAATAAAGCAATTGGGCATGGCTGAATATGTCTATCCTGGGGCTTTGCATACTCGTTTTCATCACGCACTCGGAGCGATGCACCTTATGCAAGAGGCTTTGCAGACTTTGAGCCAAAAAGGGCATCATATTTCGGAGGATGAATTAGAATCTGCACAAATTGCTATTCTTCTACATGACATCGGTCATGGTCCTTTTTCTCATGTTTTGGAACATCATATTCTCAACCACGTACCCCACGAAGAGATTTCATTTTTATTGATGAAAGAACTTAATCGACAGTTTGAAGGTAAGCTCTCTTTGGCAATAAATATGTTCACGGGGAATTATGCACGTCCATTTTTCAATCAACTGATTTCGAGTCAATTAGATGTTGACAGGATGGATTATCTTAACCGTGATAGTTTTTTTACGGGTGTTCGTGAAGGAAATATTGGGGCGGATAGAATACTAAAAATGTTGGATATTGTTGATAATCAGTTGGTTGTAGAGCAAAAAGGGATTTATTCGGTAGAGAACTTTTTGACCGCCCGAAGGCTAATGTATTGGCAAGTCTATTTGCATAAAACTTCCATTTGTGCGGAGGCAATGCTCTCTCAAATTATCCGCAGAGCAAGGGAGTTACTCAAACAAGGTGAAGACGTTTTTACAACCGAAAATTTTGGATTATTTCTGAAAAATGAAGTCACTTTTGATGAGTTTAAATCCGATAGAAAGTACCTCCAAGCCTTTACCGAATTGGACGACCACGACGTTTGGGCTTGTATAAAAATGTGGACAAAACACCCAGATAGTTTATTGTCAAGTATTTGCACAAAATTATTAGATAGAAAGTTGTACAAAATAATCATTTCGGAAGAACCTTTTGAAGATTCATTTCTTGAAAAAATTAAAAATGATTTTTTATCGCAGGAGGGTATAAATGAGGACAATTTACCCTATTTTATGGTGCAGGGGACAATCTCAAATGAAGCTTATCTCTCTGAAAAACAAGCAATTAATATTTTAACAAAAAATAAATTAGTCATTGATATTGCCGATGCCTCCGACTTACCCACGATAAAAGCGTTAAGTAATGTCGTGAAAAAATACTATATATGTTGGGCAAAGGACGTATATTTGCGGGAATAATTTTCGGTGTAGGTATGAGGTATGAATTAGTAGGTATGAAGTTTAATCTTTTTCTTATAATTAAATCACCCCAAAGCAATTCAGACCGAAATTACACTAACCCCTTTACAAAAGAATGGAATTTACAGTTGAACAAATAGCGTTGATGCTAAATGGCGAAGTCAAAGGTGATAAATCTCTGAAAGTGAGCCAGTTGGCTAAAATCGAAGAAGGTTCGGCGGGTAGTATTTCATTTTTGGCAAATCTCAAATACGAACAGTATTTATATTCCACAAACTCCACGGCGGTCATTGTTGATAAAACTTTTGAACCTAAAAAAGAATATTCAACTACGTTAATCTTAGTAGATAATGCCTATGCTTCCTTCACGGTTTTGCTACAAGAATATCAAAAAGTTTTAGCTCAAAATAAAAAAGGTATCGAACAACCTTCTTTTATCAGTACCTCCGCCAATATTGGCTCAGATGTGTATGTGGGAGCGTTTGCGTACATAGGAGATAATTGTAAAATCGGAAATAATACTAAGATATATCCAAACGTAACTATCTCAGAATTAAGCACTATTGGAGATAATTGTACGATTTATTCGGGTGTAAAAATTTATAATAATACCATCATTGGCGATAATTGTGTCATTCATTCCAACTCAGTTATTGGTTCTGACGGTTTCGGATTTGCTCCACAAGCTGATGGGACTTTTGCCACGATTCCACAATTAGGAAATGTAATTATTGAGAACAATGTAAGTATTGGGGCAAACTCAACGGTGGATAGAGCCACAATGGGTTCTACGATATTAAGAGAAGGTGTAAAATTGGATAATTTAGTACAAATTGCTCATAACGTAGAAATCGGTAAAAATACCGTAATCGCCTCACAATCGGGTGTTGCAGGTTCAACAAAAGTAGGAGAAAGTTGTATGATTGGAGGACAGGTTGCCATTGCAGGGCATATTGTAATTGCCAATAATACCATTTTAACTGGGCGTTCTGGAGTAACTAAATCGGTGAGAAAATCTGGTAGAATCATTGGGGGAGTCCCCGCCATGGATAATCACGATTTATTGAAATCACAAGTTTTATTTAAGAATTTTCCAAAAATAGAACAACGTTTGAGAGATGTGGAGGAGAAATTGAAAGAGAAATAATTATTTAACAAGCATTTAGAAAAATCAACAACTATCTGATTATCAAATCGTAACCTCATTTACTAATCGACTGAGATAGTTCCAAAAATAAAAATGAATAACAAACAGCATACAATTCAAAAAGCCATTTCTTTATCGGGCGTAGGTTTACATACAGGCGTAGTTGCCAACATGACTTTCGTTCCTGCCCCGCCAAATCATGGTTATAAATTTCAAAGAACAGACTTGCCCGACCAACCCATTGCGGATGCTGATGTGGATTATGTGGTTGATACTTCGAGAGGAACTACAATTGATCATAACGGTGCAAGAATCAATACGGTTGAACACGTTTTAGCTGCTATGGTTGGTTGTCAGGTGGACAATGTTTTGATTCAATTGGATGGACCAGAACCGCCAATTATGGACGGAAGTGCCATCAAATTTGTGGAGGCAATTTTGGAAACTGGTATAGAAGAACAAAACGCTAATCGTAAGTTTTTTGAGTTGCCTTCTGAGGTTCGTTTTAAAGATACTGAAAGAGGCGTAGAATTGGCAGCATTACCTCTAAATGACTACCGTTTGACGGCAATGGTGGATTATAATTCTAAGTTTTTATCAAGCCAGCACGCTAATTTGACCAATATTGAGCAATTCAACGAAAATTTTGCTAAATGTAGAACGTTCTGTTTTGTCCATGAATTAGAAGCCCTTTTCAATGCTGATTTAATTAAAGGAGGGGATTTGTCAAATGCCATTGTGATTGCAGATAGAGATTATACTGATGTAGAGTTAGATCGTTTGGCAGTGATGTTGGGCAAACCCAAAGTAAGCGTTTCCAAAGAGAGGGGAATTCTTAATAATTTAGAATTGTATTATCCTAACGAAATGGCTCGCCATAAGTTATTGGATATGGTTGGTGACTTGGCTTTGGTAGGTCGTCCGATAAAAGCTCAGATTTTGGCAGCTCGCCCAGGTCATGCAGCCAATGTTGAATTAGCAAAGAAAATCAAGAAATTGATGAAGGAGACAGAGAAGAACAACGTTCCTCAATATGACCCAAAACAGCCGCCAATCTTCAATTTCGAGCGAATTTATCAATTATTGCCTCATCGTTACCCTTTCCAAATGGTGGATAAAATTATTTATTTGGATGACGAAAGTGTTGTTGGAATGAAAAATGTTACGATGAATGAAAATTATTTCACGGGACATTTTCCCAATAATCCAGTAATGCCAGGCGTTATGCAGGTAGAGGCGATGGCACAAACGGGCGGAATTTTGGTGTTGAGTTCAGTGCCAGACCCAGAAAATTATTGGCCCTATTTAGTAGGTATCGAAAATTGCAGATTCCGTAAAAGTGTAGTGCCAGGAGATACCGTAATTTTCAAATGCGACTTACAAGCACCTATTCGTAGAGGAATAGCAAAAATGCACGGACGTGCCTATGTAAACGGAGTAGTAGTATGCGAAGCCGATATGACTGCGAGCCTTGTGAGAAAAAGTTGATAAGTTTTAAGTTGATAAGTTGTTAAAAGTGAAGTAATTAACAACATCCAAACTTAATAACTTAAAACTTAATAACTTAACAATTTAGAAATGACACAACCATTAGCATACATACATCCCGAAGCAAAACTTGCCCAAAACGTTGTGGTTGAGCCATTTACGGTCATTCATCAAAACGTAGAAATTGGTGAAGGCACGTGGGTAGGTTCAAACGTAACGATATTTCCTGGGGCGAGAATTGGTAAAAATTGCCGTATTTTTCCAGGGGCAGTTATTTCTGCCATCCCACAAGATTTGAAATTTGGTGGAGAAGATACCCTTGCCATTATTGGTGATAACACAACCATCCGTGAATGTGTAACCATCAATCGTGGAACGAATGACAAGCATAAAACGGCAATTGGCAAAAACTGCCTCATCATGGCATATGTACACGTAGCCCACGATTGTTTCATTGGTGATAATTGTATTTTGGCAAATAGCGTACAAATGGCAGGACACGTAGAAGTGGGAGATTTTGCGATTTTGGGAGGTTCGAGTGCGGTGCATCAGTTTGTTAAAATAGGTCGTCATTGTATGGTGTCGGGTGGTTCTTTGATTCGTAAAGACGTTCCACCATTCACTAAATCAGGTCGTGAGCCACTTTCTTATGCAGGAATTAACTCCATTGGATTAAGAAGACGTGGTTTTTCGGATGAACAAATTGCTCAAATTCAAGAGACATATCGTTATGTTTACTTGAAAAATTTGAATAATAACGATGCTCTTTCTCAAATAGAAATCAATCTCCCCGCCTCCGCAGAACGTGATGAAATCGTGAATTTTATCCGTAATTCTGAAAGGGGTATTATGAAAGGATTATCTTAATAGATTACAAATTTATGAACCGCAAGGTCGCAAAGTCGCTAAAAATATTGCGTCCTTGCGACTTTGCGGTTTTTTAAAATACATGAAGATTATTACCCAAAATCTCGGCAAAAAATTCAGTAAAGAATGGATTTTTAGAAATTTAAACTACGAATTTCTATCGGGAGAATCATATACTTTTATTGGGGCGAATGGAAGTGGTAAATCTACACTTTTACAGGTGCTATCAGGCTTTACTCCTCATTCTGAGGGGCTTATCAATTATCAAAACCTTCAAAAAGACATTACGATAGATGATTTTTATAAACATCTTGTCGTGGCTGCACCCTATTTAGAACTCATCGAAGATTTTACTCTGACAGAAATCGTGGAATTTCATATCAAATTCAAACCTTTCATTCATCAACATTCCATCAAGGATTTTATAGATTTTATAGAATTGCCAAATGCCAAAAATAAAGAACTCAAATTCTTTTCTTCGGGCATGAAGCAAAGGGTAAAATTAGGCTTAGCGTTCTGGTCGGACTGTGAGATTATGATGTTGGATGAACCTACTTCAAATCTTGATGTGAATGCCACAAATTGGTATCTTCGTAATGTACAAGAATATTCAAAAGAGCGACTACTTTTCATTTGTTCTAATCAACCAACGGAATATGAATTTTGTCGGAATGTATTGAATATTCAGGATTATAAGTGAGAGAAGACGGTATTGTATTGATAACCAATCATTTACCTATTTGAAACGTTTCTGTCGCACGATGTTTGGTGAGGACATCAGCCTCGGAAAGAGAGAAATAAAAGTATTGAGCCGTTGTGTAGTGTTTTTTACTGAGACGCATAGTCTCACAATTCATGCGTTAGCCATCGGAAGAACAGATAAGTGTTTGAAAATAAACAAATTATGAATAAAACATGATAAACTTATTCGTCCGCTAGCTGTCGCACAAGTCGTTGGTGGAAAACACCGAACGACGGCGAGACGAATGAGGAAACACAAACAACGGCATTAAAAAATACTCCAGCAAATGGTACAGAATAATAGATTAGATGAGATGGTCTCTAAATGGGAAAATGAATTTAAATTTCTTTGGGACAAAGAAGATGATGTTTATGTACTTGTGAAAAGTGATTTTCAAGATAATATACATTATTCTATATACTCTTTATCAACATATTTTTTTGTTATGGTAGATTTAGATTTAGAAACATCTAAGTTGCTCACTCAGAAAATGATTGAAAATAATGTTTTAGTTTTTGATAGTGAAAATGACTTCAAAGACTATCAAACAATAAACCCAGTAATATTACCACCTCCAATGTGGTATCCGATAGGGAAAAAATGGCCACCCGAATAAGTTGTTGTTATATCCCAGTCTGGCTCAAGTGTTCGATAGCTCTGGTTCAAGCGTCCCCCAATCTGTTAAAAGTATTCGCTATCCCATAGTTTAAGTTTGCAACTTGGACAGTCCCACATTGGTCAGTTCGTTGGCATGAGTGTTACAAAATAGTAAAAACCAATACGAGGCTGTCCAAGTCGCAGACTTGAACCAGTTGAAGAAATTTGACATAAAAAGCCATGCTTTTCTATCAAAAACAAATAAATAATCGTCGAAAAAAAAGAATCTGGTCAATCGCTATCTTGCTGATTACCAGTTTTTTAGTATGGCAAAAGTCTTGGGTTTCGTATTTGTATAACCAAGCCAAAGGCGGACTTGATGTTGCTTTCAATACTCGCCCACTCGCAGAAGCCCTCCAAGATAAATCCATTCCAGATTCTCTCAAAAAACGAATTTTATACATCCAAGAAGTCCGTAAATATGCCATTGATTCTTTGGGACTTCAAGATAATCCAGATGTTTATCAAACCCTTTATGACCAAAAAGGAAAGCCATTAGTTCACCTATTGACGGTTGCCGAGAAGTATAAAATGGAAGCTAAACAGTTCACTTTCCCTGTCGTGAGTTGGTTTATTGGCAGTTTCACCTACAAAGGTTTTTTTGATTCAACAGCGGCAGTTCAAGAACAAAGTCTTTGGAAATCAAAAGGTTATGATACAGAAATGGGGCAAGGGATTGCGTATTCTACTTTGGGTTGGTTGCCAGAACCTATCCTTTCCAATATGCTCTATTATCCAGATGGCAAATTGGCAAGTGTAATTATCCACGAAATGACACACGGGACTATCTTTGTAAAAAATGACCACGAAACCAGTGAAAATTTAGCCAATTTCATAGGAGATTATGGAGCAAAAAGATTCTTGAAATATAAGTACGGGGCTGAGTCAAAACAATATAAACGTTATGTTCAATCAAGGATTTTTAGAGATAAATTCATTCGACATTTGAACAGAGGAACGATAAAATTGGATAGCCTTTATAGTACCTTTCAAGCAAATTTTACGTCTAAGTATAAGGATTCATTAAAGTATTCGTTAATTGAAAAAATTGAACGTTCGCAGGATAGTATTTATGCACAATTGCCCAATCTTCCGAAGTATCAATTCAATAAAAATGATTTACCAAACAATGCTTATTTTGTGAGTTTCAAAACTTACAATTCTAAGCAAAATGAATTTGAAAATATTTTCAAAAACCAGTTTAAGAGTAATTTTGAAGGATTTTTGAAATTTATGAAAGAGAAATATAATAATTGACCAAAACATGAAAAAGACCTTTTTTGCCGTTGGATTTTTATTAACCGTTATGAGTTTTAAGGTAACTCAGACCGAAAGAGTGATCGACCAAACAAGTTTTACAACGGGAGAACATATTGAATATCGTGTACATTACGGGATGGTAAGTGCGGCTGAGGCGATTGTGGATGTGGACAATAAATTTCAGAATGCCAATGGTCGTCAGTGCTATAAGGTAAATATTGTAGCTCGTACCGTGGGAGTAACAGACTGGTTCACGAAGGTGCGTGATGTTTGGACTTCCTACATTGATTCTGCGATGATTTTACCCCAACAATTTTATCAAAAAAAGCAAGAGGGCGGTTATAAAAATGAGCAAAGAATTGTCTTTAACCATAAAGCAAATACCGCTAAACAATACGATATTGATGATGATAATGAAAAGAAAGTCTTTCAAGTGCCTGATAATGTGCAAGATGTGGTGAGTGGCTATTACTTTCTCAGAACGATTGATTTCTCAGAAATGAAGGCTGGCGAAACAGTACCTGTGAATTTCTTTTTTGAAGGGGAAGTATATAATATGCGTTTGAAATATAGAGGAAAAGAAACCATAAAAACGAAATTTGGTAAAATCAACACCTTCAAAATCACGCCTCAATTGCCCAAAAACAACTTTTTCCAAGATGAAGAGTCCGTAAAAATGTGGGTAACTGACGATGCAAATAAAATCCCCGTACGTGTAGAAGTGGAATTGAAAATTGGAGCGATTGCCTTGGATATTAGAAAATTCTCTGGCTTGCGTAATGAGATGAAGTTTTTTTGATATATTTGATGTGAAAATACTTGAACAGTTTACTCATAGTACTGTGATAGAGAAATAACATAAAATGCCCCAAATAAACAAAATTCTAATCGCTAATCGTGGTGAAATTGCCTTACGAGTAATGCGTACTGCTCGTGAGATGGGTATTAAAACGGTTGCCATTTTCTCGGAAGCTGATAGAAACGCCCTTCATGTGCGTTTTGCGGATGAAGCCGTGTGCGTAGGACCTCCGCCTTCAAATCAATCCTATCTTTTGGGTGATAAAATTATTCAGATTTGTAAGGATTTGAATGTAGATGCTATTCACCCAGGCTATGGTTTTTTGTCTGAAAATGCTGATTTTTCGAGGAAAGTAGCTGAGGCAGGGCTGATTTTTATTGGACCTTCGCCTGAGAGTATTGAGTTGATGGGTGATAAATTGACCTCAAAGCATACAGTAGCTAAGTATAATATTCCAATGGTTCCAGGCACGCCCGATGCTGTGACAGACAGAACCGAAGCCAAGCAAAAATCCAAGGAAATAGGTTATCCTGTTTTGATAAAAGCCTCCGCTGGTGGTGGTGGAAAAGGGATGCGGGTTGTGGAGAAAGAAGAAGATTTTGATGAGCAAATGGATAGAGCCGTTTCTGAGGCAATTACCTCTTTTGGCAATGGTGCTGTTTTTATCGAAAAATACATTACTGCCCCTAAACACATTGAAATTCAAGTACTTGGCGATAAACACGGAAACGTAGTACATCTTTTTGAAAGAGAATGTTCTGTACAAAGGAGACATCAAAAGGTAGTTGAAGAAGCCCCTTCTGCTGTACTCACCCCTGAGATACGTGAGGCGATGGGACAATGTGCAGTCATGGTAGCAAAGTCTTGTAATTATTATGGTGCAGGAACGGTAGAGTTTATTGTAGATGAAAATTTGGATTTCTTTTTCTTAGAAATGAATACCCGTCTGCAAGTGGAACATCCTGTTACTGAGCAAATTACGGGTGTGGATTTAGTGAAAGAAATGATTTGGATTGCCGAAGGAAAACCGATTTCTTTCAAACAGGAAGACCTCAAAATCAATGGTCATGCCATGGAAATTCGAGTTTGTGCGGAAGACCCACGCAATAATTTCTTGCCTGATGTTGGGACGTTACAGACTTATGTACGTCCGCAAGGTAATGGTGTGCGGGTGGATGATGGTTTTGAACAAGGCATGGAAATCCCGATTTACTATGACCCCATGATTGCGAAATTAATTACGTACGGAAAAGATAGAAATGAAGCAATCGAAAAGATGATTCGGGCGATTGATGAATACAAAATCACGGGTATCGAAACTACTTTGCAGTTCTGTAAATTTGTAATGAAACACGAAGCATTTATTTCTGGAAAATTTGATACTCGTTTTATCGGGCTTTATTATACCCCTGATAAATTAGATGAAACCCTTGACCCAGACGAAGAAATGATTGCGGCAGTTTTGGCAACTCATTTAATTAATCATAAAAAATCAGTAAATTCGTCAGCTTCAACGGTTGGAGTGGCTTTGCAAGAGAGTTCTTGGAAGGCTAATAGGCTTAATTATAGATAAAAATAAAAAAATAATGGCATTTAACGACCAAGTAAATTCAGCAAAACAATCAACTATGCGTTTTTTCAGACGATTATTAATCGGAATACTCATTATTGTATTAATAGGGGCTCTTCTTACGTTTTTATCAACCCAACTGGCTTATTCTGAGGGAGATAGGGCAGGGGTTGTCTCAAAACTGTCTAAGAAAGGCTATGTTATTAAAACCCACGAAGGCGAATTGAATGTGGGAGCTCAGGGACAAGTAGGAAATATGGCAAATAACCTTTGGGCGTTTACCGTAGTAAGTGGGGATGAAAAACTATCAAAAGAAATTGAAGATGCTATGACCTCGGGTAAGCGTGTAAAATTGCATTATGAGCAACGCTACCTGAAATTCTTTTGGATGGGAGATACGGAGTATTTTGTAACCAAAATCGAAGCGGCACAATAGAACAATTATGTTTTTATCAAAAAGGGCTTAGGAATCACAAATTTCTAAGCCCTTTTTGATTACGATAAAGCAAATTTAAAAATGCCAGTGAATGTCAAAATCAATATAAAAGTGGTAACGTACATAAAAAATAAGATTACGGACTTGAATAATGTTTTCAAAATACCTTGACGATATACTGTTTTTAACGAAACAATAAAATAGACAAAAAAGCCTATCACCGTTATCAAAGCGGCTTTTCCGCCAAAACCAAGTAAAATTCCTCCACCCACAAAAATCATAAGCATCAAGAAGAATACAGCGTGAATGTGAATTGAAAAAATCAGATGTTCATAATAGTATCTTGTGTGTCCCCAAAATACATGAGGCACATGTCGATATTTTCTAACTTTTCTGAAACGAATCAGATATAAAATCCAATCCCAAAGATAGCGTAATAAACGAAATGGATATGAGAAAATGCTATGGGTTCGTTTACTATAAATGATTTTCAGAAGAAATGCGACAATAGGCATCAAAATAAACATCATCAAGGAAAAAACTCCAATAACTAATTGAGCCAATTCTGCGGATGCCTTTTGTCCATCTTCTCTAAACGCTAATTGGTAGTAGGTTAAATTTTTTAAAAATCCTCTTTCTAAAAAATCTATACCAATAATTACATTTTTGTTTCTATCATTCAAACTATCTAATTCTGCATCATTCATTGATAGAACTTTGTTTAAAAAAGCTTTATTTTCAATGCTCCCATCACTCCCTTTAACAGTGATGATGGTATCTGCATCATAATTAATTTTGATGGAAGCATTATTTTTTAGTGCATAGAGATTTAAAGAATATTGTAATTGTCGTTTTTTTCCAATAGTTTCAGTAAAATAAGTTCTCATTTCAGGTGAAATTTCACTAATTTCTTCTGTGTTGATGGTATCTGCAATGATTTTTTTTTGTATGTCTATGAGTCTTAAACGCTGTTTTTCTTCGGATAAATTTCCAATTAATGTTCTCAATGTGTCGTTTTCCTGAACATTCATCTCGTCTAAAATCTCACCTATTGAAACAGAATTTTTATTTACAAAAATGCTTGATTCGACAGCTTTTTTTTCAAGTTTTTCGTATAATTTCAAACCTGCATTAGCTTGATTAATAGCTTCTTTTGCATTAAACATACCAGTTGTATCGCCAGATTTTTGAATGCTAACCAATTCTTGTTTAGCTTTCTCTAAGGTTTTTTTTAACTCCTCCTTCGGTCTAACAGTTTTATCGCTTGGATCTACCTTAACCAATCCAGAAGAAATAAGATTACTTAAAAACTCACTCCCATTTTTTAAAGCTAAATCCATCGCACTATCCAAACCCAAGAAAAATACAAACGAAATCAAAAAATAAAGCCTCACAGGCGGGACATAACGCCCACGACGACCTTCCAAGAAATCTTTGGTAATTTTGCCTGGTGAAAGGAATATCGCCCTCATGGTATTGTAAAACTTCGTATCAAAGTGTGTAAAGCCTTCAAAAACCTCAAACGCTAAATGCCCAAGGGGTACTTTTAAATCGTGGTTTTCTTGTCCGCAGTGAGGACAAAAATTATTTTCCAAACTGAGAATAGTGTGGCAATTATGGCAAATTTCAACTTTACGACGCTTTTTGTGTACGGACATTTTTTGATTTCAGATTTGAGATTTTTGATTTCGGATTTAGAGTAAATAAACTGACGATTGTGTCAAGAATATTTTATTTTGAAAAATACTAACAAAAAAGGAGAAAACCTGTTGATTTCTCCTTCTACTATTTTATTTTTTTACCTCTTTGAAATTTATCTTAAAATTCACAATAAACTCTTCTTCTAAATCTTCAATATCTAATGAATAGCCCCCATTTTTATAAACAGCATCTAATCGCTTCCTGATATTGATTAGACTAATTCCTGTTTCTCCTGTGTCAAATCCATTGGGTTCAGGGTTTTTACGATTATGTACCAAGAACGTAAAACTATCACTAAATAGATTTCCTCTGATAAATAAAGGAAAATCAGGGTCTTCGCAATATCCATGTTTTACGGCATTTTCAACAAAAGTAAAAAGTACCATTGGGACAATTCTTTGCGAACGTACATCTCCTTCTATTTTGAAATCAATCTGTAAATTATCTTTAAACCGCCTTTTCTGGATAGCAAGAAAATCCTCTACAAATTGAAACTCTCCTTGTAAGCCTACCTCATCTTGTTGCATTGCTTTACTGGTAGCATACCGCATCATACCTGCAAACTGAATCACAATATCACCCGTCTGTGCATTTACTTTTCGAACCTCATTATAAATCATGTTCAGAGTATTAAACATAAAATGAGGATTTACCTGTGAACGCAGAAACTGAAAGTCAGACTGAGCTTTTTCTTGTACAAGTAAAGCATTTCGGTCTTTTTCTTTTCCTATTTCTATTTGTTGTTGAATAACCCTTTGTGCGAAGCTATAACCGAGGGCGTAGAAAGTAAAATTGCTGGCTTGTTGAACACTAATCGAAATAAATTGGTCAAAAATTGGGGCTGATTTAGTTGCTGATATACTTAAATAAGGAAAAATATAATATTCAAGTGAGTAAAAATATAATAAAAAGCATCCTAAACAAACCAAGAATATTATTAGTAGAGGTAATGCTTTTTTAAAAGTAGTAAACCTGCTAAAAACCAAATTTACATTTGCATAAAATAATGTAATTTCTCCAAATCTATACAAAATAACTCGATATACAAACCCTTCTGTAACTGGAATATGGTAAAATAGTATTAATAAAAAAGCAAAATAAAATGTATATGTGATCCAAACTAATGCGTGAATTCTAAATGCTTTATTAGAGTTTAATTGATTTATCATTGAGGTTTTAAATATTTTGGTTCTACTATGATTTCTATGGGATGAAAAGCAGAAGAACCAATATTTTTGATTAAAAAATAGATTTAGGAATGATTATTGAAAGGTATTTACTGATTGACTGAATTGTTAATAAATACGCTAAGAAAATTTCATTTTTGACAGTTCAAGTTATTTACAATTTTGTAACATAAATTTAATTAAAACCCCATAACAGAACATGAAAGCTTCAACTAATTCAGAGAAATTATCAGTAAAAAAATCAATGATTTCTAATTTTCACACTACACTAATCAGTGGGAAAACAAGTATAAGTTTACCTCCAACTACCAGCCGTTGGTAACTTAATAAATTTCTGAGATTTTAAAAAAGGGATTTACTATTACAGTGAATCCCTTTTTTTACTCAAAATCCTATTCTGGCGAACCGTCATCTTCGATATTTGGCTCAGACGTATCTAAAAGTGCATTTTCATCACCTTTGATTTTTTCTTTAATACGCTCTTCCAAAATCTCTAATAATTCGTGATTGTCTTTCAACATATCTTTTACGGCATCACGTCCTTGTCCAAGGCGTTCCGTTCCGAAGCTAAACCATGAGCCTGATTTTTTCACGATTTCCATGTCCACGGCTAAGTCTAAAACTTCACCCGCTTTTGAGATACCTTCACCGTACATGATGTCAAACTCAACTACTCTAAATGGAGGAGCAACTTTGTTTTTCACTACCTTCACACGTGTACGGTTTCCGATTACGTTATCAGCATCTTTGATTTGACCAATACGACGAATATCCAAACGCACCGAAGCGTAGAATTTCAAGGCATTACCACCCGTAGTCGTCTCTGGCGAACCAAACATCACACCGATTTTATCACGTAATTGGTTAATAAAAATACAGCAACAACCCGTTCTGTTGATAACCCCTGTCAATTTACGAAGAGCCTGAGACATCAAACGAGCCTGTAAACCCATTTTAGAATCTCCCATATCACCTTCTAATTCCGCCTTTGGAACAAGTGCCGCAACTGAGTCAATTACGATAATATCAATTGCACCCGAAGAGATTAATTGTTCAGCAATTTCCAGAGCTTGCTCACCGTTATCTGGCTGAGAGATAAGGAGTTGACTTGTGTCAATACCCAATTTTTCTGCATAACCTTTATCAAAAGCGTGTTCAGCATCAATAAATGCGGCTAATCCGCCAGCCTTTTGAGCCTCGGCGATACAGTGCATCGTCAAGGTCGTTTTACCAGAAGATTCAGGTCCATAAATCTCAACCACACGTCCACGAGGAACTCCCCCCACACCCAATGCCAAATCAAGTCCGAGAGAACCCGTCGAAATCACAGGAACGTCCATTACTTTTGCATCCGATAGACGCATAACCGTGCCTTTACCGTAGGCTTTATCTAATTTTTCAAGCGTTGTTTGTAATGCTTTTAATTTTTCATTGACAGGGTTAGCTGCCTCTGCTTGTTGCTTTGCCATAATTATTTTTAATGTTTTTTAATAAATTCTGAGGGTGAAATTAGTAAGAATTCATCAAATAAAAGTATTTTGCCGTGAAATGTTAAAACGAAATTTACAAATAGCTTTTTTGTGCTTCATATTGAGTTTTTTTCAAACCAAAGCACAAGTCAATAACACATCGTTGGAGACATTCCAGCACCTTGATTCTTCCAAATCAAAACAATTTTCCTTTCAATTCGAGAGTTTTTCCTTCT
Organism: Cytophagales bacterium; assembly: GCA_013298125.1. Lineage (GTDB taxonomy): Bacteria > Bacteroidota > Bacteroidia > Cytophagales > Spirosomataceae > Arcicella. The sequence continues at coordinate 57,967 of JAAFJP010000023.1, read as the reverse complement.
TGAAAAATAATGAATATTTCTTGAAAATTGCGGATGGTTATACGCTTTTTGGCAATCAATTCTCTCCAAAGTTCATGTATCAACTTGCCCCTTATGTACGTATAGAGGCAGGGGTATATGCTTGGAAAGATTTTGGAAATAATGCCTTTACAAGCATTCAGCCTATTTTTACGATAAAAATACAAAAAGATTCTTCTCAGTTTTTATTTGGAAATTTGGAGGGAAATCTGAACCACCGTCTAATTGAACCCATGATGAATCCTGAGCGAGTGATATTGAATCGGCAGGAAAATGGTCTTCAATATAATCGCAGAAAACAAGAAACTTTTTTTGATGCGTGGATAGATTGGCAACGGATGATTTATAGAGGTGATGATAAAAAAGAAGAAATTTTAGCAGGATTTTCTTGGAATAAAAAAGTGATTATTAAACCCGATTTTTATTTGTCAGTTCCTATTCAAATGACTTTTCAACATCGTGGAGGACAAATTACTAATGACACTGCCCAAGTAATTACGAATATCAACACAGCAATCGGAGTAGAAGCAGAATGGAAATGTAGCGGTTTTTTACAGAAAATTAGAACGCAAAATTACTTTGTAGGTTTTCAACAAAATTCAAATTATAGTCAATATTTCAAAAAAGGTTCAGGAATCTATTTGAATCTTACTGCCGAAACAAAAATCTTGAATTTGATGCTCAGCTATTGGAAATCATCAGGGTATTTATCGGATGCTGGAGGAGATTTGTATCAATCAGTTGGGCGAACGTTTAGATATGGAAACGTAGTAGAAAAAGAGCGTAATTTATTGATAATCAGAGTAATGAAAGATTGGAGATTAATTGATAACTTATTCCTAACATTTAGATTTGAGCCTTATTTTGATTTGAATAATAAGGCTTTTGAGCATTCTGAAAGTTTGTTTTTGACTTATCGGCAGGGGTTTAAACTGGGTAAGATTAGTAAGTAAATTTTTCCAAATTAGTAAGAAGCGGTTGTGTAAAATACTTTCAACATTTAACCTTAGACTTTTACACAACCTCTTCCTACTTGATTTTCTACTTAATATACCGCCAATCTTCATCGCCCTTCAAAGCCAGTAACGTACTGTAAATCAAGTCGATAACTTTCTGAACATCCTCTTTGTGGACTGTCTCGACGGTTGTGTGCATATATTTCAGAGGCAAAGAAATCAATGCCGAAGCTACGCCTTCTGTTGCATAAGCGAATGAGTCTGTGTCAGTACCAGTCGAGCGAGAAACGGCTTGTCTTTGAATGGCAATTTCTTTGGAAGCCGCTACATCAATGATAAAATCACGGACATTATTTTGCACCGCTGGACCATAACAAATCACTGGACCATTGCCACATTTCAAATCACCTTGTTCTTTTTTATTGTACATCGGCGACTGGGTGTCGTGCGTTACGTCCGTAATGATGGCAAGGTCTGGTTTCAAACGTTTTACTATCATTTCAGCTCCACGTAAACCGATTTCTTCTTGAACAGCATTGACAACATAAAGGGTAAAAGGTAGCGTGACGCCATTTTCTTTCAACATTCTTGCCACCTCTGCAATCATAAAACCGCCCATACGGTTATCTAAGGCACGTCCGACGTAAAATTTATCGTTCAGTTCCATCAAACCGTCCACAAAAGTTACAACCGTTCCTACGTGAACGCCCATTTCTTCTACTTCCTTTTTGTTGGCAGCTCCCAAATCAATAAAAATATCATTGACCGTTGGGGCTTTGTCTTTTGAAGTATCTCTAACGTGGATGGCAGGATAACCAAAAACACCACTTACTACTCCCTTTTTTGTATGCAAATTACAACGCATCGAAGGGGCAATCACGGCATCAGAGCCACCATTTCTACGGACGAAAATGTAGCCGTTATCATCAATATAATTAACAAACCAAGATATTTCGTCGGCATGGGCTTCGATAACCACTTTATAATCGCTACTGCCTTTGATAACGCCCACGGCAGTTCCGTAAGTATCAATAATGGTTTCGTCGATGTATGGTTTTAGATAATCCAACCAAATTTGTTGTCCAGAGGCTTCAAAACCCGTTGGCGAAGCGTTGTTGAGATATTGGTAGAGGAAATTTTTACTGTTTTCGTTCATAATATTTTTTTGAAATATAGAACCTGTTTAAACTTATTCCTTTCGTTGTAAATTGTTTCATTTTCAACCTGGTAATCCAAAATTTATTCAACGTAGCGATGCTATGCTTCATAAATTTTGAACTACCAGATTAAAAATGAACTCAATTTTCATTCAAAACGAAAAGTTTAAACAGATTCAAAATTTTGATTTTAATTTGATAAATTTGGGAGTATTTTTACCTTTTAACAAAAGTATAGATGAAAATTAGAATTTTATACATCTTTTTTATTTTTTCTACATCCCAATTTTCATTTGCCCAAATCGGTGGAAATAACAGTTTCACTTTTCTAAATATTCCTTCAAATCCCACAACCTCAGCTTTGGGTGGAATCAATATTTCCAAAACCCAAAAAGACCCAAACGGTTTTCTCCAAAATCCTGCCCTTTTAGATTCTTCTGACAATAACTTATTGGCTGTCAATTTCTTGCCTTATTTTTCGGGTATAAAATATTCTTCGGCTTCGTATGTTCGGACTATCAAAAAACAAACTTTCGGAATTGGTGTTCAGTACATTAGCTATGGAGATTTTCTGCAAACTGACCCAGCGGGGAATATTCAAGGAAAATTTTCCGCCAATGATTACGCACTTACGCTCTCTCATGCACGCACACAAGGCAATATTTCTTTTGGCATAAATCTAAAATTTGTGGGTTCGGTCATTGAAAGTTATTCAGCATCAGCGATTTTGATGGATTTTGGAGGGGTTTTCAAACATCCTAAACAAGATTTTAGCTTTGGTATTGTTGCAAAAAACATAGGCATTAGATTACGAAATTTTACTCCTTTTGACAATCCAGATTTACCTTTGGATGTACAAATGGGCGTATCTTTCAAACCTCAATATATGCCTGTTCGTTTTTCGATAACGGCTCATCATTTGTATAAATTCGACATTACTTATTTAGATAAAACCATCGTCAAAAAGGATTTGAGTGGAATTATTATCGAAAACTCCGTAAATCCTATTGATAATTTTGCCCGACATTTTGTGGTTGGGGCGGAGTTTTTATTTAGTAAAAACTTCAATATTCTCGCTGGTTACAATCACCTTCGTGGTCAGGAATTGAGTCAGAAAAATCTCAGTGGATTTTCTGGTTTTTCAGTAGGTTTTTTATTCAAAACCAAAGCAATTGACTTCTCTTATTCGTATGCTGGCTACAATACCGCTGGAAATTTGAATAGTTTTGGATTAGTTTGCGATTTTGGAAAAATTATCAAGTAAATTTGTCTGTTCAGCTTAACATATTCACATGACCATAAACTTAGATTCATTAACCCCAAAACAGATTGTCGCAGAACTCGACAAATATATTATCGGACAAAACGATGCCAAGAAAAACGTAGCAATCGCCCTTCGTAACCGTTGGAGAAGGATGAATGCTCCAGAAGAAATGCAAAAGGAAATTACGCCAAATAATATCCTAATGATTGGTTCTACGGGTGTCGGAAAAACTGAAATTGCTCGCCGTCTCGCCAAATTAGCCGATGCACCTTTCACCAAAGTTGAAGCCTCAAAATTTACAGAAGTCGGATATGTCGGGCGTGATGTAGAATCAATGGTTCGTGATTTGGTCGAATCTTCTATTCACCTTGTTCAATCTACTCGCAAAGAGGCAGTTCGTGAAAAAGCCTTAGAAATTGTGGAGGAAATCATCGTGGAGGCTCTCGTGCCTGCGATGGGTAAAACTGGTAAGAAAAAGAAAGGCAAAGATGTTGGATTTCAAGTAGATACGCCTGAGTCTGACGAAGAACTTAATCAGAAAACTCGTGAATTATTTCGTGAAAAATTACGTCGTGGCGAATTAGAAAATCGTAAAATTGATATTGATGTCAGAACGTCCAATGGTCCGAATATCGGTGTCATGGGAGGTCCAATTGACGAAATGTCGATGATGAATATTCAGGAAATGATTGGCGGAATGTTGCCAAAACGTGAGAAAAAGCGTAAAATGAACATTTCAGATGCTCGTAAAATCCTTTTGGAAGAAGAATCTGCCAAATTGATTGACATGGACGAAGTGAAGGAAGAAGCCATCCGCAAAGCTGAGAATTTGGGAATTATTTTTATAGATGAGATTGATAAAATTGCTAATTCACGTGCTGGCGGTGGCGGAGGTGCAGACGTAAGTCGTGAGGGTGTGCAACGTGATTTGTTGCCTATCGTAGAAGGCTCTTCGGTCAATACGAAATATGGCGTTATCAATACCGACCACGTTTTGTTTATTGCCGCAGGAGCGTTTCATGTTTCAAAACCAAGTGATTTGATTCCTGAGTTACAAGGACGTTTTCCCATCAGAGTTGAGTTGCAAAGTTTGAAAGAAGAAGATTTTTACAGAATCTTGAAAGAGCCAAAAAGTGCTTTGACACGCCAATATGAGGCTTTATTGTCTTCTGAAAACGTTGAATTATCTTTTGATGATGAGGCTTTGGCAGAAATTGCCAGAATAGCATTTGCCGTAAATTCGGAAGTTGAAAATATTGGTGCAAGACGTTTGCAGACGGTTATGTCGCATTTACTAAACGACATCATGTACGATATTCCAGATGTAATTGAGGCAAATTCTAAGGTAGTCGTTACAAAGGAATTGGTAACAGAGAGACTTGGAGGAATGGTGAAGAATAGAGATTTGAGTCAGTATATTTTATAGTTTTGGGTTCTGAGTTCTTGGTTATAGAGTGATGTTTTTCAACTCAGAACCCAGAACTCAGAACTAAAAACTACTTCCCTCTTTCGTTATAAATGTTCTGTAATTTAACACCTACATATCCCGAAGCTGCGAATAATGCAATGTAAAATGCCCACGCAAGGTAAGTTCCAAATACTGTTTCAGTCATGACTAATATTTATTTTTTGTGAAATTCTTATTTTTTTACAAAGATAAAGACAGATGGTAAATTTATTGTTAAGGAAATTGAAAAATGTGTTGTATGATTGAGTAAATGAGTTTTTGTCTGAACTTGGATTTGTTGGATTAATGGATTTTTAGGATTTTAAAAATAATCCAATAAATCCATTAATCAGACGAATCCAAATTCAGACAAAAAAACTACAACACCCCCTTAGTCGAAGGCAAAATATCTAAATCCTTTATTTCTCGCTTCGTTGCCATTTTGATTGCTTTGGCAAATGCTTTAAAAATTGCCTCAATTTTATGATGCTCATTATCTGCAACCGCTTTGATGTTGAGGTTACATTTGGCAGTATCGGTAAATGATTTAAAGAAATGAAAGAACATTTCCGTAGGCATTTCTCCAATTTTCTCACGACTAAATTTGGCATCCCAAACCATCCAATTTCTTCCAGAAAAATCAATCGCAGCATGAACTAAGGCTTCATCCATGGGCAAAATATTAAAACCGTATCTCGCTATTCCTTTTTTATCCCCCAAAGCCTTTAAATATGCTTCTCCGAGTGCCAGAGCTGTATCTTCGATGGTGTGGTGTTCATCAATATGTAAATCTCCATCCACTTTTACGTTCAAATCTGCCCCTGAATGTTTAGCTAATTGGTCGAGCATATGGTCGAAAAAGCCCAAGCCCGTTTCGATATTTGCTTTACCTTTTCCGTCTAAATTTAGGTCAATCCAAATCTTAGTTTCCTTAGTGATACGCTCCACGGATGCCTTACGCTCAGGTAAGCGAAGAAACTGGTAAATTTCATCCCAATCTTTTGATACTAAGGCAGTTGCCGCTTCTTGAACTGGATTTTGGAAAGGAGCTTCGCCCAAATAAATTGCCTTTGAACCAAGATTTATCGCCAACTGTACATCCGTCAATCTGTCGCCCAACACAAAAGAGTTTTTTAAATCATATTTCGTTTCATCAAAATATTCTGTGAGCATTCCCGTTCTTGGTTTACGGGTTGGGGCATAATCTTGTTCAAAAGAACGGTCAATATGGACGGCAGAGAATTTAATATTTTCGCCTTCCAAAATCTCCATCATTTTGTTTTGTGGCAACCAAAAAGTATCTTCTGGAAAAGAATCAGTACCCAAACCGTCTTGATTTGTTACCATAACCAACTCATAATCAGACTCTTCGGCTATTTTACGAAGATTAGATATGGCTTTGGGTAAAAAAGCTAATTTTTCGAGAGAGTCCACCTGAAAATCAATGGGTGGCTCTACGATAATAGTACCGTCACGGTCAATAAATAATATTTTTTTCATACGTTAATTTTGGTTCAACAATCATGTCTGTATAGTCATCCCGACGAAGGAGGGAACTGAGGTTTATTTCTTCAAACACAGTTTTGTATATATCCAACAGTTCCCTCCTTCGTCGGGATGACAAACTCAAATTAGATAAATCGTTGAATCGTTAATTAAATTTGCCTTTGAGCAAATATTTCGACAAAATTAGTATCTGGTTAATAGATTATAGCCTTTTTGAGCGAAATTTAAGTAATGAAATTTTAGATAGAATTGATTTACGAAACAGAATTATGAAAATCTTTAAAAAATATTGAGGATATTTGTAGAAAGATTTTGAATCAACTATTTATCAATCAATACCTTACAAAATAAAAAAAACAGATGATACATTATGAAATGGAAATTCATTGAATTGAATGTAATTTTGTATGAGAATCTGTTACAAAAAGAACGAGCATGAATTTATTTGGAGAATTAAAAGAATTATTAGTAGGTGAAGTCGCCAACAAAGCCGCCAATCTCCTCGGAGAAAAAGAAGAGAAAGTCAAAATCGCAATCGAAGGTTTAGTACCAACTTTTGTGGGCGGGCTGATGAAAAGAGCATCAAACGAAGCGGGTGCTACAACCTTGATGAATGTCGTCAATAAAGGCAATCACGACGGTAGTATTATTGAGCAATTAGATGATTTACTGAAAAATAAAGAGAGTTTTGCGGGTTTTGTCGAGAAAGGAAATAGCGTAGTTAGTATGCTTTTACCAGACAAAAAGAGTTCGATTGCTACGATGATTTCTCAGTTTGCTGGGGTGCGTAATTCATCGGCAACGGCACTTTTATCGGTAGTTGCCCCTCTGGTAATTGGCAAATTAGGGAAAATGGTAAACTCGCAGAGCTTAGATAAAACAGGTTTAGCCAACATCATTTTAGACCAACGCAGTAGTCTTTTGGATGAAACGCCAGAGAGTTTACAACCTAAAATGATTGATGTTTTGGGATTGGCAACTTTTATGAGTGAAGAGATAAAACCAGTCCAATTTGCCACAGCCTCAATAAAAACGAATACTACTCAAACTATTACGCCTAAAAAACCTGTCGAAAATAGAGAAGTTACGTATTCGGATAAAGATTATGATGGCGAAGAAAGTGGAAGTTTCACCATGCCAAAATGGTTATTGCCAACTTTGGGAATTGCTATCGTTTTGGGTGGCTTAGGCTACTTTGCCATGAATTATGATTGGAGTTCATTACGTAGTTCAAATACTGTTGTAACTCCTGATACTTCACAAGTAGAGCAAGTTACAAATGCAACGATTGATACAACGAATCTTCCCAAAGATACAACGACTGCCAAAGTTGATTCAACAGTAAAAGCGGTTGTTCCAGTTGCTAAAACGATGGGCGTAAGTTTACCAAATGGTTTAAGATTAGACGTTCCAGAAGGTTCATTTAACTATAAATTTGCTAAATATTTAACAGATTCAACGGCAAAAGTGAATCAGACATTTACTTTTGATAACCTAAATTTTGAATCAAATTTGCCAAATTTGGTAGCTGGTTCTGAGAAGACGGTTCAAGATTTAGCAAAAATTATGACTGCCTATCCACGTGTACAAGTGAAATTGACTGGATATACTGATAATACGGGCGATTCGCTTCAAAATCGTAAATTGTCTATGAAACGTGCATCAACAGTAAGAAACATTTTAGTTGCCAGCGGTATTCAAGAATTAAGAATTGACTTTGCTGGTAAAGGTTCATCCAATCCTATTGCAAGTAATGCTACGGAGGAAGGAAAAGCGAAGAATCGTAGAATTGAGGTGAAAGTTGTTAAGAAGTAATCCATTCTTGCATTACAAAAAAGGTCGTAAGAATTAGATTCTTACGACCTTTTTTTTATTAATCTAATTCTTCTTTTCTTTTTCCTTCTCCCTGACAACCTCCACTTTAAAAGGCGGATTATCAGAAGCATCCATCAACACATTTACGATATTTTTCAACTTACTTAAAAAGCCTTTGGGTCTATTAGTCGTATCAGATTTATCCTCAGTTCTCACAAAACGAATCTTCCATTTTCCTTTCGGATTATCCATCGACCACTCCATTTCATCTATCTGAATTTGACGAATTGGGTCAATAATTTTGTTGGAAAATGATTGAGAAACACTCAAAAAGAAGTAAAAAGCAAAAAGTAGTGTGTATTTTTTCATAGAACAATTATTTTTAAATATTTGAAAACCATCTTTTAGGTTGAAATATAGAGCTGATAGCCGACTGCAAAAAGCTAAAAGCCATTTCAGAACTCTAAGATAAAAAAAATCCGTAAGACTGAATCAAAAAAATGAGACAATCTTACGGTAAAGCAAAGATTATAATTCAGAATTATTAAAAAAGTAATTTGTGAAAAACAAAACTGAACAAATCTATAAAATCAGGTCAGTAAAAATTCAGAGGTTTCTGACGGCTTACCAAAATTACTACGCTTTTACTCGTACTCTATTAAAGTATTTGTATAATTTCTGCATGGTTTTTTCAACATCTTTATCCGTTTCAAGCATATCACTGATGGTCTGAACGGCGTGAATTACGGTACTGTGGTCTCTTCCTCCAAAATGGTAACCAATTGATTTTAAGGGTAAATTGGTAAATTCCTTCATTAAATACATGGCAACTTGTCGTGGAAAAACAGATTCTCTTCTACGACTTTTACTCTTTAAATCAGTCATATCAACCTCAAAATGATTGGTAACGGCATCCAAAATAGAATCAACGGTTACTTCTTTTTCAGAATCCATCACGATATTTTTGAGCGTAGCACGAGCCAAATCCATGTCAATTTCTTTGCTACTAAACGAAGCATGAGCCATCAAAGAAACAATTACACCTTCCAATTCACGTACGTTTGTGTCTATACTATGAGCCAAATATTCAATAACTTTGTCTTCAATGTAGATTCCGTCGGCTTGTAATTTCTTTTGAATAATGGCTATACGTGTCTCAAAATCAGGCTGTTGTACATCGGCGGTGAGTCCCCACTTAAATCTTGAAAGTAATCTATCTTGCATACCTGCCAGCTCCCTTGGAGGGCGATCAGAGGACATAATGATTTGTTTCCCAGATTGATGTAAGTGGTTGAAAATATGGAAAAACGATTCTTGTGTTTTTTCTTTTCCTGCCAAAAACTGAACGTCATCAATAATTAAAACGTCCACCTGCATATAAAAATTGGTAAATGCTTGCAGTGTATTGTTTTTGATGGCGTTGATAAATTGATTACAAAACTTTTCGGACGTTACATACAATACAAACTTATTCGTGTGTGTATGTTTGATATAATTGCCAATGGCTTGAATCAAGTGCGTTTTTCCTAATCCTACACTTCCATAAATCATCAAAGGGTTAAAAGAAGTTACCCCAGGGCGTTGAGCAACGGCTAAACCCGCCGAACGTCCCAAACGGTTACAATCTCCTTCAACAAAATTATCAAAGGTATAGTGTGGATTAAGGTATGAATCTAAATCTAATGAATCTAAATCTTTTAATTGAAAAGGACTTTCGTAAACCGTTGCTTCTGGACGCTTTTGAGCTTGAACAGGAACGGTAGGTTTTTGGTTAGGAATATTGTAAGCTATCGGCGGGTTTTTCTTGTCTCCTTTATCAACAATTATTGAATATTCTAATTGACCATTTCTCCCCATTGAATAGTCAATTGCTTTTCTTAATACATGGATATAGTTTTCTTCAAGCCACTCATAAAAAAATTGGCTTGGCACTTGAATCGAGAGCGTTTGGTTCGTAACTTTTAGAGGTACGATGGGTTCAAACCAAGTTTTAAAACTTTGCTCATTAATTTCTTTATGTATTACTTCAAGACATTTTAGCCAGATTTGTCTTGCATCTGGTTGATGGGGAGGGTACATGGTATCTTCTAAAATTGGCGGTATTGGACAAGTAAGTGGTTTAAATATCTGATACTCAATTCATTGGCGACTTATTGAGAAAAAATACAGATATTTACTTTCCAACGGATGACAAAAATAGCATTTTTTTGTGGTCAAAAAAATGTTTTTTTATCGTTTTTGTCAAAATAAGGAAAGTCAATTTTTAACTTTTTTAATACTTCTTAGAATAATACAACAGTAAGGAGGATATTGGTAACTTTAAGCTAATATTTGTCAAAAAAAATCTAATTTCATAAATTTGATTAACTTTGAAAAATTAAATTAATTATTTCTTCGTATATGAAAAATAAACTTTTCGACGAATTTGTTTCACCATCAAAAAACGACTGGAAACAACAGGTTATTAAAGACTTAAAAGGTAAAGATTTTCAAGAAACCTTAAATTGGACGAATGCTGAAAATTTTAGCATTGGTTCATATTACAGTCTCGAAGACTTGGAAAATTTACCTGTAAATTTGATTCAACAATCTCAAATTCAGGCAGTTACAAAGTCTTGGAGTAATCGAGAAATAATAAGATTTAAGTCGGAAAAAGAGTATAACCAATTGATTATCAATACATTAAACTCTGGTGGTGATTCTTTTTTGATTGATATTAGTGGCGTGTTGATAAGAGAAATCGAAATTAAGGAATTGTTAAGGAATATCAAAATGTCTGACACACCTTTTTTTTTAAAGGTAGAAAATGACGGCTTATTTTTGATAAATGAGTTACAAAAAATAGCTCCTTACGACTGGAAAGGGGGTATTGATACAAATATACTCGGAAGGTATTTTAGGACAGGAAACAATAGTATAGATGATTGGAACGAGTTAGCAAATATTCTTAGAAAAGTACAAAAATACAAGTCGTATGGCTGTGTCAATATTAGTAGTCAATGTTTCCATAATTTTGGGGCAAATAATGCTCAGGAATTAGCCTATACGCTTGCTTCTGCGATTGAGACAATCGACAAACTAACGGAACAAAATATTCTTCTGCACGATATTGTACAAAAAGTAGAATTTACTATTTCGGTTGGTACAAATTACTTTGGAGAAATTGCTAAAATTAGGGCTTTAAAATTGCTTTGGAGACAAATTTTAGTGGAAGGTTACGGGATGAATGAAAATGATATTCCAGACATCTCGATTCATTGTATAACCTCATCTTTTTATAATTCATCGTTATCGCCTCATACAAATCTTTTGCGTGCAACCACCGAGGCGATGTCAGCCATCATTGGAGGTTGTAACGCTCTGAGTATCTGTGCTTTTGATGAAACTTATCAAGAATCTGACGAATTTAGTCGTAGGATTTCCAGAAATATCTCAACGATTTTGAAAGAAGAAGCCTATTTGGATAAAGTCATTGACCCTTCGGCAGGAAGTTATTTTATCGAAAATCTAACTTTTAAATTGGCAGAAGAATCCTTGAAATTGTTAGCAGAAGTGGAGAATATGGGTGGAATTATCAAGGCTTTTGAGCAAAATTTTATTCAAAATGAAATGAAAAAGAATTTTCATAAATCACAAGAAGCTCTTTTAAAATCAGAAAGGATTATGATTGGAGTTAATAAATTTAGAAATGATGAAACGCCTATTTTGAATACTAAAAATACCGAAAGTCAAACTTCTGATTTAGGTTTTGAATTATTGACCGATTTAAGATTGTCATCTGTTTTTGAAAAATAAATTATTTGTCTGTTATTCTGTCTGAACTTGGATTCTTTGGATTAAAGGATTTTTTGGATTAAAAATTTTACTGGAAATTGGGAGTAAACCTCCCGAAAGTTATTTCTACTTTCGGGAAGTTGAAAACTACTTAGTCCTATTTTACCATACTAAACAAGAATACAAAATCTGCCTTGATGGAACTTCCCGAAAGTAAAAATAACTTTCGGGAAGTAGAGATAACTCATTGAATAATATAATAATCTTGAAATTCCATAAATCCTGTAAATCCTGATTCAGACAGTATCACCCAGATAATTTTTCCTTAAATATGAAACCAAATTTATCTAACATAAATCTAAATCAACCTTCTGAAAATCAAATAGATAAATCAGAAAGTAAACCTTGGCGTTCGGCGGAGGGTATATACGTTAAGTCATATTTTACCAAAGAAGATTTGGCGAATGCTGAGCATCTCCATTTTGCGGCGGGGCTGCCTCCTTATCTTCGAGGTCCATATTCGACTATGTATTTGCAAAATCCTTGGACGATTCGTCAATATGCTGGGTTTTCGACGGCTGAGGAGTCCAATGCTTTTTATCGAAAAAACTTAGCGGGTGGTCAAAAAGGACTTTCGGTGGCTTTTGATTTGGCTACGCACCGTGGATATGACTCCGACCACCCACGTGTACAAGGAGATGTGGGTAAGGCGGGCGTTGCGATTGATTCGGTGGAAGATATGAAGATATTGTTCGACCAAATTCCTTTGGATGAGATGTCGGTTTCTATGACCATGAACGGGGCTGTTTTGCCCATCATGGCGTTTTATATAGTGGCTGCCGAAGAGCAAGGAGTTTCTCCTGAAAAACTTTCTGGTACGATTCAGAACGATATTTTGAAGGAATTTATGGTTCGGAATACCTACATTTACCCACCATTGCCTTCGATGCGAATCATTGCGGATATTTTTGAATATACCGCTCAAAATATGCCCAAATTTAATTCGATTTCAATTTCGGGTTATCATATGCAAGAGGCAGGGGCAACCGCAGATTTGGAATTAGCTTACACGCTTGCGGATGGACTCGAATACCTTCGTACAGGCGTAAATGCGGGTTTGGATATTGATAATTTTGCTCCGAGATTATCCTTCTTTTGGGCAATAGGAATGAATCATTTTATGGAAATTGCTAAGATGCGAGCGGGTAGAATGTTGTGGGCAAAGATTGTCAAGAAATTTAACCCTAAAAAAGATAAGTCCTTGATGCTGAGGACGCACTGCCAGACTTCGGGTTGGTCATTGACTGAACAAGACCCATTCAATAACGTTGCCAGAACTATGATTGAGGCGATGGCGGCGGCTTTGGGACATACGCAAAGTTTGCATACGAATTCTTTGGATGAAGCCATTGCTTTGCCAACTGATTTCTCCGCACGGATTGCTCGAAATACACAGTTATATTTACAACACGAAACCCAAATTACGAAAGCCATTGACCCTTGGGGAGGTTCGTATTATGTAGAATATTTGACGATGGAACTCGCCAAAAAGACGTGGGCGTTGATTGAAGAAGTGGAAGAATTGGGTGGCATGGCAAAGGCAATCGAAACGGGTTTGCCCAAAATGAGAATTGAAGAGGCGGCTGCCAGAAAACAAGCAAGGATTGATTCGGGCAAAGATGTAATTGTGGGTTTGAATAAATTTAAGATTAAAGAACAAACAGAAATAGAAGTCAGAGATGTTGATAATCAGGCGGTTAGAATTTCTCAGATTGAAAGATTGGATAAAATTAAAGCGGAAAGGGATGAAATAGCCGTTCAGGCAATTTTAGAGAAAATTACGGAAGCAGCAATAGCCCCCCCTGCCCCCAGAGGGGGAGATTTCGAGTCTGATATTTCGGACGAAGTTTACAGCGAGAAAGTTCCCCAACTGGGGGCGGAGGGGGCTAATCTCCTCGCATTAGCCGTTGAAGCTGCAAGATTAAGGGCAACTTTGGGAGAAATTTCTTTTGCCTTAGAAAAAGTTTACGGGCGACATAAAGCCGTAATTCGTTCAATATCAGGAGTTTATTCAGCAGAAGTGACAGACGACGAGAATTTCAGAATTGCCAGAGAAATGGCAGATGAGTTTGCGAAACAGGAAGGTCGCAGACCCAGAATTATGGTTGCCAAAATGGGGCAAGACGGGCATGACCGTGGGGCAAAAGTTATCGCCACCAGTTTTGCTGATTTGGGTTTTGATGTGGACATTACGCCACTTTTCCAAACGCCTGAAGAGGTCGCAAAACAAGCCGTTGAAAACGATGTTCACGTAGTGGGTGCGTCCAGCTTAGCGGCGGGACACAAAACCCTTGTGCCTCAGTTGATTGAAGAACTCAAAAAACAAGGTCGTGAAGATATTATGGTCATTGCGGGTGGAGTAATTCCTGCCCAAGATTATCAGTTTTTGTTTGATGCAGGAGTATCAGGTATTTTTGGACCTGGAACGGTGATTTCTGTGGCGGCTCAGAAGATTTTGGGGGATTTGATGGAGGATTGAGAAAATGACTTTGCTATTCCTCCAATAAAAAGTAAATTGCACCTTCTTTTTCCAATTTGAAAATTTACTAATGAAAAATATCTTCCTATTATTACTCATCCTCCTCAATTTCAAAGCATTATCCGATGTCCCTCCCGTACGTTTTATCGAAAATAAAGGGCAATGGGAAAAGGAAATAAAGTTTTTGGCTCATATTCCTGGGGGTGTTTTGCAGATTCGGGAGGATAGGCTACACTATGTTTTCTTGGATAATAATGCCTTGTACGAAATGAAACATAGTAAGCAAAAAGAGGAGAAAAAGCCCTTGAATGCTCACGGTTTGGATGTAATTTTTGACGGAGCAAATACTGATTTTACGGTTGAAACAAATAATAATATCCCTGAATCTCAGAATTATTTTTACGGAAATGACCCCACAAAATGGTCGGTTGGGGTGAAATCTTTTGGTGAAATTTTACTGAAAAATATCTATAAAGGCATTGATTTGAGGCTTTATTCCACTGAAAATGCCATGAAATATGAGTTTATTGTAGCTCCTAAAATTTCGACGGAACAAATAAAAATGCGATACGAAGGGGCAGACGAAATGACTTTGGAAAATGGGCATTTGAAGGTAAAAACTTCTCTCGCCGATATTATCGAAATGAAGCCTTATTCTTTCTCAGAAAACATTATCAGTAAAAAATCAAGACAAGGTTTTGCGGAGGTTAAAAGTAATTTCAAAATCAATAAAAATATCGTAACCTTTTCATTTCCAGAAAATTATGATTCAAATAAAACCCTCACCATTGACCCCAAATTAATATTCTCAACGTATTCTGGCTCAACTACCGACAACTGGGGACATACCGCTACATATGATGCAGAAGGGAATTTGTATGCGGGCGGGTCATCATTGAGTTCAGTACCCAATCCAAGTAAATTTCCTGTAACCACAGGTGCTTACCAAATTACTCACGGAGGGTTTTGGGATGTTGCTATTATGAAGTTTAGTCCCGATGGCTCTAAGTTACTGTATGCCAGTTATTTAGGAGGTGTAAACGCTGACATTCCACATAGTTTGATCGTTAATTCAAAAGGTGAGTTGCTGATTTTTGGAACAACATCTTCTCCTAATTTTCCTACAACGTCTAACGCTTTTGACCAAACTTTTAATAGAGGTACTGCCGTTGACCCTACTTCTGGACAATTATTTAGTCAAGGCTCAGATATTTTTGTAGCAAAATTGAGTTCAGATGGTTCAAAACTGTTGGCTTCTACTTTTATCGGAGGTATCGGAAATGATGGATTGAACTTGGGCGTTTTGAATTATGGAGATGAATTCAGAGGGGAAATTGTGATAGACGAACAAGACAATGTGTATATCTCCTCAGTAACGGATTCGCCTGATTTTCCGATAGTTGGGGGTAATAAAATCAACAGGACGGGTGTGAGTGATGGCGTTATTTGCAACTTAAATCCAGATTTGTCAAAAATGCTTTGGAGTTCCTTGTTGGGTGGCAATGGCTATGATGCCGCTCTATCTTTGAAAGTGGGCAAAACAGGTACAGTCTATATTTGTGGGGCTACTGAAAGCTCAGATTTACCTTTTTCTCAAACCTTACAAACCAAAAATAATGGCGGAACGGATGCTTTTATTATGAGATTCACGAGAGATATTACCAAAAGTTTTATCCCTACCGAAATCAACGGAACGTATTTAGGCACTGCCAATCTGGATTTAGCTCAATTATTAGACATTGATAAAGACGAAAACGTTTATGTTTATGGTCTTACTTTGGGCAATTATCCAATCCTCAATGCTTCATATTCAAACCCAAGAAGTGGTCAATTTATTCATTCATTGGATAAAACTCTGACAAAAACAAATTTTTCAACAACCATCGGAACGGGCAAAGGCTCGCCCGATATTGTACCAACTGCCTTTTTGGTGAATGAATGTGGGAATATCTACATTGCAGGTTGGGGTGGCAAAACCAATAATTCCATCACCAACGCCCCCAATGTCAACACGACGGGAATGCCCGTTACACCCGACGCTTTCAGAACTACCACCGACGGCAATAATTTTTATTTGGCATTAATCGAAAAAGGCTCAAAATCATTGCTTTATGCCACTTTTTTTGGGGGAAATAATACCGTTCCAAACGGGGCTGGCGACCACGTGGACGGTGGAACTTGCCGTTTTGACAAACAGGGTTTTATTTATCATTCAGCCTGTTCGTGCAATCGTGCGGCATCACCATCCAGTTTTCCAGTTACACCAAACGCTTGGTCACGCACCAATCCTTCGGTCAATTGTAACAATGCCGCCTTCAAATTTGATGTCGATAATCTCAAAGTGAGTTTTGATGCTTTGGATGGAACTAAAAAGTCTCCGAGTAGTTCGCCAGATACGCTTGTGGGGTGTTCGCCTTTCAAGGTTAATTTTCAAGATACAAGCGATGGGGCTAAAACGATTGCATGGAATTTGGGAGGAGAAAAAAACTCAACCGCAGGTACAGAAGAATTTACTTTTACCAAACCTGGAATTTACACCATCACATTGAAAGGCACAAATTTACTCTCGTGCAAACGTGAAGAACAGGTTAAAAAGGTCATAAAAGTAATAGAAACAAATTTCAAACTCGCCCCTGAAACCGTCAGTGGTTGCGATGGAAAAACTGTCCAATTATTAGCCGAAGGAGGTAACAAATATTCATGGTCACCAGCGGCAGGGCTGAATGCTACTAATATCCCAAATCCAATTGTAACTATCAGTAAACCAACGTCTTATTCAGTAGAAATAACCAATAGTTTAGGTTGTAAAACTACTAAAACTGTTACTGTAAAATTAGAAGAAGCCAACGCCAAAGTGAGTAATGATACGAGTGTTTGTAGAAATAAAACCATACAACTTTTTGCTTCGGGAGGTACAAAATATTTTTGGAAAGGAACTTTGTCTGTGATTGATTCGACTAATGCAAAAATCTCAGTAACTATCACAAAACCAGCGAGTTTTACGGTAAATGTGGTTGATGAAAAAACAGGTTGTAAAGCTCAAAGAACCATAAATATTGGGATTGATGAGTCCTTCAAACCAGACTTTTCGTATGTATTGTCAGAGGACTGTGGTAAGCCAACTTTGGTAACATTACAGAATAATACGAAAAATGCGACTCGTTTCGTTTGGCTAACTGGCAAGGGTGATAGTTTGGTAACACAAAAGCCTGAACCGCTGTCATATCCAGAAGGTGGAAAATATACGATAACCTTAAAATCCTACAAAGGCGATTGTTTATTGACAGAATCAAAAACCTTGGAATTAGAAAAACCAGCTACTCCGCCTAACGTTGTTACGCCCAATGGAGATGGCAAGAATGATTTTTTTGTGGTAGGAACAAAGCTCCAAAGCCTCGAAATTCAGAATCGTTGGGGGCAAGCTATGCTGAAAACAACAGAGTATAAAAACGATTGGGGTAAAGACATTCCATCGGGAACATACTACTACTTTCTTAAAACGTTGCAAGGGGCGGAATGTAAGGGTTGGATTGAGGTAATTAATTGATTGTCAAGTGCAATTTGTTTAAAAATCCACTAAATTTGTACCTGAAACTATTAAATAATGACCATTGCAAGATTAGATAACGAAGTATTTTTCAAGAAAGCCTTTACCGACAGAATCGTTTTTAAGGCTTTTGTGAAGGATATTATAGGTATTGATGTTGAACCAACTACAATTGAGACTGAAAAGGCTTTCGTTCCAAAAGTTGGCAACGTTAACTTTAAGTATGACATTTTTGCAGACGACCCAACTAACAGACTGATTATTGAAATTCAGAAAGTTGAATATGATCATAATTTCGATAGATTCTTACATTACCATTTGCAAGCCATTACCGAACAACAACGAACCTCCTCAGATTACTCTGTTTACAGAACGGTTTATACAATTGTGGTAATGACTTCTCGTTATAAGTATAATCAAAAAACGGGGCGAGTGGTTGAAGACGAAGTGTTAATTTCTTCGCTGAATCCAAAGAATTTGAAGGGAATTGAACAGGATATTTTTGGACATAATTTAATATTTTTGAATCCAAATTATAAAGATGAATCAACCCCAGAAAATTACAGAGATTGGCTTGATTTGATTTATGAGAGTATTCATCACCCTGATAATCCATCTATTAATACTAATAACGAAGGCATCAAAAGAGCCGCCGAGTTAGTTCAATTTGATAATATTTCTCCCGACGAGTGGGAACAATCGAAGATTGATGTTGGTAAAAGAAAGGTGCTGAGTATTACTTTTGAAGAAGGAAAACAAGAACAATTAATTTTAAGTATTTTGGGTATGATAAAATTGGGAATTTTGACAGATGAACAAATTGCAACAGCCCTAAATATTACCATTGAACAAGTAAATGAAGTTAGAAAAGAACATTTAACAAACGAAATATGAAAAAACTATTCTTAGGCATCATGCTCATTGTAGCATCATTAGCCACAAAAGCTCAAAGCATCCACGGTGAGGCAATCACTGAGCAAGGAGCAATTCCTGCAACGGAATTAGCTACAAAATTAGAAACCAAAGAAGAGATGCCTGCCAAAGTTACGGGCGTGGTTGAGTCAGTATGCAAAGCTGCGGGCTGTTGGATGAAAGTAAAAACCGCTGACGGTCAAACGATGCGAGTAACTTTCAAGGACTACGGTTTCTTTGTTCCAAAAGATATAGCGGGGAAAACAGTGGTTTTTGAAGGCGTTGCCAAGGTAAAAACTACCTCAGTTGCCATGTTGAAGCATTATGCAGAAGATGGTGGTAAAAGCAAAGAAGAAATCGCAAAAATCACTCAACCTGAAAAAGCCATTGGTTTTGTAGCAACGGGAGTCATAGTTAAATAGTTCTGAGTTCTGGGTACTGAGTTTTTCAAAAATGCTTATAGAAAACTCAGTACCCAGAACACAGAACCCTAAACTCAGAACCTCAAAACAAACCCCTGTTTCGGCTGATTTTTCCTGAAAAATACTAATCCTACATAAAATAAATCTATCGAAATCATTAGGTCTTTATGGTTTCGGATATACTGCCAAGCCTCGTGCATTTCGTCTGACCAATGGATGTCATCGAACACAAAAACACTATCTTCTGTCGCTTTTTCTAAGCATAATTCAAAATATCTTACTGTGGGTTCATAACGATGATTGGCATCAAAAAATGCGAAATCTAATTGCTTAATTTTTGCTAATTCTTGGGGTAAAGTATCGTCAATATTTCCAACAACTATTTCAATATTTTTACAATTTAATTCATCAAAATTTTGTTGTGCAATGTTTGCAGTAGCGGGGCAACCTTCAAAAGTTGTTATTTTTGAATCTTGATAAGCCTTTGATTCATAGATAGTTGTAATGCCTAATGAAGTCCCTAAATCAAAAATTGTGGATGGTTTGAAGTGTTGAATTAGTCGAAAAAGGAGGTTGCCAAATTTAGGATTCTTCTCCGCATTTTTCGCAATTTGACGAATTTCTCTTTGATTAGTTTTATAAATTCTCGAACCTGCCCCAAAATCAGTAATTTCAATAATGGAACTGTTTTTTAGCAATTTTTTGCGTAAATTTTCAATTTGTTCAAAGACTGGAAATTTAGTTTTTGATTGAATAATTTTCGTATAAAGTTCAAAAACAAAGGGAGAATGAAGGGAATGTTCGTTTTTGGAATGGTAAAGAAATTGGAGGTAGTATTTTATCATTAAAGTTTTCTGAATCAGGATTTTAGGGGTTTTAGAAGTTTTTTTGATAATCTGATTATTTCTGTGGTAAGGGGTAGGGGCGTATCGCATACGCCCTCAGACGAAATGGGCGTATGCGATACGCCCCTACACAAATTTTAATAATCAATTCATCCTAAACGGAGCAATTAAATTAAAATCTGGAATAATGACATTAAAAATTTTTCCATCATAAATCCGCTCCATTTTGTACGTACCAGCCATTTTACCCAAAGAAGTATTCAAATTACACCCCGAAGAATACTCATAACTCTGCCCAGGTTCGAGTGTGGGTTGTTGCCCAACTACCCCCTCACCTTCTACTTCACGAATCTCCCCGTTGGCATCATAAATATACCAATGACGACGCAAAAGTCTCACCGTAAAATCACTTTCATTTTGTATTCTGATATGATAAGAGAACACAAAATGAGCCTGAAACGGATTTGAATACTCAGGCTGAAAATCCGTTTTGACACTTATTTTCACGCCATTGGTGATTGATGAAACCATTTTATGATTTGGTAAAATGTATATTTATCGAAATTTACATGATAAGAATTATAATGTCAATTTCTTTTTAAAAATTTAAAATTTCTATCAACAAATCCTCTCATTTTTAAACAATTAGCTTTTAATTCACTTATGTATGTAGCTGGACTAACATTTCAAAAATATAATTTATTTATTAAAAAATAATATAATTCAAATAATTTTCTTCAAAATATCCAATTAAAATTACTTTCCTTTGAACTTTGTCCAGAAATCAAAACCAAATTTTATAAAAGAGAACTTTAAAAATGAACGTAGCTGAATTAGAAAAATTATTTCCAACAGAAGAGCAAATTCCTTCTGAATATAACCTAACCGAACCCATCGAACAACGTGAGTATTTGGTCAATGGCGAGATGCGTGCTTGGGCTGGCAAAACGCAAGATGTATGGTCGCCTGTATATGTGAGAACTGCCAATGGCTTGGAACAAAAACGTATTGGTTCATATCCAATTACTGACCCTGCCGATGCGATGGAAGTCTTGGATGCTGCACACAAAGCATTCAATCACGGACGGGGCGAGTGGCCCATGATGTCGGTTGCTCAAAGAATTGATGCGGTTGAGAAATTTACGCAAAAAATGATTGCGAAGCGTGACGAAGTTGTAAAACTTTTGATGTGGGAAATTGGTAAATCTTTGGGTGATTCTCAGAAAGAATTTGACCGTACGGTTCAATATATTTATGATACCATCGGGGCATTGAAAGACATTGACCGCAATTCTTCAAGATTTATGATTGAGGAAGGTATCATCGGACAAGTGCGTCGCTCGCCTTTGGGAGTTGTGTTGTGTATGGGACCATTTAATTATCCCTTGAACGAAACTTTCACGACCTTAATTCCTGCCTTGATTATGGGAAATGTGGTGTGTTTCAAGCCACCTAAACATGGTACCTTGTTGCATTATCCTTTGTTAGAGGCATTCAGAACTTCATTTCCAGCGGGAGTTATCAATACTGTCTATGGTCGTGGTAATTCTGTGATTCCACAAATGATGGAGTCTGGTAAAATTGATGTTTTGACTTTGATTGGCTCATCAAAAGTAGCTGACCAATTGAAAAAATTACATCCAAAAGTTAATAGATTGAGAGCCATTTTAGGTCTTGATGCTAAGAATGCTGCCATCGTAACACAAAGTGCAGATTTAGAATTGGCAGTAAAAGAATGTATGTTGGGTTCATTATCGTTCAACGGTCAGAGATGTACGGCTTTGAAAGTGATGTGGGTACACAAATCTTTGGTAGACAAATTCAACGCTCGCATGGCGGAGGAAATTGGCAAATTAAAATTAGGTATGATGTGGGAAAAAGGCGTAAATATCACCCCACTTCCAGAGCCAAACAAGCCTAATTATTTGAAGGAATTAATCGCAGATGCCAAAGAACATGGTGCAAATGTAATGAATGAAAACGGTGGCGAAACTTTCAATTCGTTTGTTTATCCTGCCTTGCTTTATCCAGTCAGAAAAGAAATGAAGATTTGGGAGGAGGAGCAATTTGGACCAGTTGTGCCTGTTGTGCCTTTCTCGCACATCAAAGAACCCATCGAATATTTGATTGAATCGTCTCACGGACAACAAGTTTCGATTTTCTGTAAAGACGTTCACCAAATTTCGGATTTGATGGATGTGGCGGTGAATCAAGTTTCGAGAGTCAATATCAACTCACAATGTCAGCGTGGACCAGATACGTTTCCGTTCACGGGTCGTAAGGACTCGGCGGAGGGTACGCTTTCGGTTACGGCGGCTTTGCGTTCGTTCTCAATCAGAACGGTTGTGGCGACAAAAGACACGGCTGAAAATAAGGCAATTGTGAATCAAATTGTAGAAAATCAGGAATCTAACTTTTTATCTACGAGGTTTATTTTGTAGGATTTGAGAGTATTGAACGCTGACTGTATTCAAAACACAGTCAGCGTTTTTTATAAATTTTCAAAAAAATGTCCAAAACTCTCTCAGTTTCCTCTTTCAATTTAATCCTTTTCACAGCTCAACAAAAAGGGGCTGATTATGATTTACTTTGTCAAAAAATGGGTTTGGAGGCTTCTGTACTACAAAATCCAGATGGAAGGTTGCCAATTCCACTGGTTCAAAGACTATGGAAAGAAGCGGTAGGAATGACAAGTGATGAACATTTAGCTTTGCATCTTGGAGAATCCATTAATACAATCGGTGTTGGAATTTTGGCGTATGTAATGATGCACTGCCCAACCTTCGGAAAAGCCTTAGAAAAACTTTGTCAATACCAAGACATTGTTTGTGATGGTTCAAAAACGACTGTAACCATCAAAGATGATTTGGTGTATTTAGAATTGTCTCAAATCAGCGATGAAATTATCTATCCTCATTACGCCTTTGAATCTGAATTGTCCATTTATTTTTCAGCTACAAAAGATATGATTGGGACTTCTCTCCCTTTAAAATCAGTCCAATTTAATTATCCACAATACGCTGATATTCAAGAATATAAACGCATTTTTCAAACCGAAAATGTGATTTTTGATAGTGATTTTACGGGAATGGTTTTCGATAAAAAATACTTGGAAACGCCTATTCTGAATGCTAATCCAAGTCTATTTTCTTTATTTGAAATTCATGCAAAAGATATTCTAAATAGTTTAAAATCAAACACTTCTATTGCTGAGAAGGTCAAAAAAGAGATTATCTTAGACTTAAAAGGTGAAGAACCATCGCTTTCAAATATTGCTAAAAAATTAGGCATGGGCGTTCGTTCAATTCAGATCAAACTTAAAGAAGAAGGGTTCACCTTTCAGCAACTCCTTGATGAAATCCGCAAGAATTTGGCGACCAAGCATTTAAAGGAAGATAAATTAAGTACAACAGATATTGCATATCTTTTGGGATATTCCGAACCAAGTGTTTTCTTTCGTTCTTTCAAAAAATGGACAGGGCAAACGCCAACTTTCTATCGCAAATCTGCGTGAGTGATGTTAGCACACGGATTTTAAAGATTGTACACGGATTTAATTTTATTTTAAATCAATTATTAATCCGTGTCCAATCCGTAAAATCCGTGCGCTAACTATTCTCTCGAAACCAATTCAAAGTCTCCGTAATCGCCTCATTCAGCTGAGTTTCTCTAAAATCTGGGAATAATTTTCTTACTTTCGTATCATCCAAAATCACCGTTCCTCCAAATAAATAGGTCATCTCTTTCACTTCTTTCATCACAGGATTAAAGATTCCCAAAACACTAAAAAGCCATTTTGGATAAACCGTGATTTTCTCGGGGGCATTAGCTAATCTTGAAATTTGATTGAGAAAACTTTTGATGGTTGGATGAATATATCCTCCATAATTACAAATTTCGTAGGGCTTTTCCACACCTTTTTGCATCAATCGAACCATGATTTCAGCCGCATCTTTCGTGAAAACCATTTGATGCGGAATGTCTGTCGTAATCATGTAAGGTAATGCTTTTCCATTCAAAGCATTCATAAAAACAGGCTTGATTCCTTCGTTAAGTACATTTGGACCCCAAAAATCAGGTAATCTTACATTCAAAACTTCACATTTTCCTCCGTAGGCAGCATCATAAAGCATTTTTTCTAACTCCACTCGTAACGCTCCCTTACGTGTACAAGGGTTTTGCTGAGAATCTTCTTTGATGAGAGATAGATTTCCATAATTATAAACATTGCCTGGGAAAATAATCATGGCTTTATTCAGAGAAGCTGTTTCGATAACTTTCATCGTTGCCGTGTCCATATTCCCAAACCATTTATCATAGGGATAATTTATCCCGTGAAAAATGTATTTTTTATCTACCGATATTTTCTTCAATAATTCTAAATCTTGAACATCGCCTTTGATGATTTCGACGATTGGATTTGATTTAAAGAGATTGTTTGCCTTCGTAACGTCACGCACTAAGACCGTAACAGCAATATTTTTGGAGATAAGGTTTTCGGCAAAGGCATATCCAATACTGCCTGTTGAGCCTAAGATTAAAATTTCTGATTTCATTTTTTGATTTTGTTAAATTGATGATACAAAATTGCCTAAAAATCAAAAATCTGTCCTTGACCAAAAACGTATAAAAAGTGACCAATTGCGAAAATTTGTACATTAAATCCAATTCGTGAAACATTTTGTGGAACACTTTTTTGCTATTCTGGACGGAATAACGGATATTTGAGGTCTTGAATTAGAAACAAACAAAAATGGGTAAAATAATTGCCATAGCCAATCAAAAAGGCGGAGTAGGAAAAACCACAACCACAATCAACCTTGCTGCCAGTTTGGCTGCCTTGGAGTTTCGTACGCTCATCATTGATGCTGACCCGCAAGCGAACTCAACCTCTGGTTTGGGCTATAATCCGAAAGGAATCGAAAATTCAATCTATGAATGTATGGTTGATGGTGTACTGGCTCAGGACATCATTATCGCTACTGATTTGCCGTATTTGCACATCATTCCCTCTCATATCGACTTGGTAGGGGCTGAAATTGAGATGATTAACCTCAAAGACCGTGAGCAAAAAATGAAAGAATCCTTAGCTCCCATCAGAGATAATTATGATTTTATCATTGTCGATTGTTCGCCTTCTTTGGGTTTGATTACGATTAATGCTCTTACGGCGGCAGATTCGGTCATTATTCCTGTGCAATGCGAATATTTTGCTTTGGAAGGTTTGGGGAAATTATTGAATACCGTAAAAATTATTCAATCTCGTCTGAATATGAATCTTGCTATCGAAGGAATCCTTTTGACAATGTACGATTTACGAGTTCGATTATCTAACCAAGTAGTTGCCGAAGTAACCGCCCACTTTCACAACATGGTTTTCAATACCATCATTCCACGAAATATACGTCTTTCCGAATCACCAAGTTTTGGTGTACCCGCCATCGCCCACGACTCTGAAAGTAAAGGAGCAATCAGTTACCTAAACCTCGCTCGTGAAGTTTTGGCAAAAAATGGATATGTTACACAAGAATAAATAATTGTTAAGTTTTTAAGTTACTAAGTTTTAAGTTATTGATTTGAAATTCAATTATTTAACAACTTAAAATTTATCAACTTATCAACCCAATAAAGATATGAGTAAAGTAGAAATTCCTGCAATGAAAAAACGTGTCGGACTGGGTAGAGGCTTAGGGGCTTTACTCCAAGATTCGGACGAAGTAAACAATATACAACCCCGTCAGCCAGTCACGCCGATGGAACGACCTTCAAGATTAGAACAAATCAGTTCTATGAATGAAATTTCCGTTGATTTTATTGAGACAAACCCCTATCAACCTCGTACGCATTTTGACGAAGAAGCTCTCAACGAATTAGCTGACTCTATCAAAGTTCAAGGAATTATTCAGCCCATTACGGTTCGTCAATTAGGTCCAAATAAATTCCAATTGATTTCGGGAGAACGTCGTTTGCAGGCATCCAAGCGTGCAGGATTACGTAGTATTCCTGCGTATGTACGTACTGCCAACGACCAACAAATGCTCGAAATGGCATTAATCGAGAACATTCAACGTGAAAACTTGAACGCTATCGAAATTGCTTTGAGTTACCAACGCTTGATGATGGAGTGTTCATTGAAACAAGAGGAATTGGGAGATCGTGTTGGTAAAAACCGTACAACAGTCAATAATTATATCAGACTTTTGAAATTACCTGACGTTATCCAAGTGGCTTTAAGAGATACAAAAATCTCAATGGGACACGCCCGTGCTATCATCAACATCACAGACAGAGAACAACAATTAGAGATTTTCAAAAGAATTATTGCAGATGATTGGTCGGTACGTAAAGTTGAGGAAGCCGTTAGAGATTTACAAGATAGCAATTTAGTAAATACCGCTAAAAAAGCCATTGGAGGAGGAATTAAGCAAGAAATTAGAAGTTTACAGTTTAGGTTACAAGCCTATTTTGGAGCAAAAGTTGTAGTAAAAGCCGACGAAAAAGGTAAAGGCGAAATTAAAATTCCATTCACTTCACAAGCTGATTTAGATAAAATTTTATTAGCAATCAAAGCGTAGTTTTAAGTAGAGTAAAGAGTTTAGAGTATAGAGTTTAAAGTATTTCACGCCAAATAATATTTCTTAATTAAAACTTTTTACTCATAGACTTTTAACTTTTCACTAACTCTCTCTTTCATAAAAATTGTTAATAGATTTCAACAGAAGGAATATAAACGGTAATTTTGCGTTTTGGTTTTTAAAAGATTTAGATGAAAAAATTATTGTTTTTATTGTTTTTAATTAATCTTTCTACGAAAATACAATCACAAAGTATTTCGGTTGATACCAGCAAATTGGTAAGATTAGAAAACATCAAGAAAGTATTAACGAAGCAAGATTCCATTAAAAAGGGCTTGAAGATTATTCCAAGAATGTCCACTATTCACTCTGCTATGGTGCCAGGTTGGGGACAAATTGATAATCGTCAGTATTGGAAATTACCCTTAGTTGCAGGTGCATTTGGTACTGCAATATTTTTCATAGCCTACAATGACATTCGCTATCATCATTATAGGAGCTTTTTACAACAAAGTTACATACCTGTTTTTCCTAATCAAAATCCATCAAGTAAGACGAAAGTGATTATTTACAATACTTTTCTGAAAAATGAAGATGGAAGTGATGCTAAAGACAGCAATGGCAACCTTATACCAGCAACAAGGGAGTTTGACCAAAATCAACTAAATAGTATTGTCGGAGGTTATCGTAAAAACAGAGACGGTTCATATTTACTTTTATTTGTAGCTTGGGCTGCAAATATTGTGGATGCCAACGTAACGGCACACTTGAAAACTTTTGATGTTTCAGATGATATTTCCTTAAAAATACAACCAACATTTAGTAATCCAGAGTTTGGTATGATGCCAATATATGGAGCAAAATTAACATTAGCGTTTAAATAAGAGATTAGAGGTTAGAGGTTAGAGTAAAGATGTTAGTACAAAGACATTTGAGCATAGATGTAATTTATTGATTAGCTTTTATTCAATAAATCTTATTCTTAAATAATAAATCTAATAAACTCTGTTCTCTTTAATCTATAATCTATACTCTAAGAAAATGAACATAGTATTACTCGGCTACGGCAAGATGGGTAAAGTTATTGAGAAAGTCGCACTGAGTCGAGGTCATAACATCATTGCCCGTATAGATATTGACAACCGTCATGAATTTGATAAATTGACAGCCTCGGAGGTTGATGCCGTTATCGAATTTAGTCATCCTTCCTCAGCTTTTCAAAACGTAAAATCTTGTCTTGAAAAAGGATTCCCTGTGGTTTGTGGAACAACAGGTTGGCTTGAAAACAAGCCTATGGTTGAAGCAATGGCAAATGAAAAAGATGGAGCATTCTTTTGGTCTTCAAACTATTCAATTGGGGTAAATTTGTTTTTTGAATTAAACAAAACCTTAGCCCGATTGATGTCACCTCAGAAACAATATTCCGTTTCAACGACAGAAATCCACCATACTGAAAAGAAAGATGCCCCTTCGGGAACGGCTATAACCCTTGCAGAAGGCATTATTGAAAATTCTGTTGAGAAAAATAAATGGGTGAGTAATGAAATCCCACAGGAAAATGAAGTAGCCATTTGGTCTGCCCGTGAAGGAAAAGTACCTGGAACTCATATCATCAAATATATTTCAGATATTGACCAAATAGAAATCTCACACGTAGCTCACGGACGAGAAGGCTTTGCCCTCGGTGCAGTGATTGCGGCAGAGTGGATTGTGGGTAAAAAAGGAGTATTTGGAATGAAAGAGTTGTTGAGTATTGTCTGAACTATGATTTTTAGGATTAAAAGATTTAAAGATGATTTCTTGAATGAATAAATCTTGAAATCATTAAATCTTAAAAATCATAGTTCAGACAAGATAGAAGTGTAATTTTATCCAACATATTTCGACTAATCAATAAATTAGAATTTTGTAAAAATAAAAATGTCAGAAAAAACACAACCAATTCAAAAATCTGCCTTTCGTGAGTGGATTGATTCAATCGTTTTTGCGGTAGTTGCCGCCACGCTTATTCGTTTCTTCTTTTTTGAGGCATACACCATTCCTACACCTTCTATGGAGAGTTCATTGATGGTTGGAGATTTTCTTTTTGTCAGTAAAATGCACTACGGAGTAAGAACTCCCAAAACGCCTTTGCAAGTACCTTTGACGCATCAAAAAATTTGGGGAACAGACTTGCCTTCATATTTACGTTGGTTAGATTTACCGATTAAACGTTTACCAGGTTTTTCAGAAGTAAAGCAAGGCGATGCAGTGGTTTTTAACGTACCAAATTATTTACCAGACGGAGATGCTCCTGTGGACTTGCGTACGTACTATATAAAACGTTGTATAGGAACGCCTGGAAATACCTTAGAAATCCGTGATACTCAGGTATTTATCAACGGTAAACCGATGGAAAATCCTCCAAGAATGCAACATGAGTACCTTTTGAAAGTAAAAGAGCAATTGACCGATGAATTCTTTGAAAAACATGGTGTAACTAACGGAATAGATGCAACAGGGCAATCAAATTTTAATTGGCAGGAAGTACAACTAACCTCACAAGATTCAACCATTGCAGGCTTACACGATTACGTGGTGAATACAAGCGAAGAGAATATTAATGAAATTAAGAAATTAAAAACTTTCGTTGCAGCAGAAATTTTGAAAGCACCAAAAGGAACACCAGACAACGAAGATAGTATGACCAATGATGATGGTTCAACAGCAATGTTTGGAAAATCGTATGTTTGGAACAAAGATAATTATGGTCCACTTTTAATCCCAAAAGAAGGCTCAACTATCCAATTAGACTCTGTGAATGTTGATAAGTATAAATACGTTATCAAATATTACGAAGGGAATAAAGATGTAGTAATTGACGGTTATACAATCAAAATTGATGGTAAAATCATTAAGTCCTATACTTTCAAACAAGATTATTATTTTATGATGGGAGACAATCGCCATCATTCAGCAGATTCACGTTACTGGGGCTTTGTTCCTGCCGACCACGTTGTTGGAAAAGCGGTTTTCGTTTGGATGTCACTTGACCCAAATAAATCTTGGTTCTCAAAAATTCGCTGGAATCGTATTTTTAGATTTGTAAATTAAAAAGTCGTAAGTCATAAGTACAAAAAGGTCGTAAAATATGAGTTTTACGACCTTTTTTGATGATAAAAAACTTACCTCTACTCCAACTTCATCTTCTCCGCATCCCAAAGTACAGGTTTGCCTAATTCCACACTCAGATTACAAGCCAAAGCAGGGGCAGCCGCTCGTAAACCAAAAGTGGCATCTTCATGGACTTTTTTACCTGTGCGGATTGACTCAAAGAAATTGATAAAATGGTCTAATCGTGAGTCATATCCATCGGGGTCTTTGAAAACAATTTCTTTACCATAATTCCACTTTTTATCATCTTCTGAGAATAAAACTGCATGAGCTTTTCTTGCTTCTTCTTGTTGGGCTTGCGTGAACGTATTTAAAGAATCATATCCTCCGATTTCTGGTGCTTTGGGTCGTTTGAAATGCTTGACCTTTAAGCTACTCCAACCTAATTCTATCATTCCTTCTGTACCTACAATTTTTGCAGGAGAGCCACTTGTGCCACCATCTGCCAAATTTACCCGATTAAAAAACTGAAAAGCTGGATGATTTTTTCGTTCTGGATATTGCATTAAAGAAGTTACTAAATCATACGCATCACGACCATCTTTCCAGTAATTCAATTCGCCCAAAGCATATATTTTACTGGGTCCAATTGAGCCTGTGATGGTATGAATATTTGTCAATAAATGCACAATCAAATCTCCCGCAACGCCTGTTCCGTAGTCTTTGTAATTTCTCCAACGAAAAAATCTTTTGGCATCAAAAGGCACTTTGGGAGCATCTCCTAAATAGGCATCCCAATCGACAGTTTGAGTATTGGCATCGGTTGGAATGGTGTATTGCCATGCACCATTGGCTGAGCTTCTGTCGTTGGTTGCCTCCACATAAGTCAATTCACCGATGATACCAGATTCATAAATTTTCTTAGCTTCCAAAGTCGAAACTGAACTTGCCACTTGCGAACCTACTTGAAAAACCTTCCCAGTTTTCTTTTGGGTATCAATCACAGCTTGTCCTTCTTCAATATGGTGAACCATTGGTTTTTCACAATACACGTGCTTGCCAGAGTTCATGGCATCAATCGAAATTCTGTCGTGCCAATGATCGGAGGTACAAATCAAGACAGCATCAATATCTTTTCGAGATAAAATTTCACGATAATCTTGGGTTATAAAAATATCCTTACCCCACTTTTCTTTGGCTCTTTCCAAACGACCTTTGTATAAATCACAAACCGCAACTAACTCAATACCAGGTACTTTGAGAGCTGTGTCTGTGTCGTAATGCCCAATGATTCCAGAACCAATGAGTCCGATTCTGATTTTATCATTGGCAGAAATTTTTACATCTGATTGTAATGTTATTGTTTTTCCATAAGCATCAGTTAATGCCATTCCGCCTACGATGAGGGCAGATGTTCCACTTATTTTTCTAATAAAATCTCTTCTGGTATTGTTCATGGGTTTGTGATTTTAGATTTGCCACTAAGACACCAAGGCACGAAGTTTAAAATTTCTTGGAAACTTTGAGTCTTGGTGGCATTGTTCAAATGAAATTTACTATTTTTTATTGAAATATTTGCAATAGTCTGTAATGATTTAATTTTGCTCTCAAATTATCCATTTTCTCCTCCCTAATTTGCCATTCCAAGCGTTTAAAGCTATCTTGCAGTTATATTTTCAAAACGATTTACATGAACGGAAACTTCAAAGATGGACTAAACTTTGTCTCTAAACTCACACCAAAACGTATTTGGAATGGTTTAAAGGTGGTTTCTGGTTTTTATAATTCTAAGATTACCAATCGACCCACGCAGTGGGGATTACCTTTCAGTATTTCTTTTGAACCTACCACTTCTTGTAATCTCCGTTGCCCCGAATGTCCAAGTGGCTTACGGTCTTTCACCCGCCCGACAGGTATGTTGGAAGGTGATTTATTCAAGAGAACGATTGATGAATTAGCCGATACTTTGTTATATCTAATTTTCTATTTTCAAGGCGAACCGTATTTGCATCCTCAATTTTTGGACTTAGTAGGTTACGCATCTCAAAAAGGCATTTACACCGCTACTTCTACTAATGCTCATTATTTGACCGAAGCAAATGCCAAGAAAACTGTTGAATCTGGCTTAGATAGATTGATAATTTCGATTGATGGAACAACGCAAGAAACCTACGAACAATACAGAATTGGGGGGAAATTAGAGAAAGTTATCGAAGGTACTCGCAATATTGTGAAGTGGAAAAAAGAATTAAAATCCTCCACACCACACATCGTTTTTCAGTTTTTGGTCGTAAAACCCAATCAGCATCAAATTGCGGAGGTGCATGAGTTGGCTAAGGAATTGGGCGTTGATGAAGTTGGACTAAAAACAGCCCAAATCTATGATTATGAGCAAGGGTCTGACTTAATTCCTACGATTGATGAGTATTCTCGATATACCAAACAACGTGATGGAAGTTATATAATCAAAAATAAATTAGTAAATCATTGTTGGAAAATGTGGCATTCTTGTGTCATAACTTGGGATGGATTGGTTGTACCATGTTGTTTCGATAAAGATGCTCATTACCGCTTAGGAGACATGAAAACCCAGACTTTCAAGGACTTATGGTTTGGAGAAAGTTATCAAAAATTCAGAAAAACGCTCATTCGTTCTCGTTCAGAAATTGAGATGTGCAAAAACTGCACGGAGGGAACGCAGGTTTGGGCTTAATTATGGCACGCAGATGACGCTGATGCTTCGCAACGCAGATTTTCGCAGATTTTTTCAAAGGATTTTATGTAAATCACTTTTATTAAATAATTCAGAGTAAAAATCTGCGAAAATCTGCGTTGCTGAAAGCATCAGCGTCATCTGCGTGCTAATCAATACTATGATTATAGACTTATTAAAATCCCACAAATTCCACCCAATCGTACCTTTCGATTTTCAGAAAGATACTGTCCTCCATATTGACTTAACTGAAAATAATACTAATCTTCATTCCTTAGATTTATTGAATGTGGAGGTGATGGATGAATACATTTCTCGAAAAATTAAAGAAGCTAATGCCGTTTGTGCGGTTGGAGGTTATTTAGAAAATCGCTATATTTATCGAACTACGCAACATTTTCAACAATCAGCCGAACCTCGTTCCATTCATTTGGGTGTGGATGTTTGGGCAAAAGCGGGTACGCCTGTGTATGCACCCATACATGGAAAGGTTCACAGTTTTGCTAATAATGACAATATCGGAGACTATGGACCAACGATTATTTTGGAACATATTTTAGAAGGCGAAACATTTTATACGCTCTACGGACATCTAAATTTAGAATGTCTCGAAGGGCTTTACGAAGGGAAAAACATCGAAGCGGGTGAGAAAATTGCAGAATTTGGCAATTACCCCATCAACGGAAATTGGTCACCACATCTTCATTTTCAAGTAATTACGGATATGATGGGTAAAAAAGGAGACTTCCCAGGCGTTTGTGAACCTTCTAAGAAAGATGAATATGCGAAGATATGTCTTGATGGGAATTGGTTAACTGGTTAATTGGAGAATTGGTAAACTGGTTATTAGAGTATTTACCATCAGTAACCAATTTACCGATTCCCGAATAACCAATTCCCCAGTAACCAATAACCAATAAACCAATTCCCCAGTAACCAATAACCAACCATGCAAATAGGATTTTTAACCATAGATTGGATTGATATTTTAGACATAATTCTTGTCGCTTTTTTGTTGTATCAGGTCTATAAACTGATTCAGGGGAGTATAGCCAATAAAGTTTTCTTTGGCTATATCCTCATTTATGTCGTTTATTTAGTTGCCAAAGCCTTGGGAATGGAATTGTTATCAGCCATTTTGGGACAGTTTATGAACGTGGGCGTATTGGCGTTATTGATAATTTTCCAACAAGAAATTAGGCGTTTTTTGATGCTCTTGGGGCGTTCTACTTCCTTACGTGAGAATGCTTTTTTTAAGAAATTTTATACTCCAAAATCCACCAAGGAAAATGTCTCTTCGCTTCAATCGGTTTTGGAAGCTACTAAGACGATGGCAACAACTCGCACAGGGGCATTAATCGTAATTGAAAATGAAGACGACCTCAAAAAGTTTATTGATTCGGGTGATGTGATTGATGCAGAAGTTTCTAAACGCCTGATTTTGAGCATCTTCGATAAACATACTCCCCTCCACGATGGGGCAGTAATCATCAGAGATGGACGTTTAGCGGCGGCGAGATGTATGTTGCCCGTTTCAGAAAGTGGTACAATTTCGCCTACTTTGGGTTTCAGACACCGTGCAGCTTTTGGCATGAGCGAACAAACCGATGCCGCTATTATTGTAGTGTCAGAAGAAAAAGGAGAAATATCTTTCGTTAGTCACGGAGGGATTTTTAGGAATTTATCGGTGAATGATTTGGAAGGGAAATTGAAGGATTATTTGTTGAAGGTGTGAGATGTAATGCACTTATTTTTAAATAATTATAATCCAAAACATTTAATTTAATGACTTTTGATTTACTCACAACTAAAATTTTAGATACTCATAATTCGCTTCAAAAAAGTGCAATTAAAGCTGTTAATGTTCATCTTACTCTACGAAATTGGCTAATTGGTTATCATATTATTGAATTTGAACAGAATGGGGAAGATAGAGCCAAATATGGAACGAAATTGTTATCATTATTAGCAAAAGATTTAAAATCGAAAAACTTATCAAAGATTAATGAAAGAGAATTAAGAAATTTTAGAACATTTTATAAAACATACATTGGATTGCAGAATCACATTAGTGAGTTTTTAATCTATCAAATTGCAACAAATCGGTCTTTAATGCCTTCAATTCGGGGGTTGATAACCCCCGAATTGAAAAATAATGAAATTTTAGATATTCAAAATACTGATAATCAGTTAGATATTAATTATTTTAAACAAATTTTCAGTAGTATTTCATACACTCATTTTGTTGAAATAATCAAAATTAAGGACTCATTAAAAAGACGATTCTACGAATTATTGGTAATAAAAAGTACCTTATCAGTAGAAGAATTAAAACGTCAAATTGCTACTTTGGCATATGAGAGAGTGGGATTATCACAAAATAATACGTTAGCGTTCCGAGAGTTAGAAAGTAGAATTAATCCAGAAAACACAAAGAATGCAGTTAAATCAATTTACATATTTGATTTTTTGGACTTACCCAATGGAAACCTAATTGAAGAAAACGAATTAGAAGAAGCATTGATGAACCATTTAACAAAATTTATCCTTGAATTAGGAAATGGATTTTGTTTTGAAGCACGACAAAAACGCTTATTGATTGATAATGAATACTATTTTGTGGATTTAGTTTTCTATCATCGTATTCTGAAATGTCATATACTGATAGAATTGAAAGTTGATAAATTTAAACACGAACATCTTTCTCAACTCAATAGCTACGTAGCGTGTTTTAACGACCAAATAAAACAAGACGA
The DNA here is from genome assembly GCA_013298125.1 of Cytophagales bacterium. Lineage (GTDB taxonomy): Bacteria > Bacteroidota > Bacteroidia > Cytophagales > Spirosomataceae > Arcicella. Next base: position 22,628 of record JAAFJP010000023.1, on the reverse strand, counting down.
TGATAATGTAACAATAGGCATATTGTTATGTACTGAAAAAGGCGAAAAAATGGTTGAGTACGCTCTGGCAGGAATGGAAGAAAAACTGTTTGTAAGTAAGTATTTATTAGAATTACCCAGTAAAAAGACACTTGAGGAGTTTATTGAAAATGAGGTAAAACGATAGGTAGATAACATTTGGGATATTAATATGATACAAAATATGGCAAAATATATTGATGCAGAGAACGATTATCTCTACATTCAAGGACAAGAGAATATAGTTTCCAATCTCTTGAAAAAACTCAATTTTACACTTGAACAAATTGCTGATATGGCAGGTGTTTCTGTGGAATTTGTTAAAAATGTAAAGCAAAAACTAACTTTGGACAATTAAAAACCAAATAATTACCCCATTAACAAAGCCAAGTTTACCTACACAAAATAGGCAAACTTGGCTTTGTTGGTTTTTAAGGAGAATGTGGGTATTTTTTTAGAATACTAACGAGCTTTGTCATTGCGAGGTACGAAGCAATCTGCCAGCTTACGAGCAAAGACTTTCAAACACCTTTTCATCAATCCAACAGATTGCTTCGTGCCTCGCAATGACAAAGCACGATGATAAAATTGTTGAATTTATGACAAAGCAAAAATTGAATCATAAAAATTTAGCAAGCCTCTAAAACCAAATAATTAACTAATTAACAAAGCCAAGTTTACCTAAACAAAATAGGTAAGCTTGGCTTTGTTGGTTTTTAAGGAGAATGTGGGTATTTTTGTTGAAAGCACGTTTATTTAGGTATAATTCATTTTACACAACAACAGAATAAATAGTGAGAGCAAATAACAACAAAACTCTTTAATATTATTTTAGGATATGTATAGATTTTTAGAGAATTTTCAAGGAAAAGTAACAGATATTCAAAAATTTGCAGATTTTGTACCTATTTCTAAAAGTGATGGTACAGGTAGTTCTATTATATTAATTTACCAAAATAATGAGATTGTTTTAGAGTTAGAAAAAGGGATATATGTTTATAATATTTTTGATAACATTGCTTTCGGCTATCGGGAAAGTGGATACTATAATTATAATTTATTATCAAAAGAAAAAGAGTTATCATTTACTCTTAATGGGACAGTTTTTCTACCATCAAGAACAATATTAGCTGTAAATTCTGATGGCATTTACATAGACATTATCCAAAATGATACGATACTTTGGAAAATTGCAGATGAAGAAATATGGTATACATCGATAATTATTAAAGATAGTTGTTTTATTTATCGTAGTAAGTGGAAAAACTCTAATCAAGTCAAAGTTAGAGACTTATATACTGGTGAGTTATTATGGGAAATGGATATTACAAAATTGCAGGAACAATTTCCAATAAAATATCCTGTAATTAAAGGGTTTGCTCCGCCTGAACCACAACAAGAGAATCTTCATTTACAATTAATTTCCCATGAAAATCTATTGATTTTTTCTACAAGTTTAGCAAGAACTTTTGCCTTCAATATTCAAAGTGGTGAGTTGGTATGGATGAAATCAAACTATGGTGGTGAGTTGATGATTCATGGCAATCATTTGATACAATTTCACCCTTTGACATTAAAGGTAGTGGTTGTAGATATTTTTACAGGAGAATTAATTGAGGAAATTAGCTACATTGAAGAGTTTAGAGCAATTTCTAATAAGTTCGGAACTCATTATATGTATAGACACATTATTCATAATGATTATATTTGTTTTGTAGATAATGCTTGGTCTATAATTTTTTTAAATCTTCATACTAAAAAAATAGACTGGTACACTCATTATAAAAGTGCAGGGATTCGTCAATATCCAGTGCTTCAAGGAAATTTTATGTATATCTTAGATGACAAAAACGTCTTACATATTTTTGAAAAAACAGAAGAAAAATAAAACTTCAACATCATTTTAATAAACTTCCAATCCTTTAATCTATCAACAAATCCTCAACAAGCAACCCCAAAAAATGAACACAAAAACCAACCAAGATAAATTCAATATTTTAGAAAAGAAAAATACCGAAGCGTTGCTTGGCGGAGGAGAAAATCGAATTGCGGCTCAACACAAAAAGGGTAAATTAACTGCCCGAGAGCGTGTAACGCTACTGTTAGACGAAGGCAGTTTTGAGGAAATTGGCAAATTTGTAATGCACCGTTGCAAAGATTTTGGGTTGGATAAAGAATATTATTTGGGCGATGGAGTCATCACGGGCTACGGAACAATCCACGGCAGAATGGTTTATGTTTTTGCCCAAGATTTTACAGTTTTTGGCGGTGCATTATCCGAAACCCACGCCGAGAAAATCTGTAAACTCATGGATTTAGCCATGAAAAATGGAGCTCCCTTAATCGGTCTAAACGACTCTGGCGGAGCAAGAATCCAAGAGGGCGTAATGTCTTTGGCGGGTTATGCCGATATTTTCTATAAAAACACCTTGGCATCGGGCGTAATTCCTCAAATATCTGCCATTATGGGACCCTGTGCGGGTGGGGCGGTATATTCTCCCGCCATCACCGACTTTATTATGATGGTCGAAAACACCTCGTATATGTTCGTAACGGGTCCAAATGTGGTCAAAACCGTAACGCACGAAGTCGTAACTTCCGAAGAATTGGGCGGTGCTTCTACACACTCAACCAAGTCGGGCGTAACGCATTTTTCGTGTGCCAATGAGGTTACTTGCATCAACGACATTAAGAAATTATTGTCATACATTCCTCAAAATTGCGAAGATCAACCTCCCTTTTTGCCCTACGAACCAAGCAACGAAATCAGAGAAAGTTTGGACAGCATCATTCCAGAAAATCCCAATCAGCCCTATGACATCAAGGAAGTGATTGATACCCTCACGGATGCTGATTCTTTCTTTGAAGTACATAAAAATTTTGCAGAGAATATTGTAGTAGGATTCGCTCGTTTGGGTGGTCGGAGTATTGGCATTGTGGCAAATCAACCAGCCGTCATGGCGGGCGTTTTGGATATTCACGCCAGTCAAAAAGCTGCCCGTTTTGTGCGTTTTTGCGATTGTTTCAATGTGCCATTATTGGTTTTGGAGGACGTTCCAGGGTTTATGCCTGGCACAAATCAAGAATGGGGTGGCATCATTACGCATGGAGCAAAATTATTGTACGCTTTCTGTGAGGCAACCGTGCCAAGAATCACCGTCATCACTCGCAAAGCCTACGGAGGTGCGTATGACGTAATGAATTCAAAACACATCGGAGCCGACATGAACTACGCTTGGACATCGGCAGAAATTGCGGTGATGGGAGCAAAAGGAGCGGCAGAAATTATTTTCAAAAGAGAAATTGCCTCGGCAGAAAACCCCGAAGAAAAACTCCAAGAAAAAGTGGACGAATACACCGAGAAATTCGCAAATCCCTACCGTGCAGCACACAGAGGCTATATTGACGAAGTAATTATGCCTTCGGAGACTCGCCAAAAACTCATCAGAGCCTTTAAAATGTTAGAAAATAAAGTAGTAAATATGCCGAGGAAAAAGCATGGGAATATTCCTTTGTGATTAGTTATTGGTTATTAGTTATTGGTTAATTGTTACTAATATTTTTCTCGAATACAATACTTTTGGGAGAAATATCCAGAGGCAATATTTCATTGTTTAGAATAAAAAAACTTCATCAAATGTATATTTCATTTTCAAAAAATACGCTCTTTTCGTTGATTGGAATAGGAATCATTACGATTTCCTGCAAAACGACGCAACCGATTTCTCAAACCAATATAAGCTCAAAGCCCTCAGAAAATCTTGGATTTTATCAGTTTTCAAACGAAGACCCAAAGGCTACGCCGTTCTTTGCTAAAAAGGAATCCGTTTATGGTAAAAATGGGATGGTTGCCGCAACGCACCCTGCCGCCTCACAGGTAGGTGTTGATATTCTGAAAATGGGTGGCAATGCCATTGATGCAGCCGTGGCTACGCAATTTGCTTTGGCAGTTGTTCATCCCGCCGCTGGAAATGTTGGTGGTGGAGGATTTTTGGTTTATCGTGATAAAAAAGGTAAATCATATACCCTCGATTATCGTGAAAAAGCTCCTGAAAATGCCAGTCGAGATATGTACTTGGATGAAAAAGGAAACGTAAAAGCGGGTCAATTGAGTTGGTACGGACACACTGCAAGCGGAACGCCTGGTTCGGTTGATGGTTTAGAACAAGCTCATAAACGCTTCGGAAAATTGACTTGGCAACAGATTTTACAACCTGCCATTGATTTAGCTGAAAATGGCGTAAAATTGACGATGCGTGAAGCAAGAGGCTTGAATCGCACAAAGGCTGATTTTGTAAAATATAATCCCAATAAATCATACTTCGTAAAACCTGATACGCTCACGTGGAAAGAAGGAGAATTATTAGTTCAAAAAGATTTGGCAAAAGTGCTTCGTAGAATCCAAGAACAAGGGAGAAAAGGATTTTACGAAGGTGAAACGGCGAATCTTCTTTTGGCAGAGATGAAACGTGGTGGAGGAATTATCACCCAAAAAGATTTGGATAATTATAAAGCAACTTGGCGTGAACCCGTTGTTGAAAATTATAAAAATATGAAAGTAATTTCAATGCCTCCGCCTTCGAGTGGTGGTATTGCTTTGGTCCAATTATTGAAATACGTTGAGCCATATCCACTCAAACGTTGGGGATGGCATACCGACTCGACTACGCAAGTGATGATTGAGGCAGAAAGAAGAGTTTTTGCAGACCGTGCCACTTGGTTGGGCGACCCCGATTTTGTAAAAGTCCCTCAAAAAGAGCTTCTGAGCCAAGATTTTCTAAAAAAACGCTGGGAAACTTTCACTTTTGAACAAGCCACCGATAGCAGAAATGTAAAGGCAGGAACGATTGGCGGACATGAAAGCATCGAAACGACACACTCCTCTTTTGTCGATAAAGAAGGAAATGCCGTTTCTATTACAACCACTCTGAATAATTCTTACGGGAGTAAAGTCGTAGTGGACGGTGCAGGTTTTTTAATGAATGATGAGATGGATGATTTTTCGGTAAAACCTGGCGTGCCAAACTCTTATGGTTTGATTGGCAACGAAGCCAACGCCATTGCTCCCAACAAAAGGATGTTATCATCCATGACTCCTACGATTGTAGAAGAAAATGGAAAGCTGAAAATGATTTTGGGAACACCAGGCGGTTCAACAATTATCACTTCGGTTTTTCAAGTATTTTTGAACGTTGCCGAACACGGAATGACTATGCAACAGGCAGTAGATGCTTTACGCTTTCATCATCAATGGTTGCCTGACCGAACAACTTTTGAAGAAGGTGGATTCACAGAACAGACTCTAAAAAGAATGCGAGAGAAAGGCTATAAACTTGATTCTCAGAAGAATACGATTGGCAGAATGGATTGCATTTTGGTATTGCCAGATGGTACGTATGAGGGCGGGGCAGATGTGAGAGCGGATGATACAGCGATTGGATATTAGGAGGTATTTATAATAAAAAAAGCTGTTAAAATCATTTTGACAGCCTTTTTCGTATTTGTACGAAAATTAAATAATCAACATTACGTCTCCGTAAGTAAAGAATTTATATTTTTCTTTTATCGCAATTTGGTACGCTTCTTTGATTAACTCAAAACCTCCAAAGGCAGAAGTCATCATAATCAATACCGATTCTGGCAAATGCAAATTGGTTAAAAGTGCATTTGGAATACGTACGTCGTAGGGAGGGAAAATAAATTTATCCGTCCAGCCATCAATGGGTTTCAAATGACCATCTGCCGAAACCGAAGATTCTAAGGCTCTCATTACGGTTGTTCCGATGGCACAAATTTTCTTTTTATTATCAATTCCTTCGTTTACAATATCACAAGTTTCTGGTTGGATATTGAAGTTCTCAGAATCAGTTTTGTGTTTTGTCAAATCTTCCACATCAACAGTTCTGAAAGTTCCCAAACCGATGTGTAGAGTCAAGGCAGCGAAATTGATTCCTTTCAACTCCAAACGCTTCATCATAATTCTGTCGAAGTGCATACCAGCCGTTGGTGCGGCAACTGCCCCTACGTGTTTGGCATAAATCGTCTGAAAACGCTCTTCGTCGGCAGGTTCAACATTACGCTTGAAACGGATTTCGTCTGGAAGCGGTGTTTCGCCCAACAAATGAATTTGTTTCATCAAAGCATCATGGTCGCCATCGTACAAGAAACGGATAGTACGTCCACGAGAAGTAGTGTTATCAATTACCTCAGCCACCAAATCACTATCCCCAAAATATAACTTGTTACCAACTCTGATTTTACGAGCTGGATCAACCAAAACATCCCACAAACGGTGTTCACGATTCAGTTCTCTCAATAAAAATACCTCAATTTTAGCCCCTGTTTTTTCTTTTTGACCATACAAACGAGCTGGAAATACTTTGGTATCGTTCATTATCATTACATCTCCATCATCAAAATAATCCAAAATATCCGTAAACATTTTGTGTTCGATGGTTTTGGTTTTTCTATTAACAACCATCATACGAGATTCGCCACGATGTTCGGTAGGATATAGAGCAATTAAGTTATTTGGTAAGTCAAACTTGAACTCAGATAACTTCATTCTGATAATATTTGCGGTTTTTTCACCTGGAATCATGTCTTTATTTTTTTGTATTTAAACGTTGATAAATGAAAGATGGGTTTTGAGTTTTCAGAGAATAGTCACTCCGAAATTATACCAAAGTCCAGTTTATAAAACCAACGACCTCAATACGATTCTTGCAAATATACAATTTTGAGATAGGCGTTGTCAATAGAAATGACGAATAAGTTTTAAATATTTCTTGATTTTGTTCAATTGTTTAGTTTAAACAATTGAGAGATAGATTTTTGAGATGAATGATTATTCTAAAATTTCGTAAAAGAAGAAAAAACATAGTCTTCTTTTTATTTCAATAAACAAAAATCGTGGTACGCTGTTAAAATAATACCAATCAATTTATTTAATATTCATGTCTAAAATCTCTATTTTTTGGTTTCGTCGAGACCTCCGTTTGAACGATAATGCAGGGTTGTTCCATGCCCTCAAATCTGGTTATCCCGTTTTGCCAATCTTTATTTTTGATAAAAATATTTTGGATAAATTAGAAGATAAAAAGGATAAACGAGTCCAATTTATCCATAATACTCTGTCTGAAATTCAATCGGAATTAGCCAAAATGGGTTCTACTATTTTAGTAAAGTACGGAACTCCCTCAGAAATTTTTCCTTCTCTTTTGAATGAATATGACGTTTCGGCAATTTATACCAATCATGATTATGAATCTTACGCATTCAATCGTGATAATGAAGTGCGTGAATATGCGATGACCGAGGGTGTAGAATTACATACGTATAAGGACCAAGCGATTTTTGAAAAAGATGAAGTGCTTTCGGGGGCAGGGACACCTTACACGGTTTTTACACCATACAGTCGTAAGTGGAAAGAGAAAGCGACAGACGTTTCTTTTTTAGAATCATATCCTAATGAAGAATATTTTGATAATTTTTTGAAGACTGAAAATATCGAAATGCCAAGTTTGGAAGATATGGGATTTCAAAAAACCGCTGGAACATTTCCAAGTAAAACAGTCCGTGAAAATATCGTAAAAAATTATGCAGAAAAAAGGGATTTTCCAGCAATAGAAGGTACTACAAGGCTTTCTGTACACCTCCGTTTTGGAACATTAAGTATCAGAGAATTGGCTCGAAAAGCTCAGGGTTTATCAGAAACATGGCTTAATGAGCTAATTTGGCGAGATTTTTACTTCAATATTCTTCATCATTTTCCCCATATCAGCCAAGGAAATGCTTTCAGGAAGGAATATGATAAAATAGAATGGAGAAACAATGAAACTGAATTCAAGAAATGGTGTGATGGCAAAACGGGCTATCCAATTGTGGATGCAGGGATGCGTGAGTTGAACACTACGGGCTTTATGCACAACCGAGTACGTATGGTGGTAGCGAGTTTTTTGACCAAACATTTATTGATAGATTGGCGTTGGGGCGAAGCCTATTTTGCTAAAAAACTCTTAGATTTTGACTTTTCAGCCAATAATGGAGGTTGGCAATGGGCATCAGGCAGTGGTTGCGATGCAGCACCTTATTTTAGAGTTTTTAACCCAAGATTGCAAACCGAAAAGTTTGATAAGCAATTAGAATACATCAAAAAATGGGTGCCTGAGTTAAATAGTTTTGATTATCCGCAACCTATTGTTGATCATGATTTTGCTCGCAAAAGGGTTTTGGATGTTTATCAGAAGGCTTTGAAAGGCTGATTCATAAAAAATGATTTCCAGATATATTTTGGAAATCATTTTTTTTATTAGAATTATCCATAAATCCTCAACTTTTTGTTTTTATAAAATTAATTTTATCTTTGTATCCAATCCCCAATAACCCACCATAGATACAGCACCCTGTATAAGTATTTTCCTAATAGTTTTTAATTTTATCATTTCATTCATTTGAGCGTATCGAGGCGTTTTTTTGTTTTTACAAAGCAAATTACATTAAGTATTCGTTGCAAGATTGTCTAAATTTAATTTATGTTTTAAAATAGATATAATTCTCAGTTAATCAGAGACTTATGTCTATTTATTTTAACTTAACAACTTATAGACTTTCAACTTAACGACTACTATCCTCTCATTATAGCTATTTTCCAATTTCTTAAACTTAAAACAATTCATTATGAATCTTTTAGCACTATTAAAAGACAATCTCACGCCAGAGATGATTTCAAAAGCCGCCAACTTAGTAGGCGAAGATGCTGGTAGCACCGCAACTGCCATGAGTGGAATTCTTCCCGCTGTTTTGGGAAGTGTAGTAAGCAAAGCTTCAGATGCCGATGGTGCATCGAGTTTGATGTCAATGTTGAGTTCGGGTGGACACGACGGTGGCATCATGGACAATTTGGGTGGATTACTCGGTGGAGGAGCTGGTACTGACGGATTGATGTCGGCAGGTTCTGGTATCTTGACTTCACTTTTGGGGGATAAAATGGGCGGAATCGTTAGCTTGATTTCGAGTTTTGCAGGTATTAAATCTGGTTCAGCAAGTTCATTGATGAGTTTAGCTGCCCCAATGGTTATGGGTGCAATTGGCAAGCAAGTATCTGGTGGAAACATGGGTGCAAGTGGTCTAATGAGCCTTTTAGCTGGACAAAAAGATCATATCGCTGCCGCAATGCCAGCGGGTTTAGGAGATAAATTAGGTGGATTATTGGGTATGGGTTCAATGTTGGGCGGTGCTTCGAGTTTAGTTTCGGGCGTTACAAATGCTGCCTCACAGACAGTTTCGGGGGCAACGAATTATGCCAATGATGTAGTAGAAGAGGCATCGGGAGGTTTACCAAAATGGTTATTGCCATTATTGATTAGTGCGGCTGCCATTGCAGGTTTGTTATATTTTATGAAAGGTTGTGGTAAAACTCCCGTGGAGACAGTTACAAGCACAATGGATTCAGTTTCTACAATGGCTTCGGCTGGCATGGATTCCGTGGCGAGTACTGCAGGTGGAGTTGTGGCTGGTGCAACGGATGCAATCAAAAAGTTATTCAAATTGAAACTACCAGATGGAACTGAAATTGAAGTACCAGAAGGTTCATTAGAAGACCAAATTGTGAAATTTATTCAAGATGATTCAAAACCAATTGATAAAAAGACTTGGTTTAATTTTGACCGTCTTTTGTTTGACACTGGCAAATCAACTTTGAAAGTGGAGTCAAAAGAGCAAATTGAGAAAACGGTTGCTATTTTGAAAGCATTTCCAAAAGTAAACATCAAAATTGGTGGATATACGGATAATGTAGGCAAAGCGGAGTCAAATATGAAACTTTCTGCCGAAAGATCTGCCGTAGTAATGGATGCCATCGTAGCGGGTGGAATTGATAAATCTCGCTTAGAATCAGAGGGTTATGGTGCAGGAAATCCTGTGGCAACCAACGATACTGAGGAAGGAAGAGCCATGAATCGTAGAATTGCGATTAGTGTTCGTCAGAAATAAATCGAAAATTCATTAAAGATATAAATAGTACGGTTTTATCTTTTTTGATTTTGTGATTGAGTTTTTATAAAAGTATAAGGGGATGTGTAAAATATTTATTTTGCACATCCCCTTATTTAATTCTTGGTTTTGAGAAATAGTAAATCCCATTCCTAAGTAAAAATCTATTCTTCCTCAAAATCCCTACGCCCAAACAAAGCCTGAAAAGTCTCAGACATCGCAATTAAGTCGTGGACTTTGTTTTTGGCTAATTTCATCACTCGCACTTCTTGGTTGGCTTGAATCTTTTTGTCAAACTTATTCCAAAGGGCAATCATATCGTTCATGTTTTCTGAAAAACATTCTACGATATAACGCTCAAAGCGAGTTTTTTCGCCTTCTGCCAAAAACAGAACGATATGGAAGCTTTCTTCCACAAAAAACCAGATTAATTGACTTCTCGTGAAATCTTTAATCATGGCATTATTATCCACCAAGAAGTCTATTATTTCTACTTCATCGTGAACGGACTGCCTATTCAATGAATTGGTCATACTAAGATTGTATTTTTTGTAGATGGTTGAAAAATCAAAATCAGTATTAAGAATGTGGATTAATGTGGTATTCCGATAACAATATACAAAACCTTTCTGAGAATTTGAAATCCCAAAAGTAAGTTCTTGAAATATTACTATAAATAATAAAACATTTTGGATAAACTTTTTGATATATTACAAGACTCTTAGATATTTTGTAGAAAGAAAATAATCTATTAACTTTGTGATTATTTTAAGTTAATTAAACGATTTTTAACCGAAATATATAAAATAACTAAGAATTAAGATTTTTACTTTGAGACTTTCTGACAAACATAAAGTCTAATTTTTATTAACTCACAATTCATTAAATTATACAAAAGTGGATATTTTCGATAAAGTTAGTAAAGGTCTTGGACCTATCGGAGCCCATGCTCATTTTTCTCATCACTATTTTACTTTCCCTAAATTAACGGGTGAATTAGGTCCGAGAATGACGTTCAACGGTAAAGAAATGTTGAACTGGTCGCTGAACAATTATTTAGGACTTGGTAATCACCCAGAAGTACGTGAGGCAGATGCCAAAGCGGCGGCAGACTACGGTTTGGCGTACCCAATGGGAGCGAGAATGATGTCTGGTAACTCTGATTTGCACGAAGAATTTGAAGCTCAATTAGCTGAGTTTGTAGGAAAAGAAGATTCATTCCTTTTGAACTTTGGTTATCAAGGCGTTATGTCGGTGGTTGAATGTATGTGTGACCGTAACGACATCATTGTTTACGATGCCGAGTCTCACGCTTGTTTGATTGACGGTATTCGTTTGCACAAAGCCAAAATGGGCGATTATTATAAGTTCAATCACAATGACATGGATTCGTTGCGTAAAAACTTAGAACGTGCTACTAAGAAAGTTGCAGAAACGGGTGGAGGAATTTTAGTAATTACCGAAGGCGTTTTTGGAATGTCTGGAAAAGTAGGTTCATTGGACAAAATCGTGGAAATGAAAAAAGATTTCAATTTCCGTATTTTGGTAGATGATGCTCACGGATTTGGAACAATGGGAGCAAACGGACGTGGCGTTCACGAAGAATTGAACTGTATGGATGGTATTGATTTATACTTCTCAACTTTTGCAAAATCAATGGCTTCGATTGGAGCTTTCGTAGCAGCGAATAAAGATATTGTGATGTTCTTGAAATACAATATGCGTTCACAAATCTATGCAAAGGCTTTACCAATGCCATTTGTAATCGGTGGAATGAAGCGTTTGGAATTAATCAAAAAACATCCAGAATTGCGTGAGAAATTATGGACAAACGTACGTGCTTTACAAAAAGGCTTGAAAGAAAGAGGATTTGATATTGGCTCAACGGCTTCATGTGTAACGCCTGTGTTCTTACACGGTGATTATGAATTAACTCACGTGATTGGATTGGTTCAAGATTTACGTGAAAATATGGGCGTGTTCTGTTCGATTGTAACGTACCCCGTTGTACCAAAAGGACAAATCATGTTGCGTATCATTCCAACGGCTTCACATACACTCGAAGACGTAGAATATACGATGGATTGCTTCAAAATTGTACAGGATAAGTTGAGAGATGGAGTTTATCGTGAAATAGCCGAAAAATTCATTGCTGAACAGACAAAAGAGGCTGAATTGGTCTAATTTGATAAAAAAATCACATTTTTTGTTCTTTTTTTATTATTTGGATTTGGAAGATGTAATAAATTAGCTATATTTCGAGACAAATATACGCCACGGCGTTATTTAAGGCTTTTTTCAACCATTTATTCATCCTAAATCCAGTTTTGTATTATGAACAGATTTGCAGAAGTAAAAGACTTAATCATGTCCTTAGAAGGAGATTTCGACAAGTTTTATGACAAAGGAAACCAAGCAGCAGGTACTCGTGTAAGAGGCGGTATGCAACAGTTAAAGACCCTTGCTCAGGACATTCGTACACAAGTACAAGACATGAAAAACAGTGCTGCGAAATAATATTTCACATCACTTTGCAATAAAAAAGGCTCAGATTTTTCTGAGCCTTTTTTGTTTTAATGAAAAATTTTGGGATTGGGTAATTAGGGATTGGGTAATTAGGGATTGGGTAATTAGGAATTGGGTAATTAGGAATTGGGTAATTAGGAATTGGGTAATTAGGAACTGATAACCTCCAATTCCCAAAATCAAAACTCCTCTTTATTCATAATCATCGCCATTCCTTCGGTAGTCTTCTTACCTGTCTGGACATCAAAAATCTCCGTAGAAATTTCAGCAGTGTGTTTATCGGGGTTAATAGATGTAACCGTAAAAACAGCCTTATATTCAGTATCTACAAACATGGGGCGTTTGTATTCGGATACTTGCTTCAAATATACACTACCAAAGCCTGGAAACTCTGTTCCCATTATCTTAGAGAAAACACTCGAAGCCAAAGCACCATGAATTATTGGTCTTTTGAAGGCTGTGGTAGCCGCAAAATCAGCATCTAAATGAAGGGGGTTATTATCACCTGAAACTTGGGCGAAAAGGATTACATCGTTTTGAGAAAACGAAAATTTGTGTCGGTAAACTGTGTTTAATGAAATCATTGAGGAAAAGGTAGGGACGAAAGCAATTCGTCCGATGTTCGAAATAAGACGAATTACTTTCGTCCCTACAATATAAATTTACGATGAATGATCAGCTACAATCACCCATTCTTTTTTGATTTTACGCCAAATTAAAGTGTAATGACCGCCAACGTCTCCCTTCTCTGGGCGAGTTAAATGCCATTTTCCTACTACCAGACAGGCTCTCTTTGATAGAAAATTAACTTGGATAATGTCAAATTTCAATGTTCCCATCGTGGCCTTGTTGGGATAATTCTTTTTGTAACGTTCCAGGGTGGACTTGTACCCATACGTTACGCCCGACTTGCCTATGTACATGAGTGAGTCTGACTCCCAATAACCATTCATAAAATTTTCGGTATCACCATTATTCCAAGCCTTGGTCTGGCGGTCTAAGATATTGAGTATTTGCTGTTTATCTTCTGCGGTTTGGGCTTTTACGACAAATGCAGAGAGGGTAAGGGCGATAAGTAGTATTTTTTTCATAAATTTGAATAAATTAACATTGATGAGTATGAAATTGAAGGATTATTTTGAAAAATACAAAGACTACTACCTCGTGGATGGTTTGATGTACTTGTCGTTTGTGTTGGTTCTAATAATTCTCTTTATATTTTTTAGCTAATGATTTGGTTTGTGATGAATCCAATGTCGGGGACAACCACCTCCGCAAAGAAAAATAAAATTAAGCAGTTTATTTCAAAATTGCCTGATAGTGCCTTGATTTTTACGGAATATGCAGGTCATGCCACAGAAATTGCTCAAAAAGCCGTTCGAGAAGGTGTGTCCAAAGTAGTAGCCATTGGAGGCGATGGGACAGTCAATGAAGTAGGAAGAGGTTTAATTGATTCAGAAACTGCCTTGGGCATCGTACCAATTGGTTCTGGAAATGGTTTAGCTCGCCATCTTAAAATTCCTTTGAAAACTGAAAAAGCCATCCAATTTGCTGTAAATCAGAAGGTTGAGAAGATGGATGTTTGTTTTTTGAATGAAATACCTTTCTTGTGTACGGCGGGCGTGGGCTTTGATGCAGAAGTGGCTAATGAATTTTCAAAACAACCTTCCAGAGGTTTAAAAACCTACGCAAAAATGGCTTTAAAATCTTTTAGAACGTTTAAGCCTGAGAGTTATCATTTTGACAATCAAGAAGATAGAACGGCTTTTGCTATCACTTTTGCCAATGCAACTCAATATGGAAATAATGCCATGATTTCTCCAAAATCAAAAATTGATGATGGTTTGATAGAAATGGTGATGCTAAAACCTTTTCCATTTGGGGCTGCCCCAATTATTGGTGTGAGATTATTCAGAGGAACTTTACCTAATTCGAGGTATATTGAAATGGAATCGGGCGAGGCTTTTTCGATAAAATCAAATAAAAATTTCTTGATACATTTTGACGGAGAGCCTTTACAATTGAACACCAACGAAATAACAGTTACAATAAAAAAACAATCACTAAACGTTATTGGCAATGTCTAAAAACAAAAAAATACCCGTGGGCGTGGTCTATTCAACCAATCAAGATTTTGAGTATTCCTTTGATAATGAGGAAGTTGCAGAGACTTTGCCACCCGAGAAACAAAAATTAAAGATTCAATTAGATAAAAAAGCTCGTGCAGGAAAACAAGTAACGTTGATTACTGGATTTGTGGGTAGCGAAGAAGATTTAGAAACCTTAGCCAAAAAACTCAAAAACCTTTGTGGTTGTGGAGGTTCTGCCAAAGATGGTGAAATTTTGATTCAGGGCGATGTTAGAGATAAGGTTTTGAATTGGTTGATTGGACAAGGATATAAGGCTGTGAAGGTGGGAGGCTAACTTCTGAAAAAAATCCTCAAAAATACCAATTGGCGAGTATTTTCGAGGATTTTATTTTAGTTATTTTGTTTCAATTAATCTTCTCCTACATAACGTTTTTCTTTGATGAATTTAGAGACTAACATGAAGATTACGACTTCAATAGCCATTAATTTTACGAAAAACCAATAGTACTCGGATTCATGACCTGTTACTCTCAAAGAAGCAAAATAGCCTCCTTTTGAAATACTCTCATTCATTAATGCCACTAAATAATTGCCCAAGGATACCGTTAAAAGCCCAATTGCCGCCATTGTACTTTTCATGTACTTCGGTGAATTAGTGTATGCGTATTCAAGGCAGGTTACCCATACCAGAATTTCTCCCCAAGCCAAAACCAAGTAAGCGAAAATTTGTCTCCAAACTGACGGATGTCCTCCTGCATCAATTGAGTCTTGAATTTGTGCAATTAATACAAATGAAAGCCCTGTCATAGCAAGACCAACTCCTATCTTGCGAAGTGGTGTTGGCTTTATGCCTATTTTTTCAAAAAATGGGTAAATCACATAAGTAAACACAGGTAGAAAACTTACTAAGAATACTGGATTGGCTAATTGAACCTGTGATGGTAAAGATACAACACCTTCAAAAAGTGTTAAATCTAAATGTTGAGCTTGAAGTACCCACTCAGAAAGGTTTTGGTCCCACATTGCCCAAAATAGTGGAATGAAAGCGAAAACTAATAAAACACGACCTGCGGCAATCAATCCTTCTTTCATTTTCTGAAAATCAAAATTAATTCCTGACGGTGGTACTTTTATGTAATTATTTCTACCCAACCAAAAAATAAGGGTTGCCAAAGCCATTAATATTCCTGGAACTCCAAAGGCAACAGATGCACCATATTTTTCATACAAAATTGGAATAAAAAAATTGGATAAAACAGAACCAGCATTGATTGAAAAATAAAACCAACCATAAACCTTTGACATTAAATGCTCATTAGTTTTATCAAATTGGTCTCCCAAATTGGCAGAAACACAAGATTTTATACCGCCAGCTCCAATTGCAATAAGCGTTAATCCGTAGCCAAACCATTGTAAATCAGTGTCATACAATGCCAAAAATAAATGACCTACACAATAAATTAAAGATACATAAAGAATAACTTTGTATTTTCCGAAAAACCAATCCGCTAAAATTGCTCCAATTAGTGGCGTAAAATAAGCTAATGAAACAAATAAATGTACTTGTTCATTTGATTTTGCTTCTGCCACAGCTTGAAGTGCTGTATTTCCAGAAGGGTTAAAAAATTGAGTTACTAAAAAAATGGAGAGAATTGACCGCATCCCATAAAAGCTAAAACGCTCGGCAGCCTCGTTAGCAATTACGTAGGGTGTTGCCTTCGGATACTTGTCTGATTTAACTACTTCGGATTCAGTGGAAATTGATGACATAAGACTTTGTGTTAAGGAATTGTGAAAGATTTATGATGAAAAGGTTATTAGATATTATTCTAAAATCGTGCTAATTTACATCTATTGAGGGCTTGAAACAATTTTCTCTCAATATTGAGGTATCAATATATTTTCAATAATTTGTAATATTCTCATAAAAATTATCAAAATATGTCACAATTATTATCTTTATCTAAGGAAGAGTAATTTTTGAAATATTAAAATTCGTAACTTGTTTAAAGAAATATTTTTCAATAACATTGGAATTAAAGCATGAAAAAGCTAACACTTTTTATTTCTCTTACCTTTTTAGTATTCTCGGGGCATTCACAAAATAGTGTTCTCAAAGAAAAAATTATCCAAATCGTCAAATCAAAGCGTGCCACCGTGGGCGTAGGTATTATGAACCTCGAAAATGGTGATACTTTGACGCTCAATGGAAGTAATCATTTCCCGATGCAGAGTGTCTATAAATTTCATTTGGGATTAGCCGTTTTGAACCAAGTCGATAAAGGACAATTGTCCTTAAATCAAGATGTTTTTTTGAGTAAAGCGGATATGATTCCAGATTTATATAGTCCTCTCAGAGAAAAATACCCAGAAGGCAATCTTAATCTTCCTTTGAAAGAAATCTTAAAATATACCGTTTCACAAAGTGATAATGTTGGTTGTGATGTGCTATTCAAACTCATAGGTGGCACAGAAAAGGCGAATGATTATATCCATGAAATTGGCATAAAAGAGGTAGCCATTCTTGATCCAGAAGTACGGATTCAAAACGATTGGAGTTTACAATACAAAAATTATACTACACCTTTTGCGGCAGTGCAATTACTCCAAAAGTTTTACAAGCAAAAGATTCTTTCAAAAAGTAGTCAAGATTTTATGTGTAAAGTCATGTTTGAAACAACCACAGGACCTAATAAAATCAAGGGATTGCTGCCTTCCAAAGCCAAAGTAGCTCACAAAACGGGCTTTTCTGGGAAAAATAAAGAAGGCTTGACGGGAGCGACTAACGATATAGGTATCATCACCCTTCCTAACAGCAAACAATTTGCACTTGCCGTTTTTGTTTCAAATTCAATGGAGGATGAAACTACCAATGATAAAATTATTGCGGAGATAGCTTTAGCGGCTTGGGATTATTATTGGGGGAAGTGAAATAATTTGTTTGATTTTTTTATATTTGTGTATAAATAAAAAAGGTATGAACAGTTTACAATTAAATGTCAATTTGAATTTTCAACAATTGCTTGATGTGGTAAAACAATTATCACCCACAGAAAAAGTAAAATTGAATGAATTTATTTGGAACGATAATTTTGATATTCCAGTAGAACATCAAAAGATAGTTTTAGATAGAATAGAAAAAAATAAGACAAACCCAAGTAGAATGCTTGATTGGGATGAGGTGTCTAAAGCGCTAAATCCTTGATAATGAAGTATAAAATTAAGATTGACGAAGAGGCTTTGTCAGATATTCAAATGGCTACGGATTGGTATAATGAGCAATTACAAGGCTTAGGTTCTCGTTTTCAAAAACAAACCAAATTACAAATCAATTCTTTGAAAATAGATGCTGAAATTTATACTAACAGATATGCTGATGTACATTGTATGCTCATTAATAAATTCCCTTTCATGGTGCATTATACGATAGACAACATCAATTACAATGTTCAAATTATTGCCGTTTTACATACAAGCAGGAATCCTAAAATTTGGGAGGAAAGAAAATAATTAACTTTACTCTTCTAAAAATAATCCAATAAAATTTGCGAATATAAAAGATTGACGTACCTTTGTGCAAAATTAGTACAAAAACATCCGCACGTCTCTGTGTTCGCTTCGTTGGCACGAAGCACTTCTTCTCAAAGCAAGTTGTTAAGTTGCCAAGTTTTAAGTTAATAAAAATTTACCAGTCGTAATTTTAGCAACTTAAAAACTTAAAACTTAAAAACTTCTCAGGTCGGTCTCCCAGAGCTTTAACGGATGTTCGGGCATCATTAAAGCAAAATTATTACAAATCAATTAAAAATTAGTCGCAGGAAACGAATGGAGCATCATGCCGATGCCCTAATTATTCTTCATGTCGTTAGATGTGACGCAGAAAAATTATGAGTGAAATCGCAAGATTAAGATTTGACGAACTTCCCGTGTCGGAAGATATTAAAAAAGCAGTATTGGATATGGGCTTTGAAACTGCCTCTCCAATCCAATCAGAAGCAATCCCTTACTTATTGGAAGGTCGTGATGTAATCGGACAAGCCCAAACGGGTACTGGTAAAACAGCAGCGTTCGGTATTCCGATGATTGAAAAAATCATTGCTTTTGACAAGTATGTTCAAGGTTTGGTGCTTTGCCCAACTCGTGAATTAGCAGTACAAGTTACCGAAGAAATCAAAAAATTAGCCAAGTATAAAAAAGGCGTTTGGGTTACTACGGTTTATGGTGGTGATTCAATCGAACGTCAAATTAAGTCGTTGAAAGCAGGGGCAAACATCGTTGTAGGTACGCCTGGACGTGTGATTGACTTGATTGAAAGACGTGCTTTAAAATTAGAAAGAGTACAAATGGCAGTGCTTGACGAAGCCGACGAAATGCTCGATATGGGCTTCCGTGACGATATCGAAAGTATTTTGCAAGAAACAAACGAAGACCGTCAAACCGTTTTCTTCTCGGCAACGATGTCTAAGCCAATTATGGCTCTTACGTCTCGTTATCAGAATGACCCTAAATTGGTGAAAGTTGTGAAAAACGAAATCACCAATGCTAACATCGAACAATTATATTTTGATGTAAAAGGCAAGGCAAAAATGGAAGTAATGACTCGTTTGATGGATTTTTATGGCGTAAAGTTGGCTTTGATTTTCTGTAACCAGAAGAAGAGAGTGGATGAAGTGGTTGAAGAATTGATATTGAGAGGATACGCTGCCGAAGGTTTACACGGAGATTTACGTCAAACACAACGCACAAACGTAATGGCAAAATTCCGTTCGGGTGCAACAACTATTTTGGTTGCGACTGACGTTGCCGCTCGTGGAATTGACGTGAATGATATTGATGCAGTTTTCAATTATGATATTCCATTAGATGAAGAATATTACGTACACCGTATTGGTCGTACAGGTCGTGCTGGCAAAACTGGAAAGGCTTATACTTTCGTGGTTGGTGCAGAACGTAATCGTTTGAGAGATATTATGAATTTTACGAAAGTGAAAATTGATAAAGGCGTGATTCCATCGTTCTCAGATGTGGTTGGTGTGAAGAAAGGAATGTTTATTGAAAGAGTACAAAACGCTATTCAAGAAGATGATTTAGCTCTTTTCGGAGATGTTTATGGTTCATTAACCCACGCTGGATTTACGAATGAGCAAATTGTTGCGGCTCTTGTAAAAATGAATATGGGCGTTGCGAAAAACGAATTTGCTGATGAAAACTTAGAAGGCGAAAGCCGTGGAGGGGATCGTTACGGAAGTCGTGACGGCGGACGTAATGACCGTTTTGGAAGCCGTGATGGTGGTCGTGGAAATGGAAGTAGCGGTGACCGTTTTGGTTCTCGTGATGGACGTTTCGGAAGTCGTGATGGTGGTGGACGTGACGGTGGCAGAAGCTACGGAAACAATGATTCACGTGATGGTGGTCGTAGAGACGGCGGTAGAAGTTTTGACCGTAATGATTCTCGCCCTCCACGTACAGGTGATCGTCCTCGCTCAGGTGAAGACAGAGGTCCTCGTACAGACAGAGCTGGAAAACCATACCGTCAAGATGACAACATGGTAAGAATGTTTGTTAATATTGGTTTTGATGAGAAAATCTCACCAGCCAACATTGTAGGAGCATTTGCAGGCGAAACAGGAATCCCAGGAAATACATTAGGACAAATCAATATTTTTGATAAATATACTTTCGTTGATATTCCAAAAGAATACGCAACAACGGTATTGAATCGCATGGATGGAGCGTCTATCAAAGGTAAGAAAGTGAATGTTGAGATAGCGAAGCCAGTAGGTAACTAATAAGTTGATAAGTTTTAAGTTGCTAAATTGTAGAACGCTTAACAACTTATCATTTAGAAACTTAACAACTCATAAAAAAAGCATCAGTCGAGCAATTGGCTGGTGCTTTTTGTTTTGATAAACGTTAAAAATACGTTTCTTATGTATTTTCTGTCTTTAATTTAAAAAACTATTTTGTTTTTTAAATTTTGGCACGTATATTGTGATTAAATTATTATCAGTAAAACATCCCGCCAGATGCGATAATGATATGAAACCATTAGTGATTATTTATACCCGCTAATTCCGTCATATTTTGTTTTTAACCTTCTCGGTTATTCTTCACATTCCATTCGGCGAGTCACATTCGACTAAAATTTTCCTGATTATTGAAATTGTATAGTATAGTTTTTTCATAGATTTTTTATGGGTTAGGGTTATCAAAAAAGTCGCTGGTTATGCTGGCGACTCTTTTTCAAACTTTGCAACCACATAGATAACAGAGGAAACATATATTTTAAAAGAGCATAAAATAAGTTTTTTCATAGATTTTTTATGGGTTAGGGTTATCAAAAAAGTCGCTGGTTGTGCTGGTGACTCTTTTTCAAACTTTGCAGCCACATAGATAAATAGGAAACATGTATTTTAAAAGAGCATAAAATTAGTTTTTCATAGATTTTTTATGGGTTAGGGTTATCAAAAAAGTCGCTGGTTATGCTGGCGACTCTTTTTCAAACTTTGCAACCACATAGATAAATAGGAAACATATATTTTAAAAGAGCATAAAATTAGTTTTTCATAGATTTTTTATGGGTTAGGGTTATCAAAAAAGTCGCTGGTTATGCTGGCGACTCTTTTTCAAACTTGATTCATTTCCTTGAAAACAAAGAAAGAGCATAATTAGATTGTTAAATTTTTTATGGGTTAGGGTTATCAAAAAAGTCGTTGGCTATGCCGACGACTTTTTTTCTTTGGAAATAACCAAGATTATTTTATTTGTAGTAGTTGATATTTAATCAACGTTTAAATTTATATAAGTGCTTGATAATCAAATGTTTTTATCACTAATCACCAATCACTATTCACTAATCACTACCAATGTACTAAAAGCTATCCAAAATCTGTTTAAATTTGTTTGAAGAAAATCCATTAAAAGTAACACCATGGTCTTTGAACAATATCTTGAAGAAAAAAATATCAATTCAGAAGATTTCTTGTGGGCTGAACCTGATCATTTTCAGGAATTAAAAGTCATTTTTAATCAAATGCACCCAGAGAGCTTTACGGCTCAAAAGAAATTTTTGATAAATAAATTACGTCGTAAATATCAATTGAAGACATTTTAGCCCTCCCTCCCAAACATGAATGTAAAAATAGCCGACTCATGGAAAGAACGACTTTCTGATGAATTTGAAAAACCGTATTTTAATAACTTAGTTGGATTTATCAAATCTGAGTATTCTACCCAAAAAGTATATCCTCCTGGGAAGTTGATTTTCAATGCTTTTGAAAAATGTAGCTTTGAAAACACGAAGGTTGTCATATTAGGTCAAGACCCCTATCATGGCGAAAATCAAGCTAATGGCTTGTCTTTTTCAGTGAATGATGGTGTCCCTTCTCCTCCATCTCTAAAAAATATTTTCAAAGAAATTAATGATGATTTAGGAATTGCAATCCCTAAATCGGGTAATTTGGAACGATGGGCGAATCAAGGCGTATTATTGCTCAACTCAACGCTTACTGTACGGGCAGGAGAAGCGGGGTCACATCAAAAACAAGGTTGGGAGATTTTTACAGATGCGGTAATCAAATGTATTTCTGAACAAAAACAAGACGTTGTTTTTATGCTTTGGGGAAAATATGCTCAGGACAAAGGTGCAGTAATTGATACCTCAAAACACTGTGTATTGAAGGCAAAACATCCATCACCCATGGCTGCCAATTATGGAGGATGGTTTGGAACAAAACATTTTTCACAAGCAAATAACTACCTGATTTCCAAAAACTTAGAAACCATCAATTGGTAGCAGTAAGTTGTTAAGTTTTAAGTCAATAAGTTGTTAAAATAGTGCAATATTTTGATTATCAAATAGTTGATTATTTTTGTTTAAGAAAATGTTTAAAAATTATATTTGGTAAAATTCAGTTTCTATTTAATATTATTTGGCAATTGGTTAGTAATATCCATGCTTCGGCAGAATTTGTTGTTTTTTCATAGTCTTTTGCGTGCCTT